>CAWILA010000009.1:0-263567 GCA_963836895.1 uncultured cyanobacterium | reverse complement strand
AAATACAAGCTGACAAAGTGAACAGAAAAACGCGGCATATCAAACAGAGAAAGTGTAACCAGCGGCAGAATTTTTTAATGAGAGAATACTTCTTTTGAACGGCAAACCATAGATAGTTTTGAGTTATTGAAGGCTAATAAGAGCGCGCACGCATACTAATTTTTTCGCTAAGATTAAGACAATCGGTAATACGTATAAAATCGCTCTTTACCTTATTTTTAAGCATTTTCGGAGAGAAAGCTTAGTCGAGATATTGCATAGTTAACCCTATATCCACGCCGTCTATCCCTTCAAACACATCTTCTTAAAAGCAGTTAAAAGAAACCTGTAGAAGCTTCTATAATGACTCATCATTCACTAACAAATAGTCTGTTTCCCAAAACGCTTTTAAGGAACATATGACTTATGAGTTCTACTTAGAAAGTTTTCTACTTAGAAAGCTCTTTATATAGCGTCTTCTCCCTACATTTCAGGCTGCCTTACAAGCAGAGCCTTACAGCTAGGTATAGAACCTGCTGTACGTCTTCAATCCACCCCTTATCTTATCATCATGTACCGTATGCAATATTGCATTTTGGGCAATATGCCTCTTGCTGGTCGTTGCTATTGTAAGCCTGCGTAACCGGCCCATTAAGCGACTTATCTCCGACGCGCGTGACCGCACTCAGCTAGTAGATGCTACTTACGGTCGCCTAACCCGCGCAGTCATTGTCACCAGCTTCGGCCACGTTGTGCTCTCTGCCATTCAGCCTGAAACCGTCGCCCAACGGTTCGTTCATCAAAAAGAAGACGTGACGATGATCGCGCTGAAGGGAGCACTAGAGAAAGCGTTAAACTCCGCCTGATTCCTGCTTTCTGGACGAACTGACTTTTCGTCGAATCTATTGAATACTTCTACGACTGCGTCCCGTCGAGAAGCGGCATAAACGCTATGGTTAAGGGACAAGATAACTGTCCTCAACCATCCTGTTTTTTGAATGACTGCCGCTTCTCGCCCCGCCCAACTCGATAAACTTGTTCAGCGATTTGCCAAAATTAGCGATCCTAAAAGGCGATACGAGCAGCTGCTTTGGTACGCCAAAAAGCTTGAAGCTTTTTCACCTGAAGGTAAAGTTCCTGAGAATAAAGTTCAGGGCTGTGTCTCTCAGGTATATATCACCGCTGGGCTAGAAGATGGCAAAGTGAGCTTTCAAGGCGACTCAGACGCGCAGCTTACCAAAGGACTCTTAGCTTTTTTGATTAACGGTCTTAACGGTCTTCCACCGGAAGACGTTATGCAGCTCTCGCCCGACTTTATTAAGGAAACTCAGCTGACTGGCGACACCTTCAAGAGCTAATGGGTTTTACAACATTTTCAAGACGATGCAGAAAAAGGCTTTGATGCTAGCGGGGCAGCAGGTTGCAGCGTCAGAATCTGCGCTGGAAGAAGTGGCTACTGAGTAAGCACAAGGTGCTGCGCTGCAAAACCGTCTACAGCGTCGAAGAGGGATTCGAGCGTTTCAGCGGTTGTGTAGGGGTTCAGCAAGACGGCTTTGAGCCAGCGCTGGCCGCGATAGACCGGTAAAGACAAAAACACTGCTTTGTGGCATTGCTAGAGGAGCGTAAGTGGCGCTGCAATTTTGCGTTCAAATCGTCTTGCTGGGCAGCGTCGGTTTCTATCTGGTGCTAACCGAAAGCACACAAGATTCATCTGGGGCTCGCTGGCTAACTGTAGGTAGGGTCGATTCTTCACCTGTTGGACGAACTGCGCCGTAAGGCTGTAGTTGCGCTCGATGATGTTGCTATAGCCAAGGGCGCCAATGTGCTGTAGCGATAGCCAGAGCTTAAGAATGTCGGCGTGGCGAGTGCCCTGTACTGTGAATTCGCCCAGGTTTGGCCAGTCGGCATCGTCGCTCATGTAGGGGGCGCGAATGCGAAAGTGCGTTTTGAGGATGTCGAAGCGTTTGAATAAGACGGTGGCACAGATTTTGCAGATGTATAGCCACTTTTGCGGATTGAAGGTGATGGAGTCGGCTTTTTCTATGCCGGAGAGCAAATTGCGGTGCGCGTCGGAGAAGATGACGGCTCCGCCGTAGGCTGCGTCAACGTGGAACCAAAGGTTGTGTGAGTAGGCGATCGCACCCATCTCCTCAATCGGGTCTACACTGCCGGTTACGGTAGTCCCTACTGTTGCCACAATCGCAAACGGCTGCTGCCCTCGGCCTTTTGCTTCGGCTAGTTTAGCTTTCAGGTCAGCTATATCTACCTGAGAGTTAGCGTTTGTGCGCAGAGGAACAGCAGCCTCGGAACCGAGTCCCATCATCATGGCTGCTTTTTGCATTGAAGTATGCGCAACTTCTGAAACAAAGAAGACCGGCTTTAAGCTAGCCCAACGATGCCTCTTTCAACAGCGTCAAAAGCGACGTTACGCGCGCAACGGTCAGCGCCGTCAGTTGCCAGGCTGCCGCCGCTGACAATCACGCCGCCAGAGTCTGCGCCCAGTCCAAAGCGCGCCGCAATCTGCCTGAGCATCAGCGTTTCTAGTCGTGAGAAGACGGGCGACATCTCCACGCTGAGCATGTTGTTGTTGAGAGCGGCCACTAGCAAATCACCCACGATAGAGAGCGTGGTGGGAATAGAATCCATATGGCCAATGTAGCCAGGATGAGCGGCGTTCATGGCGTGTTTTAGATACGATCGCACCTCACCCATCAGCGCATCTACATCCCACCCACCGCTCAGGAATTTGCGCCCACTGTCTCAATCGCTCAGTTGATATTGCTTCCGGTAGAGGCGATCGCTGATTTGCCTGCGTCATTTCTTCGATCTAAAGACAGCGCTACGGCCTGATGCAGCACCGCTTCAACCTCGGCGCGATTTTGGCCAGTCGGATCGATGAAAGCGTTACTTGGGAAAGCACTCACGGGTAGAAAATAGGGCGATAGTAGGGGCTCGCTAATTGTATAGTCTCAACATCCTTTGCAGCGGGATTAGGATTTTACGATGGATGCCAAAAGCTCACGCATACCGGCGCTAAGCTGGGGATGTCTCGCGGCGCTAACCTGGGGACTTACTGGAACTTTCATTAAGCTGCTACCCGGATTTACCACGCTAGAAGTCCTCTCCATTCGGATACTCCTAACGCAGCGGTTGTCACCGTTATTATCTTCACGTTTCGACCAGCGCTGTTTACCGAGGCGCGATCGCGCTTGTCCCGTAAGCCAGCAGGCATCTTACTTTCTAGCCTGATGCTGTTTTACTATCTGTTTGCGGTTCGGGCATTTCAGCTTGCGCCTGTAAGCGATGTTGCGCTCATCGTAGGACTATCACCGCTGATTGGGCTGTTAGTGAAGGTCGTTAGTGGAGAAAAGCTGGTGGCCGCAGAGATTTTAGGTGCGGGGCTCGCGTTTGTCGGGCTGTTTTTATTTGTGGTGCCGAAGGTTCAGGGCGTTGTGGGCGATCGCGCGACCTACCTCACCGGTCTAGCATTTGCTTTTCTCGCAGCCTGCGTGTCACTCGGCTATGCAGCCTATTTCAAGCAGTACACACAGAAGGGCTTTCAGCTAAATCCGATTGTGGTATCTTGCACGACTTTTGCAATCGGTGCGGTGATTGTGGGTCCGGTGACGCTGATGGGGTCGCCGGATTTAATTGGGAGAGCGATCGCACCTGAATTTCTAAAAATCGCCGTTGGACTAGGGATCATCTCCACCGTCGTTCCGACCTTTTGCTACAGCTACGCCGCCAAATACCTATCGCCTGTACTGACAACCACACTAAATCTGCTTGTACCGGTGTTCGCAGCCATCCTCGCATTTTTCCAGCGCAGACATCATCCGGCAGACGAAAGCAATGCCGGGCGATGCCTGCATCATCGGTCAGGCGTTACCCTGTTTATTCAGGTTAATCAAATGAGCGAATGAATGAGGAAATGAACGACAGCTTCAAGGCAAATGGATAAATTAACTGTATTATCAGTTAACGCCCGGGTTTCCTGTTTTTTCCAGCGCCGTGTTAACGCCAGCCCGCTTAATTCCTCATCAGCTACGGTAGGCGTGGTCAGCGGCTGATCGCCAATACTGGTATAGCCCTGGTCGTGCAGCGGGTTATAGAGCACCTCGTTCTCAAAGTGTAGGTCCATATGTCTTGACGCGTCCAAGCGGCTAAGGGATTCACCTTCAAAAGCGCCCCTGATCGTCCCGCTGAAAAATCGGTAGATTATGACGAACCTCACAACTGATCGCCGGCCTGACACTATCCGTAATCCAGGCAACGGCTTCCAAATCGTCTACGCTCTTTCTCGCGGTCCAATTTTTGTCAGCGCATAAAAACGGTCAATATCTTCGGCCCACAGCTGCTCGCCATAGCGATCTGCAAAGGACTCTGGGCTATCGGCATCTAAAACCCTGTAGGTATACAAATCCAAATCGTAGGTAGCTTTTGCCTTTTGCGCAGTTTCTAGCGTTTCAGAAAACAGATGTAGCGTGTCCAAAAAGAAACAGGGATCGGATGCTTCAGCTCGGTGTAAAGCATATGCGTTACGGCCAGCAGGCTAAAAGAAGTCGTCTGCACCAGGCCGTAAGGAATATTACGAGCGCACCAGGCCAGGACTTCTTGAGGTGTAGCCTCGGCGAACTGTTGATTGAGCTGGTCGAGGTCGAGCTCGGTGATGAACTGGCGCAGCGATGCCAGAGAACGCGTCGAAGCATCGCCCAGAGTATTGGCTGAAACGCCCTGACCAGCAAAGGTTGAAGGCGCTTCTATGCACTTAACCATAATGTTTTGACACACTCGTGTCGAATGAATATAGTGTATTCTTCACAATCCTACTCCATTAATCACCCCTATCCCGGTCGGGATAGGGGTGATTAATTATTCGAGGGTGGTTCGCGTTCCGGAATCAGGTGAGGAGTAAGACGGTTAAACGGGCGTATCAACACTCGAAAGAATACCTAAAGAACTTACGTAGGGTAAAAGCAAGGGACAATAATTTAGGTCTCACATGTGCCTACTTCTTATTTACGCCCTACCTCACGCCAACTGCTATGAAAACGCTCATTATGTACAGCAAGCCTGGATGCCATTTGTGCGAAGGGCTACAGGAAAAGCTCGAAACCCTACCCCTTCAGCTAGAGATTCGCGACATCACCCAAAACGACGATTGGTTTCAAAAGTATCAGTACGAAGTCCCTGTTCTGTGTCGCCTATCTCACAGCTCAGAAGCGCCCAATGGTACGCCCCCTACCGAAGAACCGTTGCCACGCCCCTCTCCGCGCGCTTCCGCAGCTAAAGTAGCGCAGATGATACAGACATATATTGGCCCATTTGAGGCATAATCTCTGCATCGCGTCGGGAAGAAGAACCTAATATGCTGCTAAAAGAACTGTTTGCTGAGCTGACGTCAACAGGGTTCACCGTGCCGGAAGCGGCAGCACGGCATCCAAATTGGACCCAGGAAGTCACTGGCCTATCTACAAATTCTCAAACCATTACGCCCGGCGTACTGTTTATTGGCATGCCCGGTACTCGCGTAGATGGCGGGAACTTTTGGCACAGTGCGGTGGAGAAAGGCGCGATCGCAGCCCTCATCACGCCAACAGCTCTCGCCAGCAAACCAAACACCAGCAGCGCCCTCGTCCTCACCGATGAGAACATCCCGAAAGTCTGCGCCGAAGTCGCCGCCGCCTTTTACAGTCAGCCCGCCCAAAAAATGAACATGGTGGGCGTCACTGGCACCAATGGTAAAACCACCACCACCCATTTAATTGAATACTTCCTCAATCAAGCTCAGCAGAAAACCGCTATTCTCGGCACCCTCTACACCCGCTGGCCCGGCCACGAGAAAGTCGCCGTCCACACCACTCCCTTTCCGGTAGATTTGCAGGGTGAACTAGCTAGCGCTGAAGCTGCCGACTGCCAAAACGCCGTGATGGAAATCAGCTCTCATGCGCTAGCCCAATACCGCGCCTGGAGCATTTCTTTTGAAGTCACCGTCTTCACTAACCTCACCCAGGATCATCTCGACTACCACAAAGATCTCGACGACTACTTCGAAGCCAAAGCCCTGCTGTTTAGCCCTGACTACTTAAAGGGCAGAGCTATTATCAATCAAAAAGATCCCTACGGACAGAAGCTAATAGATCGCATCGACTCGGACGAAACCTGGACCTACAGCATCAGTGATACTAGCGCCGACCTATACACCCAAGATCTTAGCTATGGCCCTACCGGCGTTAAAGGAACGCTCTGTACGCCAAAAGGCAGCGCAGAATTTGAATCGCCTTTGGTCGGTCAGTTTAATCTGGAGAATTTGCTGGCGGCTACGGGCGCGGCGCTGCATCTAGGGGTGTCGCTCGCAGACATTGTTAAAGCTTTGCCTCAGTTTGCAGGCGTGCCTGGGCGGATGGAGCGAGTACAGGTATCAGCAGACAAAGCGCAGGATATCAGCGTGATTGTGGACTATGCACATACGCCCGACAGTCTAGAAAATGCCCTCAAGGCGGCGCGGCCTTTTATTAGCGGCAGGTTGATTTGTGTGTTTGGCTGCGGAAGGGCGATCGCGATCGCACCAAGCGGCCTCAAATGGGTCGCATTGCCTACGAGCAGGCTGACCGAGCCATCGTTACTTCAGATAATCCTCGCACTGAAGAGCCCGAGCGGATTTTGCAGGATGTAGTGGCTGGAATTGACGGGACGCTAGAGGCGGGACAGGTGATATGCGATCGCGCTGAAGCCATTCGCAGCGCGATATTACTCGCTGAGCCAGGAGACGGTATTGTCATCGCGGGCAAAGGCCATGAGGACTACCAGATTCTAGGAACTGAGAAGATCCACTTTGACGACAGAGAACAGTCTCGCGAAGCCCTTAGCGAACGCTTAAGAACTGGCTAAGCGGGAAATTGCCGAATTAATGACATGATTCATTCCACATATGGGCACATTTAAGTAGATTAGCTCCTGCCAAAATATCAGTCCTTCTTAATCGGTCGTATGCTTGCTGCTTTACCGGCCCTTTTATTCACGACTGAGATATACGCAGGCCTATATATTCAGTGAGGTTGATTAGCTAGCGCAATTAGTCTAGTGAAACGTTGAGGTTGCTTGCCCCGGTGCCTTTTATTTGTTGACTTTGCCCCATTCTTTATAAAAAAATTTGTAAGGACTTACCCATACACTTCATACCCTCGCTTTGGTAGCGTCGGTGCTCACAAAGGTCAATAACGGCAAGTGCTTCGGACTTTCTTAACGGGTTATTCATGGACTATTCTGCTATGTCGCCTCTTTCGCTACAGACTCGGTTGGCTAGCTTGCATCCCATCCCAGCGGCAGTTGCAGTAGATCCTCGTGGATTTAAGTCTGCTCTTCAATCTCTTATTCAGTTTTTGATCTCGCATGAGGTGTCTGCCACACTGTGGCTCAAACTGCCAAAGGGAGACGCTTGGTGGGAAGACATTTGGAAGTACGGTCAGCAGGCCGCTGGCTGCACCCTCTATACCCTTGGTGAGCAAACCGGGACACCGCCCGATACGCTGGCAGCTAGCCTACGCCCCATTCCGATTGAGCAAACCGCCGAGCTTAAGCGCGAATACCTTTGCCTGGCTGTCGCTGAAAACTTCATGGGTACGCTCCTTGCGGCCCGCGTTGCACCCGGCGTGCCTACGCCAGACAAGCGCACGCTAAAGCTCTACAGCTCCACAGCGCCTCGCACAATGGCTGCTCTATCGTCAGGGATTAGGCACATTATCGAGCGCAGCCTACCTGAGATAGAGGTGGCGGCTGTTGCCGGTCGAGCAGAGGCGACTCTGGGCACTTTGCCCGACTACAGCGCTTACGACGAACGAGAGATTGCAGGCGTAGCCGCATTGAGTCAGTGGGAGCGAATTTTCCCGGAGCGTGTGATTAATCAAGACGTGCTGCCGCTTTCCGAAGCCTTTTTAACCTGGCAGTTTCAGTTTCAAGAGGCGCTGCGATCGCAAATTAACGATTGCCGTAGCCCAGTCCAAGCCGAAGCCGAATCAACCGGTAGCACGGCTCTGCTATCGCAAGACTTTCTAAACCAGGCAAGCCAAAAGCTACAAGCGCCCCTTACCACCATCAAAACAGCGCTCACGCTGCTTGGCTCCCCGGCGCTTAAGCTAGCCCAACGGCAGCGCTACCTAGAAATGATCTCGACCCAGTGCGATCATCAAAAAGAGCTGATTGACTGCATCATTGAACTCCTTCAGCTTCAAACCACCAGCAGCGCCGAAACTCAATCAATTCAGCTGGCCGACTTAGTTCCAGGCATCGTTAGCACCTATCAGCCCATTGCCGAAGAACGCGGCATCATGCTTGCCTACACCGTGCCTTCTACTCTAGAGACCATTTCGGGGATAGAAGCCGAACTCAAGCAGGTCGTGATTCATCTTATCAACAACGGCATTCAAACGACGCCCGACGGGGGTCGCGTTTGGGTATCGGCAGCACCCCAGGGCAATCGGTTTATTGCGCTCACCGTACAAGACTCTGGCAGCGGCCTTTCCAAAACCGATATTAGAAAGCTGTTTGAGGCCTTTCATCAGGTGCCCGGCAGTAGCAGCACGGGCCTTGGGCTTACCCTTGTACAAGAACTGGTGCAGCATATGGGCGGCAGTATTTCGGTAGATAGTACGCCTAACCACGGGACTAGCTTTAAGGTACTGCTGCCAGTAGATAAAAAGGCAGTGGCGAAGACAGACCGCTCCGTTACCACCGAACCCACGGCAAGGAATAGCGCTATTGCAGCCACGCGTAACTAGCGAGCGTTAGCTATCAGATTCATCACCGACTAGCGTTTCAATCAGGAGTGAGGCTTGCTTTTGCTTGTCTTGCAAGAAGCGATCGCACTGCTGCAAGGCAGTGACGGCCTCGGAGAATTGCTCGAATACTTCTGCTAGAGGAAGTTCTCCGGTTTCTAGCTGGTGGGTGATGGTCTCTATCTGGCTGAGGGTTTGTTCGTAGCTCCAGTTTTCGGGGAGGGAGGGTATTTTTTTGGGCATGTTTCTACTCTATGACGATGGCTTTGAGATGGCCTTGGCCGAGCTGGATGGCTAGCACTGTGCCGGGGGGGAGTTGTTCTGCGGTCGTGGCAATTTTGCCTTCGGATTTTACGACGGCATAGCCGCGTTTGAGGACGGCTTCGGGATTTAGGGTGGTAAGTTTTTCTCTGAGGAGCTGCTGCTGGTGTTCGGCGAGCTGAAGGCGCTGGGTGAGGCTGGCGATGAGCTGCTGCCTTTGCCAGTGAATGTCTTTTTGATGTTGGGCGAGCTGACGGTCTAGGCGGAGGCGCTGAAGACGGGTTTCGAGCGATCGCACCTGTTGCTGTGCCGTTTGGAGCCGATGGGAAAAGACCTGGCCAACCCGCTGCAAGTATTGGATTTGCTCGCCGTACAGATCGTCTAGGCTGGGGACTGCTCGCTCGGCGGCGGCAGTAGGCGTGTGGGCGCATACGTCGGCGACAAGGTCCGCGAGGGATTCGTCGCGCTCGTGGCCAATGCCAGTGACAACGGGAATAGGAGAGGTAGCGATGGCCATAACGACGCGCTCGTTGTCAAAGCAGGCCAGGTCTTCGGTAGCGCCGCCGCCTCTGGCGAGAACAAGGACATCAGCTCTGCCATCTTTAGCAACGCGGGTGATGGCTTTGGCGATAGAGGCTGGGGCTTGCGCGCCCTGGACCGTTGCCGGGGAGAGCAATACTTTGACGCTGGGATTTCGCTGGAGAAGGGTGCGCTGAATGTCGCCCCAGGCGGCGGCTTGAGGTGAGGTTACGACGGCTAGCGTCTGAGGATAGGCAGGGAGGAGACGCTTGCGAGCGGTGTCGAAAAGACCTTCTGCGGTGAGGCGCGATCGCAGCTGGCGGTAGCGTAGGGCCTGTAAGCCTTCGCCCGCTGGCAGCACCTGCCATACCGTGAGCTGATAAGAGCCCCGCTTTGGATAAAGACGAACCTGGCCTAGTACGGTGACCTGCTCGCCGACTTCTGGTAGAGCGGTGAGTTTAGAGAGCTGCGATCGCCACACTACACAGCTTACAGCAGCCGAACCATCGGGTTCTTGCAGGGTAAAAAAGCAGCCCTGACGATGGCTGTTGGCGCTAGAAACTTCGCCGACTACCCAGATTTTACGCAGCTGCTCGTCTTCTTCTAGAAGCAGCTTGAGGTAGTCGGTAAAGCCCGCGACACCAATAGCCATATCAGTTACTGAAGCGTATCGGTTATCAGCCATTTTGCTGGGTAGAGAGACGAGTAAAAAATAGCAGAAGACGAGCAGCACGCAGATCTTTAGTAGAACTGTGACGCAGAGCTGCTATTTAGTTTGAAGCATTTCCGATGAATAGGCTAATTAAGTGCTTTATGAAAAAGATTCTGTGCCACTAATTGATGAAATATCTCATTTTTCACTAGACAGGCATAGCCAAAATCAGTTAAGTATTAGTACATACGTTTTATACCTTTTTTTGGTATGCCTTCTCAATAAACGTCTTCTCACGATTTTGTCGGTCATTTTATTGGAGCATCCATGGCCCAGCCCACTCAGTTACTTACAAAGTCTTCGTCTGCAAAGTCTTCGTCTGCAAAGTTTTCGTCTACAAAGTCTTCATCTACGCGGGCAGCGGAAAAGCAGCAGGCGCTAGGCCGAGTGCTGCACAGCATTGAGCGACACTTTGGTCAGGGCTCAATTATGCGGCTAGGAGAAACCGATAAGCTCAAGGTAGAAACGATTCCCAGCGGTGCGCTGCCGCTTGATATTGCGCTGGGCGGCGGGCTGCCAAAGGGACGAGTAATTGAAATATTTGGGCCGGAGAGCTCTGGTAAAACGACGCTGGCACTACATGCGATCGCAGCTATCCAGGCTCAGGGCGGCACAGCAGCCTTCATCGATGCCGAACACGCGCTCGATCCTATTTACGCTGCTGCCGTTGGCGTCGATATACACAACCTGCTGATTGCACAGCCGGACTGTGGTGAAACGTCGCTTGAAATTACCGATCGGCTCGTCCGTTCATCAGCGGTAGACATTGTGGTCGTCGATTCGGTCGCCGCGCTCGTACCGCGTGCCGAGATTGAAGGAGAGATGGGTGATTCTCATATGGGTTTGCAGGCAAGACTAATGAGCCAGGCGCTGCGAAAAATCACCGGAAATATAGGCAAGTCCGGCTGCATGGTTATTTTTCTCAACCAGCTGCGGCAAAAGATTGGAATAGTGTACGGCAACCCTGAAACCACAACAGGCGGCAATGCTCTCAAGTTCTACGCATCCGTACGGCTCGATATTCGGCGCGTGCAGACGCTGAAGCAGGGGAACGAAAACTTTGGCATCAGAGTCAAAGTTAAAACCGTCAAGAACAAGGTAGCTCCCCCTTTTCGCGCCGCTGAATTTGATATCCTGTTTGGTCAGGGGATTTCGACGATGGGCTGTATCGTGGACCTAGCTGAAACCACAGGCGTCATCGAACGCCGGGGCTCCTGGTATAGCTATCAGGGCGAAAACTTTGCTCAAGGTAGAGACAATGCGGTGCGCTATTTGAGTGATAGGCCAGCGATCGCGCAGACAGTAGAACAGGCGCTGCGAACGGCCATTGCAGAAAGCCAAATATGAAGTAGCGCTTCCCTCTAGAAAAAGTCAAAAGCACTCTCCCAACTAATTTTCGGGGAGGGTGCTTTTGTAGTCGAAGCTATGAAGGGCTAACGGTTCTTAGAATAAAACTCTAACCGTTGAGCTAACGCACAAAATCAGTTGAAGCCAAAAGCCTAAGATTGAGCCATCACTTCACACTCAGCTGGGCTAACCTGATACTTAATCAAGTTAGCAAGTTCCTGAAGCTGATTGATTGCCTCAGCACCCTCTAGCTTCATCAGCTCGCGGTCGTCACGCATCTCGGTCCAAGTGATTCCGTAGTCGGAGACCAAGAATCGAATCAGGTGGTCGCCACCCAAGCTCACCATAAAGGAGGCGCTGTTTAGCTCGTCTCCACAGGTATAACAAGAGGCTAAGTATCCTCTCTTTTCTAGCACTACTGCCAGCGCCTTCAGGTTCAAAACTAAATCTTGAACGAACTGCCGGTGCTGATCTGCAAGTCTGACAAACATTGTCTTTCCTCTACACCATTTAATAAGTTTACACAATTGGCTTAATATTCTCTTAACAAGCTATCCATAAATTAGCTTTACTCCGATTCAACACAGCACAACTCGCTTGAGAGCGGGGCTAATACCGCGATTACCGAATCAAAAAAATTTGTAACAATTCTATTTTGTATTAACGCAATGTACCCACTGCCACAGCAGATCCTGTACCCGTCGTTGAGCCTAACAGCTTAAGAATTGTTAAGTTGTAGCGATTGTAGCTTAATTTGGTCCAATACACAGACGACTGAGGTCAGGAACAGAACCCAACAGTAATTCCTATTTCTTACTTACGGGCACCAGTTTGAGCGCACTTTTAAGCTAGGACGACAACCTCTTAGCGGATGGAAGTGTGTTGTTTCGATCCAAAGCGTTGAAACTCGTCGTCTTGAGAGGAGAACGTCCTTCTACTGCAACTCTCTCGAGTAGGTACTCCGTATGTTCACTGCCACTCCGTTCTAACGCAATAAAGACGCATTGAGGGGAGTCGTCCTTTTTCGTTACCTAAATGATAATAAAAGTTGACACGCTATCGCTACAAGAAGTATCTAGGTGGGAGGTCTTACAGCGCAAACCCTCTACCTTCAGAGGTTTTAGGGTTGAGCGATAGTGTAATAAACTCTATAGCTAAGAATCGCTTTGTAACGCGATCGCTCAACCAAGCCGAACCCTTCAACCGACTTTTTGATTATCTAGCGAGCCATAGCAGTGTCAGTCCACAAAACCGATAGTCCTAAAAGCCAGGACTACCGCTCCTTTGTCGTCTATCGACTGGGTCCTATTTTCCGAACTTTGGAAAGCATTGACCTAGTTAGTCAAGGTCCACCAGCCAAATCCAGGACCGACGAATCGAATGGTCAGCCAGGCAGCAATCATCAAAATAATGCCTCCCCATGCACCTTTCGTTGTCCACGAAACAAACTTAGCAGCAGATTCTTTGCTGATGGGAAGACCAGAAATGAAAGGTTCTGGCTTGCCATAGCTCTCGCCTAGCTCTTCTTTGCGACGTCTAGATTCTCCCATGGCAGTACAGTTTTATTGAGGTTGATATATCGGTTACATCATAGCGTAGGAGGCTCTGTAGGCGAAAACCAAGCCGTATCGAGATAGCTGCTGCGGGCGACGGGGCTAAGCGCGGCTAGCACTTGATGGCCATAGCTGCGGTGGTTTACACGGTTATCTAGCAGGGCGATGACACTACTGCCTGAGTCGCTATTTGATTCGTTGTTGGTATTACGATGCGATCGCACAGGGGCCACCGCATGTTGCAAAGTGCTGAGCGCTTCTGGCAGCAGGTAAGCCTTAAACCAATCTTGCCTGCGCCGCTTGTAGGTCGCCACTCGGCCCGCCACCAGCGGATTTTCTAGCGACGGAATAGGCAACGTGGTGATAATCATGAGCGTAGGCGGCTCAAACTCAGCCTGGTGAATCCGCCAGTAGTCCCAGCCGGTAATCAGCACGCCGTTGGCTTCTATCGGTGACTCTAGCTGCACCCTTGAGCCAAACTCAGCGGCCAGCACAGAGGCAAACTGCGCCTTGAGCGGCACATCACCTACCACAATCACAGTCGGCCCACTAGCACGATGAGACAGGTTAAGACGGCCTGGGCTAAGCGTGCTTAATTCAGGCCGATCTGGAGCAAACCGACTAGGAAAAGGCCCAGGAAAACGCTCTGCTACTGCGGCCGTTTTTGCGCCCAGCAACGTGCGAATTTCTTGCAGCACGGCTGCCTGAAAATGACTAGTGTTAGGCATGGGCAGCCGGTCGGGCAGATAGAGCTGCACAAGATCTTGATGGCGATCAGGCCCAAAAGACAGGCAGGTCATATCACCTAGTCCAAGGCGATCGCGATAGCGCACCGCCTTTTTATCCGCATCTAGGGCTGAGCCTATTAGCACCACGGGCTGCCGCTGCCAAGCTGGGGCGAGCACAGCGTGAATATCTGTAGGGCCACAGCAGAGAACCACGCTACCTAGCTCACGGTTGAGCTGGCTCCAGGCGAGACGCTCTTCCTGAAAGAACCGCTGCCAAAAGGTCTGCCATAGCATCGGCATTTGGCCGGTGATGCTATGGGTTTGTAGCGTGTTGTGTAGCGCTACTAGCAGCGCTTTCTCGGGGTCGTCGATGAGGTGGCAGCTGTAGGGATTAGCCGGGTGCTGAAAGACCGCATGGGTAATGCGCACTCGCATATCGCGGATGAAGGTGCGCTGCGAGGGGTATGCCAGCATGAGCGATTCCCAGTCTGCGGTAGACAAAGAGACGCTGAGCTGCGATCGCACCTGAGTCTCTAGCTCACCTGCGCCGTCTATCAGCGTTGGAATATTGTCGGGGAAACGACTGCGCGCACTGTGCGAGTTGCCCGTGGAATTTAGCTCGTGGGTGAGGCGATCACGTAGCCAGCCTTCTACAGAGGTCACCAGCAGCCCGCGAAAGTCTTCGCTAGGCCAGCGATCCCCGCTTTGCACGGGCTTAATAACGGGCAAATTCTGCTGTAGGTTGGGAATATCTTGCTGAAGGATAGGATCGAGTAGCGCTTCTGGCAGCGCGAGCACTGCGGGCTCTGGCCACAGCAAAGCGGGAATCAGATAGCTGAGCCGATAGGTGCCCTGATAGGCAGCGAGACTATCGGTTTGGATAAGGGCGCTACGGCCTACGCGTAATGCTCGTGCCACCAGTCGTGCCATTGTGAGATGGTGGGGCCATTGCGTGTGCCCTTGCTCGCGAAGGTACGCCCGCAGACGCTGATGGACTTCTGTTTCGATCACAGGCGTAAAAGATGAGTAGAGCTTGGCAAGGTGACGGCAGAAGAACAAATAGGATGGACCTTATTGTGACATATCTCTAATGGCGATCTGGCAATCACTAATGGCGATCTGGCAGTAAAGGAGGCAATCAAAAGCTGAATGAAGATTGGAATTGTAGGACTTGGACTCATCGGCGGATGCCTGGGACTGGACTTTCGAGCGGGTGGGCACCGGGTATACGGCGTTGCGCGGCGGCAGCAAACGTGTAATGAGGCACTAGCTGCTATGGCTGTCGATGAGGCCAGCACTGAGCTGACGAGCTTACGCGCGTGCGAGGTGGTGTTTGTATGTACGCCGATTGCCACGATTTTGCCGATGGTGGAGCAGCTGGGGCTGATTTTGCCATCGCAGG
Source organism: uncultured cyanobacterium (assembly GCA_963836895.1). GTDB lineage: Bacteria > Cyanobacteriota > Cyanobacteriia > Phormidesmidales > Phormidesmidaceae > Phormidesmis. The sequence continues at coordinate 248,292 of CAWILA010000009.1, read as the reverse complement.
CGGTCGTGACCGATGTGGGATCGGTAAAGGCAGCCATCGTACAGGCAGCGACAAGGAAGTGGTCCCGATTTGTAGGCGCACATCCGATGAGCGGTAAAAGTGAGGCGGGTATTGAAGCAGCTGAGCATGGGCTGTTTCGGGGAAATTCGTATGTAATTACGCCGGTAAAGACAGCGGAGGTGAAGACGGATGAGGGGGCGATCGCTATTGTCGAACAGCTCGCACAGGAGCTGGGATCAACGATTCACCACTGCACACCGGTCGCGCATGACCGTGCCGTTGCCTGGATTTCTCACCTGCCGGTGATGGTCAGCGCTAACTTAATCCACGCGGTCATAGACGAGCCAGATAAAACGGTAAGACACCTAGCAGAAAACCTGGCCAGCTCAGGTTTTCGCGATACCAGCAGAGTTGGTGGCGGCAATCCTGAGCTAGGGCTGATGATGGCTCAATACAACCGGGCGGAGGTACTGCGATCGCTAAAGCGTTATCAGCAGGGGATTGCCAGGACGGTTCAGCAGCTAGAGACAGAAGATTGGGAAGGACTAGCAGCGGCGCTAGAAGACATGAAGGCAGCGCGGCTTAGATTCGTCGAAGAATAGCCTGGACTCTTAACCAGCCGCCGCCGAGCCGCCGAGTTCCATAACAGGCTCCTGGTACAAGATGGCGGTGAAGGTAACAGTAGAGCCTAATCCTTCGCCCATACTGATGAACTGAACTTTGCCACCCATAGCCTCAATCAGCCGCTGAGAGATAGCAAGCCCGAGCCCAGTGCCTTCGTATTGGCGAGTGCGGGCGCTGTCGACCTGGCTAAAGGTTTGGAACAGACGGTCTTGCTTTTCTAAAGACACGCCAATACCGGTATCGGCCACACTTATTTTCACAAAACCCGGCCAGGTTTGACCGCCAAAGTCGAAGGACACTGGCTTAATTTCTACACCAATAGTGATACTGCCTTCGTGCGTGAACTTATTGGCATTGCTGACAAGGTTGAGCAAGACCTGCTTAAGCCGCTGATAGTTACCGTATAGCTTGATTTCGTCTAGAGTAGCTGGCAGCTCAATATGAAACTCTAAACCGCGCCGTTCGATATGCAAACGCTGAGAATTTTCTAGCTCGGTGAGCAGCTCCTGTAGGCTAATTGCGCTCATCTCCAGGTTCATTTTACCCGCTTCAATTTTGGCGATGTCGAGCACATCGTTAATCAAGTTCAGCAGATGAATGGCAGAGTTGTGTGACTCCTGAATAAATTCAGTTTTTTCTTCTTCGTTGTCGGCCATGTCGTCGAGCACGAGGCGCAAGAAGCCAATCATGCCGTTGAGCGGCGTTCGTAGCTCGTGAGAGGTGTTGGCCAAAAAGTCACTTTTTAGGCGGGAGGCTTCTTCGGCCTGACGCTTGGCTTCTTCGAGTTCTGTGTGCTTTCGCATCAGCTCGCTGTTGGTTTGCCGTAGGGCTTTGGACTTGGCGCGTAGCTCCTGGGTGATGTTTTTGCTCTCACTAAAGAGCTTGGCATGGGCGATCGCGGTTCCGACCTGGTCTGTCAGCTCTTGAATCAGCTCAATCTCAAACGGCTGCCAGGGACGACGAGGCGGCTGCTGCAAAACTAAAATGCTGTTAGGCTCGTTTTGGTAGCAGGGTGCTACCGTCAGCACCGTGTAAGGCTCATCGCTATCGCTTTGGTCAAAGTCAGAAATTACCGGCTCTAGGCTCTGTAGCGCGTCTAGAAAATCGGTTTTTAGCCCCAGGTCAAAGGTTCTTCCCAGGCAAGAATACAGATGAGGCTGATAGTATTCAGCCACAACCGTGACCGTTTGCATGGCTTGGGAATAGTCGCACACCAGACAGCGATCAAGCAGGAGCATATCGCCCAGGCCATCGACGATTTGCTGCCAGATGGTTTGCAGATCGAGCGTTTTGCGGATTTTGGCAGCCACTTGAGAGAGCAGTCCGTAGTAGCTACTGCTGCCAGGTGCATTGCCATTGGTACTGGCTAGGCGCACTTCAGAGAGCTGGGCCACTTTAGGCACAATGCGATAGCCTACGCTCACAATGCCAACAGCCGCTTCGTTTGGAGCAGGGTCGGCCTGTGTATCTACCGTTTCAGCCTCCGCTTGAGCATCGAGATCTTGGGGATCGGCATTTTTAGAGTCGATGGTTTTGGCATCTCCAGATTTTTGAAGCGGAAACGCAGAGCTTGGCGGCATAGGGCTAAGCACCATTTCAAAGCTAATCGGCTGCTGACCACAGCGCACCACACACTGAAATGCAACCGGCGCATTTTGCTCAAGCACCTTTGCTACTTGAGTAAAGTAAAGACCAACAGCTACTGGCCCAAACAGAACCGATACCGATTGGCCAGTCAGATCACGGCAGAGATCACATTCTGTGACGTCCGGCCAATGTATAGACAGGATTTCACCTTGAATCGTGTGGATGACAACCAATACATCGCTAGCCTCGACAGCCTCACCCGGTAGCGCTACCGGGTCGCCGTTTGTCCCCGCAGTTGATTTGAGAGGATATAGAGATGAGACAGGATGGGCAGACCGAGGCATTTTATTAAGCAAAGAAACTTAAGCAGACCTATAAATGCACAGGCACTAGCATGGCGGCGGTTTTCTCAGGAAGGCCGGTCCAAAGCTCAGCTACGCAGTGAGTACGACGGACGGTGGCGAAGCCGCTTATGAGAAGCGCAGCAGCGGAGAAACGCAATATGAATATGAAGCAAGAGAATAGGTGAAGCGCAGTAGATGCAGGTAGCCAATAATTCTAAACTAATCAAGATTATCGCTTATTCGCATTATTGCTCATTCGGTCGACCAAACAAAAGGGCGGGCGGAGAGATTGTACGGATGTGCGTCATGGTTCGCAAGCGTCGGTCTCCTCGATAGTCCTAGATATGGATGTTGTCGTGCATATATGAGTGACGTCTAGTGACATCGTTAAATGCCACAGTCATTTTCAGACGCGGACGGTAGGATTTAAGATAAGTTTAGATTTCTTTCGTGAGATTCACACTCGTCCTTCTCGCCTCTTGCAATTCTTTTCTCTTGAATCCTCTTCCTTTGGCTTCTTCATGACCGATGTACCTGTTTCACGACTGCGCAATTTTTCTATCATTGCCCACATTGACCATGGTAAGTCTACCCTGGCCGACCGGCTATTGCAGAAGACAGGCACAGTCAGCGATAGAGATATGAAGGCGCAGTTCCTCGACTCTATGGATATTGAGCGAGAGCGCGGCATCACCATTAAGCTACAGGCCGCGCGGATGAACTACACCGCCAAAGACGGTGAGCAGTATGTGCTCAACCTGATTGATACGCCGGGACACGTGGACTTTACCTATGAGGTGTCTAGGTCGCTTGCAGCTTGCGAAGGGGCGCTGCTAGTTGTAGATGCGTCTCAAGGGGTAGAAGCGCAGACGCTAGCGAATGTGTATCTGGCGATGGAGCATGACCTGGAAGTTATTCCGGTGCTCAATAAGGTGGATTTGCCAGGGGCGGACCCTGAGCGGGTGAAGCAGGAAATTGAAGAAATCGTTGGGCTCGACTGTAGCAATGCGGTGCTGGCCTCAGCGAAAGAAGGCATCGGGATCGATGAGATTTTGGAAGCGATCACTTATCTGGTGCCACCACCTGAAGATAAGACCAAAGAGCCGCTGCGCGCCCTGATTTTTGATAGCTACTACGACAGCTATCGCGGGGTGATTGTGTACTTTCGGGTGATGGATGGGGTGGTGACAAAGCGCGATCGCATTCGCCTCATGGTCTCCGGCAAAGAATACGAGATTGATGAGCTCGGCATCCTCTCTCCAGGCCAGGTGAAGGTCGATGAACTGCACGCGGGCGAAGTGGGCTACATCGCTGCTTCTATCAAGTCGGTAGAAGATGCCAGAGTCGGTGATACCATCACGCTAGTTAAAGCCCCTGCTGCCGAGCCGTTAGAAGGCTATATCGAAGCGAAGCCAATGGTTTTTTGCGGGCTTTTTCCCACAGACTCCGACCAGTATGAAGACCTGCGTGAAGCGCTCGACAAGCTCCGCCTAAACGACGCGGCGCTACAGTACGAGCCCGAAACCTCTAGCGCTATGGGCTTTGGCTTCCGCTGCGGCTTTTTGGGATTGCTGCATATGGAAATTGTGCAAGAGCGCCTAGAGCGCGAGTACGACCTCGACCTGATTACGACCGCGCCTTCTGTGATTTACAAGGTCCACACGGTGCAAGGGGAGGTTATCGAAATTGACAATCCTAGCCTTCTGCCCGACCCGCAGTACCGGGAAAAAATTGAAGAGCCCTACGTACGGGTGGACATCATTACCCCAGAGGAGTTCGTCGGTACGCTGATGGAGCTATGCCAGAATCGGCGCGGTGACTTTCAAGATATGAAGTACCTTACGCCGGGGCGCACGACGCTGATTTATGAGATTCCGCTAGCTGAGGTGGTGACCGACTTTTTTGACCAGATGAAATCGCGATCGCGCGGCTATGCCAGCATGGAGTATCACCTCATCGGCTACCGGGTGAACAACCTGGTAAAACTAGACGTAAAGATCAACGGCGATACCGTAGACCCGCTAGCGGCGATTGTGCATCGCGACAAGGCTTACAACGTAGGGCGCGCCCTCACCGAAAAGCTCAAAGAACTCATTCCGCGTCATCAGTTCAAAATTCCGGTACAGGCCTCAATTGGAAGCCGCATTATTGCCAGCGAGAGCATTCCGGCCCTGCGTAAGGACGTCTTAGCCAAGTGCTACGGCGGCGACATTTCGCGAAAGAAAAAGCTACTGAAAAAGCAGGCAAAAGGTAAGAAGCGCCTGAAGTCAATTGGGACAGTAGATGTACCGCAAGAAGCGTTTATGGCAGTACTGAAGTTGACTTAGTAACAACTAATCCCGATAAAGCCGCTTATATTATGGGCATTCCTATAAACAGTTGAAGTTTTGGTGAATGCCAATTTTTTTGTTAAGTATATCAAGCAATCTTTGTTAGTTTTTAACAGGATTGGCGTCTACGGACTAAGTCTTTATTAAGCACTACTCTATGAGAATTTTAGTCACGGGAGGTGCTGGCTTCATCGGCTCCCATCTCATTGATCGACTGATGGCAGCGAATCACGATGTCATTTGTCTTGACAACTTTTATACCGGACACAAGCGCAACATTGTTCAATGGATGGACAATCCTTACTTTGAGATGATTCGGCACGACATTACCGAGCCCATTCGTCTTGAAGTCGATCAGATTTACCACCTGGCCTGCCCGGCTTCGCCGGTTCACTATCAGTACAACCCAGTCAAAACAGTCAAAACGAATGTGCTCGGCACGCTCAACATGCTGGGTTTAGCTAAGCGAGTAAAGGCTCGCTTTTTCCTGGCTTCAACCTCAGAAGTATACGGCGACCCAGAAGTACATCCTCAGCCGGAGGAATATAGGGGCAGCGTGAATCCGATTGGCATTCGCAGCTGCTACGACGAAGGTAAGCGTATGGCGGAAACACTTTCTTTCGACTATCACCGTCAAAACGATGTAGATATTCGGGTGGTACGCATCTTTAATACGTACGGCCCTAGAATGCTGGAAAACGATGGCCGGGTTGTCAGTAACTTTATTGTGCAGGCGCTAAGCGGTCAGCCGTTGACCGTGTATGGCGACGGTCAGCAAACGCGTAGTTTTTGCTACGTATCTGACCTGGTAGAAGGATTTATTCGGCTGATGAACAGCGACCAAACTGGCCCTATCAATATTGGCAACCCGAGTGAATACACCATCCTGGAGCTGGCTGAAACAATTCAGCGGATGGTGAATCCAAACGTGAGCGTGCAGTACAAACCGTTGCCAGAAGACGATCCTAAGCGTCGTCAGCCGGACATCACTAAGGCAAAACAGCTTTTGGGCTGGGAACCCAGCGTGGAGCTAGAAGCTGGGCTGGAGAAAACCATTGCAGACTTTAGAGCACGAATGATGGCAAACGGCAACTTGAGCGATAGTTTGCCAAGTGTCGTTTCAGCTGTTTCTTAGTTTGCAGTTTCCTAGCTAGCAGTTCGTTAGAGCGTTATCCGTCTATCATTTTCAACCATCATCCTTAATCTTAGAGAGTAACTATCATGCGTGTATGTGTCATTGGAACTGGCTATGTCGGGCTTGTGACGGGCGTTTGCCTGTCTCATATTGGTCACCACGTGATCTGTGTGGACAATAACGAAGAGAAAGTACAGCTGATGAAATCGGGCCAGTCGCCGATCTATGAGCCGGGTCTTTCTGATCTGATGAAGTCCTCGATGGAATCTGGCAACTTGGAGTTTACGTCTGATTTGGGATCTGGCGTGAGCCATGGTGATATTCTCTTTATCGCGGTGGGGACGCCAGCGTTGCCGACAGGAGAGAGCGACACGCGCTATGTAGAGGCGGTGGCTCGCGGCATTGGAGAGAACCTAAACGGCGGCTATAAGGTGATTGTAAATAAGTCCACGGTGCCGATTGGTTCGGGCGACTGGGTGCGGATGATTGTGCTCGATGGCTTGGCTGAGAGAAAAGGCGATGCGTCCTTTGATGTGGTGAGTAATCCTGAGTTTTTGCGCGAGGGCTCGGCAGTCTTCGATACGTTCAATCCTGACCGGATTGTGCTGGGCAGCGATAGTGAAAAGGCGCTTGGCATGATGAAGGATTTGTATACGCCGATTGTGGCGCGCAAGTTCGCAGAAGATCAAAGCGCAGCTCCCGTGCCTGTGGTGACAACGGATCTGAGTTCGGCGGAGATGGTGAAGTATGCGTCGAATGCGTTTTTGGCGACCAAGATTAGCTTTATCAATGAAGTGGCGAATATTTGCGATCGCGTTGGTGCAGACGTCACTCAAGTTGCCTCTGGCATCGGCCTAGACTCTCGTATCGGCAGCAAATTCTTACAGGCAGGCATCGGCTGGGGTGGCTCCTGCTTTCCCAAAGACGTCTCGGCACTGGTGCACACGGCTGACGACTATGGCTACGAAGCTGAGCTGCTAAAAGCAACTATCAATGTAAATACTCGCCAGCGATTGCTCACCGTAGAGAAGCTTCAGCAGGTACTGAAGATCTTGAAAGGTAAAACAGTGGGCCTGCTGGGTCTCACCTTTAAGCCCGATACAGACGATATGCGCGACGCGCCTTCACTCGTCATGATTGAGAGCTTGAATCGACTGGGCGCGAAAGTGAAAGCCTACGATCCGATTGTTTCGCAGAGTGGGGTGAGTCAGGGCCTTTCGGGTGTGATTGTCGAAACTGACGCTGAGCGCCTGGCGGATAGCTGCGATGCGCTGGTGCTGGTGACAGATTGGGCGCAGTTCAAGACTTTGGACTATGGCAAAATGGCCGGGCTGATGAATGCACCTGTGATGATTGATGGACGTAATTTTCTCGATCAGAAGAGTCTTGAGGCAGCTGGATTTCAGTACATCGGAGTCGGTCGGTAAGCACACCTGGTCACTTGAATCAAAGTAGCTGCATAAAATTAAAGCCTCACTTCTTATTGAACAGAGAAGCGGGGCTTTTATGATAGTTAGCAAAATGCGGACGACGTAATGAATACTCGATTGCGGACAGGTTCATAAAGCAATAAGAAGTGCGACGTGAAGAGGATAGGCGCTTGATTGTGATGACACAGTTAGGCGAAGACAGGGCAACGTCTCCTCTTCTACCTTGATTTGCCTGTTTGCTCAAGCAAGTTTTTGCGTAGTTGTTCTGTTGAAGATATAAATACCTCTGTAATCTGCTGTTCTTGTTTCATACTCTGAACGCAGGTAAAACAGGTACAGCCGAGTCACCTTGATCTTCAGGCTTTCCCGAAGGTAGAAAAAAGATATGGGAATATTCACTAAGGTTGCACTGCTGACCTTCTTTACCTTGGGCCTATCGCCAGCTGCCAGGTACTTCTCTCTTACATTTATAGATAGCAAAATCAATGAGCCATAAAGCTTACCGTTTGAGACGACTACTGGCATTAGGACTGGGAATAAGCTGCTGTTTCTCTGCGCTGCCCGCTTCAGCACAATCCTCTGAGGAACTTATTAAAACCTTTGCGTGAGATCTACAACAGTGTAGGTAACCTACAGAAAATGAATTCTCTTATAGCAGAGGCGAGTGCGTTAGTTCGAGTTGATCCTGATGTTACAGAAGAGTATAAATATGAATATCAAACGCTGAATCGGGCGGCCAGGCTATATGCGCAGCACGAACAGTATCAGCAGCTGCGATCGCTCATTGACACTATCGACAGCCAGTATGTGCGCGAGACCATGATGGTTGAAGCATCGGCGTTTTTGCACGAAGACAAATCTCCTGCGGAGCGAGCAGCGATCGCACGGCTATTCCCAGAGTTCGATATGACTGCCCTAGTAGCGCAACTGTCCGAATCGTTCTCAGCACCTTCTCAAAGATTTGAAAACCCTATCTACGACTACCGCACTCAGCTACGCAACGCAGAAAAGGAGAATATTAGCAGCACTTTTTCTAGCTCATTAGATGCTTTTATCGCTGAGCAAAGAGCTGCTATTGAACAGTTCTCAGAGCCATTGGTTCAAGCGGTTGCCTACAGAGTGTTGGGAGAATTTCTCTCATATTACGATCAGCAGAGAGCGGCCATGAATCTCTTTGAAGAATCACTGCAAAGATTCAACGATAGCGCTGACGAACAGTCTCTTGCTAGGGTCAGCTACTTAGATCTTTCAAAAGAGGTATACCCGCTTGAAATTCAAGAGCTTACGGGACGGGCGTTGATTCGATCAGGCGATTTTGAACAGGGCTACCGGCTCATCAAGGCCGCTGACAGCCAGAATGAAAATACTACGTTGGCGCAAATTATTCGGCGACAGATTAGGTTCTCGTTTTTTGCTGGCTCACAGACCTTCTCGCTGCCACGCGAACGGCGGCTGGCACTGCTGAGCGAGGCGCGATCACTCGTGCCACAGCTAGGAGATAAGGAGAAGCAGCTAGATGCGCTAATCAGCATTTCCGCAGAGTATCTCGCGATGGATGAAGCCGCGCTAGCGCGTCAGCTTGCCCCGTCTGTTATGGATACTTTTATGGCGATCGCACCTGGTCCTTATTCAGATGTGAGCAACTATGCTGAGTTTTTGATTTCGATAGGCGAGCACGAACAGGCGATCGCACTATCCATAGCCAGAGAAGACGATACTTACCTGCAGGAAGTGCTGCCTGCTCAGCTGGTAGCAGCCGGTGAATACGAACTGGCCGAAGAGCTACGAGAGTCCTTGCCTATCAGCATATACCGCTTATTCGCTGGGCGAAGGATGGCCGCACGATATCAGTCACTTGGTCTTTTAGCCGAAGCACTTGAGCTAACGAAGCGCCTGCTAAGTGAAGCACAAAACGTTGATCTCGAAGCGGAGAAGCAAGCAGGTGTACCTGGCTATTGGCGCGTTGAGATCACTGACGTGATTGGAGAGCGTATCAATAGAGTTGGCGATGTACTAAAGCTCTATTCACCTAGCTATTCCAACATCCACTATATGCACCTATCTCCGGAAGAGGTAAACGCTATTGGCATTGAGCTGGCCCGGACGATTGATAGTGACTGGCTGCGCAACGCTGTGATAGAGGAGGCGCTAGCGACAGAAGCTGGAATCAGCGCGTTTGAAAGCGATCCTGACCTTGAAGTACCAGACAGTCTACGCTTGCGCCAGGTGCTAGAACTGGTTGACCAGGCTGACTTTCAAACAGCGGCAAGTGCTGCGGATAAGATCCAATCGCCCTACATTCAAGTTCGTGCGCTCGCCCACATCGGAGCGAGCTATCTACCCTAAAACTATCTGGCCTATACCTTGAAGCTCTAACAGAAAAAGCAGTGTTTCCTATTCTATGGAAAACACTGCCTTTTTGAAGAGTTGAGCATTATTTAGCTACTCCCGTAGCTAAGCAATGTTATGGAAGCGTAGTAGTAGTAGCAGCGGCTACGTTGTTGACCAAACCCCAGAAGTGGAGGAAGCCCTGGCCTGTGAAGACCTCTGTTAGCGCTGCGGCTACAAAGCCAAACATTGCTAGGCGACCGTTCCAGATTTCAGCACTGGGTACAAAGCCAGCGCGAAAGCTAGTTGCAGGCTCTGCATAAGGTTGGTCTACAGCATTGGTGGTTAGCGTTGCTTTATCTGCCATGATTTTTTTGTCTCAAAAGGTTTACTGCCTTAAGGTAGTCAAAGTTTTTTAATGTAACGTCTGTCAGAAGGGAGACTTGTTTGTAATGAGCTCAATACCTACACTTCTGAGCGCTCTGCTACACTTCTGAGCGCTCTGCTTAGTGCGTTGTAAGGTTTGACACAGGCACCGATATCTTGGATATAGGTAACGGTACTCTAAAAGTGTAGTGTATGTTACCATCCAGATCACGATAAGAACTCATTACGCACTGACTATAGAAGCATGCCAGCGAACGGCTGGCAGATATGCTCAGGGCATCTGGCAGGAAAAACCCATCAAAACGGCAATAGTCTACTGTGAGCAACAGTTTGGCCAGGCAGACGGTAAGACCGCTAATGGACTGGTTCGCCACTCCGAACGCTACAAAATTGTAGGTGTCTTGGATAGTGCGCTGGCCGGGCAAGATGCAGGGCAAGCACTAGATGGGCAAAAGAAAAATATTCCTATTTTTGCCAACTTAGAGGATGCGCTAAGTCACCTGCCCGACACGCCAGACTGCTACATCTACGGCAAAGCCCCTTTAGAAGCCTGTATCTTGCCTGCCGAAAGGCTATTGGTCCTAGCGGCTATGGAAAAAGGCATGGATATCATCAACGGTCTTCACCAGTTTTTCTCAGAGGACGCTGAGTTTGCGGCAGCAGCAGCAAAACATAACGTTCAAATTAGAGACATTCGAAAGTCCCCGGCGCTAGCAGAGCTGCACACGTTTACAGGTGCGATCGCTCGCGTCACCATCCCTGTCGTCGCCGTACTGGGCACAGACTGCGCCTGCGGTAAAATGACCACCGCTATAGAGCTCAACAAAGCGCTAAACGCAGCAGGCATCCGGTCTATATTGATCGCCACAGGCCAAACCAACCTGATGCAAGGAGCCAAATACGGCGTCTCGATGGACGCGCTGGTCTCTCAGTTTGTGATTGGCGAAGTCGAACATGCCGTTGTGAGCGCCTTCGAGCAGGAAAGTCCCGACATCATCCTGGTTGAGGGGCAAAGCGCAGTCAGTCATCCTGCTTTTATGAGTTCTCTCGGCATCTTGAAAGGGAGTATGCCAAACGGTGTGATTCTTCAGCATCCGCCAGCGAGAAAGGCGCGCTGCGATTTTCCCCATTTGCCAATGCCGACCGTAGAGCGGGAGATTCAGCTGATTGAGGCTATTTCTTCGGCGCGGGTGTTGGCGATCGCACTTAGCCACGAAGGTCTGCCACCAGTAGAAATACCAGCGGTGGTGAAGCGCTACGAAAAACAGTTTCAGCTACCCACGACAGATGTGCTGAGCGATGGCGCTCAGAAACTGGTGCAAGCTCTCACTGAGCATTTTCCGGTTCTCAAAAAAGCGCTTGAAAACGCTCAATAGACAAACCTAGTCACCTCAATCAGACTGCCATCCTATCTTGGCAACTCATCAGACCTCGTCGTCTGACCACAAAATGAAGCTGTGCTTGCCAAGAATAGAAATTTCTCTTTCTAAGATTCAAGAGAATGCCCGTATACTGTGCGACTTTTACGGCAAGAAGGGAATTTCCCTGATGGGCGTTTCTAAAGCGGTACTGGGAGAGCCTGCGATTGCTCAAGCTATGATTGCAGGCGGCGTCAAATTCATCGCCGACTCTCGCATCGAAAACATTCAAAAAATGAGACGTGCTGGAGTCTCTGCCCAGCTAGTTCTCTTACGCACCGCGCCTAGCCAGGCTGAAGCCATCGTTAAAAGTGTGGACATTAGTCTCAACACAGAGATTCACACGCTGGAAAAACTCTCTTACTACGCCAAAGCGCAGGGTAAAACTCACCAGGTCATTATCATGGTAGAACTGGGGGATTTACGTGAGGGTGTACTTCCCTGCGACCTTATTCCGTTTGTGCAGAAAGCGCTTGCCCTACCGAATATTCAAGTAACGGGCATCGGCTGCAATCTAGCTTGCTACGGCGGCGTAAAGCCGAGTCTAAAAAATATGAACATGCTCTCTGAGCTGGTGAACATTGTTCAAAGCGAACTGAACATTCGGTTAAACGTTGTCTCTGGCGGCAACTCAGCCAATTACGAGTGGGCAAACTCTGGCCAGGCAATCGGAGAGATTAATAATCTTCGCATTGGAGAATCTATTCTCTTAGGATGTGAAACGGTTGATAGGCAAGTTATTCCTGGGCTTCATACGCACACCTTTCAAATAGTGGCTGAAGTGATTGAGTCTAAGCGAAAGGTTTCAGTGCCGTTTGGCGAGATTTGTCAGGACGCCTTCGGAGATATTCCTAAGTTTAAAGATAGAGGTATCAGACAACGGTCTATTATCGCGCTAGGTAGGCAGGATGTTCTAGCAACTGGGCTGAAGCCTGAACGCAGGCTGGAAATTCTAGGCTCTAGCAGCGATCACACTATTCTCGATAGCGAAAACTGCCGTCTGCAAGCTGGTGACGAGGTGGCATTTGGGCTCGACTATGGCGGATTGCTCTCTGCAATGACGTCTCCTTTTGTAAGTAAGACGTTTGTGAGCAGTAAACGGCGAGTAGTGGAGAGTGAAGTATGGAAAGGTCTAGGGTCTGGTATTTTGGCGCTGCCTGGCCCGACAGTAGCCAAGCTAAGAGATAGCACAACGTAGGGAGTCTCAGCTACGTCAGATATTGCTAAACGGTCGTGGTTGCATCCGAGAGGTGCCAGCTCTGTAATGATGCGGACCAGTGCATTATTAGATCAGGTTGTGTGCAGTCTGATTGTGATCGCAATCAGACTGCACACATCTTTTCACCCTGCACCTACAGAAAGCAGCGCTGGGGAGCTTCCTGTATATTTTCAGGATCGACATAGTGACAAACAGCGTTATCTGGACAAATCAAAGCCCAGCCTGACTGAGTAATTTCAACTAACTGGTAGACTTCGTTTTGCATAAAGTGCCCTTTATGGTCACGAGTGTCTGGACGAACTTCAACGCTACGGGCGATTTTTTTAGACATGTTGCCTCTCTTATAAGGGATTAGATTGCTTCAGTGATTGAATCAACAAAGCACCCAGCAATAGACGAGCAATTAGATACGATAAGTTGAGTTTATCTTTCTGCTTCTTCGTATTAATTTAAGCTTATCTCTTACTGGAGAAAGGTTCATTAAGTTGAGTGAAGGTACCCGGCTCGTGTAAACCATAAAGGCGCAGATAAGTTCGCCTGCTCTGAGAACCTTTCCGCCTTCATCCGAATGCGGTCAACAGCATCCACACCAAAGGTTCGGCAGTTTTGTTTGATTCGCAGCCACCGACAAAAGGGTACGAAGTCGGGCGGTGAGATAAGGCGTACAAACCGGCTATCAATAGGAATAGATTATTAAGAAGCGTGTTATATGTCGTTACATTGCGTTACATTGATGTCATACCGACAGGCAAGCGCTTCTCCTTTGAAGTCTTTCTCTGTCCTATACATATCCTTCAAACCCGCAATCCTAAAACATGACCACTACTCTTCAACAGCGCGAAAGTGCTTCCCTCTGGGAAAGCTTTTGCCAATGGGTGACTAGCACCGACAACCGCCTCTACGTTGGCTGGTTCGGCGTTCTGATGATTCCTACCCTACTCGCTGCGACTGCTTGTTTTGTTATCGCCTTCATCGCCGCGCCTCCTGTCGACATCGACGGTATCCGTGAGCCCGTTGCTGGCTCTTTGATGTACGGCAACAACATCATCTCTGGTGCGGTTGTGCCATCGTCTAACGCTATCGGCCTTCACTTCTACCCCATCTGGGAAGCTGCATCACTCGATGAGTGGCTTTACAACGGCGGTCCTTACCAGTTGGTAATCTTTCACTTCCTCATCGGCGTCTTTTGCTACATGGGTCGTGAGTGGGAGCTATCCTACCGCCTCGGTATGCGCCCTTGGATCTGTGTTGCTTACTCTGCTCCTGTAGCAGCGGCAACCGCAGTGTTCCTCATCTACCCACTAGGTCAAGGTTCATTCTCTGACGGTATGCCTTTGGGTATCTCTGGTACGTTCAACTTCATGTTGGTGTTCCAGGCAGAGCACAACATCTTGATGCACCCCTTCCACATGCTCGGCGTAGCCGGTGTGTTCGGTGGTTCACTGTTCAGTGCGATGCACGGTTCACTCGTTACTTCTTCCCTTGTCAGAGAGACGACCGAGACTGAGTCACAGAACTACGGCTACAAGTTTGGCCAAGAAGAAGAGACCTACAACATCGTTGCAGCGCACGGCTACTTCGGACGTTTGATCTTCCAATATGCTTCTTTCAACAACAGCCGCTCACTTCACTTCCTACTCGGTGCATGGCCAGTAGTTGGCATCTGGTTCACGGCGCTCGGCATCAGCACGATGGCGTTCAACCTGAACGGGTTCAACTTCAACCAGTCGATTATTGACTCACAGGGCCGAGTGATTGGTTCTTGGGCAGACGTACTGAACCGAGCTAACTTGGGAATGGAAGTCATGCACGAGAGAAACGCGCACAACTTCCCGCTTGACCTCGCTGCTGGTGAGTCTGCTCCTGTTGCGATGAGCGCGCCTGCTATCAACGCCTAGTCTAAACGGATTCCGCTTTAGTCGATGGACAGATAAATAAGTTAGAAAGGCTCTCTGCATAATGTGTAGAGAGCCTTTTTGTTGCCTGGTGCTACGGCTCATAGCCCTGCGGGTTATGTTATTAGACCCTTAGCACTCAAGCTCTCCAGTCACTAGCCTTGTTCCCAGCGACGGCACCAGTCGAGTTTGGCTCTAGCCTGCATGTGAGACGGTAAGCAAGCCACACCGTGTTCGATTGCCTGCTGCTGCGATCGCGCAATTTTAGACATCATTTCAGATAGCTCAGCTTCCTCTTCCTTCGTAAGCGGACCATGATTAGGTCTTTGAACTTCCTCTTGCGTCATGCTAGTAACCTCTGCTCTCCGTATAGCATTTCAGATTTCTCTACAAATAACCGGAGAAACAGCAATACTCTATGCAGAAAACGCATTAGAAGATACTTCTTTACGCAACTTGACGCTTCAAATCACAGCGATAGAATTTCTGTTACGGAACTTCAACAAGCTATATGCAGTTTGGGCCTTCTCAGAGAAGGTATCGTTGCTCTGTAGTATCGAAAGCAGCAAGGTCAGAGGCCCTTAGAAAATAGAAGGTAAGCGACCCTCTCAAAACTGGCCCTCATTCAGTTTTGACTGTACTAAAAGATCACTATATTTTCTTAAGAATTCATTCTGTAAACTCGCTGTCCGCTGTTTTCTCCATGCATTCGTACTGAAGAAGCTCAATGTGCCTGTCTACTGTTTTTGGCTTCATAAAATACTCACACTTTAAACTTACGATGAAGTTGAAGTGGGGCGAACAGTTGGCGCTGGTCTCAATAGACCAGGTCAACAAAAACTTTTAACAAACAAAAATTAGGGTGGAATGATTATGAATAACTGTCTGTGCTGCGATAACAACCTACTTCGCCATGTTCGGCATGGCAATCTGTACTGGTACTGCTCTCACTGTCGGCAAGAGATGCCCAATGTTACCGTGGAGTACCTCAGTCAGTCTTTGAGAAAACTAACTAAGGCACTCCCGTTACCTATACATGTACTAAAGATGACTGCGCGCTAGCGATGAGTGCGATCGCTAGCGTTTCCCTATCACGGTGAGTAATAAGGTGAGTAGAGCAGACGACGTAAGCGTACTTTTTTGCAGCCACAGTCGCCATAGTGCCTGTTATCTTAGCCGCTCTACCAAATGCTCACCCACTCTAAGCGCATTAGCCATAATTGTTAAGGCTGGTCCTACACTGGCGCAAGATGGAAAAAAGCTGCTATCCACCACGTAAAGATTGTTGATTTCATGCGTGCGACAATTAGTATCTAGTACAGACGCTGTTGGGTCAGTGCCCATTCGAGCTGTGCCGCACTGATAGCCCACGACCTGGGTAGGAGACTCTCCTCTAGGATACACATTGCTTTGCCGCAGGCCGATGCCAGATTTTTCTGAGTCTTTGAGCACGCCCATCCACCGATATACCAGACGGTCGTGAGCTTCTAAATTGTTGGGTGTGAATTCGTAGCGCAGCTTTGTTCTTTTTCGACCCGGCTGTAGGTAAATGCGATTGTTAGGATCGGGCAGTACACCGGTTTGTGCCCACCAGCCAATAGAGCGAACGGCGAGCCGCTGTAGGGCGTAGCTAGGGGTGAGTCTGGCTAACACGGAAAGAAGTGGAGGAGACTCAGCGAAGATGATGTCTTGAAAAAGGCCGCCGCTGTTCTCGATGTGGCCCATCGGGTATTGATACTCGGAATAGTTAGCGTCGTTCCAGTAGAAGTCGTTGATGCTAACACTTGCAGGAAACATACCGTCGTTTGCCGTTTCGCCACGCTTCACGATAACTGTCATGAGGTGCTTCATAAGGTTGCGGCCTAGCTGGTCCGACTTATTGGCTAGGCCGTTTGGGTGCTGGTCGTTGGCAGAGCTGAGCATGAGAGCAGCAGAGTTCACCGCGCCGCACGCTAGGACCACAATGTGCGCTGTAAACAGCATGTCCTGTTCGCCGACGACGGCTTGAACGCCTTTGATCTCGGTGCCGGTTGTATTGGTGTGGAGTTCGGTGACTTTAGCGCCCGTTTTGAGAGTGACGTTTGGGTGGGCGATCGCACGCTCAATGCCAAACACCTCCGAATCGCCTGTCGGATCGTCTCCCTCTTGAGTCAGGCTGATTGGCAGCGCAGTCGGATGTAGCCCTGCCGCCTTAATCGCCTCCAAACTCGGCTGCATAATAGGCGGATGCGCAACCGCTCTATGGGGGTAGTCTGCGCTGTGAGGTGGTTCTGTAGGGTCTGCGCTGGCATTGCCATGAACCTGATACAGCTGCTCAGCAGCGGTGTAATAAGGCTCCAAATCGCTATACTTTATGGGCCACTCTGGCGCGACGCCGTCTTGATAAGTGACAGACTCAAAGTCGCGATCGCGCATCCGAATCAACGACGCATTGTAAATCTTGGTATTCCCGCCTACCGCATAGTTCGTCTGCGGTGAAAAAGGCTCACCGTCCTCGTCATACCACTGCTCCGGCGCGTGATAGCGCTCTTTCTTGAATACATCTACATTGGCTCTGTTCTGATCTTCAAGGGCCATCCGCCCTCCTCGCTCCAAGATCAAAATCTTCTTACCCGTCGGTGCCAGCTTTTGGGCTAGCGTTCCACCGCCTGCTCCCGTACCTACAATGATGACGTCGTACTGCTGTTCGTCAATAATCATCCGTTGTTACTGCCACACGTAAATCAACACAAAGAGCATAATCCAAATCACATCGACAAAGTGCCAGAACAAAGACGTCGCCGCAACCCCGTACTCACCGTTCTCATAGTTGTTTGGAATAAAAGAGCGGCCTAGCATCACCCCTTGGAGCACTACTCCCGTCAGCACGTGCAGACCGTGAAAGCCCGTTAACAGATAAAACACACCGCCAAACACGCCCGAGGTAAACCCAAACGGCAGTCCCATCCATTCCACTGCCTGACCGTAGAGGAAAAACGTACCCATCGCCATCGTTAGCAGCCAGAAGATACGAAAGCCCCAAAGATTGTCGCGGTGTAAGCAGCGCTCGGCAAAATAAATAACAAAGCTACTAGAGACCAAGACAACTGTATTTATAAAAGGCTCTTTGACTTCTAAGCCTTCAAAGCCAGCCGGGAGCCAGTTAGCAGCGCCTGTTTTAAAAACAATGTAGCCTACAAAAAAGCTGAAGAAAATCACACTCTCGGAGAGCAAGAAAACAACAAAGCCAAACATGCGATTGTCTTCTTCTTCGTGCTCTACATGAGTAGACGTAACAACCTGCGAATTCAAAGCCGGATCTACGTTGGTAGTACTCATACAGCCATCTCCTTCATCTCTGCGCCTTCTATAGCACTGCCTGGTGGTGGCTCGTCGATCAGCTTTCCAGCCGGATTATTCGAGGTCAGTGGCTCGTCACTTCCATATCCATAAGGCGGTGATACCACAATCGGAATCTGCTCAAAGTTCTCGTGCGGCGGCGGTGAGGGCACCATCCACTCTAGCCCGATTGCCCGCCAGGGATTGTCACCTGCGTCCGGACCCTGCGTCCAAGAGCTCAGCATGTTCAAGATAAAAGGCAGCGTCGAAACGCCGAGCAAAAAGCCGCCCAAACTCGCGATCACGTTCCAGAAGGCGAACTCAGGA
The DNA here is from genome assembly GCA_963836895.1 of uncultured cyanobacterium. GTDB lineage: Bacteria > Cyanobacteriota > Cyanobacteriia > Phormidesmidales > Phormidesmidaceae > Phormidesmis. Next base: position 229,950 of record CAWILA010000009.1, on the reverse strand, counting down.
TCGTAAGAGGCCACTCGTCTTGGCATTCCCATCAGGCCCAGCGGGTGCATCGGTAGAAAGATTAAATTGATGCCAATAAATGTCAGCGCGAAGTGCAGCTTACCCAGGCCCTCGTAATACATCCGCCCCGTCATCTTCGGGAACCAGTGATAAATCGCCGCATAGAAGCCCATCACCACCGCGCCGTTGATCACATAGTGAAAGTGACCAACCACAAAGTAAGTGTTGTTCACATGAATATCGAACGGTGTAGAAGCCAGCATGATGCCAGTAATCCCTGCGAACAAGAATGTCGTTAGGCCGCCAAGGGCGAACAGCATTCCCGATGTCAGCCGGAGCTTGCCACCCCACACCGTTGCGACCCAGGCAAAGACCTTAATTCCTGTAGGAATCGAGATTGCCATGGTAGAGAACATGAACAGCATCCGCATCCAGCCGGGTGTGCCGCTAGCAAACATGTGGTGAACCCACACCACGAGACTGAAGAGCGTAATCAGCAAAGAAGAAACAACAACAACCTTGTAGCCAAAAAGCGGCTTGCGAGCATACACCGGAAAGATTTCTGAAAACACGCCAAAGATCGGCAGAACAATCACATACACCGCTGGGTGTGAGTAAAACCAGAAAAAGTGCTGATAAAGCACCGGGTCGCCGCCGCGAGTAGGGTCGAAGAAGCTTGTACCAACGGTGAGATCTAGCAGCAGCATAACCGCACCTGCCGTCAGAGCAGGCAGACCAATTAGCTGAATCAGCTGCGCTGACAGGACCGTCCAGCAAAAAGCAGGCATCCTAAACCAGCCCATGCCTGGCGCACGCATTCTAAAGATGGTAGTGACAATGTTTACCGCACCCATAATCGACGATACGCCTGAGAGCGCGACGGCGACCAGCCAAAGTGCCTGCCCATTAATCAGGTTGCCGGTCGGATTTTGCAGGCTCACAGGTGGGTAAGCCCACCAGCCAGATTGAGAGGGACCACCAGGGATGAAGAAGCTAGAGACAAGGATGACGCCAAAGACAGGCACTAGCCAGAAAGCGATCGCATTCAACCTCGGGAAAGCCATATCTCGCGCCCCAATCTGCAAGGGCACCAAATAGTTCGCCAGCCCGTTCAGCATCGGGAACGTCCACATAAACAGCATGATTGTGCCGTGCATTGTGAACAAACCGTTATAGACCGTGCGATCCACCAGGTCCGACGCGGGCGTAATTAGCTCGCCGCGCATCACCATCGCCAGCAGCCCACCAAACAAAAAGAAGACAAAGGCCGTGACAATATACTGAATGCCAATCACCTTATGATCGGTACTAAAGCTGAAAAACCGTTTCCAGTTATCCGGCGCGCCCGGCTCCGGCTGAGAGCTAGGCGACGTTTCAACAGGCCGAACTTCAACCGATGCACTACTCATAAGAATCCTCTTCTGAACTGGTGTAATTAACTGTGGGGGCAGGCGCGGGCGCTACAGTCGCCCAGCCCAAGCTGATATTGCCTTCCGCCGCCTTGCCAAACTCTCCCGATGCAATGTTTTCAGCAGCTTTGGGCGTTGTTGCGGCGGCCGCGGCCAACCACTGTTTGTAGTCTTCTTCAGACTCCACCACTACGTTGGTTTGATTTGCCGCAAAGTAAGTGCCGCTGTATTGCGAATCTCGTAGTCGATAGCGTCCAGGCCGAATGGGTGTGAATGAAAAATCCAGCTCTCGCCCCGGAATAATGTCCTGTTTCACGCGAAAGGCCGGGACATAAAAGCCGTGCAAAACATCGTCCGAGGTCAGCTTGAAGCGGGCCCGCTGATTGACGGGTAAGTGTAGCTCTGTGCTGCTAACTTTCGCTTCAGGATAGCGAAACTCCCAAGACCACTGGCGGGAGTGAACTTCAATGGGGGGAGAATATTCAGTAGATGGCTCAGTATCGCCAGGGACGACTTTCTTAGTGTCGCCAGGAACTGTGCCAACCGTCTTCATTACCGGCGGTGCGATCGCCTCCAACAAACTCATCTGGTCGTAGGTTTGAAAGCTAACCGTCCCAATCCAAACAATCAGCATGACTGGAACCGCTGTCCAGATAACCTCTAGCTTTACGTTGCCTTCAATCGGCGGGCCATCCGTCGCATCGTACTTAGCCGCCCGCTGGAAAAACATGGAGTACAGCAGCGTGCCTGTCACTCCGATAAAGATAAAAGTACCAACCGCCGTCATAAAGCTAAACAGCTTATCGACCAGGACCGATTCGGAAGAAGCCTGCGGCGGTAGCCAGCCGTAAGCCTGCTGACCCATCCAGTAGCTAATCGCTAGGTTTGCCGCAGCTAGCGCTGTTAGGCCTAAGACTCGGCGGCGGTTGAAAACACGGCTTAAATCTCTTGTTCGTTGGTTTTCAGGATTCACTTGACTTCTCAAGATTACTTTTCCAGTCTTTTATGGGTTAGCAGTCTGATTAACGGTCGGGTCAGCAGCTGTAGGCTCATCGTCACCACTTGGGCTACCCGTTGGGCCAAACCCTCTAGAGCCCACGACACGCGGCGCATTCATCGTATCGGCCAGCGGCGAATTGATCTCATCGTTGGGATTGAGCCCAGCGTAAATCAGCCGGTCGGCTGTGACGTGCACGCCAAAGTCCCCACCCAAATGGGCCCCTAACGTCCCCTGCGCAAACATCAGCACAAAGATAAGCAAACCAGCACACAAGTAGCTCCAGTCTACCTGCCGCGCCCGATCTTCTCGCCACAGATAACGCTGAAAGCCCCGCCACACAGTCATGCCAACGATGAGCCCCAGTAGCAGCACGCCACCAAGGCCATGCCATACCATCGTATTTGTAGCGTTCAGCCCCCAGGGACTAATCACATCGTCTGGCGGGTCTGCCAGAATAATCTCGTAAAATCCAGCGGCTACTGTAAAAAAGGTAATAACGGCTGCCGCAACCATGTTGAACCAGCCGACATCGTAGAGGCCAGAGCTAGTAACTGGGATGGCTAGAAATTTGAAAATAGGCTTTTCTAGCGGGTAGAGAGCGGCGACGATGTCGAATGCGATCGCCACAATAAACAGCCCCAGCGTCAAATGCACCAGGTTCGGATGAATCGGCACACCGTAAGGGAGCCCGTTCGCTCCGACCGCTACAATCGGCGACATCAAAATCGGCGATATTAGAGAAGAGATCACTGTAACAATCCTCCTCGCGCTGCCTCAACAACAGCTTCTGTATGCAGGCCATATACCCACACCAGCTTGTCACCTAAATACACCTGGAAGAGCACAATTACCGTAAGTAATGCGTTCATGCCCATGTAGGCAGCAGGAATAGACCCTGGATTCTTGAGTCGGATGATATAGCGCCAGCCTGTAATAGCAGCTAGCAGTGCCGACAGCGACCAACCAAGCAGCGTGTGCAGGTTGAGGTCACCGGCAGCGGCAGCGTAAGGCGTCGCTAGTCCTGCTTCGACCTGGCCAAAAATGATAGCGACGAAAATAGAGAGAGTAGCAAATACCATGTTCCACCAGCCCACCTCATAGAGCTTGGCGTTTTCGGTGAAGTAGGCGATCGCATCGCACACCACCCCAAAGAGCACCATCGCAATCACGAAGTGCACCACAATTGGGTGAATGGTATCCGGGTAGGGCAGATTATGTTCGTTCAGCGGCGGAAGTAAGTTCTCAAACACATGAAGACTTAGTAGTTTCGCTGAAATTCTAACGCTTATATCAGAATATTTCTTGATGGATTTAAATTCTTTTCAACGTCTGAATCTTGACGGAATGTCAATGCCCAAGAGCAGCGAACGCCTTTTGTGATCGCTCTTATCGTTAAGACGACCAGCGCTCTAGCGCTCTTTGTCCGCCCCAGCGGGCCACGATTTCATCGTCGTAGTCGTCGGCGATGCGAATGACGGTGGTAACAGAATGCTTTAGCTCGATTTGGTCGCAGGTAGAGCCGACGAGGCTGTGCTCGAAGACGATGTCGTTCTCGCCGTCGAGGGCAAAGCGGCCAAAGTGAATGCCGTTGTTGGCTCGCAGTAGGTAGTAGCTTAGCTCTGGGGTAACGGTGACATCGGTGACGACAAAAGAGCGGGTGGTAATTAGCGCGTCGTTTTCGCCCCAGGGGACTACGCGGGTAGAGGCCACGGCTGAGCCTATCGTGATGATAAATAAAGGCTCGTCTTCAAATAAGACAGCGGCTTCGCCAAATAAATCTTGCATCCAAGGCACGATCCGCTTGTAGCAAGCCTGCTGGGCAGTACTCTCAAATTCCATAGGCGCGCGCTCACAATAAGTAAATAAGTAAAGAAGACGGGGTGAAGAGATAACGCAATTCTCTCATGGATATATTGATATAACAGATTGGTATCGCTTCTTTTTTGGGTTCATCAGCTCAAAACGCTCACTTTCCAGAAACAGCGTTAGAGGCAATATCTCCATAGTCGTATTTTCCGTACACAGCAGGCTTATTCACCCCACTATCCTTAGAGATAAGCCTTGAAGATAAGGGTTTGAAAACAGATTACCAGCATGAGCAATTCATCCTTAGCATCCGAATCTACCGCACCGTCTGAGGGCTTAGCTGATGAGTTAACCGATGAGCAAACAAGGGACGCTCAGCACGACGCACATTATCAAGATGCGATCGCAGCTATCACCAAACTCATCAATCAGCTAGACCTGTCAGCGAGGGAACGCGCCGGATTAGAAACCGATATTACGCATCTCGACAGCGTGCTGAACAAGCTCAAAAACCAGGTTATCCATATTGCAGTTTTTGGCATGGTGGGACGAGGAAAATCGTCACTGCTGAATGCGCTTGTAGGTCAGCCGATTTTTCAAACTGGGCCGCTCCACGGCGTTACGCAGCAGGCCGAAGGCATCGCCTGGAAAATGGATGAAGCCGATGAAAATATCTATCGCGCTGAGCTTTCTGGGCCTTCAGCGACAGGCCAGTCTGCCTCACAAGTAGAGCTGATAGATACGCCAGGCATTGATGAGGTTGATGGAGACAGGCGGCAGGCGATCGCCCACAAAATCGCTCGGCAGGCTGATCTTATCCTTTTCGTCATTGCAAGCGATATTACCCAGCTAGAGCACGACGCCCTTAGCGAACTTTGCCAGGCGGGTAAACCTGTTCTCCTTATATTCAATAAAATCGACCAGTATCCCAGCGCCGACCAGACGCAAATTCTTACCAAGCTGCGAGCAGAACATCTTGCAGACCTGCTGCCGCCCGAGAACATCGTAATGGCTGCCGCCGCGCCGCTAGTGACTCAGGCGGTTCGGCAAGCTGACGGCGCACTCACCATGCGTAAGGAAAGAGGCAGTGCTGACATCAGCGCGCTCAAGCTCAAGATTCTAGAGATTCTGCATCGGGAAGGTAAAGCGCTCGTCGCGTTAAACACCCTGCTATACGCGGATGATGTGAATCAAAAGGTAGTAGAGCAGAAGCTGGCACTGCGTGATCGCGCTGCCGACGATGCCATCTGGAAAACCACCATTACTAAATCTATCGCCGTCGCGCTCAATCCGGTCACTGTCGTCGACTTACTCAGCGGCGCAGCCATCGACGTTGCACTGATCGTTGCGCTAGCAAAGCTTTATGGGCTGGAGATAACTCAGCACGGAGCGACCCAGCTGTTGAAAAAGATTGCCTTTTCTCTCGGTGGGCTCACGCTGAGCGAGTTAGCCATTACGTTTGGACTCAGCGGGCTAAAGAGCGTGCTGGCGGCAGCGGCGATTCCGACAGGTGGACTGACAGCAACGCCCTATGTGTCGGTAGCGCTGGCACAGGCGACGGTATCAGGGGTTTCGACCTATGCGATCGCACAGGTCACCAAAACCTACCTCGCCAACGGAGCCACCTGGGGCAAAGGCGGACCAAAGGCCGTCGTCAGCGACATCTTACAAGACCTTGACGAAGACTCCATCATGCGCCAAATTCGCGCAGAGCTTTCTACCAAACTCGACTTAAAAGCGCACTGGAATCGGTAGCCGGCAGCCAAAAGCCCATCTATTTCTGAGCTAAGAGATAGATGGGCTTTATGGGTGAGATTAAAAGATCGAGAAAGGCTTAGCCGCCCTCAGACGCACCGCCCACTCTACCGCCGGAGTTCAAAAAGTCAGTAGGGCCATCGTAGCCAGAGGCTTCAGCTAGCGTCTGCAAGCTCTGCGTTCCAGAGAAGAACTCACCGTTGATCTCCCAGGTCGGAAAACCACTGCCTTCAGGCAAAGCAGCTTGGCAAACCGCTGTTTTGGACTGATAGCCACTTGGGTCGCACTCTACATAAGGCATTTGTCTGTAGGCTTCTTTGCCAAACAGCTGCTTTTGGTCGAAGCAGTGAGGGCACCAGTACAGGCCGTACATCGTGGCACCGATGTCTGTCAAGTGATTAGCTAGAGCAATTTCAGCCTCACCAGAGGGAGTTGTGATAGCTTTCCCCGCGTTCGCAGGGAGCGTCGCATCGGCGCTGCGCAGCGGCCCATCAATCGGCACCGCGTACACGCCTAGTGTGCTCACTAGCGCCACCATCGCGATAATGACACCGGAGAAAAGCAGCTGTCCGCGATCATCCCAGCGACGGCCAAACAGCGTCAGCAAGAACATCGTTAGCGTAAAGAGCGCAGATGTGATGCAGTAGGGACAGACCTCTTTGATGTCGGTCGCCAGCACAAACATTAGGAACGCGCTGAAAATCATCATGCCCGTCGCCCCTACGAAAAGCAGAGGCCACGTCAGACCTTCTAGCTTGGTTCGTAGCGCTTTATTTCTTTCTGGGCTCACAAGTAGGGGCGATAACGCAAGCGCCCCCATAGAAAAATATGCCAGGAAGCCAAATAGCGTCAGCGGTTGGCCCAGTACTTCAGCCCAGGCGCTAGAGAGCACTTTTCCACAGCCACCTGTGCAGGCGACAGCATTGTCTGTCATCTTCGCAAAGGTGAGGTAGCCGGTACCAATGGCACCGATAGTAGCGATCGCACCAATTATTGGGCGAGACCACTTGTGTATCCAGGTTGATTCTTGGCGACGACGACGAACCATAGCAAAGGAGCCTAGCGAAAGGAGAGGGATTGCGGTTATCAATAATACTTGAATTATCAATGTATGAGAATTCTAAAGACTTGGAGAGCCTTAGAGAAAGAAAGCGCTAAGAGAGCTTAGACAAAAGTACCCTCAAATCAAGAAAAATCTGTCAGAGGAAGCCAAGGAAAATGCCAGTTCAGCACGGAAAAGCGCCTTCTGAACTTCCTTCTATCTTAGCGAATGCGTTTGGAAAGAAAATCACACTATGCCACCTTCAGCAAACGGCCTTTGATAGACAGTCTCTATATCAGTTACTTGTCCTACTGCCAGTCTACTTAACAGCCATTGGACGACTATTTCCGGTCACCCGCTCAGAGTGAGTCGCCAGCCCTTGAGAGAGCGCCGTCATAAACTGCCGAACTCGAACCGGGTCAATCGGCTGTTGAATGTCGCCCTTACGCTTGAGCGAACTCGATACAATCACACCATCTGCTGCTTGAATCATCTGTGGAATGTTGTCCAAGTCGGCTCCGCTACCGATGAATACAGGCGTATCGCCCGCTGCCGATTTCGCCACCTGAAGATCATCCAAACTCGGCGGGCTACCCGTCATTCCACCGGATAGAATCACACCATCTGCTAGGCCCCGCTGGATCGTTTCCTGCACAGCCGTTTTCACGTCCGGGTCGCCCAGCGGCTGAGCGTGCTTTACCAGTACATCGGCAAAAATCTTCACGTCCGCGCCCAGCTCCCGGCGATAGCGCAGCAAGTTGTGGGCTTCGCCTTCTATTAGGCCCTGGTCGGTTGCCATCACCCCAGTAAGGACGTTGACACGGATAAAGCTCGCACCTGTGCAGGCGGCGATCGCGATCGCACTCCGAGCATCGTTACGCAGCACATTTACCCCAATCGGCAGCGGCACCAGCTGCGACAAACGCTGTACTGCAATCGTCATCGCGCTCACGACCACCGGATCTACTTGAGACTTAGGAAACGGCGCATCGAAGAAATTTTCCACAATAATGCCGTGAATACCACCCGCCGCGAGCGCAGTAGCCTCCTGTTCGGCACGGGAAATGACTGCTTCTAGGTCGCCTTGCCAACGGGGAGAAGTCGGCAGCGGGAGCAAATGGATCACGCCAATGGCAGGATTGGCCGTCTTAAAGATTTGAGTTAAATCCACGGGGGGTTTTTCTCGGATTCGTCACAGTATGAGTAGTAGAAGTAGAAAAGGTTCTAGACCTCGATCTACCTTAACAGCCAACGTTGAGTGTTTGAGACCAGTCCCAGCACGACCAGTTTCGCCTTGAGCGCACTTACCTGCGTTTCGGCCCTGCGTTTCGGCCCTGCGTTTCGGCCCTACGTTTCGGTGGCCGAGCGCAGCCAAAGCCGTCGATTGTGTAGTTATGTTATGATTGTTGTGTAGAAGACTTATATTCTGCTTTTAATTTGCCTCAAAAGTGTCTCTTATTGAGCGCTTGAGAATTTATCGCGGGATAAAGTCATCTCATATTTTCGATATCAGCGCTTCTGATATCAGCAGTGTAGGCTCTAGAATCAAGGGTCCGCACTGGATTTCACTAGAGAGTATTTTATGGGACACAAGCCCACGATCGCTATTTCGCACCTCGGCTGCGAAAAGAACCGAGTTGACAGTGAGCATATGCTCGGTCTCCTGGTCAAAGCTGGCTACGGTGTAGATGCCAACGAAGAGCTAGCAGACTATGTCATTGTCAACACTTGCAGCTTCATTGCAGAAGCGCGTGAGGAGTCTGTACGCACGCTGGTAGAGCTGGCCGAAGCCGATAAGAAAATTGTGATCACGGGATGCCTAGCACAGCACTTTCAAGATCAGCTGCTAGACGAGATTCCAGAGGCCGTTGCCCTCGTTGGCACGGGCGACTATCACAAAATTGTGGATGTTATTGAGCGAGCAGAAGCTGGCGAGCGGGTGAAAGCGGTATCGGCTGAGCCGACTTACATTGCCGATGAGACAGTGCCCCGCTATCGTACGACCTCTGAAGGGGTGGCCTATGTACGAATCGCAGAAGGCTGTGACTACAAGTGTGCGTTTTGCATTATTCCTCATCTGAGAGGCAAGCAGCGATCGCGCTCTATAGAGTCCATCGTCGCCGAAGCTCATCAGCTAGCGGCCCAAGGCGTTCAAGAACTCGTCCTCATTTCTCAAATTACGACTAACTACGGCGTTGACATCTACGGCAAGCCTCGGCTCGCTGAGCTTATTCGCGCCCTCGGCGAAGTTGACGTGCCCTGGGTGCGCATGCACTACGCCTACCCCACCGGCCTTACTCCCGCAGTGGTCAAAGCGATTCAAGAAACAGACAACTTCCTGCCCTATCTCGATTTGCCCCTGCAACACTCCCACCCTCAGATGCTGCGGTCAATGAACCGGCCATGGCAGGGCCACGTCAACGACGAAATTATTCAAAACCTCAAGGCGGCTTTACCAGAAGCCGTACTCCGAACAACCTTTATTGTTGGCTTCCCCGGCGAAACCGAAGAGCAGTTCGAGCATCTTAAAGACTTTATTAGGCGTCATGAGTTTGATCACGTGGGCGTCTTTACCTTCTCTCCCGAAGAAGGCACTGCGGCCTACGACCTGCCGAATCAAATAGAAGAGTCGGTCAAGCAGGCTCGCCGTGAGGAGCTGATGCTGACCCAGCAGGAAATTTCTTTTCGGCGCAATCAGACGGCAGTTGGAAAGACAGTGGATGTGCTCATTGAGCAGGAGAACCCATCGACCGGAGAGCTGATTGGGAGGAGCGATCGCTTCGCACCCGACGTAGATGGACTGGTGTATGTCAAGGGCATTGCGCCGCTAGGTCGGCTAGTACCTGTGCTCATCGAGGCCGCAGACACCTATGACCTGTTTGGCACGGTCGCGTCTTTAGCGACTACAGCTTCAGAAAGCGCGGCTACGGGTGAACCACTCTCAGCAGCGGCTTCCCGGTAGCGCTAGGTGTACTAACGCCTGAGGGTAGCGGTCACATGCGGCTGGCGAATTTCCTTTCTCCATCTTTTCAAATTATTTTTTTCAAAACCTCTAAAAAGCCTACTAAGTTAGCCCCTTTCACCTCAATACTCTGCAATGACTTCTTCTTTTGCCGATTTAGGACTGTCCGCTAAGCGAGTTGACCATCTTACCAAGATGGGATTTGCAGAGCCTACTGCCATTCAGTCTCAAGCAATTCCTCAGCTCCTCTCTGGGCACGATGTCATTGGGCTCGCCCAAACCGGTACAGGCAAAACCGCAGCTTTTTCACTGCCCATTCTAGAGCAGGTAAACGCGACCAATCGCTACGTGCAGGTGCTAGTACTCACCCCCACTCGTGAGCTAGCCATGCAGGTCAGTCAGGCAATGGAGAGCTTCAATACAGACGGGCGCATTTATGTCACTGCTGTGTACGGCGGACAGTCTATCGACCGGCAGCTACAGCGATTGCGACGCGGCTCACAAATCATTGTAGGCACACCTGGACGCGTCATTGACCTGATTGATCGCGGCGGTCTTGTGCTCGATAAGCTCAGCGTTATGGTGCTTGACGAAGCCGACGAGATGCTCAACATGGGCTTCATTCAAGACGTAGAAAAGATTTTGTCTCATACGCCAGATGAACGGCAAACGGCCTTTTTCTCCGCCACTATGGAGCCTGCGATTCAGAAGCTGTCAACTCGCTTCTTAAAGTCGCCCGTTACGGTTAGCGTTGAGCCTCAGCAGGCTTCTACAGCTCGCATTAAGCAAATTGCCTACGTCGTTCCCGCTGGTTGGAGCAAGCCAAGAGCGCTTGTACCCATTCTAGAAATGGAAGACCCTGAAACGGCCATCATATTTGTGCGCACTCGCCGGACCGCTGCTGAGCTCACTCGGCAGCTACAGGCCGCAGGGCACAGCGCTGATGAGTACCACGGCGACCTCACACAGTCTCAGCGAGAGCGTTTGCTACAGCGATTCCGTCAGCGCCAGGTCCGTTGGGTCGTCGCGACAGACATTGCCGCTAGGGGCATTCATGTAGAAGATCTTAGCCACGTTATTAACTACGAGCTGCCCGACAATCTCGACAGCTACGTGCACCGCATCGGTAGAACAGGCCGCGCCGGTAAAGAAGGCCGCGCTGTCTCTATTGTGATGCCTTTAGAAAAGTACAAGCTCACCCGCATTGAGAAGCGGTTTAATAAAGCCGTAGAGTATGCGAAGGTGCCGACCCAGGCGCAAATTGCCGCTCGTCATCTTGAAAAGCTGCAAACCCGCGTCCACGAAGCGGTGACTAGCGAACGACTCGCTTCCTTCCTGCCTATTGTTTCTCAGCTCGGCGAGGAATACGACATCCGAACTATCGCCGCTGCCGCCCTACAAATGGCCTACGACCAGGCGCGCCCGGCGCATCTTAGAAATGACGAATATGGGAGCGCCCAGTCAAAGCCAACGCCAAAGCCCAGACTGCTGCCTTCCAAAGTAAAGAAAGCGGAAACACATAGCACAGAAACAGAGACGCAGAGCAACAGTCAGCCGATTAGAAAGTAAGTATCGACACTGTGTAACGTCTCATACAGTATCCTCCGGGGGGTAGATTATGATAGGAATACTTACCTATTCTGTTTGAGATGGAGCGGCGACCGATGTTAGTCATTATGATAGACAACCAGCGGGTGAAGCCTGCTACCGTATGCCAGAGTTGCCCAATGGCGAGCCAAAGCGGACAGCCTCGCTGGCAGCAAGGACGTCTGCGCTGCGGAAGGCCCGTCGATTCTGCACTGAATAATGGTCCGACGCAGTATGAATGCACAATGGGCTTTCGGGTCACTAAGCTAGCAGACTAGGCCTCGGCTACCGGGGTTCTGCTGCGCTCTGTCGCTGGGGCTTTTGCTTTGACCTGAGCTATGCTAGAGGTAGGGTATGGAGGCGATCGCTTCTTTTTTCCATGGCCCTACGCTTAGCTATAGCTTGTAAAGAAGCCGGTCTAAAAAGAAGCTAGCCTAAAGAGAAGCCGTTTCTCACAATGCATTATTTAGGAGTCCGCTATGAATGATTCCGCAACCGCTCTCGATAGAGCCTTTGCATCCCTAGCTTATGTTATGCCGCTCACCTCAGCACTGGCAGCTTACGGTCCCTTGCAAAGCTTTTTGGCTGAGCAAGCGCCTGCGGTAGCTAACGCATTTTCGCTGCTGCTGCTGCCGCTGACGCCGCTGATTATGATTGAGCAAAGCCAGATTTTAGGGCTAGTGGTTTTTGTTGTACTGTTTGCATTTGTGGTACGCAATACCAACATCAGCCGCTTTATCCGCTACAACGTTTTGCAGGCTATTTTGGTTAGCTTTGTGATTTCGGTCTGTATTTTGATTATGGGTACTGTCGGCGGCGTTCTGCCGAGGGTTTTGCTAGAGACCTTTCTCAATGTGTTGTTCTTGGGCGGAATGGCTATTGTTGTGTATGGTGTTGCACAGTCTGTAATGGGTCAGTACGCAGAGATTCCAACCGTTTCTGATGCAATCAATACGCAGCTACCTTACTAGAGCGCTGGTAAGGCGCCGGTAAAACTGCATATCTACTGAATACCTACTGAAGCGCCAGCTCTTTTGAGACTGGCGCTTTGCTATGACTTTTCGCCTGTACGGTGTTCTCTAAGCTGCCAATGCCTTCGATTTCTATGCGAATGCGATCACCTACAACAATCGGGCCTACCCCTTTTGGCGTACCTGTAAGCACCACGTCTCCCGGCAGCAGCGTAATCGCCTGGCTAATGTAAGCCACCAAATACTCCGGCGAAAAAATCATGTCGGCAATCGTAGCCGACTGGCTAGGCGTATTAGCATCGTTCACAAAGGTCTGTAAGCGGGCACCTGCCGGAATTTCTTTCACAATCCAGGGACCTAGCGGACAGAAAGAATCAAAGCCTTTTGCTCTTGTCCACTGGCCGTCTTGCCGCTGCAAATCGCGAGCGGTGACATCGTTAGCAATGGTGTAGCCCCAAATTTTATTTCTGGCCTCAGCCGGTTCACAGTTGCAGCACCTCTCGCCAATCACCACCGCTAGCTCCCCCTCAAAGTCCACTCGCTCAGACTGAGACGGATAGCGAATGGGCACGTCCGCAGCAATTACCGCTGTCGATGGCTTCATAAACAGCAAAGGCGCTTTAGGCACATCGTTATCAAACTCGGCTGCATGCTTGGCATAGTTGCGGCCTACCGCCATCACCTTTGAAGGTGCGCAGGGTGCAAGCAGGGTGTAGCTATTGCCCGACAAAAACTGCTCCGTTGGCTGACCGCTGCGCCAGGGCGGGGCGTCGAGTACTTGCACCGTGCGGTCTGCCTGTAGCAAACCGTAGAGAATCTGCCCTGATGACGATTGAACTCGAACGTAACGATGCGCCATAGGTCTTTAAAGGGTCAGTTGTTGGTATGATTGTAAGCCCTTGCTTTTATCTGCGCTACGACCCGGTCGGCTTCTTCTAGAGCAGACAAAGGTATCTAGCGAGGTAAAGGCCATGATGACCACAAGGATCTCAATTTTAGAGTTATGAGTACGCTTTACGAAACCATGTACATTTTGCGTCCTGATCTCGGTGATGAAGCCGTTGACCAGGCGATTAGCACCTATCAAGACATGCTGAGCGAGGCCGGTGCTACCGACCTTGAAACCCAGCACCGTGGCAAACGCCGCCTCGCCTACGAAATCAACCGTCACCGCGAGGGTATTTACATTCAAATGAACTACGCCGCGCCAGGAGCTGCGATCGCACCGATGGAGCGAGCCATGCGTCTCAACGAAGAAGTGATCCGCTATCTCACCATTCTCTTCGAAGAGCCCCCAGAAGACAGTGAAAGTGATATGGACGATGAGCCTGCTGAGTCTGCCGCGCCCCTAGGGTCGTAGATTTGTCGGCCAGAAGCGGCGAAAGTAAAGCTTAAAACACGACTTAAAACACGACTTAAAACACAGAGCTCCAAGGTAGCGTTCAGCGCATTTACCTTGGGGCTCTGTCTGTTTTCATACATCGCGTCTCCGTCTTCACTGGGTTTTCGTGAGGGTTTTGTGCGTGATATAGATTGATAACGGTCTCATCAACTGGCCTTGTTATTAGCCCGGTTACAGCGACTGCATCACTAGCTATATCACTGGCAGCTTCACATCCTCTACGATTCGGAGAAAGATTTCAAAGTGGTCCAATCTTCTAGCATCGACCGTAGCACCCAGTTGAGTGCACATTCCAGCGCCCAGTCAGAAGTTGCCCGGCTTAAAGAAGAGCTAGAAATGCGCGATCAGCTCGTACAGCAGCTGTCTCAAGAGCTGTTTCGACTGGTGAAAGGCAATCAAGATTTTTTACCCACCCCAGAAATCTCTGAGCAGCATGAGGAGGAGGTGCGATCGCTGCGTGACCAAATGCACCAGCTAGAGCAGCAGGTCACCTTCTACCAGGGCCAAATTGAAGAGCGCGACGCAGAAACTCACCAGCTACGCCAAACCGCGCAAGAGCTGACCGACCGCACGCGCATGCTAGAGCAGGTCGTACAAGAGCTTCCTAGAATCTACAAAGAAAAGTTCGCCGAGCGCATGAGCGCTGTCAAAGACAGAGTTGCCAGAATCCAACAGGAAAACCGCGAACTGCAAGCTGAGCTGCAAAGCACTAGCTATCGCCTTGCCGTTCGCAGTCGAAAGGGTGGATCCTCGCAGCAGCATTTGGATCTGCCTACCTTTCCTAGCGAGATGCTAGGAACAAATTCTATGGCGAGTTTCGCTAAGAACACGGGGCAGTAGCTGAATCTTCAGTTCAGCAAAATCTACTTGCTAGCTTTGTATCCCGCACTGCCTTCCGCTGTTAATAGCATCCTGAAAGGGAACAATTGGACTTGAAGCTTGATAGGCTTGACCCTATCGATTTCCTCAATTGTTTTCAAGTGTTCCACATGGATGAGCTAATACCGCTGGATATAGTGCAAGACATTGCTCGCGAATATGGTTACTGGGCGATTTTTTTCGGAATTATGCTGGAAAATATGGGAATCCCAATTCCGGGAGAAACCGTTACTCTAGTGGGCGGTTTTTTGGCTGGGAGCCACGAGCTAAACGTGTGGTACGTACTGGGCGCGGCGATCGCAGGTGCCATCATTGGCGATAGCGGGGGCTATGCACTTGGCTACTACGGCGGTTGGCCACTGCTTCTGCGCATCGGCAGCTGGCTAAATATCTCTGAAGAAAAGTTAGAGAGCGTGCGGGATAGATTCAGTCAAAGTGCAGATAAAGCCGTTCTCTTTGGTCGCTTCGTCGCACTGCTAAGAGTATTCGCTGGGCCGCTTGCTGGCATTACGCGTATGCCTTACCCCAAGTTTTTACTCTGTAATGCTATCGGCGCAGCAACCTGGGCTTCTGCCATGGTAAGTCTCAGCTATTTTCTCGGTAGACTTGTTCCGCTCAATCTATTGATGAAGTGGGTCACCCAGTTTACAGGTCTTGCCCTTGCAGCTGTCGTGGCTTGGCTCGTTATCGCCTGGTGGTTAGAATCACGCCAAGCGCCGACAGCTTAGTGATTTTGAGAAATTAGGCTCAAGAAAAAAGCCTTGAGAAAGACTAGCGCCTTGTACGCTATGGCTTTACGACGTAGGTAGAGTCGATAGGCTCGAGCTGACCTTCTCTAACCAATGCCTGGTAAATCATCGCAGAAAGCTCTGCGCGGGTAGTCGGTTGAGTAGGGTTTAGCTCAGAGATATCTGGATGGTTGACCACAAAGCCAGCGGACGTCGCAGCGGCTACTTTTTCATTTGCCCAGTTTGGAATATTGTTAGCGTCCGAATACCGGTCAAGCGAGGCCTGAACATTCGTCGGCGTTTCTACCTCTAACCCGGTTACTAATGTCGTAAATGCCTGCGCTCTGGTTACAGCCTCACCTGGTGCAAAAGTATCGTCAGGAAAGCCAGTCATAAAGCCACCTCTTACCACTTCGCCGATTGACTCTCTTGCCCAGTAGTCTGGAGAGACGTCCGAAAACTCCAGAATTTCTTTGTCTGCTGTGAGGTCGAAGGTTCTAGAAACGATATTGGCGGTCTGAGCGCGAGTGACCTCCGCATCTGGCCTAAAAGAACCGTCTTCAAAACCCGTGATCAGTCCTCTGCTACTCAAAGCATCAATGTAGGGTTTTGCCCAGTAGTCATCGGCAACGTCGTCGAATTGTAGAGGTTCTTTGGGTGCGTCAGTAACTGCCTGAGAAGGAACTGCCCTTCTAGGCTCTAGAACCTCGGCGTCGGCAGCATCGGCACCATCAGCGATAATTGCGCCACCGGCAACACCTGCGGCCGCACCAACCGCACCGTTTCTTACGTTTTCTCGGAAGGGCCTACGAGCAGCCAGTCGCTCTCTTCTAGCAGCGGCCCGAGCAGAGAGTTCATCAACTGCGGAGGGTCTGACGTCATTATCGGCAAGCGCTGCGGCTGCGGCTGCATCTAGTTCTTCACGGTCGGGGGCAATTTCTGGATCTGTGATGTCGCCGACTATGGGGGTATCGCCAGTCCGTGGCACGGTAGCGACCGGGCCAATTGTTGATAGGTCGCCACTCAAAAGGCCCATCTCGCCTCTAGTGAGTCCCCAAAACAGGACACCGCCCAAAGATAAGAAGGCGATAAACAGCGCCACCGTTTCATCGAACTCTAGAGGACGCAGCGGCCCGGTTGCGCTCGGCTGGGGGCTGCTCTCTTCTGAACGACTTGGATCGTTTGGGGGCTCGACGGGAGATTGTGTCACGAGGCACTCGCTTCTAAGTAAGTTAGGAAGATAATAGATGCAGCCCGCGATTGTGTCACGCCTTTGATAGAACTGCGGGTACATTAGTTTCCAAAAATAGAGCATTTCGGCATAAAGATCAGCACCTTGAGGGGGATTCGGTTAATTAATTAATGTTTAGGGCTGCGGTACACTGCGATCGCGTACTTATTTCTCTTTCTTATGACGAATCGGTTGGCCCAAAGCAGTAGCCTCTATCTCAGAAAGCACGCTGAGAATCCGGTGGACTGGTGGCCCTGGTGCGATGAAGCGTTGGAGAAAGCTAAAGCTGAGAATAGGCCGATTTTTCTGTCGATTGGCTACTCCAGCTGTCACTGGTGCACGGTGATGGAGGGGGAAGCATTTTCGGACGAGGAGATTGCAGGCTATCTCAACACTCACTTCCTACCTATTAAGGTAGATCGAGAAGAGCGTCCGGATATTGACAGCGTCTACATGCAGGCGCTGCAAATGATTACCGGGCAAGGCGGCTGGCCTCTTAATATTTTTTTGACACCGGATGATCGCGTTCCGTTCTATGGCGGCACGTACTTTTCGGTAGAGTCTCGCTATGGCAGACCCAGGTTCTTGACAGTGTTAGAGGCGTTGAAGGAACTCTACAACACCGATCCTGACAAAATTGATTCTGTAAGATCACAGATTCTAGGTGGCTTACAGCAGTCTGCTCAGCTCGCCGCTGGTGACCTTACAGATACCGTGCTCAGTGCGGGTATTCATGCTTGTGCCAAAACCCTGATGCCGTTCGACCAGAGCAACCGGTTCCCGATGATTCCGTACGCTCGGCTGGTGCTGCAAGGTGATCGCTTACTCAATAGAGACGCAGCGGCATCAGAAGCCCCTATAGATGGAGGATATCTTGCCCATCAGCGGGCGCTGAGCCTAGTGAAAGGTGGCATTTTTGACCATGTAGCGGGCGGATTCCATCGCTACACCGTAGACCACACCTGGACGGTGCCGCATTTTGAGAAGATGCTCTATGACAACGGGCTGATTATGGAGTTTTTGGCAGAGTGCTGGCAAGATGGCGAGCAAGCACCTGCGATCGCACGAGCAGTCGATAGAACGGTGGACTGGCTAAAAAGAGAAATGCGATCACCCGCCGGATTCTTCTACGCCGCACAAGATGCTGATAACTTCGCAGACGAAACTGACATTGAGCCCGAAGAGGGTGATTTCTACGTTTGGTCTTACGCGGAGCTTGAGAAGCTGCTCACTGAAGCAGAGCTAACCGAGATTAAAACCCTTTTTACCGTGAGTGAAGCCGGTAACTTTGAGGGAAAGAATGTTTTACAGCGTACTGGCAGTGATGTTCTAAGCGATTCAGCAGAAGCTGCACTCGATAAGCTTTTTCGCTTTCGATACGGTGGGTACGCAGCGGATACGCCATTATTTGAGCCAGCGGTCGATGCGCAAAGTGCAAAAGGTCGCATTTGGCCAGGACGACGCATTCCGCCGGTTACCGACACCAAGATGATTGTGGCGTGGAATGCGCTGATGATTTCAGGCTTGGCCAAAGCCGCTGCTGCGTTTGGCAGAAAAGATTACCTGGTGCTGGCGATTGAAACAGCAGGCTACATTCAGCAGTATCAGCAGGTGAGGGGCACGCTCTATCGGTTGAACTACGACGGACGGGTAGACGTATCCGCGCAGGCAGAAGACTATGCGCTGCTGATCAAGGCGTTGTTGGATATTCAGCAGGCTTGCTTAGTGTTCGAGAGCTGTCGGCCAATGGCGGCTGACTGGTTGGAAGCTGCGATCGCACTTCAAGCCCAGTTCGATCAAGCCCTTGGTAGCGACGAAGGCGGCTATTTCAATGCCACGAGTGAACAGCTGATTGTGCAGGAACGTGGCTATCAGGATAGTGCGGTGCCCGCTGCAAATGGTGTTGCGATCGCCTCTCTCGTCCGTCTCTTCCTCCTCACCGAAAATCTCGACTATCTAACACAAGCTGAAACCGCCCTCAAATCATTCAGCAGCGTCCTACAAAAAGCCCCTCGCGCCTGTCCTAGCCTGCTTCAAGCGTTCGACTGGTTTACCCATCCCATCCTCATTCGCACCACACCGCCGCAGGTGGCTCACCTGCGGCAACGCTACTTACCAACCGCTGTACTGAGAGTCGAGGAAACACTACATTCAAACGCGGTAGCGATGCTTTGCCAGGGGCTTAAGTGCCTCGCACCTGCTACCGACTTCGAGATGCTAAATCAGCAAATCGAAAAAACATACGGAGCTAACTAGCTTGCAGGCGATCTGTACGACCGCTATTTTCAGCCGTGTGTATCTCTCAAGGTGTTGCCCTTGGCTAGGCCGCAGGCACGAAGCGAATCTTGAGGTAGTCGTCTTCCATTCTGGCACCTGATGGATCTAGCGCGGCCAATGCCTGTGGTAGCACGAGGTTGCGACGATGATTGCCGATGCGGATATTCAGCTCATCAGCCGTTTTACTCAGCTCTACCTGGTCTTTTGGAATACCTGGCAGGTAAACTTCCAGACTGTAGTTGTTCTCTTCTTGCACGACCCGAAGCGTCGTTTCCTTGTAATAGACCTGGGCTGGATCTTCGTCGCCGTAGAGCGTTTCTTTCAGGCGGTTTAGCGCTTCCATACCGCACATTTCTTCGGAGTACAGCGGCACTTCTTTTACCGGCAGAGGGTGGAAGTTATCGTGAATCTGCTGCTTGTACACAGACTGCTGATCTTTCCAGCGCTGGAAAAATGGGTCGCTCACAGCCTCAGGAATAATACGATTAGCAACCACCATATCTGTAGCTACGTTGTACAGGCTCAAGTAGGCGTGCGCTCGCAAAGACTCTTTGATGACCATTTTCTCTGGGTTTGTCACCAGGCGAACAGAGGTAACCGTAGGGTCAGACAAAATCTTCTCTAACGCCTCTAGCTGCTCGTAGAACTCGTAAGGTGCGTCCATGACTTCTTTGGTCGGTAAAGAGAAGCCGGCCACAGGACGGAAGAAGGGCTCTACCAGAGGGCGAAGGGCACTAGAAACAGCCTGAAAGGGTTTGTAGAGTTTGCGCATATACCAGCCAGCGACTTCTGGAAGGCTCAGCAGACGCAGAGCTGTGCCCGTGGGCGCAGAGTCGATAATTAATACGTCGTATTCTTTTTCGTCGTAGTGCCGCTTCATGCGTACCAGGCTAAAGATTTCGTCCATACCGGGCAAAATTGCTAGCTCTTCGGCTTCAATGCCTTCTAAGCCTCGCGCTTGAAGCACTTGAGTGATGTAGCGCTTTACCGCGCCCCAGTTGCCTTCTAGCTCACGCAAGGCGTCTAGCTCTGCGCCCCACAGGTTGGGCATTAGCTCTTTGGGATCGTGGCTAAGTTCGGTGTCAAAGCTGTCGGCCAGTGAGTGCGCCGGGTCGGTACTCAGTACAAGGGTTTTGTAGCCTTTTTCCGCACACTGTAGGCCTGTCGCTGCGGCAACGGAGGTTTTACCCACACCGCCTTTACCAGTCATCAAAAGTACGCGCATAGCAAACAAGCCCGTGATCAAAAAAGTTAGCGTTTGTTTACTTTAACGAGTTTTGAAAGGAGGAGGAAACGTTCACAGGGTTGATTTTGTGCAAAATTATAGAGCGCCCAAAGGCGATCATTGCAGGGAGGACCTCGGCAAGAGAGAATTCAGATTCTGCCATACTCTGAGATAGCGCAAACATTCACCCACACAGCAAAGCGTTGCGGCGATCGCGTCATCATATAAGAAATCTGTCTTTCACTTAAGGTTTGTGCCAAACAGTAAGATTGCAGGCGATGACAAGGTTGAAATTCTTCGAGCTTTCTGTAAACTTCTTTCCGATAGCACACCCCCTCCAACTCTTGCCCTTCTGTAGATAGAAAAGTAGGTACTACGTCCGCCTCATCGACAATATCTGGTGTCATTGAGACAAAAGCGTCATCTAGCCGCGCACCGGCTAAGCGCATTACTCTGCGCCTAAGTGCAGCTATTAGCTCATCACTTTGATTGTCGTACTGCAAATTTGCAGCGTTTTCTTTGATGAAATCGGCTAAGTGATCAGCCAGCTCTTGATTAGAAGTCGCATCTAGCTTGTGCAAACTAAAGTGCTCTAGCAATTGCGTTAGCCACTGCGAAACGACCTGCTCAGACGGTTGGGAAGAGAAAGTGCCCTGTGCGCTAATGTTTGGTAAAGAAGAATGGCTTTCCGCTGTCAGTAAGCTAGCGATACTATCGCTATGTCTAGACACATAAAGCATTGATTAACGAAGCTCCAAGAGACCAACAACTGAGAAAACCAGATTGACGGCTAGAGAACCCGGTTAGCAGCTTTCACGCTGTGCCTTTTAAGTGCTTTTGACAGTGTCGAAGAGAGAAGGAAGTCCTCCGACAACTGCCGGATAACTCAACAGCTGTTCGGCTGTTGGCACCACTTTAGGTCTATAGCTAGCCTGCTTGCAGCAAGAAAAGTACTAACTTATAGAAATTAGCGCGTTTGATAGGTTGTCAACTGTTCATAGAAAGCAATTGCGCAGATCTTGGCTTTAGTCCAGGCCGATATCTACACGGCCTTGAGCGAGCTACGATTATCATGAAACAACGCACCAAGGAGAAACAGCCCACCGTTAGTGAGTGAAAATAAGAACAGCACGGCTCACGTATAGCTGTTGGATGCTACTGCACGTTTAGATACTGCAAAATGCCGCCGGTAATACCGTCAGCAATCGTATTCACGGCTTGAGGATCGCGGAAGCGAGCGGCGTCTTCTCGACCGGTCACAAAGCCTGTCTCAACTAAAACAGCTGGCATAGAAGTATTAACCAATACATAGAAACGGGCCCGTCTGACGCCGCGATCGCGCAAGTCGGTCCGCTGTAAAACGTTGTTATGAATAGTTTGCGCTAGGCGGAAACCAGAAGAGTAGTAATAGGTTTCTAAACCGTTAACATCGGGGCGACTCATGCTAATCGCGTTGGAGTGAATACTGACAAAGACATCGGCATCGGCTCTTTCAGCAATATTCACTCTAGGCTGTAAGTCAAGCTCACGGTCGTCGGAGCGGGTGAGGACGGCGTTGATACCTCTCGCATTGAGTGAGGCCTGCACTCGGCGAGCGACGGTGGTGTTGATATCCTTTTCGCGCAGTCCACCGATGCCGACCGCGCCAGGGTCACGGCCACCGTGCCCAGGGTCAATCACAACAGTGAGCTGTCCTTGACGCGCCCGTGGAATGGAAGGGCTCCCGGTAGAAGGAGCCGGTACGCGGGCGATAGTGCCTGTACCTTCGATAATTTGCGCGGACAGACGAGCATCAGAAAGACGACGCTGAAGCTGCTCGGCGCGGTCACGCTCACGAAAGCGTCCGGCCTGGATCACTCGCTGACCGTTGACCGTTGTGCGGAAGGCACCTGATTCGATTGCGTTGACGCGATCGCGCGTATTAGAGTCGCTCTCTGGTACAACCACCTGATAGAAGGTTTCGGCCGTTGGCGTTGTGCTAGGTGGTGGCGTTGTCCTCTGGCCTTCAATCACCTGAGTAGTAATGCCTTGAGCCGATAGCTGAGAGACGAGCTGAGTTGCCCGGCTCTGCTCTTGAAAAAGACCTGCCTGAATCACGCGGTTACCGTTAACGGTCGTAATAAAGGCATCTGAAGCAACCTGACGAACTCGCGCTCTAACAAGGTTCGACGAGCTTGGCACAATTACCTGGTAATAGGTGTTTTGGTCACCGCTGGGAGCAGGCGTCGCGCCAGGGGTGGGGCGGCCAGGCAAACTAGGAGAGCCACCGGGAGAAGGCAGCGAGCCGCCGTTTAATATAGGCGGCAGATCTGAAGCTGGTGGAGGCGCTACTGGCGGCGCTGCTGGCGGCGCGGAAACCGGGGGAGCTGGACGAGAGCCGCCAGTTTGGGCGATGACTGCGTCCAGGCTGGCGTCGTTTGAGAGGTAGATATGGCCTTGCGCAGCACCGTTGAGGGTACGACGTGACATCTGCCAGCCCGGATCGAGCGTGAGTTTTACAAAGTCGTTGGCGACACCGTTACTGCGAGCGATTTCTAAAACGGGGAGGTCGCCGCCGCGTCCAGGCAGGGCTCCAGGAAGGGCAACCAGCACCAGCTCGTCACCTCGACGGGTGACCTGTAGGCGATACCGACGGCTCAAGTCTTCGTTACCGATGCGAACGGAGTAGCCGTTGCTGTCTGAGCTACGACCGCAAATGCCGGTAAAGTCGAAGTTCAGTAGCAGAGGCTCAACTACGGTTGGGCTGCCGCTCTCTTCCTCAAAGCAAGATTGGCGATCGCTAAGTTGCTCTAAGATCAGCAGCCGATAAAAGCGTCCGTTAGAAACAGGTTCTGCGATCGCCACCGCCCGATCGTTAGCAATGGGCTGCTGACCGTAGGTTTGAGCAATGGCAGTGGTAGAGGCGATCGCACTACCGGCTAGCGTAGCTGCGGTGAGCGCGGTCAAAGTGGTGAGACGACGAATGATGGATTTCATATCTTCGGCAGTTGAGCGTGGAGCGAACAGTGAGCGATGGAACGAACCGCAAGCGAGACTGAGTAAGCAAAGAGTGAAGACGAAGTAAACAAAGCGAGCGAGCTGCTGCGAGTGTGTGAATCTCTAACGAGCCGCATCCTGCCTAGGTATCTGCGCCAGACCCTTTAGGTTGACGATTTCGATGAGTTGGTTTCAATAAATATTGTTCCTTGGTCAAGAGGAACTATACCAGCTGCCCATCGCTTATTTTGGAAGCGTCTTGGTGTCAGGGCGTCATGACCCCATTGAGCGGGTTTTCATACTCAACAGGTTGGGTTTATGTGACTACTTTTGATTTGTCACATCCGCTCAGCATCGGTCACCACGTGATTTTGCAAGGAATCGTACCCGAGCTCTCAGAAAACTTACAGAGTATCCTCATCTTGCCTTCACATAATTCCTCGAATATTTCCCTAGATTTGCCTATACAACCTTCAAAGTTACCCAGCTGTTAGCGTAAAACCATGATCTTAAAGCAACTTTCGTCTATACGTCGTCCCGTCTTCTCTGCCTTACTCACCGTCTCAGTAGGGCTAACACTCGGCCTATCTGCCTGCTCTTCAAACTCCGCAGACAAAGGCATGGCCTTACCCAAAGAAGAGCCCACCGCAACATCCGAAACCGCCATTAGCCAGGGAGAAGCCGCCACCAAGCCCAAGGTGTACGTTGCAGAGGGTATCGCCATTGGCGGAGCCGATCCGGTCGCTTACTTTACAGATGAAAGCTATGTCCCTGGCAGTGCAGCGCACACCTACGAATGGCAGGGCGCAGCCTGGCAATTTGCCAACGCTGAAAACCGCGATCTATTTGCCAGCAATCCAGAAGAGTTTGCGCCTGCATACGGCGGTTACTGCGCTTGGGCCGTTGGGCAAAACGCGCTTGCAGCTATTGATCCAAACGCCTGGAGCATTGTTGACGGCAAGCTATACCTCAACGCCAATCAGCGCATTCAAGAGCGCTGGAGCAAGGATATTCCTGGCAACATTGCCTTGGCTGAGGAAAACTGGCCCGCGCTCTCGCAGCAGTAAGGTCACAGCAACAGGTCATGATCTGTAAGTGGGTTGCGCTTCCAGATAGAGATAAAGCGACAAGGATCGCTAGACTGAGGAGATAGCAACCTCTTTTTCTTTCTATGAGCGCATTTAGGACCCACAGTACCAATCGGCAGCTTCTCAAGAGAGTTGTCGCTAGCTTCAGCATACTTATCGTGAGCTGGGCCATCTTAGGCTGCACGCCAGACAGCAGTTCAGCACTTGGTGAGCCCAATTCAAGTGCAGTCATACCAGTTAGCACAGTTCAAACAGCAAGCTCAGCCAAAGCTATTTTTGCGGGTGGCTGTTTCTGGTGCATGGAAAAACCCTTCGACGCCCTTTCAGGTGTCACCGACACCGTATCGGGCTACACGGGTGGTACGGTAGAAAATCCGACTTACGCCCAGGTTTCCAACGGCAACACAGGCCATGTAGAAGCACTACAGGTGACCTATGACCCGGCGCAGGTTAGCTACGACCAGCTATTAGATACGTTTTGGCGCAACGTTGACCCGTTTGACAATCGAGGTCAGTTTTGTGACAAGGGCAGTCAGTATCGCTCAGCTGTTTTTTATGAGACGCCAGAGCAAGCTGCGATCGCTCAATCAAGCAAAGCGGCACTCACCGACAAGTTTGAGCAGCCCGTCGCCACCGACATTCTGCCTGCTAGCACGTTCTACCCTGCCGAAGCCTATCACCAGAACTACTACCAAACGCACCCCGTCCGCTACAAGGTGTATCGATACGGCTGTGGCCGCGACCAGCGCCTCAGTGATGTTTGGGGTGCTGATGCACCTGGGCACGAGTAAGGATCGCATCGTTTCGCATCCTTTTGCTGTACATAAGCAGCTGTTGTCACTGCTTCCCCATCAAATTACAACTCCAAAGGTCAGCAGTGTTTGGTATCGGTCAGTGGCATAATGCTGATGCCGTAGCTGATATAACAGTGGTATTACGGAAGTAGAAGTCGTAGGACCGAAAGGTGAGCTGTGCTGTTGGGTTAGCTCGTACCTTTCAAAGGGTCCATTTATGAGGCGAAGACGCTATGGATATGCCGCTAACGTGGATGCGAAGGAAAAGAACATGGTTGGGACTGAGCGTAACCAGCTGCGCGGCTGTCCTCATTTCGCAGCTACCGCTGTCGCTGTGGCTCTCAACGGCTAACGAATGGCTGGCAGGACAAGGTATCTGGACGATTCCTCTTTTTACCGCTATCTACGTGGTTGCCGCTATTTTTGGCATGCCTAATATCATCTTAATTCTAGCTGCTGGGCCTCTTTTCGGCGTGGCAGAAGGCGTTATCAGCGCTTCTGTTGCCGATACGCTCAGCATCGCTGTTTGCTTTGTGATTGGGCAAACATTGGGTCGTCGCTGGATTACGGGTCTAGTAGGAGAAAACAGCCGCTTTCACAAGCTCGATAGAGCATTTTCTCAAAAGGGCTGGAAAATTGTACTGCTGACACGTTTATCGCCAATACTGCCATCAAACATTCTCAACTACGGTTTTAGCATCACGCAAATCAACTTTTGGGAGTACTTGTTCTTTTCCTGGCTTGGGATGCTACCGGTGATTTTTACCTATGTATGTATTGGTAAGGTGGGTACAACAATTCTCACACTGGACCAGCAGCCAGAGAATCTGATGTTTCAAGCAGTCGGGCTACTGGCGACAGTTGGTGTGATGGTTTATACCACGCGGCTTGCAACAGCAGCGCTACGACAGAGTGAAACGACTTAGAGCCGGTTGATTATCGCTGAATCAACGACCAATCAACAGACTGTAAATTGTTTTCAGTTGACGATCTTTCAGTTGACAATCTCTAGTGCATCCGGCTTGTGAGCGGCCTCTGCTCCCGTACTATCACTTTCTACAAGATACTGAGGCTCGTCTTCAGAGGCTTTCGCCGTGTAGCCTTTGATGTCTGTTTCAGAGGTCAGTTTCTTCTTGATGGTGCCGGTGGTTGTGCCTTGAGAGGTGCTCCACTGCACGCGATCGCCTTCTTTGAATTTGTCTGAGCTGCTAGAGCCGCTAGAGCTTCCAGAACTATCGGCCTTTGAGAGGGCATCCGGGCGATGCCCAGTTACTGTACCTGTGTTGTCATTTTCGACAAGGTAGCGAGGATCGCCCTTTGATGCGCTGACTTTACTGCCATCGACGGTTTTATCTTCTGTAATGCGCTCTTGGACGGTGCCAGTTGCGGTGCCTTGACCAGAAGACCACTGGACGCGATCGCCCTTATGAAATTCGTGTTTGCTTGCCATAGTGATCCTTAAACTATTCCTTTAATGAGCGAGAGCGGCGCTGAAAACAGCCGCTTATACCGTAGGGAATAAAGCCCAAATAAAGCATCTATCGATTTTCAGGTTTATAACTTCTGGAGGGACCATAATCTGGTCAAGATATGCGGAAAGATACATCGATCAAATCTGGTTAACACAGACAATATCTCTGTCTACTAAATAACACTGATTGCGAATAGTAGTACATATGAACTACTATTGATTTGGCGTATTAGGAACGTACGGAGACTACTATGAATCCTTATCTGAAGCCCGGAAAATTTGTTCGACTTAAAGATCAACCTAGCGACCTACCTGACTTCGTACTAGAACGCTATTTAGGAGCATTTTGCTGGATTCGTCAGCAGGCCTGGGGACAGTGCGTTCAGTGGAAGGTGAGCGTTACGCAAATTGAAGGGGCGCAGGTAGGGTAGCCGCTGTAGTGGCTAGCATCTGCTGATGACCAGTGAATAGGTCAGACAAGTAGGTAAAACAGGCAGATAATTAGGTCGAAGGTATGAAACAGGGGCTTTGGGCGTGAAGCATCTGTCTATTTGCACTAAGATCTTGTCTAAACGAGCTACGTCGATGTAGCGCTCTTGCTGTTGTCATCCCTTAGCAAACCTAGAAAAATCATGACTGCCCTTCAGGTCTCCGCTCGCGAACTGGTCCAAGCCGCCTACGAAAACCGCTATACCTGGGACAAGGCTTTTCCGGGATACACTACCGACGTCACGCTAAAGCTAGGCGATGAAAGCTTTAGCGGCACCGCACGGGTCAACAAAGATCTATCGGCAGAAGTGTTTGGGATAGAAGACGAAACGGCTAACAAAATCATTAAAAATCAGCTTTGGGAAGTGGCTATCCACCGAGTCAGCCGTCCTTTTGAAAAGAGCCATGGCGAGAATACGTTCAAGATAGAAGGGAAGGACGAGAACGACGCGACGAAGATTGCAGTGGGTGGCAAGGCCGAAGGCGATGCTTACAAGGTCAAAGACAATGAGTTTGTGATGGTACACCGACACATTCATGGCGTTGTGGTTACTATCAACACGTCTGGCTCCTACGACACGGGCAGCGGCTATCTCTCTCGCACCTACGACTCGGTATATCACGATCCTAAGACGGGTGAGCAGAAGCAGGGCCGCAGTGAGTTTACAGACGACTACACGCAGGTTGGCGACTACACCATTTTGCAGAAGCGGACGGTTACCTCAGCTGATGGTCCAGATATGGAAATTGCCTTCTCTAATATTGAGCTGCTTGCATAGGGCATGAGCAATTTAGGTATGAGTAACGCTAGCAGTCGCCTCTCAAACCGCCCTAAGAGCCGTGATAACGCTTGGCCACTGTGGCCAATTGTGCCTATCTATCCGTACGGTCATCGGCGTACTTTGCGTCGGGAAATTGTTCCCGGCAAGCTGTGGACCTTTGATCAGGTTCAAGGCATTTTTTACGTTGTAGTGCCCATTCGCATGACGGTGATTAAGCTGGTGGCTGGCGGTCTGTTTGTCTTTTCGCCTGTCGCACCAACGCGCGAATGTCTGCGCCTGGTGCGAGAGCTTGAGGCAGAGCACGGTGAGGTGAAGTATGTTGTGCTGCCAACTGTGACGGGCGTAGAGCACAAGTACTTTGCTGGGCCCTTTGCGCAGAAGTTTAAGCGATCGCAAGTCTATATCGCGCCAAACCAGTGGAGCTTCCCGCTTGACCTACCGATGAGCTGGCTCGGCTTTCCCGCTAAACGCACTCATGTACTGTCGGATAAACCAAGCGAGACGCCGTTTTACGACGAGTTTGACTACGCCATCGTAGGGCCAATCAAGCTTAACTTTAAGCCGTATACCGAAGTTGCCTTTTACCACCGGGAAACGCGATCGCTCCTCGCTGTCGACACCGTCCTTTCTATCCCTGTAGAGCCGCCCGAAGTCGTCGTTCAAAATCCGTTTCCACTTATTTTCCATGCGCGTGATCGCGGTAGCGACCCTTTGCAAGATACGCCCGAAAACCGACTCAAGGGCTGGGCACGGATTGCGCTGTTTACGTTCTATTTTCAGCCATCGACTTTAGAGGTTCCTACGCTAGGCAAGGCGATAAAAGAAGCGAAAAATGCGAGCGATCGCAGCAAGAAGAACTACTTCGGCATCTACCCCTTCCAATGGCGCGAGAACTGGTACGACTCTTTCAAAAGGCTTCGTCAAGACGGACGACTCCTCGTTGCCCCCATACTCCAAACGCTAATCTTCAACCGCGACCCTGGGCAGGTTCTCGCCTGGGCCGACAAAATCTCACAGTGGGACTTCAATCAAGTCATTCCCTGTCACTTCAGTGCGCCTGTCAAAGCAACACCCACTGAGTTTCGCCGCGCATTTGACTTCTTGACCCGGCCCAATGCGCAGAACTGGTCCGGCTTTGAGCACCCTGTGCCCATGGCAGACTTAGAGACACTGTGGCAAATAGATCGGCGGTTGCAGAAGGCAGTGACTCCGCCGCCAGAGAGTCAGAAAAGATAGAGAAAGAATGGACTTTGCTGCCAAGAGAAAACTCACATTGCTACTAGGAAAAACCTAGTCTTCACTACGGTTTGATACTTGAGTGACACTCTCACCTGGTTCTATAACTCGTTTGGCAGGTGATGCTACAGGCTCTACCTCATGGAAGTCTGCAAAGTCGATATAGCGAACGGATATGTCCGGACTGAGATCTGTACCAGGAGGGGCACCAACAGCGTGAATGATGTCTTTGAGTTCGTGGTTCCAGAGGATGTCGGCGGCGTAGTAGGTATGGCGAGTGTGAATGGCCTGGACAACGGTTTGATCGATGCCGCTAACAGATACTAAGAATGCGGCGCTTTTACGGTGCAGGTCTTGGGTGGATAGGCCATGGAGCGGGCTGTCGCGGTTGATAGGATGGAGCGCTGTCCAGGTGAGAACGAAATTAGGATTGCGATCGCGCAGCAGCGTCAAATCGTAGAACCGGCGCATCATCTTCCCACCGCTGTATTCGTCGAGCGTCATATATAGCCGCATCTGAGCTTCCACAATCTGGTTGCGACGCTCATTCGCCGCTCGAAACATCAGCGTCGGCGTGCCCTTAAAGTCGGCTACGACTGCTTTCTTGCTAAAGAGCACCTGCGCGGTAGGCCGAGAGAAGCGTGCGTAGGCCAGGCCCGTAAGCACCGCAATCCCCATAATAGAGGTGATGGCCTCTAGCGTTACCAGGACGTGAGCGTAGGCATTTCCTGGCGACATCACACCGTAGCCTATTGATGCGGAGGTCTGGACACTGAAGAAAAAGGCGTCGAAAAATGAGTTGGGCGCTGCGTTGAGAATGGTGCCTTCTCCGCCGAGTAAAAATAGGAGCGCAGCGATCGCATTTGCCAGCGCGTAGCCTCCCATTGTCAGCGCTAAAAAGCCCGGCCACGGCACCGTTAGCAGTAAATAGTAGGGGTCGCGCCAGTACGAATACCAGCCACCCAGTCCTAAAATGTGAAATCGCCCATTTTCGATGTGAATACGCACTCGGGGCAAATGGCGAGGACGTTTATGATCGACTTTCATACGGCCAGCAGTAATTACTGTGAATAAGGAAAGCGAGGCGAAAACACCGCAGTCAGAAAACCACGGCAAAGGCACACAGTGAAAACACTACTAGAGATTACGAATACGCTCACGGGTCATCTCGAATCTCTTGGTGGGCCGAGAGACCCCTTCTTAGGCTCGGGGGCTCATCAGTTGGCGCAGCAGTACATTCGCTCAGAGCTAGATAAGTGGGGCAAGCTCACATCGCAAAGCTTTGAATCTAGAGGGCGAACGTACTACAACTGGCAAACTGAAATCAGCGGTCAGCGGCCAGCGCTTGCGCCGTTTATAGTCGGTGCTCACTACGACACGGTGCCGGGCTCACCCGGTGCTGATGACAATGGTAGCGGGGTAGCGGTGATGCTGATGTTGGCAGAGCTACTATCGCGGCAGGCACCTAAGCGAACCGTTCATCTCATCGCTTTTGACCTTGAAGAATACGGACTTGTAGGTAGCACGACTTGCGCTGAACGCTGGCAGCAGGAAAACAAATCCCTATATCTCATGCTGTCATTAGAGATGCTGGGCTACTTCACAGATAAACCAAAGTCGCAGCAGTACCCGCTCGACCTCTTGGGCAGTATCTATCCAGATACAGGAAATTTTATTGCGCTGGTTGGCAATGCTAAAACGGTGCCCAAGATGAGAGCACTCAAGCGCTGTCTCAAGGGTGCAGGAGCCCCCTGTCAGTGGTTGCCTGTAGTGAATCAAGGAAAGCAGATTCCTCCCACGCGTAACAGTGACCACGCGCCTTTCTGGGACTTGGGCTACTCAGCTCTGATGGTGACCGACACGGCCCATCTTAGAAACCCGCACTATCACACCGCCTCAGATCGAATTGCTACTTTGGATATAGAAATGATGGCTAAGATTACACAGGGCCTATCAACTTATTTGCAGAGCTGAGGACAGTATGAAACGAGCAGTCGCAAATATTCTGGGGTTTGGCGCTTTAGCGGTAGGGACTGCTAGCTGTCAGTCATTCGAGAACGGGCAGACTTTCAACGTCTTTGGCGCAGCAAGAGAGCTGCTGGGGGGAGAAGCGTACAGTGCAGAGGAAGTCGTTACCCGCAACGTGCTGCTCAAAGAAATTGAGCTGCCGACTGAAGTAGAGACTTATTTTGGCGCGATCACAGGCGGGGGGGCTCCTAGCTACAACGAAATTGCCCTAGAGAAAAATCTGCTGTACTTTCAGCGATCGCTTACCGGAAAAGGCTTCTCACCAGAGCTGGCCCATCTGTACTTCGCCAGCGGCAACTTCTGGGACGAAACGGTTCGCTACCTCGATGAAAATGACGAGGAGCAGTTTAAGGCAGCGGAAATTCCAAACCTGGATGGGGGCGCAACGCTCACAAACCTGTACAGCTGGTTTGACGCGATTGCTCGCCCGCCCAAATCATGCCCTAGCTTCTTCTACTTCACGGGTCACGGCGCGCACAATCTTGAAAACGAAGACAATAACTGGCTGATTCTATGGGAAGAAGCCTTCGTATCCGTCAAAGAATTCACTCGCCTTTTGGACCCTTTGCCCAGCGATCAACCTTTTGTGACTATGATGGCGCAGTGCTACTCCGGCTCTTTTGCCAACCTAATTTACGAGGAGGGCAATCCTGAAAAGCCGGTTGCGCTGCAAACGCGCTGCGGCTTCTTTGCGACAGTAGCTTCACGGCCTTCGGTAGGCTGTACCCCTGCGGTCAATGAGGCAGATTACAAGGACTATAGCTCTAGCTTTTTTGCTGGATTAACGGGGCGTGATCGCGTTGGCAACGCGGTTAGCTCCGCCGACTACGACGAAGATGGGGCGATATCGTACGCCGAAGCTCACGCCTTTGCCAAAGTCGATGAGGAAACAACAGATTGGCCAATATCTACCGTAGAAGCCTGGCTACAGCGGCAGGTGTCAGAGGCGGAAACAGAAGATATTTTAGCAAGGCCGATAGGGGAGCTAAGCGCGATCGCCCGCCCTGAACAGCAGTACGTCATCACCTCACTCACAGAACGCATCAACTTCGACCCCAACGCCTCTTACGCAGACAACCGCAAACAGACCGACATGCCCAAACCCAACACAGTAGAAGAGGCCTATCACGTCCGCCTAAAAATGGAGCTGGTCAACATTGGTGCAGAGCGTGAGGTCCGTCAGCAGAACGACGCCCAGCAGGTAGCCATTCTAGAGAAAATTATTGGATGCGAAGCGGGCACATGGCAGTAGCTAGAGCGTCTCTAAAAATGACAGCAAATCTGCCATATCGCGCTCATTTGGTTGAAACTGCGGCATCGGCGGCGTTTGCCCACTAATCACCTGCTCAATCAGTGCCACTCTAGACTTCCGTTCAGACACACCGCTCAGATCTGGACCCACTTCACCTGCCGCTTCTAGCCCATGACAGGTCGCACAGTTGAGCGTAAAAATTTCGTGTCCTCGCGTAGCATTACCCGTTAGCTGAAGCACACTTTGAATATAAGGATCGCTTGGGCGAAGCGAGTACAGGCCCCACAGCGCCACGCACAGCATTAATAGCAAGCCCGCTACCATCACAACGGCTCGGCGAGCAGACTGACCGGCTGCTTTCTCTTCAGTCTGGCTTTCACGTTCTACAATTTCGACGACTTTATTCGACACTGATTGTTCTTGCATGCCTTCTTTTGTCACAGCTCAGCGTTTCGTAATAAGCTGTCGGCGTAAAGGGCGTTACGACTTGTAGCTTTATTACATGTAGCTTAATATTTTTCAAGAGAATATTTCAAGTCGGCTATATCACCAAAGGAGATTTTCATCTGCTTTGCACGCTAAAAGTCAGTGCATTCTCTCCGGCTAAGGGTGCAAGGACAAAATCGATACAGACGTTCGGACCCAAGGCTTAAACCGTATCTACTTACCTGAGCATCGCGTAAACTTGAGTGTACTTTTTTCTCTGTAGCCTCAAATCACATTAAGATTAACGAAGAGACTTCATCAGGTCTTCGCTGCAAGGCTTCTTGCCTTGAGCTATTCGTGTAGAGATTAGGAGAATTATAGTGGTAGAGCCTTTACTATCTGGCATCGTTTTAGGTCTTATTCCCGTTACGCTCGCTGGCCTATTTGTTGCTGCATACATGCAATATCGCCGAGGCGACCAGCTTGGCGGCTAAAAAGCTAAAGCGCCAAAGTCATAAATCAAAAAAGCCCTGCTAGACGATAAGCATCTAGCAGGGCTTTCTAATTGCAGAGCAGCGGTTGCCTAGAAACTATAAGCATCCAGGCCAGAAAGTGCTAGCTTTGCACTGCCGTAAGCCGCTTCTACCTGCACAGCAGACTCTACAGGAATTCCCAAGTAACGTGCTCTCAGCGTTTGCCAGATCTGGTTTTGAGCGCCGCCACCTGCGGTGTACACGTGTGCTACGGCGGGTGCACCTAGCGTACTGAGCTTTTGGTAGCCTTTGGATTCTATGCGTGCGATCGCATCTAGCATTCCATACAAAAAATCCACATCGCGCTCAGGTCTCGGCGTCAGCTTTGGCGCAAAGTCAGGATCGTTAACCGGAAAGCGTTCACCGGGCGTAGTCAGCGGATAGTAGTTCAGCTCACAAGGTATAGACAAATCTATCTGCGCACTCAGCGATCGCAATTCATCAGCAGAGAAGTATTTCTGAAGCACTGCGCCGCCTGCATTAGAAGCTCCACCCACTAGCCAAAGGTCTCCCAGCCGATGGCTATAGATGCCAAAGCTCTGGTCATCAACAGGGATAGGACTCAGCAGTTTGAGCACAAGCGTAGAGCCTAAAGAGGTAACCGCTTCGCCCACCTGACCCGCACCGCTAGCTAAAAAAGCAGCAATGCTATCTGTCGTACCGGCACATATCTGGCAGCTTCTAGGAATAGAAAAGCGCTTAGCGGCAGTAGGAGAGATTGGGGCAATCACCGCTCCTGGCACCTTTACTGCTGGTAGCCAGGGCGCAATTGATAGTTCTTTCAGCCAATCTGGATAAGCCAAAGCGCGAACGTCGTAGCCCAGCTTCAAAGCATTGTGATAGTCACTTACTGGCGTTCGCCCGTGTAGCAAGCTCGCTAGCCAGTCGGCCTGGTGACACAGCAGTGCGGCCTTCTCCAGCACAGAGGCGTCCAGCGTTCTGTGCCACCAAAGCGCTTTTGCCAGGCTAGATGTCGCACTTAGCGTTGGGCTACCGGCAGGTGCTACAGATTGGATGGCTGGTAAAACGTCGCGGGCGCAGGCGTCGCTATACAGCAGAGGAGATGCGATCACCTTACCGTTGCGATCGCACAAAAGCACAGTGGCAGAAGTACCGTTAATGGCGATGCGAGTGAGGCGATCGCGCACAGTCACATCAATATTATCTATCAGCTGCCAGAGTACTCGCTGCCAGGCCGCCGCGTCTGCAATGTCACCAGGGGCAAACTGACAGCGGGCTTCAGCGACGATTTTTTCGGACGGGGTAAGTGCGATCGCCCTCGCTCCAGACGTTCCAAAGTCAATTCCTAGCGCGACCATAACCGACCTCAACCCTATGAGAGACAAAACCTAATACAAAAAGGGCCTCACCTGAATACTCAAGTAAGGCCCTAGTTCTATAGCTTCAAAGCAAGCATCAGCCAGCGGTAATCGGCTGACAAAAAATCAACCTACACGCTGACTTCGCTCACTTCACGCGAAATAAAGTCAAAAGGCTGATCGATGAAAGAGGTGTCGTTGACACCGGCTGCTAGGGCTCTATCTTTCACCATGTCCTTCATAATCTGAATGCCCTTCACCGTAGGCGCAATCGGCACACCCAAAGAGTTGTAGGTCTCTCTGAGTCCCTGAAGCACACGCTCCATCAGCACGTCGTTGTTTCCTGCAACCAGCGCGTAGCTGCTGTAGCGCAAGTAATAGTCCATATCGCGCAGGCAGGCCGCGTAGCGACGGGTCGTGTAAGCGTTGCCACCTGGGCGAATAAGCTCAGGCACGTCTTCAAACAGCTGCTTACCGGCCTCTCTGGAAATCTCAGCAGCATTCGCGCTAATCATCGCAGCCACTTTCACCCGGTCCATCCCAGTTGTGAAATACGACTGCAAGGAATCTATGGCATTACGATCCAGATAGCGACCTGCGGTGTCGTAATTGCTAATTAAACTTGTGACCGTATCTCGCATTAAGTTCTCCAAAAAACTTGAAGGGTGGACTTGAAAGGCAATCGCAGTAGAGGTTGCAGCCTTTTAAATACATGACTTTCAGTCTACCACGCGAGATAAATACCCTCACCGTGAGGGCCGCTAAGATGAGGAGTATCGAAGGAAAAGTTTACAATTCGACCCTTTAAACAAGATTGCAGAAACGTTTTGCAAAAAAAGTTGAGCCGTATACCTAAAAATCTACCTGAAGAATCATCGCGGTCTCCCTAAAGAAATCCGAAAATGTCGGACTTTACTGACGTCATAGGAATGAAATGTATCTATATAGGGAAGTTCAACAAAACTTGTTGGAGATTTCGTATAGGGAGATACAAAACCTACCCATCGCTATCCATAGGATCATAAGCATCCTTAGATGGCCCCTTTCGCAAAACTTAGGAAAGACACTCATGACTGGAAACGAGTCGCGCACACAAGCAATTTATGAAATTACGAACCGGGAAGCAATCACCCCAAAAGCCCCCGAAAAGCTAGAAGACCTTTGGGCGGCTAATGTCTTTGACTTGACTAAGATGAAAGCAAGTCTTCCTAAGGACGTATTCAAGTCGGTTAAGAAGACGATTCAGACAGGCGAAAAGCTAGACCCCTCCGTTGCCAACACCGTCGCTAGTGCTATGCGCGACTGGGCAATGTCTAAGGGCGCTAAGTATTACGCTCACGTGTTCTACCCGCTTACAGGCGCAACCGCCGAAAAGCACGACGGGTTTATTGAGCCTCAGGGCAACGGCGAAGTCATTTCAGAATTTGCTGGTAAGCTCCTCATTCAGGGTGAGCCCGACGGTTCTTCTTTCCCCAACGGCGGCATTCGCGATACGTTTGAAGCGAGAGGCTACACCGGTTGGGACGTAACCAGTCCGGCTTACATTCTAGAAACTGAGCAAGGCGCTACTCTTTGCATTCCTACCGTCTTTATCTCTTGGACGGGGGAAGCTCTCGACAAGAAGACACCGCTACTACGCTCTATTTCTGTAGTAGACAAGGCGGCGAATCGACTCCTAAAGCTCCTTGGCAACGACGACGTAGCGCCTGTTAGCTCTAGCTGTGGCGCCGAGCAAGAGTACTTCTTGGTAGATGCTAACTTTGCGAATGCTCGCCCTGATCTCCTGCTCGCAGGCCGTACGCTCTTTGGCAAGGCACCCGCAAAAGGTCAGCAGTTCGACGATCACTACTTCGGTGCGATTCCACCGCGCGTGCAGGCATTCATGCACGATGTCGAAGAGAAGCTATACAAGCTGGGCATTCCTGCTAAGACGAGCCACAACGAAGTCGCTCCTGGCCAGTTTGAGATTGCACCTGTTTACGAATCTGCGAACGTTGCCAGCGACCACCAGCAGATGATAATGACGACGCTGCGCGATACGGCGAAGTCTCACAACTTTATCTGTCTTCTACACGAGAAGCCTTTTGCAGGCATCAACGGTTCTGGTAAGCACGTTAACTGGTCTATTGGAAACTCAACGCAGGGCAACTTACTTGATCCTGGTGATACGCCAGAGAACAATATGCAGTTCCTGGCCTTCTGTGGCGCGGTGATTCGCGGCGTTCATTTGTACGGTCCGCTCATGCGCGCGGTAATTGCGACTGCCAGCAACGACCATCGTTTGGGTGCCAACGAAGCACCACCAGCAATTATGTCTGTATACCTGGGCAGTCAGCTCGAAGACATCTTCAACCAAATTAAGGACGGCAAGATTAGTGGCTCTAGCCACAAGGGCCAGATGCATTTGGGTGTTGATACGCTACCGCCTCTGACCAAGGACGCGGGCGATCGCAACCGTACATCCCCGTTCGCCTTCACTGGCAACCGCTTCGAATTCCGCGCAGTTGGCTCCAGCCAATCTGTATCGGGTCCGTTAATCGCTCTCAACACGATGATGGCCGATTCCCTTACCTGGATTGCCGACCAGCTAGAAGGCAAACTCGCCGGTAGTGACGACCTGGGCAACGCTGTACAGTCAGTGCTTAAAGACGTTATGGAAAAGCACGGTGCGGCCGTCTTTGGCGGTAATGGCTATTCGGAAGAGTGGCACACCGAAGCGGTTGAGCAGCGCGGTCTGCTGAACATTCCTACCACAGCAGATGCGCTTCCGCACCTGAAGAGCGACAGCATCATGCAGCTGTTCAGCAGCACAGGCGTGCTCTCTGAGCGTGAGTTGGCAAGTCGCTTTGAGGTGTATGCCGAGCAGTATGTTCTCTCTATTGATGTAGAGGCCAAGCTGGTGTCGGATATGGCGAAGACGGTGATTTATCCGGCTGTGATGCGTCATCTGAATGAGAGTGCAGGCGCGATCGCCACCCTCAGCGAAATCGGTATCACCGTCGACAAAGCTCCCGTTGAGAAAGTCGCAAGCCTAGCCAAGTCTCTGCTCGACGGTGCTAACAAGCTAGAAGAAGTCTGTGATAAGCATGACTTTAGTTCTACCGAAGACCACATGCAGTTCTGCGCAAGCACCGTTCGCGACCTGATGAACGAAGTCCGCGACGCTGCCGACACGCTAGAAGCGGAAGTCGCCGACGACCTATGGCCGCTGCCGACTTACGAAGAGATGCTGTTCATTAAGTAGGTAGTTTTACTCTCTTAATACCGCAAAAAGCCGCCTCATGAAAGGCGGCTTTTTGCGTCAAAAGCCATATTTTCTGAGCAAATGCCCACACATCTCGTAACATTCTTTTACAATAAAAATAATTATTTATGTAGAAAGCGCTCAGCCTAAGTAAGTTCTATGACAGAAACGCTCACCCCCGATCTCACAAAGATTGCCTACCAAACCTTCCAACAGGGCAAACAAGTCTTCGGCTTTGCACACAAAACCCTGAGCACTCAATTTCTCAACACCATTTCTCAAGGCAAAAAGCGAGAGGAGCCCAATCCCCTCGATCCAAAGATGCTAGAGCTAATTCAAGGCCGCATCGAAACACTGCTTGAAGCTGACTGGGCCGACGCTGAGAAGAACGTCTATCCAAAGTCAGCCCTGTTTGAAAATCGCTGGAACGACTTCTTCCGCTACTATCCTGAGCTTTGGATTGATCTCCCTAAAATTTGGGACCGTGCTACCAACAAGCGCCATCAAGAATTTAGCGAAGGCATCGACACCACAGGCTACCCCGACTACTACGTTCAAAACTTCCACCACCAAACCGACGGCTACTTCAGCAAAATCTCTGCTGATATGTACGACCTTCAGGTAGAAGTCCTCTTCAACGGCACCGCTGCTCCTATGCGCCGTCGCATTCTTGCGCCGCTCAAGCAGCACCTGATGTCTATGCCTGTAGAAACTGGCGTTAGCCCTCAGCCTCGTAAAGTGCTAGACATTGCCTGCGGCACGGGCAACAGCCTAGCGCTAATCAACCAGGCTATGCCAGACGTTGCGCTCTACGGCATCGACCTTTCGCCTGCCTACATCCGTAAAGCCAACGAAAACCTGGCTGATGCCAAAGGCATCATTCCAGCGCAGCTCATCCAGGCAAACGCAGAAAAACTTCCCTTTGTAGATGAGTTCTTTGAAGCGACGACTAGCACCTTCCTTTTTCACGAGCTTCCGGCTGATGCTCGTCAAAACGTCATTGACGAAGCCTTCCGTGTCACTAAGCCTGGCGGTACATTTGTCATTTGCGACTCTGTGCAAACGGTGGATACTCCTGAGTTTGAGCCGCTTATGGAAAACTTCCCGGCGATGTTTCATGAGCCTTACTACCGCAACTACATCGGCGACGATCTGGTGGCCCGGTTGAAAAACGCAGGCTTTGCAGAAGTAGAAACCTACAACTACTTCATGAGTAAGTACTGGGTTGCAAAGAAGTCAGCCGCGTAGGCTGTTAAATGCTGATTGAGTACATGCTCTGACAAGCGCTTAGTTAGCAGCAATCTTCCAACGCCTGAAACAAGTTGCGTACTTTATCTAAATCCTTATCTCCTGGCGACCTCTCTACTCCACTAGAGAGGTCGATTCCGTTTGGGGATAGCTGCGAAAGCGCGCTACAGATATTGTCAGGGTTCAAGCCTCCCGCTAAAAACCATGGATAGAGAGGGGAGAAATTTTTCAGGGCCTGCCAATCTAAAGTTTCGCCCGTGCCTCCTAGCTGGTCGGGGTGATAAGCATCGAGTAGAAGCGCATCTATACAGGACTCGTAGCGACGCGCTTCATCTAGCTCAGCCGTTTCGCGAATGCGCAGAGCTTTGACGATTTTCACGTTTGACAGGTCAGACATTTCTAAGGCATCGCGCAGGAGCTGGCACAGCGCTGGGGTTTCGTCGCCATGAAGCTGGAGCGTAGTGAGGTTGGCTTTATGTGCGATCGCTACCATATCCGCCACTCCCTCATTCGCAAACACCCCAAAGTGCTGCACCTCAGGATACTTAGCGCCCACCGCAGCCGCAATCGGTGCAATCTTTTCAGGCGGGATGTAGCGAGGAGATTTGGTGACGCAGATGTAGCCAAGGGCTGTGGCACCTAGCTGAGCGATCGCCACTCCCTGCTCCACCTTGGTAATCCCGCAAATCTTGACCTGTAGCATCCACTCACCTCACACCCAAGAACAGACCAAAACACGTTCCGGCCCAGACAATACCATAGCCGGTTATCCCCAAAAGCTGAGATAACAGCTCACCTGTCCTATTCAGTACAATATAGAAACATTAAAGTAAGGCAACATTCAGCCTTCAGTACCCAAAGGTATCGATATGCAAAGCGGTTGGCGAGTGGGCACCCTTTTCAACATCCCACTGTTCATTGACAATTCATGGTTCTTTATTGTTCTGCTCATTGCCTTTTCCTATGGCAGTGACAGTAACATCATCAGCATGATTGGAGAGGGCGGTGCCTGGATATTTGGCGTCACCTACGCACTAGGGTTATTTGCCTCGGTGCTAATGCACGAGTTGGGCCATAGCCTGGTTGCGCAGTCTCAAGGCATTACAGTCAATTCTATTAAGCTCTTTTTGTTCGGTGGCGTTGCGTCTATTGAGCGTGAGTCAAAGACACCAGAAGGCGCTTTTAAAGTTGCGATCGCTGGCCCAGCTGTTAGCGTTGCCCTTTTTGTCATCTTCTTTATAGTCAGTCGCTCTGTTCAGCTGCCAGAGGCCGCCATGCTGATGGTCCGCCGCATTTCAGAAATCAACCTGGTGCTGGCGCTCTTTAACCTCATTCCTGGACTGCCGCTAGATGGTGGTCAAATTCTAAAAGCTGCCGTTTGGAAAGCGACTAACAGCCGTACCGCAGGCGTACGATGGGCTGCGCGTTCTGGGCAGTTCTTCGGATGGGGTGCGATCGCCTTTGGCCTCTTCTTATCGCTTGACCCCAAGCTAGGCATTCTTGCAGGTCTATGGCCTGCTCTGATTGGCCTCTTCATCTTACGTAATGCCAGTGCCTACAAGCGCATGAACACCCTGCAAGAAGGTCTTGCCAAAATCAAAACCTCAGACGCGGCTATTCGCGATTTTCGCGTTCTAGATGCCAACATGACGCTCCGACAGTTTGCCGACGAGTATCTACTTAACTCAGAAGCGCTAGAGACCTTTAGCAACGAAAGTAAACCTAAAGAAAAGAAAGTAACCCCTGTTTATTTCGCATCTTCTAACGGACGTTATCGAGGATTGGTTTCTGTCGATGGGTTGCGGCAGGTAGAGCGCAGCGAGTGGGACCACCGCACGCTTGAAAGCATTGCTCGCCCGCTACTCGAAGTTCCTCATGTGAGTGAAAATACGCCGCTCACTGAAGCTATTCAGATGATGGAAGAGCAGCAGATTCCTCGTCTGACGGTACTCACCCCAGCTGACTCGGTTGCAGGCACGCTAGATCGCGGTGACATCGTTCGAGCTTTAGCAAAGCAGCTCAAGTTCCCCATCACCGAAGCTATTATCCAGCGCATCAAAGAAGAAGGTGCCTATCCAGCCGGATTGCAGCTAGATGCTATCGTCCAGTCTATCGAGAAAGCCTAAAGTTAGAGTGAAGCTGGTACTGCCTTCAAAGTTGAAAAGCGAAAGCAGCGCTAGCTTCATCAGTAGGATGGAAAATCGCTATGACTGTGACTACTCAGAAATTCACCTTTGAAGAGTATCTAGCCTACGAAGATGGTACCGATACTCGTTACGAATTGGTTGACGGAGAGCTCATACCTATGAGCGTAGGTACCGGAATACATGCGCTTATCATCGAGTTTCTAGCAGCTCAGATAAAAGCGGTCTTAGCCGATTTTGAGATTCCCCATAAGGTGTTTTCTGGCTCAATCGGAATACAATCACCTAGGGGAGGGCGGTTTAATACGTCCAGAATTCCTGGTATTACTGTTCTATCGTTAGAACAAGTCAAACAGCTGCTTGCCCAAGCAGCGGTGATCAAGCTCGACGAACCACTTCCAGCGATAGTCATATCGTCCTTAATATTCCAGAGTATTGGATAGTCGATCCGCTTAGCAGTCTAGTCACCATCTGTATTTTGGAAGATGGAATGTATACGTCGCACAAATTTAGCGACTCACAACGGCTTCAGTCACTTCTATTACCTAGCCTCGATTTGACAGCGTCTCAAGTTCTGTCAGCTGGGCTGTCATAGCATTTTTCATTTCTGTAGAAGTGAAGAATTGAGTTTCAAGATCAACGCTGAAGCTTCTCTGAGCTGCAGCTGATAAAGCATCGGTAATTCGCTCTAGGCTTTCTTTAGAATCAAGACCGTTCGGTATTTCCGGATGCGGTGTGCGATCGCCAAATACCGTCTCAAATAGCTCACTATCTGGATACAGCCGAATAGAACCATGCTGCAAAACACAGCCTTTCTTGTACACTTGAGCGCTGCCAATTAGCTTATAGCCATCGTTCATAACCAGATCAGCGGCGGTCGTGGTCCCAAAACAGTTTGGGTTCTTTATATACCCACGACCTGCCACGCCAAATCCTAGCTCAACGCCTAAATCCTTCCAGCCTTCTATCAAAAACTGACAAAGCTGCTCGTATACCGCTCGCCGCGAGCCAGTTGTACCAGAGGTTACCAACGCATATGTCAGGTCACCCTGATGCAATACGGCTCGCCCGCCTGTCGGTCTGCGAACAAGTTCTACGGCCTCACCTTTGTACTCCAAATTGTTCCAGTGTGCTGGAAACTGACGCTGATGATAGCCCAGTGAAATCGTTGGTTTCGTCCAAGTGTAAAAACGTAGGCTAGGTGGCTGCAATCCCTTCACATGTTGGTTCAGCAGCCAGCTATCAATCGCCATCTGCTCAAGTCCTGTGCCTTGAGAAAGAGGAATGAAGCGCCAGGCGCTAGGCATCTTCGGATAGGGTGGTGATATCGGCAGGTTGCTTTATGAGCGATCGCACCAACCAGATAAACAGCCCAGCCTCCACCACCGCACTTCCTACACCTACGAATAGATAAAAGCTGCCGTAGTTCACTGGCGACAACGTATAGGCCAACACCACTGGCAGCAGTCCACCCACCAGCAAAAACGCCAGATAAACGAGCGCGGCAATCCTTTTAGTGCGCACAAATGCCCATACCAGGCATACCACTTTCGCCAGCAGGGCAACCAGAGAAGAAATGCCTACGGCAAAAGTCGTTAGGTCAAACAGGGTCATAGGGTCTGAGGCTAAGCTGCTGGATAGTTCTTCAGAAGGTCCTGGTCGTTCTCATCGGCAATAGAAGCCACAATCGTGATTAGCCGAGAGATTTCACTAGGGTTAATATCTTTCATCGTCCGCGTTGCAAACACCACGATGCTTTGATCAAGCAGGCCAAAGCAGGCTTCAAACGTACTGCCACAGTTCATCTCCAGCAGCTTGCGCATTAGGTCAGCTTCATCTCTCACCGGCAGCTTATGCACAGGCGACCAGGTGGTAAACATGTCATCTTCCGTTTCGCCCGAAAGCTGCACGAATACTTCTACAGAGCCGTACTGGAACTTCCACGTATGTCCTTCCTCAGAGTGGCTCACCATCGCAGAGTTATCTTGCTCCATGCTTGAAATAACGGTTTCAATCACATCAACACAGCTAGTTGCCTCATCGTCATCATCGCCTTGGAAAGTCGGGATCGATTCAACAGAAGGTGCAGTAGCCATAGTCAAAAATTCACATAGTGGTAAGCAGAATCTCCCCAACTTTATCGCTGGTGACCCCAAAAAGAAAGCATACCTACAGAAAGAAATTTGCCATACCCTCCTAACTTTTAGGTATTGACCGTCTAGTAATTGGCAAAGCCTGGCTGATGACGAATCAGGCTCAAAAATTCTTCGCGGGTTTTAGCATCTTCTTGAAACACGCCTACCATAGCGCTAGTCACTGTCCAAGATCCGGGCTTTTGCACGCCGCGCATGGCCATGCACATGTGGCTTGCTTCCATCACTACGGCCACACCTAACGGATCAAGCACTTCCTGCACAGCTTCAGCAATCTGACGGTTCAAACGCTCCTGTACCTGCAAGCGCCTGGCATACATTTCTACAATTCGAGCCAGTTTACTCAAGCCCACCACTCGTTGATTGGGGATGTACGCCACGTGCGCTCGGCCCATAAATGGCAGCATATGGTGTTCGCACATGCTAAAGAAGTTAATATCGCGCACCAGCACCATCTCGTTATGGCCTTCGTCAAAAATAGCGTCGTTGACAATAGTCTCTAATGATTGAGCGTAGCCTTTGGTCATAAAGCGCATGGCTTCAGCCACCCGATGAGGCGTCTTGAGCAGTCCTTCGCGCTCAGGGTCTTCTCCTAACGACAGCAGCATCGTGCGGACCGCATCCATCATGGGTCCGTTGTCTTCGCTAGGGCTAATTTTAGAAGGCTGACGCGGAATGCCATGCTTGGTTTGGCGATCGGGGCGTACGTGCGTTTTTGATAGCTTATCGCTACTGCCT
The DNA here is from genome assembly GCA_963836895.1 of uncultured cyanobacterium. Classification (GTDB taxonomy): domain Bacteria; phylum Cyanobacteriota; class Cyanobacteriia; order Phormidesmidales; family Phormidesmidaceae; genus Phormidesmis. Next base: position 185,755 of record CAWILA010000009.1, on the reverse strand, counting down.
GCGGAGTCACCGCTCGCGGCGTCATTGCTCAGTACGCGCTCAGTTAAGTCATCGCCACCAATCCCAGAGATTCCGTCCGAAATAGTCATAAAAAAGCCCTCTTAAACCCAATAAATAAAAATCAACTTCAAGTTTCCCGGCACAGGTATGCTCTGCATCGTCGGCTCACAGCGCACCTTGGCTAGGTGTAATGGTAAGCTGCGAAATTACCGCGCCCGGCGGAAGAAGCACCGTATGCAAAATGGTCTGCGCCACAGTGTCGGGCGTGAGCATGGCCGAGCGGTCAAAGTCAGTCTGTACGGTGTCTGTGTCCCATATGGAAGTATTGACGGCACCCGGAGAGACCGTGACAACGCGAATGCCGTGAGCAGATTCTTCAGCAGCGATCGCACCCGAAAGCGCCACCAGAGCTGCCTTACTCACCCCATAAGCGCCCCACTCTGGAAACGATTGCTGCGCAGCAATCGACGCAATATTCACAATCAGTCCGCCCTCTGTCAAAGCTCGCATTCCAGGCAGTACTGCTTGCACGACTTGAAAGACACTGGTTACGTTTAGAGTCATCACCTGCTGCCAGTCGGCAATTGGCGTATCACGCAAAAGGCCGGTGTAGCCCATACCAGCGCTGTTCACCAGCACATCGATAGCGCCAAAAGATGCGATCGCGTCCTCAATACGCGCTTTCACCCTACTGACTTCAGCTAAATCAATCACAAAAGTCTCAACCCGGCTGCCCAACGTCTTCAGGTCACTGGACACAGCATCCAGTCGCGCTTGAGATCTTGCAACTAGCGCCACCTCAAACCCAGCACCTGCCAACGCCCGCGCCGTCGCCGCACCAATGCCAGAGCTAGCACCCGTAATCAACGCTCGCCGCACAGCTACTCCGAAAACACCCCGATTTGACGGAACTTGTCGTAGCGTAAGTTGCGACGCTGCTCAGCGCTTAGCTCAAGCAAACTATTGAGATTTTGAGCCAGCGCCTGCTGCAAAGTGTCAGCCGCCTCAATCGGAGCCGCGTGGGCACCGCCTATCGGCTCTGGCAACAGCTGGTCTAAAATGCCTAAGTTTTTCAGGTCCCATGCGGTAACTTTTAGCGCATCTGCCGCCTGTGCCGAGCGCGCAGCATCCTTCCACAAAATGGAAGCGCAGGCCTCTGGGCTCGCCACGTAGTACACCGAATGCTCAAACATCATCAGGCGATCACCCACACCAATACCTAGCGCGCCACCGGAGCCACCCTCACCAATTACAGTGCAAATAATCGGCACGTTGAGGCGAAACATTTCACGCAGGTTGTATGCGATCGCCTCCCCCTGTCCCATCTCCTCAGCCTCAAACCCTGGCCAAGCCCCCGGCGTATCAATGAAGCTAAAGATGGGCATACCAAAGCGGTCGGCATGTTCCATCAGCCGCATCGCCTTGCGATAGCCACCGGGTACCGGCATGCCAAAGTTACGCGCCACATTATCCTTAGTATCGCGCCCCTTCTGATGGCCCATCATCATCACCGGGCGACCCTGAAAGCGGGCAATACCGCCAACCAGTGCCAGGTCGTCCTTTCCCGAGCGGCGATCGCCGTGCAGCTCTACCCATTCATCACTGATAGCCTGAATGTAGTCGAGCGTGCTAGGCCGACGCGGATGGCGTGCGACCTGAATGCGCTGAGACGGCGAGAGGCTTGTAAATATCTCTTGACGAAGCTGCTGTGCCCGCGACTCGAGCTGATGAATCTGAGTAGAAACATCGACATCGTTATCCTCAGCTAGCTCACGGATTTGAGTGATTCGAGACTCTAACTCAGCCAGCGGCTTCTCAAAATCCAGCAAGATTGGCCTACGTTCAGTCGTTGCCATGGGGGTTTAAAAATTTCACGGGACAGTTTAACTAGCGTACCGCACTTGTTGCGCACAGCACTATGTCACCAGTGGTCGAAAACCGTGCCGTCTGGAAGCTTCACCAATCAGGTCCATCTTCTCTAGCGTGATTTGATTACGTCCCCAGGAAAAATTCGTATGCAGCTTTTCAAACTCCAGCAGCATCGATTCAGCAAAGCAGGCAAAGAGCTGACGGCCCGGCACATCCATATTCACAATGTTCATAATGCGCCAGTCAATATCTAGCGAGTGCTCTACGATGCCACCTTTTAGCACCGTGATGCCGGGATGAGAGAAGGTCACATCAACATTTTTGGGATAGCCACCATCCACCATTAGGCACGGCCGCTTCAAAGTCTCAAGATCAACCTCAATACCCTTAGGCATACTAGCTACCCATACCACCACATCCGCTTCTAGCAAGGCTGCTTCTAGGGTCTCTACTCGACCAAAGTTCAAGTCTTCTCTCAGGTTATTCAAACGCTCTTGGTTACGGGCTACTAGCAGCAGATCTTTCACACCAGTACGATCTTTCAGCCAGCGGCACACCGCACTGCCAATATCTCCGGTTGCACCACAGACCGCTACAGTTGCATCTGTTAGATCAATTCCTAGTGGAGGAGCGGCTTCTTCTACCTGCTTACAAATCACGTAGGCCGTATGCGTGTTGCCCGTTGTAAATTTGCTAAAGTCCAGATCCAGATTGCGCACCCGTTTGATTTGCTCTAGCTTAAAGCTTTCAAATATAATGGAAGAAAAGCCGCCTAGCGCGGTGATATCAACGCCGTTCTTCTGCGCGTGAGCCATCGCGTTCAGGACTTTGCGTGTAGCCGCTTTGATCTTTTTAGCCGCCAGCATTTCAGGTAGAAAGAAAGACTCTACATATCTTCCTTCAATCACTTGGCCGGTTGCGCTGGTCACTTTGATGTCGTCAATAATACGCGGCGGCGCGCTGCACCAAAAGTCTAAGTCCTGCTCTGAGAATTCTTCGAATCCTAAATCTGCGCAGGCCTTGCGGGCGTGCTCCAAACTTGTCAAATGACCAATTAAACCAAACATGCGGGATAGCTAACGCCTGAGGCGCTGAAAGGAACTGAATAAACCAAAACTGAACCGTTTGCAGCGACTGCGTCCATTCGAGCAGCGCACTTGCCACTACAAACAAGCCGCGACCTCACCCATTGGCGAAGTCGCGGCTATGCACGCTGAACAATCTATACGCTAGCCAGGCCTTGAGCTGATAGCTTCATCACTTCACGACTGGTGAAACCAATGTTTGCCAACGCTTCGCCGTAGGTGATCATAAAGTCTTCAACGAGGGCGTCTTTCTCCATACCAAGCACAGCAGCGTCATCTTCCACCTGATTAAGCATCTTCCAAATCAAAGGTAGGTTAGCGCGGTTAGCCACTTCTAGCTCTGCTCTAGCCGTCTCAAAGTTGGCCTTGAGCCACTCTTCGCCAAAGTTGAGGTGCAGGTACTCGTCCTTGACCACGCCTTCGGTGATCTTGCGGGCAAAATCGTCTGCAACGGGAATGTAGATGTTGTAAGCGGCGATCGCAAACGTCTCAATGATCAGGGACTGAATCAACAGGCAAGTGACGATATTTCCCTCTGCATAGGCCACCTGGAAGTTCTCATGCAGCTGTGAGAAGAACTCTTTAGCAAACGGCATGTTGGGAGTAACGCTTAGATTTTTGCCACATGCCTGAAAGCCTTTCTTATGGCGATTTTCCATACGAGCTAGCTTGATTAACTCATCTTTCTGCTCACTGAGGCGCTCTGCCAACTGTTTGTAGTTATCGTGAGCCTCCATTTCACCTTCAATGACGATCGCATTGATGCGGCTGTAGGCGTCCTTGTAGGTTTCACTCTGGAAGTCCATCACTGGGCTGGCTTCGAGGGTCGGCATAGTTGTTTTATCCTGAGTTACGTGAAATCAGTTTTCCCTGTAGAACGCTTGTGACAATCTCTCAAGGGTTCTTAACAGTTCTTACCAATTTATCTTTTTTATAGCCTATCAGAATCAACCTGAGAAAAGTGCACCACAGTACGCAAATCAATCAAGTTCCTATCAATTGGTATAGCTATTATCTGATTTCCATATCGTAAGGATGCAAATCAATATCCTGAAGCTATCTAAGGCACTTTTTTCCTGACTAGACTTCAAATCTTTCGCCAGCAGGCGTATCAGCCGCGTCTGTATCTTCTTCGGTAAGCATCTTCAGGCGAATTCGTCTAGAAGCGGCGCTGTCGGCATCACCTAGCTGCACTTCAATCAATTCACCGCATAGCGGCGATAGCGCACCTAGAAGCGATCGCAAATGAGGCGTACTCTCTCCACTGTCCACATACACCCGGTCAGACAGCTTGTTCATCCGTTTCCAGGCAGTGTAGAGCTTCACAGCGGCCTGCTCTAGCTGAGTCGCCTGATTCACCAGGTCTGCTGTCGAGTTCAGACAGCCCACTCGCAGGGCCTCGTCTAGTGCTAGCTCTAGATCTACGTTTTCGGTATCGAGGGTTTGCACCTGGCTCGCAGCTTCAATATAGCGAGAAAGATACTTGGCTTCAGCCGTGACTTGTTTAAGGGTATCCACATTTGGATTCTCATCCACCTCATTTCTCAGCGTTTGCTGATGGCTCAGCGGCAGCTTTTCCATCTCACGAACCATTGGCGTGAGGTAGCGCGTTGGAATAGTGTTGTCAGAAACTTTTGCGCGTACAGACTCAGGTACAAGATCTGAGGTCATTGCGGTCCATTCGTCAGTCAGGTTCTTTACTTCTTTGCGGGTAATCTGGTCACCCCGCCTGGCGGCTTCGCTGACAATTTGCTGCACTTCGGGTGAGGCCTGCGCCGTCTCTATAAAGGCTCGTTTGCTGAAGCGGTTTACGTCTTGAGTTTCTATCAGGCCGTCTTCTAGCATCTGGTCGGCGCTGTTAGCTAGGTCAATTAAGACATAGGCCTGACTCTTGCTGACATCTCTGTCTTTTAGCCAGTTAAGAAAACCTGCACCAGTGGCTTTACTATCGTTGCCATTACCAGAATTAGTGCCGTTGGTATCGTCGTTTCTAGGTTTGCCGCCTCGCTTTTCTCTATCGCGCACTGCTCGCAAGATTCTGCCGCGCCAGATGTCGGTTTGTAAATCGAAGCGATCGCACACCTGCCAAGCTAACTCTACGCGCTGCTGAAAGTCATAGTCCGATAGGTCGCTCTCCGCATCCGGCACTGCAATCCCAATATCCACCATCTGGTCTGAAGAGGAGATATCTACAGTAAATTGCTCAACTGTCATGAAATAATCTAGCGGTAGAGCCGGACGATAGGGCCGAATTATTATGCCACAGCCACCACAGTCAAAAGCCGCCCTCCTCAAAACGTAAAGCACTAGGCTGAGCGTAATAGCGCCCAAAGTTGAGACACCAGCCACACAGACAGTGTCGCTACGGCCACAACTAGCGCAATCAGCGCTATTATCATCACGATTGCAAACAACCTATCCGCCGCTCGACTAGGCTCTGGGTCTGCAATGTGCTTTTCTAGCAGCTTTACATTTTGACTATTTGCCTTCCAGGTCACATCAAACAAGTCACCCAGCACAGGGACCGTTCCGGTCAGTACATCTAACACGATATTGGTACTCATCCGGCCCAAAGTTGCCGCTGGCACTCCCATACGAGCCCCTTCAAAAACGATGTACACCGATATCAGGCCTGTCAGCACATCGCCGCCGCCTGGCAGCAGACCCAAAATCGGATCAAGGCCTACTCGTACCTTCGTACCGGGTACCGGAATCGCATTGTCTAGTACGTGGCTAATTTGTCTGAGTCGCTTTAGTGAGGCAGGTGCCGTCGACAACGGAGCTGTTGAGTTAGAACGAGGCATAGCAAGTAAGCAAAGGGCAATTTGGAAATCTGCTCTGGAAATCTACTTCCGAAAATCTATACTGCGCGGTTATAGCACTCACTCGACAGCAGCTAGATCAAAAGTTAACTGTCCTCAAACAGTAACGTGGGAATGTTTCATAGGCGATCAGTCTAAAGACAGGCCAAAAATAGAACATGTAACTGTGTACAAAGTTCTTAAATAATAGCTAGGCGTACTTTTGATACGCTATGTCTTGAACGTCCCAGTTTTTATTGTTCTATTTCATCGTTACCGTCATGTCAGAACCTACCACTCAGACTTGTCCTATTTGCAGTGTACAGATCGTGCCCGGTGGTGTGGGCGGCGATCGCGTCATATTTTCCACAGGCCCTCAGGGCACTCGTGCAAAGCTATGGGCCCGCGTTTGCCAATACACAAAACAGTCTGGATGCATCAACGAACAGGGAAAAACCGAAACTATTGGTGCAGATGACTACTACAAAGATGCACCTGCTACAGACACCTCACTATAAAACAGGTCAAAAAGAAGCTATCCGAAAAGGGGCACTATGAAGTGTCTTCGCCCACAAGCAGACCCAAACCAATGTGGTTTGCTTCGAGGAGAACCCTTTTATTAGGAACACGCTTCCAAGAAAATCTGTGGATGCGCCCTTTTCCAAACCACCTTTCTCCCAGGTGCGTATCCACAGCTGTCTTATCACCGTCTTACTCCTTCTAAATTCTATGAAACCGACTAAATTTTTAGCACTCGCCGTTCCCGCCATCTTACTGACAACAGCGCTCTCGGCTAGCAAAGCTTCAGCCCAGCTGTACAATCCGCCAACCTTAGGTAGAGAAGAAGTCAGCGACACCCTCACCATCGCCGACATTCCCACTGGCTTCGGCGGCTTTGCCAAAGACTACGTTATCAACCTCGAAGCAGGCGACCAGATCACTATCGACGCTATCTCCGCCGAATTTGATACCCTCGTTACCCTCATGGACGAAAACGGCGTCACCGTCAGCGAAAACGATGACGGTCCCGACGGCAGCACAAACTCTCTCCTCTTCGCTCGCATTAGCGAAGGCGGCAAATACACCATCCGCGTTCGCTCCTACGCAGGCGAAGGCTCAGGTCCCTTCACTATCAAGCTCGCTCGCTTGCGCCCTATCTAATTAGCGCGGTGATCGCAGCCAAACTCGATTCAGCTGTATTCTCTCGCATCAGGTTGACAAAAAGTCATCTTAAGGTGTATTCCCAACACTTAAATTGTGTTGTCGGTGATACACCTTTCTCCAAGAGATCTTCTGAAAATGCCTTGCTACCGTTCCCCTATTTTGTTACTTTAGTTAGGCGCAAATCGCGCAAGCCGGGATAGCTCAGCTGGTAGAGCAGTGGATTGAAAATCCTCGTGTCGGCGGTTCAAGTCCGCCTCCTGGCATCCAAATAGTCGATGTAGTCCCTGGGCCTTTCGGTTTAGGGCTTTGTTTTAACGCCATGAATCCTCTTTTCAGCGTTCTTCAAAGAGAATTGATTCTACTAATCATCAGGACTGCATACGGTTTTAAAGGTCCGCCTACAAAACACCGCGCATCGTATGCTACATTTTATAAGCTGCAAATGCGTGCGAGGGTCAGTGCCCGAGTGGTTAATGGGGGTGGACTGTAAATCCACTAGCTATGCTTACGCTGGTTCGAATCCAGCCTGGCCCACCACCTTGCAGCTTGCCCATGTGGCTCAGTGGTAGAGCACACCCTTGGTAAGGGTGAGGTCACGAGTTCAATCCTCGTCATGGGCTTCACAGCCAGGAAAATCTCCACAAATAGCAAATAAGTCTACCAGTAGATTTCAATATGCAATAAGCCCTCTTGATCAAGTTTGATCAAGAGGGCTTATTTATTTAACAAAGCTAGTTGGGCTGCTGTTCAAACCGCCTCAACATCAGTAGCCCTATCGTATGCCTTCAATCAACAAGGGGAAGGGCCGTATTTTCCAGGATATTAAGATATCCAGAACACGGTTTTTTGCTATACAGAGGATGTCAGGGCGATCGCTCCACGCGAATCTCAGGAAACGCTTACACAGCAGCTAGTTCAGGACGCTTACTGTTGCGAATATCTTTAATCGCGGTTGCATAGTCATTCGCTTTAAACACGGCCGAACCAGCCACAATTGCATTTGCGCCAGCATCTAGCACCTGCCAAGTATTGTGAGACTTCAAACCGCCGTCGACTTGAATCCAGGGATCGAGTCCTCTTTCGTCACACATTGCTCTAAGTTTTGCAATTTTAGGAATCACACCTGGAATAAAGCTCTGACCGCCGAAGCCAGGGTTTACACTCATAATCAAAATGAGGTCACAAAGCTCAAGAGAATACTCGATCATATCAAGGCTTGTACCAGGATTGAGCACTACGCCTGCTTCCTTGCCAAGCTCCTTGATTTGACCCAAAGTGCGATGCAAGTGGGGAGAAGCATTGTGCTCACAGTGCACCGAGATAATGTCAGCACCCGCTTTCGCAAAGTCTTCTACATACTTTTCTGGCTCTACGATCATTAAATGAACGTCGAGTGGCTTATCTGTATGGGGACGTACTGCCTCGACGATCATAGGTCCGATTGTGATGTTGGGCACGAATCGACCATCCATTACATCAACATGAATCCAGTCAGCACCAGCTTTGTCAACAGCGCGAATTTCCTCACCTAGGCGACCAAAGTCGGCCGACAAAATTGACGGAGAAATAACGGTGGATTTATTAGGTTGCGTCTTTGCCATAGGGAAGTAGCCTCTCTAGCGGGTATATCTACAGACAAGCATCTCTATAGATTAGGCTCTATAAAGCGTGTAGTTATTGTAACAAAATATTTCACTCACACGACAACGAAACAAAAGAATCGTACCGGTCAGCTATCGAATCTTCCTGACTAAGGTTGACAGATCGTCTATATCTCTTCACACTTACCGTCTCTTGATTAATTACGCTAAAGTTGCTCTATTGTTTTTACTTCCTCGGCATCAATGGCGAATTCTGTAGGTCGATCTCCTGTAAGTAAGTCTCAAAAGAGCAATCCTCAAAAAAGTGATTCTACACGCTGCGTAAAAAGACTAAACCGAGTCAGGCTGAGTCTGAGCAGTCTAGGATTGAGTGCGATCACACTTGGGCTACCCGCCTTTGCCCTTTCCTCTTCCGTCGACAGCGACGGCATCAACGCTCGCCGCTTACACGAAGCGCCTTACAACCTTACAGGAAAGAAAATTGCTATCGGCCAAGTCGAGATCGGTCGGCCCAGTCAGTTTGGCATCGACAAGCTCGCTAACGAGAACAGTCCTTTTCGCGTCGGCAGAATTTTTGAGCTAGATGGACCAGCGATCGCAGATGAATCGGTCGATGCTCACGCTTCCAACGTCGCCAGCGTCATGATCAGCAACGACAAATCTCTTAGAGGCGTAGCTCCAGATGCTTTTCTATACTCAGCGGCGATTGGTACCCTCACCGAATTCACCGGACAGCAGGAAGAATGCCTCGCCTCTCAGCACGTCGCTTTGCAAAACAGTGGCGACGTGCGAGCAACCAACTTCAGCTTTGGTGAACCGCTTAGCCGTGACGAACGGCCAAACGCCACGCTCGACGGCAACGCCTTACTTACCCAGTGCATAGACTGGTCTTCTCGTGTTCACAAACTGCTATATGTCATCGCAGGTAACCAAGGAAGAGGTGGCATACCCATTCCTACAGATAATTTCAATGGCATCAACGTTGCCTACTCTCGCCGTATCGGCGGTCGATTTATACGCCTAGACCCTGCTAATCTCACCAGCGAGCCCCCTGCGAGTGCAACCAGGGGCCCTAGCGTAGAATCCAACGTTGGCACGCGTCGCTCCATTAACCTAGTAGCTCCCGGCAGCGAAATCGAAATGTTTGAGCCAAACGGTAGCCGTACTGTCAGTAGCGGCACCAGTTTCGCCGCGCCTCATGTCGTTGCTACTGTCGCGCTCCTGCAAGAATTTGGCGATCGCCAGTTACGTAACGGTATCAGCAACTGGAGCCTAGACTCTAGAGAACCTCTCGTCATGAAGTCCGTTATCCTCAACGCAGCCGACAAGCTAGAAGATCCAGGCGATGGATCACTCTTGGGCATGGAACGCACGCTACTAGATGAAGGCGGAAAAACCTGGATAGAGTCAGACGCCTACACCAGTCAGAGCATTCCATTACACGCCGAGCTAGGAACTGGACATCTCAACGCCTTTCGCGCATACGAGCAGCTTGCGGGAGGTCAGTGGGTCGCTGGGAACATACCTACTGTCGGATGGAATTACAGCGCTATAAGCCAAGGCAGCAGCGAAGACTACATTTTTGATCAACCACTCAAAGGCGACACCTACATCAGTGCGACCCTCTCCTGGGAACGCAAAGTAGAGCTTAATTCCGACGACGAATACTTTGATCTGGGTGAAAGCTTTACCGGTAGTGCGCTTAGCAACTTAGATCTGTACCTTATGCCCGTAGATAGCGACGATATCTCACAAAGCGTATGGTCCTCAGTTAGCACTGAAGATAGCCTAGAGCATATCTTCATCCCAGTCCCTACGACAGGAAGCTACAAGCTTAGAGTCGTTCAGAAACAAGGCAGCAGCGCGTTAGAACCCTATGCTTTGGCTTGGTGGGCACAGGGCGCACAGCAGCAAGACTAAACTTCTAATTTGGCTAGTGCTAAACTGGCACGTAGGCCAACCCGTGCGGACGCTGTTTGGTGTATCTATATATTGAATAAGACACCTAATTATCTGCTTGCAAGCTAACTTCTAATAGATTGGACTTCAGTCAATCCATTCATTGCTGATTTCACTGCTGAGCGTTTAGAGGTACTCGCATTTAAGCCTGCGCTGTACTTGACTGCTATGCGTTTATTGTCGTGACTAGAGGTTGAGCACCTATATTCACAGCAGCACGCCATAATAAAGATGTTGAGTGCGCTATTTAAGGTATTGCCATTATTTTGGTGCATACTTTCGCATCAAGAGCATGCGTGGTCAACGACGTAGCTGGATTTTTCCCCAGAGTTCGCGATGCTTAAGCAGAGCCATAGGGCAAATGTGGGAAACATCAGATTGTGTGGTGTTGTACTTAGTTCTGATATTGCTGATGCCCTTGTCCGGAAACAATAAGATACTCGGCGAAATAAGTTCTGAGGCTATCAAAGCTAACTTCACTAGAGCTCGCTATCAACGGTTTCAATGAGAGTTCTGCGTGCGTGCAAAGTGCCTACGGCATTTTGTTACCAAACACCAGAACTTTAAACAATCGTAAATATAGTGAGAGTTGTGCGCATCTATCTTGATGCTACTGTCTTCCAGCTACTAGAGTTGTGCGTAATATTCGCTAACTTTATGGCCTAAAGCTGCATAGGAAACCAAAAATAGTTTCCATGCCTATCGTTTAATGATTTTTGAAGAGATGAGCGTTTATCGAGCTGTTTCCATAGCATCGAAATCTATGTTTTCTTCACGAGTGGTAAAGGTATCTTCTTTATCTATCGCTGGTGGACTGCTTTTGATGAGTCCTGTCATAGCGAATGATCTGCCCAGTCTTCCTAGGCAGGCAGAACCAGGCGAGGCTACAGAGAGTAGTCCAGAATCTGGAGTAACCTTGCCGGTTCCAGGCGTTCCGGTCCCAAATACTACCAGATCTTCTGAGTATGTTAGTGCCTTGGGCACTGTCAGCTATGGAGCACCTTTACCGCTTTCTCCAGGAGATCGGCTACAGCTCACGATTCCTGGCGTAGGTGGAGAAGCATTTAGTGGTATCTACGAAGTCAACCTTAATGGCGATTTGGAGATTCCTTACATTCCACCGCTAAGAGCCGCAGGATTCATCCCCGAGACTTTAGAGCAGCAGCTGAGCGCAGAACTCATAGGAAGACAGCTGTTTCGACCAGGGCTCTTACAGGTTAGCGTCCAGGTTTTGGACTACTCTCCTATACAGGTATCGGTTACAGGCGAAGTTTTCAATCCTGGTCGTCTACTGGTTGCTCAAGACGCAACGCTCATACCTAGCGCATCTGTCAGCAGCACAGGCGGAGCGCAGTTTCCTGGAGATTATCCAGTAGAGCGATACCTTACAGCGACACTGCTATCGGCTGGCGGCGTACAGCCTACCGCTGATATTAGCCAGGTGCAGGTACTGCGCGGTACACAGTCAATATTGGTTGACCTTTCTGGGATTATCACGGGCGACTTTGTGAACGACTTCCCGCTTGTCGCGGGCGATCAAGTCATCGTTCCTAGTAGGGGCTTCTTTCAAGACAGCTTAGTGCGACCAACCCAAATCACACCAGACACTGTAGAGCTTTACGTCTCTAACCTTACAGCACCTGGCAATGGCAGAAGGCTAGACGGAGACGGTAATATCAACACCGCTAGCTTCGAGTACGGCACTAATCTAGTACAAGCGCTAGTAGCTGCTCAATGTATCGGTGGAACCAGATCTACTAACGCCAACAGAAGGGCACTTTTAATTCAAACTGACGTAGCGTCGGGTGAATTAGAAACGTCAGAATACTCGGTGCAAGACCTCATCGTCGATGTCACAGAAAATCCCGATGACGCACCGCTGTTGATGCCCAATGATGCGATCGCCTGTTATGACTCTGGCATAGTCAACGCTAGAAGTCTGTTTGAAACAATCGGTGATTTCCTTAGTCCTTTAAACCTTTTACGAAGTATCTTTCGATGACTGACGCTTTAGCCAAAATCAAACCACAACCAGAAGGGCGTAACTGGACGAACTCTGGACTTACCTTCCTGTGCTTAGGAATACTGCTCAACACAGTTGTGTGGGCCGGTGCGCTCATATACCTAAGACGAGCAGAACCTGCCTACGTCAGCGAATGGGGCGTGCTGGTTTTAGGTGGCAATGCTGATATTAACGTCAGCTTGCCAGGCAGTGGTAGCGCTTCTGCTGACGCGAGTGGAAGGTCGAAAGACTTTGCCGATGCTAGAACCGACTACATTTATATTGCTACCAGTCCAGACGTTCTCAATGAAGCTGCTAATCAAGTTGGCATTGAGCCTAGCGAATTCAAAGAGCCTGAAATTGTCGCGGATAAAAATACCGCTATTATGACTTTTTCTATCGAAGGCAGAACGCCGGAGCTAGCACAAAACAAAGGGAAAGCGCTATACACTGTCCTCAACCAGCGGGTTGAAGAACTGCGCGAAGGAGAAATTGAAAGGCGAAACCAAGACAATCAAGTTGCCTTGGAAAGGGCACGTCAAAGAGTAGATGCGGCTCAAGAAGATCTAGCCAACTATCTGGCGAACTCAGACTTTAACTCTGACCAGCAGTTGGAAGGGCTATCTACTGGTATAGAGTCTCTCAGACAGCTGCGCTCTCAGTACTCGGCTCAAGCTGCGGGGCTCGACGGCCGCATCACGCAGATAGACAGCAATGTAGATGCCTCAGCGCAGCAGGATGTTAGCGACTCGTACAGTTTGCAGAGCGACCCTGTCTATCAGGAGTTATTTGCTACCTACGGTCGCCTTAGCGCAGAGTTTTCTGAGCTATCTGGTCAGCTAGGAGCGCAGCATCCTTTAGTAGTTGCTAAGCAAGCCGAATTAGGAAGTGCTCAAGCAGCCCTTCAGCAGAGAGGTTCTTTCGTACTGGGGAAATCAGTCGACCAGGCAACCCTAGTTAGGATTGCACCACTAGGCATTGATCCACAGACATCCATCGTTCGAGGGGAGCTGTTCAGAGAATCCGTTGTCAACCAGGCAGACAGAGAAGGGTTAATCTCTCAAAATCAGTCTCTGGCAGAAGAAATCAGCCAGATGGAAACAAGGCTTGACCAGTTATCTCAAGAGAAATTTACGGTTGATCGGCTCAGACAAAACCTACAGCTTACCGAAGCTATTTTCACCTCTACTGTAGCCAGATTAGATCTCAATGAGGAGGATATCTATTCTCTTTATCCGCCTATTCAGCTAGTCACCGAACCCTCTATTCCCACCGAAGATAACCGCGTTAGCCCAAGTGCAAAAACCGTTCTTCTAGGCGCTTTGGCAGGTTCTTTTGTCGTTACCCTTGGACTGCTCCTATATTGGTACGAAAAGCGTGATAAGCATCCGCTAGAAAACGAGCAGCTCCCCTCGTGGCTATCCTCCTAAACAGCAAACGCTAATACTACATGAAGCGTTTGCTTAAACGAGCCGCCGGGACCCTAGGACTCAAGCTTTTTTATACGTTCTTGACTTTTGTCACCAGTATTGTGCTAACACGATTATTAGGACCAGTCGGATTTGGAACGTATACGTATACAATTTATTGGACCTATCTACTGGCGATCCCTGCCACTCTAGGGTTTGACGGACTGTTAGGAAGAGAAGTCGCAGTCTATCATACTCAACTTGCGTGGCATCGCATGAGCGGACTACTTCGTTGGGCTAATATACTCTCGTTCATTTCGGCAACTGTCATTGCGACAGCTGGAATATCACTAGCCATACTGCGAGCCGCCGGACAAGGCGCTCCTCAGCTAATTCTGTGCTTTTGCCTAGTGATGGCCGCGCTACCGATGCTAGCGCTACGGAATATTCGTCGAGGCTCAATACGGGGGCTACACCAGATTGTTTTAGGACTCTGTCCTGAGATGCTGGTAGCGCCCGTGCTGCTACTTATATCTGTAGGGTTTGCAGTTGTATGGCTAGGAGAGGACTTTACGGCGCCTTTGGCAGTAGGGAGCTATGTAGTAGCGACAGGAATCACACTTGCTATGAGTACTCTTCTACTCGAGCAAGCACTGCCCTTCAGTGTAAAAACCGCGCTCCCACGCTACCATCGTTTTGATTGGCTCAAGCAGGCATGGCCATTTATGTTCTTAGAAAGCATTCACGTTATAAATGCTCGTGCTGATGTGCTGATGCCAGCTTGCTCAACGGTCTTGAGCAAGCTGGCATATATGCACTTGTCAATCGAGGAGCACAACTTATTGTGTTCATTTTGATGGCATTCAACGGACCGCTATCGCCGACCATTGCCAGTCTCTACACGGACGGAAAAAGACAAGAGCTTCAGCGCATCTTGATTGAGACAGCCCGTGTATGTTTACTCGTCTCAGCGATCGCAACCATAGGACTGCTCAGTCTTGGAAAACAGTACCTGATGATATTCGGACCCAAGTTCGTAGCGCTCAACTTTCTACTTATTCCTCGATATGGTGTGAGTGGCGTTGCGATCACAACCACATATAGAGCCTTACTCTCAGGCGTCGTTAATACTATCTGGGTTTACATAAAAGTAGGCGTACATCCAAATATTCTCGGGCTTAATCAGTCTTAGAAATCAAACCCAAATTATCTCGTTTTTATAGTTTCACTTTTAGAGGAGGACTCGCATATGAGTAAGTCAGAGCAGAAAGAACAGCAGTATCTAATCATTGGTGGTACGACCAAAGCTGCAACAACGTCCCTATACTATTACCTGGCAGATCATCCCGATATTTGTCCTGCTACGCGGAAAGAGACCAGGTTTTTCATTGATGAAGATTACCCAGTTCCACCTAGCGGCCCTGTAGGGTGGGCAACCACCCCCGACCAATTTGATGCGACGTATTTTAAGAGCGCAACAGAGCAGTACCGCCTAGAGGCTACGCCCGACTACCTCTACTCAGCAGGAACCGCGCAAAGGCTGAAAGACATGCTGCCGAATGCTAAGGTTGTCTTTCTATTGCGAGATCCTGTCACTCGGATGGTCTCCTGGTACAAGTACGCTCGTCAAAGGGCTGATATTCCTAAAGCAATGTCTTTTGACGAGTATGTTGAGAAACAGCTAAGTCGTGAGTACTTTGAGAGTGCCAAGCAAGACAGATTGGCAATAATAGCCGAGGAAAAAAAAGAAGGCTCAGACGAGAAGGTAAAGTTTGAAGGTGTTCCACCTAGCTATTTCTTCTGCGCTTTAGAGCACGGACGCTACGCCAACTATTTGAAGGACTACTTTGATGTCCTCGGCGCTGAGAAAGTGAAAGTGTACTGCTATGAAGATCTCTGTAAAGATCCTCAGGCAGTACTGGTTGACCTTTGCGAATTTGCAGAGCTCCCTGCTGAGTTTTACGATGATTACGACTTCAAAGTATTTAATCGTAGTAGAAAGATGAAAAGTGCAAAGCTGAACAAGGCTTACAGCATTTTGAGAACGTCCATTCGGAAAAGAACACACAATCTCCCTATCCACAAGGTTCTAAGGCAGTTAAGGCTATGGACAGATCCGCTCTACTATCGAATCAATAGTCAGGAAATGCAGGAGATCAAGGTTTCTCCAGAGCTTCGTGGAAAGCTAGAAAAATACTACAAAGACGACATGATACAGCTAGAGAATCTTATAGGGCGGACCTTGCCTTGGTCAATCTCAACTCACGAAGAGAACCAGACGAAAGTGCAATCTGACGTCGAGAGTAATATCAAAGGAACTGCGCTCAAAACGACCTTAGCGAACCCTTAGAGGGTCCTACTGAGAAGGCGCCTCACGAACAAACATCTGTGATAAACGGAAAGGAGAGCCTGTGACATCATCACTATCAACAGATTCATTCCTGAGAGAATGCTCAGCGGTTGAATAAGTTGATCAATACATTTGGTCAATATCAGCCTAGCTCGTGCGCAAACACCTGGTGGTGATGGTGACTGTCATAGAAAGAAGATACCGTCAAAGCGCACTAGATACACCCTGCAACCACACCTGCCAGTAAACCTACCCTCTACAAGGTAGCCGATATGATTCCAAAGCCTAGCGAAGTTATTCATAGTGCATCTGATAGTGCAACTAGCTGGTATGAAGCAGCGAGCGAGGCGGGCGAGATTCCGTTTTGGATTGTCTTCGTGGTCGCAATCTATACGCCTTTCGAAGAATTCATTATCAAGTGGCTAGGACCGTTAGCTAGCATCGTTCGGTTCATTCCAGAGTTTTTGCTGTATGGGCTTATGGCACAAATACTGACTAATCGATTTAAGAACGGTACGCTAAAACGCACGCCTATCGATGTATTGCTGCTTTTCTTTGCGATCGCAACCATAGTATCGATGTTCATCAACAACAGCAGCATCAAGTCCTCTGTACTCACTATGAGATCGCTTTGGCGATATCTGTCTGTTTTCTACATTGTGGCCAATATAGACATTTCTGTAAGTCAGCTACGCTTGATGATCAAAGGCATTACCGTAGTAGGTTTTATGCAGGCTGCGCTAGCCTCACTTCAAATATTTCTACCCAACAGCCTAGTAAGGATATTTGCCCCAAAAGGTGTCAGCATTGGTGGCTATGCAAGAGTTTCAAACGCAGCCGCAGGAACCGTCAAAGTTGGCGCTGTATTCGGCACATTTGCAGCGCCTGCGGCACTATCGGCTTTTCTCTTAATCTTGCTTATCATCTCAACGACCTACCTCTTCACCGCGCCGGGTATACTCATCCCCATTCGACAAGAGCTGCTAGGAGTAGGGGCTACGGCCTTGGGCATATTTGGCACCAAAAAAAGAGCCGCCTGGATTATAGCTTTCCTCACGCCGGTCATCGTCCTGTTCTTGTGTCGAAAGTCGAAGGGATTGGCCAAAGCCATTTGGGTTTATCTTGCGCTAGGACTGGGCGTCGTAGTGCTTAGTAGCTTTATTGGTGGCGATGTCGATACGTCTTTCGCAGGCGTAGAGGCAAGAAAAGAGGCAATCGATCCAGCGTCTTACGTATTACAGCTGTTCGACCCCAACTACTGGGACGAGTCTTCTGAGGCTTCACGTGGTTGGGTCATTGGTACTGTTGTCAGTACGTTGATAAAATCTGGCAGCTGGTTCGGGTTTGGGCCCGACTTGTACAACACCCGCCGGATCATGGCCGATGTACTTCTAGACGGCTCAGATAGGCTGAAGATCATCAATATGGGTCCTGTGGAAGATACTTACTGGGCCATCATGCTGGCCTACTTCGGCATTGTCGGCATGGGAATTTACTTTGCTATGCTCTGGCGACTCTTTAGCGCGGGTAGATGGCTATCGAAACGCTCGCCCAACCCAGAGTATAGAAGACTTGGCGTTATATTTTGCGCTTTGGTATTGCTGACACTTGCGTATAACTTTATCGAGCGAATTCTTCAAGTTAGGGGATTTAGCCTATACTTCTGGCTATTTGCGGGTCTAGTTGTCAATGCTTACAATGCGCATCAAAGCCCGTCAACCTCTCAAAGTCAGGTGCTAGCACAGCCGCCTCCTTAGCCCATATCCTTCTCGCAATATTCTCTGAGCATATCGAGCAAATAAAAATAGAGTAGGTTTGAACTATCTGCAAACCTTATAACTGGAGACTCTACCTGCGTGACCGCAGTCGCATGGGTAGAGTAACCTTCATAGCTGCCTATAAAGTAGGTGATCTCAGCAGCTTAAGAGTCCAAGATCTTGAAAGAACTAGACATAGCCCACTTTTCAACAGCCCTACCAAAACATCTACAGCAGTAGCTATGAGTGAGATCATCGAAGCAGAATTTCGTCCTATCTTCGTAGTAGGCAACAGCCGAAGTGGAACCACTCTAATGGGTACAATTCTAGGCCGTCACGCCTCCGTCTTTAGATTCGAAGAACTTCATTTCTTTGAAGAGCTGTGGAGTGCAACTAATAGCCAAGCAAGCTGCTCAGACGAGGAAGCAGCTATCTTAACCGCCAAGCTCTTCGACATCCAGCGAAATGGCTACCTTACTAGAGAAAACTGGGAAGACTTTCTTGAAGAATCGCGTGCGTTGGTTAAAGACATTTCTGAGCCGCGATCGCCAGCCAAAGTCTTCTCAGCGTTTCTCGATTACGAAACCAGGCTTCAGAATAAAAGTAGAGGATGCGATCAAACCCCTCAAAACATTCTTTATATCGCCGAAATTTTAGAGCACTATCCTCACGCCTCTATCATTCATATGATTCGAGATCCTCGCGCCATCCTGCTCTCACAAAAAAATAGATGGCGAAGACCTTTCTTCTCTGACAGCGTCCCGAAGAAAGAAGCAGTACGTTACTGGCTTAACTACCACCCCATCACAATGAGTCAGCTGTGGAAAGCTAACGTTCGCACAGCCGATCAATTTTTAGAGGATAAGCGGGTGTATACACTGCGCTACGAAGACCTGCTGACGGAAGCAGAGAAGGAGGTAGAGAAGGTTTGCCAGTTTGCAGATATAACGTTCTCTCCAGACATGCTAAAAGTGCCTCAGGTCAACTCCTCTAGTGAGCGTGACCAGCCAGAGCAAGAAGGCATCAACAAAGACAGAGCAAACAGCTGGAGAAAGGGTGGACTAAGCTCTACCGAGATGTTTTTGTGCCAGAAGATAAACGATTCTGTAATGGATACTCATCACTATGAAATCGATCCAGTCTTTCCTAATCCGATTCTTTTGATATTCAGCGTACTGTTCTTTCCGGTTAAGCTCTCCCTCGCCATCTTACTCAGCTTAAAGCGCATGTCTAACCTGGGAGAAGCTATCAAGCGTCGGTTGAAATAGCGCCATGTTCTATAGCCAGAAACAGGAAACCATCACTCGAGGCTAATCGAGTGGTGGTTTCTTTATTGGATACTGCTTGAGGTGTATGACAAGTACCTGGAGCTGATTCTTACTAATTCTTAGAAGTCGTTGCCAGTGATTTCTCCGACGACTGTCTATCAATTAGTTTTCCCCTACCAAACTTCTCCAAGGTAGAGATAAAAAGATTTTCATAAGCAAACAGCTCTTGGTCGGCTGAGAATTCTTCCTTGTAGCGCTGTAGGCTATAGCGCCCCATAGACTCGAGTACAGCTGTGTTATTCAACAGATGATCGAACTGCTCGCTACAGGTTTGAACATCTGAGAAGAAACGAGCTTCCTTGCCTGCGACCCAACGAGTGAAATGATTGTCGTGAGCCAGGATAGGAGAACTTGCGGCCATAGCTTCTACCAGAGAAGGGTTTGTCCCGCCAACAGCATGACCGTGAATGTACAGCTGAGAGTATGTTCTCAACGCTTCTACAATAGGCTGCTCGTAAATACCACCTGTAAAGACAACTTCGTCACTAGCAGCAGAAATAACTTGCCGGTGGTAGTCATTTTCACTAGGGTGGTAGTTGCCTAGTACCACTAGCTTGAGCCCTCGGCGGCGAGTAGAAAAAGCAGAAACGATTTCAAGAATATTATTTTCAGGCTCGGGTCTAGCAATGACGATGACGTATTCGTTGGGCGTAAGACCGTATGGCCGTATCAAATTAGCATCAGCAACTTTGATAGGGTCTGCGCCATAGGGAATGGTCGTTATCTTGTTGCGAGAAACTCTAGTTGCTAGGTGATCTGCAATGACAGGATGGTCTGCAATTAGGTGATCGCCAAACCAGCAGCCCAGTCGCTCATTGATATATAGCCACGCCCTTTGAGGAAAGTTCCACTTTTGGCGCTTCCACTCCAAGCCATCCATATTGATCAGGTTTGGAATGCCTTTAAGACGATAAAGAAAGCTAAATATGGCTGTGTTGTAGCCGAGCGTAAGAACTAACGTATTTTCTTCTGCGGCGTGTAGCGTAGACTTCCAGTCAAATATTATTGTTGATTTTGCGCTGGGGTGTGACACAGGGATGTGAACTAGCCGGACGCCTTTCCAAATCTCTTCGTGAGTGTCGGGTCGCTCGTAGTTCTCACAATACACAGTAATATCCCAGCCTCTTTCTACTAAGGAGAGGGCCAATCGCTGTGCAAAAGTTTCGAATCCACCATGGTTACCCGGAATTCCTC
Source organism: uncultured cyanobacterium (assembly GCA_963836895.1). GTDB lineage: Bacteria > Cyanobacteriota > Cyanobacteriia > Phormidesmidales > Phormidesmidaceae > Phormidesmis. The sequence continues at coordinate 165,236 of CAWILA010000009.1, read as the reverse complement.
GGCACCCAAGAATAGACAGTTTCTTCGGAATCACCATATCTTGTTACTGTTCTGCGTTTATGGATCGAGACAGGCGTTTACTACGGAATAAGCGTTTCAACAGGCACAGCGTAGTCGTAGCTTATAAACTGTAGTAGGGCGCGTAAGTGAGGCTACATTCGCGTTGTACCTAATCTGATCAGGAAACTACAAAGTTGCCAGATGAAAGGCTTGTTTGCAGCTGCGAAAGAAACTCCTTTCAGTGTTTTCAAACGTTAACAAGAAACTATCGAGTCAACAGAGGAAAAAACATAGTAGCCAAATGGTATAGAAGCTACTCTTCAGAAGAAGCTTGCTTGAAACCAGGAGGCAACGTTCATATCAAAATAACAGAATTCCCAAATGAGGCTACCGCCAGCGGTTGCATTCTACGCACGCTTGCGCAAAATTTTACACACCTACGTAGCTTTAACAACATCACTGCGATGTCTTGACAATAGTGATAGCCCTGTGCAAGGCAATCTTTAGTAACTCCATAGAGAGCTAGCAGTACATTAAAAGCTGCTCAGCCTTCAGGTAAAGGAGATTTTCACTAGGAAAGTATTAAAAGTATTAATAGAAGGGCGAACGACGGGGATCGAACCCGCGAATGGTGGAATCACAATCCACTGCCTTAACCACTTGGCTACGCTCGCCGTATGTGTGGAAACTAGTATAGCACCGCTTTTTTGCGAAATTACAGTCTTCTTAGACTTTTGTGCTATTCGCTCATTTGACGGATTTTGTAGGCGATCGCTATACAAATCATCAAACTGCTATACCTGATACATCGGTTTGTAAATTGAATCTTGAATAATTTACATTAGGTAATTCAGCTAACGCCAGATTCCGATATCAATGAAGATAGGTGTACAGCATTTGCATGAGAGGTCTTTTTTGAAACCCGTAGCCGCTTCAACCGCATATCTACTGATCTCTCATGGAAGCCGAGACCCACGTCCGCAAAAGGCGATGAATCGGCTAGCAGAGCTAGTACGTCAAAACTTGAGCGAATCTTTTTGGAGCGAACATCCTACAAGCGGTGAGCCTATTGAGTTCGATGCTGAGCACAACAAACACGCCTTCTTGAACCATAGTCGTTCTAAAGAAACAGCTATTGAGGAGAAAGATACTAGGGAAACAGATCCTAGGGAAACAGCTTCGAAGCCGCGTTCGTCGACCCTACCTCAGGTGACTTCGGGTAGAGCTTTCTCGACAGTGACTCAGTCTCAGGAAACTCCTCAGCACAGATCTCAAAGCACGTTTCGTCAGAGTTCATCTCATCAGGGATCATCTCATCAGCACTGGCAGCCTTCAGAAACAGCGGCCAGATTGGGGGTCATGGTAGGAACTGCCTGCCTAGAATTGTCAGTGCTGCCTTTACGTGAGCAGATCTGCGAGTTTGGATATCGGGCGATGGCGGCCGGAGCTAGTGAGCTTAAACTCCTTCCCATTTTCTTGATGGCAGGTGTGCACGTGATGAAAGATATTCCGGCGGAGATAGCAGCGGCAAGGGAAAATCTAGGAGAAGATATTCGGCTGACCGTATGTCAGCACCTAGGCAGTCATCCTGATATCTCCAACGTGCTGAAGAAGCGGTTGGCCTTGGTACCGGCTGAGAGTTCGCTTTTGGTCGCTCACGGAAGCCGCCGATCAAAGGGGAATAAAGGGATTGAGAAGTTAGCTAAACAGCTCAATACGCAGGTGGCTTACTGGTCTGTAGCACCAGATATTGAGACACAGGTGATTGAACTTATGCAGCAAGGATGCCAAAAGCTGACGATTCTTCCATATTTTCTGTTTGCAGGGGGAATTACCGACGCGATTACCCATCGTACGGAGGAACTAGCTGAACGCTTTCCAAAAGTTCAGTTTCGGCTTTTACCAACGTTAGGTGCAACAGCTGAGGTGGCGAAGCTTAGTGTGGATATTGTACAGGCGGCATAGTGGATATTATGAGGAAATCCAGCGGACTGGAAACGGGAGAGCCTCGTCACAAAGTTTGTGGCAAGGTTTATTTGGTAGGTGCTGGTCCTGGAGATCCGGGGCTAATGACGGTGAAGGCAAAGACATTGATTGAGTCTGCCGATGTCGTTGTATTTGATGCGCTGGTGAGTGAAGCTATTTTGGATTGGATTGGTCCGCAGGCAGAGAAGATTCACGCAGGCAAACGAAGAGGTAGGCATTCACTCTCGCAGACAGAAATTACTCAGCTGCTGTTTGATAAGGCGCAAGAACATGCTGTCGTTGTACGACTGAAGGGAGGCGATCCTTTTGTCTTTGGGCGCGGCGGTGAGGAGATGAGAGATTTGATGGTTGCAGGGGTGCCTGTGGAGGTAGTACCTGGCATTACTGCGGGAATTGCTGCGCCCGCCTATGCGGGGATTCCGGTTACACATAGGGGCTATAGCTCTTCGGTAACGTTTGTTACGGGCCACGAGTCGACAGGGAAGTATCGGCCTAAGGTGAACTGGGGCGCGATCGCCCAAGCCTCAGAAACTATAGTGGTGTACATGGGCATTCACAACCTGCCGAACATCACGCAGGCGCTCATAGCAGCCGGACTGTCTGAAGATACGCCCGTGGCACTCATTCGCTGGGGGACTCGCCCTGAGCAAGCTGAGCTTATTGGCACGCTAGGAGGTATCGTTCAGCAGGTAGAGAGCACTGGTTTTCAGGCACCTGCGATCGCAGTCATTGGAAAAGTCGTCGATCTACGCAAGCAGCTATCGACTGCTTCGCCAGTTCACAGCGAGCACTGGTTCAAAACTCAAAAGCACGATTGAGATCGCTCAAGGTGACCTTCGAATGGATAAACTCTTTACAGAGTATTCGCTATCGAGGTTGTTATTATTTCTGACGAGATTCTGCAAAAAACGGTCGAAGCTGCGCAGGCTACTCGCTTGGATCGCTGGCTGTCAGAACATATAGAGTCGCTTTCTCGCAATCGGCTACAGAAGCTGATAGAGCAAGGCGCGGTACAGGTGAATGGAGAGGTGTGCGATCGCAAAAAAGAGCTGGTGAGCCAGGGTGATCGCATTGATATCATTGTTCCAGCCGCTGAGCCCTACGAACTTAAACCTGAAAATATACCGCTCGACATTCTCTACGAAGATGATCAGCTGCTGATCATCAACAAGCCTGCTGGCATGGTGGTTCACCCAGCGCCAGGACACGCAACGGGTACGCTAGTGCATGCCCTTCTAGGACACTGCGGTAATCAGCTCACCGGTGTTGGCGGTGTTCAAAGGCCTGGTATCGTTCATAGACTAGACAAGAACACGACTGGGGCAATCGTCGTCGCTAAAACAGAGTTGGCGCTGCATCACCTGCAAGCTCAGATACAGGCAAAAACCGCGAGGCGAGAATATCTAGGGCTGGTTAACGGCGCACCCAAAGAAGCCCAGGGCAAAGTTGAGCAGCCTATTGGACGGCATCCTAAACACCGTAAAAAGATGGCCATCATTCCTGTCGAGATGGGCGGACGCACAGCGCTCACACATTGGAAAACTGTGGAACGATTAGGGAACTACACGCTGATGCACTTCCAGCTAGAAACGGGACGTACTCATCAGATTCGAGTTCACAGTGCGCATTTGAATTTGCCTATCTTAGGTGACGGGACCTATGGGTCTGTGAGATCGCCTGGTGTAAAGCTACCAGGGCAGGCCCTTCACGCCTTCCGCCTCACCCTGAAGCACCCGATCACTAACGAAGTTATCTCGGCTGAGGCCGCTTTGCCTCAGCATTGGGAAAAGCTTTTAGTTCAGCTGAGGACAAGAGCCCAGTAGCAAAGGACGGTGTGTCAGAGGTCCGAAGAGTAGCCAACAAAAATGAGCACAAAAAAAGTCGAGGCGATAAACCACCTCGACTGATAACCTTTTGAGGAAAGAACGAAACTGGTGTCTAGCTTTTGGAACTAGGCTCAGGTGCAACTGGGACACCCAGCTTACGGAACGGAACCGCAGTAGCGATATTGATAGTCGCAGTGTTGACCTGAGGTGCTGAAGCCGGACGAGGGCTTACGCTGCGAGCCATATCGAGGTAGAGCGAAGGATTGCCAGCAGTAGCTTTTTTCTCCTGTGGCTTGAAGCGACGGACCTCTTCCTGCCAGCTAATTTTGGGAAAGCCCAATATGCCACGGTAGTACTCGTCGTAGCGAGGTGACTTGATGTCGAAGGGGCGCTGGCCAATCTCACGGCCAGGCAAGATGCGACGACGGTAGTAAGGTACGACGTCGTAGCCGAAGTTCTCCATGTACTCGTCGCTATCTAGCAACTCATCAACAAAGCCTTCAACGCCTTTAGTGCCAATTTTGATAGACCAGGCAATCTTCTCGCGCTCGTTGTAAGGGTCGCGGCCTAGTGCACGCTGAATGACCTGCTCTACAAAGCGGTAGTTGCTGTTCTTGGCGTAGTAGTTGCGCAAGAACGTATCGGAAAGCAGTAGGCCGCGCACGAAGTCACGCACAGTGATCTGGCTGTTGCGCAGCTGGGACTCTAGGCAGGGTTCGCGGTCGGCAGAAAAAGCATAGAAGAAAAACTGACGATAGGCTGCGTCGATCAGCCCGGTCATTTCGCTGTACTCGAGGAGAGCCTCAGCGCTATAGATTTTGGGCTGATCGTCACCTTGAACGGTGTATCCTTCTACCCTTTGGTTCTGGCTTTTGGGAGGGTAATTCAACAACGGAAGAGCCACGCTTGAATCTCCAGACTTTTGTAAACAGCTGCAATAATATGTCCTAATCATAGGTGAGCTAGGTCGCCCGAACGGAAGAGTCTGAGAAAAACATTACACACCTTAATATTTGACAAAGGGGCCTTAGACAAAGGCTTCAGCCATTTGTGCTAGCGATCCCTCATGCTGCTTCTACAGGCACAGGCGAAAAACGGACCTGGGAACATACATTTTGCAACATTGGCTTTGCAAATAGACTCAATCAGAAAGATGTGTTGACAAAGCCTACGACAGAGCGATTCACTCAGCGATCGCAGCTTGCCACTCAGACGGAGTATTGCAGTTGAAAAACATTTGAGGCAGCGCACAGTAGTAGCGAGCGATAGAAAGACGCTGTAGCCAGGGTTGGAAGGCATACTGCTGTTCCGCCAGTTGGCGGCTCAAGCTGGGCAGACAGCGGCGATGGTAGAAGCCGCATAGGGGCTCCCAACCTTTATCGTTAGCAGCTAGGGAAGCTACCGGGTTGCTGCTGAAGTGTTCAGATTCAAGATTGTTGACCGATGAGCCAATCCAAGCCCACCATTGTTGAAGCACTGAGACGTCGAGGTGGGGCAGATCGCAGGCAAGTAGTAAACACCAATCTGCGTGTATGTGCTGCCACCCATAAGCAAATCCACTGAGAGGACCAGCAGATGGCTTGTTACGGGAGAGCTGGGGTGCTACCTGGGACGATGTTGATTTTGAAGGAGCTGAAGGGAGTTGACTAAGCGATCCTTCTTTTGAGAGGTCTTGCCACTGGTTAACAACAGGCTCTTGGATCAGTCGAACAGCATCAGGTAAATGAGCGCGGTAGCGCGTAGGCCAAGGCGTGACGACAGCCACCTCTGTCGCGATTTGCTGCGCAACCCGCGCAGTATGTAGCAACAGTGATTGACCGTCCTGCATTGTTAAGAGGGCTTTATCTTGTCCCATACGGCGGCTATGGCCACCTGCCAGGATAAGCACGCTCAGCGTTGGACTAGGTTTTGAGATCTCAGCTGGTGAAGGAGGCTGCATATACACCAGTGTTAGCTATCTTGAGAGTTACTACTATCTGTCCTAGTAGAATCTGGCTCGCTAGGAGGACGGCTAGGCGGCTTTGGGATAGATCCATTCATTGGCATATCTGGCGGCGAACTGTAGTAGGGCTCTCCGACAGGATTATGAGAAGCGTTAATAGAAGGATCAATCGGCAGGTGAGCTGAGGAGCTAGGCTTTGGCACCGCAGGCTTTGGTATGGAAGCAGGCTTTGGTATGGAAGTAGGCTTTGGGTTTGCCGAAGGGGTTTGCCGAGCAGTCGGTCGCGAAGGCGTATCGGGAAGACCAGCAGCGGTGTGCTCTCTACTTTCGGCCCACGTGTGCCCTTTGAAGTAGTAAATAAGGCCAGTAAGCGCAGCAATAGTCATATACATGAAGCGGATGAGCCAGCCAACGCGCTCAAACACATAGGCGGCAAAATCAGCTCGCGGATCGTTGTAGCTAGATAGCTCCTGGCTAAGCAGTTCGCTAGGATTGACCGAGTCTTCAGCGCTTAAGCTTTCAAGTCGGGTAGGCAGTTCGGCAAGCTGAGTACTAAAAGGATAGAAGCCAAAGAAACCACCGCTGCCAACCTCTCTACGTAAGTATGTATTGGTGATATCGCGAGCCTCTCGATAAGGAAGGTTGGCTTCTGTGGCGACTCGCTTAATCCAGAGGTGTTGCAGCATCATGTAGCTGGCGCTAAAAACGAAGGGGCTTAGCACTAGCAGGAAGGCAAGCTTAGCACGATGGTTCCAGCGGCGGGGCAGGAAAACTGTCGCCGCGCCCAGTCCAGAGCCAAGGATGGCAAAAACGAGCAGGTTAGATATCTCTAGCAGCTCGATACTGCGCAGAAATCCACCAAACCACGGGACAGAATACAGATAGGTATCAGCTGCCCAAGCGATCGCAGCTTTCACGCCAGCCATGAGAAGTGCCAACCCAAAGCCAGTGGCGAAGAACAAAGCAACACGCGTTTTTTTGGGCGTAGAGGACTTAGGAGGAGGCATGGGAAAACCAAAACCAGTTGAGAGCAATTCGAGAGCGGTCTTACCCAATTACTGTATCAAAATGCTGTTGCCTAGGACGGCTGAGTCTTGCCGCGTGCCCGCTCTTAAGCAGTGTTGGAATGTAGCTTGTGAATACGTTTCAAGATCTGCATCAATACACAGGAGTCCACATTCTTGTACTCGGAGAACATTTTTAGTACATTTGGACTATTATTTCCTGTGCTAGGCGTAGTCTTCATATGAGTATTGAACAGACGGATCAACTTATTCTGCTTATTCTAAATTCAGTATTGATGACGCTGCTTTCGTCTATTTTGCTAGGAGGTGCATGGCTTAGGCAAAACGCGCTGCTGCAACAGCTGCACAGAACGCGATCGCACTATCGAAAGCTGACTCGAAAGCTCAGCTGCCCAGAAGTTGCTACCACCGCCCTACAGCTGTCAGCAACGATAGGAAGCCACCCTGCTGAGCTTAAGCAAGTAAGAGACCGCAAAGCTCAGCTCGTTTGCCAATACCAGTGGAGCCGTGCTGGCATGCTGGTATTACACACCACCCTACTGGCGTTTAGCATCAGCTTATTTGCTCTGGCGTTGCGATCGCTTCTCGCTTTCGACCCGCTAATTTCCGTGGCTCTATTTCTCTTCACCGTTGGCGCTGCTGGCCTGCTGACAGGTACTGGCTGCGTGCTCATAGACTTTGCCAAAGGAAACAGCAGCACAGACTCGCTTGGCCAGACCTTGGGCAGGTTTATTCAGCAGCTAGCCCATTCATGGAGGGGACGGGGAGTTAGGTGAAAACCTGAGAAATAGGGGATGGGGGAATGGGGAAACTAGAGCTGTTCTGCCAGTGCTCTATGTGCTTCTCCTAGTTCAAACTGCTTTAGAATGCGCTCGGCCATTTGCGCTGGCATCAGGCCCAGTTCTGCTTTGGACTGGTTGGGCGAGGCGTGGTCGACTAGCTGGTCGGGAACGCCTAAGCGTAGTAGCTCAGGGGTGAGCTTGCGATCAAATAGTTCTTCGGCTAGCGCTGAGCCAAAGCCGCCCATTAAGCAGCCGTCTTCTAACGTCACCACCCGGCCAATTTCTTTAATAATCGGCAGCATCAGGTCTGTATCTAACGGCTTAGCGAATCGCGCATTGATAACGGTGGCTTCTACGCCGTGTTCGCTCAAGATCTCGGCGGTCTGCATAGCAGGATAGACCATAGAGCCGTAGCCTACCAGCAGAACATCGTCTCCCTGGCGCAGGATTTCACCTTTACCAATCGGCAGTGTCTCCCAACCGGATTCCATCAGTGGCACACCGTAGCCGTTGCCGCGTGGAAAACGCACTGCAATAGGGCCAGCATACTCAACACCAGTGGCGACCATTTGCTGAAGCTCGGCTTCATCTTTGGGTGCCATAAGCACGAGATTAGGAATGCAGCGTAGGTAGGCAATGTCGTACAGGCCCTGGTGCGTAGGGCCGTCTACGCCCACAATGCCAGCGCGGTCGAGCGCAAGGAAAACAGGCAGCTTTTGAATACAGACATCGTGCACGATTTGATCGAAGCCCCTTTGTAAAAAAGTGGAATAGATCACGGGCACTGGCTTCATGCCTTCGCAGGCAAGACCTGCCGCGAGCGTAACCGCGTGCTGCTCAGCAATACCCACATCGATGTACTGCTTGGGTAGCTTGGCCTGGAGCAGATCTAGCCGGGTGCCTGTCGCCATTGCGGCAGTAATACCTATGATCGTAGGGTCTTTCTCGGCGAGGGTGATGAGCGTTTCAGCAAATACCTTTGAGTAGCCAGGTGGCTTGGGCTTGTTGGCCGGAATTTTTTGGCCTGTTTCCAGGTCAAACGGAGACTGCGCGTGGTAGCCAACCTGATCTTTCTCAGCGATTTCGTAGCCTTTCCCTTTCACGGTGGCGACATGTACCAGTACAGGGCCACCATGATTGTGCGCTTCTTTGAAGGCGTTGATGAGTTCTGATAGGTTGTGACCGTCGACTGGCCCCATGTATGTAAAGCCCAGTTCTTCAAAAACCGCACCGACTTTTGGAACCGCCAGGCGCTTCATGCCTTCTTTGAATCGGCTCAGCTCTGGAGTCACCGCTTCGCTGAAAGGCAGCTGCTTGAACTGCTCTTCGAGGTTGTCGGTCAGGAACTGCATCGGGGGGCTAAGGCGCATCTTGTTGAGGTAGCGCGGGATAGCACCAACGTTCGGCGAGATCGACATCTCGTTGTCGTTTAGCACGACGACCAAGTTTGTCTTTGGCAAGTGGCCAGCGTGGTTGATCGCTTCTAACGCCATACCGCCGGTCAGCGCACCGTCGCCAATGATGGCTGCGACTCTAAAGTTTTCACCTTTGAGATCGCGGGCGATCGCCATTCCCAACGCCGCCGAAATACTGGTAGAAGCATGGCCCGCACCAAAGTGATCGAACCGACTCTCGGAGCGCTTGAGATAGCCCGCGATACCGTGCTGCTGGCGTAGGGTGTGGAACTCTTTGTAGCGACCGGTGATCAGCTTGTGTGGGTAAGCCTGATGGCCGACGTCCCACACGACTTTATCGTGGTCGAGATCGAGGGTTTGATACAGCCCTAGCGTGAGTTCTACGACCCCAAGCCCCGGTCCTAGGTGACCACCACTGGCCGCAATGGTCTGCAAATGTTTATCCCGAATCTGCTGAGCTATTTTCTCTAACTGACTGACGGGAAGACCATGCAACTGGTTAGGGTGCGTAATTTCGCTCAGATGCATATCAAATCCTCTCTTACCGACATAGACGTATCGTTCATCTTCACTCTTTCACTGTAGATTAGATCAGAGCGCACATAAGCACTGAGGCTCCCAATGAAACCTTTTTTGACGCCTGATAAATTATTCATTCGTTTTTCATCTCGTTTGACCCAAACAGCGGCTGCTTCGCTTTTTGGCACATCGTCTTTGGGAATGGTGCTGCTAGCGTCTCCAGCCTCGGCCAACATAAATTATTCAAATCCAGATTACTTTGAATGCGCCGCTGGTATGACTGAGGTAGGCATCTCGCAAAGCGCTGCGATCGCAGCTTGTGCCAATGCTCGCTATCCAGAAAACCTCGGAGCCTGTGTAGTCGATGTTAACGAATTTACAGGAGTAGCTGCCGTGGATGCGCTATCAGTTTGCACCCGGTCGCGTCGCCCTATCGAAGTTGCCGACTGCACTATCAACATCCACGAGGCCTTTCTCGATAGCCCCTCGACCAAAGTACTAGAGAACTGCGGCATCAGCTTGATTCCAAATCGCTATGGCACTTGTGTCGTCGACGTTGTCGAGGCCACTAATGTCGCAGTGAATACGGCCTTAGATCAATGCCTTCGAGCAGGCTATCTTCCCTGGAGAATCGAGCCAAGGCTATAAAAATCAAAACTGTAGAGAAGAGGCTATGGAGGAAAGACTATAGAAAACCAAAGCCAAAAAAGAAGGCGCAGCTTATTCAGCATCTTCTCTTATGGTCTTGGTTAATTGTTCATTCAAAGCTCGACCTTCGTACAAGGCGAAAACAATATCTGCTGCCTTGATCATGAACGAAGGCGAGGACTTTGAAGATGTCCTGGGGTAGGGTGATCGCATCAATCTCACCCCAAAGCTGCCCTGACACTAGCAGATTACTAAGCGAGCATCCCTCAATCAGCTCCTGTGCTAAATAAAACTGCTGGTTTTCCTCAAAGTGAGCGAGCAACCGAGGAATCTGAGCATGCTCTCCTAAGTCATATAGCGTTCTTACCTCTCTATCGAACAAACGCTGAGCCGTTTTTAAAAGAGATGGATCGCTGGAATTCGGTCGTAGCTGCTTAATCACACACGTTGGCTGACCCGGCAGATGCAAATCGTGCGCCACAAAAGTTTGACCAAAGCCACCTGCTGCCAGGTGCTGTTCAATTTGATAGCGGCCACCTATTAAGCTACCGATCATCAATGGAGAAAGCGGCTTAGACATATCAAAAAACGCAGCTATGGTTAGACTCGGTAACTCTACGCACCAGTGTAACTACAGACATCTACAGACACATTACTGACTTTGCCTATAAGCCAACAAGTACCTTACTACCATTCCTTGTTGTGATTGAGTAGCTGAGCGTTTGAGCAACGAGCTGATTGAACGTTGACTACTCCCCGCTCTGAAGAGACGGGGATTCCCTGGTCACCCAGAGAGATTCCTGTTTCATAGCAGCCGCCTTCAAAGCTAATGCTTATCGGGTCTTACGCTCGCTCCGCAGGCTACCACCGCTAGACCAGCGGCTAATACATTTTTCGCAGCGTTGATATCTCTATCGTGATGTTCACCACAACTAGGACAAACCCAATCTCGAATATTCAACGGCAGTTTATCGACAACATGCCCGCAAGGGTTGCAGCGCCTAGAGCTGGGGAACCATCGGTCAATCTTGACCAGTGTTCGCCCGTACCAATCGCACTTGTACTCAAGCTGCCTCACCAGTTCACCCCAGCTAGCATCGCTGATAGCCTGGGAGAGCTTGCGGTTCTTTACCATGTTCTTCACAGCCAAGTCTTCAACGGCAATCGTTTGGTTTTCTCGCACCAATCGAGTCGTCAGCTTGTGAAGATTATCCTTTCTAGCATCGGCAATTTCAGCGTGAACGCGAGCCACTCGCAGTCTTGCTTTATAGCGATTGCTAGACCCTTTGTGTTTGCGGCTAAGCGCCTTCTGAGCCTTTCTGAGTTTGCGATATTTAGCCTTAAATCCTTTCGGATTCAAAACCTTTTCACCCGTGCTCAGCACAGCAAGGCTGGTGATACCCAAATCAATGCCAACGCTACTAGAAGAAATCGGCAATGGTTCAATATTCACGTCCACCCACAGAGAGACCGTCCACCTGCCAGCGGGCGACAGCTTGACCGTCACAGTAGACGGCTCGACACCATTGGGCAGCAACCGACTCCAGCGAATCGGCAAAGCTTCAGCACATTTAGCCAAGAACACTTGGCCGTCCCTGAACTTAAAAGCAGACTTAGTAAACTCAGCACTGCCGCCGTTTCGCTTTTTCTTGAAGTTGGGATACTTGGCGCGACCCGCCCAAAAGTTGCTAAACGCTTTTTGAAGGTGACGCAACCCTTGCTGAAGGGGAACGCAGCTCACTTCATTAAGAAACGAAAGGCTTTCGTCTTTTTTCCACTCAGTCAGCATCGAAGACGTTTCGTTGTAACCTACCCTTTCCTGCCGTTCATACCAAGCCTCAGTCCTTGCGGCCAATGCTTGGTTATAAACCAGGCGGGTAGAGCCCATCGTTCTGCGAAGCAAGTTTTCTTGCTCAGCAGTCGGATAGAAACGGTACTTAAATGCTTTTTGACTCATGCTTCACATTTTAACTCTCATCTTGTGACGGAGGCAAGATGCGGACTAAAAGTCCGGGGTTTCAGACCCACCCCAAATTGATGAATTATCGAGAAACCTGCGCCAACAAGTACAAACCTGCGCCTAATCCTAAAAACAGCGGCAACCAACCGGCGATAAAAGGCGTTACAACGCCAGCTTCTCCCATAGCCGAAGTGATAAAGCTCAGCAGATAATAGCCAAAAATGATGACCACACTTACGCCAAAGCTCGTCGCTTTACCCGTCCGCTGAGGCCGCACGCCTACCGCTGAGCCCACCAAGCCAAACACTACACAGGCAAACGGAATGGCTAACTTGCGCTGAACAGCTACTGCCAGCTTGCGTACCGCTTTCTCGTCTCCTGTCTGGCTCAATATATTCATATATTCTCGGGTCTCGGCGATGTTCATCTCCTCCTCTTTCTTAGGTCGCTGGGCAAGATCTAGTGGCGTTCTAGGCAGCTGTAAGTCCTGCTGATTGAAGCGAATGATCTGACGAAAGGAGCCGTTCGGCGATACGGCGTAAATAGTGCCTTTGCGAAACTCCCAAAGGTTGCGCTTAAAGTCCCACTCTGCCTCGTCAGCGCTGACGATCTGTTTAAGACCGTCCTCACTATCGTCTTGGGAAAAATCCACCACGGTGATTCCTTTCATCACAGCGCCATCGAAGTTTTCTGCGTGAAAGAACCGCACTAGCTTGTCGCCGTCCTGCTGCTGAAAGGTAATATTGCCCTCTTTAAAAGGCGGCTTCTCTTCATCTAGGGCCTTAGCAAGCAGTAGAGCCGCCCGCTCTGTACTCGCTGGAGCAATCACTTCATTAACCGCAAAGCTCAAACCCGTAATCAGCAGGCTCAGCACCACAGCAGGCACTACAATTCGCTTTACGCTCACCCCACAGCCGCGCATCGCAATTAGCTCACTATCGCTCGAAAAGCGGCTGAAGGTCATCATCGTCGCCAGCAGCGTCGACATGGGAAAAGCCAGCACGGTGAAAGTCGGCAGGCTCAGCAAAAAGATCTCGAAGGCCAGTGAAGCAGGTAGGCCCGCTTCTGCCACCTTACGAATAAGCTCGAACAGAGCACCAATAGAAACAGCAATCGAAGAAAACGCGCCAACGCCAAACAAGAATGGCAAGGTCAGCTCGCGGGCAATGTAGCGGTCCATAATAGACAGCCGAGGCACCCAACCGGACATGCGTTGGGTAAACGTAGGAGAAGTCATAGCTTAAAGTCGTCGCCCAAATAGTATTGGCGCACTAGCGGATTATCGGAGAGATCGCTAGCGTTACCAGAGGCCAAGATCTGACCTTCACTCATAATGTAAGCTCGATCAATGATTTCGAGGGTCTCGCGAACATTATGATCGGTGATGAGAACCCCCATATTGCGATCGCGCAACTCCGCCACAATCGTCTGAATCTCTGAGACCGCAATTGGGTCTACCCCGGCAAACGGCTCATCTAAAAACAAAAACTGAGGTCCTTGCTCACCGGCTGCTAGCGCGCGGGCTAGCTCAGTACGCCGTCGCTCACCGCCACTCACCTGAATGCCCAGCGAATCAGCCACCTTCTCCAAGCGAAACTCCTTTATCAACCGATTCAGCCGCCCATCTCGCTCGTGAAAGGGAACGCCTGTCTGCTCCATCACTAGCCGCAGGTTGTCACGTACGCTTAAATTCCGAAAAATGCTCGCCTCCTGCGCCAGATATCCAATGCCTAGTCGAGCCCGTTTGTACATCGGTAGTCCAGTGATATCTCGACCGTCGAGTGAGACTTTGCCTACATCGGGATGGACTAGCCCTGTTGCCATATAAAAAGTCGTCGTTTTACCCGCACCGTTTGGCCCCAGTAGCCCTACAATTTCACCTTGAGCGACTGACAGGCTCACCCCTTTTACCACCGTACGCTTACCGTACGTTTTTTGAACATTCTCTAGCACTAGCTTTAGAGAAGGTGGACTAGCCAATGCATCGACGGATCCAGAATTTGCTTCGGGATTTGCTTCAGGATTTGATAGAGAGGTTGTCATGATGGGACTCAATTCACCGCCGACGATCAGTTAGTTATCAACATTCAAAGCGCTCAGATCGTCAGGAAGTTCATCTGGCGGTGCTGGAATAGACAAAGGCGCTGGCGTTGCTACGGCTCCTCCGCTCGCCTGTGAGCCAGGCGGCCCAGACGGACTCACACTCGTTTCTTCTGGCAGGATATAAACCGCTTCTACCTGGCTGTTGGCACCTGGGGTTGCGACAAATCTACCTTCTTCGATCAGGTAGGTGACGGTTTCGGCCTGCAAGGTATTGCCTTCTTGTATTACGTCAACATTGCCGCTTAGGACAATTCGCTGCTCGCGGCTATAGTACAGAGCCTGAGCAGCCGTCGCAAAAATTTCTCTACTCGGGTAATCGATACGGACGTTGCCAGTCGCTGTCACCACACCGGTATTGGAATTGGCTTCTACCCGAGAGGCCTTGAGCTGAATAGCGCCGCCGCTAGATTGAGCGATAACAGGGGCTAGTGCAACGGGCGAAAGTTGAGGGGATAGTAACGGCAAAACTAATGCGATCGCACAGCCGATTGAGGCCCAGCGGAGTCTGCGAACGCTCAGGCCAGATTTAAGCGCAGGGCTCATTGTCTTCTTTTGGGTTAAAGGATTCAGGAACGAAAGGTGCAATCGCCAATAGAGCATTGTGGGCCGAAAGGTAAGTTCTACGCGCGAAGAAAAAGCGAACGGGGAAAAGACAAGTAAGCGCACGCTCTACTTATCATTCTATGAAGGTTTCTACCGCCTATTCACACTGTTTGACCGATTTTTGAACTGGAGGGTTCAAAAATAGTCCAAGCGGCGCGACAGCAATGGTAAGCGAGCAAATGCGTCTGGCTACTGGCTGCCCTACTCCACCTTAAGCTGTGGTGTCGGCATCTAGAACAAACGGAATCCCGCTTCCTTCGGACTTTATTCGTGGATTTGGTGAATTTTAGGACGTGATTGGCTTTTGTTTGCCATCAGCGTCTCTAATCCTTCCTCACCTGCTGACTGTACCCACTCTAGCCACTCAAAAGACTGGTCGACGAACGCTTCTACATTCACCCCTTCATAGGTAGGCTCGAAGCGCCGCAGGCGGTTGATACCCTCTCCTAGCAAGATGGCACCACCACGCCAGTTGAGATTGCCCAAATGGTAAAACGCAACGGCTACCTGCAAAATGCCTTGATAAAAAGGCTTTTCTGCTTGTTCTACATCCATCCAAATAGCTTCTAGCGTGTCGTGACAGGCATAGAATTGACCGCTGTTGAATTCGTCGATACCTCGCTGAAATGGAGAGTGAAGCGGCGAATGAAAAGGGGATGATTGAGGTGTCACAAGATGATCCTTTTGCGATGAGGTGGGCATAGTGAGTTTGTTAATCCAATCTTGTTTGATGTGAGTCGTCGGTATTAACCGTTGATATCAGTCATTAGAAGGATATAGGCCGCTCATTAAATAGCAGATAAAAGAAATATGTGCGGCAACTTTCATCTCATGAAACCGGTCGGCAGTCTTACAGTAATTGGCACAACGTGTAGGTTTCTTAAGTTTAAGGTGATATTCTCCACACTTAAGAGCCGAATGTTGTAAAGCAACAGTTTTTTCTAACGTGTAGGGAGTAGGTATATGGTGAGTTCTCCGATTAAGCGCAAGCAGGACAGCAGTCGACAGGATACTGCACAAAGCAAGCTCAAACCCGCCAAAATGCGGTCAGCTTGGCCCCCTGTACCTGCTAGCCGATGCCGTCTGGAGACTTTACCCGACACGCAACTGTTCGGTACAGACGGCATCCGTGGTGAAGCGGGGACACTACTCACCGCACCTCTAGCGACCCAGATTGGCTTCTGGGCAGGGCAAGTCCTTCGCTGCTATGGCGAAACGGGTCCTATTATCATCGGACAAGATTCGCGCACGTCTAGCGATATGCTTTCTTCTGGGCTTTCTGCCGGATTAGCGACGGCAGGGCTAGAGGTGTGGAACCTGGGCCTTTGTCCTACCGCAGCGGTAGCTCATCTCGCATCGGGCAATGCTGGCGGCATCATGATTTCGGCAAGTCATAACCCACCGGCTGATAACGGAATCAAGTTTTTCAATTCGCAGGGCACAAAGCTCTCTGGCACGATTCAAACAGAAATCGAAGCGGCCTTACGCGGTAAAGGACTGCCTGAATCCGGGTTGGCTACTGCTAGCTCGGCGACAATACAGTGGGGTCGAACCTATCAGCGTCCCGACCTGGTTGAGCGCTATGTTGATTTCTTGCATCAGCCTTTCCAGCCTCACCCTGACTTGAGCGGAATGCGCATTGTGCTTGATTTAGCCTGGGGCGCGGCGACTAGAGTAGCTAAGCAAGTTTTTGAATCGACGGGTGCAGACGTGGTGATTTTGCACGGATTGCCTGACGGCGATCGCATCAACGTAGAGTGCGGCTCTACCCATCTCGGTAAGCTCAAGACTGCTGTAGCCGAACTAGAGGCCGATATTGGCTTTGCCTTCGATGGCGACGCAGACCGCGTCATGGCAGTCGATTCACAAGGACGAGTGATCGACGGCGACTACATCTTGTATTTTTGGGGTCAAACGCTCAAGCAAGCAGATAAGCTGCCCAACAACACCATTATCTCTACCGTAATGGCCAACTTAGGCTTTGAGCGAGCTTGGGAGAAGCAGGGTGGCACTCTAGTGCGTACCGACGTAGGTGACCAGCATGTCCACGCTGAGATGGTTAATCAGGGCGCGATGCTAGGTGGCGAGCAGTCTGGACATATATTGTGCCATCACTACAGCCTTACGGGTGACGGCATCTTAACCGCTTTGCATTTGGCAGACTTACTTAAGCAGGCCGGATGCACCTTGCCTGATCTGGTGGCGCAAAGCTTCGAGACCTATCCGCAGCGGCTGAAGAATGTGCGCGTAGAAGATCCTGCCGTGCGTCGCGACTGGAAGAACTGTGAGGCAGTGCAAAGTGCGATCGCACAAGCCGAATCTGCTATGGGCGACCAGGGCCGCGTACTGGTCCGCGCCTCTGGCACCGAGCCACTCATTCGCGTCATGGTAGAGGCCGCTAGTGCTGAAGTTATGAACTACTGGACAGACAATCTAGCTAGCAAGGTCTCTCAGCACCTGGCGTAGCCGCTGCAATAGCAATTTCCCCAGAAGTCTCTATATAGAAACCCTTGTATCGGAACCCAAGTAGCCCTGTAAAGATTTGCAAAGCTACTTGGGTTTGTGCTATCTCTGAACAAACTTTCTTCAAAGGAAATATGACGGCAACGTTTCAATCTTCTTCCCAGGCACTCCACGATCGCGAAACGCTCAGCGAAAGTCATAGAACGCACCCTAAAAAGGTTGTTGCGATTGGCGATAGCCTGGTGTATGGCTACGGCGATAGCGAAGGCGGTGGCTGGGTTGAACGTTTGCGCCTTAAATGGATGGACCCTGAAACGCCAGGCCCAATTCTGTATAACTTAGGCGTTCGCGGCGATGGCGTTGTACAGGTTGCTAAGCGGTTAGAGCGTGAGTTTTGCGATCGCGGCGAACTTCGCCACCGTACTCCCGATATTTTAGTGCTGTCTTTCGGCGTCAACGACTCTGCTTGCGCCGGACGAGCAAACGGTCGCCCCGTTACTGACATCATCCGCTTCAATCAATCAGTCGGTCGGCTTTTACAAAAGGCCCGTCAGCTTTGCCCGGTTTACTTTGTAGGGATGGTGCCTGTCAATGAAACAGCCATGCCATTTGCAAATATCCTGCACTTTAGCCAAGCCGAGCAGCGTCGGTATCGCGACACTACGCGCCAGCTTTGCGACAGGCACGAGGTTCCTTACTTAGACCTGTTTGAGCAGTGGAGCGATCAAGGGAATGAGTGGATGTGCGATCGCCTCTGCGCTGACGGTATCCATCCCAATATTCTTGGCTACCGCACGATCCTGGAAGCCGTCAGAAACTGGAATCCGTTGATGGACGCCATCACGTAAATCGTGCCTGGGTGATTAGTCTTGCTGGGTGGAAAACTGATGTGCACCGATGAAAGAAAGCACAATCGCGAATATTAGTAGGATTGGAATACTGTACCAGGGAAATTCGGTGATGGGTTTGTATGCGATCGCTCTAAGCCCCATCGTTGTATAAGTCAAGGGTAGCGCAAACACAATCGGCTTTAGTGCTGTTGGTAAAGTGGTTGGGTCAAAAAACGTCCCACCTAGAAAAGACATTGGGACAATCAAAAAGTTATTAAACAGCCCTACACTTTCCAACGATTTGACATTGAGGCCCACAATCACACCAAGCCCTGCAAACACAGCGCAGTTCAAAACTACCAGCAGGAAAAACAAGGGATTTAGAAAGCTCCAAACCTTGCCTGTGAACAAAACGGCCACCAAAATTACTGCCGAAGCTGTCATCAGGCCTCGAACAATGCCTGCCATCATCTTGCCAAGGTGAATCGCTAACGGATGCACCGGGTATAGCAACATCTCCTCAAACGTTTTGGAAAACAGCCGCTCGCCACAAATTGAGAACGTAGTGCCTCCGAAACTAATCACCATAGAAGAGAGAGCAACCATTCCCGGCAAAATGAATTCTAAATAGGTATCACCAGCCGTTGGCGTACTCACACGGTCAAGCGAACTGCCAAGACCCAAGCCAAAAGCCAAAATATAAATCAGCGGCGAGACGAGTCCAGAAGCAGCAACTTGAGGAATACGTACGCGTAGATCTAACCAGTCTCCCCAGAAAACGGTAATCGCGTCAGAAAGTAGAGTGCTCAGCGAAGCTTTGGGGAATTTGAATGCGGTTTTCACAAAATATAGTTAGGCAGCAGAACCTAAAGTTTGAAAGAATGCTTGACTATTCTTATTGTGACGCTATCTGTGAATATGGCATAGCATTCTTTATCTAGACCTTTATCTAGGCAGAGGCTGACCGAAGGGAATCGGCTCAGGCCACCGGCTCGCACTAGAAGGCTGGGTTCGCTCAACAGCCGACTCCACAACAGGTTCAATAGCAGGCTCAATATCAATAGCGGATTCAACGGCAGCAGGTTCAATAGCGTCTTCAAATGAGTCACTACTACTTGCAATTCGTTCATCTGAAACGGGCTCAGTCGCAACCGGTGCTTCAGCTGACAGCGCTTCTACAGGTGCAGGCAAGCTATCGTTTTCCCACTCATCTAAAAACGGAGGCTCTGTAGGCTCGCTCGCAACTGGTTCTTCTACCGGAATTACCGGTACTTCAAATACTGGCATGGTCTCTGCTGGCAGCTGCTCAGCCACATCTGCTGACTCGGTGGGAAGCTGTGGGACACTTGTAGCCGCTGGTTCCGACGGCTCTAACGATTCTAAGGGTGGTACGTTCACGGGCGTATTGAGCGGTGGCACAATCACAGGCTCACTGATTGGCATGGCAGGTTCTAGCACAGGCAGATCAGAAAAGTCTGGCGATTGAGCAATATCAGCAGCAGGCGTTCTGAGGCTGCTGGCACTTCCTGTGTTGACTAAAAGGTTGGCACCAGCTACCGACTGAGCTGCCGTACGACTCGCGGCTACCAAAGCCGGGCGAACCTGCCACCGCTGCTCTCCATTATTGGTTGCCGTCTCGACAATGGGCGTCGCGCTTTGGGAAGTAGAAAGCACGGTTCCAGCAGCAAAATCCATCACGATCCACACTGTTTCGGGGGTGGCCTGCTCTAGTACGATGCTTTCTACCAGGCCATCACGCACAGATTGTGCCATGATGTCGCCAACTTGAGTGTCGGACAGCTCTAGCACGAGCTGGTCAGGCGCAATAACAGAGATTAGGGGAACGACTGATTCGGGCAAGGTGAGGGTGAGCGATCGCGTTTGCGTATCGTACTGCCAGTCTTTTAGCTCCTCAGCTTGGGTAGGGAGTACGCCTATTGCTGTCAGTGCGATCGCACCAACCAATGTTTTCTTTACCGGTACAAAGCTAAATAGAGAACCCCATCGCTCTATAAACAATGGTCTGAATGCCGGTTTGTGCGCCGAGTTCCTGCCCATGAAATTTGCTTCCACCAATCAAATTCAATGTAAGGATACGTCAGATCTCAAAAGTTCCACTGGTAATTTTTCAGAAAATCATTGGTATCTTTCAAGAAAATTCCATATATTCTCGCTGTTAATTCGCCATGATAAGAGTAGTGTCGGTTTCAGCGTCAAATTAGGCAACCTAAAACCGACTCAAAACTGACTCACAAACGTAGCAGCGAAGCTTCTATAAAAGCCTCGCCACCCGTCATTACTCACTCAAACGTCATCACAACCTATGGAACTCCACGATTTCTTTCTGCTCATCCTCCTGCTTAGTCCTGGGCTACTACTTTCTGTTCTCGTCATGGCTGGCATGAGCGCAGGAGGCTAGACACATGGTTAGAACCGAATCTACAATGCTGCCTTTGGGCACAACTGCCCCTACCTTCAATCTAGAAGACGTCACCTCGGGCACAACCGTCACCCTCACAAACTTCATCGACAAAAAAGGGCTGCTAGTGATGTTCATTTGCCAGCACTGTCCCTTTGTAAAACACGTTGAAGACGAGCTGGGCAAAATTGGC
The DNA here is from genome assembly GCA_963836895.1 of uncultured cyanobacterium. GTDB lineage: Bacteria > Cyanobacteriota > Cyanobacteriia > Phormidesmidales > Phormidesmidaceae > Phormidesmis. The sequence goes on along the minus strand of CAWILA010000009.1, from coordinate 144,522 downwards.
CAAGACTACGTTCCTAAAGGCATTGGCGTAGTCGCAATCAGCACGAACAGCATAGAGACCCATCCGCAGGACAGTCCTGAGAACATGCGTGAGCAGGCAACGCGAGCAAGCTTTAACTTCCCATACGCCTTCGATGCTACTCAGGAAGTTGCCAAAAGCTACACTGCTGCTTGCACCCCTGATTTTTTCCTCTTTGATAGCGATCTCAAACTCGCCTATCGTGGCCAGCTAGACGATGCTCGCCCCGGCAATGACAAGCCGGTCAACGGTAAAGACCTACGCGCAGCCCTCGATCAGCTCGTAGCCGGTCAGTCTGTGCCGGAAGCGCAAAAGCCCAGCATCGGCTGCAATATCAAGTGGGCTCCAGGAAACGAACCAGCTTACTTTGGAACTTAGATTTAGAACTTAGCTTTGGAGCTTAGAAAGGCTCTCTAAACGAAGCAATCACCTCACAAGGCCCATCCTCTACGTCATACATCGCAGGTAGAGGATGAACTCTTTTCGTAGGCGTCCAGCCCTGAAAATAAGCTTCCAAAGCAGCAACTATAGCAGCTTCAGGCTGCTCAATATCCTGATCGTTTTGATAGGCCTGTAGCTTAGCTCGTAGCAGCTGAGGCATATTGACGTTAAGCGTTTGCATAAAAATATCCTGGCTGTAAATCCTGTTCCCTTCAAAGATGAGTTACGAAATTAACATTTATGGAAAGGGTAAGTCTGCTCGCGGGCTAAACCGCTCGATGTCTCTTAATTCTTGATACAAAGCCTTTTCCTCATCATCTAGCACAGTTGGCATTACGACCTCAATCTCTACGATCTGGTCGCCGTAAAGACCTTGTGCAATCGGATACCCTTTGCCCGTCAGCTTCAACCGTTGACCTGGTTGCACGCCCGGCGGGATCATCATATTCACCAGTCCTCCTAGGGTTGGCATCGCTAGCGTTCCACCTAGGACGGCTTCGCTAGGTGTTAGCGGTAGGCGGCAGTACACGTTTCCGTCGGCCAAAGAGAAGTAGCCGTGCGGTTCTACCTCAATTCGCAGGTACAGATTGCCCCCGTCAATACCTTGACCTTTCAGCCGAATCCGCTGTCCGGTGACCATGCCCGGTGGCATGCTGACTTCGAGCGATCGCCCATCTTCCAACCGCACACGCTCTCGCCCACCGGCATAGGCCTTCTCTAGTGGAACCGTCAAATCAGCCTCAGCATCTCTTCGAGAAGGTGAAGCTGGCTGCCTACGATAGCTGGGCTTTGGGGTTGTTTCTCTAGTGGTCTCTTTAACAGTAGAGGCAACGGGTGATGCTGGTTGCCGAGACTGAGTACGACTCGGTCTCGGCGCGGTTTGAGACTCTCGTTCGGACGCACGACGACCGGCGTTTGAGATCGTTTTTTTGACCGCTCGGCGAGGCGCTGCCTTATCATCAGGCTGATGCTGTTTGAGCAGCTGCTCTACAAAATTATCAAAGTCTTCAAACGCACTGTAGTCAGTATCTTTAGTGGCAGGCCCACTACTTGGCCATTTACTTCGCCAGCCTTTCGGCCCATTTTTTTGATTCCAATACTGGCTGTACTGCTCGTACTGCTTGCGCTTATCTGTATCTGAAAGTACACCGTAGGCTTCACCTAGTAGCTTGAACTTTTCTTCAGCCGCCTTATCTCCAGGATTTACATCTGGATGATACTGCCGGGCTAAACCGCGATAAGCCCGTTTAATTTCTTCAGCCGTAGACGTCTTGGGAACGCCCAAAATCTCGTAGTAGTCCCGAAAGTTTTGCATGAACGAATGTGTATCTTATTGCGCTTAAAACCAATCGTCTTCATTACTTGGCCGCTTGCGCTGAGGCGGACGGCGATCAGAATCATCCGATGGGTTCGGTTGGCGATAGTCGTCCTGCCACTCGCGATCTGGATACGCGGCCTGGCCACCTTGATAACGACCCTGCCCACCCGAGCTCCGGTAGGTATCACCTTGAGAACTGTCTTGGGCTGGGTTTTGAGATGAATAGCCTTGGGAATAGTCGTCTTGTGAAGCGTTCCCTTGAGGATATCTTTCTTGCGAATAACTATCTTGTGGATAGTTGTCCTGCGGGTAGTCGTTTCTTGGGTAGTTATCTTGCGGGTAGTTTTGGGAATAGCTTTGCCGCTCATACCCCGACTGCTCGCTACCTGGTATGTTCTGAGCAGGTGGGTAGCTTTGGGAAGATGGATAGCCAGCCTCAGATGGATAATTTTGGTCGGCGTAGCCAGGTGATAAGGAATAGCCTGACTCTGGAGGATAGCCGGAGCGAGCAGAATAGCCCTGTGTCGCTGGATAATCTTGAACGGGCTGAGGATAGTCGCCTTGACGATAGCCCCCGTTTTGCGGTGTTATAGCACCTCCATTCCGGCTGTCTTCTGGCGGTATGCGGCGGTCGTCAGCGTAGCGAGCATCATACTCACGCTGTCCGCCGCTATCCTGGCTGTAACTATCTGAGGCGTAGCCACCTTGGTAATTACTATCTTGATAGCTGTTTCCCTGAGAACCGCTACCTTGATTGTCGTAACGACCTTGCCCAGAATCGCTATTACGGTCGTAGCTGTCTTGGCTGTAGCTCCCTTGGTCGTAGGACCTTACTGGAGCAGACGCTTGATCGTAGGGTTGATATCTAGGCGATTGGGGCTCTACTCTTGCAGGCGGATTCTGAGGTCTGCGACTGCTCTCCCAATCGTCGTCCCAGTCGTCGTTCCAGCTATTAGCGTTTGCACCGCCGCCTTGATTCCAGCTGGCGGTGTCCCACTGGGCCTGCGAGCTGTAGGGATTGGCCGGATAGCTGCTATAGCCACTGCTAGCACCGTAGCCTAAGTCATTGTTGCGATAGTAATCGTCATCCTCTCCGGCAAAAGCACGCTTAAGCGTGTCACCAATTTGGCCCAAGATGCCGTCGCCTTCTTCATCCAAGTCGTACAAATAGGCTTCGCGATTTAGCTCGTATACTTCGTTCTGTAAGTCAGCCTGTGAAATATCAATGCTGCGATCATCTTTCTGCTCTAACGCAGCACGTAGCTCTTGAATTAAACCTTCGATTCGACGACGGCGATCGCGCCCAAACTGCATACCAAAATCAATTGCCACTTCGCGCAGCACTCGTTCAGCTTTAAAAGTCAACGCTTCAGCCCGGTTACGCTTTTCAATGCGATCGCGCTGTAGCCGATCTGTCGCTGAGTTTTCTTGAGCCTCACGAATCATGTCCTGAATTTCTGCTTCAGACAAGTTCGAGGCTTCCTGCACCGTAATGCTCTGCTGACGTCCCGTTGTTTTATCTAGCGCTGACACCTGTAAAATACCGTTGGCATCAATATCAAACGATACCTGCACCTGCGGAATGCCTCTCGGCGCAGGTGGAATACCCATCAGCTTGAAGCGGCCTAAGGATTTGTTATCGTTCACCATCTCGCGCTCACCCTGAAGGATGTGCACTTCTACGACCGTTTGGTTGTTCTCCGAAGTAGAAAACGTATCCGAACGCCGCACCGGAATCGTCGTGTTGCGCGGAATCAGCTTTTTCATCACACCGCCTACGGTCTCTAGTCCTAAAGACAGCGGCGATACGTCTAACAGCAGAATATCCTTAATCTCTTGACTGAGAATGCCAGCCTGAATAGCCGCGCCTACTGCAACCACTTCGTCCGGGTTGACGTTACGGTTAGGCTGCCGGTTCATCACCGAATACACCAGCTCTTGCACCATCGGCATCCGGCTAGCGCCGCCCACTAAGACGACTTCGTCCACTTGGCTAGGCGTAACATTCGCATCCGCCAGTGCTTGCTTTAACGGACCGCGCATTCGGCTCAATAGGTTGCTGCACAGATCTTCAAAATGCGATCGCTCCAGTTTCGTCTCAATATGCTTAGGGCCGTCTTTAGTCGCCGTGATAAAAGGCAGATTGATTTCGGTAACCAGCACGCCAGAAAGCTCAATTTTGGCCTTTTCAGCCGCTTCGCTAAGGCGCTGGAGCGACTGGCGATCGCGCCGCAAATCCACGCCTTCCTTCGCCAAAAAGTCCTCCGCCAGCCAATCGACAATGACCTTGTCAAAGTTCAGGCCACCTAGCTGCGTATCGCCACTGGTTGAGCGCACTTCAAAAACGCCATCGCCCACATCCAACACAGACACATCAAAGGTGCCGCCACCTAGGTCAAATACTAAAATCGTTTGGTTGTACTGCTGGTCTAATCCGTAGGCCAGAGACGCCGCTGTCGGCTCATTGATAATTCGCTTTACTTCCAGGCCAGCGATTCGGCCCGCATCGCGAGTTGCCTGCCGCTGTGCGTCGTTGAAGTAAGCAGGCACCGTGATGACTGCGCCTGTCACTGGCTGACCTAGGTACTGCGCAGCTTCTTCTGCTAGCTTGCGCAGAATCATGGCAGAAATTTCTTCGGGAGCGTAGTCTTTGTCGAGGCGATCGCAGCGAATTTTTACATTGCCAGACTCACTGCGCCGCACCGTATAGGGCACCCGCTTAGAATCCGCAGAAAGTTCGTCATACCGACGGCCTACAAATCGCTTCACCGCGTAGAACGTATCTCTAGGATTCAGCACCGCCTGTCGCCGAGCCATCTGGCCTACTAGCTTTTCGCCTTCCTTGCTAAAAGCCACAACCGATGGTGTTGTCCGCATCCCTTCGGCATTGGCAATCACGACGGGTTTACCGCCTTCCATCACCGCGACCACAGAATTGGTCGTACCGAGGTCTATGCCAACTACCTTACCCATCCGATACGATTCTCCTCATCTCACATATCTATATAGCACTGGTCACATCGCTTTCACTAGCGGATAACCGTAACCTCTCTCATCATAAGCGCTCCCCGAAGCCAATGACACCAAAGCCAGGCAACAGTCACACGCAGACTTCTTCACAGTCTCCACTTCCTTACCGAACAAAACAGACACCTTCACTACAACAAGCGTCTTAATTGACAATATTTTAGAGAGAATCCAACATCTGTTTCGCGTTTCTTGATACTATTAAAGCCCGCGCGGATGTGGCGGAATTGGTAGACGCGCTAGATTTAGGTTCTAGTGTCCTCGTGACGTGAAGGTTCAAGTCCTTTCATCCGCATATAGGCCCCGGCAGATAAGTCATCTGCCGGGGCTTTTTATTGACGCTCTACAACCTAGCTCCCGGTAGAACCAAACGACCTCACCAGACATCTATACTGCTCTAATAGCTCTATGCAAAACCGGAAACTCGGCTATTCAGATTGCAGATTTCGGTTGAAAAATGGTCATTTTCTATACAGTTTAAAATTACCCCTATATATAAGGAGAGAAATTGCGTTTTTTCCTGCTTTTCTCCCGTCCGCCCGCCTGACCCATTTGCCCTCGTAACACAAAGGATATCTACGTGCTGCTATCTAAAGGTTTTGAAGTTGAGATGTATACGGGGACGCCCGAGGGAGAGGTCGTTGGCTTTTCAGACAAAATTGTGGCTGCGTTAGAAAGCTTTGTTCGAGAACCCGACACTCGCAACGTGGAATACACTACCGCGCCCTTTTGCCGATACGAGCATTTATTGTGCGAACTGCTCAAGCCCAGAGTCCGCCTCAGAGACTATCTCAAAACCTTGGGCGACTACACTATCATTCCCGGCAGCACACTGCCTCTCGGCGGCGCTCAAGAATTCCACCGGTCTGACCCACAAAATCCGTACCATACCTATATCGAAAATACCTACGGCACAGACGTTGTCACCGCTAGCATTCACATCAACATCGGCATGGCTGACCCTGAGCAGCTGATGCGCGCCTGTCGGCTCATCCGATTAGAAGCCCCTTTGTACTTAGCGCTCACAGCATCCTCTCCTTTTTTCGACGGTGCTATCACTGGCTTTCACTCCACCCGGTGGCAGCTCTTTCCACAAACGCCTAAACACGTCCCGCTGTTTGAAAGCCATCTACATCACATTCGTTGGGTAGAGCAGCAGTTAGAAGCAGGTTCTATGCAGAGCGTTCGGCATCTGTGGAGTTCTGTGCGACCTAATGGCGATCGCCGCCCTTACAACCTCAACCGATTGGAATTGCGCATCTGTGACTTAGTGAGTGATCCACTACATCTACTTGCTGTCACCGCTTTTCTCGAAGCGAGGCTAACGCAAATGCTGCAAACACCCGCACTAGATCCACTAGAAAGCAGCCAAATCGGCGAGAGCAATCGGAGTGAAGACCTGCTAGAGATTGCAATGGAAAATGAAAAGTCTGTGGCAAAGAGCAGCTTGGACGCACAGCTTCGTCACTGGGAAACAGGCAAACCTATCATCGCCCGCGAATGGATTCAGCAGCTGTATGCAGAAATACATCCGTTTGCTAAAGCGTCTGGCATTGTCTGCTTCCTCAATCCTATCCAGCAAATTTTGCGTAACGGTAATCAGGCTCAGCAATGGCTTCAGCAGGCGAGTGCGAGCAGCCCAACAGAGGTTATTCAAGGTGCGATCGCTCAAATGAAAACTCAAGAAGCACTGCTAGCCCAAGACATTTGCCCATCGGTTACTGCCTACGTGTAACTTCCGCAAGGTGTAATCGCCCACAACCTGACATCTCATGCCTAGCATCGTACTTATCAATCCAGAAATTCCGCCCAATACAGGAAACATTGCGCGCACCTGCGCTGCCACCGAAACACCACTTCATCTGGTTATGCCGCTCGGGTTTGAGCTCAGCGATCGCTATCTCAAGCGCGCAGGGCTAGACTACTGGCCTCATGTCGACTTGCACCTGCACGAGTCAGACGACGACTTCTGGCAATACGCGCAAGACAACGGCGGTAGGCTTATTGGCTTTAGCGCTAGAGTCGAAGGCAGTTACAGCGAAATTTCCTACAAAGACGACGACTGGCTCCTATTTGGCTGCGAAAGCAAGGGACTATCACCGGCAGATCTCAGCCACTGCGACATTGTTACCACCATCCCTATGAGCAGCAAAGGCTACGTTCGCAGCCTCAATCTTTCTGTCTGCGCAGCGGTTGGGCTCTTTGAAGCTCTACGACAAACAAAGGGTCCGTCAGTGATCGCAACGTAAGCCCGCCACTTGCAAACCGGCATCATATAAAGAGCTAAAAAAACACAGAAGAGACCCACGAAAACTGCCAGCAAAAATTAAAGTACTGGATCATTCTCAGAGAGAAGACTATTTTTCGGCGCTTTTGATAAAAATAAGGGGGCTTTTTAGATAAGTATTTCCTATTATTTAAGGACTCATCAATTGTTCGTTGTTAATAGAGAAGATTTTTATGTAGGTACAACCAGAGCCTAGCCAATCACACTCCCTTAGAGGGATGCAGAGCAATCATCGCTAGAACTGCCCAAACAGTTCTCAGCGCCAAAAAAAAGCAAAGTCGAGGATGTGACACATATGTGCCAAAAAATAAATTGGCTGAACGAAAAAAGGCCTAAAAGCTAGTGGTGAAAGGCGATCGTCGTACTCCAGTCCGCAGCACTTACCAGGTCCAAAGCGGCAGGAAATAGTATGAAAGTTTAGAGTTCGCATTTTTTTGGGCATTCAGAGTAGGTCACAGAAGCGATGATTGAAATAATGGTTAAGTCGTGTAAACTTGCCTAAGTTAGACAAGCGGATTAGCTTGTAGACTTGCACGAGCACTTGACTAGTAGGCCAGTTTTACAGCTGACTTATTCAAGGTCTTAAAGCTAACGACCAGCAGCTCTGCTGTTATTTGAATCGTTCACTGTCAGCTGACTGAGTTTGCACCGTCTTTGCACTGTCATTTTCTCAGCAGCTGAGTACTAGCGGTTAAACGCTGAATCATTAGGAGGTTATTCCTTGAAACAAGCAATTTCACAGGAGTCTGTGTCTGACCCGAGTCATTCATGGATTTCCGAACACCAGAGCAATACTCACAGAGCCAAATCAGCTGCGATGCTGGGTCTCGCTCTATCAGTAGGCGCATCTGGAGCATTGGTTTCTCAGGCTGAAGCCTCTGCTACAGTTGCGGCTCCAACGGTCTCTGACACCACAAAGGCTTTTTCAAGTGACTCTAAGACTTCAGCGTCACAAGCGCAGTCAGCAGAAACCGCTCAAGCCGAAATCGTCGCCTACCATACTGTTGAATCAGGTCAGAGCCTGTGGCAAATCGCTCAGCAGCACCGCGTTAGCCTACGAGAGCTCAAGGTCGCAAACGAGCTACCGCCCGAAACTAGCATTCGCGTAGGACAAGTTCTCAAGGTTCCCAGTCATCTTGAAGACAATCCCGGCGAAATATCTCTAGAGATTTCTGAAGCAGCCAGTGCTGGGCCCGTACTTATGGCTCAGTCGGTAGAGCGGAACAACACAACAGCTGAGGCGCTAGGAGTAATAGCGCTTGACGCACCTACGACAGAGGCCGCCGAAGTCAAAGAAAACATCACGGTTTCTTCCGAGATTTCGAGGCAGCCAGCCACGCTAGAAATCGAAATCGCCGATGCCTCAGCGCAGATAGAAACCGTCGTAGAAGCAGCGCCAGTAGTGACGACTGCCTACGCCGCACCGCAATCTTTTGGCAGCTACCAAATTCAAGCGGGCGATACACTTGCGAGTATTGCGTCTTCTCTAGGCACAACGCCACAAGAAATCATCAATGTCAATGGGCTCACAAACCCAGACTTCATTGTGACAGGTGCCACACTGCGCGTGCCTGAAGGTGCATCGACACCTGTTGCAAGACAGACCAAATCGCCTGCTGCTAATGATGCCAACGCAGTCGGTGGACCTAGACCAACAAGCGACCGATTAGCTTATTTGCAAAGCACTGCATACCGCCCAAATGCCGCACGTATGCTAGGTGACATGCGAAGCGCAGCGCCTGACGAACCCTACATAGTAGGTACGCCTGCAGCAGCCAATACCGACAGCGCCGCAACAGAAGCTGTTCAAAGCGTTGACCCTTATGTTGCAAGCCTTCTTGACGAAGTTGAGTCGGTACAAGAAACCTCGGTCGATGCTTCTGAAGCTGTCCTCGCGTCTGCTAACGGTGCGAGTGAACGTAGCAGGCTGCTCGCACGTTCAGAGCAGCGACGTAGAAATGAGTTAGCTTCTGAGCAGGTTGCGATCACACCTGAAGCAGACGCAGCTTCTCCTGAGCTGCTAGCCGCCGCGCCGCTCAGCCCAGATGCTTACATTCCAGCTCAGCGGCCTTCGGCAGGTCAGGTTGTTTCTCCTGATATGCCTATCTTGCCTAGCTCTGAGGAGTTCTTACCTGAAGCACCCGACTACTTCGACGGCTATGTTTGGCCAACTCAGGGCACAGTTACCTCCGGGTACGGCTGGCGCTGGGGCAGAATGCACCGAGGCGTAGACGTTGCAGGACCTGTCGGCACGCCAGTTGTAGCTGCTGCAATAGGAGTTGTAGAACAAGCAGGCTGGAACTCAGGTGGCTACGGCAACCTAGTAGAGATCCGTCATCCTGATGGCAGCATGACTCGCTATGCACACAACAACAGTCTGAGCGTAAGTGCAGGGCAAACCGTTCGCCAAGGCCAGAAAATTGCCGAGATGGGCAGCACTGGCTACAGTACAGGACCTCATCTTCACTTCGAAGTACATATGAGCGGTCAAGGCGCAGTTAACCCTGTTGCTTATCTACCCAGGCGTTAACGCCAACTTCTCTAATAGATTGAGAAGAGTAGCTGCATAGCCTCTAGAATAGCCGAGCCATCAGAACAGTTGGCTCGGCTATTTTGTTCAGGTGTTTTCTCCTAATCTCTATGAACTGCCAAAAAATTACGCGCCAAAAATTGTGAAGTAGAATACTTTCTGAAGCGTTTTCATTTCGTGTTACATTTATTTAGCTAAGTTCAGTGCCCAGCAAACGCCAAAGGATACTGAAGCATCGCAAGGCTCTGTAGCTCAGTGGTTAGAGCAGGGGACTCATAAGCCCAAGGTCGCAGGTTCAAATCCCGCCAGAGCCATTCTTTCGCAATATGTTCTAGTAAGATCTACCGCTGCTGAAATGCGATGCAATAGAGCGTACTTGTAGCAGGGGCTGTGCCTGTCGTAATGAGTACGGCACTTAATTAATGTTAATATTCCGAAGAACACACCACATGAGAGGAAAGCTTTGATGAGTGAGCAAGGATGTTTGAGGGTAGGGCAGAGTGCGCCTGATTTTACAGCCACCGCTGTTGTCGACCAAGAATTCAAGACCATCAAGCTTTCTGACTACCGTGGTAAGTACGTAATTCTCTTCTTTTACCCTTTAGATTTCACATTTGTTTGCCCTACAGAGATCACGGCTTTCAGCGACAGCTACAGCAGCTTTAGCGATATCAACACTGAAGTATTAGGCGTTTCTGTTGACAGTGAGTTTTCTCACCTTGCATGGATTCAGTCTGATAGAAAAACGGGTGGCGTAGGTGACCTCAACTATCCCCTAGTTTCAGATATCAAAAAAGAAATCAGCAGTGCTTACAACGTGCTAGACCCAGAGGTAGGCGTTGCGCTACGTGGACTGTTTATCATTGATAAAGAAGGCGTGATTCAGCACGCAACCGTTAACAACCTCTCGTTTGGTCGCAGCGTAGATGAGACTTTACGGGTGCTACAGGCTATCCAGTACGTACAGTCGCATCCAGACGAAGTTTGTCCTGCGGGTTGGCAGCCTGGTGACGCGACGATGAATCCTGACCCTATTAAGTCAAAGGAATTCTTTGCGGCTGTTTGAGCAAATCGGTTGATTCACTAACCTATTTAGCCCATTACCATTACTCATTAGCCATCAAAGGTGCAGCTGTTGTCTGACCTCTGGTGGCTATTCTGATGGCCGTTTGTGAGAATGGATAACCACTATAGAGAGCCAACGGGGCGGTGACGCTTCACCAGCGTCACGATAGTCTTTCCCAAGGAGACGCATAGTGCGGCTAACTTCTAATGATTTTCGAGGGCTTATCAGCCGTCGATTCTTTCAAAACTTTTTACCTGTTCCGGCTAGATGCAAGTTCTCGATAGGAGAAACCCTGCCGGATTTCACCCTCACGGATGCCACTGGTCAATCTCATCGACTTTCAAGCTATCGCGGTAAGCCGGTTGTGCTTGACTTTACGCGTATTTTCACAGAAAAGCAGTACTGTCCCTTTTGCTATCCCCACATCTTGGCGATGACAGAAGCTTACAGACAGTTTGTAGGACTAGGCGCGGCAGTCTTAATGGTCACGAGTACCGATGCGGATCAAAGTAAAGCGGTGCAGCAAGACCTTGGATTAGAAATGCCTCTGCTCGTCAATCCTAGCTGCGCACTATTTCAACAGTACGGTACTGGGCAAGCATTAGGAGCTCCGCTGCCTGCTCAGTTCGTTTTAGATCAAAAAGGCCAGCTACGGTTCCAGCACCTTTTCTCTTTTGCGCACCACAACGCGACGCCAGAGCGCCTGCTATGGGCCGTGCGAAATCTCTAAGATAAGCCCTCAAAGCAAGGCATGGCTTATCTTCAGAATATGTTTGAGACAACGGAGAAGGAGGGATTCGAACCCTCGATGAAGTTTACACCCCATAACTCCTTAGCAGGGAGCCGCTTTCAACCACTCAGCCACTTCTCCATGAGTGAGCAATCATAATACCAAGAACTCTGCGAAAGCTCTAGCTATATTCTCAGGTATTTTCACTAATTTTCTTTACGGGGTAGACACTACGATTTCATCCTTTGGGCTATTCATCTTGCGCGGAGAAGAAGTTTGCTTGGGTAGAGGTTGGGTGATACGGGGCAACCGATGCTTGAAGCTGCAAAGAATCTCCCAAGAGATAGTGTTTGTCGCTTCTGCCCATTGGTCGGCACTGAGATAGCGATCGCCCGCTGGACCAAGGAGCGTGACAGCATCGCCTTCTTGAGCCGTGGGTACATCAGAAACATCTAGCATAATTTGGTCCATGGTAATGGCACCAAGCTGAGGTACCCAGTGAACGGTGGTAGAAGCACCTTCCTCTTTTGTGATGGCGACTTTTAGCTGGTTTGACAGTAGGCGCGGAACACCATCGGCATAGCCAATGCCAACGACCGCTATAGTCATTGGCTCGGGCGCTACAAACTTGTGGCTGTAGCTTACGCCATCGCCTGCCTGTATCTGTTTTATATGCGTGATTCGAGCTTTGACTGACAGCACAGGCTTAAGTTCAGCTTTGGATTGCAGATGAGGAGCTGAATATAGACCGTAGGTAGCAAGGCCTACGCGCACCATGTCGTAGTGCAGATCTGGGCTGGCGAGCGTAGCAGCAGAGTTGGCTAGGTGTAGCTTAGGCGGTAAGAGTTTGGCCTTCTTCAGGTCTGCGATCGCCCGCTCAAACCGCGTATGCTGCGATCGCATCGTTGTCGTATCTAGACTATCCGCTGTCGCCAAATGAGAGTAAACACTGACCGCATTTAGATGGGGTAGCTGATCAACAAAAGAGGCTAGCTCTACCGCCCGCTGCCAGCTAAACCCTAGCCTGGACATGCCAGTATCTAGCTTCAAATGTACAGACAAGGGCCGATCGCCCCATCTAGAGAGAGAAAGTGAAGCTAGCGTTTTTGAGAAAACCGTAGCTTGCCCAAGGCTGACGATAGTGGGCTGTAGATTCCAGCGGGCGATCGCGCCAATCTCCACTGGGTCATTCACAGCGCCCATTACCAAAATGGGTGCATCGATACCCGCCTGACGTAGCTCAATTCCCTCTGGGACAGTTGCCACACCCAGCCAAGTTGCGCCCGCTGCCAATGCGACCTGCGCCACAGTTACCGCCCCATGACCATAGGCATCAGCCTTCACCACAGACATTAAATCTGTGTCCTTCGACAGCAGGTTCTTCACCGATTTGACATTATCAGCCAGCGCCGCCAGGTCAATTTCTACCCAAGCCCTGGCGCACTGCATATGAGAAAGCGCAGACGTTTTATCCCACTTGAGCATAGCGACCTCGCACCATTAACCATCGGACCAAAAATCTTACTGACAAAGTTTATGCGCAAAAGTGCTCTTATAGGAACGCAATAACTTAGCAGCTATCTACCAACTCAACCCGTAAAAGTACGGCTGTGCTACTATCTAGGCAGAATCTAGGCACTGCCATATGAGTAAGGTTCTCGTTTTAAATGCCTCCTATGAGCCGCTTAACATCACAAGCTGGCGGCGCGCAGTAGTGCTTATCATCAAAGGTAAAGCTGAACAAGTAGAGCAGCGTGAGCATCACATTTATCCCGACTTTCCGATGCCAACGGTTATTCGGCTGCGCCACTACGTTCGTATTCCCTATCGAGAGATCCCACTCACACGCCGGAATTTGCTCCATAGGGACAACAACACTTGCCAGTACTGCGGACATTCGGGTGAGAGCCTAACGCTGGACCACGTCATTCCCCGCTCGCGTGGCGGTGGGGATAGCTGGGAAAATATTGTCAGCGCCTGTGTACGATGCAATGTGAAAAAGGGAAGCCGAACGCCTAAAGAAGCTGAAATGCCCTTGATGAATCAGCCTCGCAAGCCACACAGCAGCCTATTTTTTGAAATTTCTAGACATGTACGCGGCGGTGTTCATCAAGAGTGGCGGCAGTATGTAATTGGTTTGAACTAGCTAAGCGCAAACTATAAAGCAAGCCGAACTCAGAATGTACGGCAGATAGTCTCTGTTGATTTTAGGTGTCTGTACTTTAGGTCTGTCTAGAAGTCGGGTAGGTTTGTCTCCAAACGCGGAACTTTGGGGTCTTCGGTAAAAGCTATCTCCACTTAGTTGATTCTTTACTTAGTTGGTAGAATAGATGGTCAGGCCTTCGCATCGTATGGCAAATTCGTTTTAGTAGCTGAAAATTTGGGAACCAGAATCAAGCCGAATGACGGCAACAGCTCCAATCAATTGTTGCGACAGTCATTGAAGAACAAACGACCAAAACCGTCAAAATCAATCGTAAAAGAGAATAGAGGAGAGTTAGCCTTGGCAAACAATGCCTCAGCCGATCAAACAGAGACCCTCAGGCGAGCCGTCGGCTTTGAGAGTAAGCCAGCAGAGGCTTTAGAAAAGCTCCTCAAAAAGCACAGTGGTGCTCAGCAGTTGGTTTTACTACAGGACTTTCCTGACCCGGATGCACTTTCGGCGGCCTGGGCCTACCGGCTAATTGCAGCTGCCTACAATATCCAGTGCGATATTTTTTATTCGGGCACTTTGAGCCATCAGGAAAACATTGCCTTGGTCAAACTTACCAACCTACCGGCAAAAAGGTGGCCTGCATCAGATAAAGAAGCGCCCGACCTAACGCAGTATCAAGGCTATGTTTTGATCGATACGCAGGGAACCACCAGCCATTTGACAGAAAAGGTCAAAAAAGCCGAGCTACCGCTCATCTTGGTTGTTGACCATCACGCGATTCAAGGCAAGCTAGACGCTGAGATGGCAGACATTCGCCCTGAGATGCATGCGACAGCCACTATGATGACGCAGTATTTGCAAGCTGGGCTCATTCAGCTAGATCGCAGCAATAGTCACCATGTGAAGTGTGCTACTGCACTTATGCACGGACTACGCTCGGATACCAGTCACCTAATGCAAGCCTCTGAACCTGACTTCCTAGCAGCGGCATACCTCAGCCAGTATTACGACGCGCAGCTGCTGAGCGCGGTACTACAGGCATCTAAGTCAAGGCGAGTGATGGATGTGATTGAGCGATCGCTTCGAAATCGCCAAATGCAGAACAATGTCTCTATCGCAGGCGTTGGCTACTTGCGCTACGAAGATCGAGACGCCATTCCGCAGGCAGCAGACTTTTTGGTCACTGAAGAAAACGTTCATACCGCAGTGGTGTATGGCATCGTCCATGACGAAGACGAAGGTAAAGAAGTGGTAGTAGGCTCGCTAAGAACAAACAAAATCACGCTTGATCCCGATGAGTTTATTAAAGAAGCGTTGGGTCAAGACAGTCATGGTCGCTTCTTTGGCGGTGGCCGGTCAATGGCAGGTGGCTTTGAAATTCCTATCGGCTTTCTGTCGGGCTACTACGAAAACAGCGACTACAACCGGCAAAAGTGGGAGGTCTTTGACAAACAGATCAAACAAAAGCTTCAGCGGCTAGTCGATCCTGAGAACGGAGTGCTCAATACAGACTAAAATTACACCACGATACAAAGGAGCACGATATGACGACATGCGAATACCGGCCAGGGTTAGAAGGAATACCGGCCACGCAGTCGAGCATTAGCCATGTCGATGGTCAAAAAGGCCTGTTGGAGTACCGAGGCATTCGGATTGAAGATATTGCCCGTAGCAGCAGTTTCTTAGAAACGACCTATCTCCTCATTTGGGGTGGGTTGCCGACTAAGCAAGAGCTGCAAGCATTTGAGCATGAGGTGCAGTATCATCGCCGCCTCAAGTATCGCATCCGTGACATGATGAAGTGCTTTCCCGAAAGCGGCCATCCTATGGACGCATTGCAGGCCTGCGCAGCGGCGCTAGGTCTGTTTCACTCTCGCCGAGAGCTATCAGACCCAGCCTATGTTCAAAATGCTGTCGTCAGGCTGATTGCCAAAATCCCTACGATGGTGGCGGCTTTCAAAATGATGCGTAAAGGCAATGATCCGGTACAGCCTAGAGACGACCTGGGCTACGCAGCCAACTTTCTGTACATGCTCAACGAGCAAGAGCCCGATCCGCTAGCTGCTCGCATTTTCGATATCTGCCTGTGCCTGCATGCGGAACACACTATTAATGCATCTACCTTTTCGGCGATGGTGACGGCCTCCACGCTTACCGATCCTTACGCGGTGATAGCGTCTGCTGTAGGCACTTTGGCAGGCCCGCTGCACGGCGGTGCGAATGAAGAAGTGATTGCGATGCTCCAAGAGATTGGGTCGGTCGATAACGTTCGGCCTTACATTAGCGATCGCATCGCCAACAAAAAGAAAATTATGGGCTTTGGTCACCGCGTGTACAAGGTCAAAGATCCACGGGCTGTTATCTTACAAGGACTCGCCGAGCAGCTCTTTGATAAAGCAGGACGCGATGACTATTACGATATTGCGTTGGAACTAGAGATGGTGGTTGAAGAGAACCTAGGTCACAAAGGCGTGTATCCCAACGTGGACTTTTACTCTGGGCTGGTCTATCGCAAGCTGGGAATACCAACAGATTTGTTTACGCCGATTTTTGCGATCGCCCGCGTGGCTGGCTGGCTGGCCCACTGGAAAGAGCAGATTGGCAAAAATAGAATTTTTCGTCCTACGCAAATTTACGAAGGCCCCCACGAACAGCCCTATACCCCCATAGACCAGAGATTGCAGCTGTGGGAGAAGTAGCTTCTTCACAGTTTCTACATAGAGGTGAAGGGCCCTACCCCCCTTTGCAAACTCACAATCTGCCCTGAATATATATCCAGTGACGATTTTCAGGAACTTCAGCCCCCTCGGCATTATGTCGAGGGGGTTTTTATTGGTTTTGATACCAGTACAACTTCGGCAGCGTAGATTTCAGCCTCATAATTAACGTACAGCGGTTGATTAAGCGCTAGAATCTGTTTAAGAAATGTAGCTAAACGCCGCTGGCACTCTTTAAAAGCATGACTCCAGGCATTGACCTCCAAGGGACGTTCGTTCGAGCGCTTATCGATTTGGGCCTACCCGCAGGGGCAGCCAAAACCATCTGGATACCCCTACCGATGGTTCTCATGCTGATTGCCGCTACGGTCAGCATCTTCATCTGTGTTTGGCTAGAGCGGAAGATTTCTGCCGCCGCACAGCAGAGAATTGGCCCAGAATACGTCGGTCCACTCGGCGCTTTGCAAGCAGTCGCCGATGGGGTCAAACTCATATTTAAAGCGGATATTACCCCAGCAAAAGCAGATCCCTGGCTGTTTGTCCTTGGGCCTGCCATCGTAGTTATTCCCGTATTTCTGTCGTTCTTGATCGTGCCCTTTGGTCAGAACTTGGTCATCACGGACTTGGGTATCGGTATCTTTCTATGGATTGCCCTTTCCAGCATCACGCCCATTGGCCTACTAATGGCGGGCTACTCTTCCAATAATAAGTATTCACTTTTAGGCGGCCTTCGTGCTGCTGCACAGTCAATCAGCTACGAAATCCCACTGGCACTAGCAGTCCTTGCCATTGTGATGATGAGCAACGGTCTAAGCACTATCGACATTGTGAATCAGCAGTCTCAGTACGGCATTTTAGGCTGGAACATTTGGCGACAGCCCGTGGGCTTCGTTATCTTTTGGATTTCAGCTCTAGCAGAATGCGAACGCCTTCCTTTCGACCTACCAGAGGCAGAAGAAGAGCTAGTTGCAGGATATCAAACCGAGTACACCGGAATGAAGTTTGGGCTATTCTACGTAGGCTCTTACGTCAACCTCATGCTTTCCGCGTTGATTGTGTCTGTGCTGTATCTCGGTGGGTGGAGCTTTCCTATTCCAGTCGAGATGATTACTGGCCTAATTGGTGTTAGCGAAACAGCTCCGCTGGTACAGATCATCACCGCGTCTCTTGGCATTGTGATGACGATGCTAAAAGCTTACCTGCTAGTATTTCTTACCATTCTGCTGCGCTGGACAGTGCCTCGCGTTAGAATCGACCAGCTGCTTGACTTGGGATGGAAGTTTCTTTTGCCTATCGCTCTGGTGAACCTGCTAGCTACAGCCGGACTAAAGCTAGTCTTTCCTTTTGCGTTCGGTGGCTGATTTGTCATTAGTCAGTTGAACCAGCCGATCGAGTTCACAAAATACGTACCCGTTTTAATCTTTATAGACCTCGCGCCATGTTGAATTTTCTAAAACAAGTCGGCGACTACGCCAAAGAAACGGCTCAGGCAGCAAAATTTATTGGCCAGGGTCTATCGGTCACCTTCGACCATATGAAACGTCGTCCTGTAACGGTGCAGTACCCTTACGAGAAGGTAATTCCTTCAGAGCGCTATCGCGGTCGCATCCACTTCGAGTTTGACAAGTGTATTGCCTGTGAAGTGTGCGTCAGGGTTTGTCCGATTAACCTACCTGTTGTTGACTGGGAATTCAACAAGGAAACTAAAAAGAAAACCCTCAACCACTACAGTATCGACTTTGGCGTGTGCATCTTCTGCGGCAACTGCGTAGAGTATTGCCCTACTAACTGCCTTTCGATGACAGAAGAATACGAGCTATCGACCTATGATCGTCACAACCTCAACTACGATAGTGTTGCGCTAGGCCGCCTCCCATATAAGGTTACAGAAGATCCTATGGTGACGCCTATGCGTGAGTTTGCGTACCTGCCCAAGGGCGTAATGGATCCCCATGATCTGCCAAAGGGAACGCAGCGATCTGGTCGCTCACCGAAAGATATTTTGGAAGAACTAGAGGCGGAAGCAGCTAAAGCACCTGCTGAAGTCAGCCAGGAAGATAGCAAGTAAGAAGATAGTATTAAAGCAACTATGAGGAGAGAATCGTTTTGGTTTTGGCAGCTTTGAATTTAGCGGAAGGCGTACAGATCGTCTCGTTCGGCCTCCTAGGGCTGATTATGCTTGCGGGTGCACTCGGCGTTGTATTGCTTTCAAATATCGTCTATTCAGCGTTTCTGCTAGGACTAGTTTTTATTAGCATCTCGGGCCTATACATTTTGCTGAATGCTGGTTTTGTGGCCGCCGCGCAGGTACTGGTATATGTAGGTGCGGTAAACGTTCTGATTTTGTTTGGAATCATGCTGGTCAACAAAGACGAAGACTTTGTCGTGATAAAAAACGCTTGGGTAGGCAAGGCAGCAACTGGCGCGGTATGTGCAGGACTGTTTGGGCTGCTCACGACGATGGTGATTTCTCACCCGTGGGCAATCTCTAGCTTGCCAGCAGCCGGAGATAAGGCAATTGAGGTCATTGGGCAGCATTTCTTCAGTGACTACTTGCTGCCGTTTGAGCTTGCTTCGGTGCTGCTGTTGATCGCCCTAGTAGGCGCTATTATCCTGGCACGTCGTGAGTATATTCCTGATACAACAATGCCAAAAGAAGAAGCACTCACACTTCCTGAAAAGCCTCGTGAACTGGTGGCAGCAGGTAGCCGAGACAACAGGCCATAGCGAAGCTCTTTTTTGGACACGCACATCGTTAGAATACTGATCAGAATACTTTGGTCAGGACAATAGCGGATTGATTCAGGTTCAAAGCATTCATCACAAGCATCAAATTCATCGATATCCTATGCAACTCGAATACTTTCTAGTCTTAGCAGCGGCTCTGTTCTGTATTGGCATTTACGGTTTAGTTTCTAGCCGTAATGTTATTCGTGTGCTGATGTCGATTGAGCTGATGCTCAACGCGGTGAATATTAACCTGATGGCGTTTTCCAATTATTTGGACCCTGCTGAAATTAAAGGGCAGGTTTTTTCGGTGTTTGTGATTACGATTGCTGCAGCAGAAGCAGCTGTAGGTTTGGCTATTGTACTTTCTATCTATCGCAACCGCGACACGGTTGATATGGAGCAGTTCAATTTGCTGAAGTGGTAAGTCGGGCTTTCTTAACGCTCAGTCTAGAAACCACTGCTATGAACTGAGGTAAAAAACCTTGAGGTCGTATAAGCCTTGAGGTTTTTTACTGTCGTAGATCTTTCTCGCAGAATTACTTGCACTACACATCAGGAAGACGCCGTGCAGCTTAAGCAGGTCATCATCATATACAAGGCGGGTAATCAGCTCAGTAAAGACTGCGCTGATAAATGTGCTCGTCAGCTAGAAGCCCATGGCGCGAGGGTGTTGATGGGTCCTAGCGGTGCTAAGGACAATCCATATCAGGTCTTTCTAGAATCTGTACATCAGCCAATCGACTTAGCGGTAGTGCTAGGCGGCGATGGCACAGCGTTAGCAGCAGCTCGGCACCTCGCAATGGACGATATTCCTATTCTGGCGGCGAACGTAGGCGGACATCTTGGTTTTTTGGCTGAGTCGGCTGAGGTTATTGGGGATTGGGAGCAGGTATGGGAACGGCTGATAGGCGATCAGTATGCGGTGCAGCTAAGGATGATGCTGCAAGCAAGAACACATAAGGGGGAGTCTTACAATATCGAACCGGTGAGCGATCGCTACTACGCGCTCAATGAGATGTGCGTAAAGCCTGCATCTCCAAACCGTATGATTACCTCAACGCTAGAAGTTGAAATCGACGGAGAAGTGGTAGACCAGTATCAGGGGGACGGCCTTCTCATTAGCACGCCGACCGGCTCGACTGGCTACACTGTTTCTGCCAACGGCCCAATCGTTCATCCGGGCATGCACGCCCTGATTGTGACGCCCATCTGCCCGATGAGCTTATCGAGCCGACCGATCGTGCTACCGCCTGGCAGTACGGTGAGCGTGTGGCCGCTAGTAGATCCAGAAGGCAATACAAAGCTGTGGACCGACGGCGTATTTGGAACCAGTATCTGGCCAGGACAGCGGGTGGACATTCGCATGGCTAGCCATTTAGCCAAATTCATTATCCTGCTAGAAGATCAGTCCTATTACCGTACCCTGCGCAACAAGCTACAGTGGGCGGGCGCTAGGGTGAACTATCGCAATACGCACCGACAGGATAGACCTACTCAAGATACGTTTCCACAAGGATAGCGCCCGGTAACTAAGGCCTAACACCAGCAGCGGTGCGGGAGGAGAAAACCCAATAAGAAAGAGGCGTAGCCGTCTTAGCCTGTAGCCCAGGGCAAACGTAGCACCATTTGATTGCGGCCACGGCGCTTAGCTTCGTAGAGCCCTAAGTCGGCAGTGTCAACTAGGGTACTTATAGCGAGCCCTTCTTTAGGACTTACTGTCGTAACTCCAAGACTAATGCTGACGTGAGAAGCCACTTTAGAAGCCTTGTGCTCTAGTTCTAGGGCGCGCACATTTTCAGCGGCGTCCCTGGCTACCTGCTGTGCTCCTTTCGAGTCGGTGTTAGGAAGCAAAATGACAAACTCCTCACCGCCATAGCGAGCAGCTAAGTCGTCGGGGCGGCGAACGGCTTGACCAATCGCACGTGCGACCTGGCGCAGGCACTCATCACCTTGAGGGTGTCCGTAGGAGTCGTTATACAGTTTGAAATAGTCTACGTCGCAGAGAATGAGAGAAATTTGTGAGCGCGATCGCATAGCCCGCTGCCATTCTGTCGCTAGGTGCTCTTGAAAACTACGACGATTGGCCAACTGGGTAAGTTCGTCAACTTCAGAGAGCGTTTGCAGGCGGTTGATTTTGTGTAGTCGAGTGAGCAGCGGGGCAATTAGCAGCGCAATACTCGCAGGCACCACTGGTAGCCACCAGCCACCAATGATCAAGGCTAGATAGCTCAGTCCCGTATTACCTACTAGACAAAGTCCATAAAGTCGCAGCCGATGAAGGTCGTTGCGACCCAGCCGATACAAGCCGATACCCAACCAGGCAGCCATCGTAATCAGCAGCGCTTCTGTATAGCTAGAGAGCACTCTAATAGGCGGACGCTGACCAAAAGCCGCACTGATAATCTCGCTGGTGAGGCTAGCGTGAATCTCGACGCCGTGGCTAGGTACCAGGCCGACCGTATCTTTACGAGTGCTGTAGGGCGTGAAGAAAACGTCGGCATCGCCTGACTGCATACCACCAATCAAGACAATCTTGTCTTGCAAGGCGCCAGGCGGAATAAGCCCATCAATAGCATCGTGCGCACTAAAGGTTGGGAACTCGAGGTTTGAACGCCAGTTCATTACAATCTGATACCCACCAGCATCGGCGTTGTTGTAGCCACCAGAGTTTTTCTCAAATGGTGGCAGGCGAGCATAGCCCAGCTGCAATACGTCAGGATCGTCGCGACTAGACGCAGGGATTACATCGAGACTAGCCAGATATTCTAAAGCGACTCGGAAGGCGAGCCCTTCTAGAACGCGATCACCTACCGCACTGGGAAACAAAAAACCTCGGCGCACCCGGCCATCAATATCAACAATCAGGTCGCTTGCCGCTACCCGGTTGTTTTTAACCAGGACAGAGTTTCCAGAGACTGCGGAGAGCGCAGCATCATCAACAACCTTCTCGATACCAATAATGTTAGGCGTTTCTTCAAAGATATCCTGCAAGCGCTCGTAGCCATCATCATGAGGCACATTACGGAAAAAATCCAAACCAATAACGGTAGGATTTTGAGCTTTTACTGACTCAATAACGTCAGCGAGCATCGAATCCGAAACGACCGCGTTTTGCGACTTCTCGATATCGGATTCGTCTATACCAATAATCACAATCCGCTCATCTACAGACTCAGCTAGACGGTGGTTCATCATAAAGTCGAAGCTTTGAAGTTCCCACACTTGGAACGTACCTAGACCGCGCAAAGCCAACACGCCACCTGTTGCCATCACGCATAGAAAAGGAGCCACATATTTCTGATTGACTACCCGTCGCCACCAGCTGTTGAGAACATATGTCCATCTTATGGCAGACGACTTTTGAGGCTGATCTACCACTTGAAAATCTGTCCGTACTGCAATCGCCAACGGCCAATAGCGATAAGCGCTAGCGCCAAACGAGTACAACTGCTATGTTTTCAGCAAAGAAGCACTCCATATAGCGAATACACGAAGTGCTCTAAGCCTACTGGTTTTAGTAAGCCCATTCAGTCAAAAATCGACTCATTTGAGCCAAAAGCAACCACAATGACGAAACTATGATTCGGTCGCCAACGAAATGTCTAAAGGCACCTCGGCGTTAGCCTGTCGCAGCAAATCGCGAATCTCTACAAGCGTTGATATCTCTCTATCTTGACGATAGGAAGCAACCAAGGTATTTAGCGCGTCGTACCAAACACCCTGCGCAGCGTAGGCATTAGCCCGTTCTAGTGGAGACATTGTTGTAGTAGAGCTAACACTACTCTCGGCCACACGTTCGACAAAACTGCGCGTATGAACGTTGTATTCGCCGTCTTCACACTTCACAAAAACAGTCCAGCGGTAGGGCGTGCCTAACTCTATAGGCACTGAGTTGGGCAATGTCACTTCGACTAGCCCGGCCTTAGACTGCACCTGCTGTATATAAATGGGTTCTGCTTGGTCGGGGTGAGAGAGCGCAAACTCCATATCTACAATGTCTTCGCTTTCAATGAACCAGGAGAGCGTAGGGTGCGCTTGGGTCGTGTGATTGACACCGCCATCGGGCACTAATAGTGTGATTGCCGGGTCGGGCCGGTCGTCATCTAGAGCGCAGGCCGCAAAAGGCGTTCCCCGGCGGCCTCCAGACATGGTGGTAGAGGCGCTACCTCTATCGGGATTGGGTGTCCAGCGAACCTCTGCGTTGGCAGCGGAGCCCAGTTGGAAGCTGCCTACAGTGGATGGGCCTGCGGGTGTAAAGCTACCGGACCAGGCAGTCAGCATTAAGAATGCGCTAAGAATGTGAAAATTTCTCATTGTGAAGTCTCTATATTTGTATTGTGAAAATATTAGGAACTAGAAGACAGCGAAAAGACACACCCGTAAATAGCTACCTCGGTAGACTATTTCGAGCGCAGTATAAAAATATTTCTGTGCTGTCTATCTATCCGTATATTTTCGCAGAGGAATTTTGGAGATACCTGTAGATGTAATATCTATTACACGTGCTGCTAGTAAAACACTTCAGACCAGCGTTTGCTTAGCGTAGTTTCTCTTAATTCTCAGTACTGTTAACGAGTTGAGTAGGTAGCTATCCTAATGCGTTAGTAAGTAGTGCCGTTTTTATGGACGAACTGCCGTCGACCATCATCTGTAGGTCTGCAAACGAGATCATCGTCAGGGTAGATAGCTTGATCTAGCAAGGTGCGATCGCCCACTTCCAAATATGCGGCAGGCTCATTCGTGCGATTCATCAAATGATGTCCGTCGGCAGAACCTGCGGCAAATCCAGCCATCTCGCCCGCCCTTAGCGTTTGTTCACCTTCGTCTGTCATGAGAACCAGTTCGCCTTCCACGACGTATACAAATTCGTCTTGAGCAGAGTGCCAGTGGCGCAGTGCAGATTGACTACCCGGCGCGAGCGTCGTGAGATTTACCCCAAAGTTTTTGAGCCCAGCAGCGTTACCCACTCGCTGACGTGATCGCCCTTCTACCACAGCACGAAACTCAGCTGGATAGGTAGAGCCCGTTTCAACCGGAACCGCATTCAAATTGATTTTCATAGTTCTCAGTCCTCGAAACGACTAGCTTGATGTGATCGCTAAAAATCACGCTGGTAACTGCGCAAAAATATTTTCGACCAAAGACTTGGTTTTATCATCGAGTACACGCCAATCAACCTCGCCAAGTTCATCAAACAAACTGTCATCAGCTTCGATGCTAGTGTCGCTATTAGCATCGTAGGTAAGCGTACATACCTGATAGCAGAGCGCCCATACGTCAACCGTTTGATCTTCACTATCTGCGTGTTTCAGCCTTAACGTGTAGAGTGGCGAAGGCTGAGGTAAGGCAGACATCAGTGAAGAAACGCGATCATGCTCTTCGGGAGAGACGCCATGAAGTAGCTTTTGTAGCGCTGCGTATTCCCGCTGCTGTTCGAGAGTGGTGCCTTCCGGCCAAATGAGCTCTTCTTCGTAGCTGCCTTTCCAATCGACCTGATCTAGCTGCTTACGAATGTTGTCAATCACTCGAATTAGGGCGGGCTGCATCAGCTTTTCAACCTTTACTCTGGCAAAAGGTGTAGCAAATTTGGGCATGACATGTTACTCCATACGAAACCAGGCAGTTAGCGCCACGGCTAAGCCATCGGCAGCGTCATCGGGTTTGGGAATAGAGTCGAGCTTGAGCTCACGGGCGATCGCATCTTGAACATCTGCTTTATCAGCATTGCCGTGCCCCGTAATCGACTGCTTGATTTGAGCGGGCGTGAACTCTACAAAAGGAAGATTGCGCTGAGCAAGTACAAGCATGATGACACCCCGCGCCTGCGCCACCAAAATAATGCTGCCCATCTTGTAAGAAAACAGCTTTTCAATAGAAACCAAATCGGGCTTGTACTCATCAATAACGCTATTGAGATCGTCGTAGATAGTGCACAGGCGCTTACCTGTTTCCGTTTTTGCAGCCGTTTTGACAACACCGTAGTCCACAGTCGTAATCTGGGGAGAGAGCGCTCTCATCTCAGCCGGGTCGTATTCAATGACGCCAAAGCCTAATATGGCAAGCCCAGGATCAATGCCAAGAATGCGTTTGGTTACAGGCGGGGCCATAGCGCTCAAGAAAACTAACGTACGCCAGCAGGTTTACGACCGTTTGCCGACGACTCGGAGACCGCAACGCCGAAGGCCTCACCAAAGGTTTTCTCAACCTTAGAGCCAGAATCAATAGACTCGAGCGGATCTTTGCGGAGGCGATGACGCAAGCAGAGGGCGATTACTCGCTGGATGTCTTCAAGCGTCGCTTCTGTGCGACCTTCGTAAGCGGCCAGAGCCTTAGCAGCACGAGTGCTGACAATATCACCTCGCAAGCCGTCAACGTTTAGGTCAGAACAAACCTGAGAGATTTTTAGCTGATACTCTCGTTCTAGGGTGACGTCGCTCAAACGCTGCTGAGCGCTGATGATTTTTTCTTGTAGCTCATCTTGCTGCGCCTTACATTGAGCAGAAAAAACCTCGGGGTCTTGGTCGAAGTTGGTACGCTGCTCTACGATTCTCACTCGTAGCTCAGGGTCGCGGACGGTGCGGATTTCGGCATGCATACCGAAACGGTCGAGCAGCTGAGGGCGTAGCTCGCCTTCCTCAGGATTGCCAGAGCCAATAAGGACAAACTGCGCAGGGTGACGAATTGAGATGCCTTCGCGCTCAACGGTGTTCCAGCCTGATGCGGCAGAGTCGAGGAGAACATCAACGAGGTGGTCATCTAATAGGTTGACCTCATCTACGTAAAGTAGACCACGGTTTGCCTTTGCGAGTAGGCCAGGCTCAAAGGCTTTAACGCCCTCAGCTAGCGCCTTTTCAATGTCGATGGTGCCACATACGCGATCTTCTGTAGCGCCCAGAGGTAGGTCCACCATCGGTACTTTTTTATCTACGACCGGAACCTCTTCGCCTTCTCGTTCAGCAATCACGTCAGGATTATCAGGGGCACGGTTGAAAGGGTCGTCGGCAGTAACTTTGATATCTGGCAGGAGGTCGGCGAGTGCGCGGATAGTTGTGGATTTGCCTGTGCCGCGATCGCCCATAATCATGACACCACCGATCTTGGGATCGATGACATTCAAAATCAGCGCTAACTTCATGTCTTCTTGACCGATTACCGCAGTAAAGGGGAAAACAGCTCGACGGGCAGGTGTCTTGGCAATACTCACAGGCTTAAATCATACGTATTAATAATGTCTACATTGTGCCATAGGAGGTTATGCCTAGTGAGGTTGGTCATAAAAAAGCTCACCTGGTATGGGTGTGCCTGCGTACGGTTGGAAGGAGGATAGAGCGATCGCATCCTACAGCGCGTCTAAAAGCGCTTTATGAGTTATCCAGCACTGCAAGTTCTGTGACCTGCGACGTTTTTTCACACTTGGACATTTCTGCTAGGTGTCGCTGAACGTTGCGCAGTGCCAAACCAAAGCTTTCTTCGGTATATGAAATGCTGTGCTTGGCGCAAAATGCTTTGACAATTGGACTAGCTGCTCGATAGCGATCGCTCGCTACCCAGGGAAAAAGGTGGTGTTCGATTTGATAGTTCAAACCACCAAAATAGGCATCGAAGACGGGCGGGACAAGAACATTCCGTGAGGTAATGGTTTGCTGCTCTATAAAGGAGAGGGCATTGACACCAGACAGGCTAGGCATACCCATATGATTGGTGGCAAACAGGACGGCAAGAATAAGACCTGACAGCATGGTTGAAACCATGTAGTTGGTCAGTGCCATAGGCCAGCCAAGAATGGCAATAGGGAAAGCTAGGTAGGTGATGAAATGTAGCGGCACCAGAATACGTTCTGCGCGGCAGAGCTTGGCGTTTTGAAGCGTGTAAAGCCAGCTCAGACGTTGGAAGTCGAAGTTGTGGAACATCGCCAAAACCCAAAGAAAGTAGGCCTGGTGGCGAATGAGCCAGCGCACCCAAGTAGGCCGTTGAACCGTGTCAGATTCAAAGAGCCTAACGAAAAATAGATTCATATCAGGATCGTGAGATTCTTCGTTGCAAAACCGATGGTGCAGTGCGTGTTTGTACTGCCAGAAGCGAAAGCTGCCGCCTGCGATGAAAGTATGCCCTATGTGACCAATGCGCAGGTTTGTATTCCTGTCGTCGGAGATGGCGTAGTGGCCAGCATCGTGGCTAATGTAATAGAACTGATTAGCCGTGAGAGCAAGACCCAGAAGGGCTAGCCAACGCCAAGGGGTATGGGCAAAAGCAAAAAGGCTGACGTAGAAAAGGATATGCAAAGTGCCATAGGTGAGGACTTTGCGGAGGTAGGTAGCAGGATTGCGGATGAAGAAGTCAGTGGTTTCGAGGCGATCGCGCAAATCTCGATATTGTTGCTGACCGGAGTTCGTCAAAGTATGGCCTGTAAAAGATAGATGTCGTAGTTTGTCTACACCCTGCACTTTATCAGCTGTGAGCATAAGAACCGCTTGCGCCTAAAACGACGACAGCCGCTCTCTAAAGAGAACGGCCGTTAGTCTGAAATAGCAAATGTTTTGCCAATCGGAGCGGCGGGATTTGAACCCACGACCCCTACTACCCCAAAGTAGTGCGCTACCAAGCTGCGCTACGCCCCGAAGCGTTTAATTTGCCTATCAAGAATAGCATAAGCTGCGAGAGAACCCATCACGACAGATCAAGTTGTTAGCGCGAGATTAACTGGACTATCTCCTTCAAAAAGCCAACACCTTGAGAGAAATTATTATCGAGAAGCTGGCAGAAGTATCAGCTTTTCTCTTGTGCATGCATACTACATCAGGACCTTACCTTTGGTCACAAGCCAGGCTGTTTCACCACCAGAACGGTAGCCAGCACGGTTGAAAACGAAGCCTGCTTCGTAGAAGGTTTGTCCGTAGCTATTGATTTCTTTAGCGCTGAGCTTGAGCAGACTTGCTAGTTCTGAAGTGCGGAGCTTCCAACCGTTGCTCGCAGCTTTCTCTAAGGATTCGTAATAGGCGAGTGGGTCTACTGGCGGTACAAGTATAGGTTGAAGACTGTTGGCCATTTCTGCGGCGATCGCACTCATCAGCTTCACCATATCCGTCTGGTCTAACGCTAATCCTGAGGACTGGCCTGAGGCGTCTTTTGTCTGAGGGTTGGGTTTATCTAATCCCTTACGCGCAATAAATTCTGCAATGTTACCACCCGCACCAATGAAGCTATGCAGCTCGTCGAGCAGGACTACTTGGTCACCGCTAACGTAGGCTCGGTTTCCTATCTTTTCCCGCTCGATGCCCAGATCTGCCATACGCTTATAGACAGCGCTTCTAGCCAGATTGTAGCGATCGCTCAGCTGGTTGACTGGGATACGGTCAATATCGCCACCACTCATTTCCTATCCTCTGGACAATCCTCAGGAGCCTTATGTAGATATACCACACAACTTTCCATCAACTATTCGCAAGAACAGAGAAACAGACTCGCAGCTTACGCTTGTCCGCAAAACTCACATGTCTGAAAGTAATATGTTTGCGTTGGCTTAGTACCCGTAGCTCCAGCGAGCATAGAAACCGCGTGCGTCGATGTGGGTAAAGATGGATGAGCTGGCTAGGCCACCTCTAGACCCCCACCAGCTGTTTAGGCGGTCGTAGACAGTGTAAGAGTGCAGGCCGATAACGACGAAGTCGATGGCGTCGCCGGACATGTGCCGAGAATAGCGGGCACCGCCGACAGCACGGTTGGAGGCAGGGTCGCGGTACCAGGAATTAACGCGGATAGGGCGATCGCCTAAGCGTGCTCGCACTTCTTCCATCACTCTGGCAATATTGATAATGCCATAGGCCACATCGCGACTTACTGGAATGCGTCTGCCGTTTTTCGTAGCTTCGCCCCAGGTAAAGTTACCGTTTGGCACGATGGGCTCTGATAGGTAGAATGTGCTGCGAAATGTTGGCAGACGAAAAGGACCGGTGGGCGCAGGGCTTGTTGGTGCAGGCGGAGGGGTAGGTCTGAGGACAGGAGGCGCGGGCTTGACAGGCGCAGGCGGCGCTGGGTCGGGGACGGGCTGCGGCGAGGCAGTGGTATCACCCTTGTGAGGAGTGTTGTCTGGAGAGGTGCCTTCGATGACGATATCTGGGGCATAGGCGTACCATTCTTTGATGCTGCGATCGCTTAGCCCTGTATTCGCCAGCACAATCCGAATGTGGTTGCCAGTAGATTTTTCGCTAGCCGCCAGCTCAAATTCGGTCCCGTTTTTGACGAATACCTTCTCTGCGCTGGTGAGCTGATAGGAGAATATGGGTTTGAGTTTGAAGAGGGTATCGCTGACGACTCTGAGAGTAACAGTAGAGCCGCTAACGCGTACATCTGGCTGATAAGCATACCAGGTATTGCGATTGTTGGGGCCAAGGAACTTATTGGCAAGGGCCACTTTGAGATGGTTGCCGTCGGCAGGCAAATAAGACTTTAAGTCAAACTGGGTGCCGTTTTTAACGAAGACTTTGTCTGCACTCGGCAGCTGAGAAGAGAGGATAGGGCGCTGCTTGAAGAGAGTGTCGCTGATAACGGTGAGCTTGACTGGAGAGGGTTCTAGCTGAATATCAGGATTGTAGGCATACCAAATGCGCTGGTTGCCGCCTAGAGTTTGATTGGCTAGTACGAGACGAGTGTGATTATTGTCGGCTTCTGTGTAGGAAATCAGCTCAAACTCGGTCCTGTTTTTAACGAAGACTTTTTCGGAGTTCGTTAACTGGCTCGACAGTTTAGGACTGAGCTTGAACAGCGTGTCGCTGATGACTTTTACTTTCACTGTGGACCCAGCTCCCTACTAAATAATGCTGACGGTTGATGCCTTTAAGAGAATACAGCCTAACTTGACCTTGAACTCCCAGTTGACTACTCTATAGACTAAAGGCGAGGGGATTCCCTGGCTTACGCATAGGGTTTTCTGCTTCATAGCAACTGCCTTCTAGAGCTAGGCTCTTTCGGGTCTTACGCTCGCTCCACAGACTAACACCGCTAGACCAGCGGCCAATACATTTGTCGCTGCATTGATATCTCTATCATGCCGAACACCGCAACTAGAACAGCCCCACTCACGAATAGTCAACCGCAGCTTTTCAACGGCGTGACCGCAAGCATGGCGGCGCTTAGAGCGTTGTAGACCAGTCGAGTGCAGCCCAGCGTTCTACGCAACAAGTTTTCTTGCTCAGCAGTTGGATAGAAACGATACTTGTAGGCTCGTTGAGTCATACCTACAATGTAAGGCTTGCTTTGTAAGGCTGTCTAGAAGTCCGACGAGTACTGGATGTTCGTTTTCGCTATGCGGCAACTCACCTTGAGAGACGCGGGATTACATCCCTGCTCTAAAGGGTTCGCTTCGCCGGGGTTTTGCTCCTTTTTCTCAAACTCTCTTAGTCCGGTAAAAAAGCAAACCATGGGTAGCTTGAGCAGTTTTTATGTGGTTTTATTTGTGTATGGTCGTCATTTGAGAGAATGGGGGTTGGGCGATCGCACTCAACACATGCGGCACTACTAAAGCTGGCCACTCACCCTCACCTCTCCTACCTGTCAGTAAAATAAACCGCAGACTGTAGCAAGTCGGAAGGCCATCGGCCTCTAGCCAAATCGTTTCCGTTTCTTGCTCACAGGTTAAGCGCTCTTCATCCATCAGCAGCTCAGCCATAGCAGTCATTTCTTTACTCAGCTTCTGAGCGGCTCGGCAAAAATCTTTGAACTCAGTAGCCGTTAGCTCCAGCGCCCAGTGATGGCCTGCTAGCAAACCGTGAAAGCTATCGGCGTTGGGGTTCCACCCTAGCCGCCAGCCATCACCCGAGCGAATCTGACGCGTCATCATTGAGCTGGCGCGGTCTCGGCGGAAGGAGCGGTGGCTTCAGCAGGTGTGGTAAAGGTCTCGTACAGCGTATTTACGAAGGTATTGCGCTGTGCAGGCGATAGCGCTTCGATGGCGGCGATGTCGTTAGTAAGCGGGTTTTCGCGTAGGCCGTAGTCGGCATAGCGGTCGGCAGAAATACGCTCAAAGGCACCTAGGTAGTCGGCGAGCGTAAGCTTCCAGTCAAAACGGAAGTTTGTGGGTCTATTTTGAATGTAGGTATGGTAGCGAACGAATCGAGAGACCAGAGTGTTGTCGGAAGCGATACGGCCGGTTTCGCTACTGATGTATTGGTTTTCTAGCGGGAAGTCGGGTAGCTGCTGGTAGACTTGAGCCGAAATAGCCGATGGGCTAACTCGACGAACGGGTTCTGGCTGTGCGAAGGCAGGCTGAGACGTGTGGAGAACTGCGCACAGTAGAAAGAACGCAGTGAATAGAACCCCTATTCGACGGTATCGCTTTAAGGGTGGCTTCATAACTGCGCTCTATTTGTTTGCTGTAGGTATTGTGGTGACTTTAGACGTTATGCCCAAGACGTTATGTCCAAATAGAATGGCGAGACGGCTATTCGCCGATAATTTCGGGCTGCGTGAGTTCGTCAGACATTTCGACGATTGCGCGAAGCACAGGCTTCATTTTTGACTCATCGAGGCTATCGAATTCTTCAAAGCGGCGACGCTGAGCGCGGTTGGCAACCTGGACGGTAATGCGATAGCGATTGGAAGCAGCGCTGATGAGATCTTCGGTACGGCGCATTACCTGCTGGTTATCGAAAGGAAGTCGCTTCATGTAGTTTTTGCAAAGTATTAGCGTTTAGTGTAGCAAATGAATGATGGAATATCGGCTTTTGAGCAGTTTTTGAGTCGGTTGTTCAGTCGAGTAATAGCGCTACACACGGTTCTCCTACGTGAAGAATACCGTATGCCAACACGGATCGCTTGTACGCAATGCTACTGGGGTTTTGTGATAATTCCGTGCGAAGTGAAGGGAGCGACAAAAAGTTTGAGGTCAAGATCTGAGACTTGCGATCGCACTGCTTGCTCCATCTTCTCTGCCTGCTCTCTGGTTTGAGTCAGGCTAAAGACCGTCGGGCCCGATCCAGACATCATCGTGCCAAGCCCACCGTGACTGCTAGAAATTTCTGTCATCAGCGACTTGAGCTGTTCCACTTTGGGATGAACAGGCAACACTGCCTTTTCAAGATCGTTGTAGAGGCAAGCGCCAATTTTCTTAGCGTTTCGACCTGAGATGGCTTCCACAATTTTGCCGGAGCGAACGCGATCGCGCTTCTGCTGTAAGCCGGTGCGATTGCTCAAGTCCAGATACGTATGCTCAAACTGCTGCCGGTAGTTTTTGTAGGCCGAAGGCGTAGAGACCGAAATGCTGTCGTATTTGGCCAGCAGTGCATATAGCTTGGGCGTATGACGCAGCACGTCTACTTCTTCGCCGCGTCCAGTTGCGATCGCACACCCGCCTGCCAAACAAAAAGGCACGTCCGAACCCAGCTCCGCCCCTAGCTCCTGCAATCCTGTTCGGGTCAGCCCCAGGTTCCACAAGACGTCTAAGCCAAACAGGGTTGCCGCCGCATTGGAAGACCCACCCGCTAAGCCTGCACCGACCGGAATTCTTTTATCAATCGTGATCTCTATACCGCCGCACTGGTTAGTGCGGCTAGGAAAACGCTTTTGCAGTAGCGCAACCGCTCTATAGGCCAAGTTCGAGTGGTCGGTTGGAACCTGTGGATGATTGCAGTTCACTCGAATAGTTGGCGTTTTAAGTGGCTTGAGCGTAATTTCGTCGGAGAGCGCAACACTTTGCATCACCATGACAAGCTCGTGGAAGCCATCGGGTCGGCTGCCGATGATCTCTAGGTAGAGGTTGATTTTGGCATTTGCGAGGAGTGTGAGCATGGGTAATGGGTATGGGGGATGTTTATTTAGAGAGTGGGGTGATGGGGCCGAGGGTGTTACTGAGGGCGACCCATTCGGTGACGCCGAGGTCTTCGGCGCGGGCTTGGGGGTTGATGGTGAGGCTTTCTAGGGCGGTGGTGAGGGGGTCTCGCTCGATGATGGATTGCAGGTTGTTGCGGAGCATTTTGCGCTTTTGGGAGAAGCCGAGTTTTACGATTTGGGCGAGGCGAGCGGGGTCTTTGGCCTGGGTGGGAAAGGGTCTGGGGCGCAGGCGGATGACGGCGGATTCTACTTTGGGGGCGGGCTTGAAAGCGTCGGGGGGGACGGGGCAGATTTCTTCGCATTCGGCAAGGTACTGAGCGCGGATAGTGAGGGCGCCGTTGGCTTTGGTACCGGGGATGGCACAGAGGCGATCGCTAATTTCTTTTTGCACTAGCAGCACAATGCTGTCGAAGGGGTGCGGGTTGGGTTCGCGCAGGGTGCCTAATAGTTTTTCGAGGATGGGGGCGGTGATGTAGTAAGGGATGTTAGCGATGACTTTGTTGGGTCGATCTAGCTCTAGGTCTATCAGCGCTTGGCCAAAGTTAATCTGTAAGAAGTCGGACTCTATCAGGCGAAACTGACCGGAGGCCATAAAGGCGATGAACTTCTCGCTTAGGGCCAGGCACAGGTCGCGGTCGATCTCTACGGCGAGAACTTTGGCCGCTGAGGTAAACAATCGTTGGGTTAAGGCACCTTGGCCTGGGCCAATCTCTAATACGAGGTCGCTAGGAGATAGCTCACCTGCACTTACGATTTGATTGAGAACCTGGTCGCTTTTTAGCCAGTGCTGGCCGAATCGCTTTCTGGCTTTATGCTTGAAAGAGGAAGAGGAAGCCACAGTCGACCTGCCTGGTGTTGAAGATTGAATGCAAGGGGCCATCAGTGGTCCACTGGCATCTTATTTTAAAGGTGGACTGGTTCTAGCGGAAATGAACCGCTTCTTTACAACAGGTTTCAAGCTGTAACTAGCCACAGAGGACAATCCAGAGGAAATCATGGAAAAATCTACAGACGCAACCGATATCTCCGATGCTTTGGACAACGCGCTCGATACCGGCAGTGTAGAAGCCGATGGCGCAAAAGCCACGCCCTTGCGCTGCTTCATCGGAGCGCTCACAGCTGGCGTGTTCTCTTTACTGGCGTATAGGCTAACGATTTCTATCGCTACGAGCTTTGCCAATAAGCCAATTGTGTCTGATAACCCGATAGCGGTGAATATTTCGGCGGCGGTGCGAACGCTGGTGACGGGGATGGTGGCGCTAGGTACAGGTGTGTTTGGAGTGGCAGCGCTGGGCCTGGCATTGCTAGGTATTCAGCTTTTATTTAAGAAGGATGCGGCAAATAGCTCAGCCGATTCATAAAGTGCGGTATTCTGCCCGTGGATCTAGGAGAGACGTTTAATGGCACAGATTTTTATCTCGGCAGGTCACGGTGGCATTGAGAATGGCGTCCGCGATTTGGGATCGCGAGTGGCCGGAACCACGGAAGCGCAGGAGATGATTGCGCTGCGAGATTTGGTGGTGCCAGAGCTGCGATCGCGTGGCTATGACGTGCTTTCCGTACCCGATGACCTTAACCTGGAGAAAAGCATTCAGTGGATTAATGCTCGCACTCGCGCTGGCGCGGTGGCGATTGAGATTCATGCCGAAGCCTTTGCTAACCAGGCCACGCGCGGGGCAACGGTGTACCACATTGTGAATAATCGCGATCGCCGAGACCAGGCCGAACTCATCTTGCTTTCTCTTTTAAAAGAAGTCCCCGAATTGCCCAGCCGGGGGGTCCGTCCTGATACGGCTGCGGGTACTGGCAGACTCGCCTTTTGTCGCCAAACCATCCCGCCTGCACTCGTAGCCGAGATTGCCTACCTCACAAATGCTAAAGACTTCGCACTGCTCACTCAGCGGCGTCGCAACTTTGCTATTGGCCTTGCAAACGGACTCGCCGCCTGGAGCCGAGCCATTACCGGCACTAGCCCTACGCCTCCGCCTGAAGGTATCACCTATCCCACCATCAACATCGAAATCAACGGAGGCGCGTACCCTGAAAAGGGCATCATCATCAGCGGCAACGCCTACATTCCTATCGACCTGGCCGACCGCCTGAGCGTAGACCTGACGCAAGACGAGGCTGTTCGGCGCGTGCGCTATCGCGGCGTAGTGTATGTAAAGGCCGTAGACCTAAAACCTTTTAGCATCGCCGTTGGCTGGGATGCCAATACCCGAACGCTACAGCTGCGCCCGGCCTCCGCGCTGAACATCTGCCCCGGTACGATTGATCTGATCATGAGCCATGGCAGCACCACCGAGGTGCACCTAAAGGCATTCTTGCGAGCTGAGAATGAGAATGCTCTTTCCACTTTTCCAGACTTACCTAAGCTCTACCGCGAAGAAGCGACGATTGAAGGCGTTGACTACGATATTGCCTTTTGCCAAATGTGCGTAGAAACTGATTTTTTACGCTTTCCGGGTCTTGTACGCCCCTCGCAAAACAACTTCGCAGGCCTAGCCGATGGGACAGGCAATCTGGCTTCTTTTTCTAGCGCGGCCATTGGCGTTCGCGCCCACATTCAGCATCTCAAGGCCTACGCCAGCACCGAACCGCTCGCCCGTCCGCAGGTCGACCCACGATTTGACTTTGTGAAGCGCGGCGTGGCTCCGCTAGTCGGTCAGCTAAGCAACCTTTGGTCTGCCGATGGGCAGTATGGACAGAAGATTCTGGCCCGGTTGCAGGAGCTTTACAAGGTAGCTGGGTTGTTGTGATGGCGGCAATAGGCGCTGCGATCGCAGGTTCTATCTCACAGCTGATGACTGCGAGGGACAGCGTGTGAGGGACAGCCTGAGAACTGCCACTAGCCTTGTTTAGAAAGGGACATATTTCAGGGATGGTTGGGAAAGCTGGAAAATAGCTCAATAAAATTTGATATCGGATTTCTGCACAATCATTAGCACGCCTACCATGACTGCCTACATACCGTCTTCTAATCAGCCTACTAGCCAACAGACCTTTGCCAAGAACTGGTTCTTTGGCTTAGTGAGTAGACCAACTGCTCAGCCCTCGCCGCTCCGCCTGGGTCTGCGCTGGGCGGGCGGACTTTTGCTATGGCTGGTGCTGATGCTGCCTGCGCAAGCAGCAGTAGAGATGCGGGTGGGTCTGGTACAGGAAGAGGACGCTATTAGCATTGGTAGCTCTACAATGGGCGTCATTCGCGATGGCA
The DNA here is from genome assembly GCA_963836895.1 of uncultured cyanobacterium. Taxonomy (GTDB): domain Bacteria; phylum Cyanobacteriota; class Cyanobacteriia; order Phormidesmidales; family Phormidesmidaceae; genus Phormidesmis. The sequence continues at coordinate 108,465 of CAWILA010000009.1, read as the reverse complement.
GTGGCACAGCGCTCTATCAGCTGCCCGGCCTTCAGGGCATCACAATAGAAGCCGATAGCTTTGAGGTAGACCTGACGAATGGGGGCGCTACCCTGGCAGAGTCTAGTGCGTTTTGGCTAGAGCCTTCGGATGGTGGCTTTGTGTGGATTGGCGATAAGTGGTATCGCGGGCGGGTGATGGTCACGGTCGACGGCGGTGAGCTGGTCGCTGTGAACTATGTGGATTTGGAAGAGTATTTGTATAGTGTGGTGGGCAGTGAAATGCCGACAAGCTGGCCGCAGGCCGCGTTGCAGTCGCAGGCAGTTGCAGCGAGATCTTACGCCTTGTATAAGCGATCGCGCTCCAGCAATCCTCTTTTCGATCTTGGCGGCACGACGACGCATCAGGTATACAAAGGCTTAGCACAGGAGCATCCCAACACAATTGCAGCGGTTAATGCTACCGAGAATCAGGTGATGACTCACAACGGCCAGGTGATTGAAGCAATTTTCCACTCGTCTTCGGGCGGTGGGACAGAGAACGCAGGCGACGTATGGAGTAGCGATGTACCCTACCTGCGCCGCGTTGAAGACTTCGATCAAGACTCTCCTGTATTTAGCTGGCAGGAGACTTTTAGCCTTTCAGAATTTAGCAACAAGATTGGTGATATTGGCACCGTGCGGACCATTGGCACGCCGCAGTTTACAGAAGGCGGGCGCGTTGCCTCTATCAGCTTTGCTGGAGACAACGGTACCGAGACGCTGCGAGGACGTGATGTGCGCTCAAAGCTGCGGCTTCGCAGCACCCGGTTCGACATTGAAATTGTTGGCAGCCAGGTTGTGGTGACAGGGTCTGGCTTTGGCCATGGTGTAGGCATGAGCCAGTGGGGCGCACGAACTTTGGCAGAACGGGGCTGGAGCTTTGAACAGATTTTGCAGCACTATTATCAGAGTACGGCGATCGCCCAACTCGAAGAATAGCCCGAAAAACAGAAGCGCCAAAGCCCCTAGCAAAGACGATTTGCCAGGGGCTTTAGTTTGTCGCTTTAATGGTCTATACGGATCAAATCTCGTTGAGTCGACGCATAAAGTCTTCTGATTCGATAGCCTGCTCCGAGAGATCTTTTTCGGTGCTGTACACCACATCTGATTCTCTCAGCACTTTTTGACTCGCAAACTGTTGAGCAAAGGCCAGCTTCTGCTGAAAGGCACTGCCCAGCCTGTTTATTAGCGTGGCTCTTTCTGCACGCTTGTTATTGCGCGTCTCAATTTTGCTGTTTCGCCACTGCACCCAGAAATAGCGCACGAGTGGAACGGTGAGAAAGGCGATGCCGTAGAACATCAGCAGGCCCAGAATCGACTGCGCGAACAGCACCGAAGTAGGTAATGCAATTCCTTGAGCCAGCGCACTTTGCAGCATGTTGGCGAGTACGACCGCGCCAATAATATTCGCCGAACCCAAGCCAATAGAGAGCATCACCTGATCAGAGGTTGCCGCTGTAAACTTACGCTTGGCTTCCTTGAGGTAGGCGCTCACAGCAGACTTACCGCGCTCCATTGCAGATACCTGCAAGTCGGGGAAGTAGTACACCATGTCACCTGTCGGGCTAACTTCTGGCTGACCGTTAAAACGACTCAGCACAGGCAGCATGTAGTCTTCGTATTCCTTTTCCCAGCCTTCGCCAAGCTCGTCAAGATACGGCGCGACCTGTTCAGCTGCGATCGCTCCCCCGTTATTTTGTATCACCTGACCAATCGTCTGCCACCGCCGCTCTTCCAGATCCGCGTTCGGGTCACCATCACCAAACAAAAAGGAGAATATAGCTTCTAGGAACTGAAGCTTTTCGCCACCGCCCGCAGCAGCTCGCCCTCTGTTGCTACGTCCTGAGCGCTCGTTGGGATAGCGCCTGCGACCACGACCATAGTTAAAGTCGAACAGGTAGATGATGTTGAACGGGGAGAAGCCGAAGCTCATGCCACCGCCGCGTCGGTCGTCTCTACTGTTACCACCGCTTTGACTGCTCATGGCAATGAAGAGAGCGAAAATTGCGATCGCAATAATCAGCATCGACACCATCAGCATGATGCCAAAGGAAATGCGCACAATATAAAACGCCACCTGCCCAACCTTTGACAGCATGGCCTGCGCCCGAATCTGCCAATACTTATTGCGCAGCACCGAGCGAAAGTTACGCGAAAACTCATAGGCAATTTCACCAGAGTCCGACACTTCCATGTGTCCTTGCGTTTCAGAAGCAAGCGCTAATAGTCCCTGCTGCGCCACCTCTACGTTCAAACCTGCACGCGCTGCAACGTCGCCCACCGTCACCCGGTACTTGAGGGCCTCTACCGCCTGCATTACGTCTTTATTGAGTTCTACCATCTGCGCCTCTCATACACGCTTTTTCTAGTTGTCGGCTCGCTCACGGCCTACTCAAGCGTTTATTAATGTCTTGTCATCTAGTATAGAAGGCCATTTCGTAGGCGGCAGGCACGGTATAGGTACGGGTTTTACCCGTCCTAAAGCAATACCATAGGCATCGAAAGAAGTATCAAAAGCAAATCGCCGCTGCTCCTACAACACAAGAAACAACGGCGACTTCGATAGCTAAACTACCTGAGCCAAATCATTTGGGCGGCTTATAGCTGAGAAGTACGACCCAAAACTTGGTCTTTGAGCGCGTTCATTTCATCGGCGAGTTCGCTTCGGTTGGAAGCCTTAAGCAAGTAGCGGTAGACAAACCAACCGCTGTAGAGCAAGCCAATGAGTTCGAACAAAGGAGCTAGCACGGGTACGTCGTTGATTGCCTCTAGAACGGCTAGCGTTAGCTTGATAGAAAGGAATAATCCGAAGAAAAGCCCAAGCGCAATCAAAGGTCGCTTGTATTCCTGGAAAAATTCACCAAAGTACTTGGGTAAGTCACCTAGCTTATCGACTACTTGGGCAGTCACTCTCTTGACCTGCTCCATCGTATCGGTAGTGCTAGCTTCTGCCGCTGGTACCTCGACAGTCGTTTCCACATCGTCGGTAAAAGCACCGTTTTCTGTCTTGATTTCAGTAGTCATGGTTATTCATAAGGGTTAACAACATTGAGCCAGATTGAGTCGGGATTTCGCCTTCACACTCAAAAATTCAGACTAAAAAGAAGATAGCAGCCATTCAAAAAAGTAACGGCCAAACCCCAGAAATTTTTGAGAGCGAGCAGCAAGGTATAAATTAAGGCACCATGATAGCGCTTCAACTGTAAGGTGACTAGCAAAAATACCTAGGATACGTTGACAAATATAAGCTTTTACCCTGCTATGTCTTTCATACCTCTTATAGATTTTCAGGCTTCAGTGATTACCGAAGCCTGAAAATGACAGGCTAGCTATTTGCGATCGCCAAACTGACTCCGTCAAATTGTACTATTTTTTGTACTACTATATTGAGAATCGACTGGTCCGCTGCAAGACCCGCTTCAAATGAAGGATTGCGATCGCACCACGAAAACTGGCGACACGAAAATTTGTGACGCTTGAGGAGCGATCGCGCCGCTATCACCGGCCCACTGCCTACAATGAAAACAACCGCATTTGATCAGGAGCGTTCCCATAGAGAAGATTTACGGCGAGCTTAAAGGCCTCAAATCGAGTCAGCTCAAGGCACTGAAAAATATTTACCACCAGCGGCTACCTGTCGACCGGGTCACCACGCCAGAATTTGCCCAGCGACTCGCCGCCGTTAGCACAGACATTAATCAGGCAGTGTGCGCCTATATAGATAGACGCGGCCACGTCATCCGCGTCGGCGTCGGCAGTCCGCACAAAACTCAAATCCCTGTCCTAGAGCTGCCGCGCTACGGCGCAGAGCGTCTGTGTGGAATTCGCTGCATTGCCACCCAGCTGAAGCTAGAGCCGCCCAGTCACAGCACCCTTACCGCTATGGCTATTCAGCGGCTAGATGCTATAGCCTTACTTACCCTTACAGGCGCAGGCTTTAAGCGTAAAGGCGGTGGCGCAACCGGATATATCAAAGAAGCTTATCTCTCACATCTCGTCCCAGACCCGCAGGATCGCTGGACTGTTTCTGAACCGCTCACACTTGATGAACTAGACGATCAGGACTTTCTAGACCTGACAGAAGGGCTAGAGGAAGAATTTCGGCGAGAGTTTGTAGCACAGCAGGTCGATAGTGACCATGACCGGGTGCTGGTGGTAGGGCTATTGACTGACAAAATGGAGGAGCGGGTTTTTGAGAACGGGCTCGCTGAGATTGAGCGGCTTGTGGAGACCGCTGGCGGCGATGTGCTAGAGGTGATGAAGCAGAAGCGATCGCGCCCCCATCCTCAAACCGTCATTGGTGCAGGTAAAGTCGACGAAATCGCCCTCACCGTCCAGACCCTTGGCGCAAACCTGATCGTATTTAACCGCGATCTCTCCCCTGGTCAGATTCGCAACCTCGAAAAACACGTCGGCGTCCGCGTCGTAGACCGCACCGAACTTATCCTCGATATTTTCGCTCAGCGAGCAAAATCTGGTGAAGGTAAGCTGCAAGTAGAGCTTGCACAGCTAGAATATCAGCTGCCGCGCCTTACCGGTCGCGGCCAAGCGATGTCGCGTCTAGGTGGCGGTATCGGTACTAGAGGCCCCGGTGAAACCAAGCTAGAAACCGAGCGTCGCGTCATTCAAAAGCGCATCACCCGCCTGCAAAAAGAAGTCACCGAACTCCAGGCTCACCGAGCCCGATTGCGCCAACGCCGCCAGCATCAGGCCGTTCCCTCCGTCGCTATTGTCGGCTACACCAACGCAGGCAAGTCCACCTTGCTAAACCGCCTCACAGACTCAGATATCTACGCCGCCGACCAGCTGTTTGCAACGCTAGATCCCACCACCCGCCGCATCGTCATCAACGACGAAGAAAACAACGAACCCAAGCCTCTCGTCCTCACAGACACCGTAGGCTTCATCCAAGATCTGCCGCCTTCTCTTATGGACGCCTTCCGCGCCACCTTAGAAGAAGTCACCGAAGCCGACGCCCTTATCCATGTTGTCGATGCCTCGCACCACGCCTGGAAAGACCACATTCACTCCGTCATGGAATTGCTCGGCCAGATGCCCATCACGCCCGGCCCCATTCTGCTTGTATTCAACAAGCTCGATCAAACCGATACCGATGCGCTAGAGCTAGCCAAAGACGAATATCCACAGGCGGTCTTCGTCTCTACGCTGAAAAACCTAGGCATAAACACGCTTAAGCAAAAAATTCTTCAGCTCGTCGACTATGCTGCCGTAGGTTGATCGGCTGTCAAAATTCCCATTAGGATCTCCATCACGTCCTGTAAGACTTGCCTTTCTCTAAAAGATTGACACGAGCCATAGCTTGAGCTTTGTGACTACTCCCGACGTTCATCCTGCGGATAGAACGCGGGCTTCATCGGTCACCCGACAAATTTTCTGCTTCACACGGTCTTGCCTAGACTGAGCAAGCTCAGCCCCCGACAGATCCCATCCACAGACAGTTTGAATGCCCGATTGACCACGGGCATTAATAACTTGAGCAGCAGCGATATCACGGGGTTTGATAGACCCGCATTCATGACAATGACTGACCCGCACACTCAAATCTTTCTTTACTTTGGCCCCACAGTCGGGGCACTCCTGGCTAGTGCCGTAGGCATCTACTTTGCCGTAGTAGACACCGCGTTTTGAACAGACCCACGGCAACACCTGATTGACGAACTGCCCCAAGCCAGCATCCAGCGTATGCTTACCCACAAAGCCCTTTGCCATCACTCGAAAATCGAGCTCCTCAACAAAGATAGTCTGAGCAGAATCACATAGCTTATGCGCAAGCTTGAACTGACAGTCCAGCCGAGCAGCGGCTATTTGTTCGTGGACTCTGCCTATTTTCTGGATGAGCTTTGCGCGGTTGTTAGAGCGCGGCTGCTTAGTCTTCAGCCGTCGTTGGAGCAATTCAAGCTTCCTTTGCAACTTAGCGAAAAAGCGCGGGCGCTCTACCTGCGAACCATCAGAAGTAGACAGAAAGTATTCAAGACCTACATCAAGTCCGATGCTATGACCATGCGGCGCAACGTCGGCAATAGAGACATCGGCTTGAATACAGAGCGTGACATACCAACCACTATGCTTGCGAACGATACGAACCGTCTTCACCTCAAACCCGTCTGGAATAGGACGATGCAACACAATTGGCATCAAGCCCAGCTTCGGCAGCTTAATTTGATTGCCAATGACAGGACTCTCTTTGAACTGAGGAAAGAGGAAAGAGCGGTATTGCCCAAACTGCTTGAACCGTGGCAACCCGTGACCGCGCTCTTTACGAGCTGCAAACGCACTCTCCACCCTACCTATAACGTCCTGAAGCACCTGAGATTGAACGTCCTTCAGATGCGTGAACTGACGCTTTGCAGCGCTCAGCGCTTTCTTTTGAGCGTAGTAGTTAGGGTAGGGCGCGTCTGCCGGAATGATATATTCCGAGCGCAATGAACAACTGTTGATAGCGCACCGCCTAGACTTAATCCAATCCTTCCGTTCGCCAATCGCGTAGTTGTAAACGCCACGACAGGCATCAAGCCAAGAAACCATACGGGCTTCTTGCTCAAGTGATGGATAGATTCGATAGCTGTAGTTCATCGTAAGCATGACTACATTCTAACATTTTAGGGAGAGAGCAAAAGCTCCCTAAGTAAGTAATGAATAAAGATTGTTCGCTCTCGCTCACCTGGCTCTCATCCCGACGCTCACCTATCGGTAGAGCGCGGGGCTTCCCGCCGAGTAGCTAAATTTGGATAGTTGAGAGCAATATTTTCTATAATCTACCGTGATCGCTAGTACGCCGGGCTCACTTCACCGGATGGCTCAGCATCACGCTCTCTCGCAACAGTCCCTTCAAATCCTGACAGTCGCCCCAGCTCGATCAAAGGCTGAGCACCTAAATAGTACTCGCCCTCAATTATCCAGGTAGGATAGGCAGTTATTCCCGCTTCTTCACATAGCGCTGATTGACTATTAATCCCTTCTAAATCGCACTCTACATATGGAATGCGATCAGCAGCCCCACCAAAATAATCTTTTTGCACAGCGCAGTGGGGACACCAGTAAGCGCCGTACATTTTTGCACCGGTCGCAGTAAGATGATCGGCTATCTGCGCTTCGTAGGCATTCGGTAGGCTACTGCTACAGCTTGCCAACAATGCTACTGGCCACAGGGCAAACCAGAAAAAAGGTCGTCTGTGCGGCGGCCAGCGGCTAGGTCTCATAGAAGGCAATCCTGTAGAGATTTTGACAGCGAACTATCGCTTTAAAGCTCACCTATGATAGCGCTAGACTAGAGCGGGCAAAAATCTCCTAATAAAGTGCACAGGAGAGCAACCCGTACCTGAGAGCGCCGTACATCCACACTCCACGATTTTAAAACAGCTGCCAGAATGAAGGCAGGAGATGCGATCGCTCAACATGTTTTTGTTTTTGTATCCGTAGCAGCCATAAAATAGCTCGCTAAGTCCTACGCTTTGTTTAAGATGACTGTCCCACGGTGAGAGAAGTCCTATGAGTTTGATACCTAGCCTGCCGTCCGTCGGCCTATTCTTTAAGCGCATTGCCTCTGTCGCGATCGCCCTTCTCCTCACCAACAGTCTCTGGACAATTCCTGTTCAAGCGCAGTCCGCGCCTCCCGTCGCTACAGCCACCCAAGCAACCGCCCCTGCTGTAGCGCCAGCAGCGAATGCGCCAGCAGCAGTAAGTATGCTCTCCCCTCAAAGCTTTGTTGCCGATGCGGTTCGCGCAGTCGGCAGCGCAGTTGTCCGTATCGATACGGAGCGTACCGTCACCCGCAACGTACCAGACCTTTTCTACGACGATCCGTTCTTCCGTGATTCGTTCGGCGGTAGAGGCAGTGGCTTTCAAAGCATTCCGCAGGAAGAGCGCCTACGCGGCCAGGGCTCAGGCTTCATTATCAGTGAGCAAGGGGATATCCTCACAAATGCTCACGTCGTGAATGGAACCGACCAAGTGACCGTCAAGCTTAAAGATGGCCGCTCTTTTGAAGGCTATGTAGAAGGTATTGACGAGATTACAGATTTGGCCGTTGTCCGGATTAATACGGCAGGAGAAGCGCTACCGGTTTCTAGACTGGGCGATTCGGACGATGTGTCTGTAGGCGATTGGGCGATCGCAGTCGGCAACCCACTTGGCCTTGATAATACCGTCACCCTTGGCATTGTCAGCACCCTCAAGCGATCTAGCACGGCTGTTGGTATTCCCAACAAGCGCATTGATTTTATCCAAACCGATGCGGCCATCAACCCTGGAAACTCCGGTGGACCGTTGCTAAACGCGCAGGGTGAAGTGATTGGCATCAACACAGCTATTCGCGCTGATGCAATGGGCATTGGCTTTGCAATTCCTATCAACAAGGCGAAGGCGATTCAGGCAAGTCTGTCACGAGGTGAACGCATTGCGCACCCTTATTTAGGTGTGCAGATTGCTACGCTCACACTTGACATGGCCAAAATGAACAATGAAGATCCCAATAGTGCCATTGAGCTGCCTGAGACTGACGGCGTTTTAGTGGTTCGCGTGTTGCCAAACACACCTGCTGCCGATGCTGGCCTACGACGCGGCGATGTGATCACCGAAATCGCTGGAATGCGTGTGAAGCAGGCTGACCAGCTACAGAACAGAGTCGATCAGGTAAAGGTAGGTGAGCTGTTGAAGGTGACTTTAAGACGAGGCGATCGCACCCAACAGCTATCGGTCAAAACGGCTGATCTCTCCGATCAAGAGAATGCATAAAGTGCGCAGAGAACAGAATCCATAGCCATTACTAACTGCTTCGACAACAGTATGGAAGACCCGTTGAAGACAGCTTGCGTAGCCTTCAGCAGCTGCAAGGAGTTATCATAATAGGCTTGTCAAAATGTGTTGTCACGAATATGCAAAGAGCGTAGAATAAGAGCCGCGTCGACAAACCGTCACTTGTGGGCGGATTCAATCGATTCAGATTACTAAACCAATAGATTTTAGGTTCCCAGGGTTCCGGTGGTACACCTCTTTGTTGAGTGCTGCCATGCTGCTCCAAGGGGAGCAGCTCATCTGGTAGATTTATATTCCACCGCTGAGTACACGGCGGGACAAAAGCCTGGGAGAACTTCAAAAACGCTATTGAAGCGTTTTTATTTTCTCCCAGGCTTTTTTGTTATCGTCGTTGCCTGTTCAAAAGACCAAAATCTCTAGATACCAAGCATCCATAAATACCCAAAGAAAACACCAAAAAATAAATGTCAAAAGATCCCAGCAGATACATAAACTATGAAGCTCATCAACATCGGATTTGGCAATAGCGTCTCCGCAGATAAGGTCATTGCTATCGTCAGCCCTGAGTCCGCTCCTATCAAACGCATTATCTCTGAGGCACGCGATCGCGGTCAGCTGGTCGATGCTACCTACGGCAGACGTACTCGTGCCGTCATGGTTACCAACTCCGGCCACATTCTTCTTTCCGCCATTCAGCCTGAAACAGTTGCCAACCGCTTCGACAGCTGACGCTATTATCCGAGCAGCCTGCTCAACCTATCGCTCAGCGGACTGCTCGGCTGGCTTCTTCCACACAAACTCCATATTCTCCCATACGAAAGTCAGCGCATCGGCAGTTGCCCGCCAGTGATCATCCTCCGGCGAATGTCCCATTCGAAAATGCAGCGTAATCAACCTTGAATTCGACAGGTTTGCGATTTGATGCGCATGGCGACGATTCACAAGCGCAATCTCTCCCGCAGAATACAGCTCAGGCGTCTCGGCATAGAGTTCCGTCGATTTTCTACCTTCAAAAGGAATTTCCTGCTCCCACGCTTCTGGAGGTATCACCCAGTGCGCCATCTCACCTTGAACAACGCGAATAGCATCTAGCGCGTAGCCATGGTGATGAATGGGAGCCTTTTGCCCCGGCTCCCAGCTAATGACGTATATCGACAGTGAAGACGTTTGCACAATCAGCCTGCGGCTAAAAGTCTCAAGATCAAAACAGACGTAGCGATCAATAAACTCTCGGGTCAGATGAACATCTCCGACTAACTTCGCAAAAGTACTCAGGTCTACTGGCGGCGGGTCGCTCTCCAGCCGGTGAATAAAGTGACTCAGCAGCACGCTGTTAATGACAGACTCACTGTCACCTTGCCTATCAGTTTTTGACTGACACTGCTCTAGCACTCTGTTGGCAAGCTGAATTAGCCACAAAAGCTTACTATCTACTTTTGACTTTTCTAGAGGATTCGCCTGCCATCTGATTGGCCTCAGCCGCCTTGAGCTAGCCGATCTATATGTTTGATCGGTCTCTCCATGCAAATAGAAGTCGCAGTAGCGTCTCAGGGTTTCCAGCGTTTCATCGTTCAATGCTCCTATCTCTATCTCCTGTGAAGACTCTGACGACGAAAACCATCTAGGCTGACGCCTCGAAACAACATCGCGTAGCCTCTCTATCCATATAAAAGCAGATGCTTTTACAACCAGCGAAAAACACCATAGGGAAGACAGCTCTCGCCATACAAAGGAGGCGCCTCTAGATTCAAGCACATAGTCTGCTTCCCACAGATCACCTAATGCTTCTTCTCGAATAGAATCTTCTATCGTAAACCGGGATACTTTCTCTAATAGGTTGAGAATCATCGTAGTACAAACCTATATCAGCCAAAAATGAGTACAAAATTAGGAACAGACATCTGCTAGAAAAGTATAGAAGCTATGAAGCGTAGAAGCCCCGTGGAAATTCTGCACTAACACTCAGTAGACGAGAAAAACTTGAGCTCTTCTTCGTCATTCCAGTTTCGCAAGCGCTGTCTAAGCTGTTCGGCTTCAAACAGCGCCGTTTTACCGAGTGGCGTCAGCTGATAGTACTTTCTGCGATGTCCCCCTCTTACCTCAGTGTCTTCTAGCACCTCTGCAAGTTGAAGAAGTTTCCTTTTCACAAGCCTCTTCAACAAAGGATATAGGCTACCAATGTTAATGTCTTCGTAGCCTTCACTAGCAAGGTTGACCATGTCGATCATCTGTAAACCATACCGAGCTTTGTCTTGCATAGTGAGCATGACAACCTCCTCTAGTGTTGACAACTTGAGCGACTTTGGTGCGGCACGAAAATAATTCATGGGTAGGCATCTCTCCTTGTTAAAGCAAGATACGGCAGAGGCGACAGGTTTTATATCACCTCTTCGATATAGCAGCGCTATATTGCTTTTCTATAGTCATCAACCCGATAGCGCACTTTTACGGAGTCTCCCATGATTGTCGTAGCACTCAAGGAGAATCTCTCATGTCTTTTTTTTCGTGGCTTACCTCAAAACCTACGTCGGCCCAAGCATCTTCTCGCAAAAAAGAAGAGTCTTTCTTCGACGAAGAAGGCCTGGTTGTTCAGAGTATTCTGCCGGGTGGTAAAGGAAAGATTAGGCTATGTGGCGTCTATTGGAATGCTAAGGCTATTACAGTTTCGCAGTTTCCCATTCCTGTTGGCACATTAGTCTCTATCAAAGACAGAATTGGGCTCACACTCTTTGTCGAACCTCTACCAGCGTCCGCATTTGCAGCCGCTGGCTGGGAAGCTACTCGCCCGAGCGTTCGTTTAGGCAAAGCCATAGAAGAGAACAATTTGGGCAGAGATACAGCCGCATAGCCATCGTCTACTCTCTCTGACTGAATCGGCGGCCTATATGGACGCGGATCGTTGACAAACACCACTACATATTTGCTATGAAACAAAAACTTCCTCACCAGGCTATCTACTACCTACTGGGTAAGGCGATCAAGATATACTGCTTGCTGCTATATGGATCGGCAGTAGGCTGCATCTTACTGATTCCGTTTTTCGGATCGGCTACGGCTTACGCAGCTATCACCGTGACTCTCCCTTACTTCCTAAAAGGCGCATTCACACTAATGTGTAGCGCGGCTATCGTCAGCGTGCTAGAGAGTTTTTAGATCAAGACAACCTACTGTGCAGACTCTGGCGGTGCACTTTCGCCATTAAAGAAAGCTTCATCGCTCGTGTCTTTTGCACCTGTGCCCACGACAACATTCTGGAGCGCATCCGCATACCGTTGACCAATCACCCGGTAGCTATCTGCGGTGAAGTGAATGCCATCCATCGGCAGATCTTTCGTCACAATCATCTTCGCATTAGGAATTTGTAGACTTTCCTGCTGCTGCTGCACATCGCCCCAGTTGGGTAAGCCTTCTAAGTCATCAGGATTGCCTAGCTGCGCATAGATCAAGGGTAAGTTGGGATTACCAATATCGGAGCGAAAGTTGTAGACAAAAGTAGCAAACTTCTCAGCCCAAGCTGTCGCATCTGGTCTTAATGAAGGAAACTGCGCCGGGTCAATCGCATCGGCCTCACCTTGGAAAAACAAGACACCTTCAATCGTACCCATCGGCGATGCGGCTCTGATCCGCTTTAAGCAAGATCCGTACAGAGACTGATCGCTTGGACTTTTCTCCCAGTCTGTAATAGAAGAACCATTCCTCGCACAGGGAATAAGGCCAACAATTTGATTGTTGTTTTGGGCAACAAGCGCCTGAGCAAATGGAAAATCCGGTCCAAACCCAACCTCGTCATCTGCCGAAACCATATCTACCTGATTAACAGCGCTATCGATCGGGGGTTTGGCTACTTGCCACCTGTAGTCATTACCAAAGGTAAAGATATTCGCACTCGTTGTAATACCCGATGGAACGTCTGCCGCGCCTACCATGTTTGACTGCCCTACCAGCACATACAGCTTCAGTTTTCCCTGAAGCCCAGAAGAGATTACTGGCTGATCTAGCTGCGATCGCCTATCTAACTCATTCACACCTTTAGCTAGGCCCGCCTTACCCAGCAAGCCAGCAGCAGACTGGCTGACAGAAAAATACTTTTGCAGCGCAATACCTATACCAGTCCCACAGATGAGCGTCAGACCGAAGGCCATAAGTGATCGAAGCGGTTTCATGGCAGCAAAAGAAAAAAGTAGGCGGCGTCAGGATTGAGCTTATAGAAAGGCGTAGTGAGTACGCACTCGTAAATCTACGCGCTAGGCTGTCAGAAGAAGCACATGACCCACCGTCATCCATACGGCCACACCACACCCATATCATCCCCAGACTAATAAGCGCAGACTATGGCTCACATCAAAGACCGTCGGACGCAAAATGTAGAAGGTGATTTTTATGTTGATAGTACCTGCATAGACTGTGATACCTGTCGCTGGCTCTCTCCAGCGATCTACGCCCGCGAGGGTAGCCAGTCAGTTGTGCATCATCAGCCCACTAGCGACGCAGAGCGAGTCGCCGCGCTAGAAGCCCTGCTGGCCTGTCCTACAGCATCTATTGGTACACAGGAAAAGCCGACAGACATTCGACAGGTTCAAGCAAGCTTTCCGTTGCACATAGATGGCAACGTTTACTACTGCGGCTACCACTCCAAAAAGTCTTTCGGGGCAGCTAGCTACTTTATTCAAAGAGCTGACGGAAATGTTCTGGTAGACTCACCCCGGTTCACACCGCCACTCGTCAGACAGCTAGAAGAAATGGGTGGTGTGGACTACATGTACCTCACCCACCGTGACGATGTTGCCGACCACGAAAGGTTTCATCAGCACTTCGGCTGTGATCGCATTCTCCACCGCGACGACATCTCGACGAGCACTCAAGCCGTCGAAATTCAGCTAACTGGCTCCGATTCACTTGAACTCGGCGACGATCTGCTCATCATTCCGCAACCGGGCCATTCTGCCGGACACACCGTACTGCTGTATGCCAACAAATATCTCTTTACGGGCGATCATTTGGCCTGGTCAGCCAGGCTAGAACAGCTCTATGCTTTCCGTAACTTTTGCTGGGACTCATGGAATCGCCAAATCAAGTCTATGAAAGCGCTAAGCCGCTATACCAACGGCTACCAGTTTGAATGGATACTGCCTGGCCACGGTCGCCGTTTTTCTGCTGACGAAGCAGCCATGCAAGCTCACATGCAGAAGTGTATTGAGTGGATGGAATCAGTTGCATAGAAATGGGCAATTCCATATAAAAAAGCCCGGCTGATTTAGCCGGGCTGTGCAGTAGTCTCACTTATTATTGATTCATTGCCGATTTACGGGCCCGAAGGCACCGAAGTCATCGCCTTATTAGGCAGTCTGCGATTTCTTACGGCGCACTGTCAACATGCCAGCGACCACCGCGACAAGACCCAAGAGTGCAGAAGGCTCTGGGATTTCTTCAGGTGTTACGTTAGCGACGCTGCCTAGAAATTTGAAGTCAGGACCATTGTAACCCTCCCAACTGGAGACTCTGAGCGCTCTAATATAACCTGCGCTAATGCCCAAGTCTGCTACGCTGACACCGATAGAACCCACCTTCTGAGCTTTGTCAATTTCTGAGGTGTCAATACTAAAGCCAGCATCGCTCCAGTCACTAGAGTTTGGAAGCTTTAGCAGGTTGCCTATCAGGTTGCCATCGGCGTCTAGCGCCTGTATATCCAAAAGGCTGTTCTTACCTCGCTCCCACAGGAAGACGTTGTCTACCGCCTGCTCAAACTGTAGGTCGAGAATAAAGCTTCCTCCTGTTTCTGTATCGATGATGTTGTTGAGGTTGAGATTGTTCATGACCGCTTTTGCACCATTGTTAGTCAGTGCTTCTTCACGTAGGCCGGTCGTGGCTAAGTCGCCAGTATCGGCACTCGCCGCACCGCTGTTATCGCCTGTATAGATATCATTCGACAATATATTGGCTGAGTCCACCAGAGTGAAGTCGCTGATGACCGTACCATCGTCTAGCGTTACAGAGTCGAGGAAGATGTTGCCTTTTGCAGCGTTATCTCCAGACAAAGAGGAGGTGTAGTTTGTTTGGAAGGAGAATGCGCGGGCAGGAGCGGAGAGTGCGATCGCGCTGCTAGCAACAAGACCGGCACTGAGTGCAAATTGACGAAGTTTCATAGTGAGTTGAGTAGGTAGGAAGTTGATAGCTGCGTAGAGGCATCAGCGGTTTGATGTTCCTATTTTGCCCAGCCAACATAGATACGTCAGCCCCAATGAAATAACTTCGTCTTAGGTTTGAAAACGCTTGTTCTCACTCGGATATCACGCAAAAGAACAAACCTACTATTTACGCGTTCGTACCACTCGTAGAACGACTGAGTCGCGGTTACAGGTGCGTTTTTTTACCGTAAAACACAACGATTTATCAGTAGAACAACGGAAATAACAACAGAGAGAAGCAAGCAAATAGTGACTTACTGAGAGACAGGTTCGTATCACCTTATTACAGCAGTCTCTGTAATTGCAACAGGAGGTGTATAAGGAAGTGCCTACTTCGCGTCCATCCAGTTATCACCTGCCTTCGCTTCTACTTTCAGCGGCACGGCTAATTTCACTGCGTTTTCCATCGTCTGCTCGATTTTGGGCTGGAGCACCTTCCACTCATCCGGTGGCACTTCAAAAATGAGTTCGTCATGCACCTGCAATAGCATATTGGCCTGATAGTCTTTCAGCAGTTCGTGCAGATGAATCATCGCAACTTTAATAATATCTGCACTAGAGCCTTGAATGGGTGCGTTTGCAGCGGCCCTGAGTGAAGCCGCGTCGTATCCATTCGTGCGCAGTCTACCAAGGTCTATCTCGTTAGGATCGATGCCTTTTAGCGCTTGCAGGCTGCGCGTGGTGAAGTTGAAGTAGCGGCGGCGACCAGCAATAGTTTGAACGTATCCATTTGCGATCGCTTCTCGCTGCATCTGCTGCAAGTACCCAAACACATTTGGATACCGGGCATTAAACCTATCGATAAATGTCTTCGCCTCTAGCCGGTGCACATCCATCTCACGGGCAAATCGAGCCGCGCCCATACCGTAAATCACCCCGAAGTTCACCACCTTTGCCATTCGACGCTCGTCCGGCGTAACGTCTTCTTTGTCCTTGTCAAACACCAGCGTCGCCGTCAGCCGATGCACATCATCGTTTTCGCGATAGGCTTTAATTAAAATGGGCTCTTCGCTCAAGTGAGCCAAAATTCGTAGCTCTACCTGCGAATAGTCAGCCGCGACGAGCTGCCAACCCTCCTTTGGCAAAAAGGCCTTGCGAATCTGTCGACTAAAGGCTGTTCGCGTTGGAATATTTTGCAGGTTGGGATTAGACGATGACAGTCGCCCGGTCGTCGTCACCGCCTGGTTGAAGTCGGTATGCACTCGCTGCGTATTCGGACGAATCAGTAGCGGAAGCGCGTCAACATAGGTTGATTTCAGCTTCGATAGGGTTCGGTATTCCACAACGCTATCGACAACGGGATGGTCGCCCTGTAGCTTTTCTAGCGTCGCGGCATCGGTCGAGTAGCCGGTCTTTGTTTTGCGAGATTTACGTCGATCTAGTCCTAGCGTTTCAAAGAAAAGCGCGCTGAGCTGCTTAGGCGATCCTAGATTGAACGTCTCGCCTGCCGCTTCGTAGGCCGCCTTCTCGATAGTCGCTAAGTCGCCCTCAAGCTGCTTCGAGAACTCGTTCAAATAGTCTTTATCAATACGAATACCCGTAGCTTCCATACTTGCTAGCACTTTCTCTACCGGCAGCTCTACATCTTTGTACAGCGCTTCTAGCTTCGGATCTTTGGCTAGGTCGGCTTTGAGCAGAGGGATGATGCGGTAGGTGGTGTGCACGTCGCTGCCGCAGTATTGAGAGACAGGTGCGATCGCTACATCCCCAATCGTCTTTCCTTTGGGTACCAGATCCGTATAGCTAACCGTCGTTGTCTCCAGATACCGCAAAGCCAAATCAGACAAATTATGGCTCTGCTCTGGGTTAACCACATAGCTCGCCAGCATCGGATCAAACACAACGCCCGTCACTTCAACCTTGGCTCGTCGCAGCACCAGCCGATCGTACTTCGCATTCTGAAAAGACTTCGGATACTTCGCATCTTCCAAAATCGGCTTCAGCGCCTTTAGCACCTCAGCTTCACTCAGCTGCTCGCCTTCCGTATGGCCCACCGGAATATAGGCTAGCTCGGTCGGACCTTCTCCCCAGCAGCAGCCAATCCCCACCAAATCCGCTTCCAACGGATCAATAGAAGTGGTCTCTGTGTCCCAGGCCACTGGCTTCTCAGCGTCCGTCTGATTCTTGAGCGTCTTCACTAACGTCTCTAGCTGCTTACTGGTTGTGACCACAATCGGCTGAATGTCCACCGATGCCAAACCCATGCTATCGACCGCGTCAGTTTCTTCAGCGGTAAAGAACGACAGTTCCTCATCTTCAAATTCATTTTCTAGAACCGGTACAATCTTCGGCCTGGGCTTATAGTCCGACTCGCCACCAAAAGACGCCTGTAGCTTACTCAGCCGATTCACAAAGTGCTGTAGTTCTAGTCGCTTTAGCGCCGGAATCACATCTTCAGGGTTAAACCCTTCTAGCCTGCAAGTTTCTAAATCCGTTTCTAGCGGCACATCTCTTTTGATCGTCGCCAAAACCTTCGACTGCTCTGCGTCGGCCTTGCCTGTCTCGAGCCGCTTCTTTACCGCACCTTTTAGCTCATTGATCGAAGCGTAAATTGTCTCCAAATCGCCATAGGTATCCAACAGCTTCACAGCCGTCTTCTTACCAATACCATTCACTCCCGGAATGTTATCCGACTTATCGCCGCACAGCGCTTTGTAGTCAACGACCTGAGAGGGCAAGATCGACAGCTTCTCGTGCACTTCCGCATTGCCGTACTCCTTGGTTGTGCTGGTTTTGCTGCCAAAGGTAGTACTCAGGTACATCACCTTGATGTCTTCATCAGGGTCAATGAGCTGAAAGAGATCCTGGTCTCCGCTCAAAATTTTGATCCGGTAGCCCTTGGCTTTGGCCCGCATAGCCAAAGTCCCAATCATGTCATCCGCCTCGTAGCCAGAAAGACAGAAGATAGGTAGCTGAAACGCACCCAGCAATTCCTTTAGATTTTCAACATCTTCGGTAAACTCTTCAGGCGTTTCCGCTCTACCGGCCTTGTAAGTGTCTGATAGCTCGTGGCGAAACGTAGGTTCAGAAAGGTCGAAGGTGATTGCCGCGTAGTCTGGCTTTTGAGCTTCCAGGTTATCCATTAATGACTTCAAAAAACCAAAGCATACGCTGGTAGGAATGCCTGTAGAGGTGCGCAATCCGCCATCGCGGCTGCGGGCAAACGCATAGTACGAGCGAAAGGCTAGCGAATGACCGTCGACTAGCATGACCAGCGGTTTATCTATAGCCTGATCGGCAGTCTCACTAGCAGTTTTATTGGCAAGCTTGTCGGCGGCAGGAGAACTCAAAACGGCATCAGAACAAACGACCTATTTATTATCAACCAGGCGCGCAAAAACCGACCAATAAAAAAGCACCTAGATTTTACCAGGTGCTTTCGGTCGATTTCTTTCGCTTGCTTGCAGATGGCAACGGCAAGCGAAGCTCTCAATGAAGAGGAAGCTCGACTGTGTACTCCTATACAACAGTGAAAACAAGAATGCTGATGGAGCGAAAAGCGTTTTTCGCAGCTCACTTGCAACCGGGAAGACTAAGCTACCGGGCTTCTGAGCAATAGTGTATCAAGGATCACCGTTGTTTGGTAATAATTCTTTACTACAATCATTTCTTCAGGGAGAACGATTGATCTATATAGGCTTTTGCGATCTCTTGAAGGCTGCTTCTATTGTTAAAGCGTCTAGATCGAGCTGTCGTTTTTTCAAAAAAGCGCTAGTAATTTTGAGTAGAGATAATGGTTTTTCGCCCGATTATTAGAGATTTCTGCCAATATAGATAAGGCGTAATTAAGATTCTTAACTTTGCAGATTACTTTTTTAGGAACGAGTTCTGGTGTGCCAACGCGATCGCGCAACGTTTCCAGCGTGGCCCTACGCCTGCCACAAAGGGCCGAAGTTTGGCTGTTTGACTGCGGCGAAGGCACCCAGCACCAGTTTCTAAGAAGCGACTTCAAATCTAGCCAAATTCGCCGTATCTTTGTCACCCACATGCACGGTGACCACATCTTCGGCTTGCCGGGTCTTCTCGCTAGCTGCGGTATGGCGGGCACTGGGCAACAGCAAATTGATATCTACGGCCCTACCGAACTTGGCAAGTACTTAGACGCCTGCCGCCGCTATTCCAAAACTCAGTCGTCCTATCCCATCAAGGTGCACATTACAGAACCTGGCATCGTCTACGAAGACGACGACTACAAAGTGGTCTGCCAGCGGCTCAAGCACCGTATTCCTGCCCATGGCTACCGCATTATAGAAAAAGACCGCACTGGCCACTTCGACGTCAAGCGAGCTGCGACTTTGGGCATTCCGCCAGGCCCAGTATACGGGCAGCTAAAGCGCGGCGAAGTCGTTACCCTGGCAGACGGACGCAGAGTGAACGGCGCAGATTTGTGCGGTCCTATGATCGTTGGTCGTAAGCTGGCTTACTGCACCGATACTGTGTTCTGCGAAAGTGCAATTGAACTAGCAGACCAGGCCGATGTGCTAATTCATGAAGCCACCTTTTCTCATCAGGATTCAGAGCTGGCCTATCAGCGCATGCATTCCACATCTACGATGGCCGCGCAAGTCGCTCTTGAGGCCCAGGCGAAGCAGCTGATTATGACCCATTTCAGCCCACGCTATGCGCCTGGGAACGTGCTACAGCTTAGCGATTTGCTCGACGAAGCGAAAGCCATTTTTCCGAACACCCTGATGGCTAAAGACTTCTTCACTTACGATATTGAGCGCCAAGGTGAGCGCCAGAGTGAGAAAAAGAAAGCTCCTGTCAGCGTTTAGTCAAAACCAGATAGCATTAGTCTTCTGAAAAGCTTGCCAACAGCCGTTCTCGCATAGCGCCTAGCTGCCGATGGCTATCTATAGGCAGACGAGGTTTGGGTAGTTCTTCATTAGGCCAACCGGGTAAATCGTTGCAAGGGCAAAGCACCGATTTTATAGCGACTTCGAGCGTGGGAATTAGAATGTTGCAGCGAGCGCAGTTGACCACGTCCCACTTCGACGAGAGCAGTTCATCAATCGTTTGGTCAGTGCCTTCTAGGTGACACCCTTTTCCCGTTGTTTTAAGAATCGCTGTCCAACAGGCTTCAAATTCGGGGCTGAAGCGATCGCCTTGAATCACCGTAACTGGCTTGTAATGCGTTCTGCCATCATCAGTAACGACTTGCTTACCTAGCTGAAACCAGTAGGCTAAATAGTTTTTAACTTGCGTAGGAGTGGCCATGTTTTATTGACAGATGAATTTATTTGTCCCCAATCGTAGCGCCTGTTTTTCAAAAAAACTTTACTTTCGCTTGGGATAATTAATAATCTATAAATAATCTTAGAGGAATAACAATTTGGAGGGAGTGGCACTTACTTTGATATGCCGATAGCCTCACCCAATGCGGAGATATTTAGCGCGTAGCCGCTCGTCACTAGATAAACATCGGTTGAGATATTACCGACTGTGCGGCTGAGGGTGCCTAAGCGATCGCGGAATCGCCGCCCTAGCTCGTAAGCCGGGACCACCCCCCACCCTGTCTCTTCGGCAACTAAAATCACAGTAGCGGTAGTTTTTTCTAAGGCCTGAACCAACGACTGCTGGGAATGAAGCCAATCTGCTTCGCTTTGCTCAATGAGGTTGGCTAGCCAGGTGCCGAGGGAGTCGATGAGGAGACAGTGGGCTGTGGAATGAAGTGCGATCGCCTCCGCTAAAGCCACTGGCACCTCCTGAATCTGCCAGCTCTCTGGCCGCCGCTCTCGATGCTGCTCAATTCGCTGCTGCCACTCGGCATCCTCAGGATTCGTCTGCGCCGTTGCGATGTACACCACCTGCTGGCTATGCGCCGTCGCCAATCGAGAGGCCAACTGCTCCGCCCACTCGCTCTTTCCTGAGCGACTAGGCCCTGTCACGAGAACACACGTCATAAAGAAGTATGAGAAATACGTCGTCTCCAATATACTCAGCGCGAACACAACAACGGCCACAACCTGTGGTATTGTAGAGAACTGTAGGTTTGCCTAATTTAAGAATCGCAATGGAGGTTTTCGCTTGGAGTCTGTAGAGAACGTGGCGGCTGCGCCTGAATCGGATGCCCGGTTCATATTAAAAGTACTTTGGTTAGATAAAGACGTCGCCCTGGCAGTTGATCAGGTAGTGGGTAAAGGCACTAGCCCGCTCACGTCTTATTTCTTTTGGCCCCGCAACGATGCCTGGGAGCAACTGAAAGCTGAGATAGAATCCAAATCTTGGATTACGGATGAGGAGAGCGTTGAGCTCCTCAACAAAGCTACTGAAATCATCAACTATTGGCAGGAAGAAGGTAAGACCAAGCCAATGAGTGAAGCCCAAAGCAAGTTTCCTGAAGTTGCCTTCACCGGTAGCTCATGATTTAGCTACTAGCTCGTCATCAGCTTGAAAGGTAGCTCGAAAGAATATTCTAAAAGACCTTTAGTACACGCTGTACTAAAGGTCTTTTTGTTTGTCCTCGACGCTGCTTCTATTCTCATCGCTGAGGAGGGAACACCTTCTCTAAATCAAGTTTGGACATCTGAAGCGAGTCACTAAACGGTAAGCCAGTGAACGCGACCGTATCAGTGGAAAGGTACACCTGCTTAGAACGATAAGCCCATTCACCTTGCAGATTTTGATAAGGCCTTTGGTAGCATTCTAGAACAGTGTCTAGCAAATTAAAGATCCAGTAGTTAGCAATTCTATATTCTGCGTAAAGCGCAAGCTTAATGCTTTGATCGTAAGTGATAGATGAATCCGAGACTTCAATCAAAAGCAAAACATCGTTGGGCACAGGATGTCCCCGCATATAGTCGTCAGGACAATTACACCGTAGCTGTCGAATGACGTGGCGCACATATGAGCGGTGTGCTCTACCCTGTGGCATATATATCCAGACAAATATATAGAAATGTAAATGTATGTTAAGTTAAGTTTACAAGTGCCGAGAGCTAGTTGAGCACCAGCGAATCTCTACAGCCAGTAGCTGAGTATGCCTAGTCATATGGAATTTGTAGTTGAGTCGGCTGCTCAACTTTTCACCTGTCGTACTTAACACATCGGACATTAATGGCATACACAATAGAAGCTGCACGTAATATCTTTCCTAACACCCGCTCTGCCGACGATATTCCTGCAACGACTGCTAGGTTCAACCAGCTGAATGCAGAAAATCAGCTAGCGCTTATCTGGTTTGCCTACCTTGAGATGGGCAAAGGTATTACGATTGCCGCGCCTGGCGCAGCAAACATGCAGTTTGCTGAAATCACGCTGAACAATATTAAGAATATGTCTCCTTTGGAGCAGTCGCAGGCAATGTGCGACCTGGCAAACAGAGACGATACAGAAGTCTCTCGTACCTACGCCACTTGGACACCCAACATCAAACTTGGCTTTTGGTTCCAGCTTGGCGAGATGATGGCTCAAGGCTCAGTTGCACCTATTCCCAAGGGCTATAAACTCTCTGCAAACGCCAATGCGGTTCTACAGGCTATTCGTAATTTAGAACCCGGTCAGCAGATTAGCGTTTTACGTAACTGCGTAGTAGATATGGGCTACGACCCTAGCAAAATCAGCGGCTATCAGAGAGTTTCAGAACCTGTGATCGCACCAAAATCTGTCGAGCAGCGCACTCAGGTTTCTATCGACGGTGTCACCAATGACACCGTCGTACAGTATATGAACAACTTGAACGCTAACGACTTCGATGCGCTGATCGGGCTGTTTGCAACAGATGGTGCTTTGCAGCCTCCGTTCAGGAAGCCTATCGTTGGTAGAGAAGCGATCGCAAGATTTTTCAGAGAAGAATGCCAGAACCTGAACTTAATACCTGAGCGTGGTACACAGGAAGCTTCAGAAGATGGTTACACACCTATCAAAGTAACTGGTACGTGCCAGACACCGTGGTTTGGAGCGGCTGTTGGTATGAACATTGCCTGGCGCTTCTTGCTAAACTCTGAAGGCAAAATCTTCTTTGTTGCCATTGACCTACTCGCATCGCCTAAAGAGCTTTTGAACCTCATCCGCTAAGGCCAAGATTCTAGAGACAACAAACTAAAGACAGCACGACTTCGGATAGTCATCTCTTCTGCGCTTTCTTCTTTGAAAGTCTTTCGGAGAGATGGCTTGTTCTTGACGTGTCGTAACGACAAACAGCCACTTCAACACATCTTTTACCTACAGTAATGCAACAGAGCGATATTCAATGGAGCAGCGAAGATAAGCGTATCGCCCTAGCCGCTCTCAAAAAAGCCTACAGCAGAGAGGTCGATCAGCTAATAAAAACGGTGCGAGAGAGTGCTAGCTCAATCTCACAGCTAGATGAGGTTTGGCAGCTTCACGATTTTTTGAGCGCCAAGCGTCACGAGATTGATGGCAGGTACGATGACAGAGAATCTTTTCTCATGTTTACGCTATCCCAGCTGGTCAAAAGTGGGCTAGTCCAAATAGCTGAGCTAGCTGAGCTAGATCCAGCAAAGCAGGCCAAAGTCAAGGTGCTTTCGCGCATGTAATGAAGCTATCTAGCAGAAAAAAGAAAAATCGCTTTAGGACTTCGACTAGATGCCGAACCTAAAACGATTTTAAGAATGGATTATTTACGGTAATTCCTAGATTTTTCCACCTGCGGCCTGTAAGCGAGCGCGGGCTTTTTTCAAAGCTTGATTGGCCTGAATCACCGCTTTGCGGTCGTCGCCAGAAACGCCGTCGGCTTTCTCTCGAGCGGCCGCATATTCTTTTTCAGCTTCGCTTTGATCGATGCTGTCACCGCGCTCTGCACCGTTCACCAAAATAGTGACTTCATCCTCATCGACTTCGGCAAAGCCGCCCATAAGTGCGATCGCAGTCCACTCTTTTGATCCTTCAGTAGAGCGCACCCGCAATACACCCGTATCGAGCGCAGTCAGCAGCGGTGCGTGACCGCCCAAAATACCCAGTTGGCCAGTCGTACTAGGCAGAATAACCTCTTCTGCCTCGTCATCCCAAACCGTTCTATCAGGCGCAACAACGCGCACGACTAAAGACATAGCTCTCTCGAAATAATGTTGTTAAAGGAAGGGAGCACTCTTCCACTAGAGAAGAGTGCTCCCAAAATGAATCAGAGTGTTACTTGGCAGCAGCGTCAGCTTTCATTTTCTCAGCCGCTTCAATCACTTCCTCAATGCTGCCTTTTAAGTAGAAGGCCTGCTCAGGAACATCATCAAGCTCACCTGCCAAGATCATGTTGAAACCTTTGATGGTTTCTTCTAGCGTGACGTACTTGCCCTTCATACCGGTAAAGACTTCAGCAACGAAGAAAGGCTGAGAAAGGAACTTCTCAATCTTACGCGCGCGAGCAACCACTTGACGGTCTTCCTCAGAAAGCTCATCAAGACCCAAAATTGCAATGATGTCCTGCAATTCCTTGTAGCGCTGAAGTGTGGACTGTACTCTACGCGCAGTGCTGTAGTGCTCATCGCCAACGATGTCGGCTTGAAGCATTGTAGAGGTAGAGTCCAGTGGGTCCACCGCAGGGTAAATACCTTTGGAAGCCAACGCACGAGACAACGTGGTCGTTGCGTCTAGGTGAGCAAACGTAGTTGCAGGGGCAGGGTCAGTCAAGTCATCTGCCGGTACGTATACGGCCTGAATAGACGTAATAGAACCTTCAGTGGTAGATGCAATTCGCTCTTGCAGATCACCCATATCAGTACCTAGCGTAGGCTGATACCCTACCGCAGAAGGCATCCGGCCTAGCAGCGCAGATACTTCTGAACCGGCCTGTACAAAGCGGAAGATATTATCCACAAACAAGAGTACGTCCTGCTTGTTTACATCGCGGAAGTACTCAGCCATAGTGAGTGCAGATAGCGCCACACGCATGCGAGCACCAGGCGGCTCGTTCATTTGGCCGTATACAAGGGCCACTTTCGACTGGCTGAGGTCATCTGCGTTGATTACGCCAGATTCGATAAATTCGTTGTAGAGGTCGTTACCTTCACGAGTACGTTCACCCACACCGCCAAATACAGATACGCCGCTGTGCTCTTTTGCGATGTTGTTAATCAGCTCTTGAATGAGAACTGTTTTACCTACACCAGCACCGCCAAAGAGACCCACTTTTCCGCCTCGTCTGTAGGGGGCAAGCAAGTCGACGACTTTAATGCCGGTTTCAAAAACAGCAGGCTTAGTTTGCAGGTCAACAAACTTAGGGGCAGGGCGGTGAATGGGTAATGTGGCCTCTGCATTCACAGGGCCTTTTTCGTCTACGGGCTCGCCGAGGACGTTAAAGATACGGCCAAGTGTTGCCTTACCAACAGGTACGCTGATAGGGCCGCCTAAGTCTTCTGCGCTCATGCCGCGTACGAGTCCATCGGTGGAGCTCATCGACACTGCGCGAACCTGCGAGTCCCCAAGCAGCTGCTGCACTTCGCAGGTCACCGAAACGTCTTGGCCAGCGGGGTTTGTGCCGGTAACTTTGATCGCGTTGTAAATTTTGGGAAGTTCACCACTTGGGAACTTAACGTCTAAAACTGGGCCAATAATCTGTGTGATATAGCCTGTGCTTGTCTTCTCTGCGGTGGAGACCATTCGGTGCGCCTGTCCTACGTTTTAGCTGGTACCGCGCATGATCGATTTAGTAATATGTCTCGAACCACTATTGATTTAGTAGGGACTCAAGACGGATGTGACTTATTAATAAGATCGACTCGCGCCATGTTTAAGATTATCACTAGATGCATCGCCTTTAAAAAATATGAAGGATTATGCGATCGCAATAGACCAGCCTGGCAACAGAAAGCACGCACACGTCGCGCAACCGCCCGCGACCATAGATTTTCTCCAGCCATCGTTCCACACTTAATCTATAGCTTTCTACAGCTTTAGTTCGGTAACCCGCACCGTATGACGTATTGCTATTGCTGACGTAAATTCGATAGATTAGCACTCGACAGCAGAGAGTGCTAACTCTTGCTAGAGCCCTGCAAAGATCACCGTTGAAAGGTCTGTGGTCGGGAGTTAACCTTCCTGGATACTTGACTAAAAGATTGGGTTTGCTGGGCTTTAATCGTGCCAGGGGCCACTGGTTATAGCAACCAAGGCTGTTGGTATAGGCACATCAATTATTTTCGATTCATAGCGGAGACGTCATTATGGCAGCTATCTCTTTAGGTAACTCAACTCTTAAGCCCTTGGGCGATCGCGTATTTTTAAAAGTCAGCAAGTCAGCAGAGCAAACTGCTGGCGGCATTATTCTGCCTGACGCAGCGAAAGAAAAGCCTCAGGTTGGAGAAATCACAGCTGTAGGCCCTGGAAAGTACGACGACAGCGGCAAGCGTCAGACAATGGACGTTAGCGTTGGCGACAAGGTTTTGTACTCCAAGTACGCAGGCACTGAAATCAAGCTCGGCGAAGAAGATTACATCTTGCTTTCTGAGAAGGACATTCTAGCGACCGTTTCATAGCAGCTGGAATTCAAATGCAAACTCGGAATTTTATCTAACCGATTCGAATGGGACAGGCAAAACGCCTATCCCACACGTTGAACCCTTACAACACCCCTCGATACGACCTATGGCAAAACGCATTATCTACAACGAAAATGCCCGCCGCGCACTAGAGCGCGGTATGGACATTTTGGCTGAAGCGGTAGCAGTTACCCTCGGCCCCAAAGGACGCAATGTCGTTCTTGAAAAGAAATTTGGCTCTCCTCAGATCGTCAATGACGGTGTGACCATTGCCAAAGAAATTGAACTCGAAGACAACGTTGAGAACACGGGCGTTGCTTTGATTCGTCAGGCAGCGTCAAAAACGAATGACTCTGCTGGTGACGGAACCACGACTGCGACTGTGCTAGCTCACGCAATGGTGAAAGAAGGCTTGCGTAACGTGGCAGCGGGTGCAAATGCGATCGCACTTAAGCGCGGCATCGACAAGGCCACCGGTTATCTCGTCGAGAAAATTGCAGAGCAGGCACAGCCTGTAGGCGACTCTACTGCAATTTCTCAGGTGGGCTCCATCTCTGCGGGTAACGACCCTGAAGTTGGCAAGATGATTGCTGACGCTATGGAGAAAGTCGGCCGCGAAGGCGTCATCTCCCTAGAAGAAGGGAAGTCGATGTTCACCGAACTCGAAATCACCGAAGGTATGCGCTTCGATAAGGGCTACATCTCCCCTTACTTCGTCACCGATCCTGAGCGCATGGAAGCGTCTTTTGATGAGCCTCAAATCCTCATCACCGACAAAAAAATTGCCCTTGTGCAGGACCTTGTACCTGTACTTGAGCAAGTCGCTCGCGGCGGTCGCCCACTGCTGATTATCTCTGAAGATATTGAAAAAGAAGCGCTGGCAACCCTGGTAGTAAACCGTCTGCGCGGTGTGTTGAATGTAGTCGCGGTAAAGGCTCCTGGCTTTGGCGATCGCCGTAAAGCGATGCTCGAAGACATTGCAGTCCTTACAGGCGGCACCCTCATTACTGAAGATGCAGGCCTCAAGCTAGATACTGTGACAATCGATCAGCTCGGTTCTGCTCGCCGAGTCACTATCACCAAAGACAGCACAACTTTGGTGGCAGAAGGCAACGAAGCTGCGGTAAAGTCTCGCTGCGATCAAATTCGCCGTCAGATCGATGAGTCAGACTCTAGCTACGACAAAGAGAAGCTGCAAGAGCGCCTAGCTAAGCTCTCTGGTGGTGTTGCGGTCATCAAAGTTGGCGCAGCTACCGAGACCGAGATGAAGGACCGTAAGCTTCGCTTAGAAGATGCCATCAACGCGACTAAAGCAGCCGTTGAAGAAGGCATTGTTCCCGGTGGCGGTACGACATTGGCACACCTCTCTCCTGGCTTGGAAGAGTGGGCAACTTCTAGCCTGGAAGGCGAAGAGCTTGTTGGCGCGATGATTGTGATGCGATCGCTAACAGCTCCTCTCAAGCGAATTGCTGAGAACGCGGGTCAAAATGGCGCAGTCATCGCCGAGCGTGTGAAAGAAAAGGATGCCAGCATTGGATACAACGCGGCTGACAATACCTTCGTAAACATGCTCGAAGCCGGTATCGTCGACCCTGCAAAAGTAACTCGTTCTGCCCTGCAAAACGCAGCTTCTATTGCGGCAATGGTGCTCACTACTGAGTGCATCGTGGTAGACAAAGCCGAAGATGACAAAGCCGGTGCTGGCGGCGGCATGGGTGACTTCGACTACTAACGCTAGTCGGCGTAAGCCACAAAATAAAGCCTGAGAAGAAAGGGCAGTCTACCTAAGGGTGGTCTGTCCTTTTTTATGTCAGCTGCTAGGTTGGTAGCATAAGGAACTACGCCCCCGATGTAACTATGACTCCCGAAGATGTAACGGCAGCACTTACCGCCAGGTTTGAAGACGCCGCTCAGTATTCGCCACCCGACGCCTGGCAAGTAGAAACGGAAACCATGAGACTGCTGGCGATCTCGAGCGGCGAATGGCTACGCCTGATGACCCCAATCCTGCCGATTACAGAAGCGCAGCCGTTCCTAGCACAGATGCTAGAAGCCAACTTTGATCGAACCCAAGAAGCTCGCTACGCACTGCATCAAAGTATTGTTTGGGCCATTGTTCAGTACGATTTTGCCGCTTTGACGCAGCCTCTATTCGAGCGGGCTATCGATCAGCTCAGCGAGCTAAAGTCTCAAGGTGCAGAGGTCTTCTTCTCACAGATGCTAGAAGGCCAAATTACGCAAATTATCACAGCCGCCAAGCTGCAAGGCCAGTCTTTAGAAGACACGATGAAAACGCTGGACCGGTTGTACTCGGAAGGGGTGATGGGCGAAATGGGCCAGTCAGAATATCAGCAGAAAGCAATGACATCCTGGCGACGTCAGCTAGAAAGGCTATGGCCCACTGTCGATGTCAGCGAAGCGAATCGATAGGAGGCGCGCATTATGAATTCACTCGTTGAGCAGCTCAAAGCAGATTACGCCCGCTTCCCAAAAGATCAGACCTACAGCCTTTACGCAGAAGACGTCCAGTTCAAAGATCCTATGAATGCTTTCTCAGGCGTTGAGAAGTACAAGAAGATGATTGGCTTCCTGGACTGGTTCTTTAGCGATGTTCAAATGGATCTGCACAGTATTGAACAAGTTAGTCCATCGCTCATCACCCTTAGCTGGACGCTGAATATGACCGCACCTGCACCGTGGAAGCCTCGCCTTTCCATTCCAGGTCATAGTGAACTGGGTGTGAATCAGTCAGGAAAGCTCACTTCTCACATCGATTACTGGAACTGCTCTAGGCTAGATGTTCTGAAGCAAAGCATTGGTCGCCTGTAATGACAGTGTGAGTCAACCAATCTGGACTGGGAATTGGATGGTCACTGCGGTAGTGGCCGCCTCGGCTTTCAGTACGAAAGGCGGCGCTTTTGAGGATAAGGGATGCGATCGCAAATAAATTTCCCACTTCACCCCACAGCCGAATATCGTCAGCAGTAACCGACTCAGGCAACGATACCGTTTGACCAGGCTGAAGTGAGAGCGCTTGACTGATAGAGAGCTGCTGAAACTGGTGTTGCCACTGAGAGACTCGTGCGATCGCCTTGTCCAACCTCTCTTGATCCCGGCTGATTCCTGCATTGTTCCAAATCAGCTGAGGCAGCTGCGTGCGCCAATTTTTCAGCACGCTGAACCAGTCGTCTTCAAATGCAACAGATATTTTTTCAAGAATAGGTACGGTAGCTATTGTCTCTGAAAGCTTAATCTTCTTAAGCTGAGACCCAAACACCAAGCACTCCAGCAAAGAATTACTCGCAAGTCGATTAGCACCATGTACACCTGTGCTGGCATTCTCACCTACCGCATACAGATTTGAGACAGTTGTCTCACTATGAAGGTCGGCAACAATACCGCCCATCCAATAGTGCGCAGCTGGAGAAACCGGAATCGGCTGGGAAAACAGATCTATGCCCCAGCGCTTGCAAACTCGAATGATGTTAGGAAAGCGATACTGAATATGCGCCGGGTCAATCGGGCTCAAATCTAGATAGACCACGTCCGAATCGTTGTCTTTCAAGTGTGCATTGTGTCTCTGTTTTTGGAGGTGAGCAAAGATTGCTCGGCTCACCACATCACGAGGGGCAAGCTCACCATCAGGGTGATAGTCGAAGGCGAAGCGATAGCCATTACTATCGAGCAGGTGAGCACCTTCGCCACGCACAGCTTCGCTGATTAAAAAGCGCGGGGCTCCTAGTAGAGTTAGCGCGGTGGGATGAAACTGGAAAAACTCTAAATCTCTAAGCTGAGCGCCAGCTCGCCAGGCCATGGCCATACCGTCGCCTGTACTGGCCTTTGGGTTTGTGGTTTGCGCATAAACCTGTCCACCCCCGCCAGTTGCTAAAACAACAGCGCGAGCAGGAATCCACTGAATATGAGGATGACCGTCTACCTGTTCTTGCGAGAGGCAAACGCCTTTGCACACGTTGTCTTCTACCCACAGCTCTAGTGCGAACGTCCGCTGGAAAACATGGATATTTTCCTGATTCAATACCTGATGAGCCAGAGTCGAAACGATTGCGTGCCCGGTTGTATCCGCTGCGTGAAGCACTCGCTTGCGTGAATGAGCCGCTTCTAAAGTCATCGAAAGCTGTTGACCCGATCTATCAAAAGCAACGCCTAGATCTACGAGAGAATCAATACAGTCACGGGCTTCTTCTACTAACAGCTTTACTGCGTCCGGTTCGCACAGGCCCGCGCCAGCTCGAAGCGTGTCGGCTATGTGCAGGTCGGCAGAATCATCGGGCGCGATCGCAGCGGCAATTCCCCCCTGAGCCCAGTCACTGGCCGACACAGCTAGCGTATCTTTCGTCACCAGCGCCACCTTAAACTCCGCCGGTAAGCGCAGCGCTGAATATAAACCTGCCGCGCCACCACCAATCACCAGTACATCGAAGCCTGGCGTACTGTGAGAATAAGGATGAGCCAACCAAAAACGCTCCTGTAAGAAATGGCAAGCCTGGGACAGTACAAATCCGTAGGGTTCTTTACTCTAGCAGGCACAAAGAACTCAAAAAGAAAGCCGTTAGCTATCTTAGCTAACGGCTTCTCTTGTATTGATGAGTATTAGAACTTACTTATAG
The DNA here is from genome assembly GCA_963836895.1 of uncultured cyanobacterium. Lineage (GTDB taxonomy): Bacteria > Cyanobacteriota > Cyanobacteriia > Phormidesmidales > Phormidesmidaceae > Phormidesmis. The sequence goes on along the minus strand of CAWILA010000009.1, from coordinate 77,425 downwards.
ACACCATTATTGAATCGGTCTGCACCTTCAACCAGCGCAGGATCGGGATCAGAGATAGTGAAGATGTCCATGTTTTTCTGTAGGCGATCGCGCTCAACCTCACTCAATCCGTTGATATTCAAAACATCTTCAACGGAATCGTAAGGCGCATTTGAGACAACTTTACCGGCAATAGTGGGGTAGAGACCACGAAACTTCCTGAAAGAAGCAATGTTGGTATTGTTGACATCAATTTTGTTGCCGTACTCAGTAGCAAGCTTGTCATCTACAGAATTACGAAGCTCTCTGCCACCAGCGTTAGCCACCAGCGCTGAACCGCTCAAGGCTGCGCCCATCTCGTTCAAAGGCAGCGCTGACACCGGCTGCGCTGACCCAAAGAGCAAGGAACCTACCAAAATACTCACTGTGACGAATACGCTCAGTGCCTGTCTCATGCTTCGTTTCATCCGCTCAAAACCTCTTATTAATCTACTCTCAACATATTCATAGAGGATATCATTTTTGCCGGTAGGTTGGGCTAGCGCTATTGACGGAAAGCTCGCCTTGCCCAACCATTCACCATAATTCGATAATAGAAGTCTTAGCTATGAATTAGCTATAAATCAGATAGGAAGTGCTAGATAGGCAGCGAGTTTTTGCTCTGACGACTGTAGGCGCTTAAGAACCTGTCTAGATCGGAGAACGCGCAGCAGTGAGTTACAAGCGGATGATCGTAGCCTTTGATATTGACTGAGTAGCGTTTGAAAGTTTGGTCGCTCACACCGAGCTGCTCCATAGCGGCGTAGGTCGTTTCTCCTACAGAAATGTCAAGCCCTAGCTGCTTGGTTGAACTTTCAAACCGGAAAGCCGCATTCACCGTGTCACCCAGCGGCGTGTAGTCAGGATGGTCACTACTGCCTGCATTACCTACCATGGCATAGCCTGTATTTAAGCCAGCACCAATTCGCAGTGGAAAAGGCAGCGGAAACTCTTCGTGGAGCTTGCTTGTCATCCGATTGAGTTCGCTGATGGCCTTGGAGATTTGCAGCATAGATTCGGGTGTCACCTCCTGCGTCCCGTGAATCCAAACGGCCATCACCGCATCGCCAATGTACTTATCAACCCAGCTACCGTATTCGTTGATGATCTCTCCGGCATAGCGAAACCAGGTGCCGATTGCTTCAGAAAGCACTTTCTCATCGAGCTGCCGAGTCATGACGGTATAGTCGCGAATATCGACAACCATTACCGAAATCAGCCGCCGAACGTGGAGCGCCGCCGTTGCCGTAAAGTCGTGATCCGCGCCATACTCGCTGCTACTAGCCGTTTCTAAGGCAGGACAGTAAAACTTCAGCTCTGTTTGGCCGAAGGTAATGGTGTCGCCGTTGTGCAGCGTGATCGGTACACTCACCCGGCGACCGTTAATGAATGAGCCGTTGCGGCTGCCTAAGTCAATCAGATAGTAATCGCCAGCATCCATGTACTGAAGCATGGCGTGGTTGCGAGAGATCCAGCGATCGCCTAGCACAAAACTATTGTCATCGCTCCGGCCAACGGTCCAGCAATTGTTGCCCGCTAGTGGCCAATATCGCTGGCTGGTCTCCGTATTAAGGACCAGGCAGGGACCGAGTTGCGGGGTAATCTCAGAAGTTGCCACAGCTACCGAATAAATGACGCTAATAATAGTTAATACAAGGGAGCAGCTGCCGACTTTCAGCGTCTGAGCCTTTCGAGCATCCAGCCGTGTGCCCTATACGATGCTCGCTACAGCCTATAGCCATATCAGCGCGTGAACCAACGTGAATCTACGGAGCGGTTTCAGGCACCAAAATCGCCCGCATTGGGACAGCGTGCTAACCAATACGCTCACAGGCTAGTAACTTCCGGTATTTTTTCCCAGCTGGCGTAAAACCACTTCGCTCAAGAGCGCTATGCCAGAACTGCTGCGACAAAGAACAAGCTGTCTACCAAAATTGTACTGAGCACCGCACCGCTAAACGCCCACCATTTCGCGTTTTGAAAGCGGAGCGGCACCGTACCGAGCAAAATCAAGAGCGACAGCAGCACAATCGCGCAGCCAACCCCCTGATAGGTTTCCATACGCAGTAGCGCGCTATGCAAAATACTGCCAGCCTCAGCGGGCGGACGGACCATTAGCGCTTTCCAGTAGGGGATCAGGCCAACACAGTAGAAGTAAATGTCTGTAATTGCCGTTCCTAGCAGCGAACCTAGATAGAAGTAGTTGCCTATTTTTGCTTTGCCGTAGTACAGCAAAATGAGCACTATCGGCAAGCCAAGGGCTTCAATCGGCAGGTGTACGTAAGGATCCCAGCGGAACCAGCCCCAGTACACAGCGCCAGCTAGCCACGTCCAGCTAAACCCAATCGTCAAATCGCCCCAGAGCTGAGTTTCTGGCTTTTTTAGGAGCCGCCAGCCAGCAAAGAGCCAGACCGCCGTCAAGAGTAAGCTAAAAGCCGGTACAGCTCTGACGAGGGGAGCCTGTACAAAAACCGGAACCGCAACGAGAAAGGCCGCTGCGCCGAGCGCTTTTGAATGCGTAGTGCTGAAGACGCTGGCGATTTTTTGGGTAAGGCCAAAGCGAGACTTTTGAGAGGCGCTAGCTGTAGAACTAGAATCGGAGGCAAAATCGAAGCCAACTACAGCAGAGGAGGTCTGCTGCGGTGGCACTTCATCGGAAATCTGCAAAGTCTCAACATCCTTAATGTATGGCGTGGCGTGCTGAAGAACTTGCAAGGTTTTTATGAGATAACTTAACTGTTCTTAACATAGCACGCTTCACAACACCTATGTGCTGTGTTTTAGCAATCTTTGGGCAGGGTAAAAGGTGATCTAAAGGATAAATACGTTTTGAGAGCCAACGGTTGGCAGCTGAACAGTGGGTCGGGGTGAGTTGAGGTGCTAATTGAGCTTAATACCCTGAAACTGACGCACTACGGTTGGAGATGTTTTAGGAGAGGTGTTTTATGTGTGTAGAGTTTAACGGGTGGATGGGATGATATGGCGTGGAACTTAATGCACTCTTTACAGAGTGGCGCAATTTGCATCTAGAGAGAGCTATCACGGTTATATAGAATATCGCCGTAGTAGGTTGACAACCTAGAAGTGCAAGAAAGCTACAGATAACGGCATCACCATCAAGGTATCGATGAAAGACATCAAGCGACGAAATATGGAGTACCGCTCATGATGAGTCATGAACTCATGACGCCGTGCATCGCTGCGGTAGCAGCCCCGGACGCGCAGACTATTACTATCTTTCGGGCGATTGTGATTGGCGTTGTGCAGGGACTCACTGAGTTTTTGCCCATTAGCAGTACTGCTCATGTGAAGGTAGTGCCCGTGCTGCTGGGCTGGGGGGATCCTGGCGTTTCTTTTACGGCGGTGATTCAGCTGGGAAGTGTAGCTGCTATTCTCTGGTACTTCTGGGGTGATTTGTCGTCGGTCACGACGGCCTTCATCCGCGCTGTGCTCAAAAAGGAGTTTTCCTCGCCTGCCTTTCGGCTGGGTTTGGGAATTTTGCTCGGCACCATACCTATAGTTGTGATCGGACTGGGCGTGAAGCTTTTTGTTCCTGACTATGACAGCTCTATTATTCGCTCAACAGGCGCGATCGCAATTACCTCTATTGTTATGGCTCTCCTGCTGGGGCTCGCTGAGTTTGTCGGCAGCCGCAAACGAGATTTTGCCAAACTTGGACTTAGTGACGGCGTTGGAGTTGGCCTGGCGCAGGCACTGGCTATCATTCCGGGGGTATCGCGCTCGGGTTCTACGCTGACGGCTGGGCTCTTTATGGGGCTAACGAGAGAAACCGCCGCTAGATTCTCGTTTTTGCTGGGGATGCCAGCTATTCTGCTAGCCGGTCTGGTATCGCTTACAGATGTAGTGGGATCTAACAGCGAGGTGGGGTTAGTGCCCTTACTCGCTGGCCTGATTGCGGCGGTGATATCGTCTTACGCGGCGATCGCATGGCTTATTGAGTTTTTGAAAAAGCACAGTACTTGGGTATTTGTATGGTACCGACTGGCCTTTGGCGCGGCGCTGTTGATTGCGATCACAACTAATACAATAAAGAACATCTAGAAGATTTTCCAGATGATCTCTAGAGAAGACCCGCCAAGACCTATGCATCACCCATATGAAAACCACTGCTGTTGTTCCTGCTAAAATCACCCGCGTAGAACCCAACTCTATTGCTGAGGAAATCGGCTTTGAAGCAGGCGATCAGCTGGTGGCAGTCAACGGTGAACGACCACGCGATTTGATTGACTACCGGTTCCTATGTTCGGATGAGTTTTTAACGCTGGATGTACTGGATACAAAAGGCGTTTCACACAGCGTAGATATTGAGAAAGACCCCGACGAAGAGCTAGGACTCGAATTTGAAACGGCGCTGTTTGACGGACTCATTCAGTGCGTGAACCGCTGTCCATTTTGCTTTATCGACCAGCAGCCACCCGGCAAGCGTGAAACGCTGTACTTAAAAGATGATGACTATCGCCTGAGCTTTCTATACGGCAGCTACCTTACGCTGACGAATATTCCACCAGCGGAGTGGGAGCGCATTGCCAAGCTGCGGCTGTCACCGCTGTATGTGTCGGTACATGCCACAGAAGGAGAGGTGCGATCGCGCCTACTCAAAAACGACCGCGCCGCCCAAATATTGGAGCACCTTGCCTGGTTCCAAGAGCATAGACTGCAAATTCACGCGCAGGTTGTCGTGTGCCCTGGCATCAACGATGGGCCTCATCTAGAGCAAACGCTTAGAGACCTCGCAAGATTCCACACAGGAGAGGTGCCTGCCGTCATTTCGGCGGCGGTAGTCCCTGTAGGGCTCACTCGCTTCCGGCCCGATGCCGATGAGCTAGTGCCAGTCACCACCGAAAAAGCCTGTGCGGTCATTGCTCAGGTGCAGGCGCTACAGGCCGAGTTTCAAGCAGCTTTTGGTACGACGTTCGCCTGGCTAGCCGATGAGTGGTTCTTAATCGGCAGACAAAACCTACCGCTTGAGAGCCACTACGAAAGCTATCCTCAAATCGGCAACGGTGTCGGCTCTATTCGCCTCTTTTTGAAGGAGTTCGAGGAGATAGCCGCCAACTTACCGGAAAAGGTGCAGCCGCCCCGTACGGTTACATGGGTGGTAGGAAATGCAGTTGAGCATGCGTTTGCCCCACTGCTAGATCGGCTTAATCAGGTCGAAGGGCTCACCGTCCGTATGGCAGCTATCAACAGTCAATATTGGGGTCAGGAGATTACCGTCACCGGACTACTCACCGGACAAGATATTGCCACACAGCTAGCCGAGAAAGCTGCTAATCAGGCATTGGGAGATGGCGTTATGCTGCCATCTCTTATGCTCAAACAGAGCGACACCCAGCGCCGGGAAGACACGTACTTCCTCGACGATATGTCTTTAGCAGATCTTGAGAATAAACTAAACTGTTTAGTAATATCAGTAGAAGGGTTACCCGAACTCATTGAACTGTGCACGCAGCCTAAGCTACCGCTAAGAGAAGCTATTCGAGCTTAGTCTTGGGCGTATTGTGAATTGAGTTTTTCGTGAAAGCATCAGCTTCACGAAAGGAGGCGTTTGTCACCATTGAGCTGAACCACTCTGTCGGCTAAGCTTGGTTTTGGTCGCTTACTAGCGCCTCACTCACTAAGGACACCTGCGCCCAATAACGGGGAAATTTCACAACTCCAACGGTCTCTCTAAACAGTCTTGAAATCCATTGAAGTCATCAGTCCTATGCGATATTTAAAATCAGCTGCTTTTGTACTACTCACCGCGAGCAGTTCGGTCTCTTTGCTATCAGCAGTAGCCAAAGCAGAGCAGGGCATTCAAGACAATAATACGCAAGAGCGCATAGATAGCCCTATGCAAAGCCCGGCGGATGTAGCGCTGAGCGCTAGATTAGATGCTGAGCTAGATACTGATAGCGACAAAGCTGATAGAGAGGCGTTTCGGCAGCTATCAACAGAACGCTCAGACGCGGCGATCGCACCTTTAGACGGCAGCATCATGGCGCCGACTGTAGGCGAAATGCGATCGCCTCAGTTCGACCGGCTGCGGACTCGGCTGCTTAGCGATCACACCCAGTCCCTCCCCGAAGAAGCCGCAGAGACTGCCGCTCAACCTGGTACGGCGACAGGCGGCGCGTCAGTAGTCACAGTTGAGGTCATTGACAAAACTAGCCTGCCATTAGCTGACGAACAATCTGATAGCTCTGCGCAGCCGCCTAGTATGACGCTCAGCAGCCTAAGAGACCTCATCACGGCAGCAGAACTACTAGAGGCTGAACAGCCTGATGCTAACAGCACCCTTGAGCTAGCTCAAGCACAAGACGCCAATTCGCTGCCTGTTCTAGAAGGATCAGAGCCACCCGCAGTTGAGCCTGAAGAAGAAACGGTCGAAGAAGAATTTCGTCCGGTAGGTACCGACGAAATTCCAGCCGAACCAGGAAGAGGGGAAGACGAGATCATCCTGCCAGCTGAGAGCACTATTGATATCGAAGGCCTACCCAATTCGCTATTTTCCGATCCCAATCCGCTAAGTTTTCCAACGCAAGCGTCAGAAGTAGATGTTGATCAAAATCCGGTGGTTACTTTGGAACAGGCGATCGCGCTTGCCTACCAAAACAACCAGACGCTACAAGCTTCCCTACTGGCGCTAGAGCAAGCCGAAGCAGGTGTAGAAGCCGCTGGAGCAGACAGGCTTCCGACTGTAGGCGTAGGTGCAAACCTCAACAGCACGCAAAACAACGGATCGCGAACGACGCTAGGCGGCAGCGTAGAAGTACAGTACGACGTTCTCACAGGCGGAACAAGAGAAGCTACTATCCGCGCGGCTGAGCTACAGCGAGAGGTAAGTGCGCTCACAGTAGAAGCGCAGCAGGAGCAAATTCGCCTAGCCACCGCTAACTCATACTACGACTTGCAAAACGCGGGTGAACAAATTCGGATTAACCAGTCTTTTCTAGACGAAGCGGCTCGCAACTTGAGAGACGCGCAGCTGAGGCAAGACGTAGGCGTGGGCACAAAGTTCGATACGCTTAGAGCCGAAGTGCAGTTCGCCAATGCCCGCCAGTCGCTAATTCAGGCCCAGGGAAGCCAGCGGATCGCTCGCAGAGATATTTCACGGCTGCTGAATTTACCACCCACGTCAGGACTGACCGCTACTCCTGTGCAGGTTGCAGAGACCTGGCCGCTCACACTAGAAGAAAGCATTTTGCTCGCGTTTCAAAATCGCGCTGAGCTAGAGCAACAGCTGTTGCAGGCAGATATCAGTGAGCAGCAAAGGCGTCAGGCGCTAGCCGCCGTTCGCCCGCAGGTAAGCGTATTTGCCAGCTATGCACCCCAGTTCATCATAAATGGGGCCTCTGCCTTTGAAGATGATTTTCAAGACAGCGTATCGTTCGGCGCTAGGCTCAACTGGCAGCTTTACGATGGCGGTGCGGCTAGAGCGCGGGCACGGCAGCAAGAAATAGGCAGTGCGATCGCCGAAGAACAGTTCAGCGAGACCCTAGACCAGGTCCGCTTCGATGTAGAGCAGGCCTACTTCAACCTGGAAACCAACCAGGAGAACATCCTGACTTCTCAGATAGCCGTTGCCCAAGCTGAGGAGGCGCTAGCGCTAGCAAACTTACGACTACAGGCAGGCGTTGGTACCCAGCTAGACGTACTCACCGCCCAAAGTGAGCTGACCCAGGCTCAAGGAAATAACGTCGCGGCCATATTGGGCTACAACCGTGCACTGGTCGCGATTGAGAGAGCCATCAGTAACGTAGCGACGCCTTTCTAGAGCCATTGCTAGTCAGCGATAGGTGACGAGACTCGCCTCGGTCAGCTGATGAGCTACGTGCTTGCAGACTGGCGCTAGCCTCGCTTTGCACAGAATGTAGATCACCGGGATGAAAAACCTTCTCTTTGCACAGGCGTTCTACAACCTGCTCAGCACTTAACAGCCGTTTGAGCACCACTTGCCCAATCGTATGCTGAGTGACTGCTTTCGGCATGACTTCTACCATGAGCACAGACTCTTCGGTCTGATAGAGCCAGAGGTTTTCGCCGTTTTCTTGAATACAGAGCGACTGCCTTTGAAGGTACGGTTCGCGGTTCCAGGCTTGCTCATTCCAGAGCCCGCCAAATTCCCACACGCGGCCGGTCGTCCAGCTATCGGATAAGAAAAAATATTTCATAGGATCACCATGTTTAGAAGCCAATGTAAAAGGCTCGTTGAAAGTACTGAACTTTCTGTTTTTGACAGTCGGATTATTATGGCCTGAAAGCTTGATTTCATTGGCGTTCTCCCCGACAGATTTTACATTCGTACTTATGGAGGCTACACACAAATTGGAGGCAGGCCAAAATTTGCCCGGACGGAGCCCCTCTTTTGAGAAGTAATAAGTGGTAGATGCACCCTGACAAAACGCTTTGATTCGCTGTTACAGCTGAATCCAAAGCGTTTTTTTTTACATTTTTTCCAACGCTCAGATCATCTCTGAGGCAGTACGGCGTGATAGGCTGACGCGAAAGGATTTGGAAAGGTACTGATGGCTATGCGGGTAGGCTTGCTGTTTGGTGGACGCTCAGGTGAGCACGAGGTTTCGATTCGGTCGGCAGGTGCGATCGCGTCAGCGCTGACGGGTCAGATCGCGTCAGCGCTGACGGGTCAGATCGCGTCAGCGCTGACAGGTCAGATCGATTGCAGTCTCAGCACAGGGGAAAACGCCACCAAGTACAAAGTCATCCCAGTCCTCATTCACAAAGACGGCACCTGGGCCGACACTACCACCGCTCAGCAAACCTTGGAGAGCGGCAAACCAGCGGCCCAAGACGAAGGCGAAATTGGAGAGCTTCCGCCCGCCGCACCTGCTGCCAAACGCTTACCGGACATAGCACTAATCGAGAATATCGACATCTGGTTTCCTACCTTGCACGGGCCCAATGGAGAAGACGGTACTATCCAGGGCTTGTTTGAAGTCTTAGAGATGCCGTACGTCGGCTGCGGCGTCTTGGGATCTTCTCTTGGTATGGACAAGCTGGCGTCTAAAAGCGCTTTTGCTCAGGCGGGCCTTCCGCAGGTGAAGTATCGCGGCGTCACTCGAGCTGAAATCTACTCCAACCCATGCATTTTCCCCAAAGTCTGCGACGACTTGGAAGAAGCATTGGGCTATCCCTGCTTTGTAAAGCCAGCCAACCTGGGCTCTTCGGTTGGTATCTCTAAAGCCACAAACCGTCAGGAGTTGGAGGCGGCCTTAGACAACGCGGCTAGCTATGATCGTCGGGTGATTGTAGAAGCAGGTGTGGTAGCACGCGAAGTAGAGTGCTCTATTCTTGGCAACGACGATCCGAAGGCATCGGTCATAGGTGAAACGAAGTTTACGACTGAGTTTTACGACTATGAGACAAAGTATACCGATGGTGGCGCACAGCTGTTGATTCCTTCACCTGTGTCGGATAGGGTGCGCGATCGCATTCAAGAAATGTCCATCACAGCCTTCAAAGCCATCGACGGCTCCGGCATCTCACGTGTGGACTTCTTCTATATAGAGGAGACTGACGAAATCCTCATCAACGAAATCAATACGATGCCAGGCTTTACAGCTACCAGCATGTATCCCAAAATGTGGGAAGCCTCGGGCATTGCTTTCCCTGACCTAGTAGACAAGCTGATTCAGCTAGGATTAGAGAGAAGGTAGTGCCCTGAGAAGTTTTAGCTGTAATCGCTGCGTTCTAGAATGCTTTTCTCGGCGGCGCTAATTGTCTTCATCTGTACCGCGACCCATGACAGCCGTCGCGGCCACATTACCATTAGAGGAACTATTCTCCTCTACGTCAAACTCTTCTGAGTCATCATCCTCTTCTTCAAAATCTTCTTGGCTAAGTGTCATAGCACGGCTGAGCCAATGTTCATCTAGCTTACAGATGAGGCGAGCGTTGTTGTATGCCTGTCGCATGGTAAGGATGGTGTGGCCTATATACTTACCTGAGTCAGACCGGCGGGCAACGATGGCACAGTCGGCAATGTCTTCGGCGACAAGGCAGATAGGTAACAACAGATCGATACTGTTGATGTTTGGGTAGTAGGTGGGAACGGCAGTTTTGTAGTTTATTTGCGTCTTCAACAGCGTTCTAGAAAGCGCTTCTTCTAGTCGACTGACAATGTTGCGGTAGGCAATAGGGTCAGCGTCAAGGGCCTCGGCAAAGTTCTTTTTGTAGGTATGGAATTCGTTGCCAATGAGGGTTTGAGTATCGCGGTAGGTGAAGTTGGCAGGCGCATACTGAGACAAGAAAGCGGGTGGCAGACGCTCCATGTTGTCTTTAACAATGTGGTGCCAGTCTACTTCTGGGGGGCCAGCGGAGAGATGATAGAAGACTTTGGATGGATCGCTAAGGTAGTTGGCAGCGACGGGAAGTTCGATGAAGTTGGCAACGAGCATTTTACCAGTAGAGCCTTCACCTGGAATGCAGAAAGAGAGATTCCACTGTATCTGGGAAGACGGTGCCTGGTAAGACGAGGCTTGGGAAGACGGTATTTGAAAAGAAGATTGAGCGGTAGAGAATGAGGGACTAAGGAGCGCGTAGATAGGGCGTAGCAATTTGTCGAGCAGGCCGGTGTTAAAGGCGCGGTATTGTTCGTTGGCGCTGGTGATGACTTTTTGCTCGTGCTGGAGGCGGATGAAGGTGTAGCGTAGGTAGCTTTTAAGGATAGGGTAGGCAAAGTTATCGGGGGGTTGGGGACCGAAGTACCAGCGTTCTAAGAGGGCGATCGCCGCCAATTCACTTACTTTTTGACTCAGCACCTGCGGTGAGAATCCAGCAAATTTTGACAGGTGAACGATGCGACCGGCTCTGCGAGAGGGGCTATCGCTGCTCACTAAACGAGGCCGCTTTGGCGCTGTTGTTAATAGCTTTGGCTTAGCCGACTCCCGCGCTTGCAACAACCGCACGTAAGTAGGACTGTCCGCTTTGAACTCAATGAGGTCGAGGCGACTTTTGAGGAAGGCTGAGATTTGAGAAAACCCGTAGGTGTGAACAGAGAAAGCGGAAGCTAGCGTAGTGCCGTTCTTCGGCTCAGACGCTGCCAATGCCTCTGCCACGCTATCGACGTGAACCCAGCCGTCTTCACTGTCGTAGCGCTCTATAGCCTGTATCAGCTGCTGCTGGATATCGGCAACGGGCCGAACGTAGTAGGCAGGCGCAGCCCCCGGATTATTAACGCGCTCCAAGGTAACGATATCTGGAACGGCTTCTAGTAGATAGATGAGTTTGGTGAAGCCATACTTCTCATAGCTAAACGATGGATCGGCCTGACGCAGACGAGAGCCAAACTGCCCGGCGTGCATCCGCTGTTTTGGCATATCGTAGGTAGCCTGGTATACCAGCTGCCGCAGCTCGGAAGGAACTGTACTCGTGGCAATGGGCTCACGAGAGACTAATCGACCGACGTCTTTACTACTTCCTTTTTTAGCGATTCTGCGGCTAGACGCTTCACGCGTCAGCTCGTCTTCGTCTGCTCGCTCGTTGGGTATAGATGCTGGGCGCTCAGCGACTCGCTGAGCGCTAACGCGATTAGGCGGTTGGGCTCGCGCACGCTCTCGATATTGCACCCCTGAACGCTCTTCAATCTCTCGCCTAGACTCAGAAAAGTCATGCTGCTGGTAGCCTGTTTCTTCAGCGCGACGAAACGGGCGAAACAGACGACGAAGTAGATTGGCGATCGCAGAGAAAAAAGAACTCATGTAGAAGTGAAAAAAACGCTGAATAGTTCAGCGCTCAGCCAGGCGAGGGTAATTTTTAGAAAAGCTAGTCAGCGGGACAGATCGCTCTGTATCTCAATTGTTTCACTAGGCTTAACATATGCTTACACGAGATATCTACACTCTAGCGAGAGAATTAGCGATCGCACGTCTTCATCTCGTGATATTCGCCTTCTGGTAGAAAACCGCATCTCACGGGATCTTCTCTCAAAGCCTCTCAAAGCCCCTCAAAGAGCAGAGGGTGCCTAAGTACGATTGCTATACAATGGTTGCTGCCTCGCGCCCCTCCTCAGACTTTCCAATTCAAGCAAGTTCTCTCGGTAATTATCTATGTCAGTTCGCGTTCGCATTGCGCCAAGCCCCACCGGAAACCTCCATATTGGCACTGCTCGCACAGCCGTTTTTAACTGGCTCTTTGCCCGTAACCAGGGCGGTACGTTTCTACTCAGGATTGAAGATACCGACTTGGAACGCTCAAAGCCTGAATATACCGACAACATCATCGAGGGACTGAAGTGGCTCGGGATGGACTGGGACGAAGGCCCCTTCTATCAGTCGCAGCGAATGGAGATGTACCGAAACAAGGTACAGGAACTACTAGACAAAGGGCTAGCCTACCGCGCTTACGAAACACCTGAAGAACTTACCGCGATGCGCGAGGCGCAGCAGGCTCGCAAGGCCGCACCGCGATACAACAACCAGCATCGCGATCTTAGCGCTGAGCAAATTGCCGAGTTTGAAGCGGAAGGTCGCCCGGCGGTGATTCGCTTCAAGATTGACGACGAGAGAGAGATTAAGTGGAACGACCTCGTGCGCGGAGCTGTGAGCTGGAAAGGACAGGACCTCGGCGGCGATATGGTAATCGCACGGGCGTCTTCTGGTTCGGACGTGGGGCAGCCGCTGTACAACTTTGTAGTGGTAGTGGACGATGCGGATATGGCGATTAGCCACGTGATTCGCGGCGAAGACCACGTGGGCAATACGCCCAAGCAGATTTTGCTGTATGAGGCGCTGGACTTTGAGGTGCCTGAGTTTGCGCACACGCCGCTAATTTTGAACGAGCAGGGGGCAAAGCTCTCGAAGCGAGATGGCGTCACCTCGGTAGGCGACTTCCAGGAGATGGGGTTCACGGCTGACGCGCTAGCGAACTATATGACGCTACTGGGTTGGTCTGCGCCCGATGCGCAGGAGCTATTTACGCTAGAAGCAGCAGCTAAGCTCTTTAGCTTTGACCGGGTGAATAAAGCGGGCGCAAAGTTCGACTGGGACAAGCTCGACTGGATCAACAGCCAGTATCTGCACGAGAAGCCTGCTGAAGAACTGCTGCCGATGCTGATGCCTTACTGGGAAAAGGCCGGATATGGGTTTGACGCGGCAGCTGACAAAGACTGGCTGCTGCCTTTGACCGCGATGATTGGACCTAGCCTGACGCGGCTGAAAGACTGTGTGGAGCTAGGGCACTTCTTTGCGACGCCGACGATGGACTTTAGCGAGGCAGCCACTGAGCAGCTTCAGAAAGACGGTGTGAGTGAGGCGATGCAGGCGGTTGTCGATGCACTTTCAGAGACCCGGGTTGACGGTACTGATGGTGCTAAAGATGTGATCGATCAGGTGACGAAGGCGCTGGGGGTGAAGAAGGGGTTGATTATGCGATCGCTCAGAGCTGCCCTTATGGGAGATATGCAGGGGCCTGACCTCGTAGAATCCTGGGTAATATTGCACCGGCGCGGGTTCGATCAGCAGCGATTGGCGCAAGCAGTTGCATTAGCGAAAAAGTAGTCAAAACACGCGGCCTGGAAATAAGTGCCCAATAAATGCCTAAAGATGAGTTCGGCATAAAAAACAATCGCTCTAAAGGTGGAATGTAACAAAAACGTTCACGCATCAAAGAGTAGTCCGACTTAGGTATGAGCGCCCATATGCCAATCATCGAAAAACGTCTCAGAGCCTTACAAGCCAAGACGTTTTTCGATTTTTCGTGGTGAAAAGCGCTAGCTATTCGGAATATTTGATTGCTGTATCTGAAGTATTTACGTTAAATTTAGTAAACACAAGTCTCATAAAGTTTGTGATCTTCTATATGGCAGATCACCTTCGCTCATGAGCATCGCCTGCCTATGTTTTTCCCAAGGACATCCACAGGCCAGACGACTATCTATTTAACAGAGGCCACCGAGTATGAAATTTTCTTGGAGAACTGCCCTACTGTGGACCCTGCCGCTTCTTATAGTTGGTTTTTTCCTTTGGCAGGGATCCTTCGGTAGCGCCAGTCCCGATGACGCAGGCCGTAACACTGCTAGCACTAGCATGACCTACGGACGATTTTTGGACTACCTGGACGCAGGCCGAGTAACCTCCGTCGACTTCTATGAAAATGGCACCACAGCCATTGTTGAAGCGGTAGATCCTCAAATCGACAATAGGGTCCAGCGCTGGAGAGTAGATCTCCCCGGCAACGCACCTGAGCTAGTCGAGCGTCTGCGTGCATCAGACATCAGCATTGATTCTCACCAGCCTCGCAACGATGGCGCACTGATCGGTATTTTGGGCAATCTCCTGTTCCCTATACTGCTAATTGGCGGCTTGTTCTTCTTGTTCCGCCGCTCTAACGGTGGTGCCGGTGGTCCTGGTCAGGCAATGAACTTTGGTAAGTCCAAAGCTCGTTTCATGATGGAAGCGAATACGGGCGTTATGTTTGACGACGTAGCCGGTATTGAAGAAGCCAAAGAAGAGCTACAGGAAGTGGTGACCTTCCTTAAGAAGCCTGAGCGCTTCACAGCAATCGGCGCACGCATTCCTAAAGGTGTGCTGCTTGTGGGCCCTCCCGGTACCGGTAAGACTTTGCTAGCTAAAGCGATCGCAGGTGAAGCTGGCACCCCCTTCTTCTCCATCTCCGGTTCTGAATTCGTTGAAATGTTTGTCGGTGTGGGTGCATCCCGCGTCCGTGACCTCTTCAAAAAAGCGAAAGAGAACGCACCTTGCATTATCTTTATCGATGAGATTGACGCTGTAGGTCGCTCTCGTGGCGCTGGCATCGGCGGCGGTAACGACGAGCGTGAGCAAACGCTCAACCAGCTGCTCACCGAGATGGACGGCTTTGAAGGCAACACAGGCATCATCGTAATTGCGGCGACCAACCGCGCCGACGTCCTCGACTCCGCGCTCTTGCGCCCCGGTCGCTTCGACCGTCAGGTATCGGTCGATCCACCAGATATTAAAGGTCGCCGCGAAGTACTCGAAGTACACGCCCGTGACAAAAAAGTTGCCGATGATATTTCTCTAGATACCATCGCTCGCCGTACGCCTGGCTTTACTGGCGCAGACCTCGCCAACTTACTCAACGAAGCGGCGATTCTTACCGCTCGCCGCCGTAAGGAAGCTGTCACCATGCTCGAGATCGACGACGCGATTGATCGCGTCGTTGCCGGTATGGAAGGCACACCGCTCACCGACGGTAAGAGCAAGCGATTGATTGCTTATCACGAAGTGGGTCATGCGATTATCGCCACCATGATCAAAGCGCACGATCCCTTGCAGAAAGTGACGCTTATCCCTCGCGGACAGGCACAAGGCTTGACCTGGTTTACGCCTAGTGAAGACCAAATGCTAATTTCGCGCGCTCAGCTCAAGGCTCGCATCTGTGGTGCTTTGGGTGGTCGCGCCGCTGAAGATGTTATCTTCGGTGACGATGAGATTACAACCGGTGCGGGTAATGACTTGCAGCAGGTGACAAATATGGCACGCCAAATGGTGACCAAGTTCGGCATGTCGGATGACCTTGGTCAGCTAGCGCTTGAGAGCGAACAGGGTGAAGTTTTCCTTGGCGGTAGCTGGGGTGGTCGCTCTGAGTACTCTGAAGAAATCGCTTCTAAGATTGATGCCGCTGTGCGTAACATCGTCAAGAAGTGCTACGAAGACTCGTGCAACATCATTCGTGAAAACCGTGATGTGATTGACCGGGTAGTTGATTTGCTTATTGAGAAGGAATCAATTGATGGCGACGAGTTCCGTCAGATTGTAGGTGAGTACACAACAGTGCCTGAGAAAGAGCGCTTTGTACCTCAGCTATAAAGCATCGTTTTGAGGTCGCTGGCGGTGTAGAGATATGCTGCTGGTGGCGTCAAGTAGCCAACGTTAATATAGATAGTAAGAAGGGTTTAGTCGTTTCGGCTGGCCCTTTTTGCTGTATGTACCTTTTGCTGTATGTACCTAAAGCGGCGGCTGCGACGGGATTGTGCGGTGGGATCGTTTAAGGCATAGGGATCTTAAGGCTGTTCGTAAAAGTATATTATTTTGGGAATCTTTTCTTTTACATAGGTAGCTAACGACTTTATGCCTACTCTGTACGTTGCAGTCACCAATCACGGATTTGGCCACGCGACACGTGCGGCTTCCATTGCCGCTGAAATTCGCCGATGCTGCAAGGAAGAAGGCATTCCGCTAACCCTAATTATGGCGACGACAGCGCCCAAATGGCTGCTCGACAGCTATCTAAAAAACGACTACATTCATCGTCCTGTGAGCTTCGATGTAGGTGTAATGCAAAGCGATAGCTTAACGATGGACAAGCCCGCTACGCTAAAGGCCATCCAGGAAATTCAGGCACAGGAAACAGAGCTAGTTGCCAAAGAATCTGCGTTCTTAAAATCAGCGAGCGTTGATCTGGTACTCGCAGATATTCCACCGCTGATGGCAAAGATTGCGCACAAAGCGAAAGTGCCCTGCTGGCTAATGGGTAATTTTGGCTGGGATTTTATCTACCGGCCTTGGGTCAAAGAAGATCAGGCGTTTGACACGGTCGTAGATTGGATTGGTGAGTGTTGCCACTACGCTGAGCGGACCTTCCGTATGCCTTTTCACGAGGAGATGTTGGCCATGCCAAATATTACCGATATTGGGCTAACAGGCGGTACACCAGCTTATAGTGAAGCGCATTTACGTCAGCTTATGCACAGTAACACGCCCACTAGCCGCACCGTTCTTCTCACTTTTGGCGGGTTGGGCCTATCGGCGATTCCCTACGAAGCGCTGAAGCAGTTCCCCGACTGGCAGTTTGTCACATTTGATCGCAACGCACCCGATCTACCGAATCTGTACCGGGTAGATGACCTGAAGATGAGGCCAGTGGATTGGATGCTGGTGTGCGATCGCGTTTTCTCTAAACCAGGCTACAGCACCTTCGCCGAAGCCTGCCTGCTCGACCGGGGCGTCATCAGCATCACCCGCGAAGGCTTTGCCGAGGCAGATATTCTCATTAGCGGCATTCAAGACTACGCCTCGCATCGCATCATTGAAGCGCAGACTTTTTTCGACGGCGACTGGTCATTTATGGTGGGAGACTTACAGCCACCCAAGAAGGGCGAAAAGCTAAACAAAGACGGAAAAGAAACCGTCGCCGAAGCCGTACTGAAGAAATTTAGAGGATAGGCAGAATACAGCTAGAGAAAAGCCAAGGGCGTAACCGGTACGATAGACTAACCTATGCACACTAGCTCGCACCCCTTCCTCGTCAATCCCGGCTAAAAGCAATGGTCACGACCTCTAGCACAGTTCACTATCAGCAGGTTCTACAGCTCAAGACTCAAGGGAAGTCCCTAGGCCGGTTTACTCGTAAGGTGCAAGAAGCTGTCATAGCCTCTGGGGTAAAAACGGGGCTGTGCTCTATTTTCTTGCGCCACACGTCCGCGAGCCTCGTCATTCAAGAGAATGCCGACCCAGACGTATTGCTAGATATGGAAACGTTTTTGGCTAAGCTGGTCCCTGAAGGAAACAATTACCGCCACAGCGACGAGGGGCCAGACGACATGCCCGCTCATATCCGCACGGCCCTTACCCACACTTCCGAGCAAATTCCGATTATGAATGGACGACTGGCCTTAGGCACCTGGCAAGGCATTTACCTGTGGGAACATCGGGGCCGAGCCCATACCCGCGAAGTTGTTGTTCACATCACAGGGAACTGACACATGAGCGATCAGAACAATCCCTGGAAGCAGACCGCTGGCGGTGCTCGCAAAAAAGGCAAGAAGAGTTTCGATAAAAAGAGCGCTTACAAAACGGGTGCGCGTAAGTTTGAGAAGCCTTATCAGCCCGGAAAGAACAATGTTATTGTGCCAGAGCGAGAGGTGCCTGCGCCTAACTTAAATGGAGAAAAACCCAAGCTTAAAAACGGCGCATCTCAGAAAAAGGAAGAGCAGAAGAAAAGCGGGCATATCCTAGTCGATGGCAAAATTATAGATCCGAATGAGATCCTCTATGAGATTACGCCGCTCTCAAATCCTGCGGACGAAAGTATTCCAATCAAGAGTAAGCCCAACATCAGCGGTGGGCTAATTCCTACTGCCGCACCCGACTTTCGCTCTGGGTTTATCAGCATTGTAGGCCGTCCAAACGTCGGTAAGTCCACTCTGATGAACTACCTTGTGGGCCAAAAAATTGCCATTACTTCACCCGTGGCCCAGACAACTCGCAATCGACTGCAGGGCATTCTCACCACACCGCAAGCGCAGATTATCTTTGTCGATACGCCGGGCATTCATAAGCCGCATCACGAGCTAGGTAAAGTCTTAGTGCAAAACGCCCGGATTGCCGTTAATTCTGTTGATGTCGTGCTGTTTGTTGTAGAAGCAACGTCTCCAGCCGGGCGAGGAGATTTCTTTGTGGCGAATCTGGTAGCACAGACCAGTAGCCCGGTTGTGCTAGGACTCAATAAGCTCGATCAGCTGCCGGAAGGGGGACGCAAGGCAGCGGAGATCAAGAACAGCTATGAAGCGTTGGCGGCTGAGCATGGATGGGAAGTGGTGAAGTTTTCGGCGTTGACCGGCGAAGGCGTCGAGAAGCTGCAAGATACTTTGGTTTCCAAGCTAGAAACAGGCCCTTATTACTATCCGCCGGACTTAGTGACCGACCAGCCTGAGCGGTTCATTATGGGCGAGCTGATTCGCGAGCAGATATTGTTGCATACGCGTGAAGAGGTGCCGCATAGTGTTGCGATCGCAATTGACAAAGTAGAAGAAGACGAAAAAATCACCCGCATCCTCGCTACCGTGAATGTAGAGCGGCAGTCGCAAAAAGGCATCCTTATTGGCAAAGGCGGACTGATGATGAAAGCGATTAGCACTGCGGCCCGTGAGCAAATGCAGAAGCTGGTAGCTGGGCAAGTATATTTAGAGATATTTGTGCGGGTGCAGGAGCGCTGGAGACAGTCTCGGACACGACTCTCTGAATTTGGCTACAAGGTAGACAAATAGGAAGGTCGTATTGGGTGCGATTCAGACTTTGGGTCGATGAGTAAGGCAGTGCGATCGCTTACTCTCTACAGGCAGTATCTAGAAATCCTGATACGGCAGATATCAATTTGGGCCTGGAGAAGCGCAGCCATGACGAAGACAACTACAGACAACACAGCAATGCCACCTGCACCTCGTCGCCTGCTCAGGATCATCGCTTCTCTGCTGGTCGCTGTCGGCATCGCCATTGCCCTCTTCCTGAGTAGAGGCAGTACGCCACTTACGCCTGCGGGCGCAGCTGAAGACGTGAACCCTGCTGTTAGTAGCTTGCCAACGAAAACAAATGGCACACTTCTCGCCTATAGCGTTGACTACGAAATGGACAAAGCTCGCGCTGAGAAAACCATTGAGCACTATGGCGAAGGCATGAGACCCATCGTAGAAGATGCGCTCGACAACAACGAAAAAAATCCTGAGAGCAAAGCAACTGCTGAAAACAGCTACGAAAGAGAAAGCGCTCTCAATGATATTTTGCCTGAGAAAGTCGGCGAATCTTTCGCTGAAGAAGACCTTGTAGATATGGAAGGTGGCGACGGCTCAAAGGTTCGCTAACTGCAAGCCGAAAGTTCAGCAGGCATTGAGCCAGCGAGTCATAGCTTGCTGGACAGGTTGCTTTCTGGGCATGATGAACATAGGCGACCGTGCGGAAATGCTGGCTGCCGTGTGTAGTTTGATAGTAAGAGGCACGTACGCTTTGTTCACCAAGAAGTTCGTTTGGCAGTCGTAGAGCTATAGCAATATGGATAAGAAAGTTTTGGCAGGGGTAGGAATTGGCGGCGTAATCGCCCTTGTTTTAGGAGGTCAGGCGGTGGCCTCTCGCCTAGCGGCGAAAGAAGTGGATAAAGCGATTGCCGATGTGTCTGACTTTGTCGATATTAAATACGAAAAGGTAAGTCATTCTTTTTTTGGTAGAGGCACTAGCGTCAAAGACGTGGTGATTACGCCAGTGCTATCTAACAAGCCGATTGAAGTCGACGAGATTGTTCTGTACGACTTTGACCAAAAAGGTGACGTACCAACCTATGTGAAGTTTGCAGTGAATGGCCTTGCGCTGGATGTGCAGGGAGCCGAAACCGCTGAGATGTTTACTGAGCTGGGCTACAAAGGCGATATAGAAGCTGACTTTACAACAGAATATGAGTACGAAGCTGACGAACGTACGATGCAGCTTAAAACCTTCAAAGTAGGCGCAGACGATGTGGGCGATATTGAAATGAACCTTCAGATCTCTAACGTCAGCCTGGATAAAGAGGCGATCGCTCAATTCCCGTTTTCTCTGTTCGGCGCAGAATTTCAAAACGCCAAAATCACCTACAAAGACGATTCCTTTATGGAGCGTATCTTTGAAACAACAGCAGCAGCAGAAGGGATTAGCGTGAAAGCAGTAAAAGAAAATGCGATCGCCGATCTAGAAGCCGACTTTCAAAGCGGTGACAGCAGCCTGTCTGCGGAGCTTGTCAGTGAAATGAAAGAATTCATCGAAGACCCCGACCGCTTCACGATTACATTCAGGCCTGATGAGCCCGTGCCCTTCAGCAGCTTTATCAGCGTTGAAGGACCAGAAGATGTCGTTGAGCTGTTGAACGTACGGTTTAAGTCTTAGGGCTGTTGCTCGTAACGATTCACCGGAATCGCATCAACGCCGCCTGCCGAATACACATCCGACAGGCCAGTTTTATTCCTAGCGCTGCCGTTCGACCGCTCCAAATCTCTCGGCGGCGTACGCTTTCCATCCGCCAACTGCTTGATCACAATGTAGAGAATCGGCACTACAAACAGACTTAAAAACGTCGCCACCAGCATTCCACCGAACACCGCTGTACCTAGCGATCGCCGACTCCCAGCGCCAGCGCCAGAGGCAATCACCAGTGGAAAAATACTGCTGAGCGTAGAGATCGCCGTCATCAAGATAGGGCGCATTCTTTGCTGCGCAGATTCAAGCGCGGCCTGCGTAATCGAGCGGCCTTGCTCACGCAGCTGGTTGGCAAATTCCACAATCAAAATTGAGTTTTTACTGGCAAGGCCAATCAGCATTACCAGACCAATCTGACAGTACACGTCATTTGGCAGCCCGCGCAGCGTCTGCGCCAGCAGAGCGCCCAGTACGGCTAGCGGCACCGCAAAGAGAATAATTACCGGATCTACGTAGCTCTCGTACTGCGCGGCCAGTACCAAAAAGACCAGGATAATACCCAAACCAAAGATAATCGGTGCCTGGTTGCCGCCCTCAATTTCTTCTAGCGCGGTACCGGACCACTCGTAGCCAAAGCCCGCAGGCAGTACCTGCTCAGCGACCCCCTCCATTGCCTCAATCGCCGCACCCGAGCTGACGCCCTCGGCGGGCTGGCCGTTGATGGCGATAGAGCGGAAGAGATTGTAGTGGTTAATCGTTTGTGCGCCGGTTGTATCTGTTGTTTCAATCAAGTTGCCCATTGGAACAAGATCACCGGTTTGCGATCGCACATACAGCTTGTCGATATCGTTCGGCGTAGAGCGAAATTCTTCATCGGCCTGGACAAACACGCGATACGTGCGACCTTGGAGGTTAAAATCGTTAACGTAGCGCGAGCCTAAGTTCGTCTGCAAAGTACTGAAAATATCATTAATGTTAACGTTCAGTGACTTAGCCTGATCGCGATTCACATCAATAGCAATCTGCGGCGTACTGGCTGCGTAAGTGCTAAATACAGAGGTGAGTTCAGGGGCCTGCTCTGGATTGTTCGCAACGCCCATAATCGCGCCCATGCTGCCTACGAGCTGACTCAAGTCGGCATTACCTCGTCTGTCTTGCAGCTGAAACTCAAAGCCGCCAAAGTTGCTGAGTCCTTGAATGGATGGCGGGTTGAGTGCGAACATTCGCGCTTCTGTAATGGATTGAAAGGAAGGATTTACTCGGCCAATAATATCGAGGGCCGTAGCATCGCGATCACCCCAGGGCTTCAGCGTTGTGAAGATCACGCCGCTGTTGGCCGTGTTACCGCTGAAGCCAAAGCCACCAACAGCAAACGTTGCACGTACCTCAGGCTGCTCCAGTAGTAGCGCTTCGGCCTCTGCCATCACGTTACTGGTGTAGTTGAGTGAGGTGCCTTCTGGGCCCCCAACGATAGTGATGAAGTAGCCCTGGTCTTCATCTGGGAGAAAGGCAGAGGGAACGGTGGAGTAAAGCCATGCGGTGATGACAAGAGAGGCGACAAAGCCACCAAGGACAATTAGCTTGAGACCGACAAGCTTTTCGAGCAGGTTGCTGTAGCGATCGCGCAGCCAATCGAGCGCATTGTTAAAGGGAATAAAGATTCTGGCTCGCCAGCCGGTGGGTTCTCTTTTGGGCCTGAGCAGGAGACCGGAGAGCGTAGGAGTAAGGGTAAGCGCGTTGAAGGTAGAAAGGGCGATCGCAAAGGCAATCGTCAGCGCAAACTGTCTGTACAATGCGCCTGTAGTCCCGGGGAAAAAGGCCACCGGCACAAACACGGCCATCAGCACCAGCGAGGTGGCAATTACTGCGCCTGTCAGCTCACCCATAGAAGTAATCGCCGCTTCTTCTGGCTCTAATCCTCTCTGGTTAATCTTCGAGCTGATATCTTCTACGACCACAATCGCATCGTCTACCACCATCCCCGTCGCCAGCGTCAGGCCAAACAGGGTTAAAGAGTTAATCGAAAAACCAAAGAGTTTGACAATCGCAAACGTCGCCACCAGCGAAACGGGAATAGTCACCGCTGGAATAATAGTCGTCCGCCAGTCCTGCAAAAAGATGTAGATGACAAGAATTACTAAGCCAATAGCTTGGACCAGCGTCCACAGCACGCTCATCAAAGACTGCTGCACAAACTCAGTGGTATCGAAGCCGATGCCGTACTTCATCCCTGGCGGAAAGTCTTCCTCCAGCTCAATCATAGCCTCCTTTACACCGGCTGCTACCTCTAGCGCATTGCTGCCCGGCAGCTGAAAAATACCCAGCCCGACCGCGTTATTGCCTCTAAATCGGAGAAAAGAGCTGTAGCGCTCAGCGCCTAGCTCAGCGTAGCCAACGTCTTTGAGCCGAACGAGTTGACTGCTGTCGCCGGTTTTTAGCACCAGGTCGTCAAACTCTTCCGGCGTTTGCAGTCGGCTGTTGGCGCGCAGGTCAACCTGAAAATTTTGGTCGTCCGGTGCAGGCGGCTGACCGATCTGCCCTGCGCCTACCTGAATATTCTGTTCTCGCAGCGCGTTTACCACATCGTCTGCGTTAAGCCCACGGCTATTTAGCTGCTGAGGATTGAGCCAAATGCGCATAGCATAGGTACGCTCACCAAAGATAGTGACATTGCCTACGCCGTCTACCCGGCGTAGGGCATCGGCAATGTACAGGTCTGCGTAGTTGCTGAGGAACACATCGTCGTATTCTTCGTTTTCTGTAAATAAGCTCATTGCCAGCAGAATGTTGCTGGTTTGCTTTGCAACTGTAACGCCCGTTTGCCTTACCACTTCCGGCAGCTGTGGCTCTGCTAGCGAAACTCTGTTTTGAACGTCTACCGCCGCGATGTCTTTATCGCGAGAGGCGTTGAAGGTTACAACAATGTTGCTAACACCGTTGTTGCTGCTGTTGGAAGTCATATAGCGCATGCCCTCTACGCCATTAATCTGCCGTTCGATTACGGTAGTCACGCCGCGCTCTACTGTCTCAGCGTCTGCACCGATATAGGTTGCGGTGACGTTGATTTGAGTCGGGCTGATGTCTGGATACTGCGCGATGGGCAGCGTGGGAATGCTGACCGCGCCAATCAGCAGCATAATCAGTGCGCACACAGTGGCAAAGACGGGACGCTTGATAAAGTAATTGACAAACATAGTTTAGCCCTCATCACCTGGCGCTGCGCCTGAAGGACGGCCTTCGCCTTCGCCTGCTTCCTGCGGCTGAATGGGTACGCCATCTCGCAGGTTCAACAAACCGGAGACGATCACCGTATCGCCAGCTTCTAGGCCTTCTAATACCTGGTATTCATTTCCCTGTAGCTCACCGAGCTGCACCGACTTTAGCCTCGCGACCATCGGCGGTGGCCCGCCCGACTGTACCGCGTCACCCGGCGGTGGCCCTTGCCCTTCTGCCGGTGGATCTGGCTCGCCAGGGACAAACACGAAGGTCTCGCCGCCCAACCGGGAAACCGCTGTTGTTGGAATCAAAATGCCAGGGCGTTCATCCCAGATAATTCGTACCTCTAGCCGCTGGTCGTCTTGCAATGGACGCTTCGGCGTAGAGAAGCGAGCTTTGGCCAGTATGGTCTGGGTGCCCGCGTCGGTCGTAGGCGAGACAAAGCGGATATTGCCAGAGGCGATGACTTCGTCTGAGCCGAAGAGACTTAGCTCTACAGGCAGGCCGGTGCGCAGCCTTTCTGATTCGTTGATAGGGACAGCAACTTCTAAGTCCAAATCTTGATTTTGAGTGATGGTTGCTAGCGAAGAGCCAGCGGTCACGTAGTCGCCCAGTTTGACGGGAATATCGCCAACAATACCGGCGATAGGCGCTGTCACTGTTTTGTCGAGCAGGTCTTGCTGAGTAGCATTCGCGTTGGCATCGGCCTGGGTAAGGGTGGCTTCTGCGCCCGATAGGCTCGATTCTAAAGCGGCGATTTCTTCAACGGCGGAGTTAAGTGCGGAGTTGGCAACAGCGCGATCGCGCACCACTTCATCGAGCTGCGCCTGCGGCAAAGCGCCCCTTTCTACCAGAGCTGCCGTCCGCTCAAACTCATTGTCCTGCAAGCGAAGATCCGCAAGAAGCTCACTTTGCCTTTCCTGAGCGGCTCTGAGCTGAGCGCGGGCGGTATCACGCGAGGAGCGAGCAGCGCTAACACCGGCCAATGCCGCATTGTAGTCGGACTGCGATCGCTGAGGGCTAAGCTGCACAATGGGGTCGCCCGCTGAGACAGCATCGCCCGACGAGACAAAAATCTGAACAACCCGTCCATCGGCCTCTGGCTGTAGGCTCACACCAGCCTGCGAATCCAACGTGCCAACCAGCTCTGAGCTATCTTCCAAAGATCCTTCTTGCAGGCGCTCCATCTCTACCGGAAAAGCTGGTGGGCCCTGCATTGCCGAATCACCGCGCCCGCCGAGCATGCGTAGCAGTATAAAACCTAACCCTGCGGCCATAAGGACTGCGGCCAGTATCCACTTCCATCGATTTGGCGAGTGCTCACGGGCAGTAATATCTGGACTGATGGGTTTTGCTGGCGCAGTGGCAGTGGTCGCACCCATAGGTGAAACAGGCGGAACGGGCGATGGGTCCGAAGAGGCCGTCATGAGAAAAATACCGTTGTGTTGTGTAGGCGATTTATCAGAAGCTATTAGAAGGCACGGCGATATTAGCCGATACCTATACGGTTTTTACCTACACTTTGAGTATATCTAAACTAGTCAGTTTGGTTTAGTTGGTTTCTAACGGATAATCAATTTATCTAGACAAATCCTGAGGCCCCTTGATTAGGCAATAAGCTAGCTTAGAAGTTGATTTGCATAGACTAAATACATAAATCAAATGGCGACCGTCATCATCCCTCTGTAGTGCGATGAAAAGGGAGTGCGATGAAAAGGGTACGGTGACACCGGGTGATGACACTACGCAATGACACTGAAACTTAAAAAATCCCAGTTCTTGCTTAGAACAGCTTAGTTATTTGCCGGTCACAGTGTAGATCGCTATCAATAGTGTCAAGACTGTGATCTATCTTGAAAGGATTGCTATATATAGTGGTTAAATGTTATTCACTACCTGAGCTTGAAGAGCCAAAATAATTCGCTGACTGCGCTAAACGCGTTAGATGTAGCGGGTTAAAATAGTAAGTTTGTACTTGACTTCCTGGTTTGGTTTCGGCGCTCTGCCATAAAGCTTCGCCTTAGAGAGGATCGTTTCTATGTCATTTGTTGGTTTGCACATCCACAGCGACTACAGCCTGCTCGATGGTGCTAGCCACATTGATCCACTGGTGGACCGGGCACTGGAACTGGGAATGAATGCGATCGCACTTACCGATCACGGCGTCATGTACGGTGCTATCGAGCTGCTGAAGGTGTGCAGCAAAAAGGGCATCAAGCCGATCATTGGCAACGAGATGTACATCATCAACGGTGACATCACTAAGCAGGAAAAGCGACCTAAGTATCATCAGCTCGTCCTTGCTAAAAACGATATTGGCTACAAGAACCTGGTGAAGCTCACCACCGTTTCTCACCTAGAAGGCGTACAGGGCAAAGGTATATTCTCTCGTCCCTGCATCAATAAAGACCTGCTAGAGCAGTATCACGAAGGGCTAATCATTACGAGTGCCTGCCTCGGCGGCGAGATTCCGCAGGCGATTATGAAGAAGCGACCAGATGTCGCTCGCCGCGTTGCCCAGTGGTACAAAGATTTGCTTGGCGATGATTTTTACCTAGAAATTCAAGATCACGGCTCCTACGAAGATCGCATCGTAAACACTGAAATTGTTCGCATTGCCCAAGAGCTAGACATTAAAGTCGTCGCCACAAACGACTCGCACTTTATCTCCTGCGTAGACGTAGAAGCCCACGACGCGCTGCTGTGCATCCAAACCGGTAAGCTCATCACCGAGGATAAGCGCCTGCGCTATAGCGGGACAGAATACCTCAAGTCTGAAGCGGAGATGGGGCGACTCTTTCGCGATCACCTCTCAGCTGAAGTGATTGAAGATGCGATCGCACGCACTCAAGAAGTTGCCGACAAAATTGAGGAGTACCACATCCTCGGCAACCCTCAGATTCCCAACTTCCCCATTCCAGAAGGCCACACCAAAGAAAGCTACATGGAAAAAGTCGCCTGGGACGGCCTGTTTGAGCGGATGAATCTATCCAGCAAAGAAGCGCTGACTGGCGAATACCGCGATCGCATGGAATACGAGATCGCCATGATGCACCAGATGGGCTTCGCAACCTACTTTCTGGTGGTGTGGGACTACATCAAATTCGCCCGTGATAACAATATTTCAGTCGGGCCGGGGCGCGGCTCGGCGGCAGGGTCACTGGTGGCCTACGCTATGGGCATCACGAATATTGATCCGGTGCATCACGGTCTGCTGTTTGAGCGATTCCTCAATCCTGAGCGGAAGTCAATGCCCGATGTGGATACAGACTTCTGTATCGAAAAGCGCGAGAAGGTGATTGAGTACGTCACCGAAAAGTACGGCACCGATCACGTCGCGCAAATCATCACGTTCAACCGGATGACCTCAAAAGCGGTGCTAAAAGACGTTGCTCGCGTGCTCGATATTCCTTACAACGAGTCCGACAAGCTCGCTAAGCTCATTCCCGTTTCCAGGGGTAAGCCCGCCAAGCTCAAGGTAATGATTTCTGACGAGACGCCCGCTGAAGAGTTCAAAACCAAGTACGACAGTGGCGAACTGATTCCCGGTACGGGTGTGACCTTTCAGCGCTGGATTGACACGGCCATCACCATTGAAGGAACAAACAAAACCTTTGGTATGCATGCGGCAGGCGTGGTGATTTCTGAGCACCCGCTCGACACTATCGTGCCTTTGCAGCGCAACAACGACGGCGCGGTGATTACGCAGTACTACATGGAAGATGTGGAAGCGATTGGCCTACTCAAGATGGACTTCTTGGGTCTTCGCAACCTCACCATGATTCAGAAGGCAGTAGACCACATTGAGCGAAGACATGAAGGTATAACCATTGACCTTGACGGCCTACCTCTAGACGATCCGGCTACATACAAGCTGCTGGCAGGGGGCGAGCTAGCAGGCGTATTCCAGCTGGAATCTTCCGGTATGCGGCAGATTGTAAAAGAGCTGAAGCCTTCTGGTTTGGAGGATATCTCTTCAGTACTGGCGCTTTATCGCCCTGGCCCTCTAGATGCGGGGCTGATTCCCAAGTTTATCGACCGGAAGCACGGGCGAGAGAAGATCGACTACGCCCACAAAGTCCTAGAGCCGATTCTCAAAGAGACCTACGGCATTATGGTCTACCAGGAGCAGATTATGAAAATCGCTCAAGACCTGGCCGGTTACTCGCTTGGGGAAGCCGATCTGCTGCGCCGAGCGATGGGTAAAAAGAAGATAACAGAGATGGAGAAGCACCGCGAGATCTTCATCGAAGGGGCGAGTAAAAACGACTTTTCGCGTAAGCCCGCGAACGATTTGTTTGACCAAATGGTGCTGTTTGCGGAGTACTGCTTCAACAAATCCCACTCCACCGCCTACGGATTTGTCACCTTCCAGACGGCCTATCTAAAGGCGAACTACCCCGTTGAATACATGGCAGCGCTGCTGACGGCAATCAGCGGCGACCAAGACAAGGTGCAGATGTACATTGCCAGCTGCTTGAGTATGAATATTCAGGTACTGCTGCCAGATATAAACCAGTCGGAGGTGGACTTCACCCCGCTCGACAACCAGATTCTCTTTGGGCTCTCTGCCGTGCGGCATGTAGGATTGGGCGCGATTGAGGCGCTGATTTTGTCGCGGCAGGAGGAAGGGCCGTTTAAGTCTCTGGCGGATTTATGCGATCGCGTCGATCTAAGAGCCGTTAACAAGCGCGCGCTCGAAGCCCTCATCCTCTCCGGTGCATTCGAAAGCATAGAGCCAAATCGCCAGCAGCTCATGCACGATCTAGACCTCGTCGTCGACTGGGCTCAAGGCCGTGCCAAAGATCGAGAAGTGGGTCAAGGCAATCTCTTCGACATGCTCGGTGCAGCCTCCACAGCCAACAGCGGACCAGCGCTTACATTTCAACCTGCTCCCAAAGCGCTACTCACACCAGACTTCGAGCCCCAAGAGCGACTAAAGCTGGAAAAAGACCTCCTTGGCTTCTATATCTCCGATCATCCGCTGAAAAACATCCAGCGCTCAGCCAAAATTCTGGCACCTATCGAGCTGGCGATGCTAGCAGAAAGACCAGAGAAAGTGACCCTTTCAGCTATCGTCATGCTCAGCATGGTAAAACCTGTCACCACCAAAAAGGGCGACTCCATGGCCGTAGTGCAAATGGAAGACCTCACTGGCCACGCCGAAGCCGTCATCTTCCCGAAGGCGTATGCGCGTATTGGCCAGTACATTAAGCCCGACGCCCGCCTAATGATTTGGGGCAAAGTTGATCGCCGCGACGACCGCGTACAGATGATCATTGACGATGTTCAGCCGATTGAGACGGTGAGCATGGTGATGCTGGACATTGAGCCTTCGGTTGCAGGCGATATTAATAAGCAAAACCGCTTGCGCGACGTGCTACGAGTGCTGCAAGGCGAAGATAAGTTTGCGGCAAAGACGCCTGTGATTGCCGTGATTCGTACGCGTGGGCAGAGTCGTACGGTGCGGCTAGGCAATCAGTATCGAGTGAGAAATGCAGAGGCAGCAGTGGCGGCTTTGCAGGCAGCGAATTTCAACGCGCGAGCGAAGCCACTGTTGAGTGTTTGATGAAGAGCTAAGACGTCAGTGCTTGTTAAAGGATTAAAATTAGAAGATTGAAGGCTGGCGACTGACGTCAGTCCCCGTATTTCACCTCTGCAAAAGCAGGTGCTTTCGTCTGCTTTGACTTACGCTCGCGCGGCTGAGTAAGCAAAATAGCGGCAGCAAAGCTAGTTGCAATAGGGAAAGCCAGAATTGCACCTAGGCCAATACCACAAGCTACACAGATCACAAGCGCAAGAAATCCAAGCCAGGGCCGTTTGCGCTGAATTGCGATAGAGAAAGGTAGTAATCCGCAAAATATGCCGGAAATTACTCCACCGATAATAAAAGGCAGGAAATAGAAGAAGAGAGCTGACATCTGTCTGAACGAATCGCATGAGCAGATCCGTGTGAGAGGGAAAAGGTATGAAATAACTCTGAATTTAAAGCTGATTTCTGAGAAGCAATTAAAAAGAGAATGCTAACCAGGATGCAGAAAATGCACTAGACAATAGACTTACCACGATAGCAGGCGATCGCGATACGATTGCTTTCCTATTCTCAGCGAATCTTCATTTAATCCAGCAGCTTCTGTTTCTCTTCGTCAAAAAGAGAACAGCGACAACACAAAACTACGGACATGCGCTAGTCATATACAACAAACTTGATACGACCACACTCAAACAAAGGTCGTCTTCATCTGTCATATGCTCGGACCACAAAGAGCTGATGTTTGGTATTTATCTGGTTCTTCTTCGGAAAGTTTTTATTGGAATAAAGGTCAATCATGCTAGGCGTTGTTGTCTGCGATCGCTTGGTCAATCTCATCGCGATGATTGGTGTAGTAAGCCCAAGCAGTCTCTAGATCAGTTTGTGTTAGCCCAGGATAGTTACGCAATAGCTCCGCGCAGGTAAGCACAGATATCCGGTGACAGCAGGGCGGGGCCATCCGTCACCGGACGACGCTATTAGCCGCGCTCAATAGTGTAAGTAGCCTTCAGCTGGTATGCAGAGCCCGCAGCCACCTCAACCACGTCATCGCCAGCGTTCGCTGTTTCTACACAGATAAACCGCTGATAATCATCAGCTTCTAAGTCGGCCATCTTCTGTGAAATTTCGGTCCACGGGTTCCATACAATCGCAGTTTTAGCCCCTCTTGAGTTAATGCGAATTCGTCGGTCTAGCTCACCGTCTTCAATGACTAGCTCAGAAGGAGCATCCATATAAACCCGGTCTACTTCTTCAGTAACGTTGATTGCGCCATCTTGAGCTTTTTGCGCGCCGCTGTCTGGCTTGTCTATGTACTGCTTACCCTCTAGTCCCAGCACCTTGACCTGACTAATATCACCGGTTGAGAAGTAGGTATGGAAAGCCTGCGTAATCGAGAAAGATTCGTCGCCTGTGTTTGTTGTGGTCAGGGTCACTGTGAGCTGGTCGCCAACAGTTGCCTCCATTATCAGCTCAAACTGGTAAGGCCAAATAGCCAGCGTTTCTTCACTAGGTGACATGCCAAGCTGGACCTTTGTTTCGCCAGAAGGCATTGCCTCAGTGCTAAGCAGCGTCCACATCCGGTTGCGTACAAAGCCATGACTAGCGCGTCCTTTGCCTTCAGGATCTGGGCCAAACCAGGGCCAGCAGATAGGAATGCCGCCCTTTGTAGCTTTGCCGGTTTGGTAGTAGGCATTTTCACTAACAAACATCAGATCCGCTGACTCTCCAGCGGGCTGGAAGGAGAGCACCTGCGCTGAGTACACCGAAATCTTTGCCGTCGCTTTCTCGTTGCTTACCTGCACAACGGGAAAGCCGCCTTTTCCTTCAACGACCTCAACTTGATCAGAAATACCGAATTCTTTGTTGAGCTGCTCAATCGCCATGAAGTTTGCCTGGAGAAATGTACCCACTCATTTAATCCTGATAAATGGGTATATATCAAGTTTTCACAACACACTCAGCCCGCATTTCTTTCTAACGGCTGCTCACTCGGCGCTACAGAAAGTTGTTGATGATGTAATAACTTGTGAAAACAAATTACCTGTAGCGCACCTCTCTATTTACCAGACTCAGCCAAAAACTGTTTTTTGCTTACCTTTAATCTCTGACTTTCTACTCTCAATTAGAGCTTTAGTCGCATTGATAGATCGTTTGGTCGCTACCGACAGTTCTTCAAACTTCCAGCTTGCTGCGTCGCTCTCTTTATGTACCCCAAACTTGTAAAAGCCGTCTTCTTTGCCGTCTAGTTCCTGAGCTTTTGCTTCGAGACCTGCTTCGTCTGATTTGTACTGATTTGTTGTTTTGTAAGGCTTGATAGTGCCA
This sequence comes from uncultured cyanobacterium, assembly GCA_963836895.1. Lineage (GTDB taxonomy): Bacteria > Cyanobacteriota > Cyanobacteriia > Phormidesmidales > Phormidesmidaceae > Phormidesmis. The sequence goes on along the minus strand of CAWILA010000009.1, from coordinate 45,673 downwards.
CTGCCTTTGTTGTCAAATGTCCAAACTTCACTATCCACTACCCAAAAGTGTGAAAAAGCGCCCTTGTCTTTCTTTGGTTGAGCCTTACCAAAACCTTTGCTAGTAGCCATAATCCACACGCTGTCCATAAGAGCGATAACAGCACTGATTATACTGGGCCTGTAGAGCGATCGCTGTCACGTTCTGTATCAGATCATCTACAGAGCAGCGATCGCTTCAATCAAGGTCAGCTTCTTCTTGCTCGTGCTGAGTAGAATTGGCAAGTGCAGTGGCGATCGCATCGACAACCCTACCCACTTCCGTCACCTCCATTCCCAGGTCATCTCGCTTTTGACCTTTTGGCACCAGCGCCCGCTTAAACCCAAGCTTGGCCGCTTCTTTTAGCCGCAGTTCCATCTGCGACACCGGGCGAATTTGCCCACCTAGGCCAACTTCACCGATCAGGACTAGCTCTGGATCGATAATGCGATCGCGAAAGCTCGCCGCTACCGCCACCGCAATCCCCAAGTCCGCAGCGGGCTCTCCCACATTTAGGCCACCAGACGACGCCACATAGGCATCTAGCTTGGAGAGCGGAATGCCTACCCGCTTTTCCAGCACAGCCAAAATCTGCAACAGTCGATTATGTTCTACCCCAGTCGTTGAGCGACGCGGAGAGCTGTAGCTTGTCGGGCTCACCAGCGACTGCAGTTCTACAACAAGCGGACGGGTACCTTCACAGGCCACAATAGTCGCCACGCCCGGTACATTCTCTTCCTGGCTACTCATAAACAGCTCAGAAGGATTCAACACTTCTTCTAGGCCCTTATCTACCATCTCAAACACACCTAGCTCATGGGTTGCACCAAAGCGATTTTTCACCGAGCGCAAAAGGCGGTGACTAGCAAAGCGATCGCCCTCAAAGTACAGCACAGTATCGACGAGGTGCTCAAGCACTTTTGGACCTGCGATCGCCCCTTCTTTTGTCACATGTCCCACAATAAACAAAGAGATATTCTCTCGTTTCGCCAGCTGCATTAGCGCAGACGTACATTCTCTTACCTGCGCAACAGAACCGGGCGCAGACGTAAGCGCCGAGTAGAACAATGCTTGAATACTGTCAATAACCGCGACCTTGGGGCGGAGCGAGTCAAGCTCTTCTAAAATTGTTTCTAGATTGGTTTCAGGAAGCAAATAGAGATTTTCAAGAACGCTGTTGACCTGCTCACTGTTCTTAGCGCCGCCATTGTTCTTAGCACCGCCATTTTGATGAATGTTCTGATTGATACCGAGACGGAGCGATCGCAGCTTCACCTGCTGACCCGACTCCTCTGCACACACATACAAAATCGGTGTGTCCTTCGCCAACTGATTGGCCGTCTGTAGCAGCAGCGTCGACTTTCCAATACCTGGATCGCCGCCTAGCAGCACCAGCGAACCTGGCACAATACCGCCGCCCAACACGCGATCTAGCTCCTGATAGCCCGATGGGATTCTAGCCTGCGGATGGTCCTGAATCTGATTAAACGTAAGGGATAGTCTCGGCTGAGCGGGCGCTTTTTTGGTTCGGCGACCAGTCGAGCGCGACTTCATGCTAGGCCGGGTACTGGCCGTTTCCTTCACCTCTACCGCCTGCTCTACTAGAGAATTCCAAGTGTTACAGGTAGGGCATTTGCCAAAATGTTGCCTGGCTTCTGCGCCACAGGCATTGCAAACATAAATAGAGCGAGTTTTAGCCATGGGAAAGTGCCAGCGCTGTACCTTTGAGTGATTATCACTAAGTTAGTACAAAAGAACTGAATTCGTCGCTTCTTGTTCGCTCAAAATAGTAGTCTTTGATACATTTCTTAGCAAAAAGGATTTACTTTCGCTTGGTATAGAAAATGAGAGAACAGTCTACTTATACGCTTTAAAAGCTACCTTTCTTAATCTAAAATCGAATGCTAGTCGGTGCTATAGCGATTTTTTTCGGTTCGTGGCAATTATGCTACAAACCTTAAGAAACATTGAAAGCCCTTTTGCTAAATGGTTTTCAGGCCGTTATAACGCATACAATTGACAGGATAAAAGGATTATCGACAAAAAGATTAGTTGCTAAACGCCGTGTTTGTGATTAACTTTTCAGTCATTTTGAATCACAGTCTCGTTACACTTTTTAGTTAAACTAGGCGGCGACCTTTTAGCCACGATTTTATTAGGAGTTTGCAGAGCCTTGGAAAGCGTTAAAGAAAAAATCCTGGTTGTTGATGACGAAGCAAGTATTCGTCGCATTCTGGAAACTCGTCTCTCAATGATTGGCTACGACGTCGTCACCGCTGCCGACGGTGAAGAAGCCCTAGACACCTTTCGCAACACTGTGCCTGACCTGGTTGTGCTAGATGTGATGATGCCTAAGCTCGACGGCTACGGCGTCTGCCAGGAGCTGCGCAAAGAGTCGGATATTCCCATTATCATGCTGACCGCGCTAGGCGATGTTGCCGACCGTATCACCGGTCTTGAGCTAGGCGCTGACGACTATGTGGTCAAGCCCTTCTCTCCCAAAGAGTTAGAAGCTCGAATTCGCTCCGTTCTGCGCCGGGTAGAAAAAACAGGCGCATCGGGCATTCCTAGCTCTGGCGTTATCACGATCAACAATATCCGCATTGATACCAACAAGCGCCAGGTGTACAAAGGCGACGAGCGTATCCGTCTTACTGGCATGGAGTTCAGCCTGCTAGAGCTGCTGGTAAGCCGTTCGGGTGAGCCGTTCTCTCGCTCGGAGATTTTGCAGGAAGTATGGGGCTACACTCCTGAGCGGCACGTAGATACTCGCGTGGTAGATGTGCATATTTCCCGCCTGCGCGCCAAGCTAGAGGACGATCCTAGTAATCCTGAGCTAATTTTGACGGCTCGCGGCACAGGCTATCTGTTCCAGCGAATCGTTGAGCCCGGCGAAGAGTAGGTCTGATATCGGAGAAGTGATGCAAGGGTAAATCTGATAGAATTCTTAAAGTTTTTATTGGCTCATCTATGAGCCACATTACGCAGGTAGAGCTTTGATGGATTCGACGCAGGTACGCATCGCAGTAGACGCGACAGGTGGCGACTATGCCCCAGATGAGGTAGTCGCTGGCGCTCTTAGGGCAAAAGATGAGCTAGGAGTTGAGATTTTACTGGTTGGCGACAAAGCGAAGATAGAAGCGTCGGTCGCGCAGCCTGAACTTTTAGCAGGCATTGAGATTGTGCCAGCTGAAGAGACTATCGAGATGCATGAGGAGCCTATTAGCGCGCTACGACGCAAACCCAAGGCTTCTATTAATCTGTCGATGGATCTGGTGAAAAGGGGCCGAGCAGATGGCGTTGTCTCTGCTGGGCACTCGGGCGCGGCGATGGCCGCTGCTTTGCTGCGACTGGGCCGCATTAAAGGCATTGACCGGCCCGCCATTGGTGCGATGTTTCCAACCGTCATCGCTAACAGGCCGGTTTTGATTTTGGACGTTGGGGCAAACGTAGACTGTAAGCCTAAGTATTTAGAGCAGTTTGCCTTTATGGGCAGTACCTATTCTCGCTACGTGCTGGGTACCGACAGCCCGAAAGTAGGGCTTCTGAACATCGGTGAAGAAAAAAGTAAGGGCAACGAGACTGCGGTGACGGTGTATAAGTCGCTAAGTGAGCAGTCTGCAATTAACTTTGTGGGTAACGCAGAGGGGCGAGATGTGCTCTCGGGTGATTTTGATGTGATTGTGTGCGATGGCTTTGTAGGCAATATTCTGCTGAAGTTTGCTGAGGCTGTAGGTGGTTCGGTGCTACAGATTTTGCGTGAGGAACTGCCTCAGGGCATTTCGGGCAAGGTGGGCTGCACGCTGATGAAAGGCAACCTGAAGCGAGTGAAGCAGCGGGTGGATCACGCTGAGCGCGGCGGCGGTTTGCTGTTAGGCGTTGCCGGGATTGCGGTAATTAGTCACGGTAGTTCTAAGGCACCCTCTATTTTCAATGCGATTCGGCTGGCGAAAGATGCGGTCGACAATCAAGTGCTAGACCGGATTAGGAGCCAGTATCAAAAGGTTGCTGCGACTGCCAAAGCCAACGGCCAAACCCAAGGGTAGGTGACGAATGACTCAGCAAACGTACGGCGTTGCCTTTACCGGCAGCGGCTCGGCGCAGCTCTCTGTTGCGCTGAGCAATGAGCAACTCTCATCAGTCGTCGACACTTCTGACGAGTGGATCTCGTCGCGAACGGGTATTCGTCAGCGGCATATCGCCAGCGCGGCAGATTCGATTCGCTCGCTGGGCGCTGAGGCGGCAATGGGTGCGATCGCCCAGTCCGGCCTAGAACCTGCGGATATCGACCTCGTCATCCTCGCCACCTCCACCCCCGACGATCTGTTTGGCTCAGCCTGCCAGATCCAGCATGAGATTGGAGCTACTCGCGCCGTGGCGTTTGATATTACCGCTGCCTGCTCCGGCTTTGTTTTTTCTCTGGTCACCGCCGCGCAGTTTATTAGAACCGGCGCTTATCGTAACGTCGTTGTCGTCGGCGCGGATATTTTGTCTCGCCTGACTGATTGGAGCGATCGCCGTACCTGCGTTCTGTTTGGCGACGGTGCTGGCGCGGTTGTTATGCAGCGCAGTGAAGGACGCGATCGCCTCCTCAGCTTCGAGATGCACAGCGACGGTAGCCTCAATAGCTGCCTGAACGCAGCCTATCGCCACGAGTCCAAACCGCTTACAGAAGACATCACCGTACAGAGCGGACAGTTCACCCCCGTTTCTATGAATGGCCGAGAAGTGTACCGCTTCGCCGTCAAGCGGGTTCCCGAAGTCATCGAGAAATCTCTCTTTCACGCAGGCCTCTCAACAGGCGACGTCGACTGGCTGATCTTGCACCAGGCCAACCAGCGCATCCTTGATGCCGCCGCTCAGCGACTAGGCATTCCCCCTGAGCGCGTCGTCAGCAATATGGCCAAGCACGGCAACACCGACGCTGCTTCCATCCCCATCGCGCTAGACGAATGGGTTCGCGCTGGGAAAATAAAAGATGGCGACACCCTAGCGCTCTCCGGCTTTGGTGCAGGACTCTCTTGGGGCGCAGCGATTCTCAAGTGGGGCAAATAGAGCTCAAAGTTTCAGTATTGAAGTAGGAGTTAAAAAAACGATCATGACAAAAGCTGCATGGGTGTTTCCTGGACAAGGTTCACAGACCGTAGGAATGGGCGTCGATCTCGCTGAAGTGAGCGCAGACAGGCTCGCAGAAGCAGAAGAGATTTTAGGCAGGTCAGTTCTTGAGATTTGCCAGGACGAAACCTTGCTAAACGACACTCGCTACACGCAGCCTTGCCTGTACGTCGTCGAATGTGCCCTTGCCGATCTCCTCATGGCCAAGGGCCGAAAGCCCGCTCTCGTCGCAGGCCACAGCCTGGGCGAATACTCCGCTCTGTACGTAGCTGGGGTCTTTGACTTCGCCTCTGGCCTACGCCTCGTCAAGCGCCGCGCCGAACTCATGTCCGAAGCTTCCGAAGGTGCCATGGCCGCCCTCATAGGCTTCAAACACGACGAGCTAGATGCCAAAATCGCCGAAACCGAAGGCGTCGTCCTCGCCAATGACAACAGCGCAAGTCAAGTTGTTATCTCAGGCACGCCAGAAGCTGTCGACGCTGTGATTGAGAGCGTCACAGCAAAGCGCGCAGTGAAGCTCAACGTCAGCGGCGCATTTCACTCTCCACTTATGGCCGCCGCCGCCAAAGCATTCGAGTCGGTCCTCTCCGACACCGCTTTCAACGACGCCGCCATTCCAGTGATGTCTAACGTAGATCCTTCACCTGAAACTAGCGCGGCGGCCCTAAAAAAACGCTTAGCTAAGCAAATGACCGACTCCGTACGCTGGCGAGAAATCTCCCTCGGCTTGCCCGAGCAGGGAATCGAGTCGGTTGTGGAAGTCGGACCAGGGAAGGTACTCACGGGTCTAATCAAGCGAACGTGCAAAGGTTTGAACCTACAAAACGTATCAACTGTTGAGGCCGTTCAGAACGACTCTTAGAAAACTGTTGAATAGTAGCAGTTTAAATTTTAGCGAGATTGTCTGTTCCATTGTTCTAGTTTGACAAGCTGAAAATGTGCAAGAATTTGGGCACTGCCCGGTGACATTCAGATGCCTCAAGCCCGCGAACCGTTTATTAGCCTAGCGCTCTACCATCTTTTTAAGTGGCCTGTGGTGAGCCCGATGCTTCACGGCTACCTACGCGGCAAAATTTACGGGGCGAAGAAAGTGCCTTTGGAAGGGCCGCTGATTGTGGTAGCCAATCATGCGAGCTACTTCGATCCGCCAATACTGTCAAATTGTATGCGACGGCCAGTGTCGTTTATGGCAAAGGAATCTCTGTTTCAGGTGCCGGTATTTGCCCCTGCCATTCGAGCCTATGGCGCGTATCCGGTGAAGCGAGGCTCTGCTGATCGCAGTGCGATTCGCGAGGCGATGAAACAGCTGGAGCAGGGTTGGGCTGTAGGCATTTTTTTGCAGGGCGTGCGTACGCCAGACGGTCGCATTCCGTCACCTAAGCTAGGGGCAGCTCTGATTGCGGCGAAGGCGCAGGTGCCGCTGCTGCCAGTGTGCCTATGGGGGACCGAAAGAATTTTGAATAAGGGGTCTGCTGTGCCTAAGCCGGTTCCGGTAACCGTACGCGTTGGCGATGTGATTTCACCTCCCGTTACCAAAGAGAAGGAAGTGCTACGAGCGGTCACTCAGCGCTGCGTAGATGAGATTCATGCGCTACATGAATTGGGGCGTTAGCCGATACACCTATTGTCTGCCAGTGCATTTGGAACGCTGGCAGACAATAGGTGTGTTTGCTTTGCACAAGAGCGGTGCAAGCTGCGCGGTAAAATAGTCAGATATTGGGCCGTAGGCCGTACTTTTATAGGGATTATGTCAGAGGATTTGCACGCAGAGTTGACTGAGATGATGGGACCAGTGCAGTGGGAGTGGCTAAAGCCTCATGCCCGCCGCGATGCGGTCGTGATTGTGAATGAGCAGCTGGATTTGCCGGAGGTGGGGGTGGCGATCGCAACCAACAATACCCAGTCGGTAGAGCGCTGGATCTCCGAGCAGCTGATCGCCAAACCCAACGCTGAACAGCTTACCCTCTGGAGCAGCGAAAACAAACGCTTCAATTCACTCATCGTGCAGCCTTACGTTCTCATTCAGCAACCACAAGATGCGTCAGATACCGCATCGACACCGTCTCCTACAGCCGGATAGCGGCCTATGGAAAACCATCCTTTGTGGAAGCACTTCGAGACCTCTTCACTACTCAGATATCTTTTATTGTTTATCTGCGGTTGGGCAGCGGTCGAGCTTTTAGAATATTTTGAAATTGTTGTTGTTATTTTCACATCAGCGACAATTCTTGCGTTTCTGTTAAGCCATCCGGTGCGTTGGCTGCGACGCTGGCTGCCGCACCACATATCAGTCTTTATTGTCTTTATTCTGGCACTTACTGTCATTGGCGGCATTGTAACGACTATCGGTCTTGCCGTACTCTCTCAAGGTCAGCCGCTGATCGACAACCTCACTGAGTTTTTAACGTCGTTGACGCCTCGTATTGAGACGCTAGAACAGTCGCTTCAAAAGTGGAATTTGCAAATAGACCTCAAATCTCTAGGCACTCAGCTACGCGATCAAACGGCAGGACTATTAGGCGCTGGCATTGGATTGTTACAGGCGCTGCTTAGCAACTTCTTGCACTCCATTTTGATTGCGGTCGTCACCTACTTCATGCTGCTAGACGGCTCTCGTCTGTGGGATTGGCTGATTGAAAAAGCACCCTTCGAGCAACGTATGAGAATTACAGAAACGGTGCAAAAAAGCCTTCTAGGTTTTTTCTGGGGACGACTGCTGCTCTCTATTTTCTTTGGAGTATCTACTTTCCTAGTATTCTTATTGTTCAATGTGCCCTATGCGCTCACGCTAGCGGTGATTGCCGGGCTCTTCGACCTTATTCCAGGCATTGGTGCGACGCTTGGAATTGGGCTGGTATCATTGTTTTTACTCTCATATAGCATTGGTCTAGCAGTGCAGTCAGCGCTAGTGTGCGTGATATTGCAGCAAGTAGAAGAGAATCTGTTATTGCCTCGTATTATGCGAGACTCACTGAATATCAATCCGGTCGTGATGTTCTTTGCGCTCATTGTCGGCGCTCGGGTTGCTGGCGTACTAGGTATCTTTCTGTCGATTCCGGTGGCTAGCACTATCATCAGCCTGTTGGAGATTGAAGGGATGAAGGGGAAAAGCAATGATGAGGCGCTTACGCAGCAAGGTTAGAGTTTTTTGGATTGCGATCGCACTTCAATCGTCCATTCAGCGCTACACACAGACCCTCTATCCGACAGGATTTTCAGCCAAGTTATTGATAACTTATCTCATTAACGGTACGATACTACCTGTTGTAAGCAATTGTATGTAAGAAGTACCATGGCTAAGAAACTAAAAGTGACTGAGCTATTCTTATCATTAGGTCTGGTGGCTACCCTGACTACAGCCTGTGGTGAGCCCGCACCAGAAGGCGGTGAAGCCATAGAAGGCGATGATACGACTATCGAAGAACCTGTTGAGGAAGGAGATGAAGGAGATGAAGGAGATGAAGGAGATGAAGAAGGTGGTGAAGGCGGTGAAGGCGGCGAGGGCTAGTTGCCCGTCCTCTTTTATCCAGTTTTTAATCTAGCTTCAAGTCCACCGACGCAGCATAGCAAACCTCCCTTGGGGTCTTAGTCCTTTGGGAGGTTTCTTGTTAAAATCAACGGTCTTCTACGGTTTAAGAGACCGCATAATCTCAATAAGCTTATCCTGTAGTTCTTTCGTAGCAGACACAATAATTTCGGACTGGCGATAGTTTTCGCACTCAGCAGGCGAAGTGACTGGCTTGCCTTCGTAAGTGGTCAACTGATAGCCCATCTCAGAAGCCATCCAGGCTAAGGCAGCCGTATCAATAAATTGAGCGCTGGCCAAGATAGAGCCACAAACTTCGCCTGTGAGCAGTCCGTTGATAGGCGGAACCGGCGTCTTGGAAGAATAGGCTGTTTTAAGGTCAATAACCGGATCAGAAGAATCTAACGTCGTTAGAAGAGCTGCTCTTATCTGGTCTGCAAAGGGACTTATCGCGGTGCCTAGCACTATCTTCGGCGCTGGGTTTTCAATCTTTAGCGGCTGGCACTGATCAAGGTCGTCGTCCATGCTACCGACAAAAGTACCCTGGTTACGTAAGGAGTAGTAGTATTTGCTGTTGGCAGGGCTAAGTGCGATCGCGCCCTCAAACCCATCCGCATTCACAATCGTCATCATCACCAAATAATTTGGATGACCATCCATGTAGTAGCGCGTGCCATCGATCGGGTCTAGCGTAATCAAGTAGTCACCCTGCGGCCCTAGATCTATCGCCCGAAAGTACTTTGTATTAAAAGACTGCTCGTATTCTTCACCGTAAAACCGTAGCTCAGGAAACTTCGCTAGCAGCACCACTTCTATAAACGTCTGCACCGATAAATCTGCATCTGTAAGCGCATTAGCGAATAGATGGTCGCCCTCATATTTATCAGGATGAACATCAATTCGCTTTTGAACTTGCTGAGCGTACGCGCCTGCCACCTTGAGAAAGGGCAATAGAGCCGAGAGAATTTCTTTAGGAGAAGGATAGTTATACATGACTGCTTGCGGTAGAGGCATAGGGTAGTTTTAAACACTCTCAACACTCAGCACAAAAAGCAAATGCGAAACCTAGCCATGACTAGGTTTCGCATTTGCTTTTTGTGTATCACAGCTGCGTCTTACAGTGCCATTACAGCATCTGTCTTAAGAAGGCGCACTGCTCTTATCGTCGATAAGACCATCGCCGCCAATCAAACCAGGAATAGTCTTCCCAGCGTCTTCATCGGCCTTCTTCTCTCCGCCAACCATGCCATCACCTGCAATCAGGTCCAAACCGCCTTCACGGTCGTAGGCCCGCGCCGTGCGATCATCAAGCACCATGTCAGAAAGCGCCATGTCGTTACCCAAGAACGTACCGTCAAAAGAGGTATCAATCTCAGGAGACGTTGGCTCCTCATAAGCGTTGAAGCCCGTACCCGCCGGAATCAGTCGACCAATAATTACGTTCTCTTTCAAGCCACGCAGCCAGTCAGACTTACCTTGGATAGCCGCCTCAGTTAGCACACGAGTTGTCTCCTGGAAACTCGCCGCCGAGATAAAGCTGTCCGTATTCAAAGAAGCCTTCGTAATACCCAGCAGTACCGGCGTGTAGTCGGCAGGAGCCATGCCCGTAATCGACATCGCTTCATTCACCTGCTCCAACTGACGAATCTCAACGAGCTCACCTGGGAGCATCGTAGTATCACCGCCGTCTTCAAGCCGCGCCTTAGAGGTCATCTGTCGCACAATCACTTCAATATGCTTGTCCGAGATATCAATGCCCTGAGACTGGTACACCGACTGTACCTCGTTCACCAAAAACGACTGTACTTGCTCAAGGCTAAGCATCGCCGCCTCATGCGTTCCCTTAGTTTCACGGAAGTACTTGAAGAACACCTCCAGAATTTGGTGTGGGTTCGAGGGACCGTCTGTGAGCGCTTCGCCTACTTCCACCTTCTGGCCATCGGCAATCACCAGGTTTTGACCTGGCGTTACCGGGTAGTCTGTCACCACACCATCGCTTTCAATGACTTTAATCTCAACGGTTTCGTCTTCTGCGTAAACTACTTCCGCTATCCCTGGGCGCTCTGCCAAAATGCAGGCCTCCTTCGGCTTACGGGCTTCTAGCAGCTCCTCAATACGGGGCAGACCCTGAATAATGTCGCCCGTTTTCGCCCGCTCAAATACGAGCAACACCAGGCCATCACCGCGCTGTACCAGGTCGTTATTTTCAATGTGCAGTACCGCACCGGTCGATACCCGGTAAGGACGGGCAATTCGCATTACCACTTTGTCATCATCTACACCAATGACTTGACCAGACTCTTGGTTGTGAATACCTTCTGCAAGCTTCGAGTTGTCGACCAGCAGATCGCCAACCGAAACAACCGGCTCATTGCCATTCGTGTCAATCGTCACCAAGTCTACATCGCGAACCACAAGCACACGGCGAACCGACTCTAAGTCTTCGCGAATACCGCGAATTTCTCCAGCTTCCTTACACTGAATCTCAGTCCGGGCAATCACCGCGCCCGGTGTGATTTCATCGCCATCTGTCACCAGCAGGCGAGTGTTTGTGCTGCCTTGAGTTTGGTCGGCGTCAATGTCACGGCGGACAACCAGCGTCTCCAAAATTACCAGCTGTAAGCGCTTGGTTGCATCTTCATCGTCGCTGTCGGCTTTGAGTTCGATGTCCGCAGTCAGCTGCGTACCGCCTTCGTCTATGTCTAGAACCAGCTGCGTTCGCAGAATTTCGATGCCTTCGACAGACTTAACCCGCTCACCGTCTTTATACAGCAGTCGCTGAATGGCGCGCAGGCTGATGCCCTTATCGTCGCTGTCGCTGACCGAAGCCTGGCTAGGCACCGAAGCCACGTCTGGCACTTCAAACTCCTGCACAGGGCGCAGCAGCAAGGCAGCGCCTTCAGGCGTCTCTACATACTCCACGTAGCGCAGCGAGTCAGCGACTACACCTGGCATCACTTCTTCGCCTGCGTTGACGATAGTGCCGCCTTTTTTGCCTGCATCGTCTGGGCTATCCACCATGTGAATGTCGCCAGGGCGCACCACGATCTCACGCAAAATGTCGTTCTTTTGAGTCACTTCTACCACGCCGCTGGTTTGGCAGAAGATGTCTTTAACAACTTCTGTCCCAGCTTCAATGAACTGGCCATCTTCTACCATCAGCAGAGAGATGTCTTTGTTCACTTCGTGAGCTTCTTCAGGGATCCACAGCAGCGTGCCCCCTTTAGTCACCTCATAGCCAGTTTTTGCCTTGCCGCGCTTGGCAACTTCTACGCCTGCAAATTTGATGATGCCACCCGTTTGCGTCCGGAAAGTGTCATCTACTAGCTCTGCAACCACTTGCCCATTGGTGACTTTAGTTCCAGGCGTTGCATTAATCGAGAATCGCTGGCCGGTCGAGGTATTGAGGAAATAGTGCTCACGACCCTGGCCGCTTTCTACTTCTACTTCCGACTTGTCGAGGACTACAGAGGCAGTGATAATCTCGACTTCTCGGCCACCTTTACCATCGGTAGACGTGCTAGTAAGACGAACCGTACCGCCACGCTCTGTGATTAGCTTGGTCTCAGCAAGAACGCCGTCAGCTTCTAGATGATCGCCGTTTTTCACAACGGGTTCAGCGCCAGGCGGGAGGTTGTATACTTCGCCGGAGAGCACCCACATCAAACCACCGCGCTGTGCGAGGCGGGTCATGTTGCCCTGACGGTCGGTCTTCTCTTCTTGCACTAAACCGTCGAAGATCACTTCGCCAGATAGGTCAGAAGTTACGTCTTTACTGGCTTTCTCTGTAACTTTGCGAACTCGGCTAGTACTGGCCAATTCTGCAATCATCGCGCCTTTCTCAATTTCGTCGCCGTCTTGTGCGAACAAAATAGAGTTCTTAGGCAAAGAAACAGAGTATTCCTTACCGTTCGACTCGATGGCGATCTGGCAGTTGGCATCCATCACCAGAGCGTCCTGTCCGTGGCGGGTGCGGAAGGCCCTAGTACGCAGGTCACTCGGAATGCGAATGGTACCGCTGCGCTTGGCGCTCACCTGCGGCGCAAGCTCACCTGTAAACGTACCCCCAGTGTGGAAGGTCCGCATAGTCAGCTGAGTACCGGGTTCACCAATAGACTGAGCGGCGATAATACCGACCGCTTCACCCAAGTCCACCATGTGCGAGTGGGCCAGGCTCCAGCCATAGCAGTGCTGACAAACGGAGCGAGCGGCTTCGCACGTTAGCGCCGAGCGAGCCTTTACTTCTTTAACTTTTGCCGCGCCAATAGCATTGGCAATATCGTCAGTAATGTACTGATTGCGTGCCACAATCACGTCACCAGTCTTAGGGTGAACCACATCTTCTGCGGGCACACGACCCAGGAGCCGGTCTTTTAGTGGAATCAGGACGCGTTCACCATCGGTCATGGGCCGTACGGGGACGTAGCGGGTAGTGCCACAGTCAATTTCGCGCACGATTACGTCTTGAGAAACGTCTACCAGGCGACGGGTGAGGTAGCCAGAGTCAGCGGTTCTAAGGGCGGTGTCGACTAGCCCCTTGCGCGCACCGTAAGACGAAATGATGTACTCAGTAACCGTCAGACCTTCTCGGAAGTTGGTCTTAATCGGTAAGTCAATAATTTCCCCCTGTGGGTTGGCCATGAGGCCACGCATGCCCACTAGCTGACGAACCTGCGAGATGTTACCCCGCGCGCCAGAGGTAGACATCATGTACACGGAGTTGAGCGGATTGTTTTCTTGGAAGTTTTCTAGCACCTTGTCTTTAAGGTGTTCACTGGTTTCGTTCCAGGTGTCGATTACCTTCTGGAAACGCTCTACCTCGGTGATTTCGCCTCGGGTGTAGCGCTCTTCGGTATCGCGAATTTCTTGTTCTGCGACCTCTAGCATTGCTTTCTTACTAGGGGGCACTTCCAGGTCGTCGATGCTGATGGAAACACCGGCTTTGGTGGCGTACTTAAAGCCAAGCCCTTTGATTTCGTCAGCCATTTGAGCGGTGCGGGCGGTGCCGTAGTGCTCAAAGGACCAGGAAACGAGATTTTTTAGCTGCTTTTTGTCAATAACCCGGTTTCTAAATACAACAGGTCTAGATTCGCCTTGCTCTTTCATTGTCGCCTCTCGTACGCTTTGCTGCTGGTTGTCTTTTTTTGCTTGTCTTTCTACTTGTCTTGGATTGGAGAATGTTAATGGCCAAATGGGTCACTAGCCGTAAGACGGCGTGCCAATGACCCTGGTCTCCTGTGTTATTCGGCTATTCGGCTAAAGCGCCCAGTACGGCATGGTTGTAGATGATTCGTCCCGGCGTGGTTTCAACATACTGGGAGATAACGATGCCTTCTTCATCTTCTCGAACCCGGCGGTGCTTGTAGATTTTGGTCTTGCCACCGGAGCCGTCGTCTTTGACTTCTACAGGTTCGCTGTCATTGTCTGCGGTTTCAATGTCGCCAAGAAAACGTAGCCATACTTTGGCGTGCAGGTCGATATTGCCTTGTTCGTAAGATGCGATCGCATCTTCCATATTGGCAAAATACTTCCCGGCCCCTTTCTGCTTGGCAGGGTTGTCTGCCGTCAGGTAATAGCAGCCCAATACCATATCCTGTGAAGGCGTAATAATTGGCCGACCCGTCGCTGGAGACAGAATATTGTTCGAGGCCAGCATCAGCAGTCGGGCTTCTGATTGAGCTTCGAGCGAAAGCGGCACGTGTACCGCCATCTGGTCACCGTCAAAGTCAGCGTTGAACGCAGGACATACCAGCGGGTGCAGCTGAATGGCTCGCCCTTCTACCATGATGGGCTCAAAGGCCTGAATACCCAATCTGTGCAGGGTCGGCGCGCGGTTTAGCATAACCGGGTGGTTTTCAATCACATCTTCAAGCACTTCCCACACGCTGGGATCGTTGCGCTGAATTAGCTTTTTCGCCGCCTTAATGTTGTTCACCAGTCCCTGACGAATCAGGCGGTGAATCACAAACGGCTGAAACAGCTCAATGGCCATCTCACGAGGCAACCCGCACTGGTGAATTTTGAGGTTTGGACCAACCACAATCACAGAACGACCGGAGTAGTCAACTCGCTTACCCAGGAGGTTCTGGCGGAATCGACCCTGCTTACCCTCAATAATGTCAGAGAGCGACTTCAGCGGTCTGTTGTTCGCGCCGACTACCGTACGTCCACGGCGACCGTTGTCGATTAGCGCGTCTACCGCTTCTTGCAGCATCCGCTTCTCGTTGCGAACGATAATCTCAGGGGCCAAAATCTCCTGCAAGCGGGCCAGTCGGTTATTCCGGTTAATAACGCGGCGATACAGATCGTTTAGGTCAGAGGTCGCAAAGCGGCCGCCGTCAAGCTGTACCATCGGTCGCAAATCGGGCGGAATCACTGGGATGACGTCTAGCACCATCCAGTCGGGTTTGGAGCCGGTTGCGATGAAGTTATCAATTACGCGCAAACGCTTGATCAGCTTGGCGCGCTTTTGCCCTTTTGAAGTGGAGATGGTTTCGCGCAGCAGTTCAGCAGTTTCTTCAAGCTGCAAGTCTTCAAGCAGTCTTTTTAGTGCCTCCGCACCAATGCCGACTTCAATGCCCGCTAGCTGAGAATCTTCGTCGTACAGCTGGTCCTCAATTTCCATCCACTGGTCTTCGCTCAGCAGCTGTTTGTAGGAGAGGTTGTCTGCATTGCCCGCGTCTAGTACCACGTAAGCGTTGAAATACACAATCTGCTCTACATCGCGCAGCGGCATATCCAACAAAATCGCAATGTAGCTAGGAATGCCCTTTAGATACCAAACGTGAGCCACAGGCGCAGCTAGCTTGATATATCCCATGCGGTGACGACGCACGCGAGACTCAGTGACTTCCACACCGCAGCGCTCACACACGATGCCGCGGTGACGCACACGCTTATATTTGCCGCAATGACATTCCCAATCTTTGGCGGGGCCAAAGATACGCTCGCAGAACAAGCCATCCATTTCTGGCTTTAGCGTTCTGTAGTTAATGGTCTCTGGCTTGGTCACTTCGCCCACGACAGTGCCATTCGGTAGGGTGCGCTCGCCCCACTCTTTGATCCGCGCTGGTGACGCCAGTCCAATTTTGACGTAGTCAAACCGCTGTTCTACTTTCGGCATTCTTGGTTAATTCCCTTACAACTCAATGAGGCTAATACTTTCTTGGAGCCATCTAGATGAATGGCTAGCTCGTGTGCCGTAGGTGCTTTCGCTCAGCTCAGCCTACGGCACATATGAGCTTATAGAGTCTCGGTGACTTCGTTAGCAGATGCAGATGAAGTGCCCATGCCAGAACCTGGAGGTGCGATCGCACTCCCATTCGCCCCGCCCAAGACCATTCCAGTCATCGGATTGACCACACCGTGAGCACCCGCCGCGCCGGTATTACCCGCAGGCTCCTCGCGTGAGATCGACTCATAGGTAGGCCGCGAAGGCGTTCTGCGATTGCCCACATCGGCCATCAGGTCTACTTCAGTATCGCGGCTAGTCCCGTCTTCCTGGGTCTCTAGCTTGTGCACCGCAATATCCAAACACAGCGACTGAAGCTCACGCATCAATACTTTGAACGACTCGGGCGTACCTGGGCGAGGAATCGCCTTGCCCTTCACAATCGCGTTGAGCGCTTCGTTCCGGCCCTGCATATCGTCCGACTTCACCGTCAGCAATTCCTGCAAAGTGTAAGCCGCGCCGAATGCTTCAAGCGCCCATACTTCCATCTCGCCGAATCGCTGACCGCCCTGCTGCGCCTTACCACCCAAAGGCTGTTGAGTCACCAGCGAATAAGGACCGGTCGAACGGGCGTGAATCTTGTCATCTACCAGGTGCACCAGCTTCAGCATGTAAGACTGACCCACAGTGACTTCTTGGTCAAACGGCTCACCAGTACGACCGTCGTACAGCTGAATTTTGCCAGGATTCTTATCGTTGAAGACCCAGTCTTTTCCAGTCAGCTCTCGCGCCTCTGCCAGCTTGCCGTGCGTGGTTTCCAAAGAAGCCTCTTCGCCATACATTTCATCAAACGGCGTCACCTTGAATCGAGCGCCAAGGTTCTGTCCGGCCCAGCCTAATAGAGCCTCAAAAACCTGACCCACATTCATACGAGACGGCACACCCAGAGGATTGAGCACGATGTCAATCGGCGTACCATCGGGCAAGTAAGGCATATCTTCCACCGGCAAAATCCGGGAGATAATTCCCTTATTACCGTGACGGCCTGCCATCTTGTCACCCACCTGAATCTTGCGCTTCTGTGCGACGTATACGCGCACAACCATGTTGGCACCGGGGGGCAGCTCATCGCCCTGCTCACGGGTAAACACACGCACGTCAACCACACGGCCTTTCTCACCGTTAGGCACGCGCAGCGAGTTATCGCGAACGTCCCGCGCTTTTTCACCAAAGATAGCTCGCAGCAGCTTTTCTTCAGGCGGCTGGTCAGATTCACCTTTAGGCGTTACTTTGCCCACCAGAATCTCGCCCGAACTTACCCAGGCACCTACGCGAATGATGCCGGTTTCGTCAAGCTGACGCAGCGCGTCCTCACCGACGTTAGGAATCTCGCGGGTAATTTCTTCAGGTCCAAGCTTGGTCTGCCTAGCCTCAATCTCATACTTTTCAATATGAATAGAGGTGTACACGTCTTCATACACCAGGCGCTCACTCAGAAGAATCGCGTCCTCGTAGTTGTAGCCCTCCCAAGGCATGTACGTAATCAGCACGTTTTGGCCCAGGGCGATTTCCCCCCCCTCGGTTGCAGAGCCGTCAGCCATCACCTGACCGGCAACCACATTAGCTCCCTCGTAAACTAAGGGACGCTGATTCAAACAAGTATCCTGGTTCGAGCGCTGATACTTCTGAAGCTCGTAAGTGTGAACGGCCCCTTCAGGATCAGTCACCTTGATCCAGTTTGCATCTAGGTAGCTAACCACACCGTCTGTCCGGCTGATAATGACCATTCCAGAGTCACGAGCGGCCTGCGCTTCTAGCCCAGTACCCACCAAAGCCCTTTCTGGACGCAGCAGCGGCACCGCCTGACGCTGCATGTTCGAGCCCATCAGGGCACGGTTAGCGTCGTCATGCTCTAGGAAAGGAATCAGCGAAGTCGCCACTGAGATAATCTGTACAGGCGAAACCGCAACGTAATCCACTTCCTTCGGTGAGGTGACGTCGAAGTCCTGGCGGTAGCGCACCGGTACCGATTCGCCCAAGATGTTGTTATCTAAATCGATTGGCACATCACCTGGCGCAACGCGCAGATCATCCTCTTCGTCTGCCGTCATATAAACAGCGGGATTATCCTTGATAATCTGGCCGTTCACCACAGGGAAGAATGGTGTCTCGATAAAGCCAAAGTCATTGACACGGGCGTGAGTAGCTAGTGAGCCAATCAGACCCGCGTTTGGACCCTCAGGCGTTTCAATCGGGCAAATGCGACCGTGGTGCGAGGGATGAATGTCGCGAACAGCAAAGCCCGCCCGCTCACGGGTAAGACCGCCTGGCCCAAGCGCACTAATTCTGCGCTTGTGAGTCAGCTCAGCAAGCGGATTGGTTTGGTCCATAAACTGTGAGAGCTGGCTGGAGCCGAAGAATTCCTTAATTGCCGCAACAAGTGGCTTGGGGTTCACCAAAGACGCTGGCGTCAAAGAATCCGCGTCAGATACGGTCATCCGCTCACGAATGATTCGCTCTAGACGGTTTAGACCCACACGCACCTGGTTTTGCAGCAGCTCACCGACAGAACGTACGCGGCGATTGCCCAAGTGGTCGATATCGTCGGGGTTACCAATATCAAACTCAAGGTTGATCAGGTAGTCGATAGCCGCAACGATGTCTTGAGGTGTGAGGACACGAGTGGCCTCAGGAATGTTCAAACGCAGCTTGCGATTGAGCTTGTGACGTCCCACTTTGCCTAAGTCGTAGCGCTTGGGATCAAAGAATCGAGAGTCTAGCAGCTGCTGACCGCCGTTAACAGTAGGTGGCTCGCCAGGACGCAGCTTACGGTACAGCTCCAGTAGCGCTTCCTCTTCGCTAAACTGACCTTCTTTCTCGATGGTCTTTTGAAAGTACTCAGGGTGGCGCAAAGAGTCGAAGATTTCGCCATCGCTAAGACCCAATGCTTTCAGCAGTACTTGAGCAGACAGCTTACGAGTTTTATCGATGCGAACCCAAACGAGGTCGTTCTTATCGGTTTCAAACTTGAGCCATGCGCCTCGGTTGGGGATCAGGTTAGCGGTGTAAGTGCGACGACCGTGTTTGTCGGTCTCAGCCTTGTAGTAGACACCGGGACTGCGCACTATCTGGTTAACAATGACCCGCTCTGCGCCGTTGATGATGAACGTACCGCGATCGGTCATGAGCGGCAAGTCACCGATAAAGACTTCCTGCTCTTTAATTTCCCCCGTTTCCTTGTTAATAAGGCGCGTGGGGACGTACATTTGTACTGAATAGGTGCTATCCCGGCGCTTGGCTTCATCCACCATGTACTTAGGTGCTTTGAGCCGGTAGTCTTTGCCTAAAAAGTGTAGTTCTAGCTTGCCAGTGTAATCAGTAATGGGCGAAAAACTCTCTAGCTCTTCGACTAGACCTTCTGACAAAAACCAGCGAAAGCTTGCGCGCTGAATCTCAACAAGGTCGGGCAGTAGGTGAGTGGGCGTTGTTTTTCTAGGAGAGTCGATAGCGGAAGAGTCAATAGCAGAAGGTTCGATAGCAGGATATTCAGCGGTGGCAAGGGTAGAGTCAGTCATGCGTTTCCTCAAAAATCGCGCCGAGCGAAGGCAACGTTTGTACAGCAAAAGGGACGTGTGAGCACACGAAAAGGCCTGTGACAGCCATGAGCGGAATAGGTGAAGCTAAGCGGTAGACAGCCGGTAGAAACTCAAGGTGCCTTGGGCACAGGCAGCTTGAGAGCAAGCACTTTTATAGCAGCGGGTAGATTTGCGCAGACTGCCAAGGACACAAAAGCGCGTAACGCAGATAGTTATCATCGCGTTTTGATGGGGTAGAAGGGCTACTTTTTCTCGGGCTTGAAGAAGCCCTTTTGTAATGTTAAGAATCCTAAACTCGCTGATTTTGGGAGCATAAAGTCAAGGAAACCCCAGATTAGAGATCGCGACGGACGAGTGGATGTAGACAATATTTTTATTAAGAGAAGCGTTAGCAGCAGCTTTCATGCAGAGCTTTCATCCTAAGCCTAGTGTGGGTTTTAGGGGGTCGCGTTGGCAAAAGTAGCGCGTTAGATGGCATCATCACCAAATCTTTATATGAACATATATTTTTTGAGCTTATATATCATAAGCCAAACCTGGATCTTAAAAGTATCAGATTGTCAATGGCAGCTGATCACCCATGTTACCTTTTCATTTCAAAGATGGTTGTAATTGATAGAGTCATCTGTGGCAGATAATGGATCCTACAGTTAGCTGAGAGAAAAGAACCGGCTGTCTATTAGCAACGATTTCATAGATTTAAGCTATCAATGATTTTATGGATTAGCTGTGCTACCACCAGCAGGCACGGCAACTGGTTCCTCTGTTTCGGTAACTAGCGCCTGCGGCAGCCGAAACAAACGCTGCGCGTTTTGAGTAGTTTGCGTAGCTAACGTCTCTAAAGAAACACCTCGAAGTTCAGCGACATGCTCAGCCACATAGCGCACAAATGCAGGCTGGTTTCGCTTTTCTTTTCGTTTTGGGACGGGAGATAGAAACGGACAGTCTGTTTCTACCAGGATGCGATCGCTTGGCACCATCTTGGCCGATGCTTTCACCTGGGCTGCGCTCTTAAACGTGACAATGCCACTGAAGCTGACAAAAAAGCCTAAATCCAAAAACTGCTGAGTTTCCTCAGGGCTACCTGTCCAGCAGTGCATCACGCCGTTGACGCTTCCCTGCGAGTCAAAGAAATGTGTCAGTAGCTCAGCCATTTCCGCCGCAGCTTCTCGGCAGTGAATGATTACCGGCAAGTCCAGATCCTGCGCAACCTTTAGCTGTTCAGCGAAGGCTCGCTTTTGCAGCGTCCTGTCATCGGCTTTGAAAAAGTCCAGACCCATTTCACCAATTGCAACCACCTTTGGCTCCGAGGCCGCAAGTCGGGCTATATCAGCGGCAGTTGTTTCCGTCCACTTATCCATGTCCAATGGATGTAGGCCTACTGCCATTGAAACCTCCGGGTAGCGGTGGGCAATAGCCTGGATTTTAGGAAACTCAGCGGGCTCTACGCAAGAGTGCACTAGGTGCGCTACACCAGCCTCACGCCAGGAGACTGCCACATCGTCTCTATCGACATCAAATGAGTCGAAGTTGATGTGAACGTGAGTGTCGACAAGGCGCATACTAAAGGCTTCAGTAACTTCTCTTAGGTAAATAGCTATATAGACAGCTATGCGCTAGCGGCTTCAGGCGTACCTTCTACAGCTTTCAATGCACGCGACAGCTGAGACTTGCGTCTAGCGCCCGCATTCTTATGAAGAACGCCGCGCTTTACGGCTTTGTCAATTTTGCTCACTGCCGCAGACATGCGTTCTTGCACCTGCTTGCCACTTTCATCAGAGGGACTAGCGGCGTGAGTTTCGAGTGCCTCGTGGTACCGCTTGGTCAGGGTTTTAACCGCTGACTTGTATGCCTTATTGCGCAAACGATTTCGCTCTGCAACTCGAATGCGCTTGAGCGCTGATTTAGTATTTGCCATTGATTGCTTCGCTACTCGCCCTTATCAATTCAGTAAAACTATCGGAATTACAAATAATAGCACTGAAGTTTCACATGTGGCGGACTCATGTGAAATGTTGTTGTGCTGACGACCGGATTTCCACGCTAAGCTAATAAAAATGTCCCCGGCCCTGCCTCATAACACTCTTGTTTCTTACATGCTGCGAATTATCAATCAGCTAGATGATGCCAAGGTTGAACTTCAGCGTATTTGCGATCGCACTCACGATGCGCAGGTGACTGAAAAAGAAGCCACAGTACGCGAAATTTTAGAAGCAGTACGTACGACCGGTGACAAAGCGCTCCTCCACTACACGGAAAAATTTGATCGCAAGCTGCTAACGCCCGCTACACTTCGAATCGACGGCGCTCAACTAGACGCAGCCTATCAGCAGATATCGCCAGAGCTACTCAAAGCGATTAAGAAAGCCTGTGCGAATATCGACAGCTTTCACCGTCAGCACCTGCCCAAAAGCTGGGTGAACTTTGAAGATAACGGTGTGGTGCTAGGCAAACGCTATGCGCCAGTGGCCAAAGCAGGCATTTACGTACCCGGTGGACGCGCAAGCTACCCCAGCACGGTGATGATGAATGCGATACCCGCTCGCGTAGCCGGAGTCAGTCGCATTGTGATGGTAACGCCTATTGGCCCAAATGGTAACATTAGCCCAGCTGTACTGGTCGCGGCGCAAGAAGCGGGTGTCGAAGAAATTTATCAAGTAGGGGGCGCGCAAGCGATCGCAGCGCTAGCCTACGGCACAGAAACGATTCCCAAAGTAGACGTTATCACTGGCCCTGGAAACATCTACGTCACCCTCGCCAAAAAGCAGGTGTATGGTACCGTCGGCATCGACTCGCTAGCGGGTCCTTCCGAAGTTCTGGTCATTGCAGACAGCACAGCAAACCCGGCTCATGTCGCCGTCGACCTACTCGCGCAAGCAGAGCACGACCCTATGGCCGCCGCCGTACTCATAACCACAGATAGCGCTTTAGCTCAAGCCGTAGCGGATGAAGTTGAAAGACAGCTCGCCAATCATCCCCGCCGAACGCTGACTGAAAAGGCGATCGCTCACTACGGCGTCGCCGTCGTCGTCGATACACTGGAAACTGCCGCCGCTCTCTCCGACCTATTCGCACCCGAGCATCTGGAGCTAGAGATAGAAGAGCCCTGGGATTTGCTGCCACACATCAACCAGGCAGGCGCAATTTTCTTGGGTCACGACACCCCCGAAGCCGTAGGCGACTACTTAGCTGGGCCCAACCACACCTTGCCCACCTCTGGCGCAGCTCGCTACGCTTCCCCACTCAGCACTGAAACCTTCATGAAGCACACCAGTCTAGTGCAATACACCAAGCGGGCCCTGACCGATGTTGCCACTGATATCGATATCCTGACTCGCGCTGAGGGCCTACCCTCGCATGGAGACTCTGTCCGGCTCAGAGTACAGTCACCTACGCAGAAAAGCTAGCACTGCACTTTCAGCGGCAGCATCGTTTCTGTGTAAGTGCAGTGACCTGTCGCGGTGCGCATGACAAAGTGGAGCGGCAGCGGCTCTTGAACCTGTACGCTCAGCTGAGAAAAATGCAGAGGACGGACCTGCTCACCGACATGCCACAGACGGTGCTGCTGATACTGCGCAATCTGCTCGTTTGATTCTTTAACAAATCTTGGACCATGATGGGTCCGTAGCTCTACTTGTTCGACAGAGAGCGTCCAATATTCGCCAATACCGTAATGAGCATATAGATGTGCTCGTACCGTTCGCGCTCTACTATCTACGATCTCAGCTTTATCAATATCTATAACCCAGTGAATCTGAGGCTGAGACAAGCCCAACGACAAAACGGCAAGCGTTGGCTTAAGTTCAGAATACCGATTGACTTGAATAGGGTAATGCGATCGCACCTCCACATCCTCAACCCCTACCTGCTCCAAACACCCTTGAATCTGCTGTCTCAACCGCTCAACCTGCCGATCTTGCTGCTCATCTACAGGCAGCGGCACAATGCGACCTTCTATCAGCTCCACAAGCCCTCTGTTATCTGTAAGGTCACGACAAATCAACCCATAAAACGCTTCTACCGACCAACAAGCCATCCACCTATCCCCTATTCCCCATTCCCCAGTCCCCACTCCCTGTCCACCCAAACCCAGACTCACTTCAACTGGTCGGGATAATCTTCCAAAAAGTCTCTATTCTCCGCAATCCACTCCACAACGGACTTCGCGAGAGAGGACTTTTGCCGAATCGCTCGCAGCGCCTTGGGCAAGTCTAGCTCCTCCGCCGTACTAGGGTGCGTCAGATCAAACATATCGGTAGCTACCAGGTCAATAATCCCAAACTCTGAGTCCATATAGGTAAAGGTATCTAAAAAGTGGATAGCACTCTCCCAACAGGGCGGGTTGATTTTGAGTCCGTCTTCATTGGTCCACATCGTATTCATCGCACTGTTGCCTGGTAAGCTGCTTCGTATTCTCTTGTGTTCCCAGGGGCTATAAGCCTTGCGACACGGTAGATACAGGTTCAGCATTTACACGTTGTTTAGCGCATAGCGTTTATCTAGAGATGACAATAGAACCCACACAAAGAAAGATAGTTGTTCGCACCTTCGGGGGCGTTGAAAATCTAGAAAGCGAGTGCGTAGCGCCGCTGAGTGCTGGCCCTGGAGAGGTGGTAATTGACCTCACGAGCATAGGAATGAATCAGGCCGACCTTATGGCGAGGCGAGGCGAGTACCGACTGAGCTCTGGTGAGCCGCCTTTTACACCAGGAATTGAGGGAGGTGGCATGGTTTCAGCGGTAGGCGCTGGCGTGACAGATCGCGCGGTGGGTCAGCGGGTAATATTAACGCTAGGCGCACCTGCTCGAAAAGGGACATACTGCTCGCAGTTTGTAGTACGGGTTTCGGAGACGGTGCCAGTACCAGATGGCGTGCCAGATTGCGGTAGGCGCCTTTCAGCTGCCCATAGCCAGAACTTTTCCGCTAGCGCAGGTACAGCAGGCACAGCGGGAAATGGAAGCTGCTCAGCACATTGGAAAGTTTATTCTTAGGCCATAAGTTCTAGAGTGAGAAAGAAATTTTAGAATGAGAAAGAACAGATAGAACTGGTCAAGTTGGGCATTACATACGTGTATAAAGCTTTTGCTTCCTGTTTAACTGTTTTTGAAGAAGCTATCAACAGTAAAAGTTGATTTGTAGAGAGGAACAACTGATATTTAGAATGTTTTTTTACAGTTGTTTTGCTTTTTGTACGGATTTCTACGAAAAACTTTAAACCGGCCATTTGGCTTAGTTCATAACAAATAATCTTGCTGTTTTCTCAGTTTTTTAGTTGACACTACGCACATACACAGAAAGAACGCAGACTGGTGAACTATTCTCCCAGTAGTTTTAATGATTGAAAAGTAAGAACGTATCAAGTCAATTTGTTCTCTTTTTCACTTTCTCCGTATTTCTCCGTATTTATGTGCAGATAACCTGAATCCTATTCGTATCAACCTTTTTCACTATAAGAAAACTAGGGGAAATGGCCCCCTGTTTATTTCTATCAAAAGTTGTCTATCTTCAGTGAAGAAACAAAGCCTAGGTGATTCTTTTAATCAACTGCTTGATGTTTTCACTCACCAGTTAAAGCGTCAAGCAGTTGAGAAAAGATCCTATCTTTTGTTTTAGGGCGTGAGCAACCAGCCTGGATAAAATCTGAATTTTTCATCGGCTTTTATTGGGTTGATTTTTGATTCTATCAAAGATTAAAGAGGCTGCTTGCTCCACGCAGTATCTGGCTAATTCTGTCATCAGAGTTTGATCAGGTGCGCGCTACTTTCGCTAAGGGGTGTTTTGCACATGTCACGGGATGCGCTAATTGTCGGCATCAACCAATATCGCTCACTGCCTGCGCTCAATGCGCCTGCAGCGGATGCGGGGGCCGTCGCCGCTCGTCTGCAAACCCAGGGAGAATTCCGGGTGCAGCGAATGCCGGAGGTCATTAAGAATAAGCAGGCGAGCGTAGGCCGAAAGCGCGGTGTCACTTCTCAGATGTTGGAACAAGCGCTGATTCAGCTATTCAAGCCAAAAGGCAAGAATATTCCAAACACCGCTGTCTTTTACTTCTCAGGGCATGGCCTCCAGCGAGACGCGGGCATACAAGAAGGCTACCTGGCCACTAGCGATGTCGATCCTGACAACGGCAACTTTGGGATCTCGCTGAACTGGCTACGCCGCCTTTTGCAGCAAAGCCCTGTGCGGCAAATTGTCGTCATTCTCGACTGCTGCCACAGTGGTGAACTTTTAAGCTTCCGCGATGCGGACCCAGGCGCTAGAGCCGGGATAGACCGTCTGTTTATGGCGGCATCTAGGGAATACGAATCGGCCTACGAATCTTTGGAAGGTACGCACAGTGTCTTTACCAGGGCACTGCTCTCTGGCCTAAACCCTTATGTGCAAGACGGTGGCAAGGTCAGTAACTATGGACTTACCGAGCACGTTAGCCAACAGCTGCGCGGTGAGCTACAGCAGCCGCTGTTTGAAAGCTCTGGTAGTGAGATTGTGCTGACTCGGGTGAGCGGTCTCAAGGCGGCTTTTTCCAAGACACCGATCAGCACCTTTACACGGCTTAAAAAGCTGTCTTTTGGCTTTTGCCCCTACCGAGGGCTTTCACCTTTCGATGAAGCGCACGCTGACTATTTTTATGGCAGAGAAGCGTTGACAGCTCAGCTGTTAGAGAAAGTAGAGCACGGTAATTTCTGCGCACTAGTGGGCGCTTCTAGCAGCGGTAAAACGTCTTTGCTAAGAGCCGGGCTGGTGCATCAGCTGCGGCAGGGCGATCGCATCCTAGGCAGCGAAAGCTGGGAGATCAAGCTGATCAATCCTACCCAGCATCCTATTCGAGGGCTTGCCGCCGCCTTTGCATCTACCTCTACAGACGACGTACAGCGTGCAGGACAAATGCACCAGGCAGAAAGCCTGCTCACAGCGCATGGGGGCAGCGGCCTAACGCAGCTCATTCGAGCATCGCTAATGAAGGCTGGGGAAACCTCTATCCCCTCTGTCTCCAAGCTGTGGCTGGTGATTGACCAGTTTGAAGAGCTTTTTGCCCCCACATCAGATGCGGCAGTACTCACCGAGCGTCAGCAGTTTATCCACTGTTTGATAGAATCGCAGGCCGACCCCAGCGTTCCACTTGGCATTGTGATCGGCCTGCGCGCCGATATGATGGACGAGCTGCTGCCCTACAAGCGACTCAAAGACCTGGTCGAAAAGAATACGGTACTGCTAACACCGATGAGCTACGACCAAATCAAAGACGTCGTGAAAAAGCCAGCTGAGAAAATGGGCATTGAGCTAGATCCGATGATGCTCTACACGCTCATGACAGATACAAATGGCGCGCCCGGTGAGCTGTCATTAGTTCAGCAGACGCTGCTAGAGCTATGGCGAAAGCGTGAGACCAACTTGACGGGTTCTACTGCGCCAAAGCTAACGATGGAAGCCTATATGAACCTGGGTGGCGTGGATAACGTCATGACAAACCGGGCAACTGCTGTCTTTGAAAGCCTGACCGAAGAGATGCAGCGTGCGGCGCGGCGGATCTTTCTGTCGCTGTGTGAGCTGGGTGAGGGTAGAGAAGACCATCGTCGCCGCGTGTTTAGAAGTGAGCTGCTCAATGAAAACTTTCCCGCAGAGCTGATAGACGGCGCGCTTGATAAGCTAGCAGCTGAGCGGCTAGTGATTGTGTCGCAAGCAGCGATATCAACCAACTGCTGCATCGAGCAAGGGACTGAAATGCCCAGTGCGGCGTGGCAAACGCAGCGCGATGAATCGTCACCGCTGAGCACATGGTTTTTAGACAATGCTTCAACCATCGCAACGCCGATTTTGGGCTCGCCGAGAACCGTGGACCTGGTGCACGACTCTTTAGTCAACGACTGGGACCTGCTGCGCACCTGGCTCGCTGAGTCGCGCGCCACCATGCGTCAGCGAAGACGCCTTGAGCGGCAGGCCAGAGACTGGGAAGAGCGTAATCGACCCAAGGGCAATGAGTATTTGCTAGGGGGGACTCAGCTACAGGAGGCGATCGCCTTTTTACAGCTCAATAGAAACGAGCTATCCAACCTGGCGCAAGACTTTGTGATGACCAGCAAGCGGGTTCAAGGTCGCCTGAGACTGCGGACCAGTATGCTAATTCCAATCGCCCTGATTGCGGGCATGGCAGCGTCTATTGTGAGCCGACTGATCTTTCCGCCCGCTCAGACGGCTCAGACGACGCAAGAAGTAACCGCTTCGGAAAAAGCTGAAGGTGCAGATACGCCAGCTGCAGAGCCCGATGATATATGGCAAAGAAAATCACCTGAAGCGACGTCGACAACCCCAGATGTGGGCAGTTCAGAGGCTAGTGAGACACCGCCATCTACGGCTCAGATGATTCAGGTGAGCCCGGATATGAGCGCGGCGATCGCAGGTGGCGACTATGTGATGGTGCCTGCGGGCAAAATGCCTTCGCCTTCTAACCCCAGTCAAGAAGTCGAGATTTGGCTGATTCAGCCTAGCGGTACGGCAATGCCTGTGCCAATTGATTCGAGCAGCACTCGTGAACCGGCTGCGGTCGGCGCAGGTCAGTAATCGATAATGGCGCGCAGATGGTCATAAGAGTCATTTTGCGCAAATGGCGTTACCCTTTTCACAGGCTGATACTAAGGTATTAGCCTGTAACTTTCGTTTGTTCGCCTTTGCTGTATCGCTCGCTCTAGAATGCAGATTCTCTCCGTTGCGCTGACCAATTTCAAAACTCACAAAGAGCGACAGTTTCAGTTTGAGCTGGGAACCAATGCCATCTGCGGTGAAAACGGCGCTGGAAAGACGAGCATTTTAGAAGCGATCGCCTGGGTACTCTTCAACTATCAGGGCAACTATAGAAAAGAAGATCTGATTCGCAACGGGGCGAGTAGCGCTCAAGCCATTGTTCTGTTCATCTCTAGCCGGGACGGTCGCACGTACGAAGTGCAGCGCTCTACAACCGGTGGCTACACGCTATACGATCCGCAGCTGGCTGAGAAGCTGCCGTTTACGCACATTAAAGACGAGGTGTTGCCCTGGCTACGACAGCACTTGGGCGTAGCGCCGGGAACAGATCTCGGGCAGCTGTTTGCAAACACGATTGGGGTGCCTCAAGGAACGTTTACAGCCGATTTTTTACTCTCTCCCGAAAAACGCAAGCCCATTTTTGACACTATCTTGAAGGTAGAAGAGTACAGGGAGACCTACCGGCAAAGCCTCAGCTTGAGCAAGTACGCTGAGGCTCAATCTCAACGGCTAAAAGACCTGATAGAACAGTATGAGGAGTCGTTACAAAGCTGGGATGAGCTACAAAATCGCTATCAGCAGTTACAGATGGAAATTACCCAGGGTGAATCTCAGCTAGCTAGACTAGAACAGCAGAGCCAGGAGATTGCGCAGCGTAGGCAGACGCTATTGAGCCAGGCCGAACAGGTGCAAAAGGCTCAGGTTCAGCAGCAAACGCTCAACAGCCAGATTGCCGCGCAACAACAGTCTGTTAGCCGCATGGAAGTATCTTTGCAACAGGCTCAGCAAGCGGTAAAAGTTTGCGAACAGCAGCGGTCAGCTTACGACCAGTTTCTGGCGGCAGAAATGCAGCTGAAGGCACTAGGTGAACAGCAGCAGCAGCGACAGCAGGTACTAAAGCAGCAGCAGGCGTATCAGCGATCGCTTTCTAAGAGCCAAAGTGATCTGGCCCGGCTAGAAGCAAAACTAGAACAGTTTGAAGCGGCTGAGAAGAGCTTAAACGAGCTAGGGGCTCAGGTGACGGCGCAGCTTCAGCTAGAGGGGCAGCGAACAGACTTACAAAAGCAGGTGCAGACGTTTGCGGCGGCTCGTTTGCAGCAGAAAAACTTGACCGAGCAAAACGACCGGCTTGGGCATGAGATAGCGCAGGTAGAAAATGAGATCAGGCGACTAGCTGGGCTAAAAGGGATTGATGAAACAATTGCTCAGTGGGAGCAGCAACAAAGCCGAGTTCAAGAGCAGCTAAGCCGAATGGCGGCTGCGCAACAGTTTGAGCAGGCGCTGCGATCGCTGAGCGAATCGGGGCAAGCACGGCAAGATGGCTACCGCACACAGGTGGTATCGGCGCTAGCAACGTTGGATGGTTGGGCGCGGCAGTTTGAAGGGTTGCAGGGAGCGGCGGTTACACCTATCAAAGACGCTCTTTTTGCAGGTGGCATTCTCTCCAAAGAGACATTGGCAATGATCAACAGCATTTTGGCTGACTTGGCCGAGCAAACTGACCCACAACAGCTTCAGCAGCAGCGGAAAAAGCTTCAGCAGCAGCTGAAACAAGCCTATGCTCAAAACGCTGAGCTGACTGGATTGCCTAAGCAGGAAAAGAAGCGATCGCAGCTCACCACTCAGCAGCAAACGCTTCAGCAACAGCTCAGCAAACTTGAAAAGCAGCTCATCACCGAGGCAGACACCAGCCAATCTCTATTGCAGGTCGAAGAGCAGATAAAGCGGTTGGACAACCCTAGAGGAAAGCAACAGCTTTTGGAAAAGACGTTGCAACAACGCTCAGATTCGCAGCGCCAGTACAAGGTATTAGAATCTACCCGCATAGCAGGTGTTCAGCAGCTAGAAGCGATTTCAGCTCAGCTCCAAGTTTTTGAGACGCTAGACGCTGACATGCAGCAACAGCAACAGCTCAAACAGACGCACCAGGCAGGCTATATGCTACACCTGCAAAATCAGCAGGCGGCAGGGCAAGTAGAGACGATAGAGGCTGAGTACAAGCAGGTAATCGCTGAGCTAGGTGAGCTACAAACGCAGAAAGCAGATCTTGATGAGGCGCTAGCAGAGCTAACGGCAAACTTTGATCCCACTGCGTTTGCAGCGGTCGATAAGCAGTATAGCGACATCAACTCGCAGGCCGATAGGCTGCGGGGGAGTTTGCCACAGTTGCAGCAGCGGTTTGCTGATCTTACAGCGCAGATAGAAACGCTGAAGGCGACGGCTAAGAAGCGCGACGAGGCTCAAGCAGAGATGAAGCAGCGCGATCGCATCAAGCGATTTATTAAATACGCCCGTACCGTGTACAAAACAGCCGGACCTCGCATTACCGAACGCTATGTTCAAAATATCTCGCGTGAGGCCGACCGCCTATTTCGCGAGTTGCTAGGCCGAGCGAATGTAGCCCTCAGCTGGAGCGCTGACTACGAAATTACGGTACAAGAAGGCGCACATACTCGTCGTTTCTTGAACCTGTCTGGTGGCGAGCAAATGTGTGCGGCCCTGGCAGTACGGCTAGCGCTGCTAAAGGTACTCGCCGACATTGACGTGGCCTTTTTTGATGAACCCACGACAAATATGGATAGGCCAAGACGGGCAGGATTAGCAGAAGCGATCGCCCGCATCAAGTCATTCAATCAGCTGTTTGTCATTAGTCACGACGACACCTTCGAGCAGGTGACGGAAACAGTGATCACCGTTGAGCGCGAAAGCTAAAGGGATATAAACGAGAAAACCAGAAGCTGTCTGGGCATAGTGTTTAAAGGATCAATCACTTTTGGTTGGTCGGAATAGAAATAGCTCAAAACGGCTTGGAAGCAGAGCAACCAGAGACATACGGGCATTCTTCGATAACGTCAGCGCTCCTTGAATAAATCTACACAAAGTCTGCATGGGCAAATGCTATGGAGCCCTTTTCACTTCTTTCTTCCAACTACCTATGAACACCCATTCCAGCGTGGCAAAGTCCTCGGCAGATAATTCATACGCAGTGCCTACAGACACAGCCAAAAAGGTAGAGGCTTCTAAGTCAGAGGATTCCAAGGTAGAAGCTTCTAAGCCAGTATCTTCCAAGCCAGTATCTTCCAAGGTAGAAGAGTTTTCCTCAGCGCCACCTCAGCCTACGTCTCAGGATTCGCTGAATACCAAAACGCTAAAGCAAATTTTTCAGCTGTCGCCAATTGGGATGACAATTCTGGACTTGAGCGGTGGTTTTTTAAGCGCGAATCAGAGCTTTTGCGATGCGGTGGGCTATACCGAGCGTGAGCTGATTATGCTGACGTTTACTGACCTGACGCATCCTGAGGATGTGGATTTACTGCGATCGCTCGGTAAGCAGCTACTTGCAGGTGACCGGCAGCACTATCAGGTAGAGACTCGCCACTGGGGTAAGCATGAAAAGCCTCTGCACGTCGGACTGACGATGACAATGGTGCGCGATAGTCAGCAGCGGCCTATCTGCTTTCTGCTACAGGTGGTGAACCTAACTGAGCAAAAATGGATGGAGCAGCAGCTACGCCATCGCAACTTTTACGATGAGCTGACGGGCCTAGCCAACCGTGCTTTGTTTGTAAATAGAGTAGAGCAGGCGGTCATTCGGCTAGAAAGAAATACGAACCATCAGTGCGCGGTGCTCTTTCTAGACGTGGATCGCTTCAAGGTAATCAACGATAGTTTGGGACATGCCATTGGTGATCAGCTGCTCTCAGCACTGTCAGGCAGGTTGGAGTCCTGTATTCGCCGCTGCGATACGCTAGCGCGGCTCGGTGGTGATGAGTTTGCCATTCTGCTAGAAGAGATTGATGGGGTGGATGATGCTTTGGCGGTGTGCGATCGCATTCACACCATCCTTAAAACACCTTTCAAGCTCAGCAGCTACGAAGTTTTTGCCAACATCAGCATCGGACTGGTGTGTAGCAGCGTAGGCTACGAAAAATCGAGCGACCTACTGCGAAATGCAGACACCGCGCTATACAGAGCAAAAGGACAGGGTGGCGCTTGCCATACCGTGTTCGACCAGACCATGCACCAGCGGGCGGTCGCGCTATGGCAAATGGCAACCCAGGCCCAGTTTGCTATACAAAGAGAAGAGCTAAAGCTGCACTACCAGCCAGTGATGGATATTAACAGCGGTCGCGTCGTGGGCGTTGAAGCGCTCATTCGCTGGTACCATCCTCAGCACGGCTCCATTTCACCTAGCGAGTTTATTCCGGTGATGGAAGAAACCGGTGTGATTACCCTCATTGGGCACTGGGTGCTGCAAGAAGCCTGCCGACAGGTAAAAGCCTGGCAAGATCTTCTACCAGAAACCTGCCCTGTAAAAGTTAACGTAAACCTTTCTGCCAGACAGCTAACGCAGAGTGACCTGGCCGAGCAGGTAGCTGACGTTTTAGAAGAGACGGGATTGTCGGCGCAGTCGCTACGACTGGAGATCACTGAAACGGCTATTATGCACAATTCTAAAGAAGCTATCTTAGTGCTAAAGCAGCTACGGGCGCTGAATGTTGGGCTGTGTATTGATGACTTTGGTATTGGCTACTCGTCGCTAAGCCGTTTGCAGCAGCTGCCTATTGACGTTCTCAAAATTGATCGCTCCTTTGTGCAAAATATTGGCGCAAGGGGAGAGAACACAGAGATTGTGCGGACGATTATTGACTTAGCTAGTAGTCTTGGGATGGATATTGTGGCGGAGGGTGTAGAGACGAAAGAGCAGCTAGAAGGGCTTAGAGCACTGGGCTGCCAAAACGTACAAGGGTTCTTCTTTGCAAAGCCAATGACATCGGACGACGCGCTACGCTTTATTCAAGATTCAAATCTGTAAGTTTCGTTAGATGATCAGACGCGATGTTGAGCATCTAATTTCATCGCGCTAAAAAGGCCAAGAGTTTGCTCTGAGCCTTTTTCTATAATCTGGAATAGTTCAGAGATACTTTCAACTAGGCTACAGAAGCAGGCTTACGATAGTCGGCAGGCGCTGACTTAGTTTTCACCTGAGTCACAGGCTTAGCAGCTTCAGGCTGATTGTCAAAGCCAAACTGACTGCCCAAGGCAAATGCAACCAACCAACCAACGATCAAGAGCGCTAGAACAATAGCCATTTTTTGAGACTCCTCATGTTTAAAGGTGAAATGATGAGTAGGCAGTGATACCGACGAACGAAGGGGACGAATCCCGTGGCGGCGTTCTAAAATTCGCATCAGAATCTACTTGTTAACTAATGTAACGAATCGCTTGTACGAACGTCAACAAAAAAGTCAATGAGTATAAATACCTCACTGGTAGGCTGCTGCTCAATGGTGTCTATGGATGGGTGCGATCGCTATGAAGCGGCGCTGAGCTTTTGGAGCGCTGACAGGCTTTTGACGCTGTAGTCGGCGTGGTGTTTCCAGGGAAAAGTGCCTTCTGGGTCTAGATATACGGCGGCGGCTTTAGCATTCTTAGCGGTGAGCAGGTCGAATTTATGGTCGCCGGTCATGACGGCGGTGTGCGGGGGGAGTGACCAGCGGGCGAGCAGGTGGAGGATGCCATCTGGCTGAGGCTTTGGTGGGCAGCAGCTTCGACCGAGGATATCGTCTGGGTCGAAGAATTCGCTGAGGCCGCACGCTTGCAAAGTGATGTGGGCGATGTCTTTGGTATTGCGGGTGAGGATGCCGATGCGTTTGCCCTGTGCTTTTAACGCTGTGAGGAGGTCGGCCGCACCGGGTTGGGGAGTGGCCTGGTGAGCAATCTCAATTTCAATGTCGGTAAGCTGCGTTTGGCGCTTGGCGAGTTCGGCTGGTGGGAGCTTGGCTAGGGCTTCGAGGATGGGTTCGCTGGGCGGCAGGCCAAGGGCGCGGCTGATGGCGGGGAAGTCGTGGAGGCTTTCGGTAAGGGTGCCGTCCATGTCGAAGATCCAGGCGGTGCGAGTGTGGAGCATAGGGAAACTGATAAGATCTCTAGAGCTTACTGACGTGTGTGCGAACAACTATGACTACGATTAACGATAACTATCTCAAGCTCAAAGCGGGTTATTTATTCCCTGAGATTGGTCGCCGGGTGAAGGCCTATACCGAAGCGAATCCTGATGCGCCGGTGATTAAGCTGGGGATTGGCGATGTGACGGAGCCGCTGCCGGAAGCGTGCCGGACGGCGATGATTGAGGCGGTGAAGGAGATGGGCGATCACGCCTCCTTTCGCGGCTATGGTCCTGAGCAAGGCTACCTTTGGCTGCGGGAGAAGGTTGCCAAGCAAGATTTTCAGGCTCGCGGCTGCGACGTCGATGCGTCTGAGATTTTTATCTCTGATGGCTCTAAGTGTGACTGCGGCAACATTCTGGATATTTTTGGTGATGACAACAGCATTGCGGTAACCGACCCGGTATATCCGGTGTATGTAGATACCAATGTGATGGCGGGCCACACAGGTGATGCTGACGAGAGCGGCAAGTACGCGGGCATTACCTATTTACCCATCAGCGCAGACAATGACTTTGTTGCTGAGATTCCTTCTGAGAAGGTTGACCTCATCTATCTCTGTTCGCCAAACAATCCCACAGGCGCAACAATGACCAAGGGCCAGCTTAAAGCAT
Organism: uncultured cyanobacterium; assembly: GCA_963836895.1. Lineage (GTDB taxonomy): Bacteria > Cyanobacteriota > Cyanobacteriia > Phormidesmidales > Phormidesmidaceae > Phormidesmis. The sequence goes on along the minus strand of CAWILA010000009.1, from coordinate 10,946 downwards.
GGGTTGACTATGCTAATGCCAATGGTTCCATTATTCTGTTTGATGCGGCCTATGAGTCTTTTATCACAGATGATTCTATTCCTCATTCAATCTATGAGATTGACGGTGCGAGAGAGTGTGCTATTGAATTTCGTTCTTTCTCGAAGAATGCGGGCTTTACAGGCACACGCTGCGCGCTGACTGTAGTGCCGAAGACTTTGACCGGCAAGGCGAAAGATGGTTCAGAAGTTGAGATTTGGGGACTGTGGAATCGTCGTCAGTCAACTAAGTTTAACGGGGTCTCTTACGTGGTACAGAAGGCCGCTGAAGCGGTTTACTCTGAAGCGGGACAGCAGCAGACGAAGGAGCTGGTGAGCTTTTACTTAGAGAATGCGAGAATCATTCGTGAGAAGCTGACTGAGGTAGGCATTGATGTATACGGCGGTGTAAATGCGCCGTATGTATGGGTAAAGACGCCGGATAATCTCTCTAGCTGGGACTTTTTTGATAAGCTACTGAAGACTTGCAACATTGTAGGTACGCCGGGTGCGGGCTTTGGCGCAGCGGGTGAAGGGTATTTCCGTATCTCGGCGTTTAACAGTCGTGAGAACGTGGAAGAGGCGATGAAGCGGATTAGTGAGAAGTTCTCGGTGGCTGCGGTTTAAAAGAAAGAGCGTAGTTGAATGTCGGCTGTGTTCCGCCTAACACCTGCGGCGATGTGGAGAGATCAACTACGCTCAACTAGGGGGCCCCGTCCCCGATAACAGGGCTCTGAAGCAAGATGCATAACACGTTTTTGGATCAAGATAGAAGACGTGTTGGATAAGGGATGCTCCCCAAACTCGGGAGCCTTCCAGCATGTGATGATTAATTACGGCTACATAGAGAAACGCAATTTCCTAATGGCAGTCGTGTCTGTTAAGTATTTGCTTTCTTTTTTAGGACAGGGATTGTCTCGTAGGCGAATGACTGCTGAGCGGGTTGTCCTATCGGAAGAATAAAATTAGCTTTGCGGGTTTGTTCACCTGTATCCTTTTGCGCCTTAATAGCACCGCAGCCAGCGGAAAAAGCAGCTTCGATCGATTGTCCGGCACCAAGTCCTTTGTAGAAGCCGGTTGAGAATGCGATCGCAACATCATCTGGCACGGCTTGCCGCATCCCAATCACGTAATCAATCGACTCTACAATTGCATCGGCCTGAACTTCGGCGTAGCAGGCATTGAATAAGACACAGTTCACCTGCTCAGCGCAGAGAGAAAACAGGCTGACTAAAGCAGCGGTAGAGACTAATTTTGGCTGGCCGCTAGCATCTTCTAACGCAATGCCGCTAGTGCCTTCACCATGACCACAGAAATGAACAATCTCGGGGTTCACCTCTAGCATGGCGCGCTGCAAGTCTCGAGGACGTAAGGCCCAGCGTTGGTGCAGCTTAAATTCGTCTCGCAAGGAGGATTTTCTCAAAGCGTGATCAATATCTCGCACTTCGAGATCTAGCCGGAGGGGCGTAGTGCCTTTTGGATTGGCGGCAAGGATTAAAATGTGTTTCATCTTATTTTTTTGGTGAATGATTGTGGCGAAGACATCGGCAATCCTTCTATTTCAATGGCAACTCGGCCAAATTCAAAGGCCTCTTCAATAGAGCGTCCTGCGCCTAGGGCATCGTAAAAACCGACGGCAAATTTGACCGCAGACTGGTTCGTGATCTCGTCTGCCACCGCCAAATGAGGCGTCCCTACAACATGCTTAATATACTTCCCAATCTCCTCAGCCTGCGTCTCTGAGTAACAGTCATTGAGCACAACGCAGTCAACTTTGTCACTGAAGAGTGAAAATAATTTGGCCAATGCTGCTGCGCTCACAAAATGGGCCTGCCCTGCCTCATTTTCTAAAGCGAGACCTGCTTGAGCCGAGCCGTATCCTGAAAAATGAACAATATTAGGGTCTAGATCTAGTAGAGCACGGTGAAGATCTTGCGAGCGGACGGCCCATTTTGAAACGATCTCGAACTGGTCTCTTCTTTTTGCCCTTTGAAGTCCATTGCTAATTTCTCGCACTTCTGTTGCTAGATGACGCTGATTTGTCCCTTGAGGATTAGCAGAAAGAAGGAGAATTCGCGTAGTTGGCCCCGCTGCACTCATTTTGATATAAGACTCACCTGAGGCGATCGCAGACTTTAGCATGTCTTCTAAGCTCTGAATCCGCTTGTCTTTTTCGCCCATCGCGGCGATCAAAGACTGCTGCTCTCCGTAGGGCAATGCCTGCGCCTGCTGATACTTTTCAAAGTACTGAGTACTCAGTTCTGCTTTGTCCACACGCTTAGCCACTTGAGCCTGCAAACGCACCTTGTCATTACCACGACCGTCCAGAGCGACTACTTTTAGCTCAGCTTGAGGATTTTCTGCGGCTAGCTGGTTAAATGCGATCGCCGCCGCTGTGGGGTCGATCCCATCCCGATGAAAAAAGTCCAGACTCTTGAACGTACTGGCCATTTGGCGCGGATCGATATGTTGCTGATGGTATAGATCCAGCGTTTTGATAATGGGAGTAATAAAGTCGGTGAAGTCGCCCGGCTCAAAAAACTCCCTGGCATTGTCGGGTTTCCTGAGCGGGTCGGGGTTGTCACGAGTGGGCAGGTGCATGTAGATGTAGTCACAGCGAACGTCATCCAATCGCGTATTGGCAGATATCCCCCAGTCCTGAATATAGCTGCCGGTCAAGCAGGCTTCGCGTAAGTCAGCTTGATATAGCTGAGCCCTGGCTAGTTTTGCCCCCTGTAGGTTTGCGCCGCGCAAGTCAACATCGCCTAAGTCACTGCCGATAAAGCTTGCGTCTTGCAAGCTAGCGTCACTCAGGTTGAGATGCCGCAAATTTAGTCTATCAAAGACCTGGTTTTGCCCCTGTAAGCTAACCACGAGTTGACGAATTTTGAGACTTGCCAGGTATGTTTGTTCGGTGCGTGCTCGCGCTAGTCGCTGCGCCCCGAACCAGCGTACATTGCTCAAATTCGCCTGCCTTAAATCTGTTCTTTCAAGCATTGCCTGGGTAAAGTCTGCACCGGTTAAGTTTGCACCGCGAAAGCAGGTGCCTTGCCACGAGTTGATAGCTACTACAGCCTGATGAACGAGTAAATACTTAGAGTCTTGAACAGTCGATCTCCAGGCGATATAGAGACACAAAAACGTATTCAAAGCAGCAATGCCTATGACCGTTATATACGATATCAGCTTCAATCTGCCGGGAACAATCTCGAATGCTGCTGCACTAAACTGCACAATCATCAATGAGGCTGCGCTCAGCATGGCAATACATAGCGTTGGCTGTGACACTGTCTTAGCCACACGCCATACGCTTGCTAAGATAATCGATCCGACAATCGTATTTAGGAAGAAAACGGCGATGAGAAAGGCCAGGAGCAGCGCTTGCACACCCACCTCAGCATTTGTAGGAATCAGCACTAGCGTAGAAAGTAAGGTAATGACGCTAATTGAGCCAATTAAGACAAGGTCTAGCCCTCTGTAAATAACCAGACCAACGAGCACTGCTAGGGTAATGAGTGATGCAACACCGATGAGTATTAGAATCACCTTATCTATCGAAAACGATAGAACGCCAATGCAGAGACTCACGAATCCAACAATTCCGCCTACTACAATTGTCATGAGCAGCGCGATGACACCCCAGCTAATCACCCACTTTGTCGGTTGCCCTGCCTTGCAGTTGGTAAAATTTGCATTTATCAGCGTGGCACGAGTAAAGTCTACGCCTCTGATATCGGTATCGCTAAAGTCGGCATCTTTGAGTGTTTTGTTTTTGAAAGAACGCACCTTGAGCTTACGGTAGGGCCCAGCAGTCTGTGAGGATTTCATGTGAGGCGGCGCTAACAGTAGTGGAGCTATAAACTGGCAGATCTACAGGGTGGTTGTAGATCTAGCAAAGTGACGATTACTCTTTGCCCAGAAGTGCTCTGAGTCTTTCTCTGGCTTCTTCTATAATCGCGCTAGGATCGCTGCGTGTAGGATCGTAGGTTTGCGCACTTCTGCATTCTTGAGAATAGATGTCGAAGATGTAGAGGTTTCGCGATCGCGCCTCATCTATAGACTTATCCCAGTCTTCATTTGCCATCATGCACTTAAGGCTCTCTTCAAGCGGAGACGGTAACTCATGACGACGAAAGAACTCTGTTTGATCTTTGCCGTTTCTGTCCAGGCCAGCTGCCGCCATCCATCGTACATCCATATCAACAGACGCAGTATCCACCAGTTTTTTCAGCCGATCTAATATCTCTTCATTTGTTGGAGAGATTTGTCCTAGAGCATAAGCAACATCTCGCTGAGTTTGTGGCCTATCTAGTACCTGAAGTAACTTCAGCGCCGAGGGTTCGCCAATTTTTGCCAGCGCTTTAGCAGCAAGGAAGTGAATATCTGCATCGACATCTTGAAGGAGAACAATTAGGCTGGAAATAGCCGGTGCTGCCTGCGCACCAATCTCTCCGAGCATGATCACAGCGCTGTGGCGCACTTCAGGTACCCTATCAGAGGCCAATAGACTCACCAGCGCCTCAACAGAATGGAACTTGCACTCTCTCAGCTGGTTGAAGACTGCGTTTATATTGCGGCGCATCTCGTCAAATTTCGATGTGCCGGGATCAGGTCTCTCAGTATCCCTTATCCGATTTTCTAAACGGTCTATAGTTTGTAGATGTTGAGCAATGTTTTCTTCTGAGCATTGCGCTGTTCTGCTGTTGGCTTGCATGGTAGATAGAGACCCATAAAAAGAGACGGACAAAAAGGAAGTCAATCCTGATTCACAGCTTTAGACTTCGGCACCAACCACAACGAAGGGTGACCAATAGCGAGGATGCTGATAGTCTACGTCTGCGGCTGACTCTGCTCGCATCTCTCGCATGGCGTGCTGCAAAGCCAGCACAGACTCTCGGGAGTGGACATAGTGCTGGTAAAAGGCGCTCATGAGCTTAACGGTGGCACTATCGGCAACTCGCCACTGGCTAACAATTACAGTTCGTGCCCCTGCAATCAAAAACGCCCGGCTAAGCCCTAACATGCCATCACCCGAGATTTTCCCGAGTCCTGTTTCGCAGGCACTTAGCACAACCAAATCTAGCGGGAGTGCCAAAGACTGACTCCTGGAGATTTCCCGCGCGGTCAGTAGGCCCTCTTCACCTTCGGAAGGCGATAGTGCCACGAAGGAAGCGAGTGGATCTTCTGAATAGGCAATTCCGTGGGTCGCCAGATGCAGAATGTTGTGCGTTTTCGCCTGCTCTTTGACACTGGCTTCGGTGGCTTCTGGGCCAATGAGTAGTAGCGGCTGATGCTCGGTCATTATTTGTGCGATCGCCTCTGCTTCTTCTTGTGAGCCTGGCAGGTCGCTCAAGGGTTCCGTTTTGTCGGGCAGCTGAGGCATGGTGGGATTGCCGACAATTAGCACCTTGGCCTCTGCTGGCTGTGCATAGGGCGGCTGCCGACGAACCTCTGTCAATGTTCGGTGTGAAGCGGCATACAGCAGGGGCCACTGATCGCCCATCCACTGGCCGTGCGCAGTTTGCAAAGCGGCAAAGGGAAATAGCCACAGGGATGCGTGGGGCTCAATGACGAGTATCTGCCCCACTGATGGTAAGGCTGATGCCACAGGTGCGATCAGCTCATCGTAAAACGTGTAAAGGGCTTCTTCTAACCGAATCTGAGGCGACACTTCAGCAATCAGACTATGTTGATGATCTCCCCAGTCTGAGGCTTGTTCGATACTGATTTGCTCACGCAACTTGGCAACGCGATCTTTCATGTCGTCACAGCTGATAGGGGCAACATGGCCCGTCACAGCGCCATCTGGTTGAACAACAAACACGGCTGTTTGCTCCGTTAGCACATAAAAAACTAGTCGCGTCAGCGGTGAGGGCGATGGTGGTTCTTGTGCTGCCGTGGCTGGAAGCTCTGGTAGCGATGGCGGTATGGACAATGGCGAGAGGTTGGGTAAAACGGCGATAGATGGCGCACTTTGGGCAGGATCATCTGTCTGATTAGAGGGTAGGTCAGACGCTTGGTCAAAGTTAGCAGGTTTGTTAGGAATATCGTCTTGAAATATATCAAGGAGAGTTGCCTGGATCTGGTGACGATGATTATGGCCTTCCATCAGATCTTGTAGCGCTTGCCCCCTTGCCCTTTCAGCGACTGCCAGTGCGGCAGCGTACCGATTTTTCGACTGCGGGTCTGATTGCTGCGCCAGATCAAGCTGAGCCGTTAGCAGTCGATCATAAATCTCTTTTACACTGTCGATAAATGTGACCTTGCCTTCATCCGTCTGTAGCTCTTTCTGACGACGTTCAATGAGCGTCAGACTTTGCTGAAAGGATTCAATAGCGGCTTGCAGTTGCCCAGCATGATGGAAGCAGCGGCCTATCCCTTCGTGGGCACACCACTGAGTATCCTGGTCGTTTGCTTGCTGTGCCAAGCCTAGAGCCGTTTGATAATGTGCCTTGGCAGTATCAAATTGCGCCTGCTGGAGATAAGTGAGTGCTAATCCTGTTTCTGTTCTTCCCTGGCCGAACAAATCGGTCGTTTGTTGATAAAGGTAAATAGCCTGCTGATAAAGATCAATGGCTTGTGAAAACTGTTCTTGTTCTCTAGCAATGCTGGCACTGATGGCGATCGCATGACGTTTTTCTACCGGAGTTGCGTGCGCCTCAAACAGCGCAATGGCACCAGAGAGATGGGTTTCTGCTTTGTCAAAGTGTCGCTGCTGGCGATAGACTTCACCTGCGTTTGCCATAGCATAGGCATTGAGCAGCGGATAGCTGTCAATCTGCGGGTCGTTCAGCACAGCTTGATAGGCTGCTAGTGCAGGCGCTTCTTGGGGCTGGCGCAGATAGGCATTGCCAATGTCTAACCGTAGCCGTATGTGCAAGGCAAGATCTGTTTCTTCAGTGCTGAGCTTAGCAGCAGCTTGGGAGCTGTAGGTAGGCGCAGGCTGATGTGTGAGCCCGTAGAAGACTTCATCAGAAAGGTGAGGTGAAAATCCTTTTGGCGGTAGGTTAAGCGATAGCGTGCTGTCAGACAAATCGGGGGGCAGTCCGTTTTCAAAGCTACGCAGCGCCGCCTCAAAGAAATACGTGGCCTGCTGGACTCGCCCCTGTGCCATGTATACCTTGCCTATGCGATTGCACAATACAGCCATTAGCCGGGGATGAGCATCCGGTGTATTAGCTAGTTCTTTGGCTAGCTCTAGCGCCTTGAGGTAGTCAGTAACGGCATTTTGATAGCGCTGCATGGCCAGTGATTGCTCTGCCTGATGTGCAAAACCGACAATTTCTTGATAGGTATCCATAGAGCTTGTACCAATGCTTGTAGGAAGTGTATGTTGAAAACAACGAACGTCGTTAACCTTTGTTGCAATAAGTTATGGAGAGGTCGCTATACAATGAAATCATAGAGGTACAGAGCAGGCTATTGAGTCTTTAGTTTTTGATGCAGGGTTGCGGATCGTGAATTGCTCATCTGTAGAAAATTTGTCGATAGTCGTATTTCTCTGATTTCTCTGGTATCTAGAAGGAAGTTCTTGCTTGCACCTGAGTAAGTACCCGGTGAGTATTTTATGACTGCTAGTCTTCCAGTGCGTAAAATTTTGGTGTTGGCGGCGAATTCTGAGAGTACGTCGGGGCTGCGGCTAGATGAGGAGGTGCGCGGGATTCAGCAGGCGCTTCAGCTGTCGAAGGAGCGCGATCGCTTCGATCTCGAATCGGCCTGGGCGGTACGGACGGAAGATTTGATGCAGCTGCTGGTGGCGTATGAGCCGCATATTGTGCATTTTTTGGGGCATGGGACTGGGGAGAGAGGTCTGGTGCTGGCCGATAGTAGGGGGCGATCGCAGCTGGTGCCGACGCGGGCGCTGTCTCGGCTGTTTCAGCAGGTGGTGAGTGTGGAGTGTGTGCTGCTCAATGCCTGCTATTCGGATACGCAGGGGCAGGCGATTAGTCAGTTTGTATCTTGTGTGGTGAGGATGAATCAGCCGATTGGGGATGCGGCGGCGGTGCATTTTGCGCGTGGGTTTTATACGTCGTTGGAGAATGGCGGGTCTTATGAGTCGGCCTATGAGATGGGGCGGGCGGCGATTGATTTGGAGGGGATTGCGGAGGTGGCAACGCCTGTGCTGCGGACGCGGGCAGGAAAGGTGATTGACGAGCGGTGGCAGGGAGTAGAGACAAAGGGGAGCAGGAGAGAGGAGACGGGAAGACGGGTTTTTGGTTAGCTATCGGGATCAGGCACCGGATAGAGGCTGGCTCAGGAGCTGCATGCGGCGTTTATAGCGGCAGGGCATGAGCCGTTTATGGCGGCGGAGAGTATTTTGCTGGGGGAGGCGCGGCGTGATCGCATTTCTACAGCTTTGCGGACGTGTGATTACTTTTTGCTGCTGCTTTCACCGCTGTCAGCGACGAGTGAGATGGTGACGGAGGAGGTGAAAAGGGGGCGATCGCTGCAGGATAAACGGCGAGATCAGCAGGTAGCTGTCTATTTTCCGAACAGGCATGATTATCGGGAGGCTATATGATAGATTTCAGATTTCCGATGCTAGTCGGCCCAAAAACCGAGATAAATGGCTCCCAATGACCTGATAGAGCTGGTTGTAGAACTTAGCAAGCGCCTAGAAGAACAGGGGCAACAGCTTGAGGCGCAGGCAGAACGGATTACAGCGTTAGAAACAGAGAACGCGAAGCTCAAACAGTCATTAGCATCAGCGGCAGAGAAAAAAGGGTCGAAAGCGCCGAAGTTCAGCGAAGACTACAGCTTATGGGCTTGGTGACTGCGATGTATGCAGGGCAACGGCTCAACAACGAACAAACTTTAGGACCTGAAAAAGAGCAATATTCGATCTATAGCCCTCTATTAGTATTAGACGCCATCCTACGGAAGATTCAGGTGATCGGCCATCTGGAAGGCTATCAAGACAGTGTCAACAGAGTAGCCAGACTGGCACGCTAATACACACACTTGAAGGCCACGAAGACAGGGTCTGGAACGCAAGCTATAGCTCAGATAGCGAAAGCATAGTCACTGCCAGCGTTGACCGAAGCGCGCGGGTATGGGACGATCGAACAGGTGCGTTAATACATACACTCGAAGGTCACAAGGCTGTTGTTTGGAACGCAAGCTTCAGCCCAGACGGTAACCGCATCATTACTGCTAGCTCTGACAAAACTGCAATAGGTTGGGAAGTTTATCGTCTTGACGAACTGTTAGAGAAAGGCTGCGAACATCTCGATACCTACTTTGTTACTCACCCTACGGATCTAGAAACCCTCAGCGTCTGCCATACGCGAGAACGAATGCTAGCGGCGGTTCCCGCTTTAGTTCGTGAAGGGGATAGTTTAGCCGCACAAGGTAAAATGGAGCAAGCAAACCAAAGATATCAGCTTGCACGGAGATGGGATCCTGGCTTTTTCATTGGGCCAAGTCGTCCGGCTAAGAATACGAGTAGTAAGAAAAATGTTGAGTAAAGGAGAAGGGTTAAGAATACTTCCACCTGTAGCGCTTAACAAATTTTCTGCTATTTCAGCTCTATGACTTCTCGAATTTTATGACTACACTATCTTCCTCTCTAGAGAAGTCGCTGATGGCAACGACTGAAATGACCACCGTAGAAGTCAAGCGAACAAAATATTGTGGGCTTTACCTGGGCTTATACCAATGTATGCCTGCGATGATCACCGCAAAGCTATCTAATTAACAGATAGGAAGGCATGTTGGAATAATCTACAGAGCTGTCGCAGCTAAGGCAAACTGGAGATTTTGGACCCTCACTAAGAAGATAGTCTCAATTGATCGCACTGAGTACTTCATTAACCAGCTAGATAAGCTCCTTGGCATTTTGATGAAGCCCTTTGAGACGATGCTGGCGACCTCTACTAGCTAAGCGTAGGCATTGTGTGTTTGCGATCAGCCCGCTTCGAGTTACCCATTGCACCACTACTAGTCGAATGGGACCTAGCCTATCTCTTCTGGCTCCACGCCCAATGCTCGTAGCTGCTCTGCTAGCTTTGCTGCCTTAGCTTCGGCCTCAATAGCTCTCTCAGCACCTGTTGGCAAAACCTTACTAGTGCGATCGCACCACCTCAGCCAAATCCCCTCAACGCCCTCAACGCGTCCTTCCCACAGCGTCAGTCCCAACTCAACCTGCGCCAACCAAAGCTCATTCAAAGCCTCATACGCCCCTTCTCGCAGACCAAACGCCTGCAAAAACGTATCGCCTAACTGCTGCAAAGGATCAAACACTGCATAGTACGTCACTCCCAGCCGCGCATAGTCCCGCAGCTTACTGCCTAGCTCATTGCCTTCCTTATTAGAAACAATCTCGATAACAACATCCGGCGACTTGCCAAACTCCCAGACAAAATAAGTCCGATTCTTCTTCTCTCGAAAATCCTGCGGAGCCTCCACATCCAAACTCACAAACACATCCGGCACAATCGGCGGACGATTGACCGACGAAAAAATACCAATATCCGCATCCGCTATAAAAGATCGACTCATTCCCTGCCGGGCCCAAGAGCTGTACAGCACCTCTACCAGTAACCGCTGCAACTTAGCCGAAAAGAAACTATCCACAGGATTCTTGTCCTCAATCACCAAACCGTCAACATTTGGCAGCACCTCAAGTTTGGGTAATGCATTGGGTTCAGCACTTTGCATGAGTAAACAGGCTTCAAAAGCTAATAGGGGCCAGACGCCTAAGCGTAGCAAATCTCAGCGAGTCCTCTACACCAGCGCACATAAAAAGAACCAACAGAGCACTGGCAACTCACCATCACTCGTAACATCGAAAGTTAAAGACGTTCGCAAAAAACTAGAAGAATACAACGACCTACTCACGACTGTAGATGCCGCCGTCAATGAGCTAGAAAGAGCAGAAAAAGCACTCAAGCGCCTGAGCGTAAAAGTGCTTCCTGAAGTGGCCACTCG
>CAWILA010000008.1:0-694721 GCA_963836895.1 uncultured cyanobacterium | reverse complement strand
CCAGAGGCAGGTAGATCGCAGAAGGCGCATGAGCGTACGGGCTAGCTCTGCTGCCGCTGCTCTGCTTACGGTAGGACTCACCGCTACCTTACTGTCGCGAGATCCGTCTCTACAAGAAACCAATGTCGCTTCTGACGCGATTCCCTCTAATACAATTCCCGAGAAGCAGCCAGAAGAATTTGCTTTCAAAGAGAGCGAACCTCAAATTGAAGCGACGCTGCCACCAAATTCTCCACCGGATTCTACAGAGAACTCGAATAGAACAGCGAGTGATGGTGATGGAGAAAGTGTCGTTCCAACTGAGTCGCAAAAACCACAATCAACAGTCGAAGATCAGCTGCGTCAGCCAGTTGGTCGTGCACCTATAGAAGAAAGCGATACAGATACGAGCGAACTGACCCAGCGTCCGCCGTCTGAAACATTCAACGAAGCACCCGAGGCTGAGAACGAACCTACCGCTGACATTCCACCATCGACCTCAGCTACTAGCGGAGCAAGTGAGATACCTGATAGAGCAGCTCGAAGACCTACACCGAGACAGTCGCAGGGAGAAGCTATTTCACCGAGTCAGCCCGCAACGGAGTCTATCGAGTCAGAAGCAGCCAATGCTGGTGAAGCATTAAGGCGAAGGGTTTTTACAGAGTCACCAAGCGATGACTCGGACGAAGCAGCGGTCTCCTCTGAGGAGAGCTTTGCCGTTGCGCCTGGCACAGCACTCACTATCAGCCAAGTGCAAACCTACTTCCAGCAGCGATGGCAAGACAACGCAACGGCGCTGCTAACCTACCGACTTCAGCTAAACGCCGAAGGAAATACGGTTAGTTTCATTGGACTAGATGAAGCGTCACAGACTGAGCGCGATCGCATCTTACCAGCCGAAGCACCCCCTACCTTTGAACCAGCCGCACCCCGCGAGGACAGCCTTGTCCTACGCGTAAGGCTCGTCCCAGATGGCTCAGTTGAAGTAACACCGTTCTAGAGCTGATACTTATGGCCTAAGACTTGCCCTGGTTAGCGGCCTTTTGTCTGGCTCGCAGACGACGTGCCTGGACCGCTGTAAGCGACTTTTCAACCGGAAAACCAGGGATTGAAATCACCTGATGTTTACGATCAAGCTCTAACTGTCGCAGCTCGGTATAGTCCAGCTGATGAATACAGTCTACAGGGCACGTATCAATAGCTTCTTGAATCAGCGCTTCCGAATCACCATCCTGGCGAATCACCCGCGCCCGTCCGTAGTCAGGCTCAATGTAAAAAGTATTGCGAGCGACGTGAGCGCAGTGCGTACAGCCAATGCAGGTAGGCTCATCTACATACACGCCCTTCTGCCGAAAGTTACCACCTAGCTCAGGCTCTAAACCCGTACGTAGCTGAGCGGATCTGAGCTGCCCACCTAACTCTGGCTCCAGCCCGGAGCGATCATTGTTGCTACCGTCAACCATTTTTCGTTACCCCAATAGATCAAAAGAGAGCGGAGGCGCGAAGGTCAAGAAAGAGTCACAAACGTTCTCTCCTTACTCTTCTAGTCCTCCGCTCTCCAACAAAAGCGATATTTCAGTTCTCTAGAAACAAATTGCTAAGTAGCAAAGTACTAGGCACCCCAGCGCTGAAGCACCAGGCGAATAGAACCATCTTTATTCTCTACTTGCTCGGAAACTTGAAAGCCCTGACCTACAGACTCATTCAACACGGTGTGGTAAGCATAGCGCTGAGTTACCTGATTCAAAAAACCCTGCACAGAGAGAGGTTGCTGCCAGTACTGCAAATCAGCTACTAGCTCGTAGTCGCCCGTTTGGTCGTTGCGCTTGAAGCCAACGTCGTAGCCGTTCTCCTGCTCAATGACAACTTCAGCTGTTTCGATGTTGCCCTGATAGCCACGTACAGACTTGGGACCTGCTTCCCAGCGGATGCCGGTATCGTTCAGTGCCAGCTGCAAAGACGAAAGGTTGCGAAGCTTAGTTTTGATTTGGCTGAAGTGGGACATTTTTTGAACCGGCTAAGTAGGGAATAGAAAGGAGAAGGTAATTGTTCTTTGGGATCTTTTTAGCGTGCTACCACTGGCTGCTGCATACATTTACAGGCAGTGACGTTTTGTTGCTAGCAGAGACCCGTACGGGCTGAGCATAATACTCAGAAGACGTCTGGTGAGAGACTACCTCACCGAGCTGTGCCTCAATAGCAGCAGTCACTTCAGTACATGATGTGCCTACGATGCCTGTGACCATTTCCTTCACGCGACCATCGGGATAAATCACAAACTCAAGCGTTTCCATATATAAAAACTCTCTTTAATAAAAGAGGTTGCACTAAAGGCCATGAGACGGGTCAAAAAGGACCACATTTGCACTTATCGTAGTCAATCTCACTCAGTTTAACTAGTAATATCAGCACAAAACTTAACAGTTTGTAGCACTTAGTGAGAGCGAAGTACCCCAATACTATAAGGCTCTATTAACCTTTATGTACATCTACTTTATGGATGAACCACCTTTAGCACCATTGAGCGAGGCGCTGTAAAATCACCCAGAAGTTAGAACCATCAAGAAGTCGTGCTTAAGCACTATGATCGCTAGATTGTGACCACTAGATATTGTTCTAGAGCCTTTCATGTCGTCTCCCTATTTTGAATTTGAGCAAGATTTTGTTGGATCGCTGCGCTGCATTCCTATGGTGGTGCGCCATCACTTAGATACCTGTGGCGTTAAGCTGCAACTCGATCATTGGAATCACTTTTCGCAGGTGCAGCGGCAGAAGCTAGTCGACTGGCCCTGCGATACGCTCGCTGATACGCAGGCCTACAAAGAGCAGCTACAGGCGATGATTACAGCGCAAACCGGCTCGCCTGCTAAGACTCTAGAGATTTCAGCGGAGCCACCCTGGCAGCAGCTAGATGCGGTTCCTGAGATTGTGGCTAATAAGTTTGCCGCAGAGCAAGTACCTTTAGAAACCGAACAGTGGGCCAGCCTGAGCGAGCTACAGCGATTTGCCTTGATCAAGCTCAGCCGATCTAGTCACGAAAATCGTAATTTTATGCCAGCGGTCAAAGAGTTTGGATTGGCCCCCGGTATACTGCTCTAAGCCCTGTGCAAGTCTCTAGATGGCCGAATACATGAACGGATCTCGTCCTAAGTCGCCTCGTCCTAGATCTTCTGGGCCCAAGCTACCTTCACCTCGAAAGCAGCGCCGTGCGAAGGCTTCGATGCCTTGGCTTGCGATGGTGATTCTTTTTGTGGTGTATGTACTGATGGGCCTTTTGATGTCTTTGCCCGGTCCGCCTTACTGGGTGTGGATAGCGATCGCACTGGCTATCCCTCTCCTTGTACTGGGCTTCAATCGGCCCGTAGTAGCAGGTGGCAGAACCGATAGAGGTGATCTAATGGCTTATGTAGGCGGGCTGACGATGGCGATCGCACTTTCGGTATCGGCCAACTATATTGGCAGCAACAGTAGTTTTGACGATGTAAGGTTTTTTACAGCGATTGCTGCTTTGGCGGCGCTGACACTGCTGGCCGTTTTTCTCACCGCGATCGCTGCTATTCTCAGTGCGCAAGCAGGCACCCGGCTCATGATTACCGCCAGCTACGCTCGTAGCGTTGGCGTAGTAATCATTACCAGCTTTTTGGGGCTGTGCGTAGGCGGTGTCGTGGGGCTAGCTATCACCACCGTGACAACCGTCGTATAGCCGCTAATTTCTTACTCTACAAAATCCTATGTACGCCATCGATTTTGGCACCAGCAATACAGTGATTGCCCGCTGGAGTGAAGCCACTCAATCGCCCGAGACGATTTTTTTACCTGGGCTATCGTCGCAGCTCAAAGGCAATCCGCCGCTGATACCTAGCCTGCTGTATGTAGAGAAAGCGGCGGCTGAGATTAGCCAAACAAAAGTTTTAGCAGGACAGACTGTGCGCGATCGCGGCCTGGATCTCGCCAGCGACCCTCGATTCTTCCGCAACTTTAAGCGCGGTATTGGCACCCGCGTGCAGGGGTTCATACCCGAGCTAGACGGTCATAGCCTTTCCTTTGAGCGGATTGGCAGCTGCTTTTTACATCAGGTAATTGGCCAGCTGAAGGCGCAAGATCCTAGCTTCAGCTCGTTAGTATTTACGGTACCAGTGGATAGCTTTGAGTCTTATCGGCTGTGGCTAGGCGAGGTGTGCGAGTCGCTCGATATTGAACAAGTAAGGCTGATTGATGAGCCGACGGCGGCGGCGCTAGGCTACCAGCTCAGCCCAGAAGCACGGACGCTTTTGGTGGTGGACTTTGGCGGGGGCACGCTGGACTTTTCGCTGGTACAGCCGACCTTTGAGAAGGCCAAGCCCGTTGGCTTTCTGCTGAAGTGGGGACAAAAGCGATCTGAGGAAAAATCAACAGCGTCCGCATCGACCGGGCCCAAGACGATTCGAGTGCTGGCAAAGGCCGGAGAGAACTTGGGCGGTGCGGATATCGACCGATGGATTGTAGAGCACTTTGAAAAAGCGCAGGCGCTGCCTGTTACAGCGCTGACGCTGAGGCTAGCCGAAAGGCTGAAGATTGCCCTTTCTAGTGCGGCGGCCACAGAGACTTGTAGCGAGGCTTATTTTGACGAGGAAACGCTCGATAGCTATGAGCTGAGTTTAACGCGCGATCGCTTCGAGCAAATCCTTACAGAGCAGGGCTTCTTTGAACGTTTGGACCATCGGCTAGCGCAGGTAATGCAGCAGGCGCAGCGCCAAAACATCACCGCCGCAAACATCGACGCGGTGCTGCTCGTCGGTGGTAGCGCCCAAATTCCGGCGGTGCAAAGCTGGGCCAGAAGGCACTTTGACCCCGATAAAGTGCGCGGTGATCGCCCCTTTGAGGCCGTAGCCCAGGGCGCGCTGCGTCTGCCTAATCTTGAGCTGCAAGATTTCTTGTACCACAGCTACGGCATTCGTCACTGGGACCGTAAAACCAATGCCCACGGTTGGCATCCCATCATTCAGCGCGGACAGCCCTACCCGATGACAGAACCGGTGGAGTTTTTTCTGGGAGCTTCCGGTGAAAGGCAGCCTAGCATTGAGCTCATCATGGGTGAGCTAGGCGACGAATCTACCACGCAGACCGAAATTTATTTTGAAGGAGACCGGCTTGTTACCCGGCAGGCCAATAGCGGCGGCGCACCTGCCGTGCAGCCGCTGAACGACCGTGAAGGCGCACGGACTATCGCCAAACTCACACCGCCCGGCTTTCCAGGCAGCGATCGCATCCGTATTTTGTTTAGTATCGACGCCGAGCGCTTCCTGAGGATGACCGTAGAAGATCTGCTGACCTCAGAAACGCTATTGCAAGATCGAGTCGTCGTGCAGCTAAGCTGAGTTGACCGCGCCGTTTCTCTCATTCGCCCTTATCTATGGCCTTTCTTTACTCACCTCTTTCCTCAAAAACGCGTTCGTCAATCGCCTGCTCAGGCGGCGCGCCGAGATCGTCTAGCACCTCCTGATTTGCGCGCACCGAGTCAGACTCCATCTTCAGCACAATAAAAGCCTGAGTTGTCAGCAGCACGACCAAGAACAAAGCGCCCGAGAGCACAAAGCTCAGACGCCTTGAAGGAATACTTTGCCCAAGCGCATACAGCGCAACTGCAAACACCGCCGAAACAAATAGCTTGGAAACCAGCAGCATCGCGAAAGCCGACCAGCATAGAGCAACCAAAATCGCCGTGAAGTAGAAAGCAAGTAAGAGCAAATGGAAGCGCTTGGCGTATATCGCTTCCATCGCAGCTCTAGAGCGAGCAAAAGGTAAGACTGCTGGGTTGCTCGCCGCACTCAACCCATCGATAAACAGCCACAGGGTAGGGGGTAATAGGCAGGCAGCGAAGAGGAGCCAGTATGGCGGCCTTAGTAAAGATACATCAGAAAAATCGGTGACATCTACAGCGCCAACAGCACTGCTAAAGAGCGCGCCCGCGACTAGAGAAAGAAAGATAAAGAATACATCGACAGCAAGAGACTGAGCGATCGCCATACGCAGCGACTGTGGCTGATTGATGGGTGGCTGAAAGGGCATCAGCGGCTCAGCCGAAATATCTACAGTGTGAGGAGGATTGTATTTCATGCGTTGAGCACCTAAGTTTACAGACTAGAACCGGTAAGCGACCTGCCGAATAACCGTCTGACCCATTCTGATGAGCGCGGCTAGCTTTTCGAATCAGGACATCTATATTCAAAGTTCCCGCTGTAAATAAAAGGTCAATAGTTGTTGATATGAGCGGTGTAGAAGAGCACCTATTAATAAATAACAGTCTTAGGTAAATTTATTTAGAGCAAATTCTCTATTTCATCAAGACTATATAGTTTCTGCGTACAAATGCAGAGATCTGCATCTGTATCTCATGACGGTAGCGCTATAGAGGACCTCATATCAGCGTATCTACACCGTGACCTCACACCGGATGCGAGATACCATAATCGGAAGAAATGCCTATTGGAGAGCCTTCGCAATCGTGAGCCTAACCTACACATCTGATGCCACCGCTCAGCCTGATCCTCTCACTGAGGCGAAGAATTCTACTCAGCAGCAGGTAGCGCGATCGCCCGGTACAGAAGAACCCACAGCTCGAACCTGGACGATTGAAGCGAGCGAAGAACTCTATCGGATCAAAGGCTGGGGTGAGCCGTACTTTTCGATTAACGCCGCAGGTAACATTACCGTATCGCCGCAGGGCGATCGCGGTGGCTCTTTGGACCTACAAAAGCTAGTAGAAGGGCTTAAGCTACGGGACTTTCAGCTACCGCTGCTAATTCGCTTTTCTGAGATTTTAGAAGATCGGCTAGAGCGGATTAACGCTTGCTTTGCCAAGGCGATCGCCCGGTTTAGCTATGAAGGCGTTTATCAGGGTGTCTTCCCGGTGAAGTGCAATCAGCAGCGCCACATTGTGGAAGATTTGGTGCGCTTCGGGAAGGCCTATCAGTTCGGGCTAGAAGCCGGTACGAAGCCAGAACTGATGATTGCGCTCGCTAGCTTGAATACGCCAGGCGCACTGATCGTTTGTAATGGGTACAAAGATGAGTCATATATAGAAACGGCGATGCTAGGTCAAAAGCTAGGCCAGAAGCCGATCATCGTACTAGAGCAGGTTGAAGAGGTTGACGTTGCGATCGCCACAGCCAAGCGTCTCGGCATCGCCCCTAACTTGGGCGTACGGGCAAAGCTAGCGGCTAAAGGCTCCGGCAGGTGGGGCACCAGCGCAGGCGACAGAGCAAAGTTTGGCCTGACGATTCCCGAGATTATCACCGTTGTCGAAAAGCTGAAGGCAGCAGACATGCTCGAAAGCCTACAGCTGCTTCATTTTCATATCGGTTCTCAGGTCAACGCTATTAGCATCATTAAAGAAGCGATGCGCGAAGCCTGCCAAATCTATGTAGAGCTTGTCAGCCTGGGTGCGCCGATGGGCTACTTGGATGTAGGCGGCGGCCTCGGTGTGGACTACGACGGTTCTAAAACCAGCTCGCAAGGATCAAAAAATTACAGCATTCAAAACTACGCAAACGACGTCGTTTTTCACGTGAAAGATGCCTGTGAGGCCAGAGAGGTACCTATGCCAACACTGGTGAGTGAAAGTGGACGCGCGATCGCCTCCCACCAGTCTGTCCTTGTCTTCGACGTTCTCGGTACCAGCGAAGCTATCCCCGAAGCGCCTAAGCCTTATGAAGAAGGCGAACATAAGCTCATTCGCGAACTCTGGGACGTATATACCACTGTCAACATCGAGAACTATCAAGAGGCTTTCACCGACGCCATCCAGTTCAAGAAAGAAGCTGCCAGTCTCTTCAACCTCAGCTATTTAAGATTGACCGAGCGGGCCCGTGTTGAAAGGCTCTACTGGGGCTGCTGCAAAAAAGTTGTAGCGCTACTCCAGCAGCAGAGCTACGTACCAGAGGAATTAGAACATCTCGAAAAGAGTATGGCCTCTATCTACTATCTCAATCTCTCTCTTTTCAAAGCCGCCCTCGACAGCTGGGCCATCGGTCAGCTCTTTCCCATCATGCCAATCCACCGGCTGAACGAAGCGCCTACCCAGCGGGCCACCCTAGCCGATCTTACCTGCGACAGCGACGGTAAAATCGACCGGTTCATCGGGCCTAAAGGTGCGAAAGACGTACTGGAACTTCACCCGCTCAAGAAAGGCGAACCCTACTATCTAGGGATGTTTCTTGTCGGCGCTTATCAGGAGACTCTTGGCAACCTGCACAATCTCTTCGGTAGCATCAACACTGTCCACATTCACCTCGCCTCAAAAGTCAAAACCCAGCAAGGCTATACCATCGAACACGTCGTACGCGGCAACACTACCGATGAAGTGCTCCAACAGGTGCAATACAGTCCTAAAGACATGATCGAACAGATCCGTCGTCGCTCAGAGCAAGCATTACAGGACGGCCAAATCACCATCGAAGAAGCCCGCAAACTTATGGACAACTACAAAGCAGGCATGTCTCGATACACCTATCTAACTGAGACATAAGGTTCTTTTTATTCTCTCCGTTTAGAGAGGCATAGTTGTTGTAGTGGTAGGCCCAGAGAATATCAACAGTCTGTTCAACACTCATTCCTAAGCAACTATCTGCTTTCTTGGTTGACGGGTCAGCCGATAGAATCTCCAAACAAAGATAATGCTAGCGACCGCAATGCCGATATATTGCCCGCTCCATAGGCCGACCGCGCCCCAGCCGACAACAAAGCACAAAACATAGCCAACGGTTAACCCAATGCCCCAGTAAGAGATTGCACTTAGCACCATTGGCACAGTAGAGTCTTGCAGTCCGTAGAGCGTGCTCATTGCGACTCGCTGCACACCATCGACGATTTGAGCCACGACAGATATCAGCAGAAGATTCATCGCCAGTGCAACTACCGCCGCGTTTTGAGGATCTTGGATGTCGATGAAGAGCGCAATCGCATCTAGCCGAAGGTAGTAAAGCGCGATCGCACTGAGCGATAGAAATCCTATGGTAAATGCGATCGCTACTCCGCCAGCTCGCCTCGCCCCGGCCATATCGCCCTTACCAAACCATAGCCCCACCCGCGCCATTACTGCCTGAGACATCCCCAGCGGCACCATAAAGATTAGCGCCATCGTCTGAAACGCAATTTGATGCGCTGCTAGCACCTGCGCGCCCAGGCTGCCCGCCGCATAAGACACCGCTGTAAACAGGCTCAGCTCTAGCATAAATGTCACCGAGATAGGCATACCTACCCGCCCTAGCTGGAGCAAAATTCTCAGGTTTGGATGCTTCCAACCTCGCCAAAAGCGGTACAGCCGTAGCTGTGGATGCCGGAGAATATAGGCAACAAATAGCCCAAACATCAGCCAAAGGGTTAAAGCACTACCTACGCCAAGCCCTACTAGCCCCAGTCGAGGAAAGCCAAACTTACCGAAACCTAATACATAATTGCAGGCAACATTAAACAAAGTGCCAATCACCACAATACCCGTTACCACATTTGCCAAAGAGAACGCTGAAACGTAGCCTCTTAGCATGGCAAACCCCAGCGCTGGCAGTACGCCAAAAGAGATTGACCTAAAATACTGCTGCGCTAAAACCGTTACCTCCGCAGGCTGTTGCAACAGATTGAGAATCGGTGCCATATTCCAAAGCAGAATCGTAAAAGGGACAGCTATCAGCAAGCATAGCCACAGACCCTGCCGAGCCAGTCCCGTAATCCGAGAATTATCGCCCGCGCCGTAGGCTTCTGCGGCTAGCACGCCCACCGACACGACAAAACCAGTCACCACCGTCAGCGCCATCTGAAACGTCGAAGCCGCCAAGCCACCAGAAGCCAAGCTCTCCGTACCTAACCGACCCATCATAATCGTATCGACAAAGCTCACCGCAAACTGAGCTAGCTGAGCGGAGGCCAAAGGCACTGCTAGCTTCAAGAAAGCCCGGCCTTCAGGAATCCAACCAGATCTCACCGCTCGCTTCACTACCCTCAGGGGCAGTATTCTCAAACTCATTTCTTTGGCCTACTGACTTGATTTGAACCCAATTTATCTAGGAGCTACGGCTAGCCCTTATCTACCGCTCCGCTTCGCCTAGGATCACCAGCGCCGCTTAGCTGAATAGACTGCTGCGAATCTGGCGGCTGGCTTTCTTTGCTCATACCCACCGCATGAACGCCCCCAAAGAACATATTCGACTGCTGCCACCGCACCACCTCTTCAGTTCCCAATAATTCGGACAGAGCAGGTATCTCATCTAGTCCTGGCTCTACGTGAAGCACACCGTTTTCCCAGTGAATTCGCGATGTTTCTACCGCCTCTGTTAGTGGCATTCCAAAATCCAAGATATTTGAGATGACCTGTAAAATCGCCGTCCGAATACGATTTGAGCCGCCCGACCCTAGCACTAGCTGAGGCTTTCTCCCACTCAAGATCATCGTTGGCGCCATCATCGAACTCATGCGCTGATTCAGCGGCCACTGGTTGAATCCATGCGGGTTAAGGTCTTCTTCACCCAGCATGTTGTTCAGCATAATCTGCGTTCCTGGAATCACGTAGGAGGAGCCCTCTCCATTCGAGCTTGTCACACTCGCCGCGTTCCCTTCATCATCCATTACGCTGATATGCGTTGTGCTTCCCCATCGGTTCACACCTTTACTCACGATGTTGCCTAGCGGACCCGCATATTTATCGACCAGGTCTGCCGCGATAAATTTATTGGCAACATCAGGATCGAATAGCGCGCTGTCGAGGTGCGATCGCCTTGCCACATTCGTCCATCGCATTGCCTGCGACAGCAGCGTCAAATGCTCGGCAGAACCAAACGTCATCTCACCTAGATCAAAGCGATCTAGCAGCTCCAGGCAAAAGGCAATCAGCGAACCGCCTGCGCTTGGCGGCGGATTGGTGTGCATCTGCACGCCACGGTAGTTAATTGAAAGGGGCGATCGCTCGATCACTCGGTAGTTGCGAAAATCGTCCAGCGTCAGATAGCCGCCATCCTCACAGTCACGCACCACCTGCTGCGCAATCTCGCCTTCGTAAAAGGCTCGCCGCCCGTCCTCATCACCCAGCCCGGCCAGGTATTCCAGCGTATCGGCAAACTGTGTCAAATGCAGCCGATCGCCCGCCTTCAGGCGCTCTCCTATAGGGGCAAACATCTGCCGCGAACCTTCAGTTGCCATCAAAATAGCGTCTAGCAGCTCGTAGCAGTAGCCCTGAAATTTGGTTACAGGTAGGCCAGAGCGAGCACAGGCGATCGCGGGCTCAGCCACCACTTTTAGAGGCAGTCGCCCAAGCTGCTTGTGCACACTTAGCGCACCGGCCCACACCCCCGGCACAGCGATAGAACCTTTACCGATGTGAAACTCTTGCACCGTATCGCCAAAGTTCGCTTCAATTGGATAGAAATCTAGAGTTGAGCCGTGATCACGACAGCCTGGCGTCTGCGTAAAAAAGTCAAACAGCGTATTTTCGCCCGTTGCGGTATGGGCAAGCAGAAAACCGCCACCGCCCAAAGACGTCAGCGTCGCCTCAGCTACACAGGCTGTGAATAGCGCCCCAACTGCCGCGTCAAAAGCGTTGCCGCCCGAGCGTAAAATTTCACGGCCCGCTTCAGCCGTTTTCTCATGCCCTGCGGCCACCACACCAGTCATACAAAATCCTTCATGAATAGGTCATATGTATTACTTTTACTGTTTACTTGCCACATTGAGCGAGGAATAAATTAGAGTAAAAGTCTAGAAAAGCAAGGACATTTCCTCACAATGGCTATTATCGCGCTCAAGGCTTGGTATCTCAGTAACTACGAACCAATTCGCGAGCTCGAAAAGCGATCGCACGACCTTCGCCTTGCCAAAAATAGTCTGCTCAAGTCCGCGCTACGGGCCGATTTCCTTGAAGATATTGAGGAGGTAAAACAGGCCGAGTGGTTTCAACAATACTTGGAGGGCGATCGCGTTGAGTTCTATATCGAGGGAAGTGGGGTGTATGCGATCGCCAACATCGACCTTATCAGTCACGAAATCTACTTCGCTAAGCAGGACTCTCTTTCCAACCTTGACCCCACCATCTTCCTCAGCTATCAAACCGAGTACAGCGAATCGAGCGATCTGCTGCGTGAATCGTTAGAAGCCTTTATCCAAAAGTTCAACAACAAGTCTCGTTTACCGCTCAAGCTCGTCGAGTCCAACCGGTTGAGCCAGGGCGCGGTGAAAGTCAACAGTACCTTGATGCGGCAAATTAGGCGATCGCTGCTATATATCGCAGACGGCACTCCCATCCATAGCATCGACGGTACCCCACCTCAGCTTGTGCCTAGCCCCAAAGTTTGCGTAGAAATGGGCTATGCCATCCACAGCAAACGCGCCGAGCAAATCATCCTCGCTCAAATGGAGCGCGCTGACATGCCTGGCCAATTTCCATTTGATACACCGACTCGCAATCGCCTCAGCTTCGAGAAGAAATCTGAGCTTACCAAAGAATTACCTCAGCTGTTAAAGGAGCGATTGCAGCGCTTCAACCTTGCCGCCTAGAACGCCAAAGCATCGTTGGTTTTTAATAAAGGGTGGACTGCTATAGGTAGCTTGCTACCAGCTAGTCCTTGAACGATTCGATCAGAGCGACAGACTCTATCGCCTTCAGAAGTAAATACCACAAATAGTGGATGAGGCTCCGCTGTGCCCTCGGCCAGCAGATGTCTGTACTGTCGCGGCATCAGCCATTCTACGCCTTGACCTAGCTCTATCTGCGTTTGTCGCCACCGCTCAATCAAGTCAGAAAAGTCTTCGTGAGGTCGCTGGATAAAGACTACGATTTCAATGCCCGTTTTAATCTGCCATTCTGGATCGCATATCATTACGGCTAGATCGCACGGGAGGCGTCGGATGCGATCGCGAGCATCTATCTTCCCACCAATCTCTACGACCTCGCGGCTACGAACGTTGGGCAGTGGAATAATCACCATGCTTTCCTGTAGCCGCCGAATGCTCGGAAGTGACTCGAAGTAAGGTCGATGCTGGTTTAAGACAGAGAGAATACCGTCGTAGTGACAGCAGCTAGCCAGCAGCGTTTCATAGGCCGTTTTGTAGATCAGGCTTTGGTCTGTCTGTGCCCTCTCTTCGTCAAGATCACCTATCTTAAAATTGCCTATCATCAGCGATGCGAGCCCGTTAAATCGTCTAAGCTAGCGTTCCCAGAACGTCACCCACTTCGAGGCGGCTACCGTTCGCAAAGTCCCATCCCGAAAGCGCTTTCTTGCCAGCAGGCTTTACTTCTAGCAGCAGCAGGTGTCCATCGCCAGTCTGGATCACAGGACCATAATTCTTGAGAACAGCAACAATAGTGCCAGGCGCAGCAGTCGAGTCTATAGCGGCGTTTTCGTAGAGCGGCTGTAGAGCGGCACCCTCAGAAACGTTCGCCCAGTAAGAATCTTCTAACAGGACGGTTTTGCTAATTTTTAGCGGATTGCCCCGAAATGAAGTCTCACAGCCAGGATAGAAGCCTCTCACTTTATCGTGCGTAGCCTCTGCGCTTTTTTGCCAGTCTAGTAAGTAGTCTTCTTTCTCTATCAGCGGTGCGTAGGTGGCCTGCGCATTATCTTGAGGCACCGGGCGAATCATCTGCTGCTGTAGCTTTTGCAGCGTAATCGGCAGCAGGTCGGCGCTTAGGCCAGATAGCTTTCTAGCAACGTCCCAGGCGGTATCACTCAAGCCAATGGGAATTGTCTCTTCCATCAGCATTGGCCCTGTATCCATACCTGCGTCCATCAGCATAGTCGTCACGCCTGTGGTCGTAGCCCCGTCATGAATGCACCACTGAATAGGCGCGGCTCCTCTGTACTTTGGCAAAATAGAGCCGTGCGCATTCACACATCCCAGCCGAGGCATATCCAAGATAGCCTGAGACAAAATTTGGCCGTAGGCAATCACCACAAAAGCATCAGCCTCTAGCCCACTTAAGTAAGTCAGCGCCGCCGCATCTTTTTTAATGCGCTCTGGCTGCAAAATAGGACGGTTCGCTTCTAGCGCAGCGGCCTTGACCGGAGAAGGCGTAACTTTACCGCCTCGTCCCCGACGTCTATCAGGCTGAGTCACCACAGCAAGCACCTCAAAGTCTGAGTGCTCTAGCAGCCCTTTTAAGCTCGGCACCGCAAACTGAGGCGTGCCAAAAAAAACAACTTTCATCCTTCCCACAACCATTAGCTCTGCGTTCTCCGCTATTTCATTCGCCTGGTAACTGAGCGTAGCGTAGCTTGAGCCGTCAGCGCGTATCTACCAAAATTTCAATCCGCCGATTCTGCTGCTGCATAGCTGCGTTGTCGTTGTCTGTTACAGGCTGAGCGCTTCCCATACCGATAGCAATCCAACGGTGGTCGGCCGGTAAGCTGGCTTTGAGATAGCGAGCGATCGCATCGGCCTGAGCAAGCGTGTATTGTCGGCTAGCGATCGCACCCACCTGATTGTCGCTATGGCTGCGCACCGAAATGGTAGCAGCGTCGGGGTAATCTACTAGCTGATCGAGCACACGCTCTAGCAGCGCTTCATCTCTTAGTTCCAGCTCACCAGGGCTAAAAAGCGCGTCACTAGGTAACGTTATCGACAGCTGAGCAACTTCTAGCAAGCGGTCGTTCGGATCGCGGGCGACAGGTTCGTAAGGTCTAGCATCTACAGAGTCTCGAACGGGCGCTTCAATCGCTGTGCGCATTGTGTTGATTCGGTCTTCAAGGCTTGTCCCCTGATAGAGCGGTCTACCCAGCTGCTTTTCTAGCGACTGTAGCCGTCGATCAAGGGTCAAGATTTCTGTCTCTACCGCGTTGAGTTCATCAATCAGCGGCTGCCGCTCAATAGGCGAAAGCACAACAGGTTTTACAATCGGTCCTGTCTCAGGCAGCGGTACCACATCCACCCGAGCCTGCTCAGTAGGGGTCTGCCATAGCTGAGGAAAGTGCCACAGCCGGTTCGTCACCCGGCTAGACTTACGCAAAAAGCTCTCCTGAAATGGCGGCTGGCTGAATCGCCCTGGCAGAATTTGCGCTACTAAGATGCCGAAAACCCAGGCGCTGGTGATAGCTCCACAGATCAAGAGCAAATGAGCCAGAAAAACATAGGGCTGACGTTCCCAGCGTCGCGGGACCGATGGCGCAGCGAGAACAGGCTCTTCAGTCGGTAGCTCGTAGGACAGCCCCGGTAGAGCATCAGACGGCGTAGTGGGTAGCGCAACGCCCTCCGACAGAGGATAAGCCGACGGAGAGTAGGGCGGAGATGTGCTCTGTTGAGATGCTAGCTGTGAGGAAGGCGTCTGTGAGGGAGGTGGCTGTAAAGAAGGTGGCTGTAAAGAACGCCATGGCAGCCAAGACAGTAGGCGACGCGGCTTTTGTGGTCTAGCGGTCGTTAACACAGGCGCAGGTGGGGGATTCTTACGACTAACCGGCACAGTAGGCGCGGGCGGCGCAGACGTTGGGTAGGTAGGCTGCTGGCTATAAGCATCAAACCCCCGACTTAAGCTAGGTCGAGGCGCGAACGATCTAGACGAATTAGCCGCATTCTGATGGTTAGCCGCTGTATCGGCACTGTTCGAATCCGGTTCACTGCTCACAAACCAGCCTCCTTCCAGTCTCCCTCTGGTGTTCCTTTTGTCCTGGTCAGTATGTCAGCTACTGGCCGATGAACCAAGGGTTTACTTCAACACGTCGCTGTCGCAATGACGCACGAATAGTAATAGTATAGGCGTACCAGTAACAGCTATTGCTAACGCATTCTTCTTGGGGACTATTGCGGCTAGTCGTAATAGCTCCAACCCCACCACGGACTAACTTCAACAACGCCTCGCTCGGTGAAGACGACGCGGTAGTCTACTGCTGGTTCTGTGGCGGCTGAGCCTTTCACTAATCGCGGCAGCGGCGTTTCACTAATTGCATCCTCAGATAAGCTATTTATAGGTTCGTAGCCAAGGACGGTGCCGTCTTCATCTACCCGTACTCGGTAGCTCACAGCCTCTCCAAATCTAGGCTGCTCACGATTTTCAACGATGGTTTGCTTCAGCTGATCGTTGAGGCTTCTAACGGTTGCAAAGGAGCTGGTGCTCGTAGGCGGCCCGTCGCCAAATGTTGTTGCATTGGCAGTTGTGATATCGCCAGTGCTAGTGTCGACTTCTGCTTCTGAGGCTGTTTCTACTTTGAATTCATTAAAGCGCTCGAATTCAGAGTCTGCCGTGCCGGAGGCTACATCGCTATCTTCCTCAGATACCCGGCTCGTAGTGGCTACGTCCGCCTCTATGGCGTCTACATCGTCTAGAGCGGCTACAGCCTGTTCAAGAGGATCTTCGTCTACACCTACGCCTGCATCCGCTGCTTCGCTTGTGTCCCCAGTCGATGGAACCGATGAAACTTCGTCAGGATCAGTTTCATCGGTAGGCGGCTCGCCACTGCTTTCACCTTCACTGCCATCTGTTGAAATCACTTCTGCCGACTGCTCGCCTCGAAGGGTTTCAGCCGCTGGCTCTACTAGCTTCGGCGTTGGGAATAGGCCAAGCACCATGGTCGCTGCCACTAGCGTCCCTACGCCTAGGACCGCTGGAACCGCGCGATCGCTCAAAGGCTCCTCGCTACGCACAAATCGCTTAGCCAAAGGCGACAGCCCAGGCTCTAGCTCTGGCAAGGTTTGCCTATCGTCAAAAAACTGATCGACTGCTTCTGTCAGGTCAAACAGCTGTACGGCTGAAAGCTTGATGTCAATCGCTCTACCATCACCCAACTCACCTAGGTCGGCAATTTCTGGCTGCACAACCAGGTGATGATAAGGACCATCACCTGGATTGATATGCACTAAGAGAGGTTCGCCTTCAATGACCTGGGGATGGGCATAGCCGCTAAGAACTTCCTGGCTGTATTGGCTGACGGCGCGCACGAGCGCCGCAAAAAAGTTGTAGCCACCGTTGAGCGATCGCTCTAACCCGCTGATGCGACACTCCGCATTGACCAGCAGCGACATAATATCTTCTCTGCCAGGAGAAGGATCAATGCTCAAACCGTCCAAAATAAGGCTGCAGTTGGGCAGCTGATACTGACGCCGCATCGTCATGCTACTTCTCCATCAAAAAGGCTAATCCAAAGGCGCTCTGCGCCTTCTGTGCCCGTACAAAACAACAGCTTGGTCAGCAGCTCGATAGCCAGCTCATTAAGCTTTTCGTCAGTGCTGTAGGCAATCACACCCGAGCGCTTAGCATTCATCCGGGCGCGAAAGTGAGAGCGGAACCGGGCTAGATAGTCCGAAAGCCGGAAATGATGATCGAAAGAGAGTCCCTGATCGCTTAGCTGCTGATAGCCCAGCAGCAGCTGCCGAATCAATACCGTCAAACGGCGTGCTAAGAAGCAGGTAATCAGCACTAGCGCCTTACCTTCTTCCAATGACATTGGCTGACGCTGGCTGAAACGTCGTAGCGGATTACTGCTGCGTAATAGCCACAGGTTCACGCGGCCACGCACAACTTCATCTAAACCTAGCTCCTTAGCCGACGCTAGCATAGCTTCAGCGCCACCTAGGTCTAGCGCTTCAATAGCTAGCAACAGCAAGTCAATTTGTGTTTTGGCCCTTCTAGAGCATTCGCTAGGCAGTCCGGCTGGAACACTCAGCTGGTCTATCAGCTTGGGACTCGGCGGTTCGGTATTTGGGGGACTCTGTACTTGCATACGTTGGCGGCTATTCACTCAGAGGTCTTATCAAAACATATTTACGAACGATCAAGGTATCACCCACCCAATAAATGTTGGATAACTGTACAGCTACTGCGCTCGGGCTGTAGTTCAGCGCAAGTCTCACCCAGTTGATCGTTTAAGAAGGACTACCGAAGGTAGACCTACGGGTTATCTAAGGGCTAAAGATAGTGCCTACAGTTAGAAGTTGCCCGAAACTTACCCTAGATATAACAACACTTTTTGATTTCAGCAATGAAGCTGACCAGTGCCTACCGGTACGAAGCTGACCGGATAGAGCCTGAAATGAAGCCTACAAGAGCGATAAGTGAAACATTAGCAGATAATTGATTCACTCAGTACAAATACATAGAACGAACAAGCCAGCTTCAAAAAATCACATCTAAATCCAAAGTTACTGTGAAAGCATGTGTGTTTTTAATGCAGAAAAACGTCGAGATCTTAGTTTCGGCTTAGTGCAGCTAATCAATTACTTGATATCGCTAATTAGCCAGCGATCGCCTTCACGGGTCAACTCGTATGTCGCGGTGACAACATCGTCTGTGTAAGAGTATTCGGGGTCGCGCCCAGCGCTGTCATAGCTGTCAGCAGTCTCAGTAATTTCCGCTTGGACTGTCAGTTGATCAGCTCCCTCAGCATTGTCAGGGCTTACCGATAAAATTTTGACATCGCCATGAGTGTAGTCCACATACCAGCCGTTGGACTCAGAAGAGCGAACGTCGCTTTGAGTAGCGCTCAATACTTGACCTGTCGCAACGCTCTCTAAGTCACTTGTATCGTGCTCGCTAGAGTAAGCCTTTCTTTTGGCCGTTAGCCATTGATTGATAGTAGCTTCTGCGATTCCTTGAGCGTCATCAGCAGCGACCCCTTCTCCTGTTAGTGAGCTGTCAAGTTCAATCACAGGCTCACTGAGAGGAATATCTAGAGGATCACCTTCAACCGCAGGCGTGATAGTGCTGCTATTGCCTACACCGCGCAGCAGGCTCCAGACTTTTCCGGCAAGGAAAAGACCTATTCCCAGACTCAGCACGCCTGCCAAAATCAGCAGCGCTACACGGTCCCACTTTGGCGAGCCTGCCCGCCGATTGCGACGTTCTCTAAGCGCCGAGAGCCCACCACTGCGGCTAGCTTCCGCGCCCGTACCGGAAGCTGTCTCCGAATCTCCCAACTGTCCAGTAGGAGACATTTTTGAGATTTTGTCGACAATGCTAGTGCCGCCAGCGAACCCAGCAGCACCCACCGCGTCCGCACCGCTCGGGCGACTACCCAAACTAGGCGGGCTAAATCTACCAGGTGCGCCGAAGGTAGAAGAGTCGAATCCAGCGGTCGTACCTGCCGCCGCACCGACAGCCACCATTCCAGCGCCTGCGCCTACAGGCTCTAGTGTTTGACCGTCGCTCTGACGCTCACTTAGAACAGTAGAACGGCTGGCACGTTCGTTCTCAAGCGGTAAATTCTCCAGGTAAGACTGCACCGAGCTATCGGCGAAGTAGTCTTTAAGTGTCGCAAGCTCCTGGTCTAGGTCGCGGAAGAAGGGAAAAACCTCCTGCTGCAACCAGTTTTCTGCATACAGACACAGCCCTGGCAGCAGATCGGGCGAGCCTTGAGAGTGCTCCCGAATGAAGGCCAGCGGATCGGCCTCTTGGGAAAGCTCTAGCGCTCTGCTAGCTTCTTCGGTTTGGCCAAGCAGCACGGCGCACACGGCTTGCTCTAGATGTACGTCTTGGCGACCGCTCAGGCGTAGCAACATTTGCTTGGCCCGGCGAATGAGCGCGGGCTGATGCTGGGCAAAGCCACGGGCAAGCAGGGCATACACCGCTAGGTAAGTCCCTACCGCAGAGGGTCTTTGGGCTTCGGCCTCAAAAACTTCCTGCTGCTCGGCGGCAGTAAGGTAGCCGCGCAGCTGCTGTACGAACCGCAGAAAGTCGTCGACGCCGAGTCCAGAGAGGTCATCGTCAGCGCCATCAATGCCGCCTCTGTCTTGCAGCATGCCGCGTAGGAGATTGATGCCTTCTTGCCGCGATTGCTTTTGCTCTAGCGGGCGAGCAATCAGCTCCAAGCAGCGGTAGGGACGCAGCTTGTACAGGTCGGCTTGAATTTCGGCGCGAAGTACTGGGAAAAGCTCTTCTTTGAGCAGCAGCTCTCGGCCAATCTCTAGAGATTCGGCGGCGTGCTCGTAGTGATTCTGCTGCCACTCTTCGCGGCCTAGCTCCAGGCAGGCGACGGCCAGGGTCAATATGATGTCGGGCAGGGCTGGCTCTTCTTTGAGCTGCTGGCCTTCTGAGGTGCTGACATCGCGCTTGATGTACGGGCGGCCCAGGCGGAGGACGAGCTCGTATTCACCTAGCTCTAGTAAAATCAGCAGCGCGCCCACCAGCAGGTGGTTTTCGATTTCAATCGTAGGGACGTTAGCGTCTGGGTTATCGCTATCTTCGGCCCCTTCGCTCAAGCTAGCACTCTTTGTTTTGCTGAGAAACTCCTGGTCGTACTCAGCCCGGCGAGCGCTGCCTAGCACTTCGTAGGCTTTGTCCAGCAGCTGTCTGCGGGCGTTGATAGCCAGCTCTGAATATTCGCGCCTTGGAACCTGAAGGGTGCGATCGCGATGCGACTGCTTCAGCTGCTCAGCCGTTGCCTGAATAGGCAGTCCCAAAATTCGATAGTAATCCAGCGGAATTCGCACTCTTTGTATCTCCAGCCATTAATTCAATTCTTGATCTCGAGCCTATACCAGTAGCTATCACTCTTGGAAACACAGAGCCTAAGCGAACCGCCTTCCATTAGCCGATACGCTTCACCGCTGCTTGTATTTTTTGCGGCCTATTTTTCTTATAGCTGCTAGCGCGATTTTGAGGGCTACCTTACCACTGTTTTCGAGGAAAAATGCTATTGCGAAGCTAAATTCTAGATCTTCTTTCCCTTATTTCTTGGCAGCAGTGCGTCCGGACGACGTCCCTGGTGAATGCCCTCAAGCGCACCAGCCGTAAAGACGCTGCATTGCATACATCAGTCGCTATCAAAGCTAGCGCATTTTAACGACAACGCTCAACTATCAAACACATGCTCAACGCGCAAACTTATAGAAGCAATTGAGTAGCGGCCCCAGGCAAAGAGACATGCGACACCCACTTTTGTGTAGATTGATTCAAAGGATGAGTAGGAAGCGAGTTATGATAAAACGCGCCTTACTTAAGGAATTGTTAAGCGCGATCGCTGCTAAGAATACGGACACAACCTATGGTTCAGGAAAGACCACTGCCAACGTTTCAGGCGTCTGAGTCCCAGGTGACAAAAGGCGAGGGACTCACCGTCTACGAAGACATGGTACTAGGGCGCTATTTTGAAGACAAGTGCGCTGAGCTCTATCAACGAGGCAAAGTAAAGGGCTTTGTTCATCTGTACAACGGCCAAGAAGCAGTGGCCTCCGGCATGATCAAAGCCATGCGCCCAGATGACTACGTCTGTAGCACTTACCGCGACCATGTGCACTCGCTGAGTGCGGGTGTTCCTGCCAGAGAAGTCATGGCCGAGCTATTTGGCAAAGAAACGGGCTGTAGCAAAGGCAGAGGCGGCTCTATGCATATGTTCTCAAAAGAACACAACATGCTAGGCGGCTTTGCCTTCATCGGCGAAGGCATTCCCGTTGCCCTAGGCGCGGCGTTTCAAACGCGCTATCGCAAAGAAGCAATGAATGATGCTAGCGCAGATCAGGTAACCGCCGCGTTCTTTGGCGATGGCACGACCAACAACGGTCAGTTCTTTGAATGCTTGAACATGGCCGCGCTGTGGAAGCTCCCCATCATCTTTGTGGTGGAAAACAACCTGTGGGCAATCGGGATGGCCCACGAACGCGCCTCGTCCCAAACCGAGATTTACAAGAAAGCTAGCGTCTTTGGTATGCCTGGCTACGAGGTCGACGGCATGGATGTGCTAGCCGTTCGAGCAGCGGCAAAAAAAGCGATAGAGAGAGCTAGAGCAGGCGAAGGGCCGACGCTGCTAGAGTGCCTTACCTATCGCTATCGTGGCCATTCGGTTGCCGATCCTGACGAGCTGCGAGACCCCATAGAGAAAAAGGTTTGGCGCGATCGCGATCCTATCAAACGCTTCGAAGCGTACCTCCTAGAGCAAAACCTTGCTAGTGAAGCTGAGCTTAAAGCCGTCCGCGACAAAATTACCGACGTTGTCGAAGACGCTTTGACCTTTGCCGAAGAAAGTCCAGAGCCAAATCCAGCCGACCTATACAAATACATCTTCGCCGAAGACTAGAAGAGCCATCCCCCATCCCCCATCCCCTATTCCCTACACCCCCATCCCCACTCCCCTATTCTTCTTACAAAATGGCAGAAACCTTCCTATTCGACGCACTTCGTGAAGCTATCGACGAAGAAATGTCCCACGACCAAACCGTTATGGTCATGGGCGAAGATGTCGGTCAGTACGGCGGATCTTACAAAGTCACGAAAGATCTCTACGAGAAATACGGCGAGCTGCGCGTACTTGATACGCCTATCGCAGAAAATAGCTTTACCGGTATGGGTATCGGCGCAGCCATGACCGGTCTGCGACCCATCATTGAAGGCATGAACATGGGCTTTTTGCTCCTGGCCTTCAACCAAATCTCAAACAACGCCGGGATGCTGCGCTATACCTCCGGCGGCAGCTTCAAAATTCCGGTGGTGATTCGCGGTCCTGGTGGCGTCGGCTCTCAGCTAGGCGCCGAGCACTCTCAAAGGCTAGAAGCTTACTTCCAGGCCGTTCCCGGACTCAAGATTGTGGCTTGCTCTACGCCTCGCAACGCCAAGGGATTGCTAAAAGCAGCCATTCGTGACGACAATCCGGTCCTGTTTTTCGAGCATGTGCTGCTGTACTTCAACAAAGAAGATTTGCCAGACGACGAGTACGTTTTGCCCCTAGACAAAGCAGAGACCGTACGCACCGGCAAAGACGTCACCATCTTGACCTACTCCAGAATGCGCTACCACGTCATGCAGGCAGTAGAGCCTCTGGTACAAAAAGGCTACGACCCTGAAGTTATCGACCTAATTTCACTTAAGCCTATAGACTATGAAACTATTGGCGCATCAATTCGTAAGACGCACAGGGTCGTCATTGTAGAAGAGTGCATGAGGACCGGTGGCATTGGCGCTGAGATTATTGCGTCTATCAATGACCGCTTCTTCGACGAACTCGATGGCCCTGTAATTCGCCTGTCTTCTCAAGATATTCCTACGCCCTACAATAAAGGATTGGAAGATCTAACTATTGTGCAGCCTGCGCAAATCGTAGAAGCCGTTGAAAAAATTATGGAAGGTTGCCTGTAGGACAGCTGCCTTTGGCTGTTCCTGTTCCCTTGCTCTCGTCAAATTTTTCAACCTTTCTGCCTCGATCGTTTCGATTGAGGCGGTTTGGTATTAGGATACATACCTGCACCGGACTGTAGATTTGCGATCTCCAATATTATTAGAATATTGGGTTTATTTCCTTCGGAAGCGCTCTAAGAGCGGCGAAATTCTACCCAACCTACCGACGTTTTGATTAATGGATTCTATGGGTAAGCAACGCTTAATACTGGCCTCTCTGCTGGCCCTGGTCATTGCCGCCATCGTGCTAATTGTGCAGGTGCCTACACAGCTAGGATTAGATTTGCGCGGGGGCACGCAGCTTACGATGCAGGTAAGCCCGACCGAAGCAATTCCCAATGTCGGTGAAAGAGAGCTTTCTGCGGTGCAGCGGGTTATTGAAAACCGAGTAAATGGTTTGGGCGTTTCAGAAGCCGTCGTTCAGAGCGTAGGGCAAGATCAGCTGTCGATTCAGCTGCCGGGCATCAGCGATCCTGAAAAGGCGGAGCGAGTGCTAGGAGGAACCGCGCAGCTAGAGTTTCGTGGGCAAAAGCAGGATACTGAAAACGAGCTAACTGTCCTTACCCAGATTCAACAGGAGCAGCTTATTGAACAGCTAGCGCTAGCAGAGTCGGGCAATACAGAAGCTATAGAAGCCAATCAAAAAGCGCTCGAAACGACCCAAGAAGATATTCTGGCTCTGTTTATTGATTCTGATTTGACTGGCGATAAGTTGAGAGATGCGATCGCATCTCCCCTTTCCAACGCTGGCTCTAGCGCCTGGCAGGTCGGCATTGTTTTCGATGCAGAAGGCTCAAAGCTATTTGCCGATCTCACGCGCAACATTGCTGGAACCGGCCGAGCAATTGGCATCTTCTTAGATAACCAGCTAATCAGCGCACCTGGCGTAGGCATCGAGTACGCAGAAAACGGCATTGAAGGCGGCCAAGCTAGCATCTCTAGCTTTGACGTAGAAACCGCTCGCGATCTAGAAATTCAGCTGCGAGGAGGTTCGTTGCCTCTACCCGTTGAAATTGTAGAGAACCGAACGGTAGGAGCTACCCTCGGACGAGACAGCGTACAGCGAAGCCTATACGCTGCCCTCTTTGGTCTGTCGTTAGTCCTGGTATTTATGGCGGTATATTACCGACTGCCCGGCGTTCTCGCCGATATCGCACTGGTGGTATACGCCATCCTCACCTGGGCCGCGTACAACCTACTGGGTGTGACATTAACACTGCCTGGAATCGCTGGATTCATCTTGAGTATTGGCATGGCTGTAGATGCCAACGTCCTGATCTTTGAGCGGACAAGAGAGGAACTGCGCTCGGGTAAGACGCTCTACCGCTCAGTAGAATCCGGCTTTTATCGGGCCTTCTCCAGCATTTTAGATAGCAACGTCACTACGCTCATCGCCTGCGGTGCGCTGTTTTTCTTAGGCACAGGGCTCGTTCGCGGCTTTGCGCTGACGCTGGCGATTGGGGTTGTTATCAGTATGTTTACCGCAGTGAGCTGTACCCGTACGCTCTTATTTTTTACAATTGGTTTTCCGCAGTTCCGCAAGCCCAACTTGTTTTGCCCTGGGGTCGAATCTATACCCGCTAGAAGCGCGACCTCAACGCCTCAGCCAGGCCAGTAGGCTCTTCTCTCAGTTCTTTTGCACAAGCCCTTTCGCTAACTTTCTTTTTGCTGATTCTTTTGAGCGTATACATCTCCGCTTTTATAACCTATGAAACTCAACGTCATTAAGCAGAGAGCTCTCTGGTGGAGCATCTCTGGAATCATCATTTTGGTGGGCATTGGGTCTATGGCCTTTTCGTGGACGCAGTACGGTGCGCCACTCAAGCCTAGTCTGGACTTTGTAGGAGGCACTCGCCTACAGCTCGCCCGCGACTGTAGCGAGCCTTCAAACTGCGAGGCTCCCATAGATATCAGCGATGTTCGCCAAGTGCTCGATGCTCAAGACCTCACAGGAAGCAGCATTCAACTACTTGGAGAAGACAAGCAAACAGTAGTCGTACGTACGCGCAACCTAGACGTAGACCAGCGCGACAGCTTGCAGTCAGCGCTAGGTGAAACCATTGGAACGATTGATCCAAATGCGACGAAAAATGACACGGTAGGTCCAGTGCTAGGTAGGCAGCTGCTTACCTCCGGACTGCTGTCTTTGCTGGTTTCTTTCGCGCTGATTGCGGCTTACCTCAGCCTACGATTCAAGTTCGACTATGCCATTTTAGCGATTGTGGCACTGCTGCACGACTTGCTGGTAACACTTGGTCTATTCTCTATTTTGAGCCTAGTGACTGGATACGAAGCCGACAGCTTATTTATTGTGGCACTGCTGACGATTGTGGGCTTCTCGGTCAACGACACAGTGGTTATCTACGATCGTATTCGTGAGACGCTTAAGCTTTCACCTAATCGGTCGATCAACGATGTTGTCGACGAGTCGGTAAATGATACGCTAGGCCGTTCAATTAATACGACGCTAACAACTGTACTCACACTGCTGAGCATTGTGCTCTTTGGTGGGGGCAGCCTCAAGTATTTTGCGCTGGCTTTGATCACCGGATTTTTAGCGGGCGCTTACTCTAGTATTTTTATTGCCAGTACGCTGTTGGCCTGGTGGCGCAGTCGCTCTGAAGGCAATGGATCTGGCAATGACTTTGATAATGACTTCGATAACGGTGAGGAGTTAGGAGACCCTATAGATTCTGTGCCGAGTACGCCGTAGCTTCCTATTGAATCTAGCTGCTTGAAAGGACACTATATTCTTTGACCAAAAGACACGCGACGGCTGAAGAAGCCCAAGAGATTGAAGCGCTACGTCAGGCCATGATGCGCACCTGGTGGTGGGTATGTTTCGGACTATGGCTGAGCGTGGGACTGCTAAGCCTTTGGTGGGTCCGTTCCGACTTGCAGGAGCTACGGCAGTATTTTACCTGGACAGCCGTGCGCTTTATGCTGATTTACAATCGGCTCGCTGCGATGGGATTAGGTCTATGTTTCGGGCTGACGCTGGCGCTGTTGCTAAGCGAGAGTCGTCAGATTTTGTGGGGTATATCCGAGGGGGAGTACGCCCGGCTGCTGAGCAATCTGGAGAAAATTCACGCTCAGGGACCTTCTCATCCACAGTGGAAAATTATTCGGTCTGAAGAAAGCTAAAGCGTCAGCGAACTGTAGAAGCCATAGCGCTGCTGCGTCTTTCAATTTTGAAAATTACCTGCTAGAAGAGAGCTTCAAAGCAAGCTTGCAGCAGCAAAATCCAGTGCAAGAACAGATTTAGGAATCTGTCGCAGAATAGAGGCCGGACAGCTCTTTCCAATCGGACCTGTTAGCAAGGTCCGCACAATCTCTGCCTTCTCATCACCAAAAGCCAAACAAAGATTACGTTCAACATTTCGCAGGACGCTTAGTGTGAGCGTAAAAGCATACTGAGGAACAGCGTCAATCTTATCAAACGAGGTGGTGCTGAGCTGCTGCTGACGGTTGGTTTCATCAAGGCGAACGAGCTTTACCCAATATGGGTCTGTGAAGTTGGCAACGGCAGGATCGTTGAAAGCGAGGTGACCATTGTTGCCGACGCCGAGAAAGCAGAGGTTTAGCGGTTGCGCTCTCAGCCGCTTCCCATACGCATCACACACCTCTACAGGCAATAGTCCGTCCCCACAAATCTCATGAAATGCCTTGAGCGTAACCTTGCTGGTCAAATGAGCGCTGAGGTATTGCCGAAAGCTAGCTGGGTGATCGGCAGCGATCCCCAGGTATTCATCCAGGTGAAAGCCGGTGATTCTCTGCCAGTCTAGGTTCGTTTTATCGGGATCTGTGAGGTATTGAAGGCATTGTTTTTGCGATCGCCCGGTCGCAAAAACAGCACTCGCCTCACCTTGCGTAGCGATCGCCTGATTCAAAATATTGGCAGCCTGGTGGCTAGCCGCTAACGCCACGCCGTCAGCAGAGTCGTAAACGCGCACCGTCAAACTATCTACAGTGAACGAGCGAACAGGCGCAGGATAAAGAGAAGTCAAAACGTCGCAAGAAATTTGGTTAATATTTGGGGCAATTTTAGCCTTTCTACGGTGTCACGCTTCATGATCACAGAGGTGGCACGTCGCTATCATGCCCTATCGGCTGTCTCTTGTTTTGACCTTTCCAACTATCTGAGCCCCTGTGATTTCCTACCGACCCGATCGCCCTGCCTCCGACCCGTCACCGCGTCCTGCTCGTCAGTGGATATGGTGGCTAGTCGGCATCGCACTGTTGATAATCGCCTGCACGAGCACGCTAATACATTGGCTCACAGAATATTGGTGGTTTAGCGCGGTAGGGTTTCCGTCAGTCTTTAAAGTTCAGCTAGGCTGGAGCATACTTTGCGCGGTGCTAGCATTTGGCACCTATGTCGTTGTGCTGTGGAGCAACTATTGGCTAGCGCTGTGGCTAACGCGCGATCGCCCTTTCTACGCGCCGAAAGACAGCGACTGGGCACCGCTGGTCCCCGGGATTACGGTGTACGGCGGCATTACGCTAATTGTGCTGCTTGCCGTGGGCGCGGCACAGCGCGGCGCACGGGCCTGGGAAACGCTGCTGAAATTCTTGCATCCTACTAGCTTCGGCATTGCAGATCCTATCTATCAGCGGGATGTGAGCTTTTATGTATTTCACATGCCTGTATATCAGGGGCTGCAACAGCAGGCGTTAGAGCTATCTATCTGGGCGCTGCTGTTTGTGCTCGCGGTGTACGCGCTGCGAGGTGAAATTCGCTTAGAGCGAGGCTGGAAGTATTTACTA
The DNA here is from genome assembly GCA_963836895.1 of uncultured cyanobacterium. GTDB lineage: Bacteria > Cyanobacteriota > Cyanobacteriia > Phormidesmidales > Phormidesmidaceae > Phormidesmis. The sequence continues at coordinate 666,922 of CAWILA010000008.1, read as the reverse complement.
ACAGGGCCGGTAAAGGCGCATCTTTGTGTGTTGCTAAGTGCGATCGCACTCGTCTCTACCTTTGGCTACTGGCTCGCCCGCTACGACCTCCTGTATTCCGATAGTGGCTCAGTCTTTGGCGCAGGCTATACCGATGTCAACGCTCGGCTAGCAGCCTACAACCTTATGGGCATCGTGACTTTGGTCGTAGCTATACTCTTTATCGCTTCACTTTGGCGACCGGGCTTTTCACTGCCGCTTGCTAGCCTTGGTCTATACGTAGCGGTTCTTGTTCTTGTTGGCGGACTCTATCCCTGGCTACAGCAAACCATCGTTGTCGAACCTAACGAGCTGCAAAAAGAAACGCCCTTCATCGCCAACAATTTAAGCTTTACCCGACAGGCGTACGGGCTCGATACAGTGCAAAGAGAAGAATTTACCGTTGAAGATACGCTAAAAACTGCCGCGCTACAAGAAAACAGCAGTACGCTTGATAACATTCGGCTCTGGGACTACCAAACCCTGCTTGAAACCTATCAGGCGCTTCAAAGTCTGCGGACCTACTATAAGTTTCACGACGTAGACATTGATCGCTATACTCTCGCAGACGACTATCGACAGGTAATGCTGGCTGCGCGCGAGTTCAACTACAGCGAAGTCGATGCTCAGGCCAAAAACTGGGTAAACCAGCGGCTCAAATATACGCACGGCTTCGGCGTTGCGCTTAGCCCTGTAAACCAGGTCACGCCCGAGGGTCTCCCTGACTTCTTCATCGAAAACATCCCACCTGAATCTTCTGTCGATATCGACATTGACCAGGCTAGGCTCTACTACGGCGAAGAGACCAACTATCATGTCTACACCGGCATGAACACCGATGAGTTTGACTATCCTTCAAACGACGGCAACGCGAACAACCGCTATGACGGAACGGGCGGGGTGGCGATAGGCTCTTTTTTACGTCGCTCTGCGTACTCCTTTGAGTTCGGCACACTCAAGCCGATGATCTCAAATTACTTCACCGATGCTTCAAAGGTGCACTACCACCGAAACATTATAGAGCGCGCACAGCAAATCGTCCCCTTTTTACAGCTAGATAGCGATCCCTACCTAGCGATTATTGAAGGGCGGTTTAAGTGGATTTTGGATGGCTATACGACGAGCGATCGCTACCCCTACGCCGAGCCGTTGGCTAGCTCACGCAATACCGACGCGCTGCTAGAAAATCAACCTCAGCTCACCGACATCGTAGAATCTGGAACCAACTACATTCGCGACGCTGCTAAAGTTGTCATTGATGCCTACGACGGCACACTTACCGTATACGCACTCGAGCAAAACGATCCTGTGCTAAGTACCTATCAAAAAATATTTCCCGACTTATTCACACCTATCAGTGAAGCCTCTAGCGAACTAAGAGATCATTTCCGCTACCCGCTCAACCTCTTCCAGCTTCAGGCCCAAATGTATCGCGCTTATCACATGGAAGATATCGACGTTTTCTACAACCAGGAAGACCTTTGGCAGCTCCCACAACAAATCGGTAAAGGCGATCGCTCAGAGCAAATGCAGCCCTACTACGTCATCATGCGCTTACCCAACGCGGCAGGCGAAGAGTTCTTGCAGATTTTGCCCTTCACACCTGCGCGCAAGGACAACATGGTGGCTTGGATGGCCGCCCGCTGCGATGGGGACCAGTACGGCCAGCTGGTACTGTACGAATTTCCGAAACAGGTGTTGGTTTACGGGCCACAGCAGATAGAAGCCCGCATCGATCAAAACACCGACATCTCTGGACAGCTTACGCTTTGGAATCAACAGGGTTCTAGCGTTATTCGCGGCAATCTGCTCGTCATTCCTGTCGACCAGTCGCTGCTCTATTTCGAGTCGGTGTATTTAAGAGCCGATAAAGGAGCCTTTCCAGAACTAAAACGAGTCATCGTGGCTTTTAAAGACAATGTAATCATGCGCAACACGCTATCCGAAGCACTAGAAGAAATCTTTGGAGCGTCTACACCCGCATCTACGCCCCCTACTGGCACAACAACTTCGCCAACACAAGCCGCTCCAGTTGTAGGCAATAGTAATCTTGTGCAAGCCGCTATCGAGGCCTACGAAGAAGGAGAGAAAGCACTGCAAAACGGAGACTGGGCAGCCTATGGCCAGGCGCAGCAGCGGTTGGGTACGTTGCTACAACAGCTGAACGCTACGACTCCATAACATCCAACAACACAGCAAAAAGCCTTAGTTAGACAGCTGTCTAAACTAAGGCTTTAAAACTGATAGCAAGTCGATTACGTTAGCCAATATTCCCCATATCCGGCTCGGCAAGGTGCTCTTGAGCTAGGGCAACAACGTTAGCCTGCGACATTCGTCCAAATCTGCTCTTCTCTTTGACCAAGCTCTTCAGCAGCGACTCATAGGCATTGAGTGCTTGGTCAAACGAGTAGTTCTCAATGGCAAACTGTCTGCCCTTTTGACCAAGCAGCTTGCACTCAGCAGGGTTCTCATACAGCGTTTGAATTGCGTTGGCGAGGTGAGTTGGGCTCTCGGGTTCAACAACATATCCACTTTCACTTTGCCGTACGGCTTCTGCCGCTGCACCGTGAACTGGAACAGAAGCGACAATAGGTCGCCCACTGGCCATAATCACCTGCGTCTTTGAAGGCATGTTAAAACCAACAACATTACTCTTTTGCATAATGAGCGATACATCGGCGGCAGCCAGCATATCGGGCAGTTCTTCTCTAGAAACAAAAGGCAGCAGATGAACATTGTGCACGTCCAACTCTACTCTTAGCGATTCGAGTTCTGCCAGCTGTTGCTTTTCGCCTACAATAACAAACTGAATATCAGGCTGGTCTTGCATCTGGGCAGCGGTGCGTATGATAGTACGAACGCCCTGAGTACGGGCAATGTTACCAGAGTAAAGGACGACAAACTTGCCTTCTAAGCCGTAGACTCGGCGGAAGGCATTATTTTCTTTTGGCAGAGGCTTGACGAAGCCAACGTCTACCCAGTTGGCAATACATTCCAGCTTAGTTTTAGCAACGCCTTTGTCCATCAGATTTTTGGCAAAAGAAGGCGTAATGACGCTGATTCTGGTCGCGCTGGCGTAGGCAAACTTTTCGAGCTGCTCAAACACCCTTATGGCGAGCTTATTGCTGATCAGCCCTGTACATACGGCGGCTTCTGGCAGAATATCTTGCAGACTCAAAACAGTAGGACAGCGGTAAAACAGCTTTGTAAGTGCGACCGGTAAGCAGGCAGGCAGCGAGGGACTCGTCGAGAGAATGACATCTGGACACCAGCCGCCAATCGCTTTGAAGAAGCTCAGCGCTGCGAAGCTACCGTCTAGCAGCACGCGAGTAACCAGACCAGGATTGGGACGGATAGCGACAAAGCAGCGCTCAATCTCCACCCCGTTGCGCACTTCACTCTTGTATAGCTTTCCTCTGTAGCCTGGATATATTCTTCGCTCGGGGTAGTTGGGCATAGCAGTTACGACCCGAACCTGATGGCCTCGCTCAACTAGGCCTTCTGCTAGCTCCGTCATGAGGGGGGCTATACCAATTGGCTCAGGGTAGTAGTTGTAGGAATAGAGCAGGACACGCATATGAGTATCTCAGGGGGATAGGTGCTACTTTTAGCAGCAGCACATTGATGTTGCAGTTCGTAGCGTACGAGTATACGTAATACTACGGGTTACTTTCTTTGCATTACGGAAGTTATGTAGATATTCCTGTTACACCAAGGGTAGCGGTCAAGTCTAGAATGAGTGAGGAATATCACTATGGCTTCAGCGAATCTTTAGAGATTCAATTAGGATTGTGTGAAGTTAGCCGCAAAGTATTTAAGAATGTCCTGACGGTAAGCTTGCGTACTGTTGCCAAAGCATCAATTAGGGTAGCTGTTATACCTTGATTTACCAGCTTTTCAGACATGTTTAGCAGTCAGGGTAAACAAAATTCCCTTATCGTACAAACGCTTTAAGTATCCTGCTGGATACTTCTTTCTGTTTCATCTAGGCTTTATCTTCAGGCAGTGGTTACTACCTCAATATCCTATTTACATATTCCCCATGACATCAGGAAAAACCTCAGTAGTGACACTTTTTAAATAAGTGATTACAACATGTTCTTTTGATAGAACATGTAAAAAATACTCATAGTGGTGAAAGCATCTGTAAGATCACGCACCTGCTTCACCGAAGGCTCAGATAGTTTCTCTTCTGTACGAACTTGAAACTTTGAGTCGCCTTTCGATTTTGCTAGATGGACAGAACTCTGAGCGTATGTAAAGAGAAACTACAGCGCCGCAAATTCTAGGACACCTACCGAAAGCACAAAAAAGCCCTGGTCTTTTCGACCAGAGCTTTCTCAACGGGGGAATCAATTGCGAGCTTTTTCCTCTTAGTTTTTGCTTTTAGTAGGAAGGACGCGGCGTACGACTCCCTGCAACCTGTTGTTTAGCACGATTTGCACTCTTCTTCAGCGCTTCTAGCCGACGAATGTAGCGATCACGCTGCTTTTTCTTAGGCGTCTGCTCAATCAGAGTCTTCAGCGCACTACCCAGGCTTTTGTAAGCGTTGGGCAATGTGTAGCCAAACCGAGTAGCAATAGAGATCGCCTTCTCGTCCGCGCTAATCGACTCTTGCAAAGTCTTCTGACCGTTGTTGCGCTTGTACAGTCGCCAGCCAGATACACTACAGAGTCCTAGCGCCAGCAGCAGCAGCAGGCCATCTTGAACCCACAGCTCACCGACAGCGCCGCCTAAGCCAATAGCGAGCGCAGCCATTTCCCAGCCGTCGCGAGGAATGGTGTCGCTTTGTACCCTAGCCACCTCGTGCCAGAACAGCAAATTTCGCTGGTCGATAGCCAGCTGCTCCCACTTAGTCAAATCAATTTGCACTTCTACCTGGTCGCGGCCAAGCTCCTCACAGGTAATAAGCGGTGGCGCAACATCAGTGGCTGGCTCCACAGTGACCCAGCTTTGTAGTTCGGGAGGCAAAAGGCTCCTCAAACGGCGCAACTCACCAATATCTGCTCGGGGCGAACTATAGCTGGTGTAGGAGGTCATAAGTCTCAAAAAATATCGTGTAATGGTTATAGCACGCTTGTGGAACGCGCAACCTTGGTGTAAAACCGTCCCCTACATTCTACTCAAATGACGAACCTAATTGGCAAAGGTTAGGTGAGTGTATGTTGAAGCTGGGCGATCGCACTATCTAATAGCTGGGTACCGGCCTCTACAGACTCAACCTGGTAGAGCTGATCGCGCAGCTCAGCGGCTCCTGGGAAGTCTTTGGCATACCAGGCCATATGCTTACGCGCCTGACGAATGCCACGCAGCCCTTTGTAGTCCCACAGCATGGTGAGATGTTCTTTGGCACATCGTAAACGCTCCGCAGCACTCGGCGGCGGCTTGAGTTCTCCTGTTTTTAGAAAATGATCGATCTCGCCAACTAGATACGGATAGCCTAGCGTTCCTCTAGAGCACATAATGCCATCCGCCTGCGTTTGCAATAAACACCGCAGCGCTGATTCAACCGAGAAGATGTCACCGTTAGCAATCACTGGAATAGTCAGAGCAGCTTTAACGCTAGCGATCCATTCCCAGCGAGCAGTTCCGTTGTAGCCCTGTGCGCGCGTCCGGCCATGCAGGGTGAGCATTCGCGCACCGGCTGCTTCCATTTGCCGGGCAAAGTCCACCGCGTTGATATCTTCATCCGACCAGCCGATACGGGTTTTGACAGTAACCGGAACGTCTACCGCCGCGCAAACGGCTTCGACAATTTTCGCAGCGAGGTCTGGATCGCGGAGTAAAGAAGATCCACCGCCGTTTTTAGTGATTTTATTAACGGGGCAACCCATGTTGATATCTATCGTGTCGGCACCTTGAGCTACCGCTTTTTTGGCCGCTTCTGCTAAAAAATCTGGACGACGGTCAAACAGCTGAATGCTGATAGGGCGCTCGTCTAGATCAATATCCATAAGCTGAGGAAGGGACCTTAAATGATGCAGCTCAGCCGCGCTTACCATTTCGGTGTACATCATCGAGTCTGGTGCGTGCCGACGCACCAGACGGCGGAAGACCTTGTCGGTGACCCCAGAAAGGGGAGACTGAAGGACGCGGCTATTAACGACAACGCTGCCGATTTGGAGCGGAGCATCTAAATGCGATAGTGCGGCGCGCTGGCTTTGCAGCTCCTCAGGTGGGCCCAATCTGCAACCATCCTCAGCGCGAGCACTGTTGCTATTAGCTGTTGGCCGCGCTGTTGTTTGGGCAGGTGAGCGAGCAAAAGGAGTGTTCATCTCGTGAGTATTCACGTAGCGGACTTATTCTAAAGGCTTATTCTAAAGGATGCGGTGTGGGTATGAGTGAGATAGCAGCAGTCGGCGGCTCGTATGTAGGTGAAGGAGCAGCGCTGCTAGCGGCTTTTCTGTGGGCGGCAGCGACGCTGATGTTTGGGCGGCTAGGCCGACAGCTTTCGCCGCTGGTGCTAAATATTGTGAAAGGGGTATGTGCGATCGCAATGATGCTTCTCACCCTAGGCATCCAGTTCAGTTCAGTAGGCATCCCCGCTTTGTCTGTACGTCCAGTAGCAATGCTGGCACTAAGCGGCGCCTTAGGAATTGGGCTAGGCGACACCGCTTACTTCGCAGCGATCAATGCACTGGGCGCACGTAGAGCCCTACTGTTAGAGACCTTGGCACCGCCAACAGCAGCTGTGCTGGCCTGGTTGTTTTTAGCAGAAACGCTACCGCTAAGCGCTGTATGTGGCATCGTAATTACGCTGATGGGCGTAGCCTGGGTCATTAGTGAGCGCACCCCTGGGACCACTGGACACGACATGCAAGCTGGCATCCAGGTTGCCTTACTCGCTACTTTTTGCCAGGCAGCAGGCGCAGTGCTCTCTAGAGCGGCCCTGGCGGATACAGAAGTTTCTCCACTCTGGAGCAGCTTTATTCGCCTGTTGGCAGGGCTAGCTTTTATGGGCGTGCTAGCGCTGCTGAGACCTAAATATTTAGAAACAGCCGTTGTAAGTAAGGCGCAAAAGACAGACACAAAAGCAAGATTGCATCGCGTACTGATAACGCTACAGTCGCCTCGGCTGGTCATTTCGATAGCAGCGGCTTCGTTCTTTGCAACGTATTTAGGAATTTGGCTACAGCAAATATCTTTGAAATACACAGCGGCAGGCATCGCTCAGGCACTGCTGGCAACCAGTCCGCTGTTCGTTATCCCAATGTCAGCACTGCTAGGAGAAAAGCTTAGCTGGCGAGCTGTTCTGGGCGTTGCCGTAGCGCTTGGCGGCGTACGGCTACTGCTATCAGCTAGCTAGGCCACTCTTGTCTGCGATGATTCTTTCCACTGACGTAGTTTGGGCGTACGCTTAATTTTCTCTACTAAAACAGACTGGGGCAGTGGCTTTGGCTGAGACAACGGCTGTGTCATCTCAGGCAGCTGGCCGGTTGGATACCTTACTTTCCACTGACCGGTTTCAGGGTCTCTGTAAGACTCAAAAGGGTTAGCGCTAAGCGGCTGGCTACAAGGCTGTGGCACGACTGGTTTTTCCTCTAAGGAATAATAAGGAACACGAACAAGGCCTTACGTCCGAATTGATATAAATATTACATGAACTTAGGTAATGACTGAATAAAGTTCTGTACTAATTATATTTATCTCACAAATATTCGTAAGTAAGGATACGGATAAGCTAAGTGCGATAGCAATTTTAGTCCCGTATTTCCTCGTATGCTCGGCCCGATGTCCTTCTATTCCTAAGCGACCCGTCTTCTTAGGTCGTTTCAGCACACTCGCTGCTACCGCTCTACATCATTCCTTTATCTACCTACTGCTTGAGTAATAGGTAGTACAGCGTGCCAGTATCGTTGATTAACCCTGCAACTTCGCCCGCTTCTACGCCCGTACCTACGAACAAATCCACTCGTCCCGTACCTTTGATCGCGCCACCAGTGTCTTGATCTAAAACCAGGCGACTGGTAGAGATGCTCTCTATTTCGTTGTTGGTATTGCGCTGAGGTAAGGGAAGGTTGATGAGGGCGATCGCACCTGGCGGCATCACAGATTTATCCGTCGCAATAGACCGTCCGGCAGTAACCGGATAACCCAAGCTGCCAGTAGCAGGCGCGCCATTCGTCTCTCTGAAGAAAACAAATCGATTGTTACGTGGAAGGTACTCGTCAAGCGCCTCCGGATTTTGATCAAAGTACTCAACTAAGACAGGTAGCGTCAGCTCATCTTCAGGAATAATCCCGTCGTCAATTAGCGCGCGGCCCATGCTGACGTAGGGATAGTTCGTGCGGCCATCGTAGCCGACAGAAAGCGTGCTACTGTCGCCAAGCTCAAGCCTAGCGGAGCCTTGGACTTGAATTAGGAAGGCCTCTAGCCGAGTGGGTAGCCAGGCAATTTCTAACCCCTTGAGCGGGCCTTGATCGGACTGGAGTCCGTCTACGCCTTCTAGCGCAGCGCGAGTAGGATGCGGCTCTGCCCATTGATCTAGGTTGGCCGGTGCGCGATAAATTGGATAGCGGTACTGCGCGGTGGGCGTAAGGCTAGCGGTGTAGGTAGGTTCAAAGTAGCCGGTAAACGCAACCGTTCCTTCTTCGTCCTGACCGATAGCTTGATAAAAGTCAAATTCGGCGGCGATCGCTTGTTGCAAGGCTTCGGCGGAGTTCGCTTCAATGACGAGAGTGCGAAAGCGTTGAAGGCTCTGGCGAACGCGCTCGTGGGTGACACCCTCTACAGGATAGGCACTATACGCTTCAACTGAACTAGGCGTACTCATGTAGTTGAGGCTGTGGTCAATAGCCGTTAGCAGAGACTGACGATCTCCAGGGGTAAGCGCCGAGTCAAAGAGCCTTGTATCCTGGCTGATTAGGTTTGCGGCCCGTCTACTATCTCGGCAGCGGAGTTGGGTAAGTGGAAGCAGGATATCATCTGCGTAGCTGAGGGCGCTGGTGAAGGTGAGCGCGAATGCAATGGTAGTCGCTTGGCCAAAAACTTTTAGAGAGAGTCGCAAGGTAATTATCCAGAACTTACCCTAGAAATTTTATACGGTCGGGATACCTTTGGCCTTCGCACGGTGTCATGAAACGAGTTGAATGCTACCAAGCACCTATGCATCACTTCGTTTGTAGACGTAGTAAGCCCTAAGCAAGGATACACAACGCTTAGGGCTTACTACGCTATTGAATTATCAGTTGCGCTAATACCTTTCTACACTAGAGCTGAAAATAGGCTCTACGCGAATAGCGGCAACGCGGGAAGGGCGAATGACCATGTATTCGCCAGGATTAATTTTAGGAATAGGGACGTTGATAAATTCTTCGGCAGTGGCTTTGGGCATAAGTTCGGCGCTGTACCACTTCTGGAAGTCTTGAATGGTGGTGAAACGGACCTGCTCGGTGTGCCCACCATCGAAGGTCATGTGGACTATGTATTCGCTGGGAGTTCTCGGCATAGTTTCAAAGGGTTTTCAGATGACCGAGATTAGTATTGGTTGATGTGTGGTGAAACTCACATCTCGGTGAAATAAATACCTGGAATTACGCAGCTCTCTAGGCTGTAGTCCTGCTTTAAAGCGTGAAGCAAAAAAACAGGTCCAGGATAGCTTGAGATATCCTGGACCTGTTTTTCTGTTGTTAATTTCTGTAGCTAGCCTTGTCGACAAAAGCCAGCTTACACTTTAGCACGAACTTGCTTAATAGTTTGGATCAGTTGCTTAGCAGAACATCGCGCATAAAGATGTAGCACTGCTCGAAGCTGATAGCTCCAATATTGTTAGCAATCTCTTCTGCATCGCCAGATAGTGAGTAGTCGCTGGGCATACCAACAACAGAATCTTCCGACATGCCTTTACCCAATCGGTACCAGACTGCGATTTTGGTGGTGTCGCTAAGCTGACTATACTCACTGGTAAGATCGTTGCTCTCGTTAGAAACAACATCTTTCATGAACTGTAGCTGTTCATCGTTCGACTTCTCTTTCAGCTTGTTATAAAGATCCAAAGAGCTATCAGACTCTTTGTTGTCATCTGGATTTTCAATTCTTTCGCCGCCAATGTGGTCGTAGATTCGTGCCAGGATGGCAAGCTTATCGTCGGCGGTGCACTCTCCAAATCTTGATACGTAATCAGAAAGCCCATGCCGAGGGGTTGTTGCTGTAGCCATAATAAAAAAACGGTCCTTATCTATGCGTTTACAGTCAATCTCTATCTTTCAACCGAGTCTTTTCAACAGAATACGTTTTGCTGAGGCTGTTGCTAAAAGGTAGATATCAACTGCTTTTACCGTACAAAGATTAATCAGTGATTGCGCCCTTCAAAAGAAAGAACAGCTCTCTCACTTTGCGCTTAACTATGGAGGAGAAAATTCGCTCTAAAGCCATACAGTATTAGTTCTATAGGAGTAGACATTGATTCTTTTGCCTTTGACTATTCAGCCGATTTGAACCACAAATTTATCTAATAACCTACAAATGAGAAGGCCTGTATCAAAGGTTTGTATGGCGAATATTGCAGCGTACTCAAGACTTTGGAGCGAACGCAAACTAGCATCGTCCATTTGGACCTAAACAAAATCTACGAACGGACTTTCTTGACGATGAGATAGCTAATAGAAAGGGAGAGAATTGCGATCGCAAGCCCAATCAAGCTCACACCCGACACCTTCGACAGATCCAAAATAATAATCTTTCTGGCCACTGCCGTCAGCGAAGTTACAATCACTAGCTCAACTTGCACCACATGTTTTTTTAGGTAGGCAGTGATGTTTTCTAAAATCTCCAGCGCAATTAGCACGCTGAGAAATAGGCCAAAAATATCTAATAGCGTCTTGCCAAAAAAAATATCAAGCTTAGGTTCAAACAGGACTTTGGTGAGATAAAAGCCTAAGTCAACCACAACGACAATAATGACCAGCACCATCGCGATTGAGAGTAGTTTGGAAACGAGTCCTTCAAACTGACTTAAGTTGCGTAGGAAGCCTTCGTCGCTGAGATGATTGCGAATAAACTTTTTCACACCTAAAACCGATGCCACCGCTAAAGTGTACTTGGCTATATTACTAGGCTAGCTCCGGATTACGATCACGTTGCCTCACAGCTCAACCGCTTCACGAAGATAAGATTCAGCGATCACAACGACTTTCGCCACACCATCCTCAGCCTGTATCTCTGCCTGTAGCGTTTGCGCCTGCATTCGGTAGCGAGCATCTTCTGTGATCGCACGAATGCTACTGGCTAAAGCCTCATGACTTAGCTCCGATTGAACATGTGTCGCAGGGCTAACGTCAGGCAGCGCGCCGAGTCCGCTGAGACAAAATTGGCTCGATTGGCTGAGAAGCTTAGAGAGACGGGGGTTGACCCCAACCATATTTAAAGCAGGCGTTGGTTCATGCCGTTTGCTTAAACGCTGACAGTTTGCTTCGTTTGCTTCTGGGCGGGCTGAACCATAGCTAACACTTGCTTTGCGGTAGTAACCGCAGCGGCTGGCGCTGGTGTGGCAATGGGCACCAGCTGTACGGCGCAAGCTTTTAGCTCAGGCTCTAGCGAGATTGGGCAGACTTCAGGATGGGTGAGCGCATTTACCTCGGCGTTGTCGGCCCAGAGGAAGCCCCAGTGCATAGGCATGAATACGGTGCCTTTACGGATGTTTTGAGTGACCAGGATAGGGAGTTGGGCAAAGCCTCGGCGCGATCGCACCTCCACCCAATCTCCCGACTGCACCTGCATCTGCTGCGCATCCCGAGGATTCATCTCTAGCACTGGCTGTGGATACTTTTCCACAATCTTTTCAATACGGCCCGTACGCGTTTGCGTATGCCAGTGACCTAGCAATCTACCCGTCGTCAGCACCATCGGAAACTGATCATCTGGCGGCTCAGCGAGCCCCTTCAAATGGAAGGCTGCAAACTTTGCTCGGCCATTGTCTGTGAGAAAGCGGTAGTCGGTGTAGAGACGTTTATCGAACTTGTCAGCAGCGGTTTCTGCCGTCTCATAGATAGGAGCGGGCCACTGAATCGGTCCAGATTTAGCTAGCCGTTCGTGGCTCAGTCCGCTCATATCGCAAAGGCGACCGGCGGTAAGGCCAACAAATTCGTCATACACTGCCGCTGCATCGGCAAAGTCAAACTGCGGCGCAAACCCAAGCCGACGGCCCACCTCAGCAAAAATTGCCCAGTCGGGCATAGCCTTACCAACCGGATCGCGAAAAGCTGGGCACAGGGTAACCATTCGCTCAGAATTGGTCATGACGCCGTCAGCTTCGCCCCACTGCGCGGCAGGTAATACCATATGAGCATAGGCCGCTGTTTCGGTAGGGTAGTAAGCGTCCTGGCAGATAGTGAAAGGCGACTTTAGTAAGGCTGCTTTTGTACGAGCGATATCCGGCATGCTCACAGCCGGGTTCGTCGCCGCCACCCAAAAAACACCGACGTCCTCTCTTTCCAGAGCCAGCATCATATCCCAGGCCGCTAGCCCAGGCTCAGGAGAAATACTCCCTTCTGGCAGCTGCCAAACTTTCTCGACGGTACGGCGATGGTCGGGGTTTTTGACCAAACGATAGCCCGGCAAAATATGTGCCAGCCCGCCTGCTTCACGCCCACCCATGGCGTTCGGCTGACCGGTCAAAGAGAATGGCCCTGCGCCTGCTCGGCCAATATTTCGCGTCATCAGATGCAGGTTGATAATCGTGCGCACCTTGGCTGTACCTTCGGTCGACTGGTTTACACCCATCGACCATAGAGAAAGAACATTCTCAGAGTTCGCCCATAGCGTAGCGGCCAACCGCACATCTTCTACCGCTATGCCACACATACTAGCCACGCGCTCGGGTGGATATTCGCTTACGACCTGCGCATACTCCGCAAATCCATCTGTACAGTAGTCGATAAAGAGCGGGTCGTGCTTACCCCATCGAATGAGTAAATGCGCGATGCCGTTTAGCAAAGCAATGTCTGTTCCCGGTTTAATCGCTAAGTGCAAATCTGCATCTTTAGCCGTCGCGGTCCGCCGAGGGTCGACTACAATGAGCTTCACTTTTCTGTTCTTTTTGTGATGCTTCTTCAGTCGGTTGAACACGATTGGGTGACATTCCGCCGTATTTGTCCCAATCAAGAACGCGCAGTCTGTCTTTTCTAAATCGTCGTAGCAGCAGGGAGGCCCGTCAGAACCGAAGCTTTGAATATAACCAGCCACTGCTGAAGACATACAAAGACGCGAGTTAGCGTCGAAGTTGTTGGTGCCAATGCATCCTTTGATCAGCTTTTGAGCGAGATAGTAATCTTCGGTTTGAAACTGCCCAGAGCCATACATGCAAATGGAATCTGGGCCACGCTGAGTAATAGAGTTTTGAATTTCTGTTGTAATTCGGCTAAAGGCCTCTTCCCAGGTCACTTCCTGAAAAGGCTGATTGAGCGAGTCTCTCATCATCGGTACTTTCAGCCGGTCTCTATCAAGGGCTTCGCCAATTGAAGCGCCTTTAATGCACACCTGCCCCTTGCTAGAAGGATGGGCTTTGTTACCCACGGCCTGCCAAATGGGTTTTCCTTGACTATCGCGGGTGATTTTTCGCCCTTTGCGAGCGGGCGGAAACACTTCTAAACCACAGCCAACGCCGCAGTAAGGACATAGTGTGTTGGTTGAAAGTGGAGCCGATTGGGACATTTCAAACCCTCATAAAAAACGGAAAAGGGGACGATGGTCGTCCCCCGAATGAGTCATTTTAAAGTGACTGCTTAGCAAGCATCACACTATCTAAACGATAGCTAAACGATGGCTAGGGTGTCTGTTCGTAGCTAACAAAAGCAGGATTGCCAATCGCCTCTAGCGGTACGCTTTCATCAGCATGTACATCGGCAAAAGATCCTTTAGGCTCGTCTAGGAAGAAGGCACAAAGGAAGGCAACGATCAGGCCCATCACGCCCAGCACCTGGAAGAAGATAGCGTTAGCTCGAGCGGCGCCCGCTGCCACCGCAGCCGGATCTACACCATCACCCGCAGGCACCAGCGCCTGGCTCACCAGTAGCAGAATTGTCAGGTAGGCGACTGCGCCCACATTACCGTAAGCACCTACGTTACCGGCAACCTGTCCGGTGATGCGCTTTTTCACCAGGGGAACCATGGCAAAAGTAGCACCCTCTGCGGCCTGCACAAAGAAGGAACAGGTCATTGTTAGTAGGACAGCTGCTGGAATCCACCAGCCACTACCCACTTGGCTAAAGAGCAAGTAGCCAATACCCATGCCACCTAGCAAGATAGTCAGCGTCCACTTTCGACTGCCCACTTTATCAGAAATAATGCCGCCGCCCGGACGGGCAACCAGGTTCATAAAGGCAAACGTCGAAGCAATAATACCGGCGATCGCAGGTGTCAAACCAAAGGTGCCTTGAAAGAAGGCGGGCAGAATTGTTACAACGGCTAGCTCTGAGCCAAAATTGGCAATGTAGGTCAGCTCTAGCAGCGCCACCTGCTTAAATCTATAGCGGTCTTCAGCGGGGTAGGTCTTGCGCCCAGCCAACAAATCTTTGTTGACAGCCCAGCAGTTGTAAGACTGGAATGCATAGAGGCCCAGCAGCGCAATCATGGCGATAACCATCGCAGAAGGCGAAAGGAATTCGACTTTGCGTAAGCGCCATGCCAACACCATTAGGATTGCTGTGAGCGGAATGTTCATTGCCATTAAAAACCAGAAGTCGCGCACAGTGGTTACTTCAATGCCGCGAGCGCTCCTGGGACGACGGTAGACTTTGCCAGGGGGCGTGTCAGTTACATTGAAGTAGTAGAACACACCGTAGAGAGCAGCGACAATACCAGAACCTGCGATCGCAGCTCTCCAGTTCAAAATCTCACTATCAAAAGCAATACCCAGCACGTTAAAGGTCTGAGGCTCGCCAAAGCTGAATGAACCTGGTAAAAAGCTCAGGGCCATTGCAAAGAGCACCATCGTGAAAGCTGAGAACGCAGAGCCAAAGTTGCCCCAACCCCCATAGATACCTTCAGCCGTTCCAACCTCTTTGGGCGGGAACCACTCTGCGGTCATCCGAATACCAATCACAAAGCCTGCGCCGACAATACCCATCAGCAAACGACCGAGAACGAGCTGATTGAAGCTCGTTGCCGTTGCAAAAATCAAGCAGGGAATCGCTGCATAAATTAACAAACATGAATAAGTAACACGAGGACCGTACTTATCTAGCAGCATCCCGATAATGACACGGGCTGGAACCGTTAAAGCAACATTACACAGACCAATAGTACCGGCCTGTGCAGGCGTTAACCCAAATTCTTGAACAATCGTCGTCGCAAAGGGTGGAAAGTTAAACCAAACGACAAACGATAAAAAGAAAGCAAACCAGGTCAGGTGAAGAATTTTGTACCTGCCCTGAGTTGCTTTTGAAAACAACTCTCCGATCATCTTGCGCTATGCTCCTAGGTATAGAGATGTTTTGCCACGCATTTAAAATTTGTGGCAAAGCAATTGAACTGAAGCCTTGGGGTTGCCGCCCCTCGGCTTCTTTTTTGTGGCCCGATACGCTGATAGCAGGTATCAGGCCAGGGGGGTTGATTGGCTCACTTGGCCGTCGCACCAAATTTTTCCTTCAGCAGGTCAGAAACGACCTCCTCCAGGTCTTCGCACGGCACCCCTTTCATCACACGCTCGCCAAGCTGAGCATGTTTGCCGACTTTGCCACCCATGTAAATATCGACAGCCTCTACGGACTTGCCGTCTTTACGGGCTTTTGTTCCAAGGAAACCAATGTCAGCAACCTGCGGCTGTCCGCAGGAGTTGGGGCAACCCGTCCAATGCATTCGCACGGGCTGATCGACCGTTAGCATCGAATCGAGCTTTTGGGCGAAGGCGTCTGCTCTTTGCTTGGTCTCGATGAGGGCAAAGTTGCAGAACCGTGAGCCGGTGCAGGAGACGACTGCTCGCGACAGCGGCGCGGGCTCTATGGAGAATTTCTTCACAGGTTCTTCCTGTAAAAAGGCTTCTAGGCGGGAATCTGGCACGTTGGGAATGAGCAAATTTTGCTCAACGGTGAGACGAATTTCGCCGTTACCGTACACCTCAGCGAGCCGAGCAAACTCCAGCATGTCTTCGGCATAAAAGTGACCGACAGGAACGTGAAGACCGACGTAGTTCATACCCGGTTGCTTCTGCTTGTGCACGCCGAGGTGATCGCTTTTCCCTTCTTCGGTGATGGCGTCTTCTGGCGCGGCAGGCTGAAGCTGCTGGCCCATCTGCGCTTCTACAGCTAAGCGGAACTCGTCTAGACCCATCGCTTCGATTAGCCACATGAGCCGGGTCTGCTGGCGATTGCCGCGTGAGCCTTTGTCGCGAAACACGCTCAAAATAGCCCGACACAGCTCAACGACAGTATCGTCTGCGGGTACCCACGCATTTAGTGGAATAGCCGAGTCGCAGCGTCTGGCCGAGAAGAAGCCACCGACGAGAACGTTAAAGCCCAGTTCGCTGCTCTCAGTACCGTCTTTAAAGGCAGGAATAAAAGCGATGTCGTTGATTTCAGAGTGAATAGAGTCTTCCCGGCTGCCTTCGAGGGCGATGTTGAACTTACGAGGCAGGTTAGTAAACTCGTAGTTGCCTTCACCGTTGTTGGTAATCATGTCTTGGACCTTGACCACCAGCCCTTGGGTATCGATCAGCTCGCTGGCCGAAATGCCTGCGACGGGTGAGCCGGTGATGTTGCGGACGTTGTCCATACCGGACTGCATCGAGGTAATGCCCGACTGCTCGAAGCGGCTGAAGATATCTGGAATGTCTTCTAAACGAACGCCGCGCAGCTGTAGGTTTTGGCGGGTGGTGATATCGGCGCAGCCGTCGTCGCCGTAGCGCTGAACGACCTCTGCAAGCACTCGCATCTTGTGGCTAGAGAGTACGCCGTGGGGCAATCGCAGCCGCAGCATGAACTTTCCAGGCGTGACTTCTCTATAAAAAATGCCTAGCCACTTCAGCCTACCAGTGAGATCCGTTTTATCAACGGCTTCCCAGCCCATTTCAGCAAACTTTTCTAGCTCGTCTTTAACGGCGAGGCCATCTTTCTCTGCCTTGTATTTCTCAAACTTGTTCTTTTTTTCTTCTTTTACAACGCTTGGTGACGTAACCATGCTTCACCTAAAATGTTAATAGTTGGCCTTAAAAACAAGCTATCGCTTCTAGCCATGTTGCCCTATGTAGCTCTTAGCAAAGGCACTTAGCCGGTCTGCTCTGAGGGTTGGGCTTGATAACAACCTTCAGCTGACCTTAAACTACTGGCTTGATTCAGCAGGTTAAGAAAAGTGGTAGGCCTTTTAGTCAACAGTGACTGACAACATAAAACGCCTACCCACCACGCTTATAAGGAACCGTTTTAGGGTTTTGTCTAACTCATTTGCTGTCTGAGTTGCTATCAAGATATGGAAATCTTACCGCCGGTTTTGTATTAATTAATACCGTTTTCTAGATTAATTACCAATTGCGCATAAAGATTATGCGTTACCTGCAATTGCTCGGAATTGCTGCTTCAAAAGGCTTTTAATGTCCATTTAATTCTGGTAGTCAATATCGATTATCCGGTAGGGATGATTAAGTTACTGGAGCGAGCGTTCCGCAAGACGTGTTAGTTGCGCTTTTTCAAATTGTCTTGAAAGTAGAAAAGATGACGATGTAAGGTTATTGAATAGATGAGAATTGAAAATAATAACTTATAGGAAAAGAGCTGTATCAAACAAACGGTGTTCGGCCAATTAACTATTTTTTCTACAAGTCATTTTTACAATTTCGCTCTGAGTGTTGTCTGAGCGTTATCTTGGAGCCAATCAGCTATGTCGTCTGGAGAATCTAGACCTTTGCCTCAATATTCTTCTGCATCTGAACTTCCAGAAACGACATCTCAATTGCTAGTGTCTGACGCACACACTAGCACTACAGAGGACTCCTCAACCCAATCGGCGTATTCTGAGGCTTCAGGTGCCATGGCTTTGGATCTAGCTCTATTAGAAAGTCAGGTAGCAAAAGCGGTTGAACAGCTGAGCGCGGGCGATTTTCACAGCCGGTGGGACTATGCTAAGCAGTTTTCGCAGCAGTTTGAGCCCTGGGGCGATCGCATCATCCCAATCCTTATCCACCACCTAGAAACGCACTCTGATGTAGAGGCGCAGTGGTTTTTAGTTCGCATACTTAGCCAGTTTGAGCATCCAAGCGTAGTTACTGCTCTAGCACAGCTTCTAGTCACCACGTCTAGCGAAGACCTTCAGCTAGAGGTGAGTAACGCGATCGCAACATTAGGCAAGAGTGCGATCGCCACCCTAAGTGAACTACTCGTCAAAACCAAACCGGGAGAAGCAGGTAACGATACTCAGCGGATACTCGCAGCGCGGACGCTTTCCCACATTCGCCGAAGCGCCATTATTGAGCCGCTGCTCAGCATCACAGAAGACGCCAATTTTGAGCTAAGAGCGATCGCCCTAGAAGCGCTCGGCAGCTTTCACGACCCTCGCATCACGCCCGTACTCCTAGCGGCCCTACAGGATAAACCGGCTATCTGTATAGAAGCGGTCCGGACGTTGGGCCGACGGAGCGATCTGCTAGCGACCACGGACCTGATTGCACCATTGCAGCAGTGCTTGCTATCCAAAGATGAGACGGTTGCTTGTGAAAGTGCGATTGCACTGGGTAGGCTTGGCACCGAAGCTGCGATCGCCGTACTGGGAAAACACCTGCTTCGGCCTCTTTCTACCCCCGTTAAAATAGCCATTGTACAGGCGCTCGGCTGGCTGAACGTAGAAAGCGCGGCTGTCTATTTGGCCAGCGCTTTTACAGCGCCCGTGCCTATGATTATGCCTGCGGTGAAAAAAGCGATCGCAGGCGCATTGGGTCAAACGCGATCGCCCGCGCTTCAAACAATAGCGGCAAAACCACTGATAGACTGGCTCAGCTCATCACAAACCAGCACAGCTTTATACCTAGACCCTACCCTAGAGACCCTTCTACTTACCCAAACTGTCCTTTCAGCCTTAGCTAGGCTGGGCGTAAGCGATGCGCTTGAATGGCTTGTCCCTATATTGAGTCATCCCGACCCTCGGCTTAGGATGCATGCCCTGAATGCGCTCAAGCAAATCGATCCTAGAGCAGCGCAGGCACAGGCACAAAGCTATCTACAGAGGTCAGAGTTATCACCGGTCAAGAAGCAATATGTCTCTGAGGCACTGGCTGCCTGGTAGGCGCGGAGCTGTATCAAAGCGCTAGGAAGGCGCGTGCGATTTTTTGAGACTTAAACGCGCTTGCTGAGGTAGCAAGCCTTACAAAATCATGTCCTACAGCGCTTTAAGGTGTAGTAGCAGTTTAGGCTTTTCACTATTCTCTGCCGTCCTAAACACACCACCGCTCACTTTCTGGGTAATGTCATGCGTTTAGAGCAGCTACGGGCTTTTTTGGCGGTCGCTGAGACAGGTAGCTTTCAGGCTGCCGCCCGGCAGTGCGGTGTGACTCAGTCGACCATTAGCCGACAGGTGCGCTCGGTGGAAGATGATTTGGGTGTGCCGCTATTTCACAGGACCGGACAGGCAAAGCTGACGCTAGCGGGCAATAGTTTACTGCCGAGGGCGACGCGCATTTGCAAGGAGTGGAATCAGGCGCAGCAGGATATTGATGATCTGGTGAATGGAAAGCAGACGGAGCTGTGTGTATCGGGAATACATTCGGTGTGTGCGTACTTGCTGCCGCCGATTGTGACTGATTTTTGTGCGAGTCACCCGGATGTGCAGCTGCGGGTGACGGCGCTAGGGAGCGATCGCGCCCTCAAAGTCCTTCGCGATGGTCTTGTGGACATTGCCATTGTGATGCACAACCCGCTGCTGACTAGCAACCAAGAGATGGTAGTCACACCGCTATACGAAGAGCCGGTGCAGGTGCTAATGGCCGTAGGGCACCCGCTAGCAGAGCACGATGTGGTGCCCTGGTCAGAGATTGCGCGCTTCCCGCAGGTGGTGTTTAAAGATGGCTATGGCATGCAGCGGATTGTGCAGAGCCAGTTTCAAGAGCACGGTAGAGACTTGAAAGTAGCCCTTGAGCTCAATACGCTCGATGCCTTTCGCGGCGTTGTGCGTCAGGGGAACTTAGTCGCGCTATTGCCACAGTCAGCGCTAATCGACAGTCGCAGAGATCCAGATCTGGTTGTGCGCCCTACAGCAGAGCCTGTGCTGCTGCGTAAGGTGGTCATGGTGACCACTCACGATCGCCTGATGATTCCACCTATTCAACAGTTCTGTGAGCTTGTGCGTCAGCAGGCAAGCAGCTGTTTTAGCCAAATTAGTGACATAGCAACCGGTTCCGATGATTCTGTCAGCCCGCTTCGGACCTTCGAGGGTATAGGCAGTGCCTTAAAAGTAACTGAGTACAATCGCTTACTTTCAGAGATTCCTATCGCAAGAAAGTAGGAGAAACCTGCAAAAAGCTCGGCGCAATCAGAAAAAACCGTCGAGGTTCTCTATACTTGTGGATTCCTTCTTGCCGACCTTTTTTCAACGGCAGCGTTTCGTGACTATGAGTAAAGACCTAATCAATAATAAAGAACGCTTGCTAGAACGGTCTCCAAAGGAGTATCAGGCTCAGTTTCGAGAGCTGCTGAAGAAGGTCGGCAGCGGAACGCATACTTCTAAGTCGCTCAGTCGTGAGGAATCGGCGATCGCAACGGAGATGATGCTACGCGAGCAGGCTGCTCCCGCTCAAATCGGCGCATTCATGATTGCGCAGCGGATAAAAAGGCCAACCCCTACAGAGCTGGCCGGAATGCTTGATACGTACGATGCGATTGGACCAATGCTGAGCCCAATTGAGAGTGCTTACCCGGTTACCGTTTTTTCCAACCCTTACGATGGGCGATCGCGCACCGCCCCGATCAATCCGCTCACCGCGATTATTCTCGCCGCCGCCGACTGCCCGGTGATTCTTCACGGCAGCGGCAAAATGCCAACAAAGTATGGCTTACCCACACTCGAAATTTTGGAAGGACTAGGGCTCAGATGGCGTCAACTGAAGACGCTATTTCAGGTACAGACTGTTTTTGAACAAACTGGGTTTGCCTTTGTGCATCAGGCGACTCATTTTCCAGAAGCAGAAGCAATGGTGGCCTACCGTGAGCAAATTGGGAAGCGCCCTACCCTGGCGACCGTAGAGATTATGTGGTCTCCCTACGCAGGCAAGTGCAATGTGGTAAGTGGCTATGTGCATCCGCCTACAGAAGAACGGACCCAGACGGCTTTTACTGAGCGGGGAACGGCCTTTTTTACGACGGTAAAGGGATTGGAAGGAAGCTGCGATATTGCGCGCGATCGCACTGCTATCATCAGCCTCAACCATCTAGACGCTGGCACGCTCAAGGCCGAAAGACTGCTGCTACACCCGCGCGACTACGGTTTTGAGGGCACAGATCCGGCACTAAAGAGTGTAGAAGCACTGCTCGAAGACTATCAGGCTGCGATCACGGGAAAAAGCAATGAGATTAGCCGTTCTGCAATTTGGAACAGTGGCTTTTATCTATGGCGGGTAGGTCGAGTTGAGTCAATAGAAAAGGGGTTTGAATGGGTGCGATCGCATCTTGAGAACAACACTATCAAAGACAAACTCCATCAGATAAAAGCCGCTATTAATCAGCTGAGTAGATAAGCGAAAGGGCCAAAGAAGGCATCAGGAATCTAGCAGAAGCTTTTTATACGATGGGTCTGTTTCTATTTTCTGAAATAATCCAACAATCTGCGAGAGCGCCATTCGCTTGTTGAATTCTGCAATGGCTTCACTATGGCCCGGCTGAGACTGAGCATAGAGAGCCTGTAAATCAGCCGCGCTAGAAACAGCTGTGACTGCAGCTTTTGCTGCCTCAAGCGGCGTACCTTCTAGTAGTTTAAGCACTTCAAAGCTAAAGCGGTTTTCGTTTGCCCTAGCTGCGTCTAGGTCCATTACATTCCACTGCAATGACAGTAGAACCGCCTCAAACGAGCGCTCGGGTTGTTGCGCTTGAAGGTCGCTGATTATCCAGTCCACCGCTGATGTGGCTTCATCGGTGAGAAAGGACTCAATCGTGCGATAGCACAGCACCGCAAAAGATTTGAACTGCTGTTCGCTCCATCGAGGCGCTGCCTCATCTAGCTGAGACTGTAAATGTGCACGTGTATCCAACGACTCTGGCATACTATCGTCGATTATTCCTGGTGAAATTATTAGTAATCCAGCAGGATGATGAAGCGGACAGGAATATTGCCATCTGCCAGGACTTGAGCCATAGCGATCGCACCTCTCATCTCCGTCATCGCCTGCGCGCTATGGTTCTTATAAGCTCGCGCCGCATGATCCACACCAGCCTTAAACGCGGCTAAGTCAAAGCAGGTCGTCACATAGTAAGCCAGTCCCTTCAGTCGTGACTCCACTCGCCCGCTACAGTCATCTGGTAAAGGTGGAAATCCTTTTGACTTTTGCGGAGGCGGTGAAAGGGTGGGGTTTTCCCACAGCAAGTATTGATTGAGCTTAGGGTCGTCGCAGGTGGGTAGCTGAGAGAGCGATCGCCACCGAGAGCCATCGTGTGCTTCTAAAATAACCGTTCGAAAAGATACCATTCAACTACTCTAGCCCCGCTAATTCCTCCGCTAGCATCTCATCATAGATCTGCGGCAACAGCGCCGTCATACTATTATCCTCAATTCCGTATCCCAGGCTCGTCCATGTACCTGACAGTAGCTTCAGCACCTGATCTATCTCACCAGCACGCAAAAGCGCTGAAATATCTACCCCCCAAGCCTCCGGATCGGCCAGCCAGTCGTGCACAACCTGGTCTTGAAACTCAGGCTCGAAGCTAGGCCGATCCCACATCTCGTACCAGGCAGGGCGGTCGGGATGGTAGTGACGCGCCTCCCGCTGCCAGGTCGTAGTCAAAAACTGATATCGCCCTGCTGCCGTCGTGCAGTTGTCCTTATTGGGCCCGTTGACGATAGTCACGCACTCGTCAGGATGTACGCTCAAATCGGTAACTCGCTTGCCACCGTACAGCAGCCGGTACGGATCTGCCGTATTCGACTCTGCCGCCGAAATCGTTCGCATCAGCGCTCGCAGATAGGGATCGCCGCCTCTCATCTCTAGCGGTAGCGGCGACTCTACCCAATCTGTAGGACCTAATATATTGAGCGCATTGGGCGATCTGGACCACACGTTTAGCGTCCAGGCCACACCTAAAAACATCAGCGCCGTCAGTAGGATCGGGCCCATTTCGTCTCTACGCGCTCTCTTTCGCGAGCGAATAGCCTTCTTAGAGTCTTTTTGTCGACCCTCAGCTTGAGATTTTTTAGACAGCAAAGTTAATCACAAAATGCAGTAAAAACAGAAGACAGTCATCGCCCAGTCCTGTCGGTTACTATGCATGATATAGCAACCGTCTAAACGATTGTAGGGAAAGCTAACCGTACCTACATCTTTAAGCGCCCCCATTCCCCATTCCCCATCCCAATGTCTTCCATCGAATCCAACGAGCGTCTAATGATACTCCTCATCTGCCTCGTCCCTTTCGCGGCGCTCATCTACTGCGGCATCGTTATCGGGACCCTACTCGCCGTCCCCTTTGCCAGAGAGCACTCTTTCATCTTCGGTGGCATCTTTGCGTTAATTCCCTTATTGACCGGTGCAACCATTTGGATTGGGCCTTTTCGCAAATAGTAAATTCTACCGGTAGAGAGTTCTATCAAAAGAGCGTGTCCAGTACGTGTTTGACGCTGCATTTGGCTAAAGCTGCCACTGCACTAGCCGCACGATGTTGCCCAATAGACGATGCTTCAACCACGAACGGCGCTTCCACTGCACTAACCCAATCTGCTCGCTTTGAGAAAACCCTCGCTCAAATACCTGCTCAACTTTTTGCACCAGTTCGTCAGATTTCACGGCCAGATCTAGCTCGTCGTTGTGCAAGAAACTGCGATAGTCGAAGTTAGCACTGCCCATATTGACCCACTCATCATCAACAATCATCATCTTGGCGTGGATCATACTAGGCTGATATTCAAAGATTTGGATGCCTGCTTCCAACAAAGGTCCGTACACTTCAAAGGAAGCGTAGTAAACCGGCTTTTTGTCTGAGCGAGCGCTCGTCGTCAAAATACGAACATCTACCCCTGTCTGCTTTGCACTTATCAGCAGCTGACGGCTGCTTTTGTTTGGCAAAAAGTAAGGGCTCGATAGCCAAATTCGCTGACGAGCGCAGGCGATGAGCGTTTGCTTAAGTGTTTCAATCGAAGAGTCTCGGTAGTTTGGCATAGTACCCGGCGTCACTAAGATAGGACAGGCCGGTCTAGGCGACTGGGCGTCTTCATTTTCTCCGGGAGAATCGGGGAAAACCTTAGCCATGTCAATTCCCGTTGTGCCAGAGTCTATCCGATGCCCCTCCCAATGCTTTTGGAAAGAAGCAGCGGTAGCAGCCACGATGTCTCCTGTTAAGGCAATTTCGATATCGAGCCAGGGCTTAGTATCGTCCGACTTTTCCACGCCATCCCACAGATCAGAGATACCCGCGCCGCCAATCAAAACCTTTTGCTCATCGATAATTAGCAGCTTGCGGTGAGTTCGCCCCGAAAAGTTAGCAGGCGCGCGCCAGTCGAAGGGATTGAAGAAAACCACCTGTACGCCAGTTGAGCGCAGCCTGCTCCAGTATTTATCAGGGATTTTTCTTGTACCAAAAGCATCTGCTAGTACTTGAACCGTAACGCCTTCAGCGGCTTTTTGAGCGATCGCAGCCGCAAAGTCCTGCGATCGCTGCCCTGGCGTCATCATAAACGTTTCAAACTGAATGCTAGAGCGGGCCGATTTGATCGCCTCAACCCGCGCCTGCTGAATAGCTTGGGCATGATCCCAAAATCCAACTATCTGACCTTCGCTCGCCAGCGATTTGGTCAGGCTTTCGAGTACTAACGTAAATCTGTCGTCCTGTGGTGCGATCGCATTTTCGATATGCAGCAGGGCTCGCCAGCGAAACGCACCTCGAATATATAGAGCAATTAGGAAGAGAGCTGCGATCGCCGCAATAAAAGCAAGTGTCCAAATTAAAAGGTTGCTGACTAGAGCCATTCTCTCGCGTCTCCGTGGTTCTTCATAGGGAGATCAGTCTTTTTGCTGGCAGTATAGGAGGCTGCGCAGCTTTCCCTTGTCTCGCGAAAGACGTAAACATACCTTCGCCTAGTCGTAAAACGCACTGCACAACTAGGCAAAGCAGGAAAACTCGAAAAATTCACTGGTACACAGGCTAGCTGGTACCGCAAGTGATGGATACGCTTCTTACGCAGTCGATCTGCATAGCGCCAACTCTAGCTATATATGTATCGTAGAATGCGTCTTTAGCTAGAGTTTCTACAGCCAATGCTATGTGACTATGCGTGATACGACGGCAGGCAAACACGCCTATCTTATAAGGATTCTATAAAATCTATGAACAACAGCTTCTCTAAACAAAATAACAAAAACAAAGCGTTTGGCGTATTAGCAGCCGCCTCTTTATTCTTGCTGCCCGCTTGCGCATCGCCTCAGGCAGAGACAACCGCCTCAGAAGAAGCCAACGTTACCAGTGAAGAGCTGGTTGACGATACTGCTGATTTTGTCGGTGAAGAAGTTACTATTCGCGCCGAAGTAGCAGAAGTGGTCGATGAATCTTCATTCTTGCTAGCTGACGATGAGTATTTTGATGGTGAAGCTATCCTGGTCATCAACGCTTCCTCTGAGCCTTTTATCATCCCTGAGGTAGGCGATAGCCAAGTTCAGGTCACTGGCAAAGTAGAAACTTTTGCAATGACAACAGTCGCCGATGAGTACGGCATTGAGCTAAGCCCAGAACTTTTTGAAGCGTACGAAACAAAGCCTGTCATCATTGCACAGTCTCTGGCGCTAGCGCCCGATGTCGGCGATGTTGCGGCTAATCCTGAAGCTTACTACAACCAGCGCATCGCACTTCAAGGTGAAGTGGAAGACGTGCTTGAGTCTGGCCTGTTCACGATGGATGAGGATGAACTCTTTGGCGGCGAAGACCTGTTGGTGATTCCTGGTGAAGGCACAGCAGCTGTACAAGATGGCGGCATCGTAGCGCTCACAGGCGTACTGCGCCCTTACATCACCGCAGATTTTGAGAAAGACTACGATTTTAACTGGGACTTGAGCGTTACCGAAAAAGTTCAAGCTGAGTACGATCAGAAGCCCGTATTTGTTGCCGATGGCATCTATCCTTCTGCGGTTAAGTAACTGCTCAAGAAAATAGGGCTCTGTACAGTTTTCAACAGGCAGAGCTACTCGTAGAGAGTGGGCAAAGAGAGATAGACAGCCATATCTAATCTTCTTTACTCACTTTCTATTGTGTTGGTTTCAGCGCAAGCGGTTTTCACAACCTGTTTTAACCTTGTAAGAGATAGCAACAAATGGCTTTTAGGAAGCTGAAGTACGCAGCAGGTGGACTTGCAGGTGCGATCGCGCTGTTAGCGGTATGGGGCTTAATTGAGCCTCGCATTTTGAACACTGAAGAAGAAACGGCAACCATACCCAACTTACCAGCAGCCTGGGAGGGTAAGAAAATTGGCCAGCTTTCAGACTTGCAAATTGGTATGTGGCTCGGTAATCCGGGAACTGCCCGGAAGAGCGTACGCACCCTTGTAGAGACTGAGCCTGCTGCCGTTTTAATCAGCGGCGACTTCGTATACCATGCAGAGCCCGCTCCAGAGGCAGAGATTGAAGAGGCTGTCAGTATCGTCAAGCCATTAATCGACGCGGGTATTCCTACCTATGCGGTGCTAGGCAACCATGACTACGGCATGAGCGGCAAGAAGGAAAAGGTTGGCACCGAGCTCGCAAGTGCCACGGAAGCAGCGCTTACCGCAGCAGGGGTCATTGTTTTAGACAATGAATCTGTTGTAATGGAGCTTCCTACAGGTCAAGGAAGCAGTCGAGAGGACGCTTTATACTTAATAGCAGTCGATTCGCTTTGGGCAGACCAAGACAACGTAGCAGCTGCTATTGAAAGTATTCCTGCTGACGCACCTCGGATTGCTTTGATGCACAATCCAGATACCTACGAACGATTTCCGGCAAACACAGCGCCTTTTGCAGTTGCAGGACACACGCACGGCGGTCAGCTGCGGATTCCAGGATTACCCCAGTGGTCGTGGCTTAGATTTACCCAAAAAGACAAAGTGTATGCAGATGGCTGGGCAAAAGGCTTTGGAGAACCTGGCAACAATCTATATGTCAATCCAGGTATCGGCATGAGTATTGTACCTATTCGGATTTTCTGTCCGCCAGAGGTCACTATATTTACACTAAAAAGCTAGAGATAGCGTGAAAATAGAGAACCGTTAATATACTGCAGATCTTCAACAATCAATATTGTTTCTCTTATTTTCGTAAGTAGCTCACACAAATGCAAGTTTCAATACTAGAAAAAACACATTGGAGAAAATACTTACAGGCAGTACTCAACAACGACATATCAAAGGACAGATTACTATCTCCCTCATTTCAACTAAAATGTAAGCTGAGAAATATATGTTCTATTTGGCGTTAGTACGGCAAGCATGGATTATCTAAAAAAGAGAACGCCCTACCAACTATTTTCAGCTGCTGCACGTATATTAGTGATGAGCGGACTGGTATCGGCGGTTACCACAGCTAGTGCCTTTGCGCAGACGCAATCACCGCAGCCAGCTGAAGAGCAGATAGTCGGACCTAGCCTTAGAGAGCTCATCGACACGGTTCCGGTTCGCGAAACGGTCCCAGCAGACCCTTTACCCACCTCGTCTGTACTCGACTCGGAGGGGCCTACCTCGCCGATTGGGTCTGACGCCGCGCCGTCTGAGTCAAACGAAGAAGTTGTCAGGCTTACTCTACGGCTGGGAGAGCGTCGCGTCTATGTCTACAGAGGAGAATCTGTAGTCGCTGACTATCCGGTTGCGATTGGAAGAGCTGGCTGGGAGACGCCAACGGGAGAATTTGAAGTTTTTCAGCAGGTTGTTGATCCTGGATGGACCAATCCTTTAACGGGAGAGAAGATGTCGCCAGGGCCTGACAATCCACTAGGCGATCGCTGGATTGCATTTTGGACCGATGGCACTAATTTTATTGGCTTTCATGGCACACCCAATCGCGAATCGGTAGGCCGCGCCGCTTCTCATGGCTGCATCCGCATGTACAACGAAGACGTTCGTCAGCTCTATGAGATAGTGAGTGTGGGTACGCCTGTTACCGTAGTTGAATAGATTTTATGGGTCGTCTTTCGGTTCGTCTACGCACTCAGAGCACCGACTAACACCCTTAGTAAATCGTTTAAATCGGCTGGCACACGGTACAGGTCCAAATCTTGCGTTACTTCGCGAGACTGACGATGGAACTGACCAAACTGCCAAATGTTCCCGGTAGAGATAGCGCCTTGCAAAACCACCTGTTCTGAATCAATCCACTGGTCGAGTGCAATCATCTCGACTGCAAGCTGCACAAACCCACGTTCTAAGTCTTCGTTTCTAGCTTCAATCACCAGAAACAGCTGATCGTTTTGCAGCAGGTAGTCCAGCGAGCCCTTCAGCTGGTTGCTAACCGCAACGGGGTACTCAAAACATTGAGAAATGCTGTCGTGTGATGCAGTACATCTGTTAACACCGGAGCAATAAGAAACTCTCGTCTTGCTATTTCACTTGTTAGGGTCAGCTGAGGAAGACTCTCTTCAATTCTTGATTTCAGCTCATCTAAACGGTCAAGCTTGCCTTGGTACTGAGGCAGCTTTAAAGAACGGCGTTGAAGTGAGACGCCAAAGTGCGCCAAAATATCTTTTGGCGCAAAGTTGAGTTTGAAGTAATCCGAGAATGTGTAGGGCTAATCAGGATTGATGATTGCGGCTCTAGGCATTCTACAAATTAACAAAAACCCCCCACACTATCCGAAGATTTGTGCGGGGGGTTTTCGTAGAGCTAGAAGACTCTGAGGGATAATCAAACAACCACCCTCAAATCTCTAGTTTCGAAGTTCCTGTTCAAGGAGTAAACCGAAGTCTACGCGTTGATAGAAGGTGCAGTCAGAGCAACCGGTGCTGCTTCGCCTGCTGCTAGGTCTAGTGGGAAGTTGTGAGCGTTGCGCTCGTGCATTACTTCCATACCCAAGTTGGCTCGGTTCAGTACATCTGCCCAAGAACCAATCACTCGACCCTGTGAGTCGATGATCGACTGGTTGAAGTTGAAACCGTTCAGGTTGAACGCCATCGTGGAAATACCAAAGCAGTAAACCAGATGCCAACTACTGGCCATGCACCCAACAAGAAGTGGAGGCTACGGCTGTTGTTGAAACTCGCGTATTGGAAGATCAAACGTCCGAAGTAGCCGTGCGCTGCAACGATGTTGTAGGTCTCTTCTTCTTGGCCAAACTTGTATCCGTAGTTCTGGCTCTCTGTCTCAGTTGTTTCACGAACCAAGCTAGAAGTTACCAATGAACCGTGCATTGCACTAAACAATGAACCACCGAACACACCGGCTACGCCGAGCATGTGGAAGGGGTGCATCAAGATGTTGTGCTCTGCCTGGAATACCAACATGAAGTTGAACGTACCAGAGATACCCAAAGGCATACCGTCAGAGAATGAACCTTGACCTAGTGGGTAGATCAAGAACACTGCGGTTGCCGCTGCTACAGGAGCAGAGTAAGCAACACAGATCCAAGGGCGCATACCGAGGCGGTAGGATAGCTCCCACTCACGACCCATGTAGCAGAAGACGCCGATGAGGAAGTGAAAGATTACCAACTGGTAAGGACCACCGTTGTAAAGCCACTCATCGAGTGAAGCAGCTTCCCAGATGGGGTAGAAGTGTAGACCAATCGCGTTAGAAGATGGCACAACCGCACCAGAGATGATGTTGTTGCCGTACATCAAAGAGCCAGCTACGGGCTCACGGATGCCGTCGATGTCGACGGGAGGCGCTGCGATGAAGGCGATTACGAAACATGCGGTAGCAGCGAGTAGAGTCGGGATCATCAACACACCGAACCAACCTACATAGAGGCGGTTGTCTGTGCTAGTAACCCACTGACAAAACTGCTCCCACAAAGAAGCGCTTTCGCGCTGCTGTAGAGTAGTAGTCATTATTATTATTCCGAGTAATTAGGTACGAATTTAGCTCTCGACATCAGTCACCCTATAAGAAATGAACTTTTGTTTCGAGCTGTTAATAATGTAGCGGATAGTTTGTGGAAGAACACGGTTCTTAACAATTGATTCAGGATTGGGTTTCGTGCTCCCTTTTCTGGACTATGCCTTTGAGAGAAAATAACCTTAAAAGTCGAAGTAGATGAACGGCGATGCCATATCCGGTGCTAGCACCCACGCTAAGAAAAAGCACAGCGGCAGCATCAGCATTTTAATTGGCCAGCTAATTTGCAGCTTAAGGCCGCACTGCACTGCGTAGGCAATGCACATGGAGCCCATAAGCGCACTTAGTAGCAGCACCAGCTGAGAGCGACTAAGCCCACTCGAATCTAGATATACCTTCTGCGCAAACTGCACGTCAGCACTATGGCCAAACAGACGACTCATCGCCAGGCTCGCATCGGTAAGGTTCGGCAGACGAAAGAAAATCCAGCTAAAGAACACCGTGAGCTGAGTCAGGCCCCATGCAAAAATTGCACCGGGAAAACTCTCCCAAAACTTTGCGATCGCACCCACCTTCTCTCCAGCTACCGCCGTTATTCGATGCACAATCAGCGCCAAACCGTGAATCGCCCCCCATACAATAAAACCCCAGCGATCGCCGTGCCACACGCCAGCAATCAACATCACCACCATCAGGTTGATGCAGGTACGCACTAGGCTTCGCCGGGAGCCCCCAAGCGGAAAATAAAGATAGTTCCGCAACCACTCACCGAGCGTCATGTGCCAGCGACGCCAAAAGTCAGCAATACTACAGGAAAAATAGGGGAAGTTGAAATTCTGCGGCAGATTGATACCTAGCAGCAGCGCGCTGCCTCTAGCAACATCAACATATCCACTAAAGTCGAAATAGAGCTGTAGACCGTAAGCAAACGCCAGCAGCCAAATATCGCCGCTGCCCGCACGCGGCAGGCTCTCAGCACTCAGGTCCACCAGCTGACCGATATTGTCGGCAATCAGCAGCTTTTTTACCGCGCCCGCTGCAATCAGCCACAGCCCTTCTACGTTTTGGCTTACAGAGGGGAACTGAAGCCCCTTCATCTGTGCGCTAAAGCTGTGGAAGCGAGTGATAGGCCCAGAAATGAGCTTGGGGAAGAACAGTTTGTAGGCAGCGAATTCTAGGAAGCGATCGCACGCAGGCGAACCACGATACACATCTACCAGGTACGCAATACACTCAAATATAAAAAAGCTCAGGCCCAGCGGCGTTATCCACTCCGCTACAGGCCCCGTCACCAAACCCTCGAAGCCCAGTATCGACAGTCCTGGCGACACATACTTAAAGCCCAGAAGCAACAGAACGTTTAGCACAATGCCAATCGTCAGCAGCACCGTTCGCTTACGGTTCCAGTCGGCCTGAGCATACTGCCAGGCCTCGTTGGGAATGCGCCAGTCGAGCGGGGCACCGAGCACTTTACCCAGCCAAAAGTTGAGACCCACCAGTACCAGCATTAGCGGCACATACTGCGCTGTAGGCAGCGAGGCATAAAAGACAATGCTGGCTATAAGCAACAGCCAGAGACGAGCCCGCTTACCAGGAACGCCCCAATAGAGCGTTAGCAGTATCAGAAGGAATAGACCGTAGAGAATAGACGGCTGGATCATGTCAGGAGGGGATGAGGGCGTCGGGAAATCAAAAAAGTTGGCCGAGCTAAAACATCGTCACTCTTCTTCTGCCGCAGGTGGCAAAACCTCTGGCCAGTCGATCAGCGGATCTTGAGAGAGTCGCTGAGAGACCTGATAGGCTCCATAGCGATTGAGATGGCTAGGGTCTGAGAAGTAGTCGTAGCGCTGGGGCCACAGTCGTCCCAGGTCGCGGTAGGTAAACGCCGAGTAGCGCTCCGCAGTTTGCAGCATATAGCGCTGAAACAGGGTCTCGGAGCGGCTGCGGTGGCTGTCAAGATATTCGTCTGTCAAGGGAGTGTTGACAAAGACGATAGGCATCTCTTTTTCGCTAGCAAATCGCAGCAGGTTTCGGAGTGCGTCGGTTTGCTCGCCTTCCATATGGAAGGATTTGTAGTCGCCATCGTAAGTGCCTGCTACGCGAGGATGGTCTTGATAGTACGTCGCCGGGTTGAAGCGAGTAGAGAGGGCTAGGAAGCCGTCGTAGTCAATTAGGCTAGTTTCTGTAGGTCTCCCAGTGGGCGTTGCGCCAGCTCTGGTACTTTCGTCGTCGCTGGAAAATTCTGGCGTGATAGCACCGAGGCCCTGACCTATCGCAGTGCGGATTTTGGTGCGGTTAGTATAGGTGGACGACGCCCGGCCAAACAGATCGCTCAGCCGCTGATCGGCGTCGGTGGCGCGGACGGTGAGCTGATCGGAGAGGCTGCCGAGCGCTAGGCCATTGACGCCGTTTGTCGGGTCGCTAGCTTCGAGCTGGCGATAGCCTTCTGAAGTAGCGATCGCATTAAACGTCACATCCGTCCGCCCGCTGTTGAAGGCCCTTGCC
The DNA here is from genome assembly GCA_963836895.1 of uncultured cyanobacterium. Lineage (GTDB taxonomy): Bacteria > Cyanobacteriota > Cyanobacteriia > Phormidesmidales > Phormidesmidaceae > Phormidesmis. Next base: position 634,276 of record CAWILA010000008.1, on the reverse strand, counting down.
CCATCTGCCCATACCACCATCTGCGGCAGCTGATTGGGCGAAATTAACCGCCGCAAAATCAAATCTACGACCTGGGCCGTTGCACCGTTTACCCCAAAGTTAAAGACTCGCAAATCTTCGTGACCGGCCAGGTCTAAGGCCTGCTTCAGTGCCGCTGGATCTACCCCGCGCAACGCTCTAGAGCTACCGATTACCAGCACGTCTGGCGGACCGCTTTGCTCTACCTGCTGACGGTAGAGGGCAAGCTTTTCGTCGAGCTGCGCAGAGCGAAAAGACGGTAGCTGAGAATCCGCTAGCAGCGAAGTAGTCGAAACAAAGTCCTGCTGAGGGCTATACACCAGCTCACTATCATTAATAGCTGACGAGGTGAAATCAGGATTGTCTAGCGCGCTGTCACCGAAGGTACTGTCGCTGCGACGCTCAGCGTTCCATGAAGGCTCACTGCTCGGCCAGTCTAGCTCGGCTAGTTCATCGCTGAATACGCTGGGCTGAATTTGCTCCACGCCGCTTTCTGCCTGGAGAACAGGTTCTCCCGCTTGGCGCAGCGCCTGGCCCACCATAAAGTCAAACTGAACGGCTAGCAGTAAACCAGCCGCGCCCCAAAAGAGTGCCATCTTACCCCCTTCCGACTGAAAAGAGCCTGGCAGATTAACGGCTAGCTGACCGCTATCGTCTACAGGGGTAAACAGCTGGCTCTTTATCAGGCCCCGGCGTAGAAGATGCGTGACTAAAGCGAACGGATTGACGCGATCGCTCGCTTCCGCCGCTGTCTCAGCAGCGAGCGTTTCATCGCTTACAGCCGTAATCAGCTCGCCCGCATAGGCATCCGAAGCCGCAAATTCAGGCTTTGCTTCGGGTACCAGTCTGGGCCGGTCGGTATAGTTGTAGCCGTAGCTCCAGATCGGCTGCTTTTGCCCTGCTCGGCGACCGTACAAGCGGAGGCCTTCTACCTCTGGTAGCCGTAGCTTCTTGAGCGTTTGGCTAATCAAAGGCACAATGGCGTGCTTGGGGGGGCAAAGTGGGCCATCTGCCATGATGTGCAGCAGTCTGTCTTTGGTCAGCAGCTGCACGCGAATGCCGCCCGTCGCTAGCTGGTCGCGAATGTCTGGATTGAGCTCACGGGTCAGGCAGTAGGCCAGAGCAGGCAAATCACCGCTCGCGGCGAGTGAGGAAGTGCTTGGCATTAGCGTAGGCCGAGTCATGGCAGGCAGATCTATGCCGCGCAGCCACTCGGGGCTGATGTCGTCTTTGGAAGGGCCGTATAGCATGGCCCGGTGCAAGCCTTGCGGGGCGATCGCATCGAGCATTTGTGCCACACCGCTCACCAGACCAGACACGTCGATTTTGTCCCGACACAGATCGTCGTCTGTCTGTAGCAGAGGCGCACCCGTCGCGCTGTCTACTGGGTTGATAGGGTAGCTAATCAGGTGCAGCGTGTCTTTTTTCACCTCAGCGATAAATTTGAGCCCGTAAGACTTCGACAGCTGATTGACCAGCTGAGAGAGCGCGGGCACATCACCCCAGCGACCCCACTCTTGCAGCATCTCCTCTGGCGGAGTTAAGTCCACTCGCAGCCGCCAGTCGGAAGCTGCTTCTCCGGTCACCTGAATAGTAATGACCGCATCTTGAAACTGTAGAAGATGCAGACGGCGCAAACGCTCGGCAATCGGCTCGGCAATCAGCAGGGGATCTGGGCTATAGCTCGCTTCACAAAAAATCCACAGCCGCGAGACCAGATCTTGCGCTAATTCTTCGTTCGTAGCTGTAGATAAAGAGTTCTCAGATGGCGGATCTTCAGATCGTGAGTTTTCACTCGACTCTACGCTTGGTGTTTCAATGATTGAGGCTTCAGCACTTTGTGACTCGGTGCTTAAGGCTTCGGTGCTTAAGGCTTCGGTACTGGGTGATTCAGTACTGGGTGATTCAGTACTAGATGCCTCAGCGCTCTGTGCTTCAGTCGAGTCACCGCTAACGTCTGACAAGTCACCGCTAGCGTTTGCTGCCCTTTCGTCTTCACTATCCGTTTCGCTGTCTGTCTGGGCGGCGATAGACTCAGGTGTGTGTGTGGTAATCACCGAGCGGGTTTTACGGGCTTTGCCGGGTACGACTCTGGCGCTGACCTTTACACCCACATTCAGGGCGCTGAGGGTTTCACTGAGGTAGCGCGCGATCGCATCCGAGTCGCCCTGTCTAGCAAGGCTGATATTTGAAAGCTGCTTAGACGAAATTGGGATATCTGAGCTTCTGGCCGTGGCAGTCACTTCATCGACATCTGCCGCACTCTGCACTAGCCGCTCCAAATGGCGCTCCAAGCGGTTGAGATAAATGGGCGCACTCCATACCGGCTTCGGCTGTGAGTGCCGACTGTACACATAAACCTGATGAACCTGTGGAAACTCACTCTCGAAGCGTTCCTTAACTTCGGGCTCCAAGAGTGATCGCACCAATCGCATCAGCACATAGTCGCGCGGTAGCTCCACCTGATCTGACTCGCACAGCACGTGTAAAATATTGCCCCGCAGCCGAACTTGAATCCCAGTACCTGGGACGTCTTCGCGGCGTAAAATAGTCTCCCTAAGCCATGGGAGCAGAGTAGCCGGATCGGTATCCGCCTTCTGTCGAGGAAGATGTCCTAACATAGATGACTATAAAAACGGTAACCACACCCGGTAACCTAACGACATCCGGCAAACATTCTCAAAACCACTTTCAAAAAAATACTCCGGACATCACGCTGGCAGATGTGAAGGGCGGGTCACCCTAGCGCTCGCTGCATTTTAAGTCACTCTTGCACGCTTTGCACGAGTAAATCTTAGGTGATTGTTAGGTAAAGTTTCAACACCGTGTCTCCTTAAAACTACTGACGTGAAACCACGTCACTCCCATTAATAGCGTAGAATTACGGACTTAGTCTTGAGACCCAAACGCACAAATTAGCCAGATGCAGCCCGCCATCGCAACAAAGTATCCCTTACAAAAGAATCACCATGAATTCCTTTCGTGAACCTACAGCGCCCTCTATCCCTCAGCTTAAAGTTTCTCTGCCGCTACCCATTCACTGGGTCGTTAGCGCAGCTTCTGGCCCTCTAGTTGGCCTCCTAGTTTCTGGCCGAATGATTAGTCAGGGACTGACCCAGCTCGGTATCAGTAGCGAAGAACTGCTGCGAGGCGATCGCCTTCCGCCTGTACCGCCGCTTCGCAGCGAAACGCCGGACTAATGAAAATACGCAGATCCCAATATTACATAGGATAAAGACATCGCGAGACGTACCTAAAACTCCTACAATCGTTTCGAGTGCTCACTATCTACGATTAGCCGCATGAGTTCTATCCTTTCGTCAGGACAACCTCCCACAGGAAACTCGCCCGTAGCACCCGCCAATATGCCAAACCATAACCGGCCAAACATGACAGCTATAGCGACTACGCCAGAAACCATGCCAGAAACCGCATCAGAGACTATGCCAAGGGTGGAAACGCACGAATGGCTATTGCGTCATCGGCTTAAGCGGGTCGAGGAAACCTGGGCGGCTGTGTTGGAAGACGAGTGTGGGCCAGATTTAGTTGCACTGCTCACGAGGTTGCGGCAGCTATGCGCCCCAGACGGCCAAGCTCAAAGCGCTGACGATGCTCCGGTGCTTCGGCTCATTGCCGAGCTAGAGCTAAGCGATGCGATTAAAATGTCGCGAGCTTTCGCACTGTATTTTCAGCTGATCAATATAGTTGAGCAGCACTACGAGCAGCGCGGACAGCAGCAGCAGTACAGAGCTGCTTCAGAAGACGCCGCCATAGCCTCAGCTGATAGACCAGACGGTAGCTCATCCACATACGCAGCTGGCAATAGCTCAAGCAAAGCAGCAAGTGCTACAGCCGGTGGTTCTGACCTTAGTTCTACTCGTAACGGATTTAACGGTCAGAGCGCTCTCACCGAAAGCTTCAACAGTGTAAACAGCAGTGCCGAAAACAGGCGGGATGTCGGCACCTTTTACTGGCTGTTTCCCACCCTCAAGCGGCTCAACGTACCGCCCAAGATGATTCAGCGGCTGCTCGATCAGCTCGACGTTCGTCTGGTTTTTACCGCGCATCCTACCGAAATTGTGCGCCATACCATTCGTGACAAGCAGCGCCGTATTTCTGCTATCTTGCGCCAGCTCGACCGTGAAGAAGAAAATGCGCGGGCCCTTAGCTTAACCTCTTCTTGGGAGAGCAAAGCGCTACAAAGTCAGCTGGTAGAAGAGATTCGCCTGTGGTGGCGTACCGACGAGCTGCACCAGTTTAAGCCTTCTGTACTCGATGAGGTTGACTTCACCCTCCACTACTTTGATGTGGTGCTCTTCGACACGATCCCACAGCTCTATCAGCGCATCTGCCGCGCTCTGCAAGGGACTTTCCCAACGCTTAAGCCGCCGAAGCATAGCTTTTGCCGGTTTGGATCTTGGGTAGGGAGCGATCGCGATGGTAACCCTTCGGTCACACCGCAGGTAACCTGGAAAACCGCTAACTACCAGCGCAATATGGTCATTGGCAAGTATCTAGGCTCTGTTGAAAATCTCACTCAGCTGCTGAGCCTGTCACTGCACTGGAGCGAGGTGCTTCCCGACTTGCTAGAGTCGCTCGAAGAAGACCAAACCCAAATGCCAAACATCTACGAAAAGCTGGCCATTCGCTATCGGCAGGAGCCTTACCGGCTAAAGCTGGCCTATATTGAGCAGCGCTTGCAAAATACGCTGGCGCGATCGCAAAAGCTATACAACGGCGAGTACCTGCAAGAGTCAGAAAGCAACCTCGATAGTGAGCAAGCCCATGGCCGTATCTATCACTCTGGCGACGAGTTTTTGGCTGAGCTACAGCTGATTCAAAGCAACCTCAAAGAAACTGGCCTGGTCTGTCAGGACTTAGAAGATCTCATCTGTCAGGTAGAGATTTACAGCTTTAATCTCGCTCAGCTCGACATTCGTCAGGAAAGCACCCGCCACTCTGACACCATTGGCGAAATTACCGAGTATCTGGGTCTGCTAAACAACAAGCCCTATAACGATTTAAGTGAAGCAGAAAAAACGGCCTGGCTCACTCAAGAGCTGAGTACGCGCCGTCCGCTGATTCCGGTAGAGCTGCCTTTTTCAGAAAAAGCAACAGAAACCGTCGCTACCTTCCGAATGGTGAGAAGGCTCCATCAGGAGTTTGGCCCTGGCATTTGCCAGAGCTATATTATCAGCATGAGCCATACCGCGAGCGATCTGCTTGAGGTGGCGCTGCTGGCTAAAGAAGCTGGCCTATACGACCCGGCCACGGGCGTGTGCGCGCTGAAGATTGTGCCACTTTTTGAGACGGTAGAAGACCTGCGGCGAGCGCCTGACGTGATGAAGCAGCTGTGGGAACTGCCGATGTATCGCGCCATGCTGCAAGGTGGCTACGAAGCGATGAAGTCGGCAAAAGCTGATCCTGAGTCGGCAGAAACGGCTTTGCAAGAAGTGATGCTGGGCTATTCGGACAGCAACAAAGATTCGGGCTTTTTGAGCAGCAACTGGGAGATTCATAAGGCGCAGCAGGCGTTGCAGGCGATCGCAGAAAACTACACCGTAGCCTTGCGCATTTTCCACGGGCGAGGCGGCTCGGTAGGTCGTGGTGGCGGTCCGGCTTACGAAGCGATTTTGGCACAGCCGGGTCGCAGCGTGGATGGCCGCATCAAAATCACCGAGCAAGGTGAAGTGCTTGCGTCTAAATACAATCTGCCGGATTTGGCTCTCTATAACTTAGAGACGGTGACGACAGCGGTGATTCAGGGCAGCGTACTGGGCAGTAGCTTTGACGGTATCTCTTCCTGGAATGAGACTATGGAGAAGCTGAGCGTGCGATCGCGTCAGCACTACCGCGCCCTAATTTACGAACAGCCCGACCTCGTAGAGTTCTTCCACCAGATCACCCCAATTCAAGAAATTTCTCAGCTACAGATTAGCTCTCGGCCTGCACGCAGAGGCGGCAAGAAAACGCTAGACGGCCTACGCGCAATTCCCTGGGTCTTTAGCTGGACGCAAACCCGCTTTTTGCTGCCTTCGTGGTACGGCGTTGGCACCGCGCTGAAGGAATTTATCAATGAAGAGCCCGACGAGCATGTGAAGCTCTTGCGCTACTTCTATGCCAAGTGGCCGTTCTTTAAGATGGTGATCTCTAAGGTAGAGATGACGCTAGCAAAGGTAGATTTGCAGATTGCGCAGCACTACGTGAGCCAGCTTAGCAGCGATGACAAGCGAGAAGACTTCCAGGGCATGTTTGACCAGATTGCCACGGAGTTTTACCTCACCAGAGAAGTTGTCCTTGCGATTACAAATCACGAGACGCTGCTAGATGGTGACCCAAGCTTGCAGCGATCGGTGCAGCTGAGGAACGGCAGCATTGTGCCGCTGAGCTTTTTGCAGGTGGCACTGCTGAAGCGATTGCGGGAGTATGGCAATGATGCGGTGACCGGTAGGGTACGATCGCGCTACAGCAAAGGCGAACTGCTCAGAGGCGCTTTACTCACCATTAACGGCATTGCCGCAGGTATGCGAAATACAGGCTAAAGGTGCCTTTTGGGGTCATTTTGCTTGCGCCTGCGAACAATCGCACTTGACGGCGGTCCTCGTGGCGAGTTATTACGTGCATTAAATCAACCGGTATTGCTGGAAGAACTGTTGAAAAACGTTCCCTTTGGCGAACTGCCGCTTAACTTACTGTGAGGAATTTGAAGATGAGCACTCGTTTTAGTCGCCGCTTGGTAGGGCTAGCCCTAGGGACGTTAGCGGGCGCTGTTGCGATCGCATTTTCAGCGGCGGCTCCCGCCAAAGCGCAGGCAGCTTACGGTAGCTATATCGGTATCGGCCCGGCTTTTGGCGATGGTGAAATCGCTGTCGCTATCAACGGTCGCTACAACATTTTGGAACTGCCCGTTTCTATTCGCGGTGCGGCTTTCCTAGGCGACGGCTCAGCTTTTGTTCCTACCATTTCCTACGACTACCCGCTCAACTTCAATACTGAGCTATACGTTGGCGCAGGCGTTGCTTTCGCTGGTGAGGGCTCTGTGATGGGCGACGGCACTTCTTTCGTCCTTCAGCCGGGCATTGACTACACCGTGAACAGCAATTCTCTAGTTTGGTACGGAAATGCCATTATCCCTATCGGTGGCAATACCAATACGGCTATTCAGGGCGGCGTAGGTATCCAGTTCTAGATCGGGATAAAAAGGTCAATGACCGCGACCTAGGATATTTGGATGGACGCCTACTTTTATGTAGACCCAGAAGGTATTGACAATTCCAGAAACCAGTAGGGCGCTAGCGGTTGCGATCGCAGCGCCGTTGACGCCATAGCGAGGAATCAATAGCCAGTTGAGCGAGACGTTAATAATGGCGCTGATAAGTCCAGTAATAGCGGTGAACTGGGCATAGCCCGTCATGCTTAGCACCATTGGCGATAGGCCAACGAGTACATACAGCACCTGACCGATACAGAGAATTCTCAACGCGCCAATCCCTTCAGCAAACTCCGGGCCAAAAACCGTCAGATACTGTCGGCCAAAAATGAGCAGCGCAGTTGTAGCAACCGAAGAAGCTAACAGACACACGCGCGCGGTTCTAATTAAAATTCGCTGTAGCTCTTCTCGTTTTCCCTCCGCGTAAAGACTCGCTATCGTCGGTGAAAGCGGCCCGTTAAAGGCCATCAGGATAAATACAATAAGCTGAGCGCCCCGGTTGACAGGCAGATATACGCCCGCCGCATCGAACCCATCTAGCAGACCCAGCATCAGAGTATCGGCACGTCCATTGATGACGTTGAGACTTTCTAAAAACATGAATGGCCAGGCCTGCTTAACCCAGTCAAAGCGGTGGTAGCTTGGCGCCGCCCTCTGTGCGCTCAACGGCAGCGCTTGGTCGAGCTGGTTTTCGCTGATAAAGAGAGTCAGGCAAGTTACTAGCAAATAGGCGCCTATGGCCCAAGTTACTGTAAATTCATCTTGCAGCCACAAAGCGCACGCACCCACCAGTAGCAACAGCACAACAGGCGCTACTAGCATCTCTGGGACCAGTCCTATCACGATTTGATGTAGTCCTCTCATGGTCCCTCTGCGAACATTGCGAAGTGACAAAAGGGGCAAAGAAGCAAAGATAAGAAAATAACACAGCGCGATCTGAGGACTGACTCTATCGCCAGACAAAATCACTATCGCCGTGCCTACAGTAGCAATGGCAACAGAAGAAAAGAAGGTGAGTACGTTTGCCCACTGGAGCAAGCCGCTCATATAGTCCCAGGAAAGCTTAGTCTGATAGATTGACACTTCCCGGCCCAGCAAACCATCGAAACCTAGCGTTGCCGGAATCGCTAGCAGATATACCCAGCTAGTGACAACGCCATAGGTACCCAGTCCCTCTTTTCCCAACAGGCGCGCTAGCACGACACTGGTGACAAAAGTAAGAAGTGTATACGACACTCTAAGACCTAGCGTTCCGGCTGCTCTCTTAAGCAAACGCTTCATAAAATATCCAGCCTCTGCTGCTTTAGCAGCTATGTTCTAGCGTTATTTTCGTATCTGCTGCCCATCATAGGCCGCATAACAGTGTAGCTGAAGTAGCCGGTACCAGCTTTATAGAGAACCAATGTACTAAACCAGGGGTTTTCCGCTACCATTAGCCCATTGCCTAATAGCTAAATCTATTGGCTATTAGGCTTTCACGAACGGCAGAGAAAAGCAACATGCGTGAGATGCGTCCATTGGGTTCTGTGATTCAGGGGTCCTTGAGTAAGGGGCTTGAAGTGCGCCTGCATCCAGATGTACTGGTCGAAGAGATGCGGGTGGGTAAGTTTTTGGTGGTGCAAGGAGTGCGATCGCGCTTCTTTTGTATGTTGACCGATGTAGCCTTAGGCATGGCCAGTCAGCGGATTCTGGCTAGCCCGCCTGAGCCAGGCAATATTTTTCTGCAAGAAGTCTTAGCGGGTTCGGGAACGTACGGAACGGTAGATTTGACGCCGATGCTGATGTTTACGCCGACGGAAGAGGGCAGCGGCTATGCTCAGCTATCCGCAGAGAAAAATGGGAAGCAGGACAAATCTAACGGCTTAGCGTCTTATGAGACGAATTCGAGTGCGCCGCTTCAGCTACTGCCGGTGAAGACGATTCCAGGGCACTTTAGCCAGGTTTACGATGCGTCGGAAAGAGATTTTCGAGCGGTGTTTGGCTGGGAAGACGATGTGCACAGGCGGAACTTTGCGATTGGGGAACCAATTGATATGGCGGTGCCAATTTGCATTGATCTTGACCGGTTTGTAGAGCGCAGCAACGGCATTTTTGGGAAGTCGGGGACGGGAAAGTCTTTTCTGACACGGCTGATTTTATCGGGGATTATTCGTAAGCAGGCAGCGGTGAATTTAATCTTTGATATGCACTCGGAGTATGGCTGGGAGGCGGTAAGCGAGGGTAAAGAATTCAGCACGGTAAAAGGGCTACGGCAGCTGTTTCCAGGTCAGGTGCAGATCTTCACGCTAGACCCTGAATCGACAAAAAGGCGAGGCGTAACAGATGCCCAAGAGCTGTACATCAGCTTTGATCAAATTGATGTGGAAGACTTGATGCTCATTAGCCGAGAGCTGAATCTCTCGGAGGCGAGTTTGGAGAATGCTATTATCTTGCGCAACGAGTTTGGCAATAGCTGGATTAATCGGCTGTTGCAGATGAGCAATGAGGAGATCCAAGAGTTTTGCGAAGTGAAGATGGGCAGTAAGTCTTCGATTATGGCTTTGCAGCGCAAGCTTACTCGCCTAGCGGAGCTGAAGTATATTCGCAGCAGCTGTCCGCACAACTATGTCAATCAGATTTTAGAAACCATTGACGCGGGCAAGCATGTTGTCATTGAGTTTGGATCGCAGAGCAATATGCTCTCCTACATGCTGGCGACCAATGTGATTGCGAGAAGAATTCATGCGAGCTATGTGCGCAAAGCAGATCGTTTTTTGCAGAGTAAGAATCCGTGCGATCGCCCCACCCCGCTCGTCATCACCATCGAAGAAGCCCACCGCTTTCTCGATCCGGCCACCGCGCGGCAAACCATTTTTGGCGTGATCGCTAGAGAAATGCGCAAGTACTTTGTAACTTTGCTTGTAGTCGATCAGCGGCCTTCGGGAATCGACAACGAGGTGATGTCTCAAGTAGGTACGCGCATCACAGCGCTGCTGAACGACGAGAAAGACATTGAGGCGATCTTTACGGGCGTTTCAGGCGGACAGAGTCTGCGATCTGTTTTGTCTAAGCTAGATTCTAAGCAGCAGGCGCTGTTGCTCGGCCACGCGGTGCCGATGCCTGTAGTGGTAAAAACAAGGCCTTACGATGAGAAGTTTTACCGAGAGATTGGCGATACGGCCTGGAGTGAGATGCCAGATGAGATGGTGTTTAAGGCGGCTGAGAGTGCGATCGCTGATTTAGGATTTTGAAGATATTGTTGTTTAGCTGTTTGGTGGGTTGTAAACAGACAAGACGACTATCCTACAAAGCTACTGAGCTAGGGGTTTTAGCAGTGTCACGTTTACTAGCGGTGTCACATTGAAGCCTTCTTTGATCAGCTCTTGTTGAATTTCTTCTGTAAGACGGCGGCTGGTTTCTTCAGCGGTAATTTCTTGATTGTCTTTGGGCTGTACATAGACGTTGCTGAGCAGCGTGTTTTGATCAGGAATGCTAGCACGCGTGAAGCTGACATCGGTCTCAACGAGATGTACGAAGGGGTCGTCTTCGAGGGCTTGCTGGATGACAGCGGCAGCTCTCTGGGTGCGGCTAGAGCGTAGGAGGTCTGGGGATTCGGTGAACTGGAACTGCCAGGCGAGAAGGAGAGTAAGAGCGAGCGTGGAAAGGGCGATCGCAGCTGGAAACACTTTCTTTTTGCCTCGTGCATAGACGGCTTCGGCAGGATTTACCCCGTAAAGTCGAAAGACGGTTGCGCAAGCGATATTAATGCCCGCTAGCTGTAGTAGCAGCAAGAAAATACCGTTAAGGGCCATCTCGGGCTGACCAATTGCCATGGCCATACCGACTAGACCGGCTGGAGGCGCTAAAGCCGCCGCTACCAGCATCCCAATGGCTGTACCCGAAACTAAGCTACTGCGCTCAGACTGCACCAGCTGCATGGCACCTACGACGCCACCCGCTAGCGGGAGCAGCATGGCCGTAGCCGATATTTCGCTCACAGAAACCATCTGCGCGGTTGCCACCGTCTGGCGAAAGAGAAAGCTGAGTAAGAAGGTTGTGCTCATCATGGTGAGCAGGCCGATAAAGTAGCGTAGAAGGCTGCGTTTGAGTAGGGTAAGGTCGCCTCTAGCAGAAGCGATCGCAACATTCATTGCCGGGCCGCCAAAAGGCGCAATTAGCATAGAAGCCACCAGCAAAAATACGCTATTGGTATACAGCCCAATCCAAACGATGATGCCAGCGATCAGGCTGTATATTAAAAAGCTGGGCCACGAGCCAATACTCTGCACCCCTTCCAAAAAGACCTCTAGCGAACTACGGGGCTGAACGCTAGCAATTTCGTCTGGAATATCATCCGTCGGTAGCTGCACCGACAGCGCAGCACGCGGTAGCAGCATGACCTCAGCTTCAGGCAGTGTTTCTTCCAAACGCTCTAACAGCTCGCCCACTTTGCGGTTGGGAATGAGTCCAAACACGGTTTCTATCGGCCCAGATTTGCCTTTTGCGGGTGTTAGAGAGAGATTGCTACCGTCGTAGGCAACCGCCAAATCCAGCACTTTTTGTCCATATCCACACGGTATTTGGATGATAAGCTGGCGCACAAGACAAAAGGTGCAAAATAAGATGCACTGGCTAAAGACACTCAACTATGCAGGTCCTAGCTATGAATTACATCCGTCGCTTGAAAGAAAGTGCTAATTTCTCTGCGGTATCTATTGAAGCGCTGAGCATTTGGTAACGTCGTAGTCAAACGTAACAATGCTATAAAACGTTAGGCGTCTAAAAAATGTCTTTAATCTCTGGTACTTCCTGCGCTCTAATAGTCAGTGCTTGCGCTTCCATAATGTCTAAGATCTCGTTGCCTACATTCTCGTAGTCTTGCCACCCGGCCTCTGCCTTAGCATCTTTAACTGCGTAGACAGGAAGACCCTTTAGCGCAGCTTTTTGAAATGCGGCAAATCGGCGAATTCCTTGATCGAAAACAGGCAAATTCGCTTCTTGCAACAGTTCTTTCACCTCTTGACCTGCTTTGCTCGGCTTCGGTGGAATGGAGGTAATCAAGATTCGGTAGTGGCTAGTGCTAATCGCCCTGAGATATTCCACTGTGAGCACCAGCGCATCGAGAGCGAGCACGTCTGGGGTGGTAGGTAGCACTAGCAAATCACAGGTCTGCGCCAGTGCAGACAGATCTTCTGAGGTAGGCCTAGCCTGTGTGTCGATGACTACGTTGCCATCGGGGTTCACATTTTGCCCAGCGTTCCATTCATCCATGACCTGAAACGGCAGCTCACCTCGGCTAGCCCAGCCAAGGGCCGACCGGTTGGGATCTGCGTCTACCAGCAGCGTTTCGGCTTGCCCTTGAAGAAAGGCGGCAAGGTGAATAGCAGTCGTCGTTTTGCCGACACCGCCTTTAAAGCTGGCAACGGTAATAATCATCTAAAGAGTTGCGCCTCACAAGCTGTATACAGTGTATACAAGGAGAAGACTCCAGTTACGATCAAACTTCTACGGGGACTTTTCAGGGCAAGCAGATGGTTATTGACTTACCGAATGCAGAGGCAACTCAAGCGCTGGGCCGAGCGCTCGGCGAGCAGCTAAGTGCAGGCAGCGTGCTGCTGCTAAAGGGTGACTTAGGTAGCGGTAAAACAACGCTCGTACAAGGGCTCGGGCGGGGCTTAGGCATCTCGGAGATAGACAGTCCAACTTTCACACTGATCAATGAATACACGAAAGGGAGAGTACCGCTCTACCACATAGACTTATATCGGCTCTCAGCAGTTGAGGCCGACGGCTTGTTTCTAGAGACATACTGGGATGGGGTAGAAGTAGAGCCGGGAATTGTGGCGATTGAGTGGTCGGAGCGACTGACATATTTGCCGCCGGAGCGGATCGAGGTGGCGCTGGGCTATTTGCCGATAGGGAGGCAGGCAGTGGTTACCGAGGTGCGATCCTCCCTTGGAGAAACTTCACCGTCGCTTGACCTTTCGATTACTTAAGCGATCGCAATAATCGCACGCTTGTCTCGGTACTGTTCCTACCAAGCGCATCTTAATTCTGTAAGCTGCTGCACTGCCCCTGCTCTATATTCCACTAGCCAAAAGGTAGCTGTAGTGCTTCACCGGGCACTACGCCCATCATCGTGCCCCAATTCATCAGCACCCGGTAGGCCGTTTGTAGCGTTTCACCAAAGGTAACGACGCCATCCTCATGGCCTGCCATCACAAATATCTTCTGTTGTAACAGCGGCGTTTCTTGGAACAAACGCTGGGTTTCTACCGCCATCTCCGGCGTACCGTAGGGAACGGTTTCGTCCGTTGTTGGTACTTGATGTAGCAGATGTTTCCACAGCTGCGGATGGTGCACATGAATGATTGCCCCAATCGCCGGATGAGCGCTGTAGATGACGCCGTGGGTGAGTGATTCAGAGGAGGCTTTGCGTAGGCCCTTGCAGGTGAGGGTGTTTTGAGTTGGGTGGCAGGCGGTAACGAGGGCGTAGTCGGCAGGGGTAAGCGTGGGGAGATGTCCGGTTTGGGTGCCGGTGATTAGGAATGGGACTTCGGCTACGCTCAGCTGCCGAGGGGATGAAAAATTGGGTTGAGTGAACGTCTCGCCTATTGAACTTCGTTGAGAAATGTTGCCGAAGCCGATGCCGTTGGGGTATTCACCGATAAAGTTCAGCTGGTGGAGAGCGTTGCGGTAGCGAGTGAGGTCGATGACGGCGTCGGGGGAGACGATGTCTTCTTTTATCCAGTCGCAGCGGTATTTGATGTAGCCTTCGTCAATCATGGTTGGTGCGAGGGGCTGAGCTGGCTACGCTTTCTGTGAGCCAGTCCAGTATGAGCTGGTTGACGATTTCGGGACGTTCATCGTGAGGGCAGTGGCCGGTGTCGGGAATGGCATGGAAGGTAACCGACTTGTCTGTGGCAGCGGCCATTTCCTGATAGATGTCGGCAGCAGAAATAGGGGTCCAGGGGTCTTTTTCGCCCCAGAGCACAAGCAGAGGCTGGCTTACTTGAGGCAGTAGCTCGCTGGGTCTAGGGCCTGGCGGCGCACTCAGAATAGAGGCGAACACTTTTTGCGCGCCGGGCTGGCAGGCGGGTGCGTGCAGGATATCGACCAGCTCTGGGGTAATGGCTTTACGGTTGCCGTACACCTGTTTAAGGGAGCCACGAATGCGTCCTTTTGTGCGCACCCGGTTGAACAAGATGGGGCCAGTGATATTTGAGCTAACTAGCTTGGCAAATGCGCCCATGACAAAACGAAGGCCACCGGGAAGGTCTTCCGGGCGATGGTTGAGGCTGCCAGCGCAGTTTAGCAGGACGCCACCGTTGGCGGTTTCTGGGTAGCTGACGAGGGTCATGAGTGCCATGAGCGCACCGATGGAGTTGCCTGCAAAGATAGCGGGTTCTTTCACATGCGCTTTCCAGAAGTCGTGGATGACTTTCACCCAAAACTCCAGGCTGTAGTCGAGGTGAGGCTTATCGGAGTCGCCGAAGCCGAGAATATCGAGAGCGTAAATGCGATGACCCGCAGCGGCAAGTGCAGGGATATTTTTACGCCAGTGGCCAATAGAAGCGCCGAAACCATGAAGCAATACTATCGGCGGTCCTTCACCGTAGGCGACGTATTTGATATCGTAGCCGCGCCAGTTCCAGGTTAGTTTTTCGCCTGTGTAGACGGTTGCGTTCTCTGCTTCTTTGAGCTGCGTAGACGCCGGACATGGGACGGTAGCATTGAGTTTGCCAGTTGAATTTTCTGTAGGATTTTCTGTAGGAACAGATACCGGAGCGAGAGGCAAGCCAGTGGGGGCAGTCATTCTAATAGCTAGGGGCGTATGAGTTCTCTTGCTTATCTATCATACGGAATTGGCCTACAGAATGCTGGCTTTGAAAAAGCGCGATGGTGAAAGTTCTTTGGCAAGCATTTTCTCAACGGCAGTAGAAGCGGTAGTCTAAATCTAGCGGACCACCACCAGTAATTCAATCCAAGTCTGCTCCCCCATCCCCTATTCCCCATCCCCCATCCTCTTCCATGGAAACGCCGAACTTCTTAATCTGGGCTGCCGTCGTCATCGGCGCAACGAGCTTCGCCGTTGGCTCAATGGTCAGCGCCTATCGCAAGCCCATTGAGCAAGTGCCCTTTCCCGAAGGCGTAATTGATCAGCCCTCTATAGCAGTATCGACTGAAGCGCTAAATGTGTTCGTTGGCGCTGTTGGCACTTATAAGGCGGGAGACTATCGCGGGGCAGTGGAGCAATTCACAGAAGTATTGGGCAAAGAGCCGAACTGCGCGGAGGCTTTTCACAATTTGGGGCTAGCCTATGCCAACATTGGCGATAATGACAAGGCTCTGAGGAGCTTGCTGAAGGCGGGCGATGCTTACGACAAGCAAGGAACAAAAGAAGGAATTGAACAGATTAAACGAGAGTTAAAAGCGCTGAAAGAAAAGGTTTGAGGCAAACGCCTTAGGAGCGCTAGTTGATTGCTTTATCCGAACGGTCGAGGATATCTCTCACACTTTAGACTCAGCTTTAATCGCAGTGAAGAACACTACAATTCGTATAGATTATGGGGGAGGCCTTACCTGCCTCAAACTACTAAGGGTGGTGTTGTACAGTCCTGTCTCAACTGACGAGTATTTTGGTGAGTATGGACTATTTGTCTGGCGAAGCACTTTTAGAAGGACTGCCCCTGCTGCTGGCCGGGCCGATTTTACGGCGTACGGAGGCTAGTTCTGTCACGGTCTGGGTTGCGCTCAAGCAGGCTTGCTCAGTCGAGCTGAAAGTTCTAGAGACGCAGGGTGGCGGTGAGCAGCTAGGCCATTGCGTGTTTCAAGGTCGGCGAGAAACCGTTGCCATAGGAAAAAATCTGCATGTTGTAGCTGTGATTGCGCGCGTAGCAGATGCCGCGATGGGCACAGACGGATTAGATAGCGATCGCACCCTCCTAAAAGAAGATCGTATCTACGCCTACGATCTGACATTCAGCAACCATTCCACAGAGACTCACACCGACAGCCTAGAAGAAGTCAGCCTAGAAGAAGTCAGCCTGAAAGCCGCGCTTGATCATCCCGCTCAAACCAACAATACCATCAGCTATTTCGCTCATGGCAAGCCTACTTTTGCCCTGCCACCACAAGCACTAAGCGACCTTAAGATTGTCCACGGCTCCTGCCGTAAGCCTCACGGTGAAGGTTTCGATGCGTTACCTATTCTAGATAGTCTGATTGAGATAGATGCGCAAAGTCCGTGCGATCGCCCTCATCAGCTGTTTATGACCGGCGACCAAATCTACGGTGATGACGTAGCCGATCCGCTGCTATGGCTTGCTACGCCGCTGGGCAATACGCTTTTAGGCTGGGAAGAAGGACTGCCCGTTGAGACGCCGCTGGCTAAAGATGCAGCTGAGGTGCTGCCAGAGGGAGCAAGCTCAGTTCAATCTGGAGATGATTCTGGCAGCGTTTTGGCTGAACAGCTGCCCGCAGGCAAGCGCGATAAGTTCGCCACTCAGCAGGCAGGCTTGACCGCTGGGCTTGAAAATAAGTCTGAACGCATAACCAGCCATTTGTTTAGCTTTGGGGAGTACTGCGCAGTTTATCTGCTGGCGTATTCTCCTACCTGCTGGCCGACTTGCCTACCCACCGGACAGGAAGCGACAAAAGGGCGAAAAACCATTCGTCGCTGGAACAATGACCGCCGCAATATGGAGCAGTTTTTGTATTCTCTGTGGAAAGTGCGCCGCTTAGTCGCCAACATTCCTACCTACACTATCTTTGACGACCACGACGTTAGCGACGACTGGTATCTAAATCAGGCCTGGTGCCTGCGGATTCTCGGGAAGCCTCTCGGTCGGCGTACTGTACGCAATGCCATGCTAGCCTATGCGGTTTTTCAGGGCTGGGGCAATACGCCAGAACAGTTTGAAGAGGGAGAACCTGGCGCGGATTTGCTGATAGCAGCTCAAGCCTGGTCTCGTTCGGCTGGAGAAGACAGCGCGGCTGAAGAAGCGATCGCAGCCTATCTCGGCATCCCTCCAAACGATCCACACACCGGACTCCCTCAGCTGGTAGAAGACAAAAATGTCTGGATTCTCAAACGCAGTGAAAAAACGCTGCGCTGGCACTACACTATCCGCAGCGCCTGCCACGAGGTCATTGTGCTCGATACCCGCACCTGGCGAGGCTATCCTATAGAAGGCAGGCCCACCGATCCCCCTATGCTAATGAGCCCTACTGCTTTCCAGCAGCAGCTTGAATCGGTTCTCTCACCCGTTGAGTCAATCTCAGACGCTGAGCCGGGCTTGGAAAGTACTTTAGAATCAGCATCGACTGTAGCAGAAGACGACTACCGTACTTTCGTAGTCGCGCCGACGAACGTGTTCGGTATGCGAGTGCTCGACTGGATTCAGCAGTGGCATTTAGAGCAGCGCAAAACGTTTACAGCCGATGTAGGAGATTCTTGGAATTTTCACGACCGGGCCCTTGCCACGCTGCTTACAACGTTGTTCCGTCACCGTCGTAAGATTGTTGTTCTTTCGGGCGACATTCACTACAGCTCTGTGATTCATGTGGACTATCAAGACCTGGTCTCCAAGCAGTACTCTAGCCTGGTGCAGTTCACCTCTAGCGCGATGAAAAACGAGGAAACGCTGACGCGAATACTGCACACTCGGCTCAAAGATTGGCTTTTGGCAGAGCGATCGCGTCAGTGGATTGGCTGGCACTCCCCGCCGGATATGATGGAGCGTACCAAAAAGCAGCACGATCTTATTCCCGACTGGCATATCCAACTGAAATGGCTCAAGCGGCGACGAGCTGAATCTGTGCAGCTGCGTGGAGAGCTATCCGATTTACTGCCGCCCAAACAACGCTCTAGGCTGCTGAGCCTGGCTTGGCTGAAATTCTGGCGGGCTCGTTGGCTACAGGAGGGACGAGAGGTAGTTGGAATGAACAATATCGCCCTGGTTTACTTTCAGCCTGTGCGCGAGTCAGAAGATCCGGTATCTCCTGACTCGGTGCTAAAGCCTACGGTAAGGCAATCACACTATTGGTTTTCGCCTTGGACACCGACACAAGTTGTCTGTAGTCGGTTTGAGTAGGGCACCGTGTAAACTACGCTTTGTATAGATAATTCAATCTTGGGAGTGCAACCACGGTAATCTCGCATGCTCAATTTTTGCACACAAGTCCTCTGGTACGACTATCAGCCATTGGCTCAGCTGGTTGCTCGCGAGGGGGCTTTTGAAAATCTATGGTCGCTGGTTCGAGGGGCGATCGCACTCCACTCACAAACCTTTCAAAGTCTACAAAACCAACCTCACAGCCTACCTGCCGCGCTAACGATTGTTTTTATCGCTGGGTTCGCTCAGTCTCTTAGCCAAATTGTGGTGCTATTTGTCAATCAGGTGCGTCCGCTGCGGTTTGTGCTGAGCCTGCTTATCTCCACGCTGTTTTTCGTAGTGGGCTACTGCTTTTGGGCGATGAGTATTTGGGCCATCCTCAATATCTCTTTTGGCGGCTATCTTCCGTTCAACGCGGTGGTGCGAACGCTAGGTTTTAGCTACGCACCACTGATGCTGGGCGTGCTGGTAGTGATCCCTTACTTTGGTAGCGCAATCTTTGTGGTGCTCTCTATCTGGACACTGCTGGCGGTAGTCGTCGGGATAGAATCGATTACGACGCTAACCCGATGGGAGGCGTTTGGCAGTGCTGGGCTAGGCTGGGTGATGCTACAGCTGCTGCAAAAAACCGTAGGCCAGCCGATTGCTTCGCTAGGCCAGTGGATTACCAACTGGGTAGCCGGTGAGGAGCTGATTACAAATCGCATTCGCCTGATTGAGGAACTGTATGCTGGGCTAAAATCTCAGCGTGGTTTTCCTTTAGAACCTGATCAAAGGGTAAAGCCTGGTAAACAAATAGAGGATCAAGCGCCCAAACCTATGCCATTGAAGCCGCCTAAATGACATTTAGACAGATGCACAGCCGTATTCTTAAACTCATTTTCGTCGTACTGCTGACACTGGGGATAATTGTTCTTCTTTCCCCGGTCAACGACCGATGGATAGACTGGTACTTAGTTTTCAACAGTAAGCTGCTGAGCGCGGTGCTTGATCTTGCCCGCGTTAGCTTGATCGCACTGCTGATTGCTGGACTGCTCTCACCGTTTGAAGCCTTGGGCTGGTGGGCAGGCTGGTACGGTGACGGCATCGAAACGCACATTACCTGCAAGTTTCCTGAGCAGCTATCAGCACCTCATCTGGCAGCTACGCTAAAGACGGCTCAAGGCGAAAAGGCGTCTATTCAGCCAAGTCGCTATATCGTATATCTAGATGGCATTTCACAAAGCTGCGCCGACTATCCTCAGCGCGTGCAAAACTTCCTAGATACCCTGGCGAGCGCCCTACCGCCAGAAATGGTGTTTATTCAAGACATCATGGCCTACTCCGCCTTGAATCGACCGCTGACAATAGAGCGCCCCTTTGCAACCTTCTGGCGCTGGGTGAACCGGATAGAAGCTTCGAATCCCAACAGTCCGCTCGATATCTTTATAAACCTGCGCAATACGTTTCAAGTAGCTGTTTCTACCGACAACCGCTACGGACCTGTTTTTAATCGAGGCACAGCGCAGGTGATTTTGAACAGCTTGAGGCAGTATGGATACCAGCCGGGCGTACCGATCACGCTGCTCGGCTACAGCGGCGGCGCTCAGGTGGCGCTCGGCGCGGTGACGTATCTTAAGTACGCGCTAGATGTACCGATTGAGGTGATTTCGCTATCTGGAGTCGTGAGCGGAAATAACGGTATTACGGGAATAGATCGGCTCTATCATCTGCGAGGCGATCGCGACCTGCTCACCAAAATCGGAGCCATTATGTTCCCCAAACGCTGGCCGCTGCTGACCTGGTCAGAATGGAACGTAGCCCTCACAGAAGGCCGGATTCGTTTGATTCCGCTAGGCCCGGTCAGTCACAGTGGCCCTACTGGCCCTATCGACCCGGTGGCTCAGCTACCGAGCGGCCGCAGTCATCTTAGCCAAACGCTAGAAATTATTATGTCTATCTTGACGGGCAGCGGCGCAATAAAATGCGATGCACCATAAGCCACAACTCTTACCCATATGGTTCTAGCGTCTTCCTTCTGTCGTAGCTGCCAGTTTGTCTATCCGTCTCTCTAGGTAGAGCATATGGGTTCCCAGCGTCTCCTAAATTGGGTATGGCCTCGGCATATGTGCTGACGTTACAAACGGCAATTTGTGGAGACAGCTGTGAAATTTGGAAAGTTGGCGGGCTTAGTAGGGCTCGTAGTTTTGCTGTATTTGACTTGGACACTGCGTCATGTACTGCTGCTGCTGTTTATGGCGGTGGTGTTCGCTACGGTGCTCAATAAGTTTGTACAGCAGCTGCGGAAGCTGTCAATTCCTAGAAAGTGGTCGGTGCTGATTGTTCTGGGCGCACTGGTAACGATTATTACGCTGATCCTTCGGTTTATTATTCCTGCGATCGCCGATCAAATTCCTGCCTACACCTTCTTCTCTGAACAAGGCTTTGAGCGAGTTCAGAGCTGGTACCGCCAGTACAGAGGCTTAATTCCAGGCGATGCGTTAGACAGCACAAGCCTACGTGACCTGGTGCCCCAGCTCTCAGCGCTAAGCCCCAACTTCGTCGGCAGAGCGCTGATGATATTCTCACTGTCTCTAGACTTCTTTATCAACTTTTTGCTGGTGGTGGTCGCTACGATCATGATGCTGGTAGATCCTGTCAGCTACCGACGGCTGTTGATTTCGGCGTTTCCCCACTTTTACCGGCAGCGGGCAGATGCGATCGCAACAGAATGCGAGAGAGCGCTCAGCGGCTGGGCTTTGGGCCTACTGTTCAATATAACAGTGATCACAATCTTCAGCGGTATTGGCCTCAAGATTATTGGCGTACCGTTACCTGCTGTAAATGCTGTTTTAGCAGGATGCCTTACTTTTATTCCTAATGTTGGCCCCTTGTTGAGCGTCATTCCGCCTGTATTGATGGGTCTGTCTATCAGTCCTGTAAAAGCCGCAGGTGTACTGATTCTGTATCTTGCAATCCAGCAGATAGAAGGAACGGTTTTGACGCCAATGGTAATGAAAAGGCAGGTCTCTTTACTGCCTGCGGTTACGCTGATGGCGCAGGTTATCTTTGCAGTATGGTTTGGCTTTTTAGGGTTGTTTTTAGCTTTGCCGCTGGTGGTCGTTACTCAGGTATGGATTAAAGAAGTTCTGGTAGAGGATATTCTTGATCGCTGGTCACGGCCTAAGCGGTCAAAAAAGCTGCGTTCGATGGCGGCAGCTCATGGCTTACCTGCCTACAAGAGGCTAGGATAATTCTTCTACGGGGCTCTCTAGGACTTCCTTTGGGTTCTCACCTGTGATAGAGGTTATTTCTCTATCTGTAGGATTACAGTGGCAGCATACAAAGTCACGAAGGATGTTTGACTAGGTGAAATTTGGCAAGCTCTTGGGGCTAGTAGGGCTAATAGGGCTTCTGTACCTGCTGTGGCAACTACGACAGGTTGTGCTGTTGGTATTTATGGCAGTTACGTTCGCAACAGTTATCAATCGCCTGGTGCAACAGCTTCAAAAACGCTCAGTTCCTAGAGGCTGGGCAGTTGCTGTTACCCTGATTTCTATTTTCTCTTTGCTGTCGGTAATTTCCTGGTTTGTAATTCCTACCCTGATCGATCAGCTGCCGGAATACACACTGCTCTCCGAAAGAGGAATCAACCGTATTCAAGGTTGGTACAGGCAGCTGCGTGGAATGGTGCCAGGCGACGCACTAGCAGAGACTAGGCTTAGCGATCTATTACCTCAGCTAGCTCAAATGAGCCCAACCTGGCTTGGTCGTTTGATTGCTTTGTTTGCAGGGTCTGTTGATTTCCTAATTAACACCTTGCTGGTACTGGTGATGACGATTATGCTGCTGTCCAACCCAACCGCCTATCGGAGAATTTTACTGCTGTCGTTCCCTCTGTTTTATCGCGATCGCGCCGATGAAATCCTTACCGAGTGTGAGTCCTCGCTAACGGGCTGGGCGGTAGGCATTCTGTTCAACATGAGTTTTATCACGGTATTTAGTGGAATTGGCTTAGCAGTGATAGGCGTGCCGTTACCTATAGTCAACGCGGTGATTGCTGGACTGCTCACGACTATTCCTAACATCGGCCCTTTCTTGAGCTTAATTCCACCTATGCTGATGGCGCTAGCTGTACAGCCCTGGATGGCAGTGGCGGTACTGATACTTTACTTTGTAATTCAGCAGCTAGAAGGGGCGGTACTGACGCCTATAGTGATGGCTAAGCAGGTGTCTTTGTTGCCAGCCATAGCGCTAATTTCACAGGTAGTTTGCGCTATCTTCTTCGGTCCACTAGGTCTATTTTTAGCGCTGCCAATAGTGGTGGTCCTGCAGACGTGGCTAAAGGCGCTGGTTGTTGAAGATATTTTGGACACTTGGTCTAAGCCGGGCCTTCGGTTGGGCGCTGACGTGCCGCAGACAGCTCTAAATTAAGGCTGCTTTACTTTTACGTGACACTTTGAGCAATATTATCAAAAGCTACTCTAAGACGCTTTTTGGCCTGATCAAAGTTAGCTCCCTGCCACTGCGGAATTGCTTCGATCTCCAGCTGGTCTTCAGGCAAGTAGTTGGTATAGCGTAGCTCTATTTGCAGTGCTTCTACAGCGGCGTACTCTCCATAATGACGCGTGATGTAGCCACCGCTAAATACTTTGTTCTTAACAACCTGAAACTGCTGCTGCACCAGGCTAGCTTCAACAGTGCTCAAAAGATTCTCGCTACAGCTTTCTCCTTTGGCGTTTCCCAGACACACATCGTCGGTGATAAGGCCCATAAAGCTATGGAGATCTAACAGGTACACTTTGCCGTACCGGGCGATCGCGTCGTTCAGCAGCGCCGTAAGCTGCTCGTGGTAGGGCGTGTAGTATTCTTCGATGCGCGATCGCACCTCACTCTTCGTCGGCTTTTGCGTATAAATCTCTTCCTTAAACGCAGTCTGCTCAGGCACAGCCGCCGACCAAAAAGATCCAAACAGCGGCGGCTTCAGCGCTCGATTGAGATCCACGACATACCGGCTATAGTTGGCCTGCATGACAGTAACACCTAGCGATGGTAGAAAGTCGTACAGCGTTTGCAAATGCCAGTCGGAATTGGGAAGCGATCGCCGCTGCTTCGGCGTAAACATCGCTCCTATTTCCGCTGGAACCTGCAGGCCACTATGCGGTAAGTTAGCCACAATCGGCAGCGCTAGGCCCTCTGGCTGATGCACGGTAAATAAGTCAGTAGGCAAAGGCAATATCTCCGTAAAAGGAGTAAAAAAGGCACTACTCCAAATAGAAGTAGTGCCTTTACGTTAATACATCTGAAACGGCTCTACCGTTCTAAGATAGGCGTCTATGCAACAGCAGTCGCAACTTCTCGCATAATCGGATAGCGCAGTGTAGCAGCGGCGGTTGCTTCTACTGGCATGTCGTCAGCTTCTACAATGTGGACCTTGGCATTAGTTGCGATCGCCTGAGCGACTGCTATCTCCAACAGATCTTCGCTCTGCGCCGTTCGCTCACTGTGTGTGGTAACCGTTCGGCTCTTCTCATCAAATTCGCCCCAAATCTGGTTGCTCTTAGCAACAAACAGGGTGTCGATTTGACCGTTGTAGGCTGCATCGACAATCTGCGCTAGCTCTTGAGTAGCCTGATTTTGGTTGGCCAAGCTGCCGTAGCGATCGCTCTCTGCCGTACGGTTCGCGATAAAAGAAGGTTCTACTACGGCTAAGGCTTTGTCTCGAACTTCTTTGGCGCTTAGCTGATCAGGCTGAAAGTCGATAGGCGTTTCTACCAGGTGAGAGTACTTGTTAGCCTGCTGATAAATAGGGAATAAGAACTCTACGCCCATAAACACCAACGGCACGGTTTGCCCGGCGAGTACCTTTTCTACACCGTCTGAAACTAAGTGAAAGAACCGGAGAATATCGGTATTCTCACTGTCTTTCCCGCTACCCTGACCGTGGAATATTTCGGTACTGCTGCCCCTGTTTGAGCTGTGACCCTGCAAAGACTCCTCAGGATCATCGTAGCGCAGCGCGACCTCTAGGCTATTTGGCGTTTCACCCAAATCTACAGGCTGTACATGGTTGCGAGTCGCTTGATATAGCGTGACCTGGTTCTGGCTAGCGGCCAGTACATAGAACAGACCGTCGTCTGTGATCAGCGGCAGCAGTGGACTTGTGTAGAAGCGATTACCTACCTGTACAAACGAATCGACTTCAAAAGAGGCCGAGTAGTGCTGAAAGAAATCTTTAGTAATGAAAATAGCCAGGCCACTCTTTTGATTCTGCCAAAAGCTTTGGTTTTCGAGAAGGTCGACGGCTGGCTGCAACAGAGCATCTCTCTCGCTGGCAAAGCCTAGTTCGTTCAGCTGCTTTTCAGCTTCAGCGAGCTGATTTTTTAGGCGAATAGGGTCTTGCTGAATTTCTGAACCCGCTTCATGCGTAGGAATGTAGATAGAGATGCAGGGCGTGCTTTTGTCGCTGTTCTGCTTTTGTGTAAGGGCTTGAAGCTCTTGCCTGGAAAATAGGGTCATAGTTTTCTCCGAATAGTTGCTTATGTTCTGTTGTCTTCGCTTTTGCGTATTGGAAGCGGCGTACGTCTTTTCGCCTTTTAAGATTGCTTAGCTGTCGCCTCTAGCAGAAGGATGAGTCGCTTCTACTGCTCGGAAGGCTTCAGTGATTTTGTAGGCATGCTCTTTTCCTTCAGGAACAACCCAAGATACGCCCGGCTCAAGCGAGATTGTCTTCCCTTCAACAGTCAGCTCAGCGCGACCGCTTAGCACGTAGCCTACAGTTTCGTAATTGCGAGCTTCTGCCGCCTTGTCTTCACCGTCGCCTGGCGCTTCGTCCCAAAGTCTCATCGAGATCGCATTGCCGCTGATGAGAAGCTTTTGACCCATACTGCCTGTCGCTGCGTCTTGCTCGTTTACGGTTAGTTCTTTGGCAGCTGACTCTTGTGTACTCATAAAGGTTGCGTTTGGTTTACATTGCCTTTAATGTAACGCGATCGCATCAGCCGTCTCTTCCTCCACAAGAAACAAACTAGACCCTGTGTGTTCACCCAATTGAGAGATTTTCGCTAATCTCCACACATCAAAAGGCAGCAAACTTGTGATAACTGTATATAGTAATCTTTGAGCCGTTGAGCGCCTATGCGCTTCGGCTTGGGCAAAAATACTCTGAGAAGAATTTCCATGGCTGACCAAACAAACATCACCGTCAAAGACAGCGGCCCTTTTTTGGTGAAAGGCCCCTTTACACTGGTTGACGCTGAAGGCGGCGAGTTTACGATTGATAAAGAGACGGCTGCGCTGTGTCGCTGTGGCGCATCTACCAATCAGCCTTTCTGTAGCGGTACACACCGCAAAGTTGAGTTTGAGTCGGTTGTCCGTGCCCCTCAAGAAGAAGCGTAAGCATCAAGCATATATCTTCCGGTTTCTCCTATCGCATCTTTTTTGCCACATCTCACATGCCGTATCCACATACGCTCGATGGTCGATACTTTGTTGTAAAAGGCCGACTATGGCGCTGCACAAATCCCTCGTTAGATGAAGCGACGCGTCAGCGTTGGGTAAAGCAGCTTATGGACGCGAGAAGGCAGGTAAAGCAGGCTAAAAAGAACAACGACGCTGAAGCTTTGGCCAGTGCTCGTAAAAACGTGAATGAGGCTAAAATTGAGCTCGGCGAGAGAGGGCCTGTTTGGTGGGCTGATGGTACCCCCGACTACAATCGCTACCTGGTGAAAAATACGCCGTACGCCAATTGGTATGCTGATTTAAGTAAATAAAACAGCCGTCTCAATCTTTTTTGATTGAGACGGCCATTTCTATGTGTTAGGAGATACAACAGCTACTGCTGTTTCAAACCTACTTATTGCTAACTTCGATGCGGTCATCTGTATCTACATCTAGCTCTTCGCGGCGAATAGTAGCCTGCTCGCTCACTAGCTCTTCAGTAGTTTCCTTTCGTACGCTAACTTCTTCACGCACAAACGCTTCTTTACGAACCGCTGCTTGCTCTTCGTAGACTTCTACACGGGCGACTTCGCCGTCTTCAAAAACGTGGTCTGCGGTGGCAGCACCTGTCGCTGTCGGTGTAGTTCTCTCAATAACAACGCGCTCTTTTTCTACGGGAATAGACACTTTAGCTGTTTCTGTTTCTACTCGCTTACCAACAGCAACATTACCAGCTTTAACTCGGCTCTTATCAGCAATTAGCCGCTCCTCGTATAGACGAATAGGCTGATTGCGATCTTCCGTTGCTGGCGCGGTGTATAGATCAGCGTCGTAGTCGTAGCTGTAGTTCTCTTGTGTATATGCACGGCCTTCTACAGGCGCACTGGCATTTACAGCCGCGCTTTGCTCAACCGCATTCTCTCTATACACACCACGGACGCTTTCTTCGTAGTTATAATCTACTGCTTCACCGTTGTACTCAGGTAGATTCTCTACTTGAGCCTTGGTGAGACTATTCACAAATACGCGCTTTGTGTCGTTGTCAAACTGGGCTTTACCAATAGGCAGCAATACTTTCTTTCCAAAAATCCAAGCACCTGTATCTACGACAAGATAGCGAAACTGACCGGTCGTGTCATCAAAAAGACCGTCTTCTATAGAACCGACTTTGTCGTCGCCCTGTGCGTATACGCTGTAGTCGTCGAGGTGGCTGAGGTTGTTGTCGCTAAACGTTTCACGGTAATCGGGGTAAGTTTCTTTAAGGCTAACGAGTGTCATGTTTGTCTCTCCTAATTTTTGTCAGTTCTCATCGGGTTTTTACCCGATCTGCTGCTAGTAGTTTAGAAACAATCTTCTCAAATGCCCTCGGGCAAAGGGGTGAGTTAGCACTACGTCGATAGAGACACCGTCTGGGTACGCTGAGTTATCAAATCTTGAAAAAGCAGTAAATAAAGAGCAAGGGAAGACACTCAAAAGCATCTTCCCCTATTCGTCTGAACTAGTTAGTTCAGTGTTGCTATGAATCGTGGCCTTCTCTTAAAGATTGGACCGCGCTATGCATGTAGTTTAGCGAGTAGCTGTTCTAGGCTTCTTGGCACCTACTGTAGAACCAATCAAGGCGGCTACGAGGCCAAGTAGAGTTCCAACGAGGAATGATAGACCTGCTTTAGAAGCATTCGCTGCGTAGTTAGCAGCTTCTTGCGCACTTACATCAGGAATAGCCGCACCAACTTCTGCCTGTGTAGGAAGAGAAGCACCACCGGGCTCTACAACCTGCGCAACGGCGTCGCCTGCATTAGCGGCTATAAGACCGAAGGTGCCGGATAAGCCACTAGCGAGCAACCAACCGCTAAGTACTAGCGTAGTTGCCCACATGATGGTTGCGTTGAGCATGGCAGTCTTGCTGTTCATAGGACCGCAAGCAGACGCCATCGTCCAGCCGCCTAAGAATAATGAAATGAGTAAGCTAATAACTGCCCAAATGCCGATGCCTGTACCGATAGTGCCCGCTGCGGCTTCACCCGCTGCAAAGCCACCGATAACACCACCCAAAGCACTCAGCAGCAGCTGAGAAACGATAGAGACAACAATTCCTGCAAAAATGGGGCCCCACCGTACGGTGTCGTGGTACTCCACTAAGGGCGCTGTAGCAACGGGTGCTGGGCGAACGCCCATATCTGTAGGTTGTTCTGCGTAAGCCATGTTGGTTCCTTGTAAACTAGACTACATTTTGGAAGAACGCTGCGGTTCGATCCGTCTGTGTACAAACACTATCGGAGTAACTATCGTTTGTTCCCTACCTGAAGAGGTACACCCGCGTAGTAATTGGATAGACTTCTTTTTTTGATACAAGGTGTTACTTTTTATGTCGATTGTATAGCCATGTTTTATAGATAGACCCAGGGATAGACGTAAAGTTTGTCACGTCTCGTCATAGTTTGCTCGAGACGTATTTTCTTTGAGTCAAGTTGCTATGGCCCTGTACAAAATCAGCGATCGCTACCCAAATTATCAAGAAGTTTACTTTGAAGGTAGCGACTTGAAGGGAAGGGTTTTGTATAGTTCAGAGCGTCAGGAAGTAGGCTATGTATCTGAGCTGCTCGTAGACGAGTCTGCTCGGCTAAGATATCTTGTTGTTGACTTGAATGAACAGAAGCGCGTGCTTGTTCCTGTTCGCAGCTGTGTCAAGACAACAGACGAAAAGAGTATTTATGCTCGCGAGCTGACTCTGCTTGAGATAAGTCAGCTAGAGGTGTACACAGAAAGTACCGGCGTTGATTCTTCGTCTGCCGTCAGCACCGCCTCACGTCAAACAGTTTTACAAGAGAAAGTCACCGAGCCTAGCGCTAGCGATCTGTCTATTCCTCTTTACGAAGAGCGCCTATCTACTCAAAAGCAGCGAGTAAAAACAGGTGAAGTAAAGATCTCTAAGCGGATTGTGACAGAAACGCTTGAGACATCGACACCGATTAAAAGAGAAAAAATTATTATCGAGATAGAATCCATCTACGGAGGCGATACCCGAATCGACTTCGATGACGCGCAGGTCGCAGAAGATGGCTCTATTAGCATGGGTATCTACGAAGAGCGTGCAGAAGTCTGCCGTCAGGTAGTGCCCTATCAAAATGTTGCTGTCCGCAAAGAAGTTGTCGATGATGTGGTGAAAACACAGCAGACGCTGCGACGTGAGGAGCTAGCAGTTAATCCTGAAGGTCTACCCTATGTAGATTGGGCTGATAGCTGAAACTATTTCTAGCTTTTGTGCGACCTATCTTTCCACCACTGATACAGGATTCTCCCTACGAATAAAATAGCTAGCGTAACTAGAACAAACTTGCTGATAGGACCTAGAAACTCTGCAACTTTTTCGTAGCTTGCACCTAGCCAGTAGCCTGCTAGTGTCAGCAGCGTAATCCATACGAGAGAACCAATCGTTGAAAAAATTAGGAAGTTTCCAACGGGCATATCAGCAATCCCAGCGGGCACCGAAATGTATGTGCGAATACCCGGCACCAGTCGTCCGAGCCCAACTGCCCAATAGCCGCCCCGCTGAGAAAACCAATTCTGGGTTGCCATCACTTCTTTTCTAGAAACGCCTAGCCACTTCCCATAGCGATCAGCGAGCGTACAGATCCGCTCTAACCCCAGCACTTTGCCCACGTAATACCACACGGAGCCACCCAGCACCGACCCGATAGTGCCCGCTACAATCGCCCACACCAGGTTCATATCTCCTCGCGCTGCTGCGAATCCGGCTAATGGCATAATTAGCTCTGATGGGATGGGTGGGATGACGTTTTCTAGCAGCATGAGGAAGGCGATGCCCCAGTAGCCAAAAAGTGCGATCGCATCTGTAACCTGCTGTGCAATATCCAAAGAAGTACGTGGAAAGGTTAGCTGTAAAAATATCAGAAAATTTTCGCTGTCGGCATCTATCTACAAGTACATCGCTACCAGTAAAACAGCCGTCGTTCAGATACTAGTCACAGCAGTTAAGCCGCCTTCTCAAAAAACATCAAATGCTGCTGCGGTAGCCGCTTGTCTGTTTTTACCCAGGTCAGGCCCGCTGCGCTTAGCTCCTTCTTTACCTGCTTTTGCGTCATTTTATGGTGCTTCTTAATCAGCACGAGAGGGTTTTCTGCGCGGTATTCTGCTAGCACAACCTGCCCACCCGGTCTTAGCGCCTTCACAATGCCCGCCATCATCTCAGCAGGATATTCAAACTCATGATACGCATCGAACATCACCGCCATATCAATACTCTCTGCCGGTAAGTTAGGATCAAATTCGGTCCCAAGGACCGTTTCAATATTGTCAACTTTGTATCTATCGCGCTCTGCTTCTAGCAGCGCAATCATCTCTGGCTGTACATCGACAGCAACTACTTTTCCTTCCTTTACCCAGCGTGCTAGCTGAAAGCTGATGTAGCCCAGGCCCGCACCGATATCAGCGACCACATCATCTTCCTCCAGCATGAGGGCATCTACCGCCATATCCGAGCGCTCCTCGGTGGCGCGGCTAGGCCTTGCTAGCCAATTAGCCCCCTGGTATCCCATCACATTCGCAATTTCGCGGCCATAATACACTTTGCCGATGCCGTCTGAGCTAGGCGACTTATAGCTATAGCTGCCGTCTGTAGGCGCGGCAGCAGTCGCTGCGCAGCTAACGGTTATTGTTATTAGTAGCAGAGCGGTTAGGCACTGACGGAGTAGCCGAGATAAGGAAGAGAAAGGCATGAAATATGGCTTGTGTATTGTACGTGCTATGACAAGTCTAGCGGTTGATCGATTCCGCAGTGTTTGCAGTGTGGAAGGTGCTTGTAGGTGAGGTTGTGGCAGCTGTGGCACTCCTGATACTGCGGATAGCTACAGTGCGGACAGTGAACATCGTATTTACGAATCTTTTTGGCGCAGCTGACGCAGCGCATGTTTTGAACTCGGTTGGCCACCTGTAACCTAGTGTTGAAAACAACCTTTTGGAAGAATTTGATAACACCAAATCCTAGAATAGGCAAGAGCAAAATCTGTAGGTAGTTCACCAAGAAACGCAGCCCACCAAACAGCGCTTCTAACACTTCAGTGAGCCGCTGAAGCAGAAATCCAAACTGGAAAAACTCGAACAGCTTCCAGAGCAGAGGAATGCAGAAGATGACCAGCAGATGCCAGCTGATCAGAGCGATGTAGCCGTAGTTCTTACGCTGTGCGCTACGGTGCACAAAAGACGCTAGCAGGATGAGCGGTAGCAAAAAGAGCGTTTGGAACAGTAGCTGAATGCTTGGATACCAAAACGCAGCTTTGCGATCGCCCTCATCTAGCTGCGTAAATTGGGCGTCGTCATTGAGTAAGCCTAGGAAAGCCTGACTCTCTGGAGTAGATACGAGAGTTGACTGAAGTACGTCAAGACTGCTTTCTCTTTCGGCAATCTTTTGCTCGTTTCGTTCAATCTCTCTTCTAGCTTGAGCCGCATCTACGGTATTAATGGACTGCTCCCGTGGCTGACCTGCAATCTCTTCTAATAGAGTTGAGTCATACTGTTGCCGAATCTCGCTATTTCTTTGAGAGAAGGAGTTTATCTCTGCCTGATTGTCGTTGATGCTCTTGGCGAGGGTTTGCGCCGCTGAGGTAGAGAGCGCATTTTCAGCCGCCTCGTACTGAAGGCAAATGCTAGAGACTTCTCCTAAGTGGCCTTCGCCGTAGGTCCGATAGTCTGTGGGATAGGAACGCAAACCTGAAAAATTCAGACCCTGATTAACTATTGTATAGTCCTTGTCTGCTGCGCTGTTTTCTCTGTAGTTTTGCCATTCTGAGTGGCAAGGATAGGCCCTGTTTGGCCTCAGCGGCCACTGGCTGATATTGTTCAATCCAGAGAACACGCTGCTCAAGATAAACAAATCAAGGATAATAATGACAATCAGGCTAACTCTATTGATCGGCTCGTGGTTGACTTTACGGGACTTGTTGAAAAAACGACCGACAAATCGACGCAGTCTAGTGAACATAGGAACAACAGTACTTTGTGGAGTGACGATAGGTTTTCACGCAGTAGGCTAGTAGTGACCGATTTCTGAATGTCTAAAGCCCTCCAGGGGAGAATCCTGAAGGGCTTTTAGTCGTTTATAGCCCGCGAGATGAATCGGGTATTACTTGCGGCCTGCTACGCTTTTACGAGAAGCCGTTTCTAGGTTGAACAACACCTGTAGCGTTTCCATTGCTCTGTCTCGTGCGTCCATATCTCTTTGCGCGCGCAGCTGCGTCATCGGGTCGTGCAAAATTTTGTTCACAATTCCACGGGTGAGCGCTTCTACTACACCGCGATGCTTCTCGGAGAATTCTGAGCCAAGGCGAGACATGGCTTTTTCTAGCTCTTGCTCGCGGATGGTTTCTACTTTGCTGCGCAGGCTGCTGATGGTAGGGACGGTGTCGAGCGATCGCAGCCAGTCCATAAACCCTTCCACCTCTTCTTCTAGCAGCGTCTCAGCTTCCATCGCCATCTGCCGACGACTCTCCTGATTCTGCGCTACCACCGCTTTCAAGTCGTCTACATTAAACGCAAAAACAGCGTCAATCTCGCTAATATTGCTGTGAACATTGCGGGGCACCGCAATATCAAACACCATAATCTGGTTGCCATTACACATCGGCTCAAGGTTCTCACGATGCAATATGGGTTCAACCGCAGAGGTGCAGGTAAAAACAACATCGGCCGCGACAACCGCATCTAGCATACCGTCGAGCGTGCCGGTGGTGATATCCACATCGCCAAACTGCGCTGCTAGATCGTTAGCGCGATCAATGGTTCGGTTTAGCAAAGTGATTTTGTTTGCGCGCTTAGAGATCAGGTGCTGAACCAGCAGCCTGGCCATTTTACCTGCGCCTAAAATAGCAATGTGGCAATTGTCAAAGCTGTCGACCTTCATCAGCGCCAACTCTGCTGCTGCTGAGCTGATAGAAACGGCTCCCGTACCCAGGTTTGTTTCTGTACGAACCCGCTTGCCCGCTTTAATTGAATCTTTGAGCAGGCGGTTGAGAATGCGGCCAACGCCTTTGTGCTGCTGTGCCAGGCTCAAAGCATGCTTCACCTGCGAGAGAATTTGCCCTTCACCGAGGACTAGGCTATCGAGCCCACCTGCAACGCGCATCAGGTGCATAACAGCGTCTTGCTGGAGCAGTATGAACAGATGAGGTCTCAGCTCGTTGGGCTCAATGCCACTATGGTCACTTAAGAAGCGCATGACGTCGCGAACGCCAATCTCGATTTCACTAGAAACGATGTGAATTTCGAGGCGGTTGCAGGTGCTGAGAATAGAGACCTCTTCGATGGTGGGCGAACTGCTTAGATGGGCGATCGCATCGGCGACTTGAGCAGAAGGAATGCTCAATTTTTCTCGGACTTCAACTGGCGCAGTCTGATGACTGAGCCCAACAACAGCGATATTCATTCGGCTTCCTTCGGCTTCTTTGTTATGGAGGGTGATCTGTTATGAAGAGTGTTCTTTGTGTAGCCTATCTATAATCAGGCGAACAGCGGGTTTCCTCTTTAAAGTATGAAATAATCCAGGGCACTCTCAAGGAAACTCAACAAAACTCCATCTTTGGAGATATGACGATATGCGCGTTGAGGGATCTTTAAAAGGAAGAAGCGCAGAAATATCATATTTCTGCGCTTCTTCCTTTAACGAGCAGTAGTCCTAGTGTAGACTTACGCGCTTAGGATTGTCCTTCATGTGTACAGTATCCACAAAGCGAGCCGTAGAAGATTGGCTAGAGATAACCAAGCTCTGAGTACGGTAGCCGCCGTTGAAGAAGCGAACGCCGTTCATGAGCGTGCCAGGTGTAATACCACAGCCTGCAAACAAGACGTTCTCGCCGTTGGCAAGTTCTTCAGCGGTGTAGATTTTATCAGGATCGTTGATACCCATAGAAGCCAAACGCTCCAGGTTTGCTTCCTTGCTCTCGCCGATTAAGCCAGTTTTCACAATCGCAGGATCGTAAATTAGCTGACCCTGGAAGTGACCGCCGAGGCAGCGCATTGCCGCCGCAGAGATAACACCTTCAGGCGCTGCGCCAATACCCATGAGGCCATGGACGTTGGTGCCTTCAAAGCCGCAGGAAATGGCCGCAGAAACGTCGCCGTCGCTGATGAGGCGAACGCGCGCACCCGCTTCACGAATTTCTTTGATGAGGTCGTTGTGACGCTCGCGCTTCATGACGATAATAACCAGCTCATCGATACCGCGATCAAGGCATTCAGCCAAAATCTTGAGGTTTTCGCTGGGGCTCTTGCTAATGTCTACTTTGCCTTTTGCCGCTGGGGGAGCAGCTAGCTTGTTCATGTAGAAGTCAGGCGCTGCAAACAGGCCGCCTTTTTCGGAAATAGCGAGCACTGCCATAGAGCCAGGCTGACCGTAGGCGCAAAGGTTGGTGCCTTCGCAAGGGTCAACGGCGATGTCAATTTCAATGAGTTCGTCGGGGGTACAGACGTCTTCAGCGTTAGGCTGTGTACAAATGCCCACTTCCTCGCCGATGTAAAGCATAGGCGCGTCGTCGCGCTCGCCTTCACCGATGACGATTTTGCCACGCATGTGAATTTTGTTCATGCGCTCACGCATCGCTTCTACCGCGACTTCGTCAGCAATGTCCTTCTCGCCTTTACCCATCCAACGAGCGGAAGCAATTGCTGCTTGCTCGACGACTTCAATAATCTCTAAACCGAGGGTGGTTTCCACGGGGTATTTATCCTCCAAACTGCCGAATCTAGCCGGTTTTTATCAGAACTTTATGAGGGCTTTTAAATCAGCCTATTCAGCTCTATAGGGCCATCTTTGAGTTTATCAGGGATCGCTACCCATCTCTTCTCTAGTTAGATTTGACTAGCTTGACGTAGAGATCGTAGTCCATTGTGCGATCGCGTACGGTAGAGGTCAGCCCAATCGCCTGAATGGCAGAAGTCACTCCTTCTGAGGGAATTTGCGGTAGAGGGAACACGCCGCCTTGAGCGTTGACTTCAGCGAGGTTGATGTAAAAGTGTCCGTTGTTTGGAGTAGGGGCCGCGCTGGTGAGCGTTTGAAAAAGGCGAGTGCTCGATAGCGACTGAGCAGGAGACGGTAGGGTCTGCTCGCCCTGCTTTTGAAAAATCGCTTCTGCTGCGCCGTCGCCGACTGCGAAAAAGGTCACGTTGCCCGGTAGCCAGCCGTGGCTGAACTGCACGCCCTGAAAAGGTGAAATCCATTCGGTAATAGAGCCATCACTCACTTCGGTCGTTTTTACTTGATAGCGATAGCGGCTTACCATCACGTCGTCAATTTGAGACCATACCGACTCAGCTGTGGCGCGGTCGTTAGTTTGTACCATCATGAGCAGCGGTGCGCTAGCGATCACAGGCGTGCTGGCTGGTTCTAGATTGCCTTCATTCGCTGGACCGGTGGCCACTCCACTATCGCTGCTGTCTGAGTCACTGGCTTTAGCTGCTACGGGGGGCAGTAGTGCCATGGCAAATTCGCCAGCGGCCCACGGCATGATGTCTTCATCAATATCTAGGCCCGTTTGGGTCAGCAGTCCGGCTTTAAGATTTTGCGCGTCGGGGAAGAAGGGCGGTGAGGTGTTTCCTTCGCTAAAGCTCTGCCAAAACTGCTGGAGGTTGCTGCCGGACATCGTCACAAGGGTATTGCCAGGCAGGCGACCGGGCATTTCGCCCGCTTCATTTTTTAGCTCATTGTAGGCCAGGTCGTTTTTAGGGAGGAGCCAGCTGGTGCCCTGAAAGCGGATGCCTTCCGACTCGATAAGAGCCGTAGCAACGATTCCCTGTGAGCCCTGTAG
The DNA here is from genome assembly GCA_963836895.1 of uncultured cyanobacterium. GTDB lineage: Bacteria > Cyanobacteriota > Cyanobacteriia > Phormidesmidales > Phormidesmidaceae > Phormidesmis. The sequence goes on along the minus strand of CAWILA010000008.1, from coordinate 598,718 downwards.
CGGAATGAGGCTGCCCTTACGGCGGTTGGTTGCGCCTTCAGGTGGAGCCAGTGCCTCTGTTGCTACCGGAATGTTGAGGTAAATCTGGGCGAAGTTTCTACCGCGTGGCTGAGGTGACTCTATCTGCGTGGCCGCTTTGCGATATCCGGCATCGTCTAGCAAAGACCGTCTGCCTTTGTGTGTGTCGATGGCCTGCTCGATGCCGTCTGCGGTATTGCTGAGCAGCAGCCAGTCTGTTCCAATCACAGCGGCTTCAAGCAAAGAGTCTTCTCCAGACTGAAAGCTCTGAATTTGAATGCCCTTATAGCTGCGACTTTCTCTTGCCGCCGCTTCGCTCTGTCCGTCCGCTCTGGCCTCGGTCGGGTCCAAAAGAGCCTTGGCTTTTATTGGGTCTGCAATCGGGACGACTAGAACGAGATTTTGCGCTGCCGCCGCGAGGCCGCCGTTGAGTAGAGAATCTGTAGTGTTTGAGCGAGAAGGTATTAGCGCAAGCGTGACGCGATCGCCTACCCAGGGCTTAATGTCTCGTCTAAAGCTGTATCCGTTGGCTGAAAATAAGCGATCGCCCCAGTCACCTAGCACCTGGCTGAACTGCTCCTGGCTGTCGGGCGTGCCGAACTGCTGTAGCTTGGTCCAGGTGAGCTCGTCGGTAGTGACGGTAATAGCTGCCAGCGCTGTTTGAGGAATGAGCTGAGTTCCGGCGGGCGATAGGCTTCTAGGTGCGTTTTGAGAGTAGTTGAAATAGGCGATCGCACCTCCCCCTAGCAAAACAGCTGCCCACACAGCAACCAGCTTCGGCGGCCTTCTCCAAAAGCGAGACTTCCCCCTAGGTAGTGTCTTTGCTGTGTCCGCTGCTGTCGTCACATTATTAGGATCAGCGACTTGGTCGGCTCCTTCTTTCGTCGCATTTTTCTGGGACAAGTTTGCTGCGGAATTGTTAGCCATACTGCTTAAAACGCTATTTTAAAGATAGAGGGGTGCGCTGTGCTTTAGCCACTGCCTTTTTCCGACGTGGGCCGATCAGTCGCCATGAACTGTAGCAGAGAACTTGACAAAAGTGACCGGTGAAACTGCCACTGATTCGAAGATTTCTTGATACTACCTTCTACGCTTTAAACCTGCCGAAAACGCTCACAGGCGGCGGATAACATTTTCTTTCCACCCGTCAACCGCTCGTAAACAAGAGGCTATGCTATGTTCTAGCCGTTGGTGAGCACCAGTAATAGGACTCAAGCATCTGCTGCATAAGCTATCTGCATTCATACTCTCTTATGACCTTTCGTACGGTTCAGTCCAGTTCTAATGCCGGTTCCTCGACTGACTATGGTGTCCTAGACGCTATTCAAGAAGCGTCCACAGAAGCGGTTACGCCCTCCTCTAAAAAACTATGGATGGCCGCGCTCAAGCCGCCTATGTACTGTGTAGCAGTCATGCCTATCTGCGTTGGCAGTGCGGTCGCCTACGCTGAAACAGGTGCTTTTCACTGGAGCGTATTTCTCACCTTTGCCCTCTCAGCAGTTCTACTGCTCATTTGGGAGAACCTCAGCAACGATGTCTTCGACGCTGCCACTGGGATTGATGTGAACAAGCACCATTCTCTGGTGAATTTAACGCGCAACCGCTCGCTGATTTTTTGGCTAGGAAACGCTGCTTTATTGCTGGGTATCGTCGGAATTTTATCGATTTCGCTGGTGCAGCAAGACCCTACTGTGCTGGTGATGGTTTTGAGCTGCTGCGTTTTAGGCTACCTCTACCAGGGACCTCCTTTTAGGCTAGGTTATCAGGGGCTAGGTGAAGTTCTGTGCTTTTTGTGCTTTGGTCCGCTGGCGGTAGGTGCCGCTTACTATTCGCAAACGCAGCAGTGGAATCCTTTAGGCTGGGTGTACAGCTGGACGTGGCAAACGGCTTTACTGCCTGCGGCACTGACTGTCGGCATTGCGACAACGCTGGTGCTATTTTGCTCTCACTTTCATCAGGTAGACGACGACCTCAAAGCCGGTAAGCGATCGCCTATCGTACGGCTAGGCACTCGGCAGGGGGCGCTGCTGCTGCCGGTAGCCTGCGCGGCTGTGCTGCTGACGGTGGTGATTGCGATCGCTAGGGGCGGTCTACCGATTACAGCGCTACTGCTAACTGCTGCAATACCTTCGGCGATTCGGCTATGTCGCCACGTCCTCACCTTTCACGACCAGCCAGAGCGCGTCAGCAACTCGAAGTTTTTAGCCATTCATTTTCACTTCTGGAGCGGTCTTCTGCTGACGCTATCGCTGGCACTATCGTCCAAAGTATAAGCGCCTCACCGCATATCATTTTTTTACACACGTCTTTATACTCTCTAAGTTCTAGTTCCGGTGGCTGAGCGTAGCCATTGACACCGTCTCTACGCAGTAGATAGCCATGCCCCCTTCCCACGAACTCTCCTTTGAATTTCGCCCGTATCGGCGACCTTTTCGCCAAGCAATTCGCACCAGTCACGGCACTTGGAAGTATCGAGAAGGCGTTATTTTACGGCTAGCCAACCACAAAGGTCAGGTTGGCTTTGGTGAAGTTGCCCCACTGCCCTGGTTTGGCAGTGAAACCCAGTCTCAGGCGCTGATGTTTTGTCAGCGGCTGCCACAGAAGCTTTCTACCGACAACGTATTTGCTATTCTACCGACGCTACCCGCCTGCAAATTCGGGTTTGAAGTTGCGCTTCACAACCTGGCTCACAGCATGCCCAACGTAGAGCTAGCAGCCGTTCAGTGCAGCGCACTTCTTCCTACCGGCAAAGCCGCCGTGTCAGCCTGGCCTAGGCTGTGGGCGATCGGCCACCGCACCTTTAAATGGAAGATTGGCGTGGCGCCTGTCTCTGTAGAGCTAGCCTGGCTCTCTCAGCTCCTGGCACAGCTTCCTCTCGGCGCAAAGCTGCGGCTTGACGCAAACGGTGGGCTTGACGAACTGGCAGCTCACCATTGGCTCGACCAGTGCGATCGCCTCGGTCGCCGCATCGAATTTATCGAGCAGCCGCTGCCACCTGACCACTTCGAAGATCTGATGAAACTCGACCATCGCTACAGCACCGCGATCGCTCTAGACGAATCTGTCAGCACCCTAGACCAGCTCAAAGCCCACTACTTCAGAGGCTGGCGCGGCATCTTCGTCCTCAAAGCCGCCATTCTAGGCTCTCCCAGTCGGCTCAAGCAGTTTTGCCAAGAAAACCCCATCGACGTCGTTCTTTCCTCCGTCTTCGAAACAGACATTGGTCGACAGGCCCTCATCCACCTCGCTACCGACTTACAGACCCTTCTGCCAAATGCTCCCCACCGCGCACTGGGTATGGGAACCCAGCAGTGGCTGCCTCACGACGGCCTAGACGATCCAGACTGGGAGGCGCTATGGAGACGATTGCAGTAGAGACAGCCTGGGCAAGGTTGCGGCGAGATTGGCTAGTGACGTATGAGGATCAGAGTTGGAAGGCTGTAGGAGACGATTGGTTTGCTCTGGTTGCATTTCGGCGCGAACAGCTGACACGCTACGTGGCTGAGCGCAAGGTAGATCCGATCTCAACGCCTACGGTTGTGATTGCCGATGTCAACCCGGTGGACTTTTTAGCTGGTGTTTGGGCGGCTCTCTTGGCAGGCTGGAACATTGCCCTGGCCAATGCCAACTGGGGCTTCCAAGAATGGCAATCTGCTTACCAGCTCATCCAGCCCCACATTACCTGGCACACACTTAGCCCTTCCAATCCCAATCTCTCATTTCTAGAAAGACAGAAATCCGAATCTCCTTTGCCGCAAAGTGCGTTTCCCGCTATCCTCATCCCCACAGGCGGCAGCTCCGGCCAAATCAAATTCACCCACCACACCTGGCAAACCCTCACCACTTCCGTCACTGGCTTCCACCAGCACTTCCTCCCCACCCAAACTCCTATCACCGCCTGCTGCATCCTCCCCCTCTATCACGTCAGCGGCTTCCTCCAAGTCCTCCGCACCGCCCTCACCCACGGCCAACTCCTCCTCACCCCCTTCAAAACCCTTTTTCCCCCATCCCTTATCCCCCATCTCCCACTCCCTCAACCAAGCACAGCCGCAGCCCCCTTCCTCTCCCTCGTCCCCACCCAGCTCGAACGCCTCCTCAACGCCAAGCAAGCCCCTCTACTTACTCAATTTCACGCCGTTCTCCTCGGCGGCGCGCCTCCCTGGCCCAGTTTGCTAGAACGTGCGATCGCGCATCACATCCCCCTATGCCTCTCCTACGGCATGACCGAAACCGCCGCTATGGTGACCGCTACCGATCCGCAGGCATTTCTACAGGGTTGCAAAACGCTTGGCAGCGGCCATGAAATGCCACATGCCAGTGTTCAAATTGAGCGAGCCGGTCAGGTTTTACCAGCTGGAGAAATTGGGCAGGTGGTTATACGCTCAGGTGCGATCGCACTCGGCTACTACAGCGCCCCTTCTCCAGACTTCGCACCCAACACTTTCTATACCGATGACCTTGGCTATCTAGACGCTGACGGTAACCTGCACATCACAGGTCGTGCCAGCGGCAAAATCATCAGTGGCGGTGAAAATATCTTTCCAGATGAGGTCGAAGCGGCGCTACGCAGCACTGGCCAAGTTAACGATGTGTGCGTGTTGGGGCTGCCTCATCCCATTTGGGGAGAAGCCGTTAGCGCGGCCTATGTGCCGAAAGATGAGACCGTTTCTCCTGCGAGATTGAAAGCTGCACTGGTCGAAAACACTGCTGCTGGAAGGGCTGCGCTGCTAAGTCGCTACAAGGTGCCAAAGTACTGGTTTGCCTTAGCGCAGCTGCCAAGAAACGCTCAGGGCAAGCTCAATCGCTCGGCGTTGCTGGCTCAGCTAAAAACGATATCCAGTTCGTCAGCTCAGGCGGTAACGGCTGACGGCGATGACTGCTAGGGTCAATGCACATATGGCGAGTGAGGGCACTAACGGCTGCTTTTTGATTGGGTGCGATCGCTGCTGCTTGATCTAAACGGTAAACTTTGTAGCTGATTTCAAAGCTATGGGAGGTGAGCTGTGTAGGGGTGAGGAGAATTGCGATCGCATCCCCGCACTTCAACGGCTGATAAAAGTCACTCTGCGTATGAACAATCGGCACTGCAAAGCCACCGTCTCTAGAAAAAAATCGACCCAAGTTAAAATCCGCTTCGCCCAGAGCGGCCTCATAAGCCTCATGGCAGAGCGTCAATACATTTGCAAAGTACACGACACCCGCAGCATCCGTCTCGTGGAATCGGATGACCCGGTGGTATTGAAAGGGCATATAACCCACACCTGATAAAACGAAAATCCTGCTGTGAAAGGTTTAGCCTTCTACAGCAGGATTTTCATAGAAACACTTCAGCCTCTAGCTTGCATTCGGCTGTGCAGGGCGAAAGGGAATACCCCCTTCTCCAACTGGGAAGGTAGGAATCGAAGTGGTCGGTGCCTTGATAGAACCTCGCGCTCTGAGATTGCTCAAGTTAAAGTCACTGAGATTAAACGTCAAGGTCTCTAGCGGATTGTTGAGCGCGTTAACCAAGTTTGATAGCGACGCCTGTACGAGACCATCGGCATTCACCAGCACCCAGCCATCGGCAGTCTGCTGGCGCATCTCAAAGTGGAGGTGAGGACCCGTAGAGTTGCCCGTGCTACCGACCAGACCGATGATGTCACCTTTTTTCACTTCTTCGCCCGCTTCAACGAACATCTCTGCTAGGTGAGCATAGCGGCTCTCTAGCTGCACATCTTCCATTTCGTGACGCAGCACGACCATCAGGCCATAGCCACCTGCCGACTCAGCCGCTGCGACGACGCCGTTTTGCGCTGCTAGTACCGGCGTCCCTTGCTCAGCGCCAATGTCAGTTCCTGCGTGAAAGCGGTGGTCGCCAGAGATAGGGTGTATCCGGAAGCCAAACAGCGATGTAATGGGCGAAGGAATTGCCAGTGGGAAGATAAACCGCTCACTCGCTTGAAGATTTACCAGGGGACGGACCGAGCGGTTTAAGTAATCGCGTCCGGCTGCGCTCGTAGAGAGCTGAATGCCTGAGGCGCTAAAGCTGACGGGGCCGACGTTCACGCTCGGTGAGTTGGCAACCGGTGCGATCGCTGCCGCTGGTGCGTCTCTCCACGCAGGCGCACTAGCAGCAGCGGCCGACCCAGCGCTCGTTGGTGCGCCGGGTGAGCCAGCAATAGAAGCCGGTGAGCTCGGTGAGCCACAGGCACCGTTGGGCACCGCTTGATTTTGACCAACGGTAAATTCGCATCCGGTAGATTGCTCAGAAATGACAACATCAGGCGCTTCTGTTGCGCCAATACTGTAGTCTGTGGGGTCTACAAAAACGCTGTTGTAGTCTTCCGGCGTGCCAGCGTTTTCTGAGAGCGTTGCTGGCACAATTCTGGCCGGAGCGGCTTCTACAGTAGGTTCAATTTTAACAATAGGCGCAGCTACAGGAGCAGGCTCAGGCAGAATATCCGGGACTGCTTCTAGCAGAGGCTGAGGAACTACTAAGGGTTCAGGCGCAGCTTCCACAGCCGCATCGAGTCCCGTCGTGTCCACCTGTGCTAGCACCGTCGCTTGATTGCTGACGTAGGTAGACAGCGGCGCCGCTACAGCACCAGCTTCCATAAACCCAGCGAGCGGATGACCACCACGAGGGCTAATTTTTTGTGCCGTTGCGTTGCGTTGGCTAGTAAATCGAGGTGACACTGTAGATGCAGCGGTAGGCGCGATACCTATACCCACATCCATAGATGTAGGTGTGATTTCAAGCTGAATGTTGGTAGCCGTTGCAGCGACTTTCTCAGACTGAGCTGGGTCTGCCGAGTTTGCTAGCGGTGAGCTTCGTAGCTCATCTAGCACAGTACCTGCTGACGTTGCAACCGCTGAAGCGGTGGTCTCTGAGTCTGGAGCTGTTTCTAAGACTGTCTGTACAGGCGCTTCTGAAGCCTCCGCAGGTATCTGCGCAGCGGCAGGGGCGGCTGTGACAGTGGCCAACTGGGCTGGAATAGCGGTTTGCTCAGCTGGTACTACTGCTAAAGCTTCGGGGACCGGCATAGGCTCAGCGTAGGGCTGCACTACAAAGGTAGGTTCCGTAGAAGCTATACCTGTAGAAGCCGAGGCTATGGGTGCGAGATCAGCTGCCGACTGTGAGTAGCTACCAGCTACGTAGCTGTTTTCATAGCTTTCATCTTTAGAGCTTTCTTCCGCTGGGAACTCACTGCTGTCGGCTGTCAAAAAGTCTGTCTCGGCTAGGGCGAAGCTCATTTGGCTAGTGACAAAGCCAAAGCCACCCAGCAGGCCCATCCCTACAAACCAACATCTCTGTAAATTTTGTCGTCTACTAATAGATGGGTTGTTTCCCTGCTTTGATGGGGGCTCGGCGTCATGCTGGGGCGCAGTCATAGTCATAAACCTAAATGGATCCCAAATTAATCTTAACTGATGTGAATCTCGCTGGGTTTGAATAGCAAGATGTTTTCCGTCGAAAGGCTGTTGCCACTTTTTTGATCAAAAGCTATCGGGTGTAAGGCCACCTGTAAGTATCCCTCTTCTGAAACGCCGATCACTTCTCCGGAACGATTGGCACACCGATTTGGGCGATCGCAACAATTACCGGGCAAATGGTTCTCGAGCAAATCGCGCTTTACAGGGGTCGCTAGCGAGAGCTGTCCACCGCTATCTAGTGAAACAGTAGTGCCTATCTGTGTCAGTAGTTTCTGGTAGGCCTTCATAAAATCTTGACTTCCTACCTGCTGTTGGAAGAGGTACCCCTGAAGAATTCCCCTAAGAACCACTGCAATTAGCACCTCTAAACAATTTATTTTGTTTTTATCAACTGTAGGTGATAGCGCCTCCAATATACTGACCAGACTGATGCCAGTTGCGGGAACAAGATTGTGCCAGTTGATGCCCACACCGATGACAGCTTGCTTGATGAGCGTGTCTTGTGCTGACGCGCTGTCTACTGACGTGCGTGTTTCTGTAGAGGCTGATGACGATAGCTTGGTTTCGGTTAAGATGCCGCCCAGCTTCTTTCCCTCAAAGTAGAGGTCGTTTGGCCATTTTATTTCGACAGCAATGCCTAGAAGATTGTTGAGCGCGGTAGCAATCCCCCAGGCGCTCATACAGGTGAGCTGCGCGCTACGTGCTACCGGCCAATCGGGCGCAAGCGCAAGCGACAGATAGAGCCCACCCACAGGCGACTGCCAGCTTCGCCCGCGCTGACCGCGTCCTGCCGACTGCTGCCGTGCGATGACGACACTGCCAGCTTTTGCGCCTGTTGCCAGCAGCTGCCATAGCTGGGTACTAGTAGAGGGCAAACTTTCAAAAAGATGAAGGGCGAACTGAGGGCGAATGGGCGCAAAGTCGGGGCAGATGCCAAGCGCTTGGGCGTTGCTCGCTAGGGCCGTTTGAATCTTTTGAAGCGATAGATTGGTTGGTATGATCGGCTCTATGATGACTAACCTTCCTCCGCTTACCACCGAGACGCTTTGGGCAATTTTGAATAACGAGCTGCCCGACGAACAGGCGAATCAGCTGGTATGGCACACCTTGGGCTACCGCTACCGCGCCGAGACCGCGTCCTGGTCAACAGATGATGTTGAGGCTACCTGGCTAGAAAAATATCCTGAGCCGCCTAACTTCATAGAAAGCAGACCCGCGACTGTAAAGCTCACCCGGTCGATTCCCAAGGAAAATAAGCAGCTGCTTAAGACTTTACTGGGCTTCAAAGGCTACTCTGTCGATCAGCTTGTGCCCAGGCTTACCCGTAGAGCCACAATAGCTAGTTGGCTATTAAGTGTCATGCGCACTCGCAACACTATATAGAAAGGTCACTATAGTTTATGAATATCTTTTAATCTTGCGTTTACCCGACGAAGCGATCGCAGCGCTATAGTTTCCTCAGCATCTGGCCGCCTGACTTAAGGCCCTACCAAAGTTTTCTCGACTGCTTAATCTTTAAAATATATAGGTGTGTTTTCGCACAACAACACCACGAGCTATGACAACCGTATTCGACTTTTTGGCAAGAGGCGGCCCTGTAATGGTGCCGATTGTAGGCGCTTCAATATTCACACTGGCCTGCGCACTAGAGCGAGCTACCTTTTGGACAGACCTGCTAAAGCGGGAGGGGAGAGTAGTCAATGAAGTGCTAGATAGGGCGCGCAATGACTTGGAAGGGGCAGCTGCGATCGCATCAAGAGCCCGCGACCTGCCCATCGGGCGTTTCTTGCTAGCTCCTCTTAGCCTCAGACATCCCTCTCCCGATTCTTTTCGTCTAGCTCTAGAAAACGCTGCCGACAAAGAATTCGTCAAAATGCGCAAAGGCGACAAGCTTTTGGAAACAGTAGTCGCTGTCGCGCCTCTGCTAGGACTGCTCGGTACCGTAACCGGTCTGATCGCAACCTTCGAAAGCCTCAACATCGGCGGTAGCGATGGCGCAGCTGGTGCCACTGAAGCCGCAGCCGGTATCGGTGAAGCGCTTATCACCACCGCCGCTGGAATGGTCGTCGCAATTTTAGCCCTGCTGGTGCTGCGAATAATGGTAACCCTGCAAGCTCAGCAAATGGACTATTTCTCAGAGGCTGGTAACGAACTAGAGCTAATCTACCGAGAGTACTGGTACGAAACAGGCCGCTGGCCAGACGACGAACAAGGCTCCTACCGCCCCACCTACGAAGAAGTCCCCCCCTCGGCACCAACTCCTGCAGCAGACTTCACCGAAGACCCCCAGATCACCCCCCGCCAGCTACCCAACTTCTAAACCATCCCCTATCCCCTATTCCCCATCCCCCATCCCCCATCCCTCCCGCATGCGCTTCCGCAACACCTCAAACAGCAACGACATCCCCACCATCGACCTCATCCCCATGCTGACGGTAATGATGGGCGTACTCGCCTTCTTCGTCGTCATCTCCGTCTCATTAGGAAGCGAGCAGCTCATCCAGGTTGACCTGCCACCAGAGCGAACCGAAGACACGCCGACTGCTGCCGACGTCACTCAAGAACCTTTCATTGTGGAAATGGACGCCACCGGTCAACAGCTCTTAAACGGCACTCCTGTCACACCCGAGCAGCTCACGGTAGAGATTAATCGCTATCTGGCTGCAAACACCGACAAAACCGTATATTTAGTCCCTAGCCGCGACTTATCCTACGAGAAAGTGATGCAGTTTCTAGGTGATATGCGTAGCGTTGGCGGCGATCGCGTCTCCCTAGCCCTCGAAGAAAAGCCCGAAGAAGCCGCTCTACCTACGCCCTAACATCTCTATCTTTATTCCTACGCCTCACCCCAAACCCAGTGATTGAGCCTAGCCGAAACCATGCGCACCCGTCGCCGCCGTCCTGCCAGCCGAGTTCCCGAAGTCAACCTCGTCCCGATGATGGACGTGCTGATGACGGTACTGATTTTCTTCGTCGTCATTTCTATGGGCCTAACCGGTGTGCAGATCAACGGTATAACCCTACCTAAATCGGTAAACAGTACCGATGAAGCTGTCACCGAAAAAGACAGCGAATCCGCACCACTGACCATTGGCCTAACAACCGAGAAAGAGCTAATTTTGGACGGCGAAGCTGTTGGCCTTAGAGAGCTTGCACCCGTCGTAAAAGCCTACTTCGCCGAAAATCCTGACGGGTCGCTGATGCTGAAAGCGGATCGCAGCCTGCCCTACGACGATATTGCCGACTTGCTGAGCGAGCTGCGAAAAATTGGTGGACGCCGAGTTTCCTTAGCAGTGGAGTAATCCGCCCGCTGAAAGCAGATGAGCAGCTCGTTATACTAACGATGAATACGGTCGATGCCGTCAGCCTCATGAGACAAGGCTGAGACGGTTGGCCAACGATAGCCGCTCAAGGAATTTTGCACCTATATGGATAGAGATCGTTTGGAGCGTTTGCTGGCAGATTTGAAGCGCTCTGATGATTCGGTTCGCGATCGCGCCACTGCTGCCCTCTGGCATATCTGGTTTCACCAGAAAGGCGTCCACGGCGCACAGCAGCTCATGGAAGCTCAAACCCTGCTTGATGCCGGACGCATTGGCCAGGCAGAATCCTTGCTCAGCAACATTCTCAAAGCGCAGCCCGATTTTATAGAAGCCTGGAATCGGCGTGCGGTTTTGTACTTTACTCAGCGTGACTACTGGAAAGCGATCGCAGACTGTCAAAAAGTCATCGAACTTGCCCCCCACCACTTTGGCGCACTACACGGCCTAGGCTTAAGCCACCGCGCCGTCGGCAACTACACCGCCGCCATCCAAGCCTTTCGTCAGGCCCTACAAGTACAGCCCTACGCCCTAGTCAACCAGCGACTAATCCTAGAATGCACAGCCCAGCTCGAATAAAGAGAACCCCACACCCATCTTCCCCATCTCCCCACTCCCTACTCCCCCATCCAACAAAGCGTCTTCCCAAACTCCAACCCAAAAATCCCCCACTTCCCTTACTCAAACCACCTCATTCTGTGGCAACCTGAAGTATGTACTGCGAAGGGCCACCCTTACCTATGCAAACTCTGTCTACACCGCCAGCCGCCAAGCCTAGCGCCCCTACCGATAGCGCTCCGATTGAAGCAACCATCGTGCGCCGCAAAACCCGTCCCGTGAGCGTGGGCGATGTCATCATCGGTGGCAGCAACCCGGTGGTAGTACAGTCAATGATCAACGAAGACACGCTAGATATCGATGGCTCTGTCGCGGCCATTCGTCGGCTGCACGAAGTAGGCTGTGAAATTGTGCGAGTAACGGTGCCAAGTATGGCCCATGCCAGAGCGCTCGCTGAGATCAAGTCCAAGCTCGCTGAGTCTTATCAAGCGGTGCCCTTGGTAGCCGATGTGCACCACAACGGTATGAAGATAGCCCTAGAAGTGGCCAAACACGTTGACAAGGTGCGAATCAATCCCGGGCTATACGTATTCGAAAAGCCCACCGACGACCGCACCGAGTACACGCAGGCAGAATTTGACGCGATTGGTGAAAAAATACGTGAAACGCTAGAGCCCTTAGTCATTTCTCTGCGTGACCAGGGTAAAGCTATGCGCATCGGGGTGAATCATGGCTCTTTAGCCGAGCGAATGCTCTTTACCTACGGGGATACCCCCGAGGGAATGGTAGAGTCGGCGCTAGAGTTCATTCGCATCTGCGAATCTCTCGACTTTTACAACATTGTGCTGTCGCTAAAGGCGTCGCGAGTCCCGGTGATGCTGGCGGCCTATCGCCTGATGGTGAGGCGGATGGATGAGCTGGGCATGAGCTATCCCCTGCATCTGGGTGTGACAGAGGCAGGCGATGGCGAATATGGCAGAATCAAGTCGACAGCCGGTATTGGTACGCTGCTGGCAATGGGCATCGGCGATACGATTCGAGTGTCGCTGACCGAAGCGCCGGAGAAAGAGATTCCGGTTTGCTACAGCATTTTGCAGGCACTAGGTCTGCGCAAGACGATGGTGGAGTACGTCGCCTGTCCGTCTTGCGGACGCACGCTATTCAACCTGGAAGAGGTGCTGCACAAGGTGCGCAATGCGACCAACCACCTAACAGGTCTCGACATCGCCGTGATGGGCTGTATTGTTAACGGTCCTGGGGAAATGGCCGATGCCGACTACGGCTATGTAGGTAAGCAGCCTGGCACTATCGCCCTATATCGAGGCCGCGAAGAAATTAAGCGCGTCTCAGAGGAGAGTGGAGTAGATGAATTGATTGCGCTGATCAAATCTGATGGCCGATGGGTAGAGCCAGAAGAAGCGAAGCAAAATGAACTAGCCTCTGTTTCGTAACGATAAATACGAATTCCTCGTAGCTCGCTGTAGAACATGCTCTGTCTCCATTTGTTCTGCTTCTCTAGTGCAATTGAACTTTGATGCGATTGAATTAGCTATCGATTTAGCCATACATTAATTTGCTCCACAGCAGATTCTTCAACAATAAGTGCGTGTCTTCATCTCCGGCTCAGGTTACATATAAAGCGGGTATGTTAAATTGGGCGTAATTACGCCTCTATGCATATAGGATTTTGATTATTTATGGCAATTACTAAGCGCGGTTTTATTTTAGGTGCGACCGCATTAGCGAGTGCCGCCTTGGTCATTACAGGCACGGGCATTCACTTATCAGATGGCCAAGCCTTTTTCAAAGAAAGTCCAAAAGAGCTGGTAGACGAAGTGTGGCAGCTCATTGACCACGAGTATGTCGATGATTCTTTCAACGCTCTCGACTGGAACAATGTTCGCTCTGACTATCTTGGCCGTAGCTATACCGATCAGGAAGAGGCCTACGTAGCCGTGCGCGAGATGCTAGAGCAGCTCGACGATCCCTACACGCGGTTTATGGATCCTGAAGAGTTTCGCAATATGCAAATTGATACCTCAGGTGAGCTGACCGGGGTAGGCATTCAAATTTCTCAAGAAGAAGAAACCAACGAAATTGTAGTCGTAGCCCCGATTGCAGATACGCCCGCTTACGAAGCTGGTCTGATATCTGGCGACGTCATCAAGTTTATTGATGGCCAAAGCACTGAAGGTATGGATCTAAGCGATGCGGTTAACCTCATTCGCGGTCCGGTAGATTCGTCTGTCACCCTATCTATAAGTCGTGAGGGCGACCCGCTAGATTTTGAACTTTCCCGCGCGCGAATTGAAATTCACCCTGTTCGCTATTCCGTAGAGGCGAGTGAAGAAGGATCTGTCGGCTACATTCGCCTTACGCAGTTTAGCGCCAACGCCGCTGCTGAAATGCAAGAAGCTATTAAAGCGCTAGAAGAGCGCAACGTAACGGGCTACGTCCTCGACCTGCGCTCTAATCCTGGTGGACTGCTCTTCTCTAGTATCGACATCGCTCAAATGTGGATTGAGGAAGGCACTATTGTTTCTACGGTAGATCGTGATGCGGTGAGCGACGAAGAAGTTGCGAACAACAGGGCTCTGACTGACCGGCCTTTGGTAGTGCTAGTCGACGGCGGATCCGCGAGTGCGAGTGAAATTCTCTCTGGCGCACTTCAAGACAACAATCGTGCTTCTTTGGTAGGGACGCAAACCTTTGGTAAGGGGCTAGTACAGTCTGTGCGAGGGCTGGCCGATGGCTCTGGTGTGGCGGTGACAATTGCCAAGTACCTTACGCCTTCTGGTCGCGATATCAACAAGCAGGGCATTGAGCCTGACTACGTTGTAGAGCTGACTGATGAGCAGCGTGACGCGCTCACTGAGGACCGCGATAAGGTAGGTACGTTGGAAGACCCGCAGTATGCGAAGGCAATAGATGTGCTTTTGGATACGATTCGTGCTCAGCGCGGCTCTGCAAGCGCTACGGTCACTACAGATCGCTAAACAGCTACAGCCACCAGCCTACGAGATAGGCTGACATTTTCCTGCTCTGATCAGGCCTACGCGTTTTGCGTAGGCCTGATTTTGCGTTTCAAAGGGGCCCCATTTCATGGATGAGGAGGTCTCTTCCTCTTCTGTGTTTTCTTCTGCTATAGGCATAGATGCAAACTCTGCTGCTGATAGAATTTTGCACTGCTCAGAGGGCTGCTTGACGATATACCAATCTTCTTCGGGCGTATCTGACATAGTGATTCATGATCCTACAAAATTATGTTCCTGGTTCATCGGGCGCAGCCTTTCGAAGCCCGTATGTAGCTGCTGCTGCTATTAGGCAGATGATAGCAAGCGATCGCAGCACCCATCCCACGCCAAACGTTTCCTGCAATACCGGCAGCGCCCACGCGCCGAGCACCGCACCCGACTTTGCAATTCCGCCCGCTAGCCCTGCGCCGCTAGCCCTAATCGCCGAAGGGAACACCTCTCCCGACAGCAAGAAGGTCGTTGCGTTTGGGCCTAAGTTCATTGCCAGGTTGAATAGAATAAATCCGCCGAACAGTATGCTGAGATGCGTGCTGGCTCCAGAGAGCGACAGCACAGCTAACCCAGCTGCCATTCCCACAAAGCCAACGATTTGCAGCGGAATACGGCCTACTCTGTTGACAAGAACAATCGCCAGCACAAATCCAACCACTAAAAACACGTTGACAACAGCAGCGCCCTTAGCAGAGGCCATTTCTCTAGTAAGAAAGCTGCCTTCTTCAGAGAAAGTGAGCGAGGCGATAATGGTTGGTGTGAAGATGCCGATGCCGTAAGTGGCAATGTCTTGTAAAAACCATGGAACAGCCGCTAAAGCTGTCGCCCTACGGTAGATAGGTGAAAATAAATCGGCGTAGCCCAGTGATTCTAATTCGGCTGATTCTCTCTGTGTTGAAAAAGAGACGGGTTTGAGCGTAATCTCTTTGTTCAAAAGCTGAGAAGCGGCTTCTGACGCGGCCACATAGTTGCCCTTTGCAAGATAGTAGCTAGGGCTCTCGAGTAAAAACAACAGCCGCAGTCCGCCTACTAGAATAGATAGTGCAACACCCACACCTAGCATCCACCGCCAGGCGTAACCAATCGCTAGCTCAGGAGCCACCTGCTGGAATACAAAAATAGTGAGCCATCCTATCAGTGCGCCGAGCAAAGCACCTACTGCCTGAAAGCTAAATGCGCCGATCACCATCCGCCCTCTGAACCTAGCAGGCATGTTCTCTGTAATGTAGGCCACGCTAATAGGGTAATCTGCACCAATGCCGACCCCCACTAGAAAGCGAAAGAACAGCAAAGACGATGCATTCCAGGCCAGTGCTGTCGCTAGCGAAGCCACGATGAACAGCGCAATGTCGATAACGAGCATACGCTGACGGCCTACCTGATCGGTGATGGGCCCAAGGGTAAGCGACCCGACGAGCGCACCTAATAGCGCCGCAGTTGCGATCGCACCTACCCATCGAGCACTCAGCGCAAAGTCTCGCTGAATGAAAGGCATCGCCACGCCAATAATGAAAAAATCAAAGCCGTCTAGCGCAATCAGCCCAGCTGAGAGCAGCCAAAGCATCCACATCGGGCGGGTGAGTTCAGCGCTGTCAAGCTCAGCTTGAAAATGCGCTTCGGGCGATGAAATCGCTGCGGTCATGTGTGTTCTTAATAGACCTAAGGTCCCTGCGTGGCTGTGAGCTTAGCGGCCATTTCGGTAAGCGGATTTACCTTATCTGCCTGCACGGCTTCAACGGGCACTACGGTAGGATACACCTCCACTGCCGCGCCTTCTATCCACCCAGAGTAGTAGCGGACTTTGGTCGCTTCGTCTGTAAGGTTGAGCAGGTCAAATTCACCGCGAACAGCGTGATTATCGAGCTCGAACCCTCCTTGCTGGCTGTTTGCCGCCATCAGCCCGCGAGGGCCACCACCGACCAGGTTGAGTGATACTTCGTCCAAAGAGCGTTTGAAGCGATCGCCTGCCCAGTGCCACTGACTGCCCGGCCAAAAGATTTCGTTGCCACCCGCTGCTCGCCGGGCGACCTCATTCCCAATGCGATAGCCACCTTGCGAGAGCTGCACCTCAAACCCCGGCTCATAGACGACTTCGTAGCGCAAGTTCGGCGCATCTTCTGATTCATCAAAAGATTGGCTTGCCCATAGCACCTCTACGCTTTTCTCTTTAAGCTGAGTGACCGGAGCTTCGGCTAAGAAACTTTGATAGAGCGGCACACCTTCTGAAGGGAGGTCTGCTATTGCGCTAAAACGCCAGCAGTTCCAGCTATTTGCCGCGTCGATGGTTTGCCAACTCACTTCGCAAACGCCGTCGCCTGTGCTGACCCAGAGCTTATCTTCTTCTACCGCGAGCCGATAGGGAATTGCGCCGACAAGTGGGCTATTGCTGACGGTGTGGGTGGTGAGCTGCTGACTGCCGGGCTGATAAGCAACAAGGCCATGACTCGGGAAGTAAGGATTGCCTTCACCGCTGCGCTGTGTGCCTAGCCATAGGGTGAGTGGTACAGAGCTATCGGCTATATCTTCACCTGTGACTGCTAGCGACGTAACTTGATCGCCTTGAATAGTCTCTGGACGCTCTACGGCGAGCGCTTCTTCCTCTGCGCTGTAGCGAACTATGCTAGCAAACCCACTGTCTCCCTCCCCCTGGCTCGCTGATGCGGCGAACCAAAGGTCGGTGTCTGTGGCGATCGCATCAGCAACATTCGGTACACCCAAGCTAGCACCCAATCCCGCCTCTTGAAGTTCGCTCAGTGTATATAGCTGCTCACTGATGACTTCACCTCTAGGCGTTTTTAGCTCGAAGAAGACGGCATCTTCGGTGGCGGTAACGAGTGATTCAACAGGTGCAGCTTCTGGATCAACAGTATCTGGCTTTAGCTGTTCGGCTAGCCACTCTGCCTGAAGCCGAATGCGGTACTCAAAGGTTTCGCCATTTAGCTCAACAGTTTGGTAGTCAGGGTCTGCTATATCGGCTAGCAGCTGATTGTATTCAACAATTTCTTCATCTTCGGCAGCGTTTGCAGAAGTGATTGACCACTGATTGTTGCTTTCGCACAGAGAGAAGATATGGTGAGCGGTGGTGATTGTAATGCTATCGCCGCCGGTTGAGATTTCTGTAGGGCGAAAGTTGAACTGCTCGCTAGCAGACGTATTCTCTGGGGTGGTTAAGGGCTCAGGTTGAGACTTAGTCAGCTCACAGGAGGCTGCGGATGATGTATCTGACGATAGATTTTGACTCGACTGTAAAGAGGTGCTAGCGCTTGGCAGCGGCTCAGCTGGCGCGACGCAAGCACCCAGAAGTGAGATTAACCCGATGGTCGCGAGCAGGCTTTGAGTGCGCATAGTTTCCCTTTCTCCTCTGCGCTAAGGTTTCCTAGCGGAGCCCTTTTGGAAACTAAGTGCAGTACGGTTTCTTATGTTTTAGTTTGTATATCAATAGTATCAACTGATTTAGTGAATGTTCTGAGCCTTAGAGCCACCTTAGCGAGTGGTCTTAAGGCGGGACAGCGCGACAATGTCAAAGCTGAGTTGCTAGCCGACTGTCATCGGTTCGCTTGCCCAGTCGATGTCTTTTGCTCTTAGCGTATCTGGGCTAGGCATATCGCGGAGGCGAAGGCGTTCTGAGATGGCGGCAATGTCGCGATCGCGTCCAATGCCTGAAACGGCCATTGCCTGATCGTCTTGAATGTAAAACGCCAGAAAAGACTTATCTTCCAAGCTGCCTTGAATCACAATATCGTCGTAGCTCTCAGAGTGACCCACGTAGCGCAACTTAAGGTCGAACTGTCCTGTCCAGAAAAAAGGCACCGCCTTGAACGTGACCTGCTGATCGGCCATATTGCACGCGGCAATCCGCCCCTGCTGCATGGCTAGCTGCCAGTGTTCTATTCGAGTGGGCTGACCGGTAATGAAGTGTGGAAACTGAGCGATGTCACCAGCGACGTACACGCCTGGCGCCGCCTGAAGATACTGATTGACCAAGATACTGTTGTCGTCTTCATCCATCAGCAGCCCTTCTACAAAATCTGTTGCAGGCTTGACGCCAATTCCAACAACGACAAGATCAGCGCTCAGTATTTCACCACTTTCTAGCTTGACTGCTTCAGCCGCGCTTTCTCCTTTAATAGCAGTCGCCTTCTCTCCTAGCTTAAACTTTACCCCTTCCGACTCATGCACCTGCTGAAAGAGCTTACCGATAGGCTCGCCTAGCACCTTCTCAAATGGCACTTCATCTGGTGTTACAACCGTAACGTCTAGCCCTTTCTGTCTAAGGCTAGCAGCGACCTCCATTCCTACGAATCCAGAGCCTATAATAACAGCCTTCTTTGCATTGTTAGCCGCTTTTAGAATAGCCTTTGCATCTTCTGCCTTACGTAGCGTAAATACGTTCTCTAGCTCAGCACCATCTACCGGTAGCTTATTTACCTTGCCGCCTGTTGCAATGAGTATTTTGTCGTATTTGAGAGTAATACCTTCGCCGTAGGTTACCTGCTGATTCTCAACGTCTAGCTTGGTGACTGGAGAAGACGTTTTGATCTCGATGCCATGCTCTTTGTAGAAGTCCGCAGGACGTAGCAGGGACGGCTCCTCCACCTCATCGCTCTGTAAGTAAGCTTTACTGAGCTTTGTGCGGTCGTAAGGGACGTAGTCTTCTGCTGTGAGCATAACGATTTTTCCCTGAAATTTAACCTGTCTGAGCATTTGCGCAGCGGCTTCTCCAGCTGCGCCACCGCCTACGATGACGAAGGTGCGACTGTCTTGTTCAGGATCGGGAAGTGCGAGGGTGGGCGGAAGGTGCTCTGTAATGGTCTCTGGCAGATTTACGTACACCTTGCTAGACTCAACTTCTGTGCTGAATATGTTGAGATTGTCTCTGCCAGGAGCGTTTAGCTGCTGGCCTGTGGCGGCGCTATAGCAGGCATTGTGCCACGGGCAAACGATACGACCGTTGTGGAGAACGCCTTTTTCGAGGGGGGCACCGTAATGAGAACAGTGAGCTGCTACCGCTTGAAAACCGGCTTCAGTATGCGTTAGCAAAATCTCCTTATCTGCTATTGTAAACTGCCGCATTTCGCCTACGTTGAGATCGCTGACCTCACACACCAACACGCTTTGAGTTTCCATACCTTCACTTGCATACCGTTCTTTCTGACCTTAGATAAAAGCCCTAACCCCTAGCATCTCTCATTAGATACAAACTAAACTTAGATTGGTGTTCGCGCTTAAAAAGGAGCGCTGCTGGTAAAATTTTGTAGTTCTCCGGTGACGGGATGTGAGATCTCTAAAGAAGTGGCATGCAGCTGAAGTCTCTTTTCCTCTTGACTTACACCGTAGATTGCGTCGCCTACAATTGGCGAATTCAATCCTTGTGGATGTGCTGCGTGTACTCGTAGCTGATGCGTACGACCTGTACGAGGCGTGAACTCAAGTCTAGGTCTGCTGTCAAATGCGAGAACTCTGAAATCTGTTCGACTGGTCTTTCCTTTTTGAAAGTTGACCAACTGCTTGGGCCGGTTCTCTAGATCGGGACACAGGGGTAAGTCGATAGTTCCTGCGGTGCATTCGATAGGGTGGGAGAGAATGGCTTCGTAGGTTTTGTGGACCTGGTGCTGAGCGAACTGTTGGCTGAGAGCAGCGTGGGCTTCCAAGGATAGTGCGATCGCTAATACCCCAGAAGTCGCCTGATCTAGCCGATGCACGGGGCGCAGAAAGGTTTGCTCAGGCAGCTGATGGCACAATCGACTCACAGCGCTGTCTTGCAGATGGTATCTACGTCCTGGTACAGAGAGCAGTCCGGCTGGCTTGTCGATGACGACCAAGGCTTCGTCTTGATAGACGATGCGGAGTGGTTCGACTGTTGTAGGAGCTGAGTAGGCGAGCTGCATTTGGGTTTGCCACAGCCCGGCGATAGTTTTGTAGTAGTGCTTGAGAGTTTGGATGCTTTGCTCACTCTGGGTGATTGTTTTAGCTAAGGAAGCGATCGCCCAATCTCTTTCCTGCTTCAACCGCTGCCGTTCAGTACTGTCCTGCTGACTGGCCTTCGTTAGATTTGCCAGCGCTGCTGTGAGCGCATCGCCTTGTAATTGATGACGATAGCGATCGCGCTCATTGTCACGCTGTTGTTTTCTCAGTCGATGTTCAGCCGATAGCTGCTGTAGCCGATCAGCATACTGGTGACAAATTTGTTCATAGGCTTTACGCTCAGGCAGATGCTTAAGATCGACCAGTATCTGCTTGATTCGCGCTAGCGTTGCTAAAACGCGGTTCTCAATTAATGCTAACTGAGTACGTTTGTCTGGCACATTCGCTGCAAGCTCTTGAATGAGTAATTCGGCAGCCCCCTTTGTTCCTAAAACATCACAGGGTAAGCTGCGCTGTTCTCTCTGCTCAATCATTTCGCTACTGGGGCAGAGGGCAACTCATTGCCTGCGCTTGCCTGCTAAATAATAGATTCTCTCTGTAGTCAATTGGGCAGTCAATCACAGCTGGAACATTCTGAGCCAGCGCTTCTTTCAACGTGGGCACAAAGTCTTCTGCCGACTCTATTCGGTAGCCTTTAAGACTCATACTCTCGGCAAGCATAACGAAATCTGGATTGTTGAACTTAATGTAAGAAGACTCGTTATACTGAGACTCTTGCTTCCATTCAATCAGTCCATAGCCACCGTCATTGAAGATAATGGTCACAAAGGCCGTACCGATGCGGTGAGCGGTTTCTAGCTCCTGACAGTTCATCATGAAACCACCGTCTCCTGTAACCGCAACAACCTTGCGATCCGGATAGACAAGCTTAGCTGCAACCCCACCGGGAATCGCAATACCCATGGAGGCAAATCCGTTGGAGATAAGGCAGGTATTGGGCCGAGCGCAGTGGTAGTGACGGGCAATCCACATTTTGTGTGCGCCTACGTCGGAAATAACAATGTCTTCGGGGGCAAGCACCTGGCGCAGGTCGTACAGTAGCTTCTGTGGCTTGATAGGAAAGCCTGTGTCTGCTGCGTACTGTTCGTAATTCTCTCGCATTTCGGCGCGCAGGTTGGCGAAGCGAGGGCTAATGGTTTCGTTTTTGCTGCTCTTAGGACGGTGAACCCGTTTGCCGATTTCGTCTAGCGCATCGGATATGTCGCCAACGACTTCTACGGTGGGGATGTAGCTGCTGTCTATTTCAGCGGGGGTGACGGCAATGTGAACGATGGGGCGATCGCCCTTTGGGTTCCACTTTTTGGGTCCGTACTCAATCAGGTCGTAGCCAATAGCGATAATCAGATCGCTTTCATCTAGCGCGCAGGCGACATAGTCCCGCTGCTGAAGGCCCACGGTCCAGAGCGATCGCTCATCTGTGTAGTCCAGTACACCCTTACCCATAAATGTATTGGTCACTGGAATGTTTTGCTGCCGCGCAAAGCGGGTAATTGCTTCGCTGGCCCGGTTGCGAATTGCGCCGTTACCAGCCAAGATCATCGGCTGACTGGCCTGAGAGATTGCGATCGCAGCCCGCTGTAAACTCTCCACAGAAGCAACCGGCACCGCAGGTGAGTCAGCCCTGAGCGGCGAGCCTTCTGCTGGCATATCGGCAATATTTTCTGGCAGGTCAATGTGTACAGCACCAGGTGGCTCTGTCTGCGCCACCTTAAAGGCCTTGCGGACAATTTCAGGCGTAGTGCTAGGCCGCACAATCTGTTTTGTCCACCGCGTTACCGGGTCGAACATCGCGACAAGATCAAGGTACTGATGCGACTCAATGTGCATTCGATCTGTACCTACCTGGCCGGTAATCGCAATCAGCGGTGCCCGATCAAGGTTGGCGTCAGCAACGCCTGTCATGAGATTGGTTGCGCCTGGGCCCAGGGTAGAAAGGCATACGCCCGCTTTGCCTGTGAGCCGTCCGTACACGTCAGCCATGAAGGCCGCGCCCTGCTCGTGCCGGGTGGTGATGAACTGGATAGAAGACTTTTTGAGCGCCTGAAGAAGCTGAAGGTTTTCTTCTCCAGGGAGGCCGAAGATGTACTTTACGCCTTCGTTTTCAAGGCAGCGGACGAGGAGTTCGGCGGTGTTCATGTTTTATTTAATCCAAACCGTTTTTGCATTCACAAACTCCATCAATCCGTATCTGCCAAGTTCACGGCCGTAGCCAGATTGTTTGATACCGCCAAAAGGAAGGCGAGGGTCAGATTTTACAAGACCGTTGATAAAAACCGCGCCCGCATCGAGTTCATTGATCAGCTGCTGTTGTTCCTGCGGATCGCTTGTCCAGGCGCTCGCGCCGAGGCCGAAGGTGGTGGAATTGGCGAGGGCGATCGCACTTTCAATATCCGGCACACGAAATACAAGCGCTACTGGGCCAAAAAACTCTTCTTGGTCGGCAGGCGTACCGGGTGGAATGGCGGTGAGGATAGTGGGCGGGTAAAAGTTCCCCTTTTGCAGGTGAGCGGGTAGCTGCTGCTGAAGTGCGTGCACATCGCCGCCTGTCAATACCGTTGCGCCTTGAGTGATACAGGCCTGCACCTGCGCCGCTAACTCTTGCAAGATATCGGGTGTGGCTAACGGGCCAACGGTAGTGTCTAGATGCATAGGGTCACCGACCTTCTGGCTGGCGAACTGAGTAGCAAGGCCAGCTTCAAACCCATCGGCAATGTCGCCTACTAGAATGAAGCGCTTGGCGGCAATGCAAGACTGGCCATTGTTCATTAGTCGGGCGGTGGCGGCGGTGGCGATCGCACTATCCAAATCCGCGCTTGGCAGAACAATGAAAGGATCGCTACCGCCTAGCTCCAGCACCGATTTTTTGATATGGCGAGCAGCCGTGGCGGCGACGACCTCTCCTGCTGGGCCGCTACCGGTGAGGCTGACGGCTTTCACCCTGGAATCGCTCAGGACGCTCTCGACCTGGCTAGCGCCGATGAGCAGAGTCTGAAAGGCACCAGGCGGAAAGCCTGCGCTGGTGAAAATGCGGGCGATCGCCAGTGCGGACTGCGGCACATTTGAGGCGTGCTTGAGTAGCATAGTGTTGCCTGCCATCAGTGCAGGGGCCGCTGCGCGAAATACCTGCCACAGCGGATAGTTCCACGGCATAACGGCCAGCAGTACGCCCAGCGGCAAGAAGCGAACGTAGCTGCTGCTAGCGTCGGTGCTAGCAAACTCATCTTGCAAGAAGGTTTCGGATTCATCAGCGTAATAGCGACAGACCCAGGCGCACTTTTCCACCTCTGCGATCGCGCTACCAATGGTTTTACCCATCTCCAGCGTCATTATCTTACCGAGCGCTTCTTTTTCATTCATCAGCGCTACGGCAGCCTGATGCATCCACTGAGCTCTTTGTGCAAACGGTGTTTCTCTGTAGGCTTTAAAGCACTCGTGAGCCTTGCCTATCGCTGCGTCTACTTGCTCTGCGCCTAGTGAGTCAAAGGTTTTCAGCGTTTCGCCAGTCGCTGGATTAATGCTTGCAATTCCCATACTGCCTTCCTTGCCTCAATCGCGTGAGGACTGCGTACGCGCGCTCCTCTTACTGTCGCTCGAAAGCGGTGAACTTGATGGATGTGTGAATAGGTTCGTATAGATTGTTTACCTGCTGAGCGCATGTTGAATCTCTTTCAAACGCTAAAACACTCAAACGCTAAAACAACAGTGTGGTTCTAGCGCAGTGGTTCTAGCGCATAAAAACACCGAGCCGCCAAAACTGACAGCTCGGTGAATTGCTATGGATTAAAGACTAGCGACTAAGACACAAAATCCATACGCCGAGGCTCTAAGCTGAAGCCACCATTTCCTTGAACCCTTTGCCCGCAGAGAAAGCAGGTACGGTAGTGGCCGGAATTTTAATAGTTTCGCCCGTTTGAGGGTTGCGACCGTCACGCGCTTTGCGATCGCGAGGCTCGAAGCTACCAAAGCCTACCAAGCTCACCTTGTCGCCACCTGCAACGGATTCCATAATCGACTCAATAACAGCCGATAGTACAGCGTCCGCATCCTTTTTGGAAACGTCTGCTTTCTCTGAAACCATATCAATTAGCTCAGCTTTGTTCATAGAATAAGTGCCTTAAAACATCGCTAGTAGTTCTAGCACAAGAGTTAGTAGATCACAAGTACTACAGTAACGAATTCTCCCTTTTTTGGGACGTATCGCAGCACTGACGTAGGGTAGCGCCGTTATTCATCAATGGTTCTAGCGAATGTGTAGTGAATCAGTAATCTCTTGAAAAATATATTTTGATATGTAAAGTTGATGCGATCTTGCCACTTTGTGCAGGTTGTTTGTCTTGCGATGGGTCATGCCCTGCAACCCCACGTCCTGACTCATGCACACTTACTTCACCGGACGAATATTTCTTAAGAAAAATTTTGTTCCTTATGTTGTTCTCTTGTTAATTTCCTACCAAAGTAAACGGAGTTCTCGTCGTTTTTGTATAGAAATAAGAAGGTGGGTACAGCGAGATCTATGCTGAAGGATGACCCTTGCAAAGGATTTCTATGGCAGCCCTGCTTACAGATGCCAGCCGTCGATTGGAGAAAGCGACTCAGTATGTGCCGATTTCAGCCGATGCGACAGAGCGGCTGAAGTTTCCAAAAGCCAGCTTAAAGGTGGCCATTCCAGTGAGGATGGATGACGGGTGTTTGCGGGTGTTTGAAGGCTATCGAGTGCGCTACGACGATACGAGAGGACCGACGAAAGGTGGCATTCGCTTTCATCCTAATGTGTCTTTAGATGAAGTGCAGTCGCTTGCTTTTTGGATGACGTTTAAGTGCGCGGCGGTAAATTTGCCCTTTGGTGGGGCAAAAGGTGGAATTACGCTGGACCCAAAAGCGCTCTCGAAGTTTGAGCTAGAGCGGTTGAGCCGAGGATATATTGATGCGATCGCACCCTTCATTGGCCCGGATCTCGACATTCCCGCTCCAGATGTATATACCAATCCAATGATTATGGGCTGGATGATGGATCAGTACAGCATTATTCAAGGAAAGCGATCGCCCGCTGTTATCACCGGTAAACCTGTCAGTATGGGCGGTAGCTTAGGACGCAACACCGCGACTGGCACAGGCGCTTTTTTCGTGATTCAAGCCATGATGAAAAGGCTCCGTAAGTCGCCAGCTAACCTCACGGTAGCTGTGCAGGGCTTTGGCAATGCCGGTAGCGTCGTCGCCCGTCAGCTGTTTGAAGCGGGCTATAAAGTTGTTGCAGTTAGCGACTCAAAAGGTGGCATATACAACGCCAGCGGCTTGAATATTCCAGATGTTCAAGCGTTTAAGCGCACTAAGCACGCGATGAAGGCCGTCTACTGCCACGGCAGCGTTTGCAGCATTGTAGAGCATGACACCCTATCCAACGAAGAGCTGCTGCTGCTGGATGTGGATATTCTTATTCCCGCCGCATTAGAGAATCAAATCACCGCTGAGAATGCCGATGCGATTCAAGCGAAGTACATTTTCGAAGTTGCCAACGGCCCGGTGAGCGCCGATGCGGACAAGATCTTAGAGAGAAAAGGAGTCTCTCTTTTTCCAGATATTTTGGTGAATGCAGGCGGAGTGATGGTAAGCCACTTTGAGTGGGTGCAAAATCGCAGTGGCTTGTATTGGAAACTCGATAGAGTTGAGGCGGAATTGGAGAAGCGGATTGTGGAGGAGGCGCAGGGGGTATATGCGATCGCGCAAAAACACAGTACCTCCTTTAGAACCGCCGCCTACATCCACGCCCTTAGTCGCCTCGGCGAAGCCCTCAACGACCGAGGAACCCGCGACTACTACAAAAGCTGATCATCAGCGTATTGGCCGTCTAGCTACAATTGGACAGAGCCCCAACAAGGAAACAAGGTCGTGCCTAAAATCCTGAGAGAAGATACTAGCTATACCTTCCGCTCTTACTTCGAGATGCCAAACGATACAGATGAGATTCTGGCGGAGTTTGGCTACCGCTACCATCAGGCCAGGCTGAATTTGCCGAGAACTCAGCAAACTCTAAGCGGAATGGACGCGCTCAAGGCTCAGATTGAGAGCACGCTGCCCTATGTACAGCTCACCAGCGAAAGTGCAAAGCGAGAGGTTCTTGTAGCACCGGTACTCACCCGGGTCGCCACAATTTGTCGTCAGGTATTACGGTTTGAATATCCGCTCAAAATCAACAGCTGGCTTCAGGGCAGCTTAGACTATCTCATTCGAGCTCGGCACCAGATTATTGTTATAGAAGCTAAGCGAGACGATCTCACTCGCGGCTTCACGCAGCTAGCGGTCGAAATGATTGCTTTAGCGATGGTAGAAGAGGCTCCGCAGCAAATCTACGGCATCGTTACAATGGGCAGCTACTGGGTGTTTGGTATGCTAGACAGCCAGACTCGATGCATCACACAAGATATCGGTGGTTATCAGGTGCCAGATGATGTTGAAATGCTAGTGGGCGTTTTAGTTGGGCTTTTGGAAACAAAAGCACTAGAGCAAGAAGAGAAACCGTCAACGTGAAAAAACAGCGAATCGATACGCTTCTGGTAGATCAAGGACTTTGCCCTTCTCGGCAGCAGGCGCAGCGCTGGATTCGGGCTGGAGAGGTGAAAATTTCACAGCAGGTAATCGATAAGCCAGGCACAATGGTCGCTGTTGATGCGGTAATTGAGCTGAAGAAGAAGCCGCCTTTTGTTTCTCGGGGCGGTGAAAAGCTAGCGAAGGCGCTAGCAGCGTTTGACGTGCAGCCAGAGGGAAAGATTTGTCTCGATGGGGGTATTTCTACGGGGGGCTTTACTGACTGTCTTTTGCAGGCGAACGCTGAGCAAGTATATGGGGTAGACGTGGGCTATGGGCAGGTCGCCTGGAAGATTCGACAAGATCCTCGCGTAGTGCTAAAGGAAAGAACAAACATTCGTCACCTCACGGCAGAGGAGCTTTATGGAGATAGCAAGCTCGCAACGCTAGGCGTAATGGATGTTTCGTTTATCTCTTTGACTAAGGTGCTACCTGCTTTTTGGTCGCTGCTAGCGCAACCGCGTGAGGCGATTCTGTTGGTTAAGCCTCAGTTTGAAGTTGGTAGAGAAAAAATTGGAAAGAAAGGGGTTGTTCGAGATGCAAAAGACCAGGCGGGCGCGATTCTTCAGGTTACGCGGGCGGCGGCGGCGTTAGGCTGGTACTATCAGGGGCTCACCTGGTCTGAGACGGTAGGGCCAGCAGGCAATATTGAGTATTTGTTATGGCTAAAGTCTGACGGAGAGACGCAGCCTTGGCCGGGTTTGGATGAGCTATGTGAGGTGACGAAAGCGGCAAGGGAAGCGCTAGGATGAGGGCCGCAGAGAGCAGGCGATCGTTTATTTTTGCAAGCAAGTGCCTACGTTGACCCTCCCTCTCTAGAAAAGAGGGTTTTACGCTTCTATCAGCTAAGCTTGCGGTAGGCAAAGGTTTGTGGATAGGGAATGGCCTGGTATTGCTCAACATCGACCATGCTGGTTTCGGCGTAGCCTAGGAACAGAAGACCGTCTGGCCGAAGTAGCTCGGTGAGTTTGGCGAAGGTGCGATCGCGTGCCTCTTGGTCAAAATAGATCAGCAGATTGCGGCAGAACACTACGTCGTAGGGCGGGCGGTCCCGCAGTAGGGACGGATCGAGCACGTTGCCCTGGTGAAAGCAGACTTTATCGCGCACCGTTTCGGATAAAAAATAGCGTTGGGTAACTCGCCGATTCTGGGTCACACCGTTGGGCATACCAATTGTGAAGTACTTATCGTCGCTGCGATAAGTTTGCCTACGAAAGGCATACGGGCTGTAGACGCCCTGCTTTGCTTTCTCTAAGGCCAGTGTGCTGATGTCGACAGCATCAACGTGAAAATCTTTGAGAGCCATGCCTTCTTCAAGCAGCGTGATGACGATGGAGTAGGGTTCTTCTCCCGTAGAGCAGGGCAAGCTTAGCACTCGCAGTGGCCGCTGTCCCTGCCATTCGTGAGTGACCCACTGCCGCAAAAAGACAAACGAAGCGCGGTTACGAAAAAAGCTCGTCTCTGGCACTACTACCGACTCCACCAGCGCCTCAAACCTATCGGGAGACGCCTGCAAACCATCCAGGTAGTCGGAGAGGCCATGCATTTTACCTGTGCGCATCCCTTTCTGGACCGCTCGCAAAATCGAACGAGATCCTACCGACTCTGGATTAAGGCCGATCTTTTGGCGCAGCAGGTTTTCAATTTCGTGGCAAATCTTCTCGTCTGGTTGCATTGTTTGGTTATTCCTAAGCAGATTTTGGGTTGAGGTCTCTCAATCGAAATATCGAATCGAAATATTGAGTCGAGATATTGATCAGGCGACAGGCACTCGGCAAACAGCATTCAGAGCATTCAGGAAAGGTGTGATCGCCAACTGCTGTACGCCGTCGTCTCCCTGCAACGTTGCCTTCACGTAAAGACTATCGACAGGCAGACCCACCGTCTTAGATAAATGGGCCGTCTCATAGGCTCTATCGAGAATCAGCCCTAGCCTCACAATGCTCTGAGCGCCTGAACTTTGAGCATTTGCATTCTGGCCTCCTACATTCCAACCTTCTACAACGGCAATCTAAGTACGCTTACCAGCGGAACTAAATCTTTTACTTCGGCAGCTGCGATCGCCCAAGGCTCATCCGCTATCTGAAACAACAGCATCAACATTTAAGTGCAAACCATACCAACCCTGCTTTATGTATCCCCAGTCAGTCAGCTCAATAACGAATCATCTCTATCAACAGCCTCGGAACTCCGCTTATCTACCGCGAATGGCCAGCCATAAAACACGAGTTTTTCGCCTTTGAAGCCTTTAGCGAATTTGTTGAATCGCAGCTGCCAGAAGTTTAGGACATCTACCCAACAAGAAAGGGAGTCGGCACTGCCAACTCCCTTCATTCTTTTTAGGCCGCAATCCGCATAGCGAACTGTGGAAAGCCACACGGCCTAGCAAAAACAGGCTGAAAATTACTTGACAGTGACCTTTGCACCAGCATCTTCCAAAGTCTTCTTCGCTTCTTCAGCTGCGTCCTTGGGGACAGCCTCTTTAACCGTAATTGGTGCAGACTCAACCATACCCTTGGCTTCTTTAAGACCAAGACCTGTCATAGAGCGAACCGCCTTCAGAATCGCGATCTTCTTATCGCCAGGAACTTCTTCAAGCACAACGTCAAATTCAGTCTTCTCTTCGACTTCTTCATCAGGGGCGGCAGCGGCACCACCAGCCATCGCTACAGGCGCAGCCGCGCTCACACCAAAAGCTTCTTCGATCTGAGATACCAGCTCAGAAGCCTCTAGCAAAGATAGCGTCTTCAGCTTTTCCAAAATTTCGTCAGTTGCAGCAGACATTTATGTCTCTCCTTAATTATTTGTTCGTCAATTCGTGTGTCTTAGCAGTTACGAAGTGCAGTTACTCATCGCCTTTCTCGGCATATGCCTTGATACCGCGACCAATCGAAGCCGGAACTTCTTTGATGCCCAGTGCAAGCTTTGTTGCCACGGCGTTGATACCGACCGCAATTTTTGCGTATAGTTCGTCTTTGGTTGGCAGATCCGCAAGTGCTTCAGCACTTTTTTGATCCAGCAGTTTGCCTTCTAGCACACCACCGCGAAGCTCAGTTTTCTTTGTATCCTTCTGAAACTTTTTATACGCTTTTACCGCAGAACCAATGTCTTCTTTGGTCAGCAGCACAGCCGCTGTCCCGTTTAGCAAAGGTTCTAGCTCTTGCCACTGCGCTTGACCGTCAATGGCTCGCTTGAGCAGCGTGTTCTTAGAGATTTTGCAAACCGTACCCGACTCACGCAGTCGATTGCGCAGATCGCCAATCTGAGCAACTGAAAGCCCTTTGTAATCAATTACAAAAGCAGATTCTGACTCCTTTAAAAGGTCTTTTAGTTCGCTCACCAGCGCTTGCTTATTTGCTAATGTTCTTCCCATTCTTTTTCACCTCCTCTTTGTTTAAATTTTTGTGCCGCCTGGTCCCTTCAGTCGAGATAAGGCAGCAAGCTTGCATTTTTCTCACATCAAAAAGCCCCAATCTGATAACCAGAGCGGGGCAAACGTATCAAAGCTTTGGCAACAGCGTGCTCAGCTTTCAATCGTTAACCTCGGCAGAAAATTAAGGGCAATTCGCCCATCTGCTGTCTCTGGTCACAGTATTCAATTGTCAAAATCAAAGAATGCCACTCGCAAAGAGGCAATAGCCTTCGATTTTGTCGTTAAACCATGGGCAATCAATACGTCAAAAAATTACTTACGATGCTACAAGCTCATCGAGTTTCAAGTCACGCAGCGCCTGAATATCTATCGAGATAGAAGGGCCCATTGTAGATGAAATCGAGACCGAACGCCAGAAGCGACCTTTAGCACCCGAAGGGCGATTACGGTCAATCGTCTCTTGTAGTGCTTTCAGGTTTTCTAGCAGATCGTCTGTAGAAAAATCAGCCTTACCAAATTTAACATGAACAATGCCCGTTCGATCCGCACGAAACTCAAGCTTACCTGCTTTAAATTCCTGAATGGCACTGGCTAGGTCAAACGTAACGGTGCCACCTTTGGGCGAAGGCATCAGACCACGTGGGCCCAGCACACGACCTAGCTTAGCGACCTTAGGCATCATGTCTGGCGTAGCTACCAGCACATCAAAGTCCATCATGCCTTTGCTGATTTCTTCGATCAGCTCTTCCGAGCCAGCCAAATTAGCCCCAGCTTCACTGGCTTCGTTGACCTTCTCACCCCGAGCAACCACAGCTACCTTCACATCTTGGCCTGTGCCCTTTGGCAGGGCCACGGTAGTTCTAAGCTGCTGGTCTGTGTATTTGGGATCAATACCGAGCCGAATGTGGGCTTCTGCAGTTTCAACGAACTTGGCCGTTGCGGTTTCTTTGAGCAAGGCAACCGCTTCAGCTGGCTGATATTCCTTGCCTTCTTCAACCTTTTCGTACAGCGCACTCATGCGCTTTGAGAGTTTTGCCATTTTCTTTTCTGGGGTCTTTAACGAAGCGATCGCTTCTCCCCCAATAGTGTTTTCTTGAAAAATCATCGCTCAGTGCCAGCACCCCGTAGGAACTCGACATACTAAGCGCCTATCCTGCGACTTCCACGCCCATATTACGAGCGGTACCTTCGATGATGTTCATCGCCATGTCAATGTCGTTTGCATTGAGGTCAGGCATCTTTGTTTCAGCGATTTCCTTTAGCTGAGCGCGCGTAATAGAGCCCACTTTCTCCAGCTTAGGATTACCCGAGCCCTTCTCGATATTGGCCGCTTTCTTGATCAAAACGGAAGCCGGAGGCGTCTTGAGGATAAAGGTGAAGCTTCTGTCTTCAAAAACAGAAATTTCCACCGGAACAATCAAGCCTGCTTTTTCAGCAGTTCTTGCGTTGTAGTCCTTACAGAACGCCATGATATTTACACCATGCTGACCCAAGGCTGGGCCAATCGGAGGTGCAGGGTTCGCTTTACCAGCTGGGATCGCCAGCTTAATGAGCGCAACTACCTTCTTTGCCATTGATTCACTCTACTGTTTACTGTCTCTTAAAAACCGGACTATCTTCTATCGAAGACACTTCGTGAACGACTTCGCCCAGTAGCTGAGCGGAGCCGAAGCCACGTCTGTTGAAGAGCGATCCGAAAATCAGCTCTCTTTCTTCACTTGATTAAACTCAAGTTCTACTGGGGTATCGCGACCAAAGATAGAGAGCAGCGCTTTGAGCTTGCTGCGCTCTGGGCTTACTTCAATCACCTCACCTTCAAAGTCTTTAAATGGACCCGAAAGCACTGTGATCTTATCACCTGCTGCCATGTCGATCTTCACAACAGGCGCTTGCTCTTGAGTCTGCTTAAAGATTCGTTTTACTTCGCCGGGACTTAGCGGCATAGGTTTCACGTGGCCCCGGCCTCGGCCCTGGGCTCTACGCTGTTCTGCGCCAACAAAGTTAATGACGTGGGGCGTGTTTTTCACCACCTGCCAGGCGTCGTCGTTTAGCGCCATACGAATGAGCACATAGCCGGGGAAAACTTTTTCATCAATGTTGTGACGAGAGCCGTCTTTGCGCATCTTCACCGCAGGCGTTTGAGGAATTTCGACCTCTAGAATAATATTCGACAGGTCGAAGGTCTTAACCCGCTGCTCTAACGTCAGCTTTACTTTCTTCTCACAGCCAGAAGCCACTTGCACCGCATACCATCGGGGGCGCTCTTTACGAACAACGACTTTCTCTTCGGACTGAAGGTCTTCTTGGTCTTCAGAATCACGAGACTCGTCGTAGCTAGAATCGTCGGATGCGTAAGCCATAAAAAATCGCCTAATGTATCACTAAAAATTGAGCGCCTAAGTTTCCTAAACGCTCAGCACTAAAAAATAGAGCATTTGCCCTAATAGACTGAGTCCAAGTCCTGGATTCAACCAACACCTCAGCCAACGCCAACTACCTAGCTGACTAGAAAACCTGCCGAGAGGCCCAACCAAAGAGCTTATCGATAAAGTAAATCAGCGTTGCCGACAGACCTACCATCAAGATAACGGCTGCTGACTCGCTAATGAGCTGCTGGCGAGTTGGCCAAATAACTTTGGTCAGCTCTTCGCGGGTGCCTTGAGCAAAGGCACCGGCACTAAAGCTATCTGGAGGTGTAGGCGCGGCTGACTTGCTCGCCTGGCCTGCCTGACCTGCTTTGTCCGCTGGGTTAGCCTGTTTTTTCGCCACTGGTTTCTTAGCCACTGATATATAATTCCTCGCCGACTCAACTCAAAAGTAGTAGAGATTTAACTATTAGGAGTTTAACTATAGCGCTACGATAGCGAGTCTACCCACTGCTGGTCGATTACATTCGACCGGCCTCAGACACAGCTCTGCCCGAAGGATAGTGGGCGATACGCTAGGAAAACCCTTTGCGTAATCGCTCCACTCCCTTCGGGCAGAGTGACATGCCGTAGCTGATATTTCAACTGGCACTTCAAAAGCACGCCCTGAGGGACTCGAACCCCCGACATTCGGTTTTGGAGACCGACGTTCTACCAACTGAACTAAGGACGCATGCAATTGTGTGAAAGAGGCAAATCGGCCTACAGGCTTTGAGATCGTCTATTGAGATCACCTATAGGCGGCTGCAACTAAGCGGTAACGGCTAGAGTGAACGGTCGAAACGTTGCTTGAGGCGAGTTGCCTTACCAACGCGATCGCGCAGATAATACAGCTTAGCCCGGCGAGCCTTGCCTCGACGAACAATCTTAATAGTAGCAACTCGTGGAGCATGGAGCAAAAATACTCGCTCTACGCCCACGCCTTGAAATACTCGGCGAACCGTAATCGTTTCGTTGATACCACCATTGCGCATAGCAATGACAGTCCCTTCATAGGGCTGGACGCGCTCTTTGCCGCCCTCAACGATTCGCACACCGATGCGAACGGTATCCCCAACGTAGATCTGGGGCAGATCGTCTTTGATTTGTTCCGCTTCAATAGAGCGGATAATTGCTTCAGCGTTCATCACGGCCTTCGGTTGTAAACGCGCATTAAAAGCGCACAGTCTCCAAGGATAGAGCAAAAAGCGTTCAATGGAAATAGCAAAGTTGGATAATCTTTATCTAACGCGTGCGTTCTATTCTATCGTCCTCTGCTGGACCCGCATCAAAACTGTGCCAGAGCGCTACTCGGACCGTTAGGATAGGAGTAAGCCCTGTGCGTTTTTCTTCCATGAACTTTTTGTCTAACCTACTTCCCAAGATTTCCTTTCCGCCTGCACTTAAGGTCACAGCGGGCAAACGCATCGAGATCAAGTCAGAAGCTGAGATTGAAACGATGCGAGCGGCGTCAAAGATTGTGGCGACGGTGCTCAAGGAAATTAACGACATCACAGAAGCAGGAATGACGACTGCTGATTTAGACAACTACGCTGAAAAGCGAATTCGCGAGATGGGGGCGACCCCTAGCTTTAAGGGCTATCACGGCTTTCCAGCCTCTATTTGTGCTAGCGTTAACGATGAGGTGGTACACGGCATTCCACGTAAGCGGAAGAAAATCCACAGTGGCGATGTGGTGAAGATAGATACAGGCGCCTATTACGAAGGCTTTCACGGCGACTCGTGCATCACGATTGCAGTGGGAAAGGTGAAGCCCGAGGCGCAGAGGCTGATTGCAGCGGCAGAAGAGGCTTTGTATGCGGGCATTGGGCAGGTGAAGGCAGGCAATACGCTGCTAGATATTGCGGGCGCTGTTGAAGATAGCATCAAGCATAATAAGTTTACGGTGGTAGAAGATTTTACCGGTCACGGGGTGGGGCGAAATTTGCATGAGGAGCCTGCCGTGTTTAACTTTCGAACGAATAGAGCGCCCAACGTGACTTTGAAAGAAGGAATGACGCTGGCGATTGAGCCGATTTTGAATGCGGGGAGTCAGCATACGCGGACGCTGAGCGATCGCTGGACAGTTGTCACGCTAGATCGCGCTCTGTCTGCGCAGTGGGAGCACACCGTGCTGGTAACCGAGTCTGGCTATGAAATTTTGACCGACAGAACGAAGGTATAGCGCGTCTATCTTTGTAGCTCTGCGGCGGTAATACATAATTCCGAGTCGTAAAAGACTTCGACTTCAAAGGTGTAGGCTTTTGAGGCGCGATCGCTCGGAAAATCTTTGTAGGCCACTACTGTCGCCTTAATCTCTTCATTCAAGGCACCGTAGCCCGTACTGCGCAGCAGCACTGGCTCATCAACCACGTTGCCCTGCGCGTCAAATAGCACGCCGACTTCTGCGCTTTTAGGATCTTCTGTGAGACATCGACGGAGCGATCGCCCCTCCGCCTTTAGTGAAGACTCAATCGGATATTCAATCTGGGTAAGATCAGTAATCTCTGCTGGCTGCATACGCTCAATTTGTCCTACGTTGGCCTGACGCTGAATATTGGCCTGCCAAGCCTCTCGTGCTTTTTGCGCGCTGGCATCGTCTGTGTTTTCAGCGCTATAGGTGAGCGATTTATCCAGAGCCGCCACAAAGTCACGTAAAGAATCTGGCATCTGCTGTGTGACTTTTGCTAGCAGTGTATCTATAGAAAGGTTGGAATCCCTAGCAGTGTTACCAGACCTGTTACTAGCGTCACTATTTGCAGCCGCTACATTAGTACCAGGATCTTCTATTGGCGGCTCGAATATGGCCAAGGTATTACCAGAGCTGTCCGAACGATTGCTGTCAGTGGGTTGCCTGGTTTGAGACATAGCCTGGCTGCTATTCGAGTCAGCCGAATCACTTGCGGATGAATTAGGCGCTGAGCTGGGCGCGCTTCGATTGCTCGTTGCAGGACGCGTGTTAGTAGCCCTAGCGACGCGTCTCGGAGTAGCGGTGCGCTGGGTAGCTGCCGCGTTGGAAGCAGTGTTGACCGCTGACGTAGAGGCACTAGATGGTGCCGGTTTTGGTTTTGTTCCAGTCGTTGCGTTGAGATCGGGCACTGGCAGAGCGCTAGGTGGAGTAGACGGCAGTGTGTTTGGCCGCTCTTGGGAAGCTTCAAACAGCTCAACGTCTTCAATCACGACCGTTTCCGGCTCACCGTAGGGTAAGAACAGGGCGAGGGCATGCAGACCCAAAGCCACAAAAAACAGCGGACGGAGCAATTGAACAAATTTCATAGGAGCAGCAGTCTACAGCAAAAACGTAAGATGCAGTACCCAGTAGCCCTAGCAGCCGCTCTCTATCGGCCTAGACTTATAGATACACTTGTAACGATAGCGAGCAAAAGAAGGAAGTGGGTGCGTGCAGGCATACCTATGTGGAGTGGCATACCCGCCCTTTGAGTCAATTTGAGTCAATACGTTCCTAATGGACTGGACTCCCAGGTCACCAGTAGCGTAGAGCCTTTTAAGCTTACGAGGCTGACGTGAACAACCACTTCACCCTGTAGGTTTCTCAGTTCGTATATAGGCTCTTGAGCGTAGTCGCCAACTATCGCAAAATCTCCGCCATACGTTTGAGATAGCAGCGGTAGAATCTGGTCTAAGTTTTTATCCATCCAAAGGGCATTGGACGCACCATCTGCCGGGAAACTATCTTCGGTGATAGTAGCGCCAAAGATCAAGAAGCTGTCGCCATTGCCCTTTGTGAAAGAGGTTCTAGGCGGTAGCAGTCCACCGTATGTTTGAATACCCACTGCCGCGAAGCGATCAATGTTTTCTAGAAAAACACCTCTATCGTTACTAGGGTCGTATGATGATGAATCTGTTGATGAATCTGCTGATGAATCTGTTGATGATGAATCTGCTGATGAATCTGCTGATGAATCTGCTGATGAATCTGTTGATGATGAATCTGTTGATGGCAGATCGTTTGGAATGGGCTCGTTCGCAACTGAGGGAGCAGGAGCCTCTTGGCGAATAGGTACAGCATCTGGGGGGTCGACGCTCATAGGCGGTGGCACTTTAGCAGGGGCTGTAGCTTTTGGTGGAGGTAGGGTAGAAGAAGTGATCGCAGATAGGTTCAAGATGTCGATGGGTATAGACTCGTCTATCTCCTCAGGCGCTTCGACAACTTCGGTCGGCTTTGGACTAGGATCGAACGGGACGACTAATAAGAGTGCATGCGCGCCTATTGCTAGCCACGTCAGTGGGTTGTATAGCAGCTTAGTGAGAATCTTTCTAGGCGCTAGGCGACAAGGTGCGATCGCCGCGCTAGCGAGAATTTCTGAAGAAGCTATTACTTCTTCAGATTGTTTTTCTTGAACAGCAGGCATACACAAATAACAGATCAAACCATCTGCACTGAAATATGTAAGTTGAAAATAACTACGGAGAAAACCTCAGGCGCTGAGCGCGTGACCTACCGGCTTCAGCGGCCTAAGTTCGTGATGAGGTTCGATTACACTGATGAAGCAGCCTTCTTCAGATCAGCGATAGATGCGACAAGCGTTTAAGCATTTGTTGTGGCTGCGAAAGTTGAGCTTAGAACACCGTTAGCCATTCAGCAGCAAAGAGCGTCTAAACCACAAGGCGCTCTAGTTGCTAAGGACGCTTCTAAAAGTGTCGTACTCAGAAGGCTCAAGAGGTACGTAGCCGACCTCAGCGATGATGTTGTCATCGGAAGAATCAGCGGCCTGGTCGAGGTAGAACTCAACAAAAGAGTTCACTTCTGGGCGAGCAGCTAGAACGGCAGGATCCACGTAGATGAAAATCTTGCGGGCAAGCGGCTTGTACTCGTTGATAGTCTGTGGAGAAGGCTGAACAAAATTACCGTCTGTGTCAGGACCCTGGATAGCAACTGCGTCGAGGAGCTCCGCATTCTCTTCGAAGTAGGCCATGCCGAAGTAGCCTAGCGCGTTTGGATCGCGAGATACGCCAAGAACGAGAACGTTGTCGTCTTCGCTAGCAGTGTAGTCGTCTCGGCTGTCGACGTCGTCGAGGATGACTTCGTTGAAGTAGTCAAACGTACCTGAGTCCGTACCAGGACCGTATAGGGTTAGGGGTAAGTTGGGGAAGCTAGGATCTATTTGATTCCAGGTTGTAGGCGGTGTCTCAGAAGACCAAATCTCCTTGAGCTGATCAGTTGTGAGGTTGCGAGCAAAGGTGTTGTCTGGATTGATCACTACAGTGATTGCATCGTAAGCAACTTCGATCTGAACAGGGTTGATACCGTTGGCCTGACAGTCTGCTAGCTCAGAATCCTTGATAGGGCGAGAAGCATTAGAAATAACAGTTTCGCCCGCACAGAACTTTTTGAAGCCGCCGCCAGTACCGCTCACCCCTACGCTGATGCTTGCGCCGGGGTTGTCCATCATGTACATTTCTGCCACTGCTTCCGTGATAGGGAAAACAGTACTAGAACCGTCAATTGCGATTAGGTTGCTCTGGGCGTTTGCAACGACTGCGCTGAGTGCGACAGTAGCAGCTACGGCTGTAGCACATAATACTTTGAATTTCGTAGCTATCTTTTTCACGCTCGTTACCATGGTTCAAAAACTCCTAAGTAGGCCGAGAATATCGGCCAAGGATTAATTTACGGCGGCGAGTTTAAGGAAACAAAGCTGACAGGTTATAGAAGCGTTAAGTTTGGGTTAATAGGTTGAAGATAGTTATCTTCTAGAACCTATCTTCTAAATATGTTGAGGAAAGAGCGGAAGAGTCGCATTATAAGTCTTACAATGGGGTTGCGTTTGGCAGGTGTGCCGATCTCAGCAGGTAGTGCTACAGATTTATCGTCGGTAGTGTTGTATTGAAACGGCTGGCGAGATGGAGAAGTCGCTGTAGCTCCACGGTTTTCAGCAGGCTGACTTTCTTTCGAAGTTTTTGTCTCTAAGAATTTTGCGGACGGGTTAGTAGATGGCATAGCAGTAGCCCAAGAAACCGAGGACTCTGGCACGATGACGAGCGTATCGGCTAGGTCGCTTAGGGCTTTGCGGACGATTGCGTAGTCAGGATTTAGCAAGAGCGCTTTCTCGTAGCTAACCTTGGCTGCTTCGGTGCGGTTTTGGGCGGCTTGAACCGTACCGAGCTGGTAGTAAAACTGAGGATTTTTGGCATTGAGCGTGATCGCCTGTTCGCTCCAGGCACTAGCAACCGCGTAGTCCTTTCGCATCAAGGCAATCTGACATAGCTTGAAGCGTACGATTGCCACGCTACTTCCTAATGCTATAGCCTGACGGTAGCTGAATTCAGCGGCGCTGAGTTCTTTTTGGGCGAGCTGTATGTCGCCCAGCAGCTGGTACGGCCTAGGCGCGTTAGGGTTGAGCTGAATGGCCTGCCGGTAGCTGTCGATTGCGGGTGAGAAGTGATTTTGCTTGAAGTGCATTTCGCCGCAGGCGATGTGGAACGCAGGGTTTTGACTGTTGAGCGCGATTGCAGCTTGAAAGTACCTCAGCGCGGCTTCGTAGTTCATAAACTGCTGGACAATACGGCCCAGCCGGAAGCGTACCCAGGGTGCACTGCTTCCTAGCTCAACTGCTTTTTTGTAGCTGGCTTCGGCAGCAGAGAGATCTCTTGTGTTGAACTGCCCATCGCCGAGCGCTTGGTAAGTCCTGAAGTTATCCGGGTCGAGGATGATCGCAGCTCTGTAAGACTCGATAGCTTTCTCAAACTGTTTTTGCCTGGCATAGATGTCGCCACATTCCATATAGAAGCTAGCATTTTTAGGATTGAGGGCAACCGCACTTTTGAAGTAGGCGATCGCATCTTCTAGCCTGTCTTCTTGTTTTGCAATCTGACCTAGCTGCGCCTGTACCCAGGGGGCTTTGCTACCCAGCTCTAGGGCTTTCTTGTGGTTGTTTTTCGCGGCTAAAAAGTCTTTTTGAGCAAACTGAAGGGCGGCGAGAAGCTGATAGGGATCAAGGTCCTGCGGGTCTAGCTCGATGGCACGAGTGTAGGATGCGATCGCCTCTGGAAAACGCTTTTGAATGTTAGCGATTTGGCCAAGGCGGATATGCGGTAGGGCTCGGCTCGGCTCTAAGGTAGTTAGCGTTTGGTAGTGCTGAGCGGCAAGGTCGTAGTTTTTTTGGCTGAAGTGATGGGCAGCGATCGCATGACGAACCCGTTTATTGTCAGGCTCTATTTGGAGAGCTCGTTCGTATAGCGCTGTCGCTTGATCTACTTGGCCTTTCAGCTTTAGATCTTTCGCCCTCTTAAAACAGCCGACAACGGTTTCTCGTTTAGTGATGTCCATAGAATGCAATGAACCGGTGAATTGAAGCAGCTTGTCGAGTAGCTAGGCGATACCCAAAGCAGTAGATCTTCATTAGATCTCATTGGCGAAATCAGCAGAAAACTGAATCTAGTCAACTACTCGGGCAACGCATTATTTTTAGAATATAGCGCAAGGTCGTAGTTTGTCATTTCTCCAATAATCTCTTCTACCCTTTTCGTACTGCTCCAGTCCAACTCCTTCTTTATTTTACTAGAGTCTCCGCGTAGAGGAACCGTTTCGGGAACTCGATAAAACCTAGGATCAATTTCAACATATTCTCTATAGTCGAGATCAACACATTGAAAGGCCATATCAACAAAATCTCTAACTGATCGATTAATGCCAGAAGAGATAACATAGTCTTGCGGCGACGACTGCTGTAGCATCAGCCAAATCGCGCGTACATAGTCTGGAGCATATCCCCAGTCTCTCACAGCCTCGAGGTTGCCCAGGCTTAGCTTTTTCTTGAGGCCTAGCTTGATTCTGGCGGCATGAGAGGTAATCTTCCGAGTTACAAACTTAAAGTCTCTTCTAGGTGATTCATGATTATAGAGAATGCCGGTACAGGCGAAGAGGCCGTACTGTTCACGGTAATTTCTAATTAGATGATGGCTTGCCAGTTTTGAGACGCCGTAGATAGACCTCGGGTTAAAAGGCGTTAGTTCGTTTTGAGGCGCTTCGGTAACTCGTCCGAACATCTCACTTGAGCCAGCAAAGAAGAATTTGCAATCAGGGGAAATCTCTTTTAAAGAAGCCAGTAAGTAATGGGTCCCATTGAAGTTACTGTTCAAGATCGACGACTCTTCGTCAAATGAATAGCTCACGAAGCTCGAAGCCGCCAAATGGTAGCATTCGTCGGGCTCTACCGCTGATATAACTTTATAGAGCGAAAGGTGGTTTTCTAAGGAAGCCGTATGTAGATTGACTTTGTCTAAGACACCGGCT
Organism: uncultured cyanobacterium; assembly: GCA_963836895.1. Taxonomy (GTDB): domain Bacteria; phylum Cyanobacteriota; class Cyanobacteriia; order Phormidesmidales; family Phormidesmidaceae; genus Phormidesmis. The sequence goes on along the minus strand of CAWILA010000008.1, from coordinate 557,841 downwards.
AGGTTAGACAGTTTTCCAGAGGGATCTTCAACAGCAGTTCTCCTAACGACACCGTGTACTTCATAGCCTTTTCTGAGGAGGAGTTCTGCTAGGTAAGACCCATCTTGCCCAGATATACCGGTGATTAATGCTTTTTTCATGTATTCTGATCAGTTCTCCAAACCGTACGCGAAATTTTCGTACACCTACGCTACTAGAGTTCTGAAGCGTTTGCGGTGTAGCTTAGTAATAAAACATCATCTCAGCTTCCTCTTTAGAAACCAAAATAGTGAGAACAAAACTAGCGGAACAGCTAGCAAGATAATGCCTAATGTTTCTAGACCTTCTAGATAGACAAAGACGCAGATACCTATGTAAGGGAGAAAACAACAGGCTATGTAGATGATGCGCGATCGCAAGCTCTTAAACGGGCTAGAGAAATCTTTACTGGTGTCAATCCTACCGACTCCTTGACTAGGAGGAATAGGCTCAGCGAGACCTCTAGTAGGCATACCTTCTTTCATCGGATCGTTATGCATAGATATTTTTCTCCAAACAGTACTCGTTAACCATGTTAGAAACAAAAGGTTTCTTACTCTTCACAGCTTCTAGAACGTCTGAGATCTCAAGCTCACTATAGAAGCGATAGAATTTTTCTACAACGTCTCGCTGAGACCAGATAGTGTTCTTTCGACCCGAGTACAAGTCAAAGTTCTCCTCAAACTGAAGGTCAAGATTCTGGTAGGTACTGGGATATATCGGAGTAGAAATAGCATCAAGGTAGCCGCCCGCATCTGGATCGGGAGAGAACCCATCTAGCCCAATTTTCTCACATACCTGCGCGCTTATATACTCAAACATCCTTCTCGTAGGATGATTGAACTGGTTGAATAGTTTGTGCTTCTTATAGTTCTGTTCAATGAAACTAGAGATAGGAATATCAAGTTTGTTCACATTCTCTCTACGTCGCAAATTTTCAATGGAGGCATTACATAATTCTACGCTACGTGTCTTCTCGTATAGGTGCTTAGATTGAAGCATGAGAACACAATTTTCAAGGCTCATACCTCGACAGTACGCGTATGCGATGAAATAGTCATGTACAAGATTGAGAATACTACTCAAGCCGTTCATTGTGCTTAAGTGTGGGAAGTAGCCATCAAAGTACATAGAGGGAATAGATATCTGCTTCACGCCGTCTTTTGACTGCTGCAAGATTTTCTGAGTAGAGAGGTCTTCTGCTCTGTTTGAAGCTGAAACGGGCTGATAGATAATTAAATCCGCCTCAGCTATAGAGTTTGATATGGCCTCTACATGACTAGAGCTTAAAGTTTGAACGGGCTCAATCCTACTCCATTCGTAGAGACTGCGAAATCTCTCATCTTCTAATAGGGTTTTGCCTAGAGCTATGCCTTGGCAGTTCGCATAAATAGTAAGCTTTTTCATACTCTTCTTGTAATCTACAGATCAACCTCTAAACATTATCTTGCGCTGTTACGGTAGGCTAAGAAGCTAATCATCGTGACCTCGTGTGAAATGAAGATACCGCTCATGGCCAGATGAGTTTGGATTTCAAGCGAGTTTTAAAGTTGAGCTATAGTTGAGCTATAGTTGTAAAACTTGAAGTCTAGATCGTATAGCTGTTGTATTTTTTTAGATATTGAGTCATTGTAAAAGCACTTCGTTGGAGGAATCGTTAGCTTTTCTTGGGAGATCTGAAAAGAGCTGAGAATCCTATCTCCTATATAAGCCATCTCTTTCTCACTGCGCTGTGTATGGTGCACAGATTGCTTGAGTTTCGTCAAGTGAATTGATTTGAGTCCTAGACTTTGTTCAATTTTGGGAAGTTTCTCAAGACTATTTTCAACCTTAACTATGAAATTCAAATTGACAATATTTTCCTCCTCCGCGAAATGGACCTGTAGTCTATGGTGGGGATCGCATCTTCTCAAGTCGATGCTTTCTAGATACGTAACAAACTCTTCGAAAGAAAAGCCTTTCTTTGCATTGACTTCTCTACCTAGAAAGTTAGAAATTCGTTCGTTTTCGTAGCCGTACTTTACCGCGTGAATATAAGAACTAGAAGCTCTAGAGTATGGTTCTCGAACGAATTTAATAATTCGAAATTCAGGATTGAGAATTGTATAGAGACTACTCTCATAATCGGGAGATTGGTACAGAACCTCTCTTCTAAAGTCGTGAATCCAAGGACTGTAGTTCAGTGCATCGTCTAACAGACCAACCTGAGAAAGATACCATTTAACAGCAAAGGTACAGCCCGCTTTCGCTGAGAAAAATACAGCCAACCTGTGAGAAGATGAGAATAATGGCTTCAGTGGACGACTAAGTAGTTCTATCTCCTCGCTTTTCGTCCGTTTAGCTGTAGTTGTCATAAGTTTGCGTTTGATGGGTATATAGAGAGCAGTCGCACTGCTAGCCTTCTTTAAAGTTTTTCAAGCAGTTTGAGTAAAGCAGCAGGTCGCTGCTGTTGTAGTCCCGGATAAAGTCAAAAAGCCGCTGGTTTCCAACGATGGTTTCTTTGCTTAGTCGATAGTGACCGTTTACATTTTCTCTTTGCACTTCAGTGGGTCCCTCAATATCATTCATTTTTTTAAATCTTCGTAGGCTTTCCTCGTAGTGCTCTGTGATGCCAATAAAATCTAAGACTGAGATATTGTCAATAGCTTTACAAGGGTCTTCACCAGACTCGTTGAGAAAATATCGAGATTGATTATTTTGAAATAGTCCCTTGTGTTTAATCAATAGGTTAATAAGCGTGTCAGAATCTTCTAAGTCAGCGCTTCTCAACTCTTGAGACATGTCTCGAATTAGCTTAGGGTGAGACTGAAAAAAGTCGTCTCCGATATTACGTATCCTAATGATCCAGTTCACGCTCGATATTAGCTGGTCGAGCGGGTCTCTTAGAAAAGTTGTCAAAAAGTATTCGTCTTGCGATAGCTTATTCTCGTAGAAGTCTTGAATCGTTAGATGACCAGAAATATAGTCAAGTTCTTTCAGTCTAGAAATATCTGATAGTCTGCGGCTTGACGGAATCAAGTATTTTTCGCAGTGCTGATCACCTGTAAGTTTTTTTTTCAAGAATTTATTAAATGACGAGCCGCCTGTCTTCCCAACGTGAATAAAGAATATTTTCTTCCTCATAGCGAGCTTTATCCTACTGGTGACGGTTTAGTTTTAAGAAACGATGAGTGCTACAGGCAACGGCTGAGCTTATACAGTTAAGAGAGCTTTATTGCCCCAATCTCAACAACATCCTGACTGCTCAACAGCGCCTGTAAATTTACTTGCGGCGTATTGAGTAATGATTCTACGTCAAGTTTTAGTTCAAAACCAGGTCTTTCAGAGAAAGGAAACTCAGAAAAAATCTCTGTAACGTCAGGGCGAGTCCGGCCAACAGCTATTTCTATGAGAGATTCTTCGTTAAGAGGATCAAACGCTATTATTTTCTCTACAGAACAGTCTTTGCTAACTATCCAACCTGTCACAGTGAGGACGTTGGTGTATTCACCAGGTATGGGCGTATCAACTGCGCATCCTGCCAATTTTGCAGAAAGCGGGACTTGGACAACTTCTAAGACGTTTGAAGTATAGATCTCTTCTGAAGAGATGGCTTCTTGAGCGACAGACTTTGGGGGAGCGTTCTCTGATATTCGATGCTTGAAAGAGGACTGAATCTCCATCTCGCATAGACTGAACGACCGCCCATCCTCAAAGTGGACAGTGGCTATTACGCTGGCATCTTCAGACAAAGATAGAATGTGCAGAGGCGCTTGGAATCCACAGCTTTCAATATTGCTGACATTCGGATAGGCCGCATCTACGTCAGGTCGAGGAAAATCGACACTTACAGTTGTAATCACTTCCCCTAACTGTTCAAGCGTTACTGCTGCCGCAGAAGATTCACGTCCAATAATCCACCCCGAGACGACTACAACCGCACCGCAGACACCAACTTGAGGAGAATCTATGCTCGCAGCTAAAATGCACGAACTATCACGGTAGTAGTGTGTTAACGCTGTTACTTTTCCACAGACTGCCGATCTAATACTGTAGTCTTCTCTATCTCTTGTGAGGTTAGGACTGTAGTACGGATCGCGCTCAATAGTTTCAGCCCAACGCGATCGCATATATTCAATTTCAGTCTGGAAACGCTTTATTTTCTCGGGATTATCTTCGTATCCACGGCTTTTTGACTCAAAATGATACAGATGAACATGAGGTAGCCAAACGTTTCTATAGCCAGCGGCCTGAATCTTCAAGCAGAGATCGATGTCGTTGAATGCGACCTGTAAATGGTCCTCAAAGCCGCCGACTGCCTCAAACACCTTACGTTGACACATTAAGCAGGCTGCGGTCACAGCTGAATAGTTGTTAACAGCGATCGCCTGCCTACAGTAGCCATGGTGATCCCTCGGCAGATGCTTGTGGCTATGACCGGCAACACCGCCCAAGCCAACGATAACGCCGCCATGCTGAAGTGTATTGTCAGGATAAAACAGCTTTGCACCTACCGCGCCAACGCTAGATCTTTGTGCCTGTTCGAGCATCGCCTCTAGCCAGTCAGGCGTGATAAGTTCAACGTCGTTATTCAAAAACAGCAGATAGTCTCCACGAGCTTTTGTCACAGCATAGTTGTTGATATTCGAGAAGTTGAACGGAATATCATAGACGTACGATAAAAGGCGGTTGGGCTCTTTCTTTTTCCAGGACTCAATAATTTCTATGGTTTCAGGCTCATCGCTGCCATTATCTATGAGGATGACTTCGAAGTTTTGATAGGTGCTTTTCTCAAAGACAGATGCTAGGCAAACATCCAAAACGCTGCCATAGTTACGCGTTGGAATGATGATACTAATTAGACTTTCTGCTTTGAGGTCGTAGCGGGGAATATAGACGCCTGGCAGCTCGGACAGCTGGACCTTTCCAGGCTCGCCTCTTCTTGCCATCGCCTCTTCAATAGCAATACAGGCGGCATCACGCGCGTATGATTTTACATCGGTTCTACTGGCTGTTGAGGTAGCCAGCATTCGCCAGTGATACAGAATTTTAGGAATATGAAAGATATGGTCAGTGTGCTCAACAAAGCGCAGTACCAGATCGTAATCTTGGCTTCCTTCAAAGCCTAGGCGAAAACCGCCTATTTTATCAACAATGGCTTTGCGGTAAACCCCAAAGTGGCAGACGTACATGCGTGAAAGGAACGAATCAGGGGCCCAGTCGGGCTTGAAGGCCGGGTCTATTCGTTCACCTGCTGCTGTTAGTTTGTCTTCATCGGAGTAGATCATATCGGCTTCAGGATGCTGATTGATCAATAGCACCGTTTCAAATAGGGCGTCTGGCGTCAGCTTGTCGTCGTGGTCTAGTAGGCCGATGTATTCGCCAGTTGCGATTGCCAGCGCTGAGTTAGAAGCCGCTGAGATATGTCCATTTTCAGCTCTAAAGATAGGCTTAATGCGGCTGTCTAGCTGAGCGAATTCTTTTAGAACAGATTTAACGTACGGCGCTGTTGAGCAATCGTCTGCGAGACACAGCTCCCAGTAAGGATACGTCTGGTCAACAACAGACTGTATCATCTCACGTAGAACGTCTTCTGGTGGGTTGTAGACAGGAACAACAATGCTAATAACCGGTTTGAGCTTGAAGCTATCTACCCTAGCTGGCATGATGATGAGCTGCTCAGGAGAGGGCGCATTCTCTATTACCCAGGCGGCGTAGTCGGCAGAGATGACGACAGGATGGTGGAAGGCGGCCTCAAGACGATTTTTGCGATCGCCAGCAAGCGTCAACTTTTGCGCGATCTCTAAGCAATTATCCAGGCATAAGTCCTGCGCAATCTGGTAGTAGCTGATGGCATCTTCAACATAGCTGTAACGGTAGTAAGCATCGGCTAGAGCTACGTGCCTGGCAGGATCGTAAGGATTTTTAGAGACTGCCTGTAGCGCTTTCTGAACGGCTGTTGGCTGCTGCTGCTGCTGCTGCCACCGAGCTTGATTGAACTGATCAACTACGGTGGGCAGGTGTTGAAGCGTGAGCGCTTTTTGGTAGGCCTGACAGGCTTCTGCATATCTTTCGATTCGCGCTAGGGCCTGAGCAAGGCCGTACTGAGACAGTAAAAAGTCCGGATTGAGCGCGATCGCACGTTCGTAGGCAGCGATCGCCTCCCTAGTTCGCCCAGCTGTTAGCTGCGTTTTCCCTATGTGATCGTAGTACTGAAAAGATCCTTCTTCAAAAGGATTGGTTGACGCTGCTGCGTCTGTGGGGAGCGGCGCGTCCACCACCAGCGTTCCTTCGCAGTCAGAAACAGGGCTGACCCACTCTCTTTTAGTAGGCTTCTCTAACCGATCAACCGTCATAGACGCAGCTGTTTTTTGCTGGGCTAGGGCAGCCGTCACCTGTGCTAGCAAACTGTGAATCAAGCTATTGTCAGGATGGAGCACTAGCGCCTTTTGACAGAGCCGCTGTGCCTGTGAGTATTCGCGCTCGTCTAACAAGAGCTGTGCCAGGTGGTAGTATGCGACTGAGTTACTAGAATCTAAGCTAATAGAGCGGCGCAGGATTGTCTTGGCCGAATCTATCTGACCGGTTTGCAGCAGGAGACGACCCAGATTAATCTGAGCCCAGCAGTCGCTAGGCTCGATAGCAACGGCTTTTCTGTAGGCAGCGATCGCTTCTTTAAAACGGTTCCGCCTGAAGAAAAAATCACCAGCCTGCCTTTGAGCAACAAAGTCGTACATATCCTGTTGCTCAAAATCAGGCACCTGTTCTAGAAAACGGGCATAGTTTTCGTCTGACTCTTGTAATCGTCCTAGCGCTGCTAGAGCAATCGCTAGCTTACGATATGCTGTTGTCTGATTGGGCGATCGCACGACTACACGCTGAAACAAATCCACAGATTCTGACCACCGTTCTAGGCCCAAGAGCGCATCGCCCATCGCTAGATAGCTACTCCAGTCCGCCGGATTGAGCCTGATAGCAGCCTTACAGTGAGACAGCATTTTCTCCCATCCCTCAACCTGCGCCAGGCGGGCTATCTGGGCTTTGTGATGCTTATAGTCAGCGAAAGTATTAGGATCTAGCGTGAGCTCGGTTGCTGATTTCTGGGTTTCTTTGAGGGTAGCCATAGTAACTTTGTCGGTGATGCTATCTGATATATCTGTATCTCGCCGTCAATGTTTCTTCGGCCCACTGGTTGCTCGGCTGATTGCCTGTTAGGTTACAGACAAATCAAGCCAGGGATGCAGCTGCATCATCTCCTGCTGCAAGCGAGCGATATTCTCTTTTCGGTTACTGATGCTATTTAGCATTGACGTACTGTGTGTGCGATACCTTGCCAATATTTCTGGTACCGGAACGCCGTAAAAGTCTTGATCAATAAACTTACACCAAAGGTCATAGTCCTCCCATCCCAGCTTGCCTACGGCTTTTAGCTCCGAATATCCACCTACAGCCACCAGCGCATCTTTGCGAATGAGACTCATCGCATCCACGCAGTTCTCACGTTTGAAGCGCTCAGGATTCCATACCACATTGCTAATAAGTGCCTGCTCCTCTCCAAATTTTTCAATGATAGGGTAGGCCACAGAGGCCTGCGAATCGGCATCTAATGCTTCAACGCAGCGGGTAATACAGCGAGGATACAACAGGTTATCGGCATCCAAAATAAACACGTAGGGCGTTGTACTCGCGGCGATCGCCGTATTGCGAGCGGCAGAGAGTCCCTTATTCTCAGTGTGCTGTAACAGCCGAATCTGGTTGAATCGTATCGAGTGCGCCTGTAGCCAACGCACCGCAACCGGGAGAGAAGCATCTGTAGAGCAGTCTTCTACCACTACCAGGTCAATTATCGCCTGGGTTTGCTCACTCACAGACTGTAACGTTTCAACAATTTGCGATTCGTAGTTGTATAGACTAATACAAACAGTAATAAGACTTTCCTCCGTCTTGTTTTGAGGAGTATTGTCTTGAGCAAAAATCATCTTGTGGGAATGTGTTTTTATCATCTGTCGTACCCCTTTCTGCTTGTGTTAGCTAAAGCTGCTTCAGAAGTTGCTAACGCACTATCTATAATTTGAGTCCCCACAAAGCGCGTTTTCAGCGTGTTGTGTCCTGCCTGACGAATGCGCTCCGAAATCTCTTTACCCTCCACGCTATGCAATAGCCACGCCACTTTTTCAGCCATTTCCATTAGAGGGCAAGCGACAAAGTGTTCTCCAGGTGTCAGCCCTGGAATGTCGTGGCAGGGTTCTGTCACCACCAGCGTATTTTGCCAGAGACCGTGAAATACAATCCGGTGCCATTCAAAGTAGGGCAGCGGATCGCGATGCACATTCAGCAGAATTTTGCTGCGGCGGCTAATCCCGATTACAGATTCTGTATCTAGAGCCTGGTCTTGCCCTTTCAGCAAAGGAACGCCCATTGGCGGCATATGCAAAAAGCATCGGTACTGGCTTAGCCAGCTTGCACTCTTAGCAAAAAACTTTTCTCTACGAGCATTCAATGTCCCAATAAAGTGAATGTCTAAAGGACGCTCCGACAAAGGCGCGGTGAGTGCCGGTAGGCGCGATCGCATATCTACCGGCAGGCTACGCATTGCGCGTAAGTTAGGCAGCTTTTCAGCAGCAGAGAAAGGGAAATAGTCTTCTATCGACCCTAGCGGCAGCCAGTAGGCGGGTAGGCCCAAGCCCTGCATGATAGCAGCTGACTTTACGTTAATATCGAAAATGCAGCGGCAGCGGCGTAAAAAGTAAAAGGCTCTGGAAAACCAGGTGGTCTGCGGCTGTTCTACATTCACCATAACGGCCTGCTGTAGCCATTCAGAGCGTTTCGCCCACTGAGAGCCTTCACCAAGATAGAAAAATTCGTGGGGCGCAACCACCCAGTGACCATCTAAGTTATCTGGAGGCGCATTCTGCTCGCTAAGTCGCACCACGCTGTGGCCAGCCTGGATTAGAGCTGCCGCAATAAAGTCAGCAATCTCTGTGATGAAGTAGTTACCTTGAGTGCTGCAATACACACCCAGCGATTGAGACTTTACAGTGGTGTTCGAAGGTCTCAAAAGCTGTAGATAGTCTGCATCGGAGGGGGTTTGAGTCTCTAATACGTTCAAGAACTGCTTTACAGAGAAAGCCGCTCTACCATCTTGCGCACCACAGGCTAAGTAGTGCTCTAGCGGATTGACTTTAGCGGCAGCTACGTCGGCATTGAGAGATTGATATAAGGCCGTGCTGAAGAAAGGATGCGGATCACAGTTTGCCTGGTAGCCAAAGCAGTGATAGTGAGCGAGCGGATTCCAGCCGTTGCGAGCGACTTCTGGATTCTGTTCTAGATAGAATTTGTTGTCGAATAGCGGATTAGGGTTGTAGTGAGCGGCACTGCCTTGTTCGAGCGAGTCTTGTTCAACATAGTGAGTTAGCAACTCAGCATCGCTTAGGTGAGATAGCTTTTTGTGACAGGCTCGGTAGTACCTCGCATCGAATAGCTGCGTATGCTTCAACAACAATGTGACCGTCTGCTTATTAGCGAGGATCTCGGGCGTCTGCACATCCTGCTGAGCGGTCACTTTCGAGGCAGTGCGACTTATTAGAGCCTGCGCTTGGCAAGGGTCGTAATCGTAGATGAGGTTGGAAAGCGCGATCGCAATAGCCTCATGATCCGGCTGAATTTGTAGCGCTATCTGGTAGGTAGCAAGAGCCTCTGCTGTTTTCTCTTGCAACAGATACTGTTCTGCCAGGCTTTGATAGTGATCAACATTACGAGGTGAGCGCTGTATTAGGCAAAGCAGGAGATCAGCCAAACGAGGGGGAACGTGTTCGTTGTCAGGATCGAGTGCCTGCGCCTGCTGATAGCTATGTGCTGCTGCTAACTGTTGGCCGCTGCGCTCTAGGGCTTCCGCTAAGCTGTAGTGTGACCATACAAACGCTGGGTTTAGCTCAATTGCTTTGCGGTAGGCAGCGATCGCATTGTCCCATTTACTCAGCTGCCTATAGCAATCACCCAAGCTGTGATGCGCCCAAGAAAAATCAGGACTCAGCTGAATCACTTCTTGATAGCAGGTGATCGCCTGCTCCCACTTGGCGGCTTCTCGCAGTGCGTTGCCCTGCTGCTGAACGTTGAGCGATCGCGCCTGAGCCTCCACTACCACACCCTCAAATCCCGCAGCAGAATCAGCGGAGGAAGAGGGTAATTCTGTCTCTCTAAACGATAGAGAAGGCTCGATTACTTTTTTACAGCTACGTTTCTTGCGTACTGAAACGATACGCTAGCATCCGCTTTGCTCTCCTGTAGCAGAGGCGAAGCAGCCCTTTCAGACGAAGCTCTTTCAATAGACACCTGCAACGCCTGCTCCAAAGCCTTGAGCGCAGGAACAAAGTCAGGTTGCAGCTGAATGGACTGCCGATAGCAGCGAATCGCCGCCCCTGTGTTGCCGTGAGAAAAGAGAACCCGGCCTAGCGTAAAGCACTGCTGAGCATCCGGCCAGTCTGGCTCCAATACAAAAGAGCGATACCACGCTGCGGCTGCCTGCTTTGGATTTTTATTCTGCTCAAATAGTTTCGCTAGGCTGCGAAAGAGAATAGCCGACTGCGGCTTCTGTGCGATCGCTGCCTGCAAGGACTCAATCGCTTGAGGCCAATCTTTAGCTACCGCGTAGCGCTGAGCTAGCTCAGTCGGTGACAGCGTTACGGCTTCTGATAAAGAAAACGAGCGGCCAGAGGTAGAAGGTATCTTCTCACTATCTTCTGGTCTGATCAGTTTTTTAGTCTTAGAGATCTGCAATAGATTCTGCACCTTCTGTTGATTCTCAGGCGATAGCTGTATTGGCAGCGCTCCTACTGTAGGAGGAGAAATAGACCGGGCAGTAGCGTCGGGAACAGAAAGCTGAGCCGCGCTCGACTTATCTGCTTCAGCGCGCAGCGCCAGCACTCTGCGATAGCACTCCGCTGCGCCTTGCCAGTCGCCTGCATCTTCTAACAGATCTGCCAATCGCTGATAGGCTGCCGTCATCTTAGGGTCTTGATCTACTGCCTGCCGATAGAACAGAACAGCGTCCTCACAGCTATTTTCAGCTTCTAAAGCCTGGGCTAGCGTGAAGTGATCCTTTGCACCGCCTAAGTCTGGCTTTAGCCGAAGCGCTGTTATCCGACAGTTCATTTCGCTGTCCTTACGCTCTAGCTTTTTCCAAATTTTCGCTAAGTTGAGATATGCGATCGCAAGCTTCGGGTCACGCTCAATCGCCTTCTTATAGTAAGAAACAGCTTCCTCCCACTTGCCTTTTTGAGCATACAAGCTGCCCAAGTTGCTGTACACCTCCGGAAAATTGGGTCGCAGCGTAATTGCCTTTGCATAAAAGCCCATTGCATCGGTAGGCCTACCCTGCTGCTGCAAAATTTTACCCATAAACTTGTAGGCCTCTGCCGTAGCCGGAGCTACTTTCAGCACCTCCTGACAGGCTGCAAGCGCCTTCTCCCACTGATGCTCTTCACAGTAAGACTGAGCCTGCTGCAAATATAAATTAACCACCTCATTCACAGAATCCGAAGCCAACGCCAAACTAGAACTCACCACCGGGGCTCCTACAATCTGGCTAAAAATCTGGCTAGAAGTCTGGCTAGCTACCTGATTGTGCAGCGTAATCGTGTGCGCGTCTTGTCCAAACTCGTTTGTGGACACAGACCCTCCTATCAAATCGTCCCTAGCTGCCAACGCCATGTCTGCACCATTCTGTATAGGCCACTTTCTCACCGTCGTATCTAGTTGAGGTAAGTTTTGCTGGAATGATTGTCCTTCAGTACTGTGACCACGATCAGAGCGATCGCGCTCAGAAAGTGAAGGCGACTTCTCCTCATCTAGGACTACAGACTGCCACGCTACCGACACCGTACCCTGACGCCTTGATCGCGCTGAAGCGACAGGCACCTCATTAAAGAACTTCATTGCTCAACCTACACCCTAGAACTAATCGAACCGATACCTGCCAATCTTTAAATCACCACTACAAAGAAACCGTTAAAGAAAAGTCCTCTTACATAAAATGCAACAGAAGTAACTTTAGGGTTTAGTCGTAGAAAACTATGGTGCATTTTTCCTCGTACGGAACGTTGATAGCCTTTTTCTTGCACTATCACAAGTAACAACACGTACGTGCGTAGCACTCCAAATATACCGTCGTTTTCAGCGAGTACAACCGCAGGTAGACGGATCGCCCAAGTAACAAAAAGCACAAATAGAAAAACATAAACAGAAAAGCACAAAATGAATTATTGATCACAGAACAATACGACGATTTTTGCATCTCCTATCCTGAGCTGCTACCTGCATAAAGCCTACACAGATATAGACCTATCGAATGTAGTGCTTATATCAAACTTGATAGATTTTCAAATTGATTGGCAGCGCGCAAAAAATGTTCTCCAGGACTTATTAGCACCAACGCCGACACACTGGCGCTAGCTGCTGCGCTAACTCTTTGTGCATTTCGGGAGACGCGTAGTAGTAGTTGTGCGTAAGGCGAGAAGGCGTGAGCTGGACTTTCCCGTTCTCGTCGTAGGTACGGAGGCGAACCATGCTGGTTGGCTGCTGCGTATGCCGACTCACTAGCGGCTGAGGTAGCCCTATGTGGCTTACATACTCTATGTAAGCGTCGCACTGAGGCTTGAGCATATCGATCATCGGCTGGTTCACCATATGTGGAAAGCCAGACAAGAGTGTCAGGACGTTACTTGTACTTTCTTGGTAATGAGGATAGCGTTTGGAGAACCACACCAAGACTTTGGGTACGCAAATACGCACCAGCAGCTGAGAAAACTCGTGCAAGTAGGCCGCGCGGGTTTCAGCGATCAGAGCAAGGATTTCTCGCTCTGTTGCAGTTTCTAAAAGCTGCTGATATGCAAAGTCGGCAGGCACCACATTGCCTTTCTCTAAGATGTATCGCTCCTGGGAATGAGCGGTTGTGGTAAAACGAGAGTTGGCTTGCGATCGCCCAGAAAAAATCGCAATCGTCACAAATTTTGAATGATTGACCAGGTCCAACAGCGCCTGATTTTGCGGCGCATTATAAAAAGAAGGCCCCACGCCAGAGAAGCCTAGATTGAGAGAAGATATTCCTAGTGCCTCGCCCAACAGCTGTGGATAAGGACACGCCACAAAGCGACCAAACGTGAAAGCAGCCCCCAACGACGTGCAGTATGTACCGGCAGCCAGACTCTTTGGTCGAGGGCCCCGCACAGAAAAACCAGCCTGAGACGTCCACAAGTCCCAAACGCTGTAGTCAACAATCTCTTCGTCTTTCGCCTGATAGCTGCGGGCGCTACCCAGGTCACTAGCAGGCGGCTTCTTCAAGATAGATCCCACGAAAACGACTGAGATAGAAGCGTCTCTAGCTGATCGATATGCGGCTGATAGAACGTATTTAGCTGATGGCGAAGCGCAGGAGAGATTGCGCTGTAGTCGCCAGCATTGTAATTCTTGTAGGTCTGCTCTGGCGGTGGACCAATTCTCAACGTGCGACAGATTTCGCCTAGGGCCTGGTCTGGCTGAGCAAATAGCTTTTCGCTAGGCAGTACCAAAAGCTGCTCGCGCGCAAAGTGCGTGAGCCAGCGCTGCAAGTGATAGTAGTACAGGCTATTGCCAATGTGCCGACAGCGGTTGAGCACGGTCCAAGGGATTCCTTCTGGCGTGGTTGCGTGCCGGATCTGCCGCAGCTCTTGAGCGATCGCAACTTCTAAGGTTCGCTTTTCACTGCCGTTGCGTACCATCATGTTGTAGCGAGAGAGAGTTCTATCAACAGGATGGCGCAGGAGAACAATCAGCTGAATGTTGGGAAAGTGCTCGAATACGCGCGCTGGTGCAAGGTTGTGGTAGAGGTAGTTGGCGGACGTTTCACCCGCTGCTATATGAGAAGATGATGCATCTGACTGGCGGGGGACAGCCGGAAAGTGGGCCAGATACCAGTCCAAGCCTTGTTTGTACTCCGTATCGAAAAAGTCTATTTCCTTTTCAATCGGGGAGAGAATCTCGGGATGCTTATAGAGGTATTGGAACAGCGACGTAGTGCCGCATTTTTCTGCGCCAATCACCATGAAGTCTGGAGATTGGCGATCGCTCCCCACAGCGTCGTACCCTGACCGCTTTTTCATCGCCAGGTCGCTGGTTCGGCGATAGCAGGCTGTGGCCGCCTGCGTTTTGCCTAGCTTTGTAAGGCCGTAAGCGAGCGTCACCTGAGCTGGCTGAAGCGTCGGCAGGCGATCGCAAATCTCCTGGCAAACGTCCACAATTTCTTGCAGGAGAGGGTCACCTTCTGTAAGGTCGTAGCGCATGAGGTTGTAGCGCAAACGGTTGTAGATAGAATAGGTGCTAGGCGCTATCTGCAAAGCTTTGAGATAGGCATGCACTGCCTCTGGAATGTCGCCCTTTTGCTTTGAGTCTTCTGCTTTCTGTAGCAACGCCTGTATGCTCATCTGCTTTGGCAAAGGGGTTTTTGGCTGATCGACTTGCTGGCACTGACGGGACTGAGCGATCGCACTTTCGCAAGCCCCAATCACCTTCTCCCAGTCACCTATCTCACAGCTCGCTTGAGCTAGACGCAACGTCTCTAAAATCGACGGTTGTAGAAGAGCAGGAATAGGCACAGACATAGAAGAATGAAATGGCTCGGTAGGCGAAGCGTCGGGCGGTCGTAAGCTGTTCTCAAGCATTGCGTTGCCCTCGCTTACTCACAATGACCTGATGAGAGCGATGCAGCACGACGGCCTGATCTATTACTGACTCAATAAAAGCGTCGATACCAATCTTGGGCGCAAGCTCTGGCTGGTTCGGATCTTGCCATCGGTAATTTTTAAAGATCATCACTCCTCCAGGCTGTAATAGGGGCCATGCCCGAGCTGCTAGCGCATTGAGATGGTTGCTTGTTTTTAAATGGGGCTGAAGGTAAATGATGCTAAACGGAGCGGCTTCTTCTAAGTCGGTCTCAAAATCGGTCTGCACGTTGTCTTCAGCAGAGCTATCCTCAGACTTTTGGGAAGTGAGAACTTCAGGCTCGAAGGCTTCGAGTAAAGCGAGTACCTCACCCGTTTGTAGAATGAGCTTGTGGGGTTCAAGCAGCTTAGCCGCGTTTTGCTCAAACGGTTGGCTCGCATTCGCTGTCATACAGAGTAGTTGGTCAGTGGGCGATCGCAAAAGCATATCCAGCAGCCAGCACGCACTGCTCCCATCGTCACTGCCTAGCAAAAGCGCATGCAGCGGCGGACGAGCGCTCAGCGGCCCGTTCAGTGGCAGCAGGTGACGCTCCCACAGCGGAATATTTTCACTGAACCAGTTTTGGCCGAACTGGTAGCCGCGCTCAGTGCACTGCGCCCATCCTCGCAGCTCAAACGCCTTCTGATGACAGGTCGTGGCCTCAACCGCGTTTCCTAAATGCGCCTGCGCGTTCCCCATAAAGCAATAGGCCCAGGGCAGCTCTCCTTCAAAGTGGAGCACCCCTTTGCACACTTCCACGACTTGCGCCCATCGCTTCAGCTGTAGCATTACGTTTAGCAGGCCTATATAGGCCCAGTGCAGCTCTGAATCTAGCGCTAGGGCGGTGCGAAAGCTCAGTAGAGCCGATTCTAAGTCACCCGCCTGACGGTAGGCTCGGCCCAGTCGGTAGTGCGCGATCGCCTCGTCGGGCAGTTCTCTGATAAGTGCTTGCAGCAGCTCAATAGTTTTACCCTGCTCGCCCTGGTTAGAAAACAGCTCACCTAGCGCATAGTAAGCCGCCAAAAACGCTGGGTCGGATTGGAGCGCCTGCTGATAGCATTCAATCGCCTGCGCATAAAGGCCGTTTTGCTCCATGACTTTAGCAAGCTGATAGTGACCGTCGGCGGTGGCCTTGTTTGGCTGCTGCTGTAGCAGTGCGTGGATCGTTTGGCTCTCGGCCTGATAGTTGCCCACCTGGTGATATAGCTTCGCCAGTCGGCAGTACATCGTGGTGTTATCAGGCTGAAGCGCTAGCGCGCGCTCACAGAAGTGAATCGCCTGCTGCCAGTCTTCGCAGCTAATGTAGACCCGGCCTGAGTGCGCATATACTTTGGCCACGCTAGGAGAGGGATCTAGCGCCATAGTTTGCCAGCGATACGACTCTTCTAGCAGTCCCATGCTGACGAGGATGCTGCTCACCGTTTGGCAGGCGGTGATCCAGTCGCGGTCGATGGGGAGGGGGGTGTCTGATGGGGCGGATTGAAGGGCGAGGGTTTCGCAGGTGGTGAGGGCTTCGGTGAGGTGTTGGGTGAGCATGGGGGAATGGGGGATGGGGCGGTATTTTGGCTGGGTGGCTAGGGGCTAAGAGGGTGTTAGGTTGAGTTTTTTGAGGAGCGATCGCAGTGCGTTGACGTCGACTGAGAAGTCTTCTGTTAGGCCGCTGGGATACATTAGCTGGCGCAGGGGTTGAAAGGTGAAGCGCTTACCAACCATGTAGTAGTGGTGTAGCTGGAGGTATTGGCTAATCATCCAGTAGTCTGTGCGCAGGTAGTAGGGTGAAAACAGCTCGACAACAACGGTGCCCGGTGAGCAGAAGACAAGATTTGTGAGCCCTGAGCCATGTGCACCTATGATCGCTTCGGCTTCGGAGAAAAGCGTTGCCTGCTGGGCAACGCTGAGTGTTTCTAGCGCGACAGAGACAAATCCGTATTGGCTCAACAAAGCGACTACCGCATCTTCGTTGAAGATATGTCGGTACTTGGCGTTGCTTCGGCTGATGTATATACGGTTGGTCGGTGGCGTCTTTTTAACGTCTTTCGGGAGAGAAGAGTGAGCGGTTGAGAGAGCAGAGGTTGAAGCATTGGAAGTGGGGAAAAGATTAATGGGGATGCGAACTGCTGCGGTAGGTGGTGGGCGTAAGAATATTTGGCGTAAGAAGTCTATGCTGCTCGGTGGAACCCAGTCCATGTGGCCAGCAAAGCTGGGGACTAGCAGTTCTTCTGCTTGGATGTGCGGGGTGCGATCGCTCTCTATCACTTTCTCTAAAGGTACGCCTAGCGCGGCCAGTGTCTCTTTTTGAAAAGGCTGCGACAGGCTATTTACAACAAAGTAATCTATTTGTTCCAGGCTTTTCTGTAGCGATAAGGTCTCTCCTAGCGCCGCCGATATTCCTTTTTGCAAAATTTTGAATCGCGGCAGTACGTCGAACAGCCAGTGGTAGTAAATATGGCTCGATAGCCCGGAGAGAACGGCTACGCGTCCGGGAATCTGCTCTACTGCTGGCAGCGGCGTGGTGCGCTGTAGCACGGTGTGGTTGGCAATATCGTGGCGATCGCAGCCAGGCAAATACCAGGGATAGTAGCGCGACAGGTCACCTAGCAAAAAGTTATCCGGGCTGAAGATTGCCACTTCATCGCACACAGTCCAGTCATTTTGCTGAGGCACAACCCACGCTCGCCCGTGAGGGATTGTGGCAACAAAAGCGGGAAACGCCAGGTTTTCGTCGGGCTCAGCGGGGCGGCAGCGAAGCACACCCTTGACTACCTGTATTGGCGAGAATTTTCGCACCAGATTGTTCATGCAGCGCTGACAGGTCAAGCCGCCACACCCAGGAGCTAGCCCATTCGTTGCGCCTACTGGTACAAAAGGTTCGGCGTTCAACCGGGCGGGCGCTAAATCATTGTGAGCAAGCCAGTCTTGCGCGTACCGGTAAACGCCGCTTGCCGCTACCGCAGACGATTCGGTCGGACGATTTATCGCTTGATCTAGCTTTTCAGCAAGTAGGGAATCTTCGAGTCCCTGCAAGAGACCTGCTTGATAAACCGCGATCGCCGCCGCCTGTCGACTTTGAGATAGCAAGCAATCACCTAATGCCTCATACCAGTAAGCTCGGGGCACTAGCGTCAGCGCGAATCGGTAGCATTGCTCAGCGCGAGTAGGTGCATTGCAGGCGTTTGAAAGATCGCCTAGGCAGCCATAGACCTGTGCTAGCTGAGGCAGTAGGCTACTCAGATCGGCTGAATCTATTTGCAACAGTGACCGCAATAGCTCAGCGCTGGCTCGCTGCAAGCGAAATAGCAAATCGTCACCTGTCAACGATTTTATTTGTTGGCAGTAGGCGTCTACAAAATTTGGCTGGGCTACGCAGACCTGCCGAAAGCAGATGAGCAGTTCAGTCCAGCAGCCTTGCTCTGCGAGTAACCAGGCGTAGCTACTGAGCGCGGTAGCACTGTTGGGAGCGTGCTCTACGGCCTGTTGAAAGTATTTAGCTGCGCGCTCAGGCGACTTGTAGCGGTGGTACAGCCCACCCAAGCTTTTATAGGCTGTGCTCGAAGTTGGGTCTAGCGCGATCGCCTGACGATAAGCCAAAAACGCAGGTTGGATTTCCACTTGCGCCAGCTTCAAGTGGCCCAGACCGTTGTACAGTCTAACGGTTTCTAGGGAGGATGCGATCGCCTGTTGGTACACGGTCTCTGCGGATGCGTAAGCGCCTATGCGCACCAGCACTTCTCCTAGGCGTTCGTGCGCTTCTACGTAGCTAGGCCGAGCGAAAACCGCCTGCCTGTAGCACCTGATAGCCGCGCGATAGTCACCGCTTTGCTCATGCAGCACCCCCATCGAAACATAAGCTTCCCCGCAGTCTGCCCGGCAAGACACTACCTGCTTATACACAGACATCGCTTGCGCAGACTCGCCCAAACGGTGGAACGCTCTAGCCAGCCGAAACAGCACGTCAAACCAGTCAGGGCGCTGCCGCAAAGCCACTTCATAGTGACAGATGGCTAGAGCCCACTTTTGCTGATTGCCATAGATAACGCCCAAAGCGCGGTGGATTTGTGGCTGGTGGGGTTGCAGTATCAGCGCCTGAGAATAAGCAGCGATCGCAGCGTTCCTATCACCCTGATGCGTCAGCGACTCTCCTAAAGCGGCGTACAGCTCTGCCGAACAAACACTAGGTGTTAGCGTCAAGATACCGCCTACCTACCAACAATCTAGATAATATCGAAGTTGATCTCGTCTTCATCCAAACCAGTGTCTAGCTGTAAGAATGCCTGACCGTCGATAGAGACAATACCAGTGGTCCCATCGTAAGAGACATTAGCACCACTGCTAACGCCCTGAATGATAATAGAATCCTGACTGGTATCGAAATCGGTGATCCCATCAATGGGACCGAAGTCGAGCGTATTGAAGATGAACTGATCGCGGCCAGCACCACCCGCCATCGTATCTGCGCCTGCACCACCGCTGATAGTGTCGTCACCGCTGCCACCATTGATAGTGTCATCACCGACACCGCCAAAAATAGTGTCGTTACCGCTACCACCGCTAATATTATCGTCGCCAGCACCACCGTCAATAAAGTCGTTACTAGAGCCACCGTCGATAGTATCGTTGCCCAGCCTGCCGAATAGTTCATCGTCGCCACTGCCACCGTCGATGGCATCGTCGCCAGCACCGCCTCGAATGAAGTCACGACCAGAGCCACCTAGCAACGTATCGGTACCGCTACCGCCACCAATGAAGTCGTTGCCGCTGCCACCTTCGACGCGGTCGTCGCCACCGCCTGCAAAGATAGTATCGCTGCCACTATCACCAAACACTTCATCGTCACCTAAGCCCGAACTGATGAAGTCGTCGCCAACGCCACTTCTGACAAGATCATCTTCACTACCGGTAAAAATGGTATCGCTCAGGCTTGCACCTATTACAACAGACATCTTAGAAGCCTCCTTATGAATAATTTGCTGAGCGAGTGTACCCAGGAGATTTTGTTCTGCCTGCAAACATCACTGGTCAAAAATCTGGTTTACGCTATGTCGTATGTTTTACTAAAAGATGTGATGACACTCCTGTTATCTATATCACAATTAAGAGAAAACCATATCACAGCAAAAATTTGCACGTAACAAATCTCTTGAAACGCTAACGTTATCACCTGCACAAAAGATGTCGGCAGCCAATTTTTAGCTTGCTCGGTCTCTGTCGCTGCCAGCTCAGTAAATAAAAGAATTACACTTTGTTCTCTTGTGTAAAAAGAAACAGAAGATAGAGATTTTTCTACTGACAGAAAACCGACCGCAGCTTTGTTACAGTCGAAAGGCAGCAGATAGGCAAGCAATGCATAGGATCGATGGTATTAGAGAATATGTTGAGCGTTAGCGTTGTTGTTCCTACGTATAATTGCCGAGACTATATTAGCGAGGCTATCCAAAGCGCAATAGGCCCAGCTGTCAGAGAAATTATTGTGGTTGATGATGGCTCTACTGACGACACGCAAAACGTCGTTAGTAAGATGGCCTGTTCTGAGCTGAAGTATTTTTTTCAGCAGAATCAGGGCGTATCGGCTGCGCGCAATCGTGGGATAGAGGCCGCGAGCAGTCAGCTCGTCGCTTTTTTGGATGCCGATGACTATTATTTGCCATACAAAGTGGAGCAGCAGATTGCTGTGTTTGAAGCTAACCCGGTGCTAGGGCTAGTACAAAGCGGCTGGCAGAGGGTCGATGAAGCGGGCGCACCTGTTGCAGAAGTCACGCCGTGGAAATCGGTTCCTGAGCTAACGGTAGAAAATTGGCTGCGGTTTAAGCCAGTACTGCCCAGTGCGCTAATGGTGCGCCGAGAGTGGTTGCTCAAGGTGGGTGGATTTGATCCGCAGCTTAAAGCGGCTGAAGATGTGGACCTAGTGAGTCGGTTGGCACTACAAGGATGCCATTGCGCCTGGCTAGAGCAGGTAGCTGTGAGCTATCGGCAAAGGACAAATAGCGCTATGGGAGATGCGCTGATTCAGGCACAGGATTTAGCGAGGTTTTTAGACAAGTTCTTTCGGCAGTCAAATCTGCCTGAGTCGGTGCAGGTAATAGAGCAGTCTGTGCGCTATCACACGTTGGTATGGGCCGCGTGGTATTTGCAGCACACAGGCGCTCTTGCGGAGATGGCCAGTTGCTTGAGGCGAGCCTGGCAGTACTCGCCTTACCTACCAATTGAGTCACTGATTCATTGGGCCGATAGCTTTTCTAGCTTTTCGCAAGAGCACGGCTCTCCATTTGATATGGCAAAGCTGATTCAATCGCAGCATTGGCAGCAGCTAGTGCAGTGGCTGCTTGTACAGTCTGCAACAAATCTCACCCCTGTAGAGACCGCTTGAGCGTCAAAGTTATCTTCAAACAGCTAGTGACCGCCTACTAGCTCGGCTGCATTCTCTTTGTCATGCACAGCTAACCTATCCATTAGCGTTGAGCTAGCCTCGTTCATACCCACCAGCTTTACGTCTGAACCGTGAGCCCGGAACTTGAGCACTAGCTTATCGATTGCCATTATCGAAGACTGGTCCCACAGGTGAGAGTCCGTCAGGTCAATGACGACGCGCGCTATCTTTTCGTGGATATCGAAAGACTCAATGAGATTATTAGCAGATACAAAGAACAGCTGGCCGTGCACATAGTAGGTACGGGTTGTGCCATCGGTGCTGAGCTCGCTACGGACAGAAATAAGCTTACCAATTTTGCGAGAGAAGGCGATCGCACTCAAAGCAATCCCGACAATAACGCCAATCGACAGGTCTTCAGTAAACACCGTTGTCGCAACCGTCACCAGCATGGCAGCCGTTTCACTCTTCGGTGTTCGGGTTAGGTTTACCAGCGAGCGCCAGTTAAAGGTACTAATAGAAACCATAAACATCACCGCTACTAGCGCTGCCATCGGAATCATGGCAACCCACTGCCCTGCTAGCAAAATAAAAGACAATAGCAGCACACCCGCGCTCAGCGTAGACAGCCGCTGACGCCCGCCCGACTTGATATTAATCACAGACTGGCCAATCATGGCGCAACCTGCCATTCCGCCCAGCATCCCGGTGATCAAATTTGCCGCGCCCTGCCCTCTGGCCTCCTGGTTTTTGTCACTGTTGGTATCGGTCATATCATCCAGTACAGAAGCGGTAAGGAATGATTCCAACAGACCTACCGCCGATAGCGACAGCGCCACTGGCAAAATCAGTCGCAGCGTTTCAATATTGAGCGGCAGATTGGGCAGCCGGAAGAACGGCAGCTCAGCAGGCAACTCGCCCATATCGCCCACCGTCGGCAGCGGCATTCCTGTCGATACGGCCACTACTGTGAGCGCTACAATCGCCACCAGTGGCGACGGAATGGACTTGAGAATAGGCATATTTCGAGTGAGCCGAGGTAATAGATAAATGATGGCCAGTCCAGCAGCGACCATTATGTACATCAAAATGCCGCTCTCGCCTTCAAACGCTGGCTCTCGGGCGCGTTCAAACTGCTCTAGCTGCGCCAGAAAAATCAAAATTGCCAGCGCGTTGACAAAGCCCACGAGCACCGCACGGGGCACATACTTCATAATTCGACCAATCTGCAAAGAGCCCCACACGATTTGCAACAGACCAGTCAACAGCGTCGCCGCCAGCACATACTCCAAAGCCTGCGCACCCGTAACATCTACCAGGTCAGTCAATAGCAGCGCCATAGAACCGGTCGCGGCTGAGACCATGCCTGTTCTACCGCCTAAAAAAGCAATAGAGACTGCCATCGTGAAAGAAGCATAGAGACCCACCGTAGGATCGAGGCCCGCAATAATAGAGAACGCGATCGCTTCAGGAATCAGCGCGAGCGCCACCACCACCCCAGCGATCAAATCCGCTGGCACATTTGAAAACCACTCTGAAGGCTTCTTCAAAGCTTTACTAGGACTGGTATATGTCACGTTTATTCAACTTTTATTATTTTGCTTGCCCGCTGTCTGCTCTTCATCCTATGTAGAAACGCAGCCGTAGGCAAACCAAGGCGAGCCAATAAACGCAGTGAGTCTTGCCCCTTTTTCTCAACGCAAGACAAACCGTTCAATCAATGATTTGCGATCGCTCACCCAATCTGCGATTTAGGCTTTTCTAAGGTAATCGCAAACCCTGCAATCGCCACCGTCATCGCCCCCGCCACCCAAAACGGCATTGCATATCCAAACGCTGTCACCAACAGCCCTGAAACCGCTGGGCCAAACGCATTCGAGATACTCAAGTAAGACGCATTCAATCCCAGCACCTCCCCTTGCTCTGCCTGATCGCTTCGCATCGAAAGAATCGAATCAATCAACGGCATCGGAAACGCATTCACTAGCCCGAAGAATCCTAATAATACCGAAAATGCCACGATATTCGGCAAAGCGGGCATCAGCATAAACAGCACTCCGCGCGCAATCAAAGCGCCCACCAGCACATTGGCAAGGCTAAACCGCTTTCGCAGTGGTTCGAGCAAAAACACCTGCGACGCAAACGCCAGCAGGCCAAAAGCAACGAATGCGATCGCTAAATTCTTCGCATCCTGCCCCAGCACATTAATAAAAAACGGCTGAAACGCAAACGTGAAAATCGTAAACGTAAACCCGTTGAGAAACGTCATTACCAAAATTCGTCCCACTACCGGACGCCCCAACGCCGTAAACAAACTCCCAAAGTTCAGCTTCTTGCGTATCGCCTTGCTAGCACTTACAGCTACTGAGCTAGCACCCTGCGTCTCCGTCAAAAAGAAAAAGCACATCAAAGCCGCGATCAGTGCGATCGCCGCCGACACCAAAAAACTCATTCCTAAAGACGTCACCACAAAAGGTCCCACCTTCATCTCCGGCACCAGCTGCGCCACATAGCTCAGCGGCGGCCCCGCTACAAACCCCAGCCGAAACAGCCCGCTATAGATCCCAAACGCCCGCGTCCGATCCTCCGGCGACGTAATGTCGCTCACCACCGCCTGCGCAATCGAATTATTGCCACCCGTCACACCGTCAAATATACGAGCGGCGAACAAAAGCCAGGGAACACCTGCGATCGCCGCTACTAAGTTAGAAACCACAGTCCCCAGCAGACTCACCACCAGCAGCGGCCTACGCCCCCACCGGTCAGACAGCTGACCCAAAATCGGCGTCCCCAAAAACTGTGACAGCGAATAAGCCGTCGTCAGCAAACTCGCCTCAAAATCACTCAGCCCAAACTGCATTGCATACGGATACAGCGTCGGAATAATAATCGTAAAACTAACTGAATTAATAAACGCAATCGAAGCCACAATCCAAAACTGGAAAGGCAGCCGCGCGGGAGAAGACTCAGGACCAGAAGGCGTTGGCATTATCGAAAGGCGGCATGAAAGAACACTCACCATACCAATAATGAGCCCAACTTAACTTAAGCCTCGATCAAACAAGAGCGATGACCTACCAAAGCTATACAGATATGGGCGGTGAGGGACTCGAACCCGCGACATCCTCGGTGTAAACGAGGCGCTCTACCAACTGAGCTAACCGCCCGAATGAGCACATTGCTGCACCCGGAGTAAAATAATAACAGACAAAGTAACCGGCGTAAATCTAGTCTGGGATGCTAAGCTCTCCTGGCAAGTTTTGCAAGACCCCTTTCGCAACCTCGCCCAAAAGTACCTCATCGAATGGGTTGCGGTCATTGTCGGGCTAGAGCTAGGCTCTATCAGCCATTTTGTCAGCGATAGTGTTGGCAGCTACCTCGTCAGAAGAAAAAAGTCGAAGAAGCGACCAAAGAAGCAGAGAAAGAGACGACGCTCTTAGGTACAAGATGCTGACCATCGCGCAACCGACCTCCAAACAGATGAAAGCAACCGTAAAAACACGGCTCACAGAACAAAATCACGTCTCCTAAGAAAAATGACAGAAGAGTAATAAAGCGTACAGACCTTGTTGCTCCATGTCTCAGGGCTTTCTCACTTTTTTACCCCGTTGACAACCCGCGATTGTAACGATTAAGTTAAGCATCTAATCGATTCTTTTGTTAGTGCAAACACGCAATAACAGTCTTTTGAAATCAAGGAGTTCAAGATGAAAGTTAAGTATTTTGCTGCTTTGGCCGCCGCTTCCGTTTTTGGCATGACTGCGCTCACTAGCTGTGGCGAGCCCGAAGTTGAAACTGTCGAGCCTGATGCCGCTGAAGTAGAAGTAGATATTGATGAAGAGCCCGATGTCGTTGCGCCTGATGCTACTGCTCCTGACGCCACTACTGAAGAGGCAGATCCTTGCGCCGCTGAATAAGTAATATTTTCACAAGTCATCTGTTATGACCGTTAGCATTAGCGTTTTATTACTAATAGATCAGTATTAGTAATAAAACGCTAAACTTAAAACGACACAGGTCCCCGGCTTACGCTGGGGACTTTTTTGTAGCCGATTCGAAGTAAGGATTCTGGCACTTCGCTAACACACCAACTGGAAGCAGCCATTTTTGTTAAATAGGTCTATGAACATTGCATTTGTTGGACTCGGTACAATGGGCACGCCAATGGTGCTCAATCTGTTGAAGGCAGGTCACAGCGTCGTCGCATACAACCGCACACCGGGCAAAGCGCAGTCTATCGTTGCCGCAGGTGGCACCGTTGCCAACTCTCCTGAATCCGCTGCCGCCGCCGCTGAGATTGTCATTACCTGCGTCAGCGACAGCCCAGATGTAGAAGCAGTAGTGCTAGGAGAAAATGGCATCATTTACAGTGCCCGTCCCGGAACGCTGGTAGTCGATATGTCAACTATTAGTCCTAGCGCTACCCGTGCGATCGCCGACCAGCTCGCCGCCAAAAGCATTGCCATGATCGACGCCCCAGTCTCCGGCGGCTCAGAAGGCGCCGAAAAAGGTACGCTCTCTATCATGATTGGCGGCGCCGCCGCAGACGTAGAAAAGGCCAAACCCGTCCTCAGCGCTATGGGCTCTACCCTCACTCACGTCGGCGACATCGGCGCAGGGCAAACCACCAAAGCTATCAATCAAATCATCGTTGCAGGCACCTACTGGTCGGTGGCAGAAGGCATGGCACTAGGGCTCAAAGCAGGCTTAGATATGGAAAAAGTAGTGCAGGCAGTAGGCAGTGGCGCTGCCGGATCTTGGGGATTGACTAATCGCTCTGGCAATATGATTGCGAATGACTACCCGCTTGGTTTTCGAGTGCGGCTGCACCAGAAGGATTTGAACATTGCGCTAGAGACGGCCCGCGAGCTAGGGCTGCCTCTGCCCATGGCGGCGTACGTAGAGCAAGTAGAGAATGGCTTAATTGCAAAGGGCTATGGAGACGAAGACGTTTCTGCTATGGCGCGAAGTGTTAGAGAGATGGGCGGACTTGAAGATGAGTAGGCAGCTATCAACGAGTCGGCTTTTGGCCGAGCGTTGTAATATACAGCACCGCCTCTTCTTCTGGAATGCTCAACAGCTCATTGACCTGGTCATCAAAAAAGCCTGCAATCCCGCTCACGCCAATCTGCCGCCGAGTCGCAGCTAAGTTAATCCGCTGTCCCAAGTGTCCAGCGTCCATATGCAGATAGCGGTAGGCCCTATCTCCGTACTTCGCTACAGCAGCTTCCAAGTTCGCCGTATGAAAAATGACCGCACCCGCATCGCGTCCCAGGTCTTGACCTAAGCAAAGGAAGTGCAGCTCTTTGTGAAACTGGTTGAACCGAATTTGCCGTAGCTCTTCAGATTTTGGAGCGTAGTAATAACAGCCGGGCTCCAGGCCATCTACATTGGAGATCGCGACAAAGGTTTCAATCAGGCTCAGGTCAAAATAGTCGGGCTGCTGGTCAAAATCTTGCAGCAGGTAATGGGCCGGGTGGTAGGTAAAGTCGAGCACTGCAAATAGGTCAGCTCGGCTGAGCGGCACTTTGGAATAGCGGCGGGTTGAGCGGCGCTTGAGTAAAGTGTCTTCCAAATCGCTGAGGCGATCGCCCCATAGAATCGGCTGCGTCTTGGTAGAGATAGTGATGCCAAACGGAAAATTGTACTTGTCTCCTGAAAGGCTACGCGGCGGTTCTTCTTCTCTAGGCTTTTCTTGATTAAGGTCTTCTTTACTATCCAGGCGGTCTGTTGCGTTGGCCGCAGCAGGCTCTGAAAAAGAGGTCGCTTCTGGTGAAACAAAGGCGTCGGAGTTCTTTTGCTGCTGCTGTCCATAGCCTGACTCAGCCGAAATCAGGCTATTTTCGTGCAGGTAGCCCAGCAGCTCACCATCTGGCGTAGCGATAATATCCGTATGGATAGGGCTTGGGAGCGCAGAGCGAGCAGGTGTCAGATTTTGATCGACCTGGAAGAGATCGGCTAGCGCGAGTAGGGCGATCGCACTCTCTTCCTGACTGTCTAAATACAGCAGTTGATTAATCAGCTCATCGGCAAACCCACCAATTAAGTGAGGCCGATAGTCACACAGCGTTCCTGCCACTTCCAGGTTTCCGAGCAAATGCCCTGAATCTAAGAACACCCGTCGGTAGGCCCGGTCCTGATAGCGCCAGGCAGATCGTTGAAACACCGTTGTCACTACCAGCGCGAGCTGCGTTGTCTCTAGCGTTGGATGCCAGAAGCAGCCTGCCTGCAACGCCTGCCAGGGGTGATCGTCCCAAAAGCGCAGTAGGGCATGCGATCGCACCTGATAGTTGTACAGCCCAGCAGGTAATAAAGACGTCCCCCGCGACACCAGATAAATCTCAGCCGGATACAGTCCCCCCGCAGAAGGGGCAGAGCGCAAATACACCGGCTCTCCCGAGAACGTCATCACCTTAGCGGTGAGCCCATAGCTATCAATCAACAGACGTGACAGCCTCTGCCACCAGCGCCAATCACTATCCGCAGCAGCCGGTTCCTTTTCCAGATACGGCTTCAGGTCTATGCTGTGGCCAATTTTGTAGTCCTTGTAGGGAACGGGCTGCCGCGACCAGTCGAGCCCACCGTTTGGCCCTTGGCTCTTCGCCGCTAGGGTTTCTGGATCGTACTTTGTACGCTGATGATAGTGCTGGGCAATCGAAACGTCTGTCATAGACAATATTTTTATCTTCTATATATAGTACGCCTACTCGCATTCACTGTGTCTCACATACACACGAAAGAGCTCGTGAATAGACGCACGAACGCGCTTATGAATCACCCCTAGACACCACCACCAATTTGCTTTTAGATAAGCATAGATTAAAGAAATATTAAGCAAAGCAAATCTGTACTGTTCTACAGCCCTTTTCTTGCGGCGCTTGTCTATAGCGCTTTCCTACGGCACTTTTTCATCCATCAGATTTTTTGCCCGTCAGATTTTCCAAGGCTTACGGAGATCCCTTGAACATTCGCAATTCTATCCCTCGCTCTTTTAATTTGCGCACCCTAAAACGGGAATGGCTGGTCAACCCCAAAGCCGACATCCTATCTGGGGCGGTCGTCGGGTTAGCGCTCATTCCAGAAGCGATCGCATTTTCTATTATCGCAGGCGTCGACCCCAAAGTAGGCCTCTACGCGTCATTTATCATCGCGGTTGTCACCGCTTTTCTGGGCGGCAGACCCGGCTCCATCTCAGCCGCGACTGGCGCTATGGCCCTACTCATGATCGACCTGGTCGCTGAGCACGGACTGCAATACCTGCTAGCAGCGACCTTTCTCACAGGCGTTATTCAGGTAATCTTCGGGTTGCTCAAGCTGGGTCGCCAAATGAAATTTGTGCCCCGCGCTGTCATGATCGGCTACATCAATGCGTTAGCCATCCTGATTTTTAGAGCACAGCTGCCACAGCTTACAAACGTGCCCTATATGGTGTACGTCATCACAGCACTATCCCTTTGCATCATCTACATCTTGCCGCGCTTCACCAAAGCCGTCCCCTCTCCCCTGGTCGCCCTAGCTGTAATGACCATCGGAACCATCGCCCTAAAGATCGATGTCCCCACCGTAGGTCAACAGGGCGCACTACCCACCGCACCCCCTGCGTTTGCGATTCCCCAGGTGCCGTTCACCTTCGAAACCCTGCAAATCATATTTCCCTACTCCCTCACCCTGGCGATTGTAGGCTTGCTAGCCTCCTTTCTTACTGCCTCTTTAGTCGACGACCTTACCGACACACCCAGTGACAAAACCAGAGAAGCCAAAGGCCAGGGCATTGCCAACATTATCACCGCCTTCTTTGGCGGCATGGCAGGCTGCGGCATGATCGGTCAGTCAGTAATTAACGTTCAGTCCGGCGGACGCGGTCGTCTTTCTACGCTCGCTGCAGGCGTATTTTTGCTGATGTCCATTTTGCTATTGAAAGACGGTGTCAGCCAAATGCCCATGGCCGTTCTAGTCGCCGTCATGATTATGGTTTCTATCGGTACCTTCCGCTGGTCTTCTTTTACCAACATGCACCGCGTTCCACGCAGTGAGGTAGCTGTCATGCTAACGACGATGTTTGTCATCATCTTCACCCGCAACTTTGCGCTAGGGGTAGGCATTGGCATTGTAATGAGCACCGTATTTTTCTCTCGAAAAGTCGCCAAGCTTGTGTTTGTCGATAAGGTACTTGTAGAAGACGATGCTCGCCGTATCTACACAATATCTGGGCAAATCTTCTTCGTTTCTCGCGATGAATTTGCCGCCGCCTTCGACTTTGCTGAACCAGTCGAGCGCGTCACCATCGATCTTACAAGTGCTCACCTGTGGGACCAAGGAGCCGTAGAAGTCCTTGACAAGACCGTACAAAAATTTCGCCGTAAAGGTGTCGAGGTAGAGGTCATTGGGCTTAATCAAGCCAGCTCGACGCTGCTCAATCGCTTAGCCACAGAAGAAGAACTCGTCGCAGACGCATAGATTAAAGATAAGAATTTAAAGGTACGTTTAACGTCCCGAACCCTAGGGCAGCAGGAAATTAGAAAATAATCGAATTAATAAAATTTCGATCATTAAACAACAGAGGATAAAACGCTCATCATGAAAACCATTCTTCTATGCTCCGATGGTTCTGCTTTTGCGGACAGTGTTTATCGCTATGGTGCCTGGTTTGCCCGTCGGTTTCAGTCTCAGGCCAAAGTGCTGTTTGTCACAGATATTCGCCAAAAGGCAGTTTCTACCGGTAATCTTAGCGGCAGCCTGGGCCTTGGAGCCTCCGAGCAGCTGATGAATGAGCTCGTCAGCCTAGAGCACGAAAAGGCCAAACTCAACAAGCAGAGAACAAGGCTGATTCTACAAAACGCTGGCCAAGCGCTAAAGGCAGAAGGCATCGACGATGTAGAGCTGCTTAACCCCACAGGTTTTTTAGTGGACTGCTTTCACGACTTCGAGGCAGGCGCAGATATGGTCGTTCTCGGGAAACGGGGTGAAGCCGCAGACTTTGCCTCGGGGCATTTGGGAGCTAATACTGATCGCATCGTTCGCAGCAGCACTAAGCCTTGCCTGGTGACACCTCAGAACTTCGCACCGATTGAGCGGATACTACTGGCCTACGACGGCAGTCCCACAGGCAAACAGATCTTGAATTTTTTGATAGACAATACGTCAGGATTCCTAGATGTTGAAATTCACTTGGCAACCGTAGCCAAATCTGAAGCAGACGCAAAACGAGCTTCGGTAAAAAAGGCCGCGCCAGAGCAAGCGCTTGCTCAAGCCCAAGAAAAATTACAGCAGGCGGACCTCACCGTCACCCCCCACCTGCTGACTGGCGATCCTGAAAAGGAAATTGCCCGCTGTATAGAACAAAACAAAATTAGTCTACTGCTGATAGGTACCTATGGACATCGCCGTATTCGCCATCTCATTATCGGCAGTACCACCGTTCAACTCCTCAGAAGTAGTCAGATTCCAGTACTCCTATTCCGTTGAATAGTACGGCCAAGAATCTGCTAACCTGACGATTCAGGTAAAATACAGTGTAAAACTGTGAACGGCAGACACGGTAAGGGGTTACCCATGCAGGCGAATCGAGAAAATTGGCGCTCGGACTGGCGTTTGAGCGAGCGTCTGAGCTGGCGTCTAACCATTGCTAGCAGCGGGCTACTGCTCGGTTGGCTCCTGCTGCCTGTGCATACGTTGGCACAAGGTACGCCCGGAACCGATCAAGAGGCCTCCCCTAATAGCATTCAAGTTCAGCCAGTCCAGATACCTGCTGAGCCAACTGAAATCGCACCACCAACGACGACCGGCGTTCAAGCAGAAGATTCTGAAGAAACGCTGACGACGCTCGTCACCCTCATGCTGGGTCTACTCGTGCTGATCGTGAGCGCAGGCATCATCATGCTGTGGTTTTTACGCCGCTCTGTAGTCAATGAAGTCGCCACCATCGTGCGCACCCAGCTCAACGAGATGACCGAGCTAGAAAACAAAGTCCACAACGCTACTCGCAGCCTCAACCGCGTCCTTTCC
This sequence comes from uncultured cyanobacterium, assembly GCA_963836895.1. Taxonomy (GTDB): domain Bacteria; phylum Cyanobacteriota; class Cyanobacteriia; order Phormidesmidales; family Phormidesmidaceae; genus Phormidesmis. The sequence continues at coordinate 526,742 of CAWILA010000008.1, read as the reverse complement.
GAAGCCGACGACTTATCAGGGGAACTACAGGGCCGTTCTAGCAACTTCCAAAGAGAAGTTGCAGCCCAGCGAGAAGTTCTCTACACCTTGATCGAAGAGCTCAGCGAATTCAAAATTCAAACCGCTCGCAGCTGGGAGCGGCAGCTTGAAGACATCAACGGCAAGCTCGAGGCCACCGCTACAGACTTTTATCAGGTAGCCGTAGAGCTGCGCGACCAGGCAAAACAGCGGCTCGAAGGCATCCACAGCGACACCGAAACCGAAGGACAGCGAATTCTTCAGCGCTTCACCACCTCCGAAACCGAGTTTTCTCGCCACGTTGGCGTTATCAGAGAAGAGACGCAGCGTCGCAAAGCTGCCTTTTTTGACGAAATAGATCGCAAAGAATCTGTGCTGTCTGACCAGATGGGCAGCTATCAGGCGCAGACCGCTGCGGAGAAAGAGCGCGTACTCAGCGAAATCGCCAGCCAAAAAGACGACTTTGGGCCCAAGCTCATCGAGGCCGAAGCCGAAGCCAGAGCCAAAATCGAGCAGCAGCGCGACTACGCCATCGAAAACCTCAAAACGTCCGAAGCATCTGCCGTTCAGGACCTTGCCGAGATTCAGGCCAGCGCCCTTGGCCACCGAGATCTTGCCCTGCAAAACATCCAAAAATCTACCGAAGACTTGCAGCAGCAGTTCAACAGCATTCGCAGCGAGGTAGAAAGCCGCAAAGCCGACATGATGCAGAGCTTGCGCCAGTCTGCCGATGGGTTCCTGTCTCAATTTGCCACGCTTAAGGCCGATGTTGAAGGTCGCAAAGGCACCTTACTGGGCGATATGGACCGCGTCGCAAACGACTTCAAGAACCAGATTTCTGATGCTCAAGCAGGCATTGGTGACGAGCGTAGCCACACCATTATGCAGCTACAGGCCACCGCAGACGGCTTCCGCGCTCAGCTTTCAAATCTGGGAAAAGACGTCGACACTCGTAAGACCGAACTATATACCGAACTTACTGAGACAGCCCGCAGTTTTTCAGACCAGTTATCAGGTATGCGCTCCGAATTAAGCGAACAGCAGAGCGAAACGCTTGGTATTGTGCAGGCGCTGCAAGGCGAGTTTACCCGCGAGATTGAGTCGCTTCAATCCGGCATTGGTGGCGAACGAGAGCAGCTGCTGAAGTCTCTTTTAGATCTGGAGGGCAGCTTCAGCAATGAGCTGTCCGGCGTTCGCAATACGGTATTTGGCCGTCGTGACATCATCATCGAGAAGCTCAATAGCTTCGATGCCCGCCTCGGCGAGCAGATTGGTGAACTGGCCCAAGCTGCTACCGAACGTCAGCAGACCGCGCAAGAGCGCCTCGGCAAAATAGAAGAGAAGTTTAGCCAAACGCTAGAAACGCTGAAAGGCAAAATGGGCGAGCGGCAAGAGCAGGCGCTCACGGAAGTGCTCAAGGTTAAAGAAGAGATTGAGGAAAAACTCTCTAACCTTCAGGCTGAAGCAGAAAGCGAGAAGAAAGAAATTATGCAGGAGCTAGGTCGCATTACTCCTGAGTATGTTGCCAACTCGTTTATGAGCACCTCTCAATCTCAGCTCAGCGAACTCACGGAGCAAATGAAGCGCCTGAAAGACAACCGCCCCGAGCTATTTCTCACGGCGGACGAGTTTATTGAAGCGGGCGACCAGCAGCTGGAGAACAAGCAATACGAAGCTGCCCTTTCCGCCTATGATCGCGCTCTTGAAGTACAGCCTTCAAACGCTGAGCTTTGGCTCAACCGTAGCTGCGTGCTCGTCGCGCTTGAACGCAAAGAAGAAGCGCTCAACGCGCTAGAAAAAGTCACTCAGCTAGAGCCAGACAACGGCGACGCCTGGTACCAAACGGGTCTGTTGCGCAGAGAGCTTCGTCGATATCAAGAAGCGCTCGATGCTTTTGACACCGTCATTGAGCAGTCGCCTACAGATGCAAAAGCCTGGCTCAATCGTGGAATAGTACTAAGCCGACTGAGAAAAAGAGAAGAAGCGATCGCAGCTTTCGACCGCGCCCTAGACATCAACCCCGAATACCACGAAGCCTGGGTAAACCGAGGCGTTGCCTTCGGCATTTTGCAGGCACACGACAAAGCGTTTGAATCATTCGATCAGGCAGTGACCCTACAGGCCAACGACGCGGTGGCTTGGCTCAATCGAGGTCTGGCACTCACTGAGCTAGAGCGCTACGAAGAAGCGGTGGCTTCTTTTGAGAAGGCGACTCGGTTTAAGCCAGGACTAGCAAAAGGTTGGGACAATAAGGGCTACGTGCTGATGCGGCTAGGTCGCGATCGCGATGCTCTCAAAAGCTTCGACAAAGCGATCGCCGTCAACCCTAACTACGCCAAGGCCTACTACAACCGCGCGCTCTGCTACGCCCTACAGCGCAACAACGATCTGGCGCTTGAGAACCTCCAGCAGGCCGTTCGCTTAGAGCCTAGCTACAAGCAAGAAGCCCTCGCTGACGAAATCTTCGAAGCCATCTGGAGCGACGACTGGTTCAAAGAGCTAGTAGCACAGTAGCGCTAACCAACCGCGCAAAAAGCTCAGATGCAGTCCAGATTATCTACTGAATAGAAGACACGAACGCAAAAAGGAGCCCCTCAGCAATACTGAGGGGCTCTTCTATTCGCCTAATAGCGACTTACTAACGCTTAGCCGAATCGACTAGACGTTGACGCGATCAGGAAGGCTGCGTAGGTCAGTACATATCCCACTGTAAAGTGAGCCAGACCAATCAAACGACCTTGAACAATAGACATTGCAACAGGCTTGTCCTTCCAGCGAACCAGATTAGCTAGAGGCGTGCGCTCATGAGCCCAAACAATGGTCTCAATGAGTTCTTGCCAATAACCACGCCAGGAGATGAGGAACATGAATCCAGTTGCCCAGACCAGGTGTCCAAAGAGGAACATCCAAGCCCAAACCGCCAGGTTATTCATCCCGTAGGGGTTGTAACCGTTGATCAGCTGAGAAGAGTTCAGCCAGAGGTAGTCGCGCAGCCAGCCCATGAGATAGTTCGAACTCTCATTGAACTGAGCAACGTTGCCGCTCCAGATAGACAGGTGCTTCCAATGCCAGTAGAAGGTGACCCAACCAATGGTGTTGAGCATCCAGAACATCGCCAGGTAGAAAGAATCCCACGCAGAGATGTCGCAAGTACCACCACGGCCAGGTCCATCACAAGGGAAGGCAAAGCCAAAGTCTTTCTTGTCTGGCATGAGCTTGGAGCCACGGCCATCTAACGCACCTTTGACCAGAATCAAAGTAGTGGTGTGCAGACCAAGTGCGATCGCATGGTGAACCAGGAAGTCACCAGGTCCAATCGCCAAGAACAGAGAGTTGCTGCCGCTGTTAATCGCATCCAACCAACCTGGGAGCCATACGCCGCTTGCCGCCGCGTTTGCAACACTATCAGGGTTAGAAAGGAGCGTATCGAAGCCGTAGAGTGCCTTACCAGAAGCGGCCTGCACCCACTGTGCGAACACAGGTTCAACCAGAATCTGCTTCTCAGGCGTACCAAACGCAACCACTACGTCGTTATGGACGTATAGGCCTAGCGTGTGGAAACCGAGGAACAGAGAAACCCAGCTGAGGTGGGAGATAATCGCTTCTTTGTGGTCGAGCACACGTGCAAGCACGTTGTTCTCATTCGCTGCGGGGTCATAGTCTCGAATCAAGAAGATGGCACCGTGTGCAAACGCGCCCACCATGATGAATCCAGCAATGTACTGGTGGTGAGTGTAGAGCGCAGCCTGAGTCGTGTAGTCCCTAGCCATGAAAGCGTAAGGAGGCAGCGCATACATGTGCTGAGCAACCAGAGATGTAATTACACCCAAAGAAGCTAGCGCCAACGCGAGTTGGAAGTGCAGCGAGTTGTTTAGCGTGTCGTAAAGACCTTGGTGGCCCGCACCCAAGTCACCAGGGGTGCCGTCGGGTGGACGGTGCGTATTCAAGATCTCTTTAATGCTGTGACCAATACCGAAGTTCGTCCGGTACATGTGGCCAGCCACGATGAAGATAACCGCGATCGCCAAATGGTGATGCGCCATATCCGTCAGCCAGAGAGACTCTGTCTGAGGATGGAAGCCACCCAAGAAAGTGAGAATCGCGTCTCCAGAACCGGTAGAGGTACCAAAGATATGACCTGCCGTATCAGGGTTCTGAGCGTAAACGCCCCAGTTACCGGTGAAAAACGGCTTGAGACCTGCCGGGTGAGGCTTCATCGACAGGAAGTTACCCCAGCCGACATGCACACCGCGAGACTCAGGAATCGCCACGTGAACGAGGTGACCTGTCCAGGCCAAAGAGCTAACACCGAACAAACCAGCCAGGTGGTGGTTTAGACGAGATTCAGCATTCTTGAACCAGGACAAGCTCGGCCGGAATTTGGGCTGAAGGTGTAGCCATCCTGCAAACAGCATGACTGCTGCAAAAGCGAGCAGGCCTACTGCGCCAATATAGAGGTCAGCGTTTGTGCGCATACCGATGGTGTACCACCAGTGATACACACCAGAGTAAGCAATGTTCACAGGGCTACTAGAACCGGCTTGTGAAAATGCATCTACTGCAGGCTGACCGAAGTGAGGATCCCAAATCGCGTGAGCGATGGGCTTTACATTAAGCGGATCTTGGGTCCACTGTGGGAAGTTGCCTTGCCACGCAACGTGGAACAGGTTGCCAGAAGTCCAGAGGAAAATGATCGCCAGGTGACCGAAGTGAGAAGCGAAGATCTTCTGGTAAAGATTCTCTTCTGTCATCCCGTCATGGGTTTCAAAATCGTGAGCTGTAGCGATGCCGTACCAAATCCGACGAGTTGTTGGATCTTGTGCGAGACTTTGGCTAAATTTCGGGAATTTAGTTGCCATACGTTTTATGTTTCCTCCGCGCTCCTTAACCTACCGATAACATTCGAGCCAGGAAGAACGCCCATGTGGTAGCGATCCCTCCTAGGAGGTAGTGAGCGACGCCCACTGCCCGACCTTGCGTAATGCTCAGTGCGCGAGGCTGAATAGCCGGTGCTACTTTCAGCTTGTTATGAGCCCAAACGATGGATTCAATCAGCTCCTGCCAGTAGCCGCGACCACTGAAGAGGAACATCAGGCTGAATGCCCAGATGAAGTGGGCACCCAAGAACATCAAGCCGTAGGCCGACAGTGCCGAGCCGTAGGTGTTGATAACTTGAGAAGCTTGCGCCCACAGGAAGTCGCGCAGCCAACCGTTGATGGTGGTTGCACTTGCGGCAAAGTTACCGCCAGTGATGTGAGAAACCGTGCCGTTGTCTGAGACGGTGCCCCATACATCTGACTGCATCTTCCAACTGAAGTGGAAAATCACAATCGAGATAGAGTTGTACATCCAGAATAGGCCTAGGAACACGTGGTCCCAAGCAGATACCTGGCAAGTGCCGCCACGACCGGGGCCGTCGCAAGGGAACCGGAAGCCCAGCTCAGCTTTATCAGGGATAAGGCGAGAGCTACGAGCGTACAGCACACCCTTAAGCAGGATGAGTACAGTCACGTGAATGGTGAACGCGTGGATGTGGTGAACCATGAAGTCAGCGGTGCCCAACTGAATAGGCATCATCGCGACTTTGCCGCCAACGGCTACGACGTCGCCGCCGAATGCATAGCTAGCCGGAGCCAGCGCGTTGGGAGCTGTACCAGAGATCGAGACCGCAGCAGTGTGCAGGCCTTGAATCCACTGAGCAAAGATAGGCTGAAGCTGAATCGCCGTGTCCGAGAACATGTCTTGAGGGCGACCCAATGCTTGCATGGTGTCGTTGTGAATGTAGAGACCAAAGCTATGGAAGCCGAGGAAAATACAGACCCAGTTAAGGTGAGAGATGATAGCGTCGCGAACTCGAAGCACGCGGTCAAGCACGTTGTTTACGTTCTTGGCAGGGTCGTAGTCGCGAACCATGGCGATCGCAGCGTGCGCCGCGCCACCAACAATCAAGAATCCACCAATCCACATATGGTGCGTGAACAGCGACAGCTGAGTGCCGTAGTCCGTTGCGATATAGGGATATGGAGGCATCGCATACATGTGCTGGGCCACAATCACTGTGACTGAACCAGCCATCGCCAGGTTAAGACCTAGCTGTGCATGCCAAGAAGTCGTTAGGAACTCGTACAAACCAACGTGACCTTCGCCGCCAAACAGAAGCGGGTCACCCTTGTGACCATCTAGGATCTGCTTGAGGTTGTGACCGATGCCCCAGTTTGTGCGGTACATGTGACCAGCTACTAAGAACATCACTGCGATCGCAACATGGTGATGCGCAATGTCAGTCATCCACAGACCGCCCGTCACTGGGTTGAGGCCGCCCTTGAAGGTAAGGAAATCCGAATATACAGCCCAGTTCAGCGTAAAGAAGGGTCGAAGACCTTCCGCGAAACCAGGGTAAAGCTCAGCCATGAATGCCTTGTCAAACAAGAACTCATGCGGCAGAGGAATATCTTGAGGCGCCACACCTGCATCTAGCAGATTGTTAATCGGCGAAGCCACGTGAATGAGGTGGCCAGCCCAAGACAAAGAGCCCAAGCCAAACAAAACTGCCAGGTGGTGGTTTAGCATCGATTCCACATTCTGGAACCACTCCAACTTAGGAGCAGCCTTGTGATAGTGGAACCAACCGGCGAACAGCATTAGAGCTGCCATCACCAAACCGCCAATAGCAGTGGCGTATAGCTGGGTTGTGTTAGTGATACCGGAACCACGCCACATCTGGAAAAGACCAGACGTAATTTGAATACCGTGGAATCCGCCACCAACGTCAGCGTTCAGGATTTCTTGACCAAACACTGGCCAAACAACCTGAGCACTAGGCTTGATAGCTGTTGGATTGGACATCCAAGATTCGTAGTTGGAAAAGCGAGCGCCATGGAAATACATGCCACTCAGCCAGATGAACACTACAGCCAAGTGGCCAAAGTGAGCACTGAAGATTTTACGAGAAATGTCTTCTAGGTCACTGGTATGACTGTCGAAGTCGTGAGCGTCAGCGTGAAGGTTCCAAATCCAAGTGGTAGTTTTGGGTCCCCTAGCCAAAGTCCGGTCAAAATGACCTGGCTTCGCCCACTTCTCAAAAGAAGTGGGGGTAGGGTTCCGATCAACCACAACCTTGGCTTTGGTGGCCTCCCGCTCGCGCGGGGTAGTTGTCATGGAGACTCTCCTCTCTAGACAGAGAAAGAACGTACACCTAGGCTATGTGAAAAAACTGGCGAATGTCATGCAATCAATTCGCAACGGTTTCAAACACATACAAAGGAATGTTCTCACGTATTATAGTCACGCTTTCGGTACTGTATGACGAGCAGTTAACAATAGTTCAACCACCGAAAAACCCGGTCCGACAAGGACTTCGCGCCCAGAACTTACAAGCAAAAGGAAGCGAAAGCACCTAGTTTTAACAAAATGAAATATTTCGATGTGATCTCCCTTCTTGAGCCCACTTTTAGTCTCTTTCGATACAACATCAAGAGATTTTTCGCCTTTCTCCACAGATCGTCGCAGCATTTTATTAAAGTTAAATGCTCTTTTAATAACTTTCGTTGCGAAGACAAGCATTATGACAAACTTCAAAAGGACTCACACAGCAAAATCTTTTGCGATTTTCTATCAAAGCTGCGCAGAATCTGTGCATTTATCTTTACTATCAATCACGCTGGTGCAGCCGTCCCATATGATCAAATGACAATAATCATCCAGTTTCGGTATGGGGATCCTATCAAAGTTGCTCAAGACGCTTACTCAACAGCCCTGGCTGAAGCGACTGACTACTGTACTCATTAGCGGACTGCTCAGCATTGGCCTATGGGGATGTGCTACCCGCACACAGAGCGTTCGGCTAGTAGAGCTGCCCGATGTTCTTAATGGTGTGGAAGTCCGCAGGCTTAGTGGCGCAGTGAGTGAAGTGGCGCCTCCCGCAGTACTTCTAGACCTAGCTACGCTGAGCGGGCAGTACCGGCCACAAGTCACTATCACTAGTCCAAAAGCGAATCAGGTCATCGAAACAGACGGCGTTGAAGTCAGGATAAAGCTAAAAGGTCTCTCTATATATAAGGACAAAGATTTAGCGCTAGGGCCTCATCTCCAGGTGATACTTGATCATCAACCAGCTCGCTCTGTATACAGTCTTGAAGACGCTGTTGTTTTTGAAGACATCCCTCCCGGAAGCCATACGCTACAGGTTGTCGCCGTTCAACCCTGGGGAGAAAGCTTCAAAAACGAGGAAGCCTATGCACAAGCGACCTTTCATGTCTTGGCTGAGACCGGTGAGAATACGCCCAATCCCAGTCGGCCTTTGTTGACATACATCGAGCCACAGGGAACGTATGGTGCGGAGCCAGTACTGCTCGATTTTTACCTCAACAACGCGCCCTTGCATCAGATAGCCGAGCAAAGTGACAGCGATGATATCGACTGGCAAATTCGCTGTAGCGTCAACGGCCAGAGCTTCGTTTTTGATCAGTGGCAGCCTATCTATATAAGAGGACTTACCCCAGGGCAAAACTGGATACAGCTCACACTAATTGACAGGCAGGGGAACCCGATTGAAAATGCTTTTAACAGTACAGTGCGCACGTTTATCTATGATCCAAACCAGCGCGATAGCCTAGCAGAAATTATCAGAGGTGAACTGCCATTAGATAAAGTTGGGCAGATCGTAGACGCTAGCTATAAGCCGCCAGCACCTGCTGTTGAGACGCCAAACACTGTCGAACCAGGTGTTGAAGTTGAAGTTAAAACTGGTGAGGGCATAGAGGATGAGAGCGTAGAGATAGAGCAGGCGCAAAGCCAGTCTGAGGACGCTGAAGCACTGAAAGCTGAGCCTACACAATTCGATGTAGATCAATTAGATGAGTCAATATCAGATGAGTCGACCGTCGAACAAGATCTACCGGCCAGCGAACGTAGTGATTTGGAGACTCCTAGCAAATTTCAAAAGTTTGGTCAGTTCCTGAAGTCTCAGAGCCAGGACGCAGAGGAAACAGAAGTAGAAGAGCCTGAAGAATCGACAGAGTCGTCGTCAAGAGTGGATAACACTGTTACATCAGATGAGCCTGAATCATCTCAGGATAGTGAGACGCAGGCGACGGACTTAAATGAGCCGGAAGAGGTTGACTCTTTATCGTCAGATGCGCTGAATGAGGACGTGATTGGTGGCGAAAAGGACAGTGAAGCAGCGGTCAAAGAGGCGAGAACAGAGGATACGTTAGAAGCGAGCCCGCCCTTAGACAGTGAGATAGCACCTTCGAAAGTAGACAATACAGGCGTTGCAGATGAGAACTCAACGACCTCGATAGAGGCAACAGAGCCAGACAGGCCCTTCTCACGGCTTGGCAAACAGGTGAAGTCTTTGTTTCAACCGCCGTCTACATCCAGTACAGCGCGCGAAGACACAGATAGTCCCCTAGCGGGAGAACAAGTACTGCCTGCTGAGAGACAGCCAGAGGAACCACAGGCGGAAGATTCAGCTGTAGATCGCCTGCCTGCTGCTGACGCTAAGATGTCTACTGGCGTTGACTTAGGGGAAGAAAGTCTACTGCAAGCAAAAGACATGCTGCCGGAAGAGCAACAAGTACAGATAGAGCCAGAGATGCAGGAGGCACCAGAGCTTACTGCAGAGCCGCCCTTCGAGATAGAAACCAAAACTGACTTACGAAAGCGCGTTGAGCTTGAGACGGTAGAACCAGCCTCTTTTAAAAATCTTGCCGTTCCTAAAACGCTAAGTGAACCTGACGAGCCTACTGAAAGCGTGGTAGCGCCACTACCTCAGCAGACCAGCAGCGGCACTAACTGAGATCACGCAAAAGGTCAGCACCTATGATCTGGTGACCTGTAGCAGTGCGCGGATGCGTTCGTGCAGTTGCTATAGGAACACGAGCAAAGTGAATAGCCTTCATCCAAACAGGGCCAGTAGCGGAAAACTCTCAATGTTAGGAGAGCTAGTTGCTGGGGTAGCACATGAAGCCAAAACGGGAAATCTATATATAACAAATCGCACATCGCTATCTCACCGACTGTCTTTGGACACGGTTATTTAGCCGTTGTCTATTCGACGCTTCAATACAGCTCTCAAAGGTATAACTTGAGTGAATCAGCAGACGACTAATTTTATTCTGATTGTTGATGACAACCCGACCAACCTCGCCATTTTGGCTGAAACGTTGAAGGGAGATGGGCACCAAGTCCGCGTTGCAATCAGCGGGGAAAATGCTCTTAAGCAAATTGCACAAGCCCAACCCGTCTTAGTTTTGCTGGATATCATGATGTCCGGCATAGATGGATTTGAGACCTGCCGTCAGCTAAAAGCGAACCCCACCACCGCGCACATTCCAGTCATTTTTATGACGGCGTTAATGGACACAGAGCAAAAGGTTACTGGACTTAAGCTAGGCGCAGTCGACTACGTCACTAAACCGTTTCAAGAAGAAGAGATTCTAGCTCGTGTAAGCGTGCATCGGCAAAATAGCGAGCTATTGAGATCGTTGCAGGCAAGGAATTATGATCTCGAAGAAGAAATCAGTAAGCGTGAGCGCTCAGAAAGCCTCAACCGCAAGCTAGAGAGCTGTATTGAGGTCAGCACCTCTGTTCTTAGCGAAGCTTCTAACTATCTTCAACAGGTGCAAGAAAAAGTTGAGAAGCACGAAAAGCTCTCCGCGCTAGGAGAGCTAGTTGCCGGAGTCGCACATGAGATTAACAACCCCATTGGCTGTATCACAAACAATGTGGAGTTTGTCGCGGAGCATACTCAGCAGCTAATAGAACATATCAGCTGCTACCAGACGCTGCTAGAAGCCAACCGCGACAGTATCCGCCTGCCTGACCTAGCTAAGGTAGAACAACACGCGCAAAGTATAGATCTTGACTACATTGTTGAAGACTTCCCGGCTTTGATTGAGTCGATGGCTACCAGCGGCGATCGCATTCAAGCCATTAGTCAGTCGCTGCGCACTTTTGCCCGTAGCGACACAGCCCACAAGCAGCCATACAACTTAAATGAAGGTCTAGACGGAACGCTACTGATCTTGCGTCATCGGCTAAAAGGAAACGGCGATCGCGAAGACATCGAAATCCACCGAGACTACGCTCAACTCCCAGAGCTCAGCTGCTATCCAGGTCAAATCAACCAGGTCTTTATGAACATTCTGGCCAACGCTATCGATGCAATAGAATCAGGCGATTCGCTAGAGATGCCTGCGCAGATTTCGGTTGTGACTACCGCAGACGAGCAGCACATCACGGTGACTATTTCTGACAATGCGGGCGGCATGCCAGAAAGCGTTCAGAAAAGAATTTTTGAGAGTCAGTTTACAACCAAAACCGCTGGGAGGGGGACAGGGCTTGGGCTCTCTATTGCCTACAAGATTGTTACCGAAGAACATCAGGGCCAAATCGAATGCAAATCTATCGTCGGCAAAGGTACTACATTCAAGATTTTGCTACCCGTTTCATAGTAGCCACCGCATCAGGCACGTATGCTCTACAGCGGCCAAGCACAGCCGCAATCTAAACCCATCAATTGAAATGAATCTAAGCAAATACTAAAGGTGTCTACATCAATTATTCATAAGTATTTGTATGTCGCTGTTTGCTATCAGTCAACGACCAGAAGCCATGTATGACAGTATCTTAAGCAAATATCAAGATTTCTTTTCGTTATATTCTTTTAATAATTACGCTTAAGGCTCCGTCACAAAACTTCTCAAAGTGCTAGAATTTTTTAATAATTGCAAATAGCAAACAAAGGAAATCTCTGCTGGCAAAGCACTTCCGCCTACGCGAAGGTAGGCTCATGCATTCGTAGGCGCTTGAGCAGATTGAGTTTTTTCGTTTGGTATTTTGTGCTTAGTCGTTTTGGTTGGGATCTCGAGGATACATGGAAGGGAAGCTCAGAGAACTGATTGGCAGGCCTGGCGTATGGCTTTACATTCAAAGCAGTAGTGGATGGTTCAAAAACGTTGAAATTTTGGAAGTGGGCGACAACATGCTGACCTTCCGATATGAGTCTGAGTCTGATACTGAACGTAAGGTATGGGAGAAAACTACCCGCGTAGACAACGTTTCAGAAATTGAGGTGCGTTTGGTAGTTGTGCCGAAAACGAACAACCCACAGCTTGCTGACATTCGCGGTCAGCTCTCCAAGCTCCTCAAAAAGGAAAGCAGCCCTGAAGTTGATGATCGGATGCACTAGGGCGCTTCGAGGGGCTACTTGGACAAAAGGTATGAGTAAACGCAGCGGGTTCTTTCTCTTAATCGCGGCTGTTGTGATGGCAGTAGTTGTATGGGGCAATCCTATTACACACTTCAAGTCGGTGCTGATGCCTGAGATTCCAGTCGTATTGCCTATTAACTCCTTTGCTACTGACGTGGATCTCGATGTCGATAGCGCTCAGCTCATGGCACATGTCAATGCGGTCTCTCAGGCTAGATCGACGCCCGCGCAAAAAGAGCCAATTCGGCGCTATATCGTAGAGCAGTTAGAGGGCTACGGCCTATCTCCAATAGAACAGCGCTATAGTCATTTAGAAACCGGAGCGCTAGAAACAGGTGGGGTGAATATTGTCGCAAACCTACCTGGCTATGATTCTGACGCAGGGACGCTGGTTTTGGGTGCGCACTATGACGGGGTAGAAGGATCGCCAGGGGCAGATGATAATGGGAGTGCGATCGCAACGCTATTAGAAACAGCTCGCCTTTTCAACTTACTCACACAACCAGCGTTTGGCACTCGCCCAGCTGACAGCGATAGAAGCAGCTACACCGCCTCAAGCCCTTTTCCTATGACCCTAAAACTCGTCTTCTTCGATCAAGAGGAAGTAGGCCTGTTGGGTAGCCTAGCCTTTGCTGAAGACGCCGCCAATATTGCGGAGGTGAAAGGTGCAATCGTTCTAGATATGATTGGCTACGCCTGCCGTACAGCGGGCTGTCAGCGCTATCCTCAGGGCCTACCGCTGCAAAACGTGCCAGAAACCGGTGATTTTCTAGCCGTGTTAGGACTAGCAAATCATACTGAGCTCATCGGCGCGTTTATGGGTTCCGCGCAGCGTAACTGGCCGCTTGTGCTGAGCTTGCCTATTCCTAAAACGACACTGAGACTATTTCCCGACCTTATGCGCAGCGATCACGCGCCCTTTTGGGAGAAAGGTATTCCAGCCGTTTTTGTGACCGACACCGCGAATTTCCGCAACACAAACTATCACACTGCTAGAGACACGCCCGACACCCTAGACGTTTCCTTTTTCCGGGGGAGCGTGCAGCATGTGGTAAATGCAACGATGACGCTGCTTAGCCAAAGCGGAAGCCAGCAAAAGTCAATAGAGTGACACGCAGCGATCAAAGGCCTTCTGCACTCTTTTGTCTTTCAGCTTTCAGGTAAGCAAAAACGCTTTTGTCACCAATATCTGGCGGGATAGGCTGAATCACTTTGCGAATTGCAAAAATCGCGAATAGAACAGACCACGCGATGAGCATGCCCTGCTCTGTAGTCGCTGAAAACGCACCTGCCATATGGCCTAGCAGCAGTCCGGGGACTAAAAATACTAGAAACTTTGTCTCTAAACGGTTGAAGCAAAAGGCTTCTTTAAAGAAGATGCCGGTCAGCGCTGCGAAGGTAAAGCCAATGCCAAGAATAGTCAGCGGCTGCTGGTAAGCCGTTAGCGCTAGCGGTGTGGGATAGCGTAGGGCAATGACTAAGCTGGCCGCGCCGCCAATTGCCCAGAATAGCTGTAGTGCCTGGTGGAGCGGACGCACGTAAATGTGGATTTTGAAGAGACTTAAGCCTAGACCTAGCCACAATAGTACATAGCCAATCGTTGCCGCAGTAGGTGTGAGTGCAGGGGCAACGAAGAGCGTGAGTGCGGCGATCGCAAAACTCCCAGCGGCAATTGCGAGCCCTGCTCTGTAGAGAACGACTTCCGTGCGATCGCTTTGGTCAATTGTAAACGTCCCAAACTGGCCTTCGTAAACTTCAGTCACCGCGTCCACCATCTTCAAACACTCCCAATACGTCTGTATTGACTATATCGGCAAAATCAAATTACAGGCCGGAGCATTACCAGCGATACTGGTCGCGGTCTCCCGAAAACAATCCCAAAACTGGACCCAGAATCGCACCAAAGATAAAGCCACCCGCGTGCGCCCAGTAAGCCACTCCGCCCGATCCCATGTCTGCGGTTGCGCCCAGACTCGCCGCGCTGTAAAAAGCCTGCTGCACAAACCACCATCCTAAGAAAAAGATAGCGGGAATGCGAAGCGTTGTAAAAAAGATAAACAGTGGAATGAGCGTAACAATTTTTGCTCTAGGAAAACGGATAACGTACGCGCCCATGATGCCTGCTACCGCGCCACTCGCACCTAGAGTAGGAATAACAGAAGTCGGGTCAAAAAACCACTGCGACAGGCCCGCGAGTACGCCGCACGCTAAGTAGAAAAACAAAAACTTGAGCGAGCCCAGCCGGTCCTCAATATTGTTACCAAAGACCCAGAGGTAAAGCATATTACCGCCTACATGTAGCCAGCCGCCATGGAGAAACTGGGAGGAAATAAGCGTAAACCATTCTCGTTCTGCGGTGAGGCTATCACCTGTAAAGGAATCTGTTAGCTCAGCGGGCACAATTGCCCATATGTTAAAAAACTGTTGCAAGGCCTCTTCACTCAGTGTTATTTCGTGCAGAAAAATAACAACGTTGAGCACTAACAGGGCGTAGACAACAACAGGCGTTGTGTTAATCGGATTATCGTCGTGAAGAGGGACCACAGCGTCTCTGGCAAAAAGGTGAGCAAGAAGGTTGGCTCCAGACAAGTCAAGTCCCAAAGAGTCAGGTCAAGGCATCAGGAAACGTCTCTATCTTAGAGGGATAGCTTGCGATCACGCACAGCACTCATCTCAATTAACGTCTTGAATAGGTATAAATTCTGGCCAGGACAGCGTCCCAGCATCGGCGTCTAGGCGCGCAGATAGCCCCACCGGTAGCGCAGCATTTTCACCATCGTGACCAAAAGGAAGATCTGACACGATGGGAATGCCTAAGTCGCTAAGGCGATCGCGCATTACCTCCGTCACACTTAGTGTCGGCCCCAAATTCATCGGCTCCCAGCCACTAAATCTTCCCAGTGCAATCCCTCGAACCTGCTGTAGTTTTCTCATCGACCGCCACTGTGTCAGCATCCGGTCCAATCGGTACGGCGCTTCACCCACATCTTCAAACGCCAAAATCACGCCGTCCAGCATCGGTTCAGCAGCAGTCCCTAGCAAATGCGTCGCTACACATAGATTGCCCGGCAGTAAAATGCCAGTTGCCGAGCCACCGCAACCCGCATCAGCCCATCCTGTTCCTTTGATCGGTGCAATTTTGTGATGCTCCACCCATTCAAATAGCCGCGACCGAGACCAGACTGGCTCAGCCGCGAGCGTTGTTAGCACCGGGCCGTGAACGCCTGAAACGCCTACATTCACCTGACTCCATAGCAGGCTCGTAATATCGGAAAACCCAATCAGCCACTTGGCAGGTGCCTGTTCACTTACCGTCGGCCAGGTCCAGTTTTCTAATAGCCGCGTACCGCCGTAGCCCCCACGCGAGCACAAAATCGCTTTACACTCTAAATTAGTCAGCGCCTGTAGTAGCTGCTGCCTTCGACGGTCGTCGCGTCCGGCTAAGTAACCCCAGCGATCGCTATAGCCTTCGCACAGCTGCAGCCGATAGCCACGCCGTCGCCAGATATCTAAACCCTGCTCAAACTTTTCTGAAGGTTGCAGGCCACCGCTCGGCGAAATCACACAGAGTAAGTCGCCCGGAGTCAGCGGAGCGGGAATCGCACAGTTACGGGCCATTTAACGCTCGCCACCTAGTATTCGATGGGGGTGAGCTTGCCAAAGTTATTGACCTGATAGGCTTCACCTACATAACCTGTTCTATCGAACATGATTTGGTGAATGTACTTGTCTAATTCGTACTCGCTGGTGAAGCGATCGCGGTAGTAGTCTTTGATATCAGCTTCTACACCCAGCGCTTTTAGTCGCTCGTGCAAATCTTCGCGGCTACCGGCAAAGTAAGCGGCTCGTGCGGGTTTGTCGCGCCAAAACTTGTTGATAATACGATAGGGAACGCCTGCAAAAGTTACTCGTTCTTGAATGAAGAGATTGGTCCAGACTAAGCTACTAGCGGTAAGTGTGATCGCAGCGCCTGCCATCATACGCTGTAATAGCAGCACATGGGAGTGCTCAGCATTGAGTCGCTGATGAAGACGGCTAGGTCGGTTTTTCCTATGACGGAGAATCTCAAAAAAAGTGTGGTCGCGTCCGCTAGAGCGCTTCAAGCGTCGCTGCAATCGGCTACCTTTTGGCGGCGCCGGAGACGCAGCATTCAGCCTTAACCAACGCATCGGTAGCCAGCGAGAGAGCAGAGGCGCAATCAAGCGCAGGGACCAGGCGTACTTTTTGTGACGTTGAGGTAAGCGGGCCATAGAAAACTGAACGACGACTGAGACGCAAAGAAACTCAGCTGAAAAAACTGAGCTACAGAGGCATTCTGGTAGCAGCAGACACTTAACACCATACAGTTTGTGTCTCTTCTACTATAAAGCGATAGCGATTAATTGATACAGTAGCTAGATCACCTATTGGCGGTGGCTATGTCTTATGGACGATAGCGCTCATTGCATCTAGCTTTGTCTGCATGGTTTGACGTAGCTCAGCTGAGAGGCGATCAATGGTGCCAGCGCGATCGCGCTGATAGTCCGATAAATAATTCTTTAGGTTGATAGGCTCACCTACATCAAAGCAGGCCTTACGAGGCGCTTTTGGCTGCGCATTGGCCAGGTGAAATACCTCTCGTTCTAGGCGAGTCAAGGTATCTAGAAAGCGTTCTTGCGTCGGTGCTTCCGCTACATAGCCATCGTAAATCGCGTCAAAGTTTAGCAGCCGGATTGTATCCCAATACACCTCCTCCGGCTTGAGCGCATTTGGACCTAAAACAACCGTGCTTTGTTGAGCCTCTGGTCCATCTACCAGGCCCATATCTTCAAGCAGGGCCTGCACTCGATACACTCGCTCTCGAATAGGCATATTCGCAGCTAGCTCAATCGACAGCGCCAATTCGCACTTCTCTACGAATATCTGACGGAGTCGATCAATCCGCTGATTCCAATCAAGCGTTCCTTCATCTGCTAAACCGGCCTCACTTTCAATCTTCAAAATTACCCGGTCCGCGATTTGACGCAGCCGCTGATAGTCGTTTAACCCATTCGGCGAGACGTTTAGTCTGTCTTCTAATCGCTGTGTTGTCTGCTCAATTACCTGCTGCATCGACTGCTGATAGCGGTATTTCAAGACCAGCGGCACGATATACACATCGGGAATATTCTTATGAGCATCTACCTTCCTAGCCAGCTGCGCCAGTACAGACATCGGCAGCTGAATTGCGCCGGGGCGAAAAGGCATAATTGTGTCGTTCTGGTAGGAGCAGCCACCTTCTGGAAAAACCACCAGCCGACAGCGAGGCTCCTTCAAAATAGTCAGCGTTTGGCTGATACTGGTGCGATCGCCCAGTCCCCTGCGAATGGAATAGCAGCCCAGGCGCTGAATAAACCATCCTAGCCATCCTTTAAAGGCTTCGTAGGCCACGATGTAATGAAAGAGCTGACCAAGCCTGGCTGATAGCACGAATAGCGTAATCCCATCTTCCATTGTGGGATGGTTGCACACGTACACAACCCGCGCGTCCTCTACGCTGCGCATCTTTGCGATCGCCTCATTCGATACAGACAGTCGCACCTTGTACAGAAATCGGCCGAGTGGATAGCTGACGCTTTGCACCAGCCGAGCCATCAAAGGCTTTTGCTTTGGTGGGTAAAAAGCAGGGCCCTGCGAAGCGCTCCGAGAAGCACCTTTGGCAACAGCACTGGTGGAAGAAGCAGGTGATGAAACGTCAGCGGACATAGAAATATGCACAAAGTCTGTGCTCTTCAATATAGCGGCCTAAACCTGTAGGCTACTCATCGCCACCCATAATCTTGGGCACCTTAAAGAAATCTTCTTCGCGATCAGGCGCACTGTCGAGAATGGCTTCTCTTTCAGCAAACACCTCCAACTGGTCAGGCCGCGTGATGTTACTCACCTCAATAGCTCTTGTCGTAGGCAGAACGTCTTCTGTATCCAACTCATTAAGCTGCTGAATATATTCCAGAATATTGTTCAGCTGGCCAGTAAACTGCTGTTCTTCAGCTTCACTAAGCTCTAGCCGCGCCAGCTTCGCGACTTTGCGCACCTGATCAACATCAATCATGAAAGGTATTGGGGTGTAGCGATAATGCCTTTAATAGTATCGGAAGGCAGACCTATTTTCAGGTCTGCCCGTTCCGCAGGAGGCTAAATCATATCGAGTTTCATACGGCCCGTTATCTTCAGCCAGTTTTGCGCCTCGATGTAGTTATTGGGTGCGATCCGGACGGCTTCCATCCAGTAGCGAGCGGCTTCGTCGTACAAAGAGTCTGCCGCGCTCTTGTCGCCAGAGGCCTCTGCTTGCTCGCCCTGGTAATGATATATCACCGCTGTATTATTCAATGCTTGAATCAACCGAGGGTTTAGCTCGAGAGCCTCTTCGTACAGTGTCAGCGCCTTACTATGCTCGCCGTTACTCGCCTCAATCAATCCCATGTTGTACAAGATATAGCTCTTATCGTAGGGGTCTTCTTCTAGCGTGAGGGCTTCTTGGTAGTTGTCCATCGCTTCTGCGTACTCACCGTCAGCTTGAGCAGACATACCGTCGCGATAGTAGGCAAATGCTTCCTTGGCCTGCTGCTTAGCAGGAAGCATTTTCAAAATCATGTCGGCCATGACCGTAAATGACTTGTCAATGAAGTTGTCGTTCTTCTGAGTTCTTGGCATTGATGTCCTTAAAGCTGTGCGTACACGCCACTTGCAATACAGTTCGCTCATAAAAGGTTAGCAAACTGTTGCAGGTGCGATCGCTCAAACGTAAGGGACTCTTAAGTTATGCAACCAAGTAATAAGCCAACTGCCAGTAGAGAGCATTTGCTTAAGCTGCCGAAACCGTTGAAGCGATTACCTGTAAGTGAGGCGCGTGAGAGGCTTGCTTGGATAGCTCTACCTGAGCGTGGAGGAAAGTCACAATCTCGCCAATGGTTTCGAAGTCGTCTTCATCAAAGCGATCGCTCAGATCAACGTGAAACTGCTCACAAAAATCTTCGCAGAAGGTAATGACCCAGTCATGCCAGCACACTAAGGCCATGTTTAGATCGCTATGCAGGCAGTCATTAGGACGCACCCGACCAAACTCCAGTCCAGAGTATTCACTGAAGCGCTGATAGACGAAGGCAAGTACCTCGCGATCATCAGAGCAATCTGAAAATAGTCGGCACCACGTCGTCAGGCTCAAAGCTCTAGGCGTACGACTTTTTAGCTGCTGATTCACCTGAGCGCGGATAGCTAGATCTGGACTCATATCCGCATAAACGCTGACACTATTAATCCAATTGCCAAGCTGATTCATCATAGGGAAGTGCGGTTTAAGAAGAAACCGGTAGGGCGTTGTGTGTTTAATATGCCCACTCACCCTAGAGAAACTACGGTGCTTTTTGCAACGTGACTACGGAATTTTTTTGAGAGAATCAATCATAAGCATTGATGAATATAAATAGTAAGCATGAATAAGTATGAAAACGATACTTCCTAGTCAGCGTCTTATTTGGATGACATCAATAGCTTGTCCATCAAGGCCCAATACAAGCTTACAGTGGCCTATCTACAGCACCAGAGGCCGCTGTGTGGTACGTGAGGTGGCTAGCACTTTTGCCATAGCATCCGATGGCATAGGACGCCCTACCCAGTAGCCCTGTAGATAGTCACAGCCGTACTGGCACAGCAGATTTTGCTCTGCCTGACTTTCTACCCCTTCGGCAACGACTTTTAGATCCAAACGATGTGCCAGCTCAATCGTAGACTGTAAAATAGCCTGATTTTTAAGATCGTGTGTAGCGCCACGGACAAAGCAATTGTCAATCTTCAACGTGTCAATGGGCAGCTGCTTGAGATAGCTAAGCGAAGAATATCCCGTACCAAAGTCATCTATCGCGATTCTAATGCCGAGCGCTTTGAGTTCAGACAGTATTTCGATAGCAGATTCAGCATCTTGCATCAGTGCGGTTTCAGTCACCTCCAGCTCTAGATTCTGCGGAGCGAGACCGGTACTTTCCAGTGTGTTTTTAATAGAGTCAATCAGATTGTTTTGGTTGAACTGAACGCTGGAGAGATTGATAGAGACGTATTCCATTCCCCAGTCTTGCATCAGCCAGCGTTTGGCTTGCAGGCAGGCAGTTTCGAGCACCCACTGACCAATATCGACGATCAGGCCAGCTTCTTCTGCGAGCGGCACAAACTTATTTGGAGAGATATAGCCGTGCTCTGGATGATGCCAGCGAATCAAGGCTTCGCTGCCTTCTATACGATTCGAGTGCAGGTTGAGCTGTGGCTGATAGTACACCGCAAATTCTTGCCGCTCCACCGCGTAGCGCAGCCAGGTTTCCATCGTGATTTGATCGCTAAATGCCACCGGCATATCAGAACGGTAAAACTGACAGCAGTTACTCTTTTGCTTTCTGGCAGATTCTAACGCTGCGTTGGCCTGGCGTAGCAGACTAGAAAGATCCTCGCTCTGATGGAGCAGGAAGGCAATACCAATGCTGGTTGTGACAAAAACTTCCTGCTCTGGCAGCGAGAACGGGCGACTGAGCGCGTCCATCAGGTTTTCCGCAGTTTCTCTGGCCTGCTGAGGCCTTTCCAAATTGGGCAAAAAAACAGCAAATTGATTGGCCGTGAGTCGCGCTAGTGTAGCACCTACCGGTAAGCAACCCTGCAATCGACGAGCGGCGGCGGCGAGCAGCTCATCGCCAGCGGGATAGCCCATCACCGTGTTGACTAGCTGCAGCCGGTCCAGGCTAATAGACATGAAGGCTAGGGTTTGCTGGTTTTTGTGCGCGTCGGTGATCGCTTGGCTCAGGCGCTGGTGGAGCAAACGGTAGTTGGGTAAGTCTGTCAGGCTGTCGTAGTGAACTAGCCGGTTAATTCGCTCGGCTGTGTGGCGCAGCGTGTTGACATACAGCTCATTCGTAGCCGTGAGTCGTTTGATGCGCGCTTCGATGGTATTAGAGATTTCGGCGAATGTGATAGGCCGAGTCAGGCAGTCGTCTGCCCCTAGTTCCATGGCTCGGCGGGTGTGCGATCGCTCTGTTTGGTCAGTGATTAGCACAAAGGGCGTTAGCGACAGTTCACGGTCTTGTCGCATCGCCTCTAGTACGTGGTGCCCATTGAGACCCTGCCCATCGGGCGTTTGCAGTTCCCAGCTACAAATAACGACATCAGGGCGATGCTGACGGCCTGCTTTGATGCCTGACGGGCCGTCGTCCGCAGTATTTACCAGAAAGTCCTCAGATACCAGGTGGCTAACTAAGTCGCTACGACGAGGTCCAGGAGTTTCTATTACTAATATCTTTCGCATGAACGTTTCTCAGCCCTCGTACGCTTGAAAAAACCGTTGAGTTCAAATGCTCTGTGCCGTAATTTTACGAGGATTTACAGGTGATGTAGAGCTATGCGTCAGCAAAAAAAATGCTTTGGCTTGATCATAGGATTCCCGTGGGGGTAGCCGGGTGAGCAACGATAGCTAAATGGCCGAGAAAGTGCAATATGGAAGATTCTAGCCGTAAATCAGAGAAAACGCGCTTTGGAAAGAGGCTTAGTGCGCTGAACGCTCAAGCGTAGAAAAGAAAGTGGGATAGGAGACTGCCGCCGCCTCAGCTCTATGGATCTGAGTTTTGCCGGGGGCGCGGGTGGCGGCAATCGCTAGGGCCATCGCGATTCGGTGGTCGGTGTAGCTGTCGAGTACCGTACCTGTTGCGAGCTGAGTAGTAGAGCCCATGCCTACAATCTCCATACCTTCGGGATGCTCGACGATGGTGCCGCCTAGCTGAGTGAGCGCTGCTGCCATAACAGCAAGGCGATCGCTTTCTTTCACTCGCAGTTCAGCGGCGTCGGTGATTTTAGTGGTGCCCTGCGCAAACATGGCGGCAACAGCTAGCACAGGTACCTCATCAATCAACCGAGGAATCAAGTCGCCACCAATGTGACAGGCGCTAAGCTGACTATGGCGAACGCGTAGGTCGGCCACTGGCTCACCTGTTACGTCTCTTTCGTTTTCGAGCGTGATGTCAGCTTCCATCATAGCTAGAGCATCTAAAACGCCTGTGCGCGTTGGGTTGATGCCTACGTTCTCAATTAGCAAATCTGAACCGGGAGTGATGGCCGCAGCTACGAGCCAGAAGGCGGCGGAGCTGATGTCTCCAGGGACAATTACGGTTTGGCCTGTGAGCTGCGTGGGGCCATGAAGCGTGACGCTATTAGTTTTTGAATCGATAGAAAGGTTGGCTCCAAAGGCTTTGAGCATTCTTTCGCTGTGGTCGCGAGAAAGGCTCGGTTCGGTGACAGTGGTGTCGCCTTCAACGGAGAGACCGGCTAGCAGCAAGCAGGATTTTACCTGGGCTGAAGCGATGGGTGAGTGGTAGTGAGAGGGCTGAAGCTGCTGGCCTTGTACGCCTAGCGGGGCCAGGGTGTTGCCTGCTTTTCCGGCGATGGTAGCACCCATAGTGGTGAGGGGTGCGATGACGCGTTTCATCGGGCGCGATCGCAAAGAATCGTCACCTGTTACCGCAAAAAACTTACCCGGCGCAGAGGCGAGCAGACCCAGCATTAGTCTTAGCGTAGTTCCTGAGTTTCCAGCATCTAGAACACCGTCGGGCTCTTGAAGCGACCCACCCGTTCCTTCAACGGTAATCCACTCGTCCTCCAAGTCGGAGACTTTGGCACCCATTGCGGTGAAGCAGGCGGCGGTGCTACGGGGATCTTCGCCGAGTAGGAGGCCTTTGATGCGAGTGGTGCCTTGAGCGATCGCGCCCAGCATCAGCGCCCGATGAGAGATGGATTTATCGCCTGGAACGGTAATCTTACCTGTGAGCGGTCCGCCTTTAGTGCCGTCAATCTCTAAAGTCTGATGGGGCGTCTGGTCAATCAGCTGCAAAAAAGTCATAGCAATAAACGGTGAAGGTAAAAGGCCTGTGGGAAAACGTGTCGTCGGCGGTGCCTACCGCGAGTCACTGCTCAGCGTTCGATTCGCAGTAGGCAACAATCGTCTCAATCAGCTCTGCTTCTTGAGTATCAATAGTTTGTATGGCACTGAAGGCGCTGTCAGCCTTTGCCTGGAATCGGCCAAACATGCTGGGAACTTCCGCTTCGGTAGCGACACTCGCTAGCTCTGCCATTGAGTCTCTAGCGGTTGTCAGTGCTGTGGTCCACTGTGTAATAGATACGACATACTGCTCCCGATATTCATTTAACTGCTCATCTTCAATATTGACTGCACTCGTTTCTTGTACGAGCGCGTTGAGCTGACCGAGAACATTGTTGACCACCCTTACGTAACTGCTCGCGGCTGCGTTCATGTCGCTGAGATTTTCTGCACTAGAAAATTGTGCGAGCGCCTTGTCCATATCCTGCTCGTATTCTTGAACAAAGCTATCGGCGTTGTTGATAGGGGTAACGAGCTGCTTGCACTGAGACACTCTGCCACCACAGCTAGTTAATCCAATGAGTATTAAGCTACTCAGTAAGGTCAGCACTTTTTGAGAGGGCATAGGCATTGGCTCAATCGAAAGATATCTGTAGCGACCAACACTATACCAATTTCAGGAGAGACCCCGACTTTGAACCATTCTCTAAACGATGTGCGATCGCATAGCCCGCAGGCTACTGAGGCATTGATTCAGCATCGGCAGCAGTTTTCGTCGCTCAACGGCAAGCGCTATTTTAACTACGGCGGGCAGGGTCCTATGGCCGATAGTGCGCTTGCTGCGCTGAGTCTAGGTCAGCAGACGATTCAAACTAAGGGGCCTTTCTCATCTGAGGTGTATGAGTGGATAACGGGTGAGAGTAAGCAGATTAGAGACGCGATCGCACAGACACTGGGCACCACCGCACAAACCATTGCCCTCACAGAAAACGTCACCGTAGGCTGCAATATTCCACTGTGGGGTCTACCCTGGCAAGCTGGCGACCACATTTTGATGGGAGACTGCGAGCATCCGGGCATCGTTGCCGCTGTGCGTGAGCTATGTCGCCGCTACGAGGTAACCGTCAGTACTTGCCCACTCTCCGAGCTTCTTAAAGGAGGTGACCCGGTTGAGATTATCAAACAGGGGTTGCGACCTGAAACGCGTCTGGTCGTTATCAGCCACATCCTCTGGAACACAGGTCAGCTGCTACCGCTAAAGAAAATCGCCGACCTCTGCCATAATCATGGCTCTCATACTCGACTCTTGGCCGACGCTGCGCAGTCTGTCGGAGTCGCTGCCGCTCGACCAGCCCGGCTGGCGCTTGCCCGAGACCGAAGTAGACTTCTATGCTTTCACTGGGCACAAGTGGTGCGGTGGGCCTGCTGGGCTAGGCGCACTGTACGTGCGGGCTGAGGTTTTTGACGAGATTGTGCCGACCTATATTGGCTGGCGTGGCGTGACGGTAGACGGCACCGCGAATCCGACTGGATGGGAAAAAGGTGGGAACAAGTTTGAAGTGGCGACCTCTGACTACAGCCTGTGGGGAGCGCTGCGTCAGGCGATGGCCGTGCAGGAGATGTGGGGGAGTAGTCAGGCCAGGTACGATCGCATTTGCGCTTTGAGTGAGCGGCTGTGGAAAGGGCTGCGATCGCTCCCTCAAGTCGAATGCCTGCTAACCGACGCACCGCCGCCATCGGGACTGGTCTCTTTTCAAATTATGGGAGAAGACGGACAGCCGAACCCAGAGCGGCACTTGGCCCTAGCAAAGCAGCTGGAGACCGAGAAGATCTATGTGCGAACGCTGCTCTCACCGAACTGCCTTAGAGCCTGCGTGCACTACCTCACATTAGAGACAGAAGTTGATGAGCTAATAGAGCGCATTGCCGCTGAGGTGAGCTAGTCGTACTCGCGGCCTTCGTACTCTCGGCAGCCTTCGCAGGGGCCGAAAGGATTGGCAGCGCACCGGATGAAAGGCGACCTGGCGTTGAGCTGACAGGTAATATCGCCAATGACAAGACCCATACCATCTACGTAGTGTTCGTCTGGGTCGCGAGGGCGTCTGGTGACTCGGCGTAGGCGTTCTGTGGCAACAGTATCAGCAGCCAGGCGCAGTTCATCTTCAAACGGTCCACGAGTGAGCCAAGCTACCAGCAGAGAAAGCCCTGCTGGCAGCAATCCGACAAACAGAATGAGCGCAATGAACATGAAAGATAAACGGTTTGCTTACTCTTTTACTTTTTACTTTAGGCCTTGTCAGCCTTGGGCTTGTAGGTAGAAGCGACACTGAGTTCTTCGAGCTGCTTTTTATCGACGCTAGAAGGCGCATTGGTGAGCAGATCGCGTGCCTGCTGGGTTTTGGGAAAGGCGATCGCCTCGCGAATTGACTGCTCACCTGCTAGCAGCATCACCAATCGGTCAAGACCATAGGCGATTCCACCGTGCGGCGGCGTACCAAACTCAAACGCCTCTAGCAAGAAGCCAAACTTATCGTTCGCTTCTTCTGCCGAAAGACCAATGGTTTCAAACACCTTCGCCTGCACTTCCGGCTGATAGATTCGCAGACTGCCGCCGCCAACTTCGTAGCCGTTGTACACGATGTCGTAGGCGACTGCGCGAGCGGTGGTGAGCTCATCAGCATCGTCTGGATGCGGCGCGGTAAAAGGATGGTGTAGCGCTTCGTGACGGTTCTCATCGGCGTTCCACTCAAACATGGGAAATTCGGTAACCCACAGCAGGTTGGTTTTGCTTTCGTCAATCAGGTTTAGCTCTTTTGCGATCGCCTGCCGCAGTTTATCCAAGGTCGCATTCACCGTCGCCGCGTCACCCGCTGCAAACAGCAACAGATGTCCTGGCTGCGCACCCGTTCGCTCTAGCAGCGTTTGCTTTTGTTCAGCCGTCAGGTTGTCTTTGATAGCGCCAATCGTGTCAATTTCGCCGCCCTCACGCACGCGAATGTAAGCGACACCGCGTGCACCCGCATCTGTAGCGACTTTGAACAGGTCGCCCTTCGGCTTGATGCGCACGTTGGAAATTGCATCGTTACCGTTAGGAATTGGCAGCACCTTCACCTGCCCCCCGCTTTTAACTGCGCCAGAGAACACTTTGAATCCAGAGTCCTGCACGATATCTGAAACGTTAGCCAGCTCTAGATCGTAGCGAGTATCCGGTTTGTCGCTACCATAGCGAGCCATCGCGTCAGCATAGGTCAGCCGAGGGAGCGGCGTTGGAATGTCTATTCCTTTGACAGTTTTGAAGACGTGCACTAGCAGCCGCTCATTGAGATCGAGGATTTCTTCCTCGTCCATGAAGCTCATTTCCATATCGAGCTGAGTGAACTCGGGCTGACGGTCGGCGCGCAGGTCTTCGTCGCGGAAGCAGCGAGCGATCTGGTAGTAGCGATCCATCCCGGCTACCATCAAGATTTGCTTAAACAGCTGGGGGGATTGAGGTAGGGCGAACCATTCGCCTTCGTTTACGCGGGAGGGCAAGATGAAGTCGCGTGCACCTTCAGGCGTAGAGCGTGTGAGGATCGGGGTTTCGATTTCGATGAAGTCTTCGGTGTCTTCGAGGAAGCGGCGGATGGATTTGATAATGTCGTGGCGCAGGCGCATGTTGCGAGCCATGCGATCGCGTCTCAGATCCAAATAGCGATACTTCAGGCGCAAATCTTCGCGCACGTTTTCTTCTTCAGCTGTGGAAACCTGAAACGGCATTTGCTTACGGACCGCGTTTAGAATCGTCAGCTCGTCAGCGTAAATTTCAACTTGGCCGGTCGGCAGCTTGTCATTGAGTGACGCTTCAGGGCGCTGGGTAACGCGGCCAACGACCTTTACAACGTATTCGTTGCGGGCTTCTTCGGCTATTGGGTAAGACTGAGGCGTGCGTTCGGGGTCGCTGACGATTTGGACTGTACCGGTGCGATCGCGCACATCTAGAAATACTACTCCACCATGATCGCGGCGACGATCAACCCAGCCATAGAGCGTGACAGTCTTTTCTATATGTTCAGCTCGGAGTTGACCGCAATAAAGGCTACGCATGGCGACAGGAGGTAAAGAAATACCGAAAACAAAACCTTTTCATTATGAGGGATGAATGGCGATCGCGAAACATCGTATTCGATTGCAAGGAGTGTGAGATGAGCCTGGGTATACGTTAGCTAATCGACCCACTAATAATCGAGGTGATAAATTCTGGTCAAACAGTAAACGCATTACGATGGCGTGTTGGTTCTGGTGATACTTTCCTATGGAAATATTAACCTTCTAAGGAATAACACCGAGCAAGTGCTACTATCTCAGTCATTCGCTAGGGGTGCCCTAACCGGCTGAGAATATACCCTCTGAACCTGAGACTGGTTAATACCAGCGGAGGAAAGCATGCATAGAGTTTTGAGATGTCGTACGGCTGAGGTGCCTCAGTGGGCCTAAGTACGATTGTGATGTTAGTAGCAGTTGCTACCTTTGCGCTGGTAGGCCTATCGAAGGTAGGTAAGCACGCAATTGATTTAGAAGACTACACGGTGAGCCGCAACCAGATTGGCGGACCGATGGCGCTGGCAACGGTGACGGCTTCTGCTTTGGGTGCGTGGATTTTGTTCAGCCCGGCGGAGGCGGGGTCCGCGCCTGACTTTGGTGGGATAGCCGCTATTTCGGGCTATTGCGTTGGCTCGGCGGCGGCTGTGTTTGTCTTCGTGTTTATAGGGCCTCGGCTGCGGCAGATTATGCCGTGGGGTCATTCGCTCAATGAGTATGTGCGCTATCGGTTTGCAGCGCAGCGCAGCTGGGGAAAGGCGATGTATTTGCTGACACTGGCTGTGATGCTGCTGTATATGTTTGTGTATTTGGCTGCGGAGCTAAGCGCGATCGCCCAAGCCCTTCAAATTCTCGCTGACGTCCCGTTAGTCCTCACCGCTACTGTCGTTATCACTGCCGTTTTCATCTACACCACTATCGGTGGGCTAAAAGCGACAATCGTGACCGACGCACTTCAGTTTGTAGTGATTGTGCCATTGCTGCTGATTTGCTTTGGGACCACGATTGTGTTGCTAGGTGGCTTTGGCCCTGCTTTTGCGCCCGTCGCGCAGAAGCTTCCAGATATGCTCTTATTAGGGAACGTTGCGGGCCTAAGATTTGGCGCAACGTTAATTATCGCGGTCATTGCCGCTGAAGTGTTCAATCAGGGCAACTGGCAGCGAGTGTATGCCTGCCGTAACGATCAAACGGTGAGACGAGCATTTTTGGGTTCATCGCTGGTCATTTTGCCGCTGTTGTTTTTATCGGGCCTGCTGGGTCTGATTGCAGCTGGCTTCAACATAAGCGGTACGACTGCCTTCTTTGATTTACTACAAACGCTAGATATCCCTAGCTGGCTACCGGTTGCGGTGGTCCTACTAGCTGTGGCTTTAGTCATGAGCAGTCTAGATACTCTGCTCAATGGAATTAGCGCGGTGCTCACTGTAGATTTGCTGCGCCTTTCTGATCAGCCGGAGCGAGTGCTGTTGATTTCTCGTATCCTGACGATTGCCGTAGGGATTCCGGCAGTGGCGATCGCATCACAAGAAGACCTCAGCGTTCTCTATCTGTTCTTTATTGCCGATCTTATCTGCGCTGCGCTGCTAGTGCCTGTTATCTCTAGCTTTTACAGCCGGTATCAGAGCGCGGCGAATGCGTTTTGTAGTGCGATCGCAGGCATCATTGTCGGCATATTGTTCTTTCCCAAACCAGATTTTTCGCCCTTAGTGAATGTTCCAGGTGGCGGCGACTTGCTCAACAGCTTCGCAGCAGCCTTGCTTGTATCTACCTTCATCACTCTGGTATGGCACACCGTAGACAGACGCTTTAGACATCAAAGCATTGTCTCCTTCAACTACAAAGACTTACAGCAGGTAAAGCCCTACAGTTAGCCCTGCTTGCAAACTCTTTTTAAGACTCTTCTTTTCATTGCTTTAGCTTTGGCGCTTTGCAGTGCCATTAGCGGTTTAACAACTCTTTTCGCAAATCTTTTTTCTTCACTATGGTTTTCTCTAACGCTCTGTTCCGCGTGCGATTCTCTCTTTAGTTATCGCGCTATTGTTCTCTACCAACACTGATATTTATGTCACCTCAACTCGACAAAACTCAGACAGCAGTTTCTACCAATAAATCTCCTGAACAGTCCACAGCAACAGCTCACACCGCACCACTCAACGTCTCTTCCCAGACGCCTAGCACCACATCTCTACGTGCTAGCTGGATTGCCAAGCGCAAGGGACAAGCCAATGTCTCTCAGATGCACTACGCCCGTCAGGGTGTGATCACTGAAGAGATGGCGTACGTTGCTCGCCGCGAGAACTTGCCCGTAGAGCTGATCCAGGACGAAGTCGCTCGTGGACGGATGATTATTCCAGCGAATATCAACCATCCGAACCTGGAGCCTATGGCTATTGGCATTGCCAGCAAGTGCAAAGTCAACGCCAATATCGGCGCGTCGCCCAACTCTTCAGATATCAATGAAGAAGTAGCCAAACTGCACCTAGCCGTGAAGTACGGCGCTGACACCCTCATGGACCTGTCCACAGGCGGCGGCAACCTCGACGAGATCCGTACCGCAATCATCAACAGCTCACCGATTCCCATCGGTACTGTTCCCATATACCAGGCCCTCGAAAGCGTACATGGCAGCATTGAAAACCTGGACGCTCAGGACTTTCTGCACATCATCGAAAAGCATGCGCAGCAAGGGGTCGACTATATGACCATCCACGCTGGCATCTTGATTGAGCACTTGCCACTGGTGAAGAACAGACTCACAGGCATTGTCTCTCGCGGTGGCGGCATTATGGCGCAGTGGATGCTGCATCACCACAAGCAAAACCCGCTCTTCACGCACTACGATGACATCATCGAAATCTTCAAGCGCTACGATGTCTCGTTTAGCCTGGGTGACTCCTTGCGTCCTGGCTGTCAGCACGACGCTTCAGACGAAGCACAGTTTGCGGAGCTAAAAACACTTGGCAACCTTACCCGCCGCGCCTGGAAGCACGATGTGCAGGTGATGGTAGAAGGCCCTGGCCACATACCTCTCGACCAGATTGAGATGAACGTGAAAAAGCAGATGGAAGAATGCTCCGAAGCCCCCTTCTATGTCTTGGGCCCTCTGGTAACAGATATCGCACCTGGCTACGACCACATCACCTCTGCTATTGGCGCGGCGATGGCCGGTTGGCACGGTACGGCTATGCTCTGCTATGTCACACCCAAAGAGCACCTGGGCCTTCCCGATGCAGAAGATGTTCGTAACGGATTGATTGCTTATAAAATTGCGGCTCACGCGGCGGATATCGCTCGTCACCGTCCGGGTGCACGCGATAGAGATGACGAGCTTTCTCGCGCTCGCTACAACTTCGACTGGAATAAGCAGTTTGAGCTGTCGCTTGACCCCGAGCGAGCGCGTGAATATCACGATGAAACGCTCCCAGCAGATATTTATAAGACGGCTGAATTCTGTTCTATGTGTGGGCCTAAGTTCTGTCCAATGCAGACGAAGATCGATGCAGAGAAGTTGAGTGAGTTGGAGAAGTTCTTAGCGAAAGAGAACTAGATCTTAGAAAGTTAGATCTTAAAGGATCAAGAAAGCGGCAGAGGAGTGGGAAAGCCCTGCTCCTCACAGCAGTTTGCGCATCGCTGTCCAGTCCTCGGAATCTACCAGCCAAGGCAACACACGAACCTTGATAGTGATGCCGTTTTCGTCGATATAGATTCGGCGGCTGTCAGCTTTGACAAATTCCCAAGACTCAAAGGTGTAGCGCTTGGTGGTGATGCCAAGTAGGTTGTAAACCGTTAGCTGGCGAGGCTCTAGCAAGAAGCAGGGACGACGTAAGCAGAAGCAGCAGCCGAGGGCAAATAGCACCCCCCCCAGTAAGATTAGAAGGAGCAAATTTTGTTCGAGCTGAAAGGTTGCCCAGAGGCTGTAGAGTGCCACCAGAAGGCCACTCCCTAGAAAAAGAACTCCTAGCGTTTTGTTGTAGTAGGCGGTTAGTTTTCTAGATGAATGAGTAGGTGGCATGGAAGGAGGGTGTGGAATTAAAGCAGGAGCACAGATCGTTTATATCTACAAGTTTGAGGCGTCATGCATGGAGAATAGCACTGAAATATTGAATTTGGTTAGCAGGTATGTAAACGATTGATGGCAATAGTGCTGACACATCTGGCTTAATACATCATTGGGTACTTCATCTACTGCCCAGAGCCTTCAAATATCTTTTCGCTTTGTTCATCGCCTGTGTAGCGCCAGTGCCAGGGTTCGGGTGACATGCTGCCCAGTAGCCCTTTCTCTAAAACCGATAGCTCAAAACCATAGTCTCTGGCGTTGGCTTTGAGCCATTGAAAAGCTTCGGACTGAGCAAAGTCGAGTCGCCAGTCTTGCGATTCTTCTGTACCGCCAATAGCGATCGCATACCCCGTCATATAGTCGTTCCGCGCAGTCTCGCCTGCTGTCTGTTCGCTTACTGTCTGAGGCTGATAGCCAGCTAACGCATACAGCTTTACGTCGTCGGCGCTAGCCGCAGCCACCATCTCCCAGAAAGCACTGGCCGCAGCGGGTCTTAGCTGAATGCTACCGTCTTGCAGTAAAGCGGTAAGTTCGCCAGGTTTAGCTTCTGGGTACTTACTTTTTGCACGCCAATTTCCCCAGGTTTGGGGAAGCTGAGTGAGTCTGTACTGACCCCACTGGAAAGTTTTAACGCCCACCCCTAGAGCGATTAATACGGCAAGGCTACCGGTTAGTATTTTGAAGAGGTAAGGGTTGGCGTTACTGAGCCGATAGGACTTACTGGCGGTAGAGAATGAGGTTTGCCCAGAGCTAAGCTGACTACGATTGGGCGCAGAGCGATTTGCGGCTCTGCCGGGCGATGCAATCACTGTGTTTAGGCGACTGTCGTGGGCTACCTGGTAGCGATCGCGTCCCAGTCTCAGCGTATTTAATGCCGCCGCCGCATCGGCAAATCTGTCGTCTAGCTGATGGCGCACCAGTCGGTCAATAAATTCGGCCAGCGGAAGGCTGACATTTACGCCTTCGCGCCACAGCAAACCTTTATTGGGATCGTAGGAAAGGTCGTAATGCGGCTGGCCGGTTAGGGCTTCAATTGCGATAAGACCCAGCGCGTAAAGATCGCTTGCTGGCTTAGGATTTTCGGCGTAGTCCGGCTGTAGCTGCTCGGGTGCTAGATAAGGATGGGGACTTACTGGTACGGTAATATGGAGCTTACCATCCGGGCCGATTTCGCTGCGCGATAGGCGAGAGAGTCCGCCAAACTCAGTTAAAAATATCTGGCCGTCAAAGTCCTGACGAATGAGGTTCTGAGGATGCAGGTTTTGATGGACCTGCCGATGACGATGGACGTTACACAGTGCGACCAGTACGTCTTGTAATAGCTTAGCGACGTAGCTTTCGCTAAGCTTTTTGGGCGGTGTGATTTCTGTGCTGAGCGGATGACCTAGCACGTGGTCTTGCACGATGTAAAATGTGCTGTGCTCTTGTGAGGGCGATGGTTCTGAAGCCGACGGCTGAGTAGACGAGACATCAGGATGCGCCTCTGGCGGTGGCATAGTGTGCGATCGCGAAGCGCCTCCAGGAGAAGACTGCTCTTGAGCAGTCACACCTTGACCCGCTGCCAGATGGAAGTAGGCCAGTACGCTAGGCACTTGAGGCGCCTGCCCCAGCTGCTGAATCACCTGAGCTTCGCGCTCTAGCCGATGACGCATTTCGCGCTGACGATAGCGAATGGCCGTAATCACACAGCTCGGACGCTGTAGCTGCTGGCGATCGCACCCCAAATACACCGCGCTCACGTCTGTTTGGCTCAGCTGTTTCTCTAGCTCAAAGCGGTTTGCGAGAATCCGAGTGCTCATTCGTTCGGCAAAGAAATAAGTATCGCTATACGTAATCAACTACACCGCCAAGAGAGCAGTTTCCCTGAGCTTTTGGTTATTTTTACCACGAATGCAGCTACTAAGAATGTAGCTACTAAGACTTAGCTTTTGCCTCTAGCGTTTCTAATCGGCTTTTCAGCTCCTTGTTCGACTCTTTGACCTCTGCAAGTTCCTGACGCAGGTCAGCGATCGCCAAAGCCGCACCCATTTTCTTCTGCACTTTTTGAGCGGCCTCATCGGCACGGCGCTTCACCCGGCCATCGGGGCTATGGGTCGCCAGCCCACGCAAAATTGAGACCGCACCTTGCACCTCCATTTGAGAAAGCGCGGCAACCGTCGCCACTTGAGTGAGGAAAAAGTCTTCACGCGAGAGCGCTTCTAGCCGTTCTAGAATTCGCTCTACCGTCGTTTTCTCCTGCCCGGTAGAAATGCTGCCAAGAGCGCGGATGGCCGCTAGCCTGAGCGGTTGAGGCACGCCAAGCTCGGTGTAGGGCAGCAGTAAATCTAGCGCGGCAGCAGATGTTTTGAACTGGCTGAGTCCGGCGATCGCCCCGCTACGCACCATCTCATTCCAGCCAGAGCGCTCTTTGAGTACAGTGCCAAGTAGCTTCAGGGTCTTTTTCTCTTTGTCTTTACCGTCAAGCGTAGTGGTGCCGAGCTTGCCGAGCGATCGCACCGCTGCGGCCTCTACGTAGTAGCTCTCATCGCCTGCTTCCACCACCGCTTTAAGCGCCTTGTAGCTCTGTGGCGTTTTCACACCGCCCAGCGCTGTCACAACAGCCCGGCGAACCCTTGGATGCTTATCTTTCAAACCCGTGAGCAGCGCAGTTTCTGCTTGACTTAACTGCACGTCACCTAGCTGCTGAGCTACTTCAGCGCGAACCGCCCAAAATGGCTCAGACTGCATCGACTGTTCTAAACTTTCTACAGCTTCCAAACTGCCTTTTTTGGCCAAAGCCTCAGCCGCCATCAGTCGAGAGATCGGGTCTAGATCGTGGGCAAGCTGCGCCTTAAGCTCAGCGATAGGATAAGCGAGTTCCACCGTCTTCAAGAAGTGATTGCCTACATCAAAGCTAACGAAGTCGGGCTTGCTTTCCAACGGGAAGTACAGCGCCTGCTCTCGCTCATGAATACGAACTTTAAAGGTTTTAACGTCGGCTTCTACGCCCTTTTTGCTTCCCTTCTTTCCACCGGCTGCCTTCGGCGCATAGCCAAAGCCAATCGGGATTTTCAGATCGAACAGACCTTCTTGCACCTGAGACTTGCCGTCTTCTACCTGAGTTTGAGTGATTGTTAGCTTAGCCAGGCTGCTGTCGGCGTCCCAGCTGTAGCTCACTTTGTAATCTGGATGACCGCCACGATACACGTACTGATCAAATAAATAGCGCAGGTTACGACCTGTTGCTTTGTCAATAGCTCGCAGCAGGTCAATCGTTTCTACCGTGCTGTGCGCATTATCTGTCAGGAGTGTGGAGAGGGTTTTGGTAAACAGCTCATCGCCTAGCGCCATCCGGATCATGTGATATATACAAGAGCCCTTCTCGTAAATGTGCCGGTCGTAAAGCTCAATGGCCTCACGGTAAATATGCGTTACCAGCGGACGACGATAGCGACTTTTGTCCTCACTGAGGTAAGCGCGCGCATGGTTGAGATGATAGTAAAACGCCTCATCTTGTCCCAGCGTTTCCTCTGCCCACAGCACTTCGGAGTAGGTTGCAGCGCCTTCTTTTACCCAGGCCTGCGACCAGTGATTAATCACAATCAAATCTCCAAACCACTGATGCGCCAGCTCATGTGCAACCAGCATTTCGGCGCGCTCATTATCAATGGCAGCTCGCTCGTCGATCATGCAGCGGTCGGTTAGCAGCGTAGTGGTGGTATTCTCCATACCACCAAAAATAAAGTCGCTAACGCAGACCTGATCGTAGTTCGAGAAAGGGTAGTCGTAGCCAAACCATTTGCTGAGCGCTGCCATCATCTGCGGCGTTTTGCCCATGGTGAGCTTGGCTTCCACTTTTCGCCCCGGCTCAAAATAGTAGGCAACGGGTCTGTCTTTCCACTGGTCTTTAATCTCTTCAAACTCGCCGATAGCAAGCGTCATCAAGTAGCTAGGATGGACCTTGTCAAGCTTCCAGTGGTAGATTGTGTCTTTGCCTTCTGCTTCTGTTGAAACCAGCTCACCGTTGGAGACCACTTTGAATGCTTTTGGGACGCGCGCTCGAATTTCGGACGTGGCGAGCTGACCAGGGTAGTCGAAGCAGGGAAACCAAAAGCGCGAATCTTCGTCTTCACCCTGGGTCCAAACCTGTGTGGGCTTGTCGGGGTAGTGCTTGTCGGGACCGATGAAGTAAATACCACGCTGCGGATTTTTGACCGCGTAGTCGATGGTGATAGTGAATGGTTTTTGCGCCTGCGCGTGCGCTTTTAGTGAAATGTTTAGCTGCTCGCCGTCGTAGTCAAAGTTCTGTTTGGTATTCTCTACTTTTACAGACTTGATCTCTAGATCTACCGCGTCTAGAGTGAGGCTTTTTACCCCGTCTACCACAGGCACAATTCGCACTTTGCAAGTGCCACTGTAGCTTTTGTTTGGGATGTCAAAAGCTAAGTCAAGCGCGATGTGTTCTACTTGGCCCGGCCTGTCAGGGTTGTAATGAGGGTAAGCGCCGGGTAGCTCAAAAGATTTCCGGCTAGCCTGATCGAGCAAGGTTGTGTAGATATTTTCCATAGTCAAGAGCTTGAAAGTGGGGGTAGTGAATGCGTATAGCTTAAGTTAGCGCCTTTTCTGCCCTTTCGTTTCGAGTATTTGCAATACAAAGCCCCTGTATGCTTTTACACACATACAGGGGCTTTGTGAGAACGCTTATAAGAGCGCATCTGGAGAGAGACGCGCGCTACAGCATTACCGGCAGATGCTGTTGATACTACGAATCGCGTAGGGGTGAGCGAGTCAAAGGATCAGGCTTGAGTGAGTCTGGCACAGAGGGGTCGCGATCACGGCGACCTCTATCGAGGAAGAAGCCGAAGTAAGCGGCGATCGCAGCTGTTCCCAAATGCAAATACACGTCGTTCCCATACAGCGGAATCAGACCGAAGAAAGTGTTGGCAATGGGAATAAGGCCCAAAATACCCGCAAAACCAAGCCAAACTGCAACTGTATCGGCATAGAGGCGAGCGAACGCTTCTGTACCGGCATAACCTGCCAATCCGCCCATTCCGATGATGACATATAGCATCGACTCGAATGTGTTGACGGGAAACAGACCATATAGATAGCCAAGACCATCTGTAACACCCACTTCGGTCATAATCCGAGGGGCAACTTCAATAGGGTCAACAAAGTTAGGCAAAACGCCTGAAATACCGAAGGCCAAATAAATGAGGCCAACAACCAGTGAAAAATAACGAACGGCCATTTAGTGTTCCTTTACAAATAAAACGCCATACCGTTAGTAAAGTCTCTTTATCCGCTGTTGACCTTGTTCTAATGGCAGAGTCGAGGTTGTTCTTTAGACACACTTTGTGAGCGGCTTAGATGACGAAAACAACACATCGGCAGAGAATACAGCTTTGTGAAAAGACTATGCTTCCAAAGAAAAAAGCCCGGCAGCTGCCAGGCTTCTAAGGTTCCATGAATGGTTAAAGGTTGAATGTAAAAAGAGGTTTATTGACTTGTTTATAGGATCCAAAAGACAAGGCTTTTGGCAGGTGTGCTTCAGTCAGATGGTGGGGTTAACACGCTGGCGCTTGGAGAATCGCTTTGACCGAAGTGCTGAAGCTAATATAGAAGCTGTCTAAAAATACAACTGTGCTCTACGAAACACTTCTTGAAACACTTTCTCAATTGCTGGGCGTATTTTTGCGCTCGAGGGCAAGTAAGAGCGCAGGCCCTTGAGCTAGCTGAGCTGCGATCGCTGCCGCACCATACTGATTAATATGGCTAGGGTCTGCAAATAGATTGGACTGTCCTTGCCATACTTGAAGCAAGTCAACCACTTCAAACTCGTGGCGATCGCTCTGGGCACGTAAAAACTGCTGAAAACGGTCTTCGTAGTACAGCCGAAAATTGTCGAGATAGCTATCGCTCAAAGGCAAATTCACAAAAATAAGCTGTGAGTTCTGCGCGGCAACAGAATTTGCGACCTGACCAAGTGCAACGGTCTGTGCCCCTTGCAGCGTAAACGGAGCGTAGGCACCATCGTACTGGCCGCTTACCTGAGGGTACTGCTGATAGTAAAGGGCAGGATCGAACCTGTCACTCACCGCAGAAAAGCCTAGTCCGTTCAAAGTTAAGCCATTCAAGCTAGCACCCATCAGGCTTACATCAGATGACGCTTCTAGCTCACTTGTCTCTGCTAGTTCACTTGTCTCTGCTAGCTCACTTGTCTCTGCTATATGACTAGCATCTACAGAATTAAACAGGTCCATAAGCTTATCTGTCTCTGCGGATGCTTCTACTGGAGAGTCCTCTAATTCGTATGAAACAACCGCTCCTACCGCGCTCACGAACGTTACTGCTGTCGTGGTCACTGCTTCTGCTTGTAATACGAGCCCTTCGCCGCGCAAAATCGCCTGGTAGCCCGGTGAGGCTACGAGGCTTTCCCAGGTGCGATCGCGCCGCCCATCGTTAAACGCCCGAGATCCATCGCCCCACACCACCACCGCAGGCAGCTCGCCCGGCAGCAGCTCACTCAGCACAAAGTTCACCACCTGCGCTGTCGCCCCGTTCACGCTGAAGTTATACACCTTCAGATCTGGATAGCCCTGTATTGCTAGCTGGGTCTGCAATTCAGCAGGGTCAATCCCCTGAAGCGCCCGAGAGCTACCCACAATCAAAATATCTGGCGTACCGACTGCTTTCACATAAGCGAGGTAACCGGCTAGCTGCGCGTTAAACACATCGCTGCCAAAAGAAGGAAAATCTGCGATCGCCTGCTGCTCCGAAGCCTCTAGCCTTACAGGGGCCGATTGTTCTTGGCGTAGTCGCTCCAGATAGTCGAGTAGCCACTGCTGAGCTCTTTCTCGGTCTGCCTCAGCGAGCAAATCGGTCAAACTTGGCGACGCGCTTTCTACTTCAGCACTCCTAGTCTCAAAGATCTCAGCCTCACTAGCATCTGCCTCAGCCGCAGGTGTAGCAGGCACTGTTAGCAGCATACTGCAAGCCCCCAGCAGGCTAAACATATAGCACTCAACCCTACCGACCCGTTGAGCCGTCTGCCTAAAGCATCGAGATGGGCATTTAACGACAGGCACAGCAAGATTAGGGATAATCACAGAAGCAACAAGAATACAAATGCGTACTTAGTCACCCTATCGCCTTATATGTGGGTTGTTCAATGGCTGTGTTCACTTCACAGTTTGGCCCCCACAGTTTGGCCCCCATAGATATCTCGTTGGGACATTTCGCTCGCCCATCACGCCAAGGACTAAGCACCCTAATGAGTTGTTTTACTTATTTTAGAAGCGATCGCTTGCATATATTCACAAAAAGGCGTACTAAGTATCACCACGACAGCTTTTCCACAGGTCCAGCCAACTGCTGGTATTTCAGCGTCACTGCTGCTCAGATGATACTAAAATGTTGGTACAAACATACTAAACTAAAATCATGGTTCAATACACTCTTGCTCAAAGTCCCGAAGTTTTGATTGACGTGCCGGGTCGCGATTCAAACAAGGCCCGTGAAAAAGCGATGGACGAGCTGATGTCTCTTATGGACGATGGCAAGCTGCCCACCGAGCTAGACGATGGTTTTAATCCCAAGGAATTTATTGAAGTGAAAGAGCCCAAGACCGAGCCGTCGGATGAAGAAAATGCAGTTGTCGACGCTGTACAAACGCTAAGCAATCTGTCCAAGCTAAAAATCAAAGTACAGGGCTCTCGCGAAGAAGCACTCAAGGTACGCGAACTTGTTGACCTACTGTTCACCGACGAAGTCATTGAAGAAGAGCAAATTGAAGAGCTAAACAGCGGCTTCAAAACCCTCAAGACCTTTGCTCAAACCAACCTCAAGTATCGCGACGCCAAAGACGAGGCAGAAGAGGCCCGTGAAGTTCTCGACAACGCACTAAACCCGCCTAGTAAGAAAAAATAATCATCCGGTGGCTCTGCAATCAAATCGTATTGATTACAAGCACCAAAGTCCCCCATACCGGCTTCCTTTCGTGCCAGTGTGGGGGACTTGATATTTCTATTTTGCTAGTGTTCTTGGTCGGCCTGCTACCCTATCGACTTCGCTTAGTTCCTACCCCGCGGTAAAAATATCCCATTACCTTCGGCAGGTCGTCAGCATAAAATGTCTCCACTTCAACCTCATCAAACACATCTTTCACGAGTTGATCTATTTTGCGGTTGATATGGCATCCGTCAGCTACGACTCGCTGAATCGGTGTCAGCCTGTTTTGCCAGGTTTGAATACTCGGCTCATCACTCAGGCCATGCTCAATAAAAAAGAACTTCCCGCCTGGCTTCAGCACTCGGTACGCTTCACTGAGTGCCTTGCTCACGTTTGGAATGCTGCACAGCGTCCAAGTGCATACCACATTGTCAAAGCTGGCGTCAGGCATAGATAGATTTTCGCCGCTTATCTGCTTTGTTTCTACTGAAATTGGGCTATTGTCGATGCGTTTTTGAGCGATCGCACCCATCCCCCCATTCGGCTCAACCGTCGTCAGCGAAGTCACACCTGCTGAGTAATAGGGCAAATTCAGCCCCGTCCCGAACCCAATTTCCAGCACATCGCCCGTCACCCCACCTAGCAGCTGCCGCCGATACTCAGTCATCGACTCCCCCTGCATCGACACATCTAGCAGCCGAGGAAAAATCAAACTCGAATAAATTCCCATCAGCACTCAACCCATATCCAACAACATCCAAATCATAAACCCCATCCCCAATTCCCCATTCCCCACCCCCCATATCTCTCTCACAATCTGCTTCCCTATTCTCAAAACTTCTGCTAGCGTTTTAATCTACATAACTCATCTACCCAACCCCTATGGCAGCACTGAAAGGACGAGATCTTCTGAGCCTAGCCGACCTCACCACAGAGGAAATGGATTATCTGCTGACAACAGCCGCTCAGATCAAATCAGGGGAGATCAATCCACAGTGCCCTCAAAAGATCTTGGGCCTTGTGTTCAAAAAAGCCTCTACCCGGACTCGCGTTAGCTTTTCAGCCGCTATGTACAAGCTCGGCGGACAGGTCATTGACCTCAATGCCAACCTCACGCAAATCGGTAGAGGCGAATCGACTGCCGATACCGCCCGCGTGCTCGACCGCTACCTAGACGTGCTGGCTATTCGCACCTTTGAGCAGGCCGAAGTCGAAGAATTTGCTCAGTACAGCGAAGCGCCTGTGCTTAACGCACTCACTGACTTAGAGCATCCCTGCCAAATCCTGGCTGATCTGCTCACCGTTCAAGAAGAATTTGGCGAGCTAGAAGGACTCACCATGACCTACCTTGGCGATGGCAATAACGTCGCGCACTCGCTGATCTTAGGCTGCGCACTCGTTGGGATGAACGTTCGTGTCGCAACGCCAGAAGGCTACGAGCCAGACCCGGCTATTTTGAAGCAAGCTGAAAAAATAGCCGCAGGGAAGAGCGAAGTTATGGTCACAACCGATGCCAAAGCTGCCGTAGAAGGTTCCCACGCACTTTATACAGATGTATGGGCCAGTATGGGGCAAGAGGACTTAGCCGAAAAGCGTATTCCTATTTTTGAGCCCTATCAAATCAATGAGTCGGCAATGGCGATCGCAGATTCTAAAGCCATTGTGCTTCACTGCCTTCCGGCGCATCGCGGCGAAGAAATTACAGCAGCCGTTATGGAAGGCAGCCAGTCGCGAATTTGGAACGAAGCTGAAAATCGTATGCATGCTCAGCAGGCTCTGCTAGCAGCCGTATTAGGCGCAGTTTGAGCCGCGAGAGTTTGATCATGCTCGCACTGCATAGTCATCGCAATAGTCATCGCACTACATAGCCGTTTTTGGCCTGGCTATCTTCGCAAACTGCCACGCAATTAGGCTCAAAAGCGTTACACCTAGCAGGCCCGACAGCGGATTGCGATCAATCCCAGTAATCCACTCAGGGACTTGGCTGGTGTATTCGCTTAGCTTACCGACATTCACAATGTAGTAGCCCCATATCAAACCAGCATGTAGCCCCATAGGATAGCCGAGTCGAGTCAGTCGCCGACCGGCCACGCCAGTTGGTGAGCGCCGAGCCCATACCAATGCCATACCCAGCACCGCTAAGCCCAAAAACTGAGGCAGCGATCGCACAATCTCATCCCACGGCTTAATAAAATGCGTCGCAGCAAAAAAGAGCGCATTCATCAGCAGCGCACTTGTAGCGGTGTAGCTTTCTTCTAGCTCAGCGAGCACCCAGCCGCGAAACAGCAGTTCTTCGGCAAAGCCGACCGCCAACGCCATAAGCAGCCCCTCTATTTCAACTTGAGCAATCTTAAACGTCGGTGCGACAGGCTGAGCCCATCCCAACAGCGTCTCTATCCCAAATAGGGAAAAAACGCCGAGCACACCAATGCAAAGGGCAATTGCCAAGTCCTGAAAGAACTGTGCTTCCAGGCGTAACCCACATCGTACGAAGGGCTTATTCCAACCGTGAATCCGCTTTCCCCACAGAGGCAGTCCGACCAAAAAGCCAACATACACCAGTGCGAGTGCCACAGTCTCTGCTATCTCAAATCTGTGAAACCAGCCTCCAGGCAGATAAACAGACAGCGCGACTGGCGACCACACAACGGCCAGAATAAATAAAAACGAAAATATCTTTTTCCAGGCATCCTGTCGCCGTATCCAGACGACTGCGGCATCTACCGCGATCACCTTCACGAGCGCGACGTCAGGCCACAGCGGACAGGCGCGCTCACTCGTCTGGCTCGATAGTGCTAGTCAATCCCTTACTGCAAAGAGATTCGCAGTAAAACTCAGCGTGCTCTAGCTCACAGATAATGACTAGCCCCTTACCGGAGCTGTGGGCCTGCATCATGATGTCAATCGCCTGAGGCGCAGTGAGCGCAGGTACGGTCTCAATCAAGCATTCAACGACGTACTCCATCCCATTGAAGTCATCGTTGTGTAACAGCACGCGGTACCGAGGGGCTATTTTTCGGACCGTCGAAGTCGTTGTTTTTTCAATGGTTCCAATAGAAGTAGACATGGCGTTAATTTGGATATCGCTACCTTATATTTGCATGGAGCTGTGCCGATATTTCAGCCGGAACAACCGATAGAGAAAGGTGTGCTCGCAGCAAAGTGGACGGGCACTTCAGCCATCGGCACAGTTGAGAAATACGGCAAAAAGACACATCGAAACGCTGTCATTCTAACAGTGTTGATTGATATAGGTGTCTTCACTAAGTCATACCAGAGCTGCGCTTTGCTGCTACGTCATCGCTGCGTCAGCTACAGCAGTAAGCATAAACACCTACAAAGCGCAGCTCAACAAACAGAGGAGAATGATAGAATAAACAAACGTTTACGAACTTTAATATATCTTAGCCAAAGTAAATAACGTAGCATAGCTCACTTCAATAATGCCAACTGTGAAATAACGTGAGCTGCGTGTACTTTCGCTATTTGTTACAGCCTCTTTAACACCCCTGGCTAGCTTATGAGCATTGTTCCTTCCCAAATTCTCTACCTAGAGCATGGCCCGTCGCGCCTGTATGCGGAAGCTATTCAAGTTGTGAGCAATCGGCAGGTGTGCTGGGCGAGGCCGACGCTCTTGGTTCAAAAGCTGCCAGAAAATGTATCTGGGGCCACACGTCAAGCGGCGATCGCTCATGCCGCTCAGTCTTTTGAAGACTCATCGCTCGAAATGTACGATTTGGAAGGTTGTCCTGATCTAATTTGGCCATTGGCACCTTTTAATATTGCCTACGACCTCGACTTTTTCTCACTTCTTGTACAGCTGAAGCTCACACCAGACAAAGAAACGAAGATAAAGAGTAGCAGCCAGCTCAACGAATTTATCCGCAGCTTC
This sequence comes from uncultured cyanobacterium, assembly GCA_963836895.1. Lineage (GTDB taxonomy): Bacteria > Cyanobacteriota > Cyanobacteriia > Phormidesmidales > Phormidesmidaceae > Phormidesmis. Next base: position 483,688 of record CAWILA010000008.1, on the reverse strand, counting down.
TGGCATACCCATAACGATATTTTTGAGTTCAACCAGGCGAACGAGCTCTCCTCATAGCGATCGCGCGGGAGTACAATGTCTGTTGCTTAGGCCGGTGAGTGTGCCTATATTTGAGGTGGCTGACGGAGCTATCTTTTCGAAGATGAACCCTGTAATGTTTCGATAGTTTAGCCGTACAGTTTCACCAGTACAGTTCAGTATCAGCAGCAAAGTATCTGTGCAAAATTTACGAAATTAGATTAGGAGAACCTGTTTATCTACTTGTTTAATGAACCAGTTGATTAAACGACAGAGAGAAAGTCGCTGGCCTGAATAGTTGTTCCTCTTTGTTTGCATATTTTTACTCAACATTTAGTGATAAAGGCTACCGATTAGAGGAAGAGTAGAGGCACGCTCTCAGTTCAAGCTTTTTGGCTGTTCGTCAAGATCTAGAAAACCTCAAACGACTCTATAAATAGGGCAGATACACATCAACATTTAGAGGACAAAGGTAAGGAACAAAAACGTTCTTTTGTATCTTTACTAACAGTAAAGTTCGCTCAATCTCAGCGATCAGACTGTGTGCGTTTAGCTGAGTCTTGAGCTGTAGTGTAGTAGATGAACATACACAAAGAGGCTTATACAAAGGGTTTTAGCTATGTCGCTCGGCAACTTTATAAGGATTTATCAGGGTACAAGGGTGCAAAACTTATATAGCTCGAGCAGGGGCTTACCTACTTACGGTATTGTGTACAGCTCTTAACTAAAGTTAAAAGCTATGTATCAGGCAACACTGAATAGTTGAGTCAGTTTGAAGTTAGGTAGTGATACTTACTCAAAACTTTAAGTTAAACCTATCTACAGTCAAGATTTAGATAAATCTACCGTCGCCATGTAGCTTCTTCAGAGCAAGGTGGATAGTGTTTAACCATCTCACGAACGCAAGCTGCTTCTTTATCTTCTTGCATTATGTCTAAAGCATTTATGTCTAAAGATTGAGGCATCACCATTTACAGCTGCACGTTACTTATACAAGCGTCGTACAGCGAGATCATGTTTGAGAAAGCATGTTTAAAGATTGTCGCCCAAACTACTAGCTGCTTAGCACGTAAGTAAGGCGTCGACAGCCGATTTAGAGAAAGTACAGAAAAGCCGATTGAGGAAAGCGTAATATGACCAGTCTCAACATTCCTATCACTATTGTCTGTCCGTCTGGCGTTCTCAATGCAGAAAGCGCCTGTAATCTGAAGAGAGAGATTGCGCTGGCAAGTCGCAATCCAAATGCTGACGAGCTAGTTGTTGACATGAGCCGGGTGGAGTCTTTGGACAATGCTGGACTCGTTTCACTCATGTCAGTGCTCAATTCGGTGCGGCCTCAGTTTAAGGAGCTCAGCATTCATTCTGCGCCGCCTTCTATTCGCATCGTTTTTGAGATGACTCAGCTAGACCGTCTCTTTAAGATGGTTGACCGCTCACCTGCTGCGATCGCTGCCTAGCATCTCCTCAAGCCTGCAAAGGCGCTTTAGAAAAACCTTCTTGCGAAAGCACTGCCTATTTCTTTTAAGAAGAAACAGACAGTGCTTTTTTCGTGAACAGCATCTCTAGGAAACGGTTCGAGGATGACAATTCAAAGATGTTGAGAACAGTACTTTTAGCTCAAGTTTTACAGCGGTAAGCAACGTGTAGCGTCTCAACACATCGGACAAAAGCTATAGTAAAAGCCTAATTTATTTCTTGCGATAACTGCCGTGCCTCTTGCTGCTACTCGTCCCAACTCTGCTGCAATCGCTGACTTACTCAATGCGGATATCTCTCGGCCCGCTCGCTACCTGGGTAACGAGAGAGGCGCGGTGCACAAGCCCTGGGAAACTGCCGAGGTCCGCTGGGTGCTCACCTATCCAGAGATATATGAGGTGGGTGCTTCTAATTTGGGGCACATCATTCTATACAGCATTTTGAACGCGCAGCCTCGGCATCTGTGCGATCGCGCCTATCTACCTGCCGCCGACCTCACCGAAAAACTTAAGGCTGGTGACCAGCCGCTTTTCGCGGTAGAGTCTCGGCGCAACCTTACCGATTTCGATATTCTGGGCTTTAGCCTTAGCTATGAGCTAGGGGCCACTAATATCTTAGAGATGCTCTCACTCGCTCAGATTCCGCTTACCTGGAAAGAGCGAGATGCGCAGGAAGCTTGGAACACCGAGTCAGGTAGCTGGCCCTTAATATTTGCAGGTGGCGGCACCGCAACGTCCAATCCCGAGCCCTACGCTGACTTTTTCGACTTTGTCGCACTCGGAGATGGCGAAGAGCTACTGCCAGAGATTGGCCTTGTCATTGAAGAGGGCAAAGCCGCTGGCCTTAGTCGTGAAGCGCTGCTGCTGGATTTGGCACAGGTGCCGGGCGTGTACGTGCCCCGATTTTACGACATGGCAGCCGGTGGCTCGGTGCATCCCAACAGAGAAGATGTGCCTGCTAGAGTGCTCCGCCGGGTTGCAGCTCCTATGCCCGAGTACTCTATCGGCCTTGTTCCCTACGTAGAAACTGTGCACGACCGGCTCACGGTAGAGATTCGGCGCGGCTGTACTCGCGGCTGCCGGTTTTGTCAGCCGGGTATGCTAACTCGCCCAGCTAGAGATGTGCCGCCTGAGCAGGTAATTGACACTATTGAGCGGGGGATGCGCGAGACGGGCTACAACGAATTTTCGCTGCTGTCTTTAAGCTGCTCAGACTATTTGGCTCTGCCAGCAGTAGGGCTAGAAATTAAGAACCGTCTGAAAGATGACAATATCAATCTGTCACTGCCCAGCCAGCGAGTAGACCGATTCGACGAAAATATTGCGCATATTGTAGGTGGACTGCGGCAGACAGGGCTGACTTTTGCGCCCGAAGCTGGCACGCAGCGAATGCGCGACATTATTAACAAGGGCCTCACCAATGAGGAGCTGCTGCGCGGAGTGAAAACGGCCTATGAGCAGGGCTGGGAACGGGTAAAGCTCTACTTTATGATCGGGCTGCCTGGTGAGACAGACGTTGATGTTTTAGGCATCGCCGAAACCGTACGCTGGCTGCGTCGTGAGTGCTTCATCAAAGGCCGCCGTGCGCTTAAGTTCAACATTACTATCTCGAACCTAACGCCCAAGCCGCATACGCCCTTTCAGTGGCATTCTGTTTCTACAGAAGAATTCAAACGTAAGCAGGCGCTTTTAAAGTCTGAGCTGAATGCAATTCGTGGGGTGAAGGCCAACTTTACCGACGTGCGGATTTCGGCCATGGAGAACTTTGTGGGCAGAGGCGATCGCAGACTTTCTGCCGTCGTCCGCAGGGCTTGGGAGCTAGGCGCAGGTATGGACGCCTGGTGGGAAAGCCTGGAGAATGCGTTTGGAGCGTGGACGCAGGCGATCGCAGATGCCGGGCTTGACTGGCAGTATCGTCAGGTAGAAAGCGGGGAATGGAGCCTGGATGAAAACATCGCTACTGACGAGCAGGCGGCGCAGGGTGTGACCGATGCAATGACAGCGGTTCTAGAAAAGCCGCTTCCCTGGGATCATATCGACACAGGCATCGAGAAGCAGTGGCTGCAAGACGATCTCAAGAAGGCGCTCGAAGCGGCGATCGTCCCAGATTGCTCCTTTGAAGGCTGCTCTCACTGCGGTATCTGCGGTCCAGACTTTGGCCACAACATCGTCGTTACTCCACCGGAGATTCCTCAGTTTGTTGGCCATTTTGAGCCGAACCAAACGCGAGCACAGCGCCTGCGAATTGAAGTTGGGAAACTAGGCGACATGGCCCTTATCGGCCACCTGGACTTTGCTCGCTTAATGGATAGAGCCGTCCGCCGGGCGTCTTTGCCTATTGCCTTTACCGGTGGGTTCCATCCTGGACCGCGCATTTCGCCAGCAAATGCCCTACCGCTGGGTATGACCAGTACCGGAGAGCTGATCGACTTTGAGCTGACTAGAGCTGTCGATGCGGCTGAGTTCAAGGCACAGCTACAGGCACAGCTGCCTGATAATGTAACTGTCTACAGCGCTGAAGAGATTTCCTTGCAGCTACCATCTTCTACGAAGAGTTTGGATAAGGCTGCCTACGTCTTAGCGCTCAATACCGAGTCTGAAGCAGGCACAGAGCCTGAGATCTGGAAAACCTGGGTTGCTCAGGTACTTGAAGCTTCGGAGATCATGCATGCGAAGACGACGAAGTCTGGGAAGAAAAAGGAGGTCGACCTGCGATCGCGTCTCTTCGATCTAGAGATAGTAGACGCTGCTTCAGAAGACCTACCCAACAGCGTGAAGTCGCAGCTGACTAACAGCGGTCAGTGTGTGGTTCGCTATGTTGGTAGCTGTCGCAATGACGGTACGCTGCTACGCCCGCGAGGCGTGTTGACCATGCTAGAAAGCGTCAGTGGCCAAACCCTGGCGCTCGGACACATTCATCGAGAAAAATTGATACTAACATGAGGCTTTGTCTTCGTTTTGCCGTAGCAGGCTGCTTAGTTGGCAGTGGATTTGTGCAGGCGATCTTTAATCTAAATGGCTATGCGATCGCACAGCCACTCCAAGAGAAGAGCGCTCAGTTCACAGCGCAAACCGCTCAGTCAAGCGAAAGTCCACACCCTCAAGCGTCCCTGTCTAGCGTAAGAGCGCAACTAGCCAACCTAGAAGCCCTGCCTCTATTCCTTCCTGCTAGCAAGGGCACGCTCGACTCTGACGATGCTCAGCTGTCGTCTACGCAGCTGAGCCGCCCTAGCTTCGCCTGGATTCGCGACCAGGTTGCCGCCCGCTACGAATCTCTCGCCTTTCCAATCGAGATTGTTACTCAGTGGCAGGCCTACACCACTAACGACGGCATAAAATATGTCGATGTTGTCGTCAACGAATCTCGCTGGGAGCAGCTGAACTACCTCAGGCGCTACGGCTTTGTCATCCAATTTGGTACTGCTGCTCGCAATTACGGCTATCAGCTGCGCATTTTTCACACAGGTGACGCCGCCAATCGCAGAGACGCTCTTAGCTTGGAGGCGCAAGAGAGCGCCATCGTTGGTCGGTCTATTCGGCTGCGAGGGGCTTATTTCTGCATACCGACTGCCGAACAGCTGCCCGCGTGCGGCGCATTTGTTTCGCCGTAAGGGAAATGCAGGCCTACGACGATTGGCTACCGGGAGCAGGAGAGAAAGTGCGCTCTGTCCTTGCTAGGCACTTCTCAGCTGTTTCCATAGCTCGAAGTAGGCTGCCTGCATAGCGTTGGGTAAGGGCAGAAGCGGCTCACTTTTTTGTAGGGCCGTTGGCGATAGCCAACTGTTTTGAAACGTACTTGCTAGAGCACTGGGCAACTTAGACGAGTCGCTGAGCGTATCCTCATTCAAAAAGATAGGAGATAGTCCTCTTCCGGCGATAGATATTTGTGTCGCTGCTCCCTCCTCCCAACAGAACGAAATCCATCGCTGCGCCGCTTCGCTCATCGCTGCGCCGTTGGGTTCAGCGCCTCGCGGGCGAACCCAGGCATCTGCCGACAGCAGAGAGCCTTCTTCAGGAATGACGGCTCTCAGGTCGCGATATCGCTGTAGCGCTGTTACCACATCACCAGACCAGGCAACCACGGCCTGTAAGTCCTCATTTACCAGCGCCTTGAGTGCCGTTTGGGCATCGTAAGTTTTCACCTGCTCGTTTAGCTCAGCGAAGGGAACGGCAAGCTGCTCGCTTAGCTGCGTCACTAGCTGGGCGGTAGACACATTTCTGCTGGCCAGGCTATCGAAGCTGGTGTTAAAGCTGCCAGTCTGCATCTTTTGCAGCAGACCGATGCCCAGGTTTGGATGATCTGGCAGGGCAATGCGCCCTCGCAGCGCAGGGTTGAGCAGATCGCGCCAGGCTTGAAATGGCTGACCCGCTTGGTCTGTCAGCCGCTGCGTTTGGCTATGGCGATACACAATCACTAGGCTCTGAACTCTGTAAGGCGCTGCCCACAGATTTGACTGGTCAGACGCCGCGATTTGTCCTTGACTGTCGCGGTTGAAGAACTGCTGCCACCTATCGGATAAGGGCGTGAGTAATTCTTCTGGTAAGGACAGGGGGGCTATGAGATTTTGAGCGATCGCACTTCTGAGCCAATAGTCACCCAGACTCACCAAACCGTGTGCCGTAGGAAGCCGTTTTTTTTCTTGCCAAAACAGGAGGCGATTATCTTTGACTAGCTGCTCCGGCGCTTGCTTCCAGCGCTGTAAATCTTGAAATATTGTCTGGGGCTGAGCGGCCGGATAAAACCGAACGGATGAAGAGGTCTTGCGGTGAAACTGTTTGAGCACTTCAGGTGGAATAGCCCCGTCCAACAGCGTTATATCAAGCGGATTTGTCGCGGGAGAGCGGTTACAGCCTGATAGAACACTGCCAGCTGCTAGGCTAGCTGTTCCTAATAGCAGCGTTCTTCGGTTGATCATAGAAATTGGGACAGTCGTAAAGGATTTCTAGTTGGAGTAAAGGCTACAACACATACGCGTCTCACCAAAGTCGCAACTCCCAACAAAAAGCGTAGGAAGATGTTCTTCCTACGCTTAAAGTTTAGATCTTTTAGCTGGATTTCGTGCCTTCAATCAAGGCCTTCAGCTTCTGCTTAGCTTCTACAAAGACTTCGTCTTACCTGCGCCCCACTGGTCGCCACGAATTTTAGGCATAAGGAGAATATGACCCGAAATCGCTCTGAGATCATCCTCAGTCAGAGTGCGCATCTTGGGGTAGATGTCCTTACTTTGAGTACTAGGGTGCAGTTCCGAAATTTCTATCAATCCATCGTAAGTCGTAGGATTATGAAGGTAATCTACCAGTCCTTCCAGGTTGTTCCGGTCGGGGAAGGCACCGGCAAGAGATTCAGTATCTAGGCCCACGTTAGGATTGGTTTTGGTGATACCGCCTAGGTGACAAATCGCACAGGCATTGTTGAACTTACGCTGACCTCGGGTGAATTCTTCCACCGAGAGGGTAACCGTATCACCGGCCTCATTGAGAGGAATGGTACGGACCGCAGCGTCTAAGTTAGCAGCGATCGCGCTTTCAACAAAAGGACCGCCCAATAGCCCAACCGCTACGAAGATGACAGCTGCTACCAGCCAAGTGCATCTTTTAAGGATATTTCTCATATTTATGCTCACTTTCCAGCCATTCAACACAGCAATGATTCAAGAGTACTGAATCAAAATACGCTTTTATCATGCCACGAATAGGGCTATTAGGGGGAAGCACAAAGAAGAGATTGTGAAAAAACGTAACGGTTTGTAACGACAGCTCTCAGCTAGTCTGCGCCTTCTAGCACCACTTCCATCGTCTTCACCGCCACCGGCACTTTTGCAGTCACCGGCTGGTGCAGTCGAATCAGCTGCGCAAGTATCTGCTTGAGTTCTGTTCTTGGCACAATTTTATCGACAAAGCCGTGGTGCAGCAGATACTCAGCGGTTTGAAAGTCTTCTGGCAGCTTTTCGCGGACGGTTTGCTCTACCACGCGTCGACCGGCGAAGCCAATCGTGGCCTCGGGTTCCGCCAGAATAATATCGCCCAGCATAGCAAAGCTCGCAGTCACGCCGCCCGTCGTCGGGTGCGTCAAAACCGGCATATATAGCAGCCGAGCCGAACGATGACGCTCTAACGCCGCCGATATTTTGGCCATTTGCATTAGGCTAAGCATGCCTTCTTGCATACGCGCGCCGCCTGAAGCGCACACAATTATCACCGGAAGCCGCTCAGCCGTGGCCCGCTCAATCAGGCGAGCGAGCTTTTCGCCGACTACCGAGCCCATGCTCCCACCCATAAAGCGAAAATCCATGACGCCCAAAGCAACCCGAACACCGTGCATATCGCCAAAGCCAGTTTGGACACCGTCGACCAGCTTGGTCTTTGCTTGAGTGTCACGAATGCGATCAGCGTAAGCTTTGCGATCGCGAAACCGTAGCGGATCTTTCGGCGATACCTGCGTGTCTATCGGGCTCCACGTCCCTTCGTCAATTAGCTGCTCGATACGTTCTACACTAAACACTCGATGATGATGGCCGCAGTCGGGGCAGACCTGCTTGTTAGCCTTTAAGTCTTTGGTATAGGTCAGTACATCGCAGCGCTCACACTTCGTCCAAAGCCCATCGGCAATCTCTCGCTCGTGCCGGTCTTGGCTAATAAGTCCAGTTTTCTTACGGTTGGCGAACCAGTCGAACAGTGACATTTTTCCGCTCATTGATTTTGCTGGGATTTTGCTGAGGTTTGCCTCAAGACAAGATCTTCGCAAGGCAAATTACTTACTTTATCCTACTGGGTTAACCGCCTTAGCTGAGATTTTCAAGTAAGAGAATCTTGAACAGCACAGTAAAATTACCACCCTGCTGGGAAGAATATCTCCTGATACGTCGTAATTATCCACGTCCCGTAAAAGAGCGTAAACAGTGCGCCCAACGCCAAATACGGACCAAAAGGAATGTGCTGCTTAGGCCCCAACATCCCCAGTGCCAGCGCACTACTACCGACCACCGCGCCCATCGCCGCTGCCAAAAACGTCGTCAGCAGCAGCGAAGGCCAGCCTAGCCAAGCCGCCATCATCGCTGCTAGCTTGGCGTCACCGCCTCCCATTGCCGCCTGACCAAAAGCCCGGCTTCCCGCAACGCTCACAAAATCGAATAGCCAAAGACCTAAAACGCTCGCAATCACTGCTGATATCACACCGCTACCCATATGGCCCAGCGTAGGCTCCTTCAGGTAACTTATCCACCCTTGAAAGGCCCAGCCTAGAACCAAGCCCGACGACGTCAAGCTATTTGGCAGCGTCATCGTATCTAGATCAATCAGCGCTAAAGACAGTAGCCAGCATACGAAAAGCCAGTAGCCCGGCGTCTGCCAGGTAACGCCAAACATTAAAAACACGGCTACGAACAAAGCGCCCGTCGAAAACTCCACCATTGGATAGCGAACAGCAATCGGCAGCTTACAGTTTCGACAGCGTCCCAGCAGCCACATCCAGCCAAACACTGGCACGTTGTCATAAGGCTTTAACCTTTTCGCACACTTTGGACAGCGAGACGGCGGATGTAGTACAGAAAGCCCTGCGGGTAGCCGATACACCACCACATTCAAAAAACTCCCGACTGCCGCACCGAAGATAAAGACAATAGAGAGAGGAGCAAAAGTATCCACAGGCGCAGCGCGATAGGTAGAGAGCCAGCGCTATTGTTCCCTCTTGCTGGTTCTCAGAGTGCAAAAACCCATCAACGACGATTGGTTATATCGTCATCAGGTTATATCGTCATCCATAGGGAGCTTGCGTCAATTTCAGGCGTATGGGTTAGCATTCTCTAACCCAACTGCTGGCTCGATCTGACTAAAGGGTACAAAGCATTCCTGTGGCAGCAGCACCGGCTTGTCGCCAAATACCAGCTTACCGCGACGGTTCATCCGGCCAATAGCGACACCGATAGGGCGCTGAACCACTTCAGGATGCACTTCGTAGAAAATGCGGTAAATATGCCGAGCGGCTTTGATTAGCTCTGGATTTAGGAGAACCGAATCATCTCCAAAGGCCAAACGTCTGGCCGCAGTTGACGACGCTTCAGGTGCCATAGTTAGTGTGCGCATTCCTCTAAGTCCTTCTTATGTGACTTGCTTGTGTGACTGTACTGGTCTAGAACGTATTACTAGATATATCTTGACAAATGTATCAGCGATAGCTGTGTTAGCGGTCACTGTATCAGCTAAGCGCCATTAAGTTAATACGATATATACGGAGCGCCTGCTGTCTTAGTTTTTTGTACTATATTGCATTCTTATCGCAACGCTCAAACTGCGTTTATGCTGCTTCGATTCGAGTGGCTGTATTAAGCTGTACTAGTCCGCTAGCGCAGCTTTTAGCGCTTCGCCCATCGCTTTGCAGCCCACAGCTTTCATCCCTTCCGACATGATATCGCCAGTGCGATAGCCCTGGTCTAGTACGGTGAGTACCGCTTGCTCTATTTGGTCGGCAGCGGCAGGTTGGTTGAGCCCGTAGCGGAGCATCATGGCCACGCTGAGCACTTGAGCCAGGGGGTTTGCCTTATCTTGTCCAGCGATGTCAGGCGCTGAACCGTGAACGGGCTCGAAGACGCCTGGGCCGCTCTCACCGAGGCTAGCAGAAGGCAACATACCGATACTGCCAGTCAGCATGGCGGCGGCGTCAGAAAGAATATCGCCAAACAAGTTGCCAGTAACCATCGTGTCAAACTGTTTTGGCGCACGCACTAGCTGCATAGCGGCGTTGTCTACATATAGGTGAGAAAGTTCTACGTCGCTGTAGTCAGCGCTAAGGGCTGTGATGCGATCACGCCACAGCTGAGACACTTCCAGCACATTCGCCTTATCAACAGAGCATAGCCTTCCCTGCCTTTTGCGCGCTGCCTCAAACGCAACTCGCCCAATGCGATCAATCTCACTGCTGCTATAAGCCATCGTGCTCACCCCGCGCTGCTGTCCATCTTCCGTTTCAAAGATACCCTTGGGCTCGCCGAAGTAGATGCCGCCTGTAAGCTCACGCACCACCATGATATCGACGCCTTCTACCACCTCCGGCTTTAGCGAAGATGCGCTGAGCAGCTGAGGCAAAATCGTTGCGGGTCGCAGGTTGGCAAAAAGGCCCAAGCCAGACCGCAGTCCTAGCAGTCCGGTTTCTGGTCGCTGCGCTCTAGGCAGGCTGTCCCACTTGTAGCCGCCAATTGACGCTAAAAGAACCGCGTCGCTCTCCCGACAGGCCTTTAGCGTTTCTTCTGGCAGCGGCGAGCCCGTCGCATCAATAGCCGCACCGCCAATCAGCGCCTCAGTAAAGTCAAAGCTCAGATTTTGCTGCTGAGCGACCTGCTTGAGCACTGCTACAGCCACCGTCATAATTTCTGGGCCGATACCGTCGCCGGGCAGTAACGTAATGCGAATGGACTCTGTCATAGCATCTGAGGATTAAATGGGCTAAGTCGGTAGGGACGGATGCCATAATACCTGACGGCTACTGTAAAATGCACACAGACCCACGGCCTACCGCCACGATGCGTGATTCCTATGCGATCACGCTGGTTCAAACTTTCTCTTTTACACGTTTTATACATGGCTTTTTTGCGTGCCGACTTGGCTCAGTTTACAGCGTACAAGGCACCTCACCCTGCGGCTAGCGATGCAAAGCAACCGGTACTAGATCCGCTCGATACGAACGAAAGCCCGGTGGATTTGCCGGAAGCGCTCAAAGAGAAGCTGGCGGAGAAGTATATGAATGCGATCGCCGCCAACCGCTACCCAGACGGCAGCCACTTCGCCCTAAAACAAGCCGTCCTCAGCTACGCCATTCGCTCTAGCAACATTTCGCCTAACACCATCGCACGAGAGAACATCACCCTCGGCAACGGCTCAGACGAACTCATCCGCTCTATTCTCATGGCCACTTGCCTGGGCAACAACGGATCTGTCCTAGTCGCCACGCCCACCTTCTCGATGTACAGCATACTCGCACAAACGCTGGGCATTCCTGTTTACACCATTAGTCGCAAAGACAATTTTGAGGTGGATCTTGGAGCTGCTAGTGAAGCGCTCGAGACAGCCGCCCACACAGACAAAACGCCGCCGATTCGAGTGGTGTTTATGGTGCATCCTAACTCACCCACAGGAAACGCGCTTACTCAGCTAGAGCTAGATTGGCTCAAGCAGCTGCCAGAAGACATCCTAGTAGTAGTTGACGAAGCTTATTTTGAATTTAGTGAGCACACCACCCTTCCAGAAGCGCTCAGCCGTCCCAACTGGCTGATTTTACGCACTTTCTCCAAAGCCTTTCGCCTTGCCGCACATCGCGTGGGATACGGCATCGGTCATCGAGATATCATCGCAGCGTTTGAGAAGCTCAGGCTGCCTTACAACCTTCCTAGCTTTTCTCAGACAGCGGCGCAGACGGCGCTTGCCCACAGCGATCAGCTGCTGGCACAGATTCCCGACATCCTTGCTGAACGTCACAGGCTGCTTCACGCACTGATGAAGAATACTTGCCTGCGGGTGTGGCCTAGCGACGGTAATTTTTTGTACGCAAGGCTAAGCGATCACGGTCTTGCAGCGCTAGAAGCTTCAGCGCAAGAAGACGGCCTCGCTAAAGTTTTTCAGCAGCTAAAGGCTAAAGGCACCCTGATTCGGCATACGGGCGGTGGCTTGAGGATTAGCGTTGGGACCGCAGAGGAGAATCAGCGAACGCTGGCAAATCTACAAGCTGTTCTTGAAGAGATGTAGCTATCCGGACGGTGGCTAAAGCGTAGCCGAATGTCACCAAACAAACCCAGAGCGGACACGGCGAATAGTCTGCGGTAATACGCCAACTAGCATCGCAAAAGCTTCGTCCGGGACTAAGTCCACCGTAGCCTGGTCGAAGTAGGTCTTGAACTGCTCTAAAATCATTCTCGCCCGGTCGTTTGGCTTGGGCTGATCGGTGAAGTTTTGGGTAAGGCGAATCCACTGAAGGCGAATCTTGATCGCGTTCTGATGCGCTTCGTGTGAATCAGGCTCTAGCAGTGAAAGATTGCCAATAGGGATAAGCTTAACGACGTCTTCATCCAGGTCGCCGCCAACTGCCGCACCAGGGCCAGCAAACTCCGCGTGGAACTCACGCACCACAATGAGTCCGTTGCGCCGACGGCTGTTGACGACCCATAGCTGACCGCTGTCTATCTTTTCCACCACATCGTCAGCTTGATTTTCAGTTTGTAAGTCTTGATTCACAGATGCGCCAAAGAACTGCCAGTTGCCTGATTTTGTAGGTGCCTTCTGAGTGCTAGTTGGGTCGAGCGGGAGTGCCACATTCATCGACTGTTCACTCAGAGTACTTGATCGGGGAGAAATAACCTGACGAGAGACGATAGTATCAGAGGCCTTTGATGCCTCACAAGTCAAGATACATTTACGCTCACCCCTGTTCACTTCGGGGTAAGTGCTTTGTAGATCAGGTTGGCTTGCTACGTCAGTGATATTAAGACGAGTCGCCTTAAAGTTAGCATTCGAGCCAGCTAGTGCATCAGCCGTTGGAACCAAATAAGACGGAAAGGGTGGAGGCAAGTCCATAGTCTGGAAGATTCGCTTAGCCGCAGCCAGGCAATATTAGTGAGTGACTCTATCAATGTGATACGAATCCTCGGATAAAAGTAAAAGAACAAGTACTTTTTATTCATTCTTTATGCCCCATCCGGCAGTACTTTACGCATATTACACAAAGCATAGCCGCGTAGATTCTAGTCTTCGTAAATAAATCTACGTAAAAAGTCAACTGATGCCAACGTAAGTTCAGTGAATTCTACTAGCGCTAGTGAAGCTGTTTGGAGAGGAGTAGCCGCTCTGGTCTGAGCCCTAGCCCAGACAAAATTGGATTGCTGACTTCGCACGGCCGATAGCCCGCCTGGTGATAGAGCGCCTGAGCCGCCGAATTGTCGGCCATCACGTGTAGATAAATGCGGTGGTAGCCCCAGCTCAGTGCGATAGATTCACAGGTCTCTATCAGCTGATTGGCCGCGCCCCGACGACGGTAAGCAGGGGCGACCGCCAAGTTGGATAGATAGGCTCGCTTGGGTGGAAAAAATCGCCACGTCTCGCAGGGCCGCTGAGAGATCTCGGCAGTGCCAGCAACGTCACTAGTAGATTGAGCAGTGTCGGCATCAAGCGCGATCGCAACCAGGCAAGCGTATTGATTTGCAGGCGTTTTCAGCCGGGTTTTGATGTCTTCTTGAATACCGATACGCATCAGCCAGTACAGCCACTGAGTTGCTTTGGCCTGAGGGTAAAAGCTCGCGAGCAGCACTGCCACAATCTGCGGCAGGTCGTTGCGCTGGGCCGAGCGAATGCGGAAAGGTTGCCATTGATAGGGAAGAGACACGACCCGCTCAGCATTAGCCGATGACATAGTAAAAACTCGAAAGAGGGTGGGAACTTTATGTAGGACGTTGCAGTGGCCTCAGTACTCTCAAGGTGCTCTCAGGCATAGTTGAGCCGGGGTCGCATCGGGTTCCCCAAAATAGCGCGTCGAGACGTCCAGTGGCCTAGATGAGAAATTGATGCATGGCAGTTAGAGAGCGTAATCGACGGAAAAAAGCATCTAAGCACAAAATCTTAGTAGTGGACGACGAGCCCGATAATTTGGACTTGCTCTACCGAACATTCTATCGAGATTTTAAAGTCATTAAGGCCAACAGTGGCCAGGATGCTTTGGAGATGCTTGCCGATCAAAGCGATATTGCGGTCATTATCTCTGACCAGCGGATGCCAGGCATGAGCGGCACAGAGCTACTGCGCCTGACTGCCGACCGCTACCCCAATTCTATTCGGATCATGCTGACGGGCTACACCGACGTAGAAGACCTGGTAGAAGCAATCAACGAAGGTAAGGTATTCAAATATGTCACCAAGCCCTGGGAGGAAGAAGACCTGCGCACAGTAGTCGGCCAGGCGGTTGATACACACAGCGTTTTGCAAGCGCGCACCCAAGAGCTAAACCGAGTCGTTCGCCAGGAAACGCTGCTCAACGCCATTACAAATACCATTCGCAGCGCGCAGTCCTCGCAGGACATGCTCAAAGTCATTGTTGAAACGCTCGGTGAGGCATTTGAACTAGACTATGGCATCGTCAGGCCGCTAACCGACGTCGACCTCAATTCGCCCATGTTCTACTATGTAGGCACTGCCGTTCCAGAAGAACAGCTGCTAGATCAGCCTGGCCGTACGCTAACGCCGCAGACACTGGCTCAGCTAGAAGAAACGGTCTGGAAAACGATCTTGACCCAGCAGCTAGAAACCACAGAAGACGTCGTTGCCGCCGCACCAGATGAAGCTAGCGCAGCGGCCTACGAGTCGCTAGATATTCACACCAGTTTGCTCATTCCGCTTACCTGTAAGCAGGACGTGTTGGCAATACTCGCTTTACACAAATGTTCTCACCAAAAGCCGTGGGAAGAGAGCGAGGTCAAACTGCTAACAACGCTAGCTGATCAGGCTGCTTTAGCGCTGTCGCAAACCTGGACCTACGAGCGAGTTCAGTCTTTAGCGCAGCGTGAAGTTCTGATCAATACGATTACTCAGGCTCTGCACGCCAGCTTGGACCCTAGCGAAATTTTTGCGGCCATCACTGAAAAGCTCGGACAGGCGCTCTACGCGGATACCTGTACGCTCTCACTTTGGCAAGACGACCAGTCTCAGTGTGTCGGTCGCTACGATATGAACGTTGAAACCTCGCCCACGCTGCCACAGCCTAGCGTTTCAATTTCCCAAGATGTCGTTCTTTCTGAACTGCTCAGCACTCGACAGCCGGTCGTTATCAGCTCAGATAGTCCTAAGAGCGAAGGCTTGAAGTCTGATCAACAGTTTGGCACGCGGGCGCTGATAGCTCTGCCGCTATTGGCAGACGCTAAAATTACAGGCTGCATTATATTGCGGCAGGTATCGCGCGATCGCAGCTGGCAGCCGGACGAAGAAAGCCTAGCGGTAGCCGTGGCAAATCAGGCAGCGATCGCAGTCCAGCAGGCCAATCTCTACCAAAAGAGCCGTCACCAGGCCGAACAGCTTCTAGAGCTAGATCAGCAAAAGAACGCTTTCTTTCAAAACATCTCTCACGAATTTCGTACGCCGCTGACGCTAACGATTGGCCCATTGGAATCAGCCGTAGAGCGCGGTGAAGGCCTAGACGCAGAGCAGTCAACCATTGCCCTACGCAACTCACGGCGACTGTTGCGACTGGTCAATCAGCTGCTAGATATACAAAAGCTGGACGAAGGCAAGATGAAGCCGACGTTTCGCCCCTGCGACCTGGCCGAGTTTACTGCCGATGTTGTCGCCGCCTTCAAAAGCTACTGCGATCGTAAGCAAATCTCACTCAATACAGACATTGACACCTGTTCACCTGTTTATCTAGACATGGAGAAATTTGACAAGGTTCTATACAACCTGCTCTCCAACGCAATGAAATTTACCCCAGCGGGTAAATCGATCACAGTGAGGCTCAAAGAGCGCAACGGCAAAGCTAAGCTACAAGTACAGGACGAAGGCATCGGCATTCGCGCCGACCAAATTCCTCACCTCTTTGAACGGTTCCGCCAGGCAGACGGCTCCGCCAATCGGCACTACGAAGGAACTGGTCTGGGCCTGTCTCTGGTTCAAGAGCTTTCGCATCTGCACGGTGGCGATGTCTCTGTGGAGTCTGAATACGGCCAGGGCACAACTTTCACCATCAACTTACCGTTAGGATCAGGTCACCTACCAGCAGAGCAGGTTGTAGAGCAGGCGATCTCTACCGCAAAGGGCAGAGCAGCCGTAGAACTTTCCGACATTGAAATGGCGTCGGCCACCGCTGATAAAACCATTGCCCTACCCCCCGAAGCAGAAGGTAGCCAAACAGCGCGCGCGTCGTTTGAGGGCTCTCATATCCTGGTCGTTGACGATAACCCTGATTTGCGAGCCTACGTATCGAGCGTATTGCAGCGCAAGGGCTATCAGGTCAGCACTGCCGAGCAGGGCGCAGCTGGGTTAGAGTCAGCCACGGCCCACAGGCCAGACATAATCATCACAGACTTAATGATGCCTGGTGTAAATGGGCTCGAAATGATTGAGCGCATTCGTAAAAACCCAGACATCCAAGGCACACCCATCATTTTACTCACAGCAAAAGTCGACGATGAAACCCGACTGGAGGGAATGGAGCAAGGAGCCGATGCCTATCTCTCTAAACCTTTCAACGACAGAGAGCTGCTGGCCGAAGTGCGCAACTTGCTAGCACTGAAGTCAAACGAGCGCAAGGTTGCAGAGCTAAACCAGTATCTAACAGAGTCTGTCCTACAGCGATTCTTGCCACCGTCTTTGGTGAAAAAAGCGAACGAAGGCGACTTACAGCTAGACTTGCGGCCCGAGCCTCGCTTGGTCACTATCTTATTTAGCGATATTGTAGGCTTTACCCAGCTGAGTAATACCTTACGCAGTCGAAGAGTCGCTGAGCTACTGAATGAGTATCTAGAAACAATGACCCACGCTATTTTCAACAATGGTGGAACGGTCGACAAATTTATGGGCGATGCGGTGCTGGCGCTGTTTGGCGCACCGGAGGAAATGAGCCCAAATGAGCAGGTGAAAAGGGCGATCGCAGCCGCCCGTCAAATGTATAAAGACCTCGACGGCCTCAACCAGCGCTGGGCAGAACAGGGCATCGGCCCCGTGCAGTTCCGCTGTGGCATTCACCAGGGCACCGCCGTTGTCGGCATGTTCGGCAGCGCCGAAAGGTCAGACTACACCGCGATTGGTCCCAGCGTGAACATCGCCGCGCGAATTCAAGAAGCGGCCACCGCAGAGACAATCTTGGTCTCTGCCGCTGTAGCTGACTATTTAGATGAGCAGGAGATCGTTAAGTTCGATCCGCTTCAGCTGAAAGGAATTGACGAGACTGTTTTAACCTTTGGTGTGAAAACGAGGCTGTAAGAGAGAGATTGTCGCACACGCTGATAAAGAGTTAGGTTGTTAGCGATTCAGCTGTATTCTCCGAATGCGCTTCGCTGCCGAATGATTTCTCCTTTAAAAACCTGGCATCATCAAGAACCCAAAGGCCTATGGCCTGCACTGGGCGGACTTGCCCTACTCACTCATATCGGTGTTCTTGGCCTATCGCTCCCCTACGTACTGAATATGATGCAGTCCGCAGGGAGAGGTACTGCGGCTGCTATTCCAATCGAACTCATTGAAGTAGATTCAACCATGGGCTTTGCGGAACCTGAAGCGCAGTCGCCCGAGCCCGCAGCTGCCTCTTCAGAAGCTGCGCCTCAAGCTGAAACCGGCCCGGCTTCTGAACCTCCTAGCGTTCAAACATTCAAACCGACAGTCCCTTCCTCCTCGAACAGCGTTCGCACGTCACCCTCTAGCCTATCTCCCATAGCCCAAACGCTACCGCCACAGGCAGAAGATACGCCTCAAAATAACGAAACACCTGCTGAGCGAAACGAGGACCAATCGGAAACGCCCAACGCAGACTCACTAGGCTCAGAGACCTCTAGCGACGGTGGGTCTGACGCGGACGCCGGAGAAGCGGATGAGACAGGACCCTCTACTTTGCCTATGGGTGGGCCTACGTTGCCTTCTCCTGATGAAGCGAGCGAGGAGAGCGATCACAATCAGGTCGCCTATCTCAAGCTAGATAAATATAGCTACGTACCAGAAAACTTACGGACAATAGACTTAGCCGATACACCAGCAACACCTATAGAGGCAGTCAGTGCAATAGTGCTAGATGCTAAAAGCACGAGCTGCGATAGAGTAGAGTTTCCACAGCCCTCAAAGGTTACCTACCGCGTTGAAGTGAGTCCTGGGGGCACTTTACGATCCGCATTGCCTTGGACCGGCAGCATAGAGCCCTACGACATGAGCGAACAGGAAAAAGCCATCAGCTGCTTAATTGTCTCAGCTGGGTTTCAATTCGCTCCTGCAACTCAAGAGGGTAGCCCAGTTGCTAACAGCGACCTGCTCCTTACCATTGACATCGTCGAATCTGGCGTGAATTAATCGGTGTGCTTTAAGCGTTCTTACTTATCCAGGCAGCACAAAACCATGATATTCTTTCTAAGCTAATACAAAGCAACCTTTGCGGGTGTAGTTTAGTGGTAAAACCTCAGATTTCCAATCTGATGATGGGGGTTCGATTCCCCCCACCCGCTTTGATTATCAAGATCATGTATGGGAAGTATAGAAATAGGACTTAGGAAGCACTTAATAATCCTTCTGAGTTTTAATGTACTGATCTGTCTGAACACTTCTACTTGTTAGGGTGTAACACGCAAAGGGATGCGAGTTTTACTACTCACAGGCAGTGCATATTGCACCAGCAGACAGAATCTAAATAGCCTTCTCAGCCTGTTGCCACACAATAACCCCAACAACCTTTTAGAAAAAGATACTTGGCAGACGGAGCCACACAGAACATTCAGTAAGATGCCGCCTGTGGCAGTATTTAGCTATCCACACGTAATTGAGATAGCTCGCAATCGAGGAGATATAGAAGAAGGTCATCCGTATGTCGAATATGGAGGGAAGCGCCGATACATTCCCACTATGATTGAGACGCATTTTATTTACTTCGATTTGCTAGAAGAATCAGTGGATTGCTGAGTTCGCCGCTGGTCTTACTTAAATGCATAGGACGAAGGTTCTGCGAAATCGTCTTAGGTCGTGTAAGGTTGTCTGTACCGTGTCTGAGAGCTACAAGCTGAAGTCCTCAGCTCGACGTGGTGAGATTCTTGAAGCGTTTTCACCTCTATCGCATAGCTTATCTAGCGATGAAGCGAAGGTCGACATTCTAGTCCGCACTGATGCAGATGGGATTGGGGTTAATTTGCAAGATGCCAACATTGTTGTGAATTACGATCTGTCGCTAGGAGCAGATGTTCTGGTTCAGAGACTAGGTAGAGTGCTTAGGGTCACACCAAAGCGAGATAGAGATATCTATGTATTTACGTTTGTGCCTATTTGCCTATTTGTTTGAACGAACTGGAGAAGAAAGGCGTTCTGTATCAGTGTATACGTGATTGCTATAAGCGAATATTTCCAAGACATAGAAGTGAGCTCTAGCAAGACTAGTTTGAGGTTGACTTTGATCCAACTATCAAAGACTCAGATAGTGCAGCGCCAACGCTTGATTTTAGAATAGGCCTATCTCAAAAGCACTATCGTATAAGCATTCAGAAATCTCTTACCCTAATTCTTAGTCTTGACACTGCACTAACTTCTAGTCTATGTCTTTCCAAATTAAAACTAGCCGCCGTAGTTCCAACCAGTATCTTCGAGGAGAAGAGGCTTACCCTCGCGGTGCTCACCTGCGCCGACAACTTCACCAACAAATACGGTGTGATCGCCCTTCTCTACGCTGCCAACCACGCGACATTCTACGTAGCCAAGAGAGTCTTGGATAATAGGACAGCCTGTTTCTTCGCCAGGGTAGAATTCGATATCTTCAAATTTGTTGCCTGCTCGGCGAACGGGCTTAAAGAAGTTTTGAGCGATCGCCTTTTGTCCTTCTTCCAAGATGCTGAGCGCAAAGACTTCGCTGGACTTCACCATTGCGTGAGAGCTAGAGTCCGACTTGATGCAGGTGATGACCAATGGGGGTTCAAAAGAGCCTTGCATCACCCAGCTAGCGGTGAAGCCGTTGACATCGTCGCCATCTTTTACGCCGCAGATGTATAGCCCGTGAGGGATTTTGCGGAGCATAGTTTTCTTAGCAGCTTCGTTTAGCATGTTGATTCCTTTGTTAATTACTGTTGACAGTCTATGTCAATAGGTAGATAGCGAGAATCTACCCTGAGTTACAAACTGCTTTTTCGGCTATTTTCTCGCAATGCCTGCGTTGCGGGCGACTTCTTTGACAGCGGCGGCAACAGCAGGAGCGACGCGAGGGTCGAAGACGGAAGGCATGATGTTGTTTGGCGTGAGGTCAGGATCGGAGATGAGAGAGGCGATCGCAGTTCCCGCCGCCAAAAACATCTCAGTCGTAATCGCCTGCGCCCGGCAATCTACCGCGCCACGAATCACGCCGGGAAACGCAAGCACATTATTAATTTGGTTTGGGTAGTCGCTGCGACCTGTGGCCATTACCGCCACGATGTCTTTCAACAGCTCCGGCTGAATTTCGGGTACGGGGTTTGCCATGGCAAAGACGATAGGCTGGTCGGCCATAGATTTCACCATGTCTACGCTGACGACGCCCGGTGCGCTGACACCCATGAAGACATCTGTACCTTTCATCGCATCGGCGAGGGTGCCGGACTGAGCTACGGCAAATTCTTTCTTGGCGTCGGTGAGGTCGGTGCGATCACTCCCAATAATCCCCTTAGAATCACAAATCACCAGCTGCTGCAAGCCCGCCTTCTTAAACAGCCGGCCCATCGACAGCCCCGCCGCGCCTGCACCATTAATCACCAGGCGAATGTCCTCAATTTTCTTCCCGACGACTTTCAGCGAGTTCATTAGCGCTGCCAAGCTCACAATCGCCGTCCCGTGCTGGTCATCGTGAAAAATCGGGATATCTAGCGCTTCTTGTAGCCGCTTTTCAATTTCAAAGCAGCGTGGCGCACTGATGTCTTCTAGATTTACCGCGCCAAATACAGGCGCAATCCGCTTCACCGTCTCGATAATTTCTTCGGTGTCCTGCGTGTCCAGGCAGATAGGAAAAGCATCCAACCCTGCAAATTCCTTGAACAGCATTGCCTTACCTTCCATCACTGGCATGGAAGCTTCTGCACCTAAGTTTCCTAGCCCCAGCACTGCGCTGCCATCGCTAATAATCGCGACTGTATTGCCTTTGATGGTGTAGTCGTAAACGGTTTCAGGGTGTTTAGCAATTTCCACACAGACCCGCCCGACGCCTGGGGTGTAGGCCATGGCCAGGTCGTCTTGCTCACGCAAGGGGATTTTGGCTTCTACGCGGAGCTTGCCGCCTCTGTGTAGGGCGAAGGTACGGTCGTAGACGGCGAGGACTTCTATTTCATCGAGCGATCGCACTGCCGCTTCAATACTTTCTGCTGACTCCGTACTTGCAGCATCTACCGAAATTTCGCGCACGATGAAGTCACGGCTTTTTTCGACGACATCAATATTGCCAAGGTTGCCGCCTGAGCGGGCGATCGCCTCCAGCACTGCCGCCAGCCGACTTACCCTGTTTGGGAGCTTAATACGGAGCGTTACGCTATAGCTAGGATTTGGCGTCAAACTGACCATGGCTTAATAGATGAAGTAAAAGTGATGAATGATGACTAAAAGCGTATCTCTTTTTGATCGGCTTGTACCGGGTAAGCTGAGAATGCATCAAAGCTAGCTACAAGAGCGCTGTCCATCGTTTATCCTGCTAATCAGTTCGCCGTTCTCATCGTCCACTCTTTACCTTTGCTCAAATGCCTTCTCTCTACGCCGAAATTGACATCAACGCTCCGCAAAGCGTCGTATGGGACGTGCTCGTACGCAAAGATCAGTGGCGATTTTGGAACACCTTCTTATACGACTGCGATCCAGGATTGCGTCTTGCTAGGGGCAACGAAATTTTCCTCGCAATGCAGCGGATAGAAGGCGACGAAGAAACCGAGTTTCAGCCTGTGATAACGATGCTGCGTCCGCCCTATATGATGCGCTGGGTCTCTACTATTCCTGGGCTGCGGACTGAGCACGTGTTTGAACTTAGAGAAAACGTGCCTGGGCGCACGCGCTACATGCACCGCGAACTGTTCTCCGGCATTCTCTCAAAAGTCTTTTTGCCCTTCATTCGCCAAGACGAAAGGCAAGGCCTGCGGCGCATGTCTCAACAGCTCAAGATGCACGTAGAAAATACCGTGCTTGGGAACGGACAGCCGGGATACGGACAGCCAGACTATCGCCAGCCCTATGACCCAGGCTATGACCAAAGGTACGGTCAAGATTACGGCAGGCGTCCACCTCCAGGACCTAGCGATCGCCCACCTGATGATGACCGCTACTATCGAGACCTACCATCTGAGCGCCGGTACGACGAGCGATCCGGATATGACGACCGCCGCTACGACAGAAACCCGCCTGATGACGGAAGGTACAACGACTATCCTAGAGATGGAGACTATCGGCCTCGCAGAAGGCGGTAACGGTTTCTATGTCTCCTACTTATTAATTTCTACCGTTTGCTATCCTCTAACGGCGAAAACGACAGCTGATATCGATACAGCGCAACTGGCCTGTTCTTCGCTTTAAAGTAATTCGGATCTTGTGGCGATAGGTAGATGGCTGTAATCTGATCCGCCATGATTGGGAAGTTAGCGTCTGAGTGCTTGCGATAGATTGTCATATTCTCTACTTCATTGAGATACACCGCAGGTGTGTCGTCCGCATTTTTAGCATTGCGAAAATACTGCTGGAAAACCTCGGTCGTGGCAAATGAGCCTGCGTTTGGCGTCTCTACCGTACGGCCTGTGACGGTTGAAATTAGCTGCTGGTTGTCTTTCAAGAAGGTCACCTGTCGATTGGGATCTTCTGGGTCGACCTTTACCGCTTTCACCCAGTCATCACCCAAATAGGCTCGCGCTAGATTTAGCCCGTTGAAAGCACGATCAGAGACAATTTCGATATCGTCATCGTCCAGGTCTAGTGTGCTAAGGCCAACACGTGGCACTGGCAGCGGTTGATTGAGAAAGCGCCCTCTAGATACTCGCTGGGGCACGAACCTAATAATTGCGGGAATAGACTTGTGCAAAAACTGTCGATTGCCTTCAAATCCAGGCGTCACAACCTCTGGAGCAAGAGGAGCCACCATATCGACTAGGGCAGAACTCATTCGCCAGGTGCCTGCCATCCACTTGGGATAGATCAAATCGCCATCTGACGCTTGCACAATTGGCTTACTTTCCCAGTTTGGGAAGGCCTGCTGACGCTGTGTAAGGGTTTGCGCGCTGGCCCCCGCGCTGCATACGAGCCATACGAACAGCAGCAAACTCAGCCACACGAAGTTACGCTGAAGGCGCTTCCACAGAAGAGATGAGCGAGGGGGCTGGTTGTGTGGCTCCATGTTCGGTTCAGACGGATAAGATGGCAGTTTCTTCGCTAGCTCTTTTCCATCTTACCGCTTAGTTCATCGCCTAGTTCTAAGAGACAATTACGGCTTCGCAGCGTCTTTGCTGGGGAAAGTAATAGGTAGCGCTCTACGCCGAGTCGAGCCGCTTGACCGGTTGATCTGAATGAAGATTTTTTGCAGGCCGCTGGAGAAGCGATCGCACAAACCAGGCGTTATATCCAGCGTAGCCGAGCCGCAGGCAAACGTAGCCGCTGCGCCCACTAAGCTAGTGAGTCTGGTTTGATCGGTGGCAAATCCGTTACGCAGTAAAGACATGAATTCGCGAGTGTTGCCAGAGGTCAGCGCACTGGACATAGCGCGATAGTCGAAGTCTGCGCTGCGAATGGCAGAAAGCGCGCCTCCCCATAGGGCCGCTCTACCAATGTTGAGCAGGTAGCGGCTAAGTAAGAGCGCAGGTGCGAGCTTAAGGGCTTCTTCGCTGGTGATGCCAGAAGCGCTGAGCTTACTGAGCTTAGGATTGGATTTGAGCTGGGTGCTCATTTCGCTGGCGGTGAGGGCTGCGATCGCTTCCAACTCCCCATCCTTTAGCCCCATCGCCTCCATCTCTTTCAAAGCCACTTTCTGAGCCGAACTCCAGTGCGCCGTCTCAGCAGCCATGACTTCTGCCACAATGAGCTGAATATCGGCTTCAAGCTGTACTGATTCACTCTGCGCCAATTTCCTAGAGGAAAGCTCAGGCAAAACAGCGGTGGCTTTTGATTGTGCCAAGACACTCGCTGACCCACCGGCCAGAAACAGGAGTGCTAAAGACAGAGCACCAACACTTTTAGCCGAAGAAACCGAGAGAGTCATACGTCGCATAGCCTTTAGACGAAAGGAACTGTAGAGAGCTATTTCTATCCTCAAGATAGGAGACAAGCCTACCCTGTGTAAATTCCAATAGGGTTCAAACAATGACACCTGTTGGTTTGACACGTCCCTTTGCTTAGCATCAGCAAGTTGCAGATACCGATCAAATCACAACTAATAAAAGAACACCAGATCCGCCTTTGAGCCGCTGCTAATTATCAGAGTCCTCTAGCACTACTCTCTCCGTCCCAGATCTCCTATCCCCCATCCCTTCCCGTCTCCGTCTCTTATTAATAGATTCAGAAACTATCTAAGAAACATTCCTCTCCCAGCATAAAATTACTGTGGTCCAGCCTCAACGCTGCTCAGTTCTCTTTATCAACCGTCGCCCCAATGGCCCAAGTTCTCGGTGCCCTCCTGATATTTACCCTCGTACCCATAGTGGGGGCCTTGCCGACAACGGGATGGATTGTGAGCGCACTTACCGCGAAACAGCTGAAAAAGCTGGGCACGGGCAATGTCAGCGTATCTGCCGCTTTCTATCACGGTGGTACGATCGTTGGCATCCTCAGCGTAGCGACTGAAGCCTTGAAAGGGGTTTCAGCCGTTCTACTGGCCCGCTATTTCTTTGGAGCCGACGCTATTTGGCCTGTGCTCTCACTGATATTTTTGGTGATGGGTCGCTACTGGGGCAGTCAAGGCGCTGGGACGACGAATATCGCCTGGGGGTTTTTCGTCTACGATCCGGTTGTGGCCGGATTCACCCTTTTGATTAGCCTTATCGGCTTTACGCTTTTGCGGATGAAGCAGCAGGGCAAATTGTTTGTGCTGGTGCTGATGCCCGTACTTACTGCGCTATTTCACCCGACAGACGGAGCGCGGGTGGTGATTGTAGCTTGCTTATCCGGGGTGGTGGCCTGGATTTATCATAAAATTCCTGATGATTTGGAGATGGCAGCGGTGGCAAGTGATGGACCTTCTCGGCGCATGTTTCGTTTTTTCCAAGGCGATCGCGCCCTCCCTTCCCTCACCACCCTGCTATCAGCAGACAAAGTCGGCACCAAAGCTGCCACCCTCTCTCAGCTCTACGCCTGGGGTTATCCCGTCGCGCCCGGCTATGTCCTCCCGGCTGGAGACGATCCTTCGGCGCTTATCAACACCGTTTTTCCAAACGCTAGCCTTCGGCCCAATGCGCATGAGCCAGCCCCTGAGACATCGACTCTCAACAAAAAAGGAGCCTACAAGAGAAAGAAAGAGAGCGTCGGTATCACCGTCGTCGCCCGATCCTCTGCGATTGGCGAAGATACCCTCACCGCATCTGCCGCCGGTCAATATGTCTCCGTCACCGAGATCACCAGTCCTGAAGCGCTAGACCAGGCGATCACGGTTTGCCTGAACGCTTACAACGCCCCATCTGCCGTTCGCTACCGTCAAGATCGCGGACTCCTTGACGGCAAAATGAATGTGCTCGTGCAGCCTCACATCTTTGGCACGTTCTCAGGCGTTGCCTTCAGCCGCGATCCAGTCACTCACGTTGGCGATACGGTTGTCGTTGAAGCGCTACCTGGAGATGCGAGCCGAGTGGTCTCCGGGCAAGTCACACCAGAGCAATATCAGGTCAGCGTTATAGAGATAGCGAAGGGCGACTGGAAGCTGCCAGATGAAGCAACACTACCTGTAAAGGCCCTCAAAAAGCACGGAGGTCAAGCTCCGAAAGAATTAATCGCACAGGTAGCCTACCTCGCTCGCCATATCGAAAGCAGCTTTCATGGCATTCCGCAGGACATTGAGTGGACCTTTGACGGTGAGCAGCTCTGGGTGCTGCAAAGCAGACCTATCACTACGCTCCTGCCGATTTGGACCCGTAAAATTGCCGCTGAGGTGATTCCAGGTGTGATTCGTCCGCTCACCTGGTCGATTAATCAACCGCTCACCTGCGGCGTGTGGGGTGATTTATTTACCAGCGTCCTCAAGGACCGAACGCAAGGACTGGATTTTTCTGAAACGGCTACGCTGCACTACGCCAGAGCATACTTCAATGCCACGCTGCTCGGCGAGATTTTCACGCGTATGGGGCTACCGCCCGACAGCTTAGAATTTTTGACTCGCGGCGCTAAGTTTCAAAAGCCGCCGCTGCTGACGACACTGCGCAACTTCCCTGGACTTTGGCGACTGTGGCAGCAGGAGAATACGCTACCGCGTCAGTTTGCCAAGGCGAATGAGCAGGCGATCGCACCCGCACTAGCTCAGTGGGCAGCAGAACCCATCACCGCCCTATCAGAAGGCCAGATCATGGCGCGAATCGAAGTCATCCTAGAGCTGCTAAAACAAGCGACCTACTTCAATATCTTGGGGCCTTTAAGCCTCGCGCTACGACAGGCCGTCTTCAAAGTGGATTTAGCTACGCTAGACAGTCAGCAAAATCCTGAGATGCGAGCGTTAGAAGATCTTAAAAAAATAGCGATTCAGCTGCGCGCTGTCTTCGGAGAAGCCCTACCTATAAATGGCCAAGTCGACAAGCCTGTAAACAACAGCGCAGCCCTATTTGCCGCCTTATCAGAACATCCAGAAGGGCATACCGTATTTGACCAGCTCGATAGGTTTCTAGAACAGTACGGCTACCTTAGCGAAGTCGCCACAGATATCTCAGTGCCCACTTGGAAAGAGTCGCCGCAGCCTGTAAGAGAACTACTCACTCAGTTTTTGCTGCAAGCAGACGAGATCACTATCGGCGAGCCCCCTGCTAAGAAAGTCACCTGGAAAACAGCGCAGGTGCAGAACCGGCTGAACTTAAAGGGGCAAATTGCCGAAGCTTATGACCGGCTGATGGCGACGCTGCGAGGCTGTTTTGTAGAGCTAGAAAGTCGCTGGATCAGCGCTGCGCAGCTAGAAGCTCAAGGGGATATCTTCTTCCTTTCCTGGGCAGAAATTCAGTCACAGCACCTCAATCCAGTGCCCGTACGCGAGCTGCGTCTCAAAATTCATGCGGAGAAAGCCCGCTGGCAGCAGCAGCGAGAACACCGGGTACCCTACTTGATATATGGGCAAAATACGCCTGCAAATATCACCGAACCGTCGGCTTTGCTCCCGGTAAGTACTGGCACCTTAAAAGGCATCGGCGCGAGTGCCGGTCGAGTAGAAGGCACTGTGCAGGTTTTAGAAAGCCTCACAGATGCTATGACTGACATCAACGCTCAAACAATTTTGGTAGTGCCCTATACCGATGCGGGCTGGTCGCCGCTGCTATCGCGCATCGGTGGGCTGATTGCTGAAGTGGGTGGCCAGCTCTCTCACGGTGCTATTGTTGCCCGTGAGTACGGCATTCCAGCAGTGATGGACGTTACCGACGCAACGCAACGACTCACCACCGGTCAGCGTGTGCGAATTGATGGACAGCAAGGGACTATCGAAGTTCTGTAATCCAAGATTCTATAGCCTTGGGTTCGTGCCGATTAGAATTTCACCGCCCGAAATCTTGTAGATTAGTTAAACCCTTGCTACCTAGTGCCTGACCCCCTCGCCGTAATGACTTCGAGATCCACTTACCCACAAGGGACTTTCAAAGGTGCACACGACCTACAGCTTTTTTACCAGAGCTGGTATCCTTCGTCAGGTGAAAGTCCGTGCGAAGATAGTGCGATCGCAATGCCACCTGTTACAGCGCCGCCCGTCAAAGGCGTGCTGGCGCTCGTGCACGGCCTGGGCGAACACTCGGGTCGCTACTGTGAGGTGGTCAAGGGGCTGACGGCGGCGGGCTACGCTGTCTTTGGATTCGACAATCAAGGGCACGGCAAGTCTGAAGGGCAGCGCGGACATATCACCAGCTGGCAAGACTATCGTGACAATACCCAAACCTTTTTGCAGCTGGTGCGTCAGCGAGAGCCTACAGCGCCGCTGTTTTTGATGGGCCACAGCTTAGGCGGGCTGATTGTGTTGGACTATGTGCTGCGCGGTGAGCAGAGCCTTGAGTTTAAGGCATTGAATATTCAGCGGCTGGTTGTGAGTGCGCCGCCGATTCAGCCGAAGGGGGGCACCACTAGCACCGTTCGGATTTGGACAGCGCGGCTGCTTTCGGGGTTGCTGCCCAGGATCACCGTCAAGATGGGACTCTGTAAAGATGGATTGTCTCGCAGTCAGGAGATAACGGAGCAGACGGCGCACGACCCGCTGACGCATCCCTACGTGACGCTGCGGTGGGGCACAGAAACGCTCAGCACGTTGAAATGGGTAAAGGCGAATATTGGCCGGATTACCCTGCCTATTCTGCTGACGCATGGCGAAGATGATCCAATTGTTGCACCTGAAGGGACTCGGCAGATTTTTCAGCAGGTGCAGAGTTCGGAGAAGAAGCTGGCAGTTTATCCGGGCAGCTATCACGAGCCGCACAACGATTTGGACTCGTCGCAGGTAGTGGCTGACTTGGTCAGATGGCTAGATGAAGGGGTTGTCTCGCAGAGCGCGGCCTCAGCTACAGTCCATTAGTAGCAGGTCCATTCAAAGAAAGTCTGCTAGTATGGTCCCTTAATCTGCGTATTTGTGTACGTACGAAACGTATTGCGTATCTAGTTCTGCGCACGAGATTATTGAGGCTGTGATTTTTCGAAGGCTAGTGGTTTTTGACCTGTAGCTGAGATACAGCGTTACGTTCGGATTTTTGCTGACTGCTCTCAGGCTAGTTTTGTTCGGTGGGATGAGCCCACTGGCGAGATGATAGGGCACTTCGAAAATTCCCTAGGAGCAATTTCTTTTTAGATGATGTCTTTTGAATCTCTCGGGCTACGGCCCGAAATTTTGCGCGCGATCGCAGAAGAAGGCTATACCGAGCCTACCCCCATTCAGCTCAAGTCGATTCCAGTGGTGATAAAGGGTCGCGATGTAATGGCCAGTGCCCAGACAGGGACTGGCAAAACCGCAGGCTTTACCCTCCCGCTATTGCAGCGGCTGTGTGAAGACCTGCCGCTACAGGATCTATCAGCGCCAGCACCGGCTGAGAAGAAGGACGCTAGAGCCAGCGGCAAGCCAATTTTGAGGAAAAAAGGCGATCGCACTGGCAATTCCACGGGTGCTCAGCCCAGCGGTCGCGGTGGCAATCGTCGCCCGATTCGGGCGCTAATCGTCACACCGACCAGAGAGTTAGCAGCTCAGGTCGGTGAAAGTGTTGGCACCTACAGTAAATACCTGCCAGTTCGCTCTACCGTGATTTTTGGCGGGGTAAAAATCAATCCGCAAATCTCGAAGCTGCGTCAGGGCGTTGATATTTTGGTTGCTACGCCAGGTCGACTGCTCGACCATGTAAACCAGCAGACGGTTGATCTTTCTCAAGTAGAGGTGCTGATACTCGACGAAGCCGACCGCATGCTCGACATGGGCTTCATTCACGATATTCGTAAGATTCTGGCGCTAGTGCGCGAAGAGCGGCAGACGCTGCTATTTTCGGCGACGTTCTCTAGTGCGATTAAGAAACTGGCCGATAGCTTCTTGCGATCGCCCGAACTCATCGAAGTTGCTCGTCGCAACTCCGCCGCCGAAACCGTTGATCAGGTGGTCTACCCAGTTGATCGGGTGCGCAAAAGCGAGCTGCTCTCCTTTATTATTGGCTCTCGCAACTGGCAGCAGGTGCTGGTCTTTACGCGCACAAAGCACGGTGCCAACCGACTGACAAAGCATCTACAAAAGGACGGGCTGACTGCCGCTGCTATTCACGGCAATAAAAGTCAGGGGGCACGTACTAGAGCCCTTGCTTCTTTCAAGGAGGGCGATGTGCGCGTGCTGGTCGCGACCGATATTGCGGCCCGTGGCCTGGATATTGACATGCTGCCCCACGTGGTGAATTTTGAGCTGCCGAACGTTTCGGAAGACTATGTGCACCGCATTGGGCGGACGGGCAGAGCTGGCAATGAAGGGCAGGCTGTCTCACTGGTATGTGTCGATGAGAAAGGCTTGCTCAGGGGTATTGAGCGTCTGCTGAAGCGAGATATTCCCAAAGAGGTCATTACAGGTTACGAGCCGGATCCTTCTATTCCACCGGAGCCTATTCCCAACGGTCGCAACAGCTCACAAGGTGGTGGCCGTGGGCGCGGACAGGGACGTAGCGGTGGCGGCAGCCGCTCGCGATCACCGCAAACGAAGGGACGTTCGTCTGGCTCGAAGCCTATTTTGAAAAGTCGTCGGTCGTCGAGCTAGGTCAATCGGGAGGTAGAGGCATGATCACGGTTTGATGATGTCTCTAGCGACCTCTTTGGCGTAGTGCATACCTGCGAAGAAGCTGCGAATAGGGAAGGGTGAAAGGGCGATCGCACCTTCCATCCAAGGAACTTGAGGGTGGCGATGTCCGCCTTTTATCAGTCGCTTGCTGAGCGTAGGAATCTCCCACGGGCGTAGGGATCGGATGGGCGCTGATGGAATATCGGTATTGGCGAGCTGTAGCTCTACAATAGCGTTAACGTCAGCAGCAGTAGGGCTCGTCAGCAATCGAACGGCGTTGTTGATAGCATAGCGCTTGAGCATATTGAGGCTGCTTTGGCTGAGATTGTTCTGGCTATCGATAGTTGGAGGGGTGGGGGTAGGTGAAGCTTCTCCGAGAGAAGGCCGCAAAAACGCAGTGACATAGTCCATCACAACTGCCTGATACAGAGGAAAGTCCGCTGCGCTAAGTGCGCAAAACAGCTGCTGTAAAACCGGACTGTATTCAAACAAGTAGGCGATCCCTTCAAGTCGCTGACGAAATTGAATAGGGGCTTCTATGTAGGATAGACGCGAAGAGAAGGAATCTCTGTCATCGCTCTGCTCTCTCGGCGGAAAATCGCTTACAATCTGCGACTCTTCTAGTCCTTCCAAGAGCTTGAAGCAATAGCTTCTATCGCGCTTTGAGTATTCGGCGCTCAGCTGGTGACAGGCTGGCAGTAAATTCGCTGTAGACCCAGATGGGTCGGTTTGCTCAGGGTATTGCTGACAAATGGACTGAGCGATCGCTAGCAGCCCGGCATTCTCAAAGTGCAGGTGCTCAAGACCTATTTCTTTTGCTGTTGTCAGCACCCAAACAAGATAGCCCACGACTAGCGGCGCGAGCACATTGGCAGCAAGTGCAGTGTGCCGTCGGCTGTGGGCACTGCCTGAGTCGTGGCGGAGTCGGACGACGCGGCTAAGACCGATAATATGCGATCGCACCCAGTCATCGCCTACTAGCTCAGCGCGAAACCCGCGCTCGTAGCGATTGGGATTGCCGCGCTTAAAGTAGGTGGCCTTCACACCCTGCCGCCGCGCTGATCGCACGTCCGCATAGCGATTATCTCCAGTGTGGTGCAGCTGTTTTGGCACGATGCCGAGCTGATCGCACACGTGGGGAAACAGTTGGCCGCTTCCTTTGCTCAAGCCGATATCCGCTGAGACATAGACCGCATCGCTACCGTCAGAAAAGCCATGGTCAATCAGCATTTGACGGACGACCTGACTGGGCAGATACATATCGGAGATAAAGACAACCTTAGAACCATGAGATCCGCCTATAGAAGTATTCCCTGCTCGCAGCTGCTGAATTTGTAGGCGGGTGCTGAGGATAGGGCTGACCGTGGCTAGCTCTAGCGCGGCCTCAGCGGCTTCGGCTTCATCTGCGCGGATGTCGTAGGGTTCTAAACTCTCTGTCAGCACTTGACAGATGGCGGTAAGGGTGACGTCATCCTGGGTGGTTTGCTGACGGGCGAGCTTTTCGGCGGCGATGCGCGATCGCGCCAAACCTTTTGCTGCCGCTGCTAATTCGGCGCTAGAAAGCGACTTGCTTGCCAGTAAATTCACAAACAATCGTTCAAATAAGTCCGAAGGGCGATCGCAGCATCGCGTTACACAGGTATCGAATACGTCGAAAGAATACACCGTCGAGGGTTGCTGCTGGTTCATGCTACTTTGCTGACTCATGTTGCTTAGATTTCATTTTCCATAGCCGGACGCTAGGCGTAAGGTCTTGCCACGCAGGGGATAGGGGGGTAGGACCGGGTAAAAAGCTTCGGATACGACTGAGCAGCTTTAAGAAAATGAGCGTGGCAAACACAGACCTAATTTGCCAAAGCTCCTGAGAATCTCGGCGTTTGGCAACAGTAGGAGAAGGCATTGATGTCGCGGTTGGCTGAGAGCTCACTGATACGCTCATATAGTAGTCGCACTGGTTGCAGAGCCAAAGGACGTGCGACTGTTTCTCCATGCAAACCTCAAAGGGAGCATCCGTTTGACAGGCGCCCTCTGCTGCTTCAACTGCGTCGGCTAGCTCTCGCTGCAGTCGCTTTAGCATTAGGTTGCCCTCCAGCTGCGCGCTATGCGATAGCTTCACGGCATAATCGTGAGCAAGCGATAGATCGAACGCGGCGCTTTTATTGGCGGTGAGTGGGGACACAGAACGAACAGGATCCATCATTTTTGAGACGTTTTGAGAAGTGGTTTAAGGAAAAGTGAATAGGCTAAGCGGATAGATAGCGCTTTAGCGTATAGAAGAAATGAACGCCGGGAATTCCGAGCAGTTTGAGACTGGCCGATTTCCAGGTCGAACGATGGAGGACTTGCTTGGCCCGCTTGAGTTTCCCAGACTTAAGCGCCGCCCAAAACTGACCTGGTTCTGCTACCAGGCGCTTGGTGTTCTCTTCACCCATGTCTTCAGCGTGTTGACCTAGGCACTCAGAAATCTGACAGGCTTCGCTAGCTGTAGGAAAGCCCATGTGACGGGTGATGAGTCCTCGGGTGAATGGAATAACGGCTTCGCCTGAGAACGGCCGAGCCTTCAACTGCTGAGCATACCGATGCGTAAAATCTAAGATGCCTTGCTGCATCACCGCAACAGCAGGATTGCTCGCTATTTCTTCCTGGCGTGAAGGGCTTTGATGGGCTTTAAAAACGGGCTGTACAATGCCGCTTGCGCTACGTTCATAGGCAATAGTAGAGGCATGGGGTGCGCCTGCTGCTTTTTCGAAGAGTTCGACGCAGCTATTGAGGCTCTTTTCGTGGATATTGCGATCGCGAGTATCAAACATCAGCCCGTTTGAAAACGACCCAGAGAACTTGAGAAAGTCTTTGAACTCGCGGCGACCGAAGTAGAGCCCATGCAGCAGTGGAAACGTTGGCAAATGGTTAAAAGCGCGAACGAGGTTATCTTGAATCGTGCCGTCCCAGCCAACATCTACCAGGGCAACTTTACGGTTTTCGCCGAAAAACTGACACTGCTCCAGGTAAGTGCGTAGGCTATTGTAGCTCTGCTGGTGATAGTGCCGCACTAGCGACTGCACCGCTGAGTCATTTAAAAACGAAAGCAGTTCTGCATCGTCCCAATAATTTGAGATATACCTGTTTAGATCTAGTCCGTGGACCTCAGCTAACGGCGCAAATGCTTCCGGGGGAAGACCAATATATTTCAGCATGCTCCCAAGGCCCCTGGGGACAGCTTTGTAGTTTGAAATAACGATTTCACGCGTTGCTAGCTGCGGAACAGAGGCAAGCAGCGTAGACCTTCGAGACAGATAGGCGTAGGCAGTCGTTACATCAGCGCCAACGGCTGTAGGCACATAGTGCGTTAGGATTTCATAGATTTTTTTGAATAGGTAGCCTTCTCTAGCCACAAACACAACATGGTCAATGCCATACTGCTGAATCTTTTCGAGCGCTCTGTGAATATATACGGTGTAGGCCATGCCCAGAAACTCGTATCCGTAGGCATACAAGCTATCTGCCTGCTGTAAGATTTCTCGATTATCCGTAAGGCATTTTTCGTACAGCAATGCGCCCTCCCACAAATTAGAGGATTCAGCATGCTTCGAGAGAAATTGCGAAAGGCTAGAGGGCATACACATTCTACGCGTAGTCGTTACCACTTATTACAGGATTCAGCATAGCCGCTCAGCACTGTTTGAGTAATGGATAATACTGTACAAATTCAAACGCCTTTCGCGGCTCACACGGTCAAATATCTGCCTGATGCCTTGCTGTTTTTGGCCCTAGCGATCGCACGCTTAGTCAACCGCGCTGTTGCCATATAGCTATTCTCGTTCCTTAGTGACATTTCTACCGACTGTTTTTCTCTTCATTGCATTTCTCAGCGCTGTTCTCTTAGCTTTTTTGGCTAGCTTTTTTGCCGCCTTAAGCTCCTCTTTTTTCTTCAGTTTGCTGTCCTTTTTCAGCTGCTTGCGGGCGGCCATTTTCTCGTTGTGTGTAACCTTCACTTTCGTCTTGGGCGCGGCCTTCACGGTCTCTTTTCCGAAAGCACCGTCGACTTTTTTCGCCTTGGCTCTCCGTACAGGTGCGTCCTCAGAAGATGAGGGTACCGTGGGCTTAACCGCCTCTGCGGTTAAGCCCACGGAGTTAGCGGCCTTTAACTTAGGTGCGGCAACCGAACTCGGTGTGTTCTTTAGCTGAGGAGATTGAATATTGACCATACAAATTGTTAACACTGCGCTTTTGTCGATGAAGGGTTGATAACCGTCTTAGCGGTTGTATGAAAAGGTCGAAGTCGCATAAAAAGCTCTTATCCAGCTGGCAGATTGTAACAGTTGGCTGCTTAGGCTTACCAATATGGCGCGCTGCTCCTAGAGCCCGGAAGTCCACCATCCAGTATTCCTGAATACCTATAGCCTCATACTCTACAAACTTATGGCCATAGTCATCTCGCCAGTTCGTGCTCACCACCTCAATCACCAAGGGTACGGTAGCGCCATACTGAATCACCGAAGCCGTTGGCCATAGCATCTCTTGCGGCAATCGCTCGCGATTAAGAACCACCACATCTGAGATGTAGCCAGAGTTCTCTACTCTTGGACGAATTAAGCAGTTACGAGGAATAGAGTATGGTTTTTGGCTACGGCGAATTTCAAAATTAAGCTCAGCACTCAAGAATCCGCCGATATCTTCATGGGGACCATTTGGTAACACTTCGATAATGCCCCCTTCAATCAACTCATACCGGCGGCTATCGTCTGGATACCAAGCCAGAAAATCCTCAAAACTCATCGGACTCTGAACCAGCGACTGAACCATGATGTACCACCTTTCCTCAGAAAAGCCAACCTATGAACAAAGACTAAACCGTCCGTCTAATTCTAACTTGCATGTCATCGCCGCCAAACCCTTCAAGAACGTCGTTGCCAGTAAGTCCTTCTATATCATCTTTGTTATTGGTGCCTATCAAAAGATCGTTGTTGTTGGATCTTCAACAGTAGCCATGCCAAATTTCCTTTTGCGATTTGTGTGAATGGTTCGCAACTATCTTTTCAGAGCAAGTAGAAAATACTACCCGGTCTGTTTTTACAGCGTCTTAAGGCGTGTAGTCGTAAGGTGCGGGTGGATAGTCGTAGTAAGTAGGGGGTCTAGGTGGAAGCTGGGCCGGGGGAAGAAAGCTAGGGTCGTAGTAGCGGTAGCCAGCGGGCGGCATGGGCATAGGCTGTGCCATCGGGACGTGCCGTGCGGTGCGTCTGTTTTGCGACTGTAAAATGAGGAGAACAGAGCAGAGAATGAGGCCGCCGCCACCTAGCACGAGCACCACGACTACACCTGCGCCTAGCCATAGCAGTGAGGCAGACGGCCTTGGACTCGAATCAGCAGCGGGGCGAGCAGCAGCAGCGATTTTATCGTCTAGCTCCATATCTTCTACAGAGCGCTGATAGTCTTGAATGCGTGAAAGTAGATCTTTGGTCTTTTCTTCCTGCTCGGTGAGCTGTTCTTCTAAGCCTTTAGACAGGTCTTCTTGTTCGGTGAGCTGCTCTTCTAGCTTTTGGGTAAGGTCACGCTGCTTTTCTAGCTCTTGGCGAATTTCGCTTTCCAGGGCCTGTTTGCTTTGGGCATCGGTAATGGCCTGTTGTGAGGGCGTAGCGGCCTCTATACGAGCAACGCGATCACCTAGCCGAGTGGCACCGTCAGCCTCCGCGCCAGCAGAAACCATGCCAACACGGGCCACTAGCAGTACCAACGCTGCGACTCCCGTCGTCGCACAGCCCGCTAAATATGCAGTTGTATCGCTCATAAGCTTATTGGCGAGCTACACGCCCAACATACCGATCCGTACAAACAACTCAAATGATCCACTCAAAAGTGCTTCAACTGCCCCAAATCCATCCTTATCTGCTAAAGACTACCATACAGAACTAGAAATATTCATGGGTAGCTGTCAACCTGGCTGCGCGCAAAGTATAACACCCGATACAGCGATTACGGACAGGGCTCTAAGAGCATAGCCTTTGCCGTTAGAGGCATACGCAAACTGCGCAGCAAAACACTCTAACAAGACGTAATCAAAAAGCCTGATAGAGGATGACCTCTATCAGGCTTCTGAATGCACATTCAGCAAACAATTCCTGTGTAGATAGCACTATGTAGATATAGGCTACATGGAACGCCAAATGCTACGAGTAGCTAGCACTACGACTACTGAACGATGATCTTGCCCACCATGCCAGCGCCCCGGTGAGGCGCGCAGTAGTAAGTGTACTCACCAGGCTCAACATCAAAAGTGCTGGAGTAAGACTCACCAGGAGAGAAGGTGAGCTGCTTGTTTGTCAGCTTATCAGCGACTTCTTTGCCACCGGGAACGCCGTTTGCGTCGAAGATAACGTTGTGAGGAGCCATCTTGTTGTTTTCCCAGGTGACGGTATCGCCCTGAGAAACAGTGACAGTAGCCGGTTCAAATACCAGCAAACCGCCATCAGAACCCATCTTGACAGTTTGATCAGCAGCGAATGCAGGGGCTGCTAGGACGGCGCAGCTGCTAATGACAAGCACAGCCATCATTAGAACACTGCCTAAGTTACGGAGCGCTCTTGCAAAAAATTTCATAAGACCTCTAGCGGCTAAACGTGTGTAGTTTCATTGCACATATTCAGGATTATATCTCGCTAGGTCGACCTTTTGTCTATTCACCAGGTTCGGGTTTGACGACCGGTCGTTTACGGTTCAGTCATATTTCAAGATGAGAAAGGTCGGTTTTCGTGCTGAGCTAGCGTGAGTATGGACCAGCGAAATTGATCGCAGAGAAAAGCTGCTTAGTGGCTTCAAAGCCCTGATCTACTAGGGCTGCATCAGTTCTGCAACAGCTATTTAAAGCGATAAGCCTTTAATGAGATATTTTGCAAATTTTTGTAGCCAAAAGTTAAATGATTTAGTGGTTCAGCGGGCAAAGACGATTCCTATTCCTAGGATTAAAAAAATCAATGACATAACTGTACCTATGGCTATGGATGTATTAGAGAAACAGGTGCTTGAGCTAAGCGATAAGGTTGACTCCCTCCATGGCTTACTCGCACAGTTAGCAGAAAAAGTGGACACGGGCATGACAGCCTCGCAGCCCTATGTAAGCAGTAATATTTTGCCAGATTCCGGTCCGGTCAATGTATCGCCTGCGCTCAGCCGCCGCGCGCCTAATCCAGCAATGATGCATAAGGATATTTTGAGCGACGAGCCCTATTTGGAAAGCGATAAGTCAAGTGGAGCGCGTAAGCTGTCGCCCGAGATTCAAATTCAGCGACTGACGGCGCAGCTAACGGCGGCCTACAACCGAATCGCAGCGTTGGAAGAGCAGATTATGGCATACAGAGCTTACTAGACGAGATCGAGATTGCGATTAAAAGGCATGGCGCAGTTGAGCTTCGACAGCATGACGTAGCTGCGATCGCGTCCATCCTTTATACAGGTGAGCTACAATCGCACATCCCCCCGCCCCTACGCCTTCTTTCACAAATCCCTGCTCGTAGGCTCTTAGCTGCGCGTAGGGAGACTGACCAAAGTGAAGCTGGCTGGCGATATAGGGGGCCTTTATCTGATGTGCGATCGCCACCGTATCAGCGCTGCTGTCTTCTATCACCCAGCGAGTTGTACCCACTACGACTCGCTGGGTTTGCCATGTTAGAGAATTTTGCTGCGCGATCGCCTTTGCCAACGCATACACGGCCAACATCTGAGCGCCGCCTGCTAGCAGCACGCCGCTCACCCGGCTTGCCGACAGTAGCATCCCTGCTGCCACCAGCTGCATCGGGTCACCTACTGCCGCCGCCGCACTCATTGCTAGCGTTGAATATGACGGCTGATCTAGGTCTGTGCGATCGCCGCTGAAGTGCCTCCTGCGCTGCTGCCACAAGGCAATGCCCTGGTCTACCAAAGCCTGCTTTTGGCCGTGATTACCTACCAGGTGACTGCTACTCATGCGGCCTGCCGCCTCGTAGCCTAGCGCTGTAAGCACAGCCTGCGCAGTCGTCGTGCCACCTACAACACATTCGGCAATCACAAGATAGCTATGGGCACAAGCCAATCGTTCCCCCCAGCCCAGCCCCGCTGTAAACAATGCCTCCGCTTCTGCCAAAGACATTGCGCAACCGGTTTCTACCGACCGTGCAAGTACAGTCGGTAGGGCAATATGAGGCACGCTCAATGCCACAGGCAGTCCTGTACTCAGCAAATGAATGGGTATAGACAGCGAATGGAGAACAGCTCGACTAATCACCGCAGGCGAAATTCCCGCGCTCAGGAGCGGCAATCGCCTTTGCAACGGCGGCTTTGCCAGCAGAAACTCACCGTCGACAGCGGCTGTAGCGCGTCTATCTTCAGCGGTTTTTCCAGCGGCAGATATTTGAGGGATTAAACCCGTCTCGGTAAAGCTCAAAATGCAGGCAAAAGTGGGCCGCTGCCCTCTGTGCTGAGCTATCCAGCGCTGCGCCGTTGCACAGGCGGTCTCCTCAGCGCGAATGCCAATCATCTTTATAGCCGATTACTCTTCAATTAGTACCTGTACCCAGCCGGGCGGCTCGGGCATCGCCACGCCCAGTCGCTCTAGCACTAGCCACGCGGCCAAATGCACCGTAAATAGATACACAACGCTGGCAAAGACAACCATAACGACCG
This sequence comes from uncultured cyanobacterium, assembly GCA_963836895.1. Lineage (GTDB taxonomy): Bacteria > Cyanobacteriota > Cyanobacteriia > Phormidesmidales > Phormidesmidaceae > Phormidesmis. Next base: position 444,451 of record CAWILA010000008.1, on the reverse strand, counting down.
CCGCAATAGAGACCACTTCTAGCCCTGGCTGACCCAGCGCACCTAGCCCGATCCAGCCCCAGTTCGTCAGCACTCGAATAATCCAGTTCAGCAGCTGAGTGATCTGAGCAATGGAATATCCCCATAGGTCTTCGCCAGCCAACAGCGACAGCAGCCAGACACGAAAGAATGATCCTAGCGCCACTAGCAGCCCTCCTGTAAAGATAGAAACGCCCCAGCTCGCCTTTCTCCGCCACAAACAGCCCAGCTGAACGCCGAGTAAACCGTAAGGCATCACAAAAAAGATGCTGCGCGTGGGGCCCAGTAAAATCGTGAGCAGCAAACCCGATACCGTTGCTGCCATCCAAGCCGCGCGAACATTCCACCGCAGATAAACTAGGGCAATCGGCAGTGGAAACAGAATGCGCAGCAGCGGACCCGGCGGAAAATAGGTGTTGATTAGCCACATGAGACTCGCTGCACTAGCTAGAAACGCTGTCTCGACTAAAGGCAATGGGCCAACGGCTAAGTGGTGGGCTTGAGTGCTGTCGGATGGTGAGCTCAGTGGCATAGCCGCAGCCTGGTCGGACGATGCTTCGAGCGCATGTGGAATCGGGAACAGCTCGGCAGCGTGCTGTTTTGGCTTGCTGTTATCGGCCTCAAGGCGGCTTAGCGTCGGCGATAGCTCACTGACACCGAGAGGCACGACAGGAGACGGGCCTTCCGCCATAGCAGCAGAGGGTGCAGGATCTAGTGGATCAGGCGTAAGGTCGTCAGAAATCCAGGGTGCGTCTTCTTCGGAGGAGAGATTATCTGAGTGCGGTGAAGGGGGGGGGGTCATGGGCGACGAACGGCTATACCAGCAGGTTTTCCAAAGCTTCTACGTCAATGATTTTGAGGATATCGCGATCGCGCGCAATCAGACCTCTTTTTTCCAGCTTACTCAACACTCTTGTGACTGTTTCTCTAGCTAGGCCACTCAATCCGCTCAGCTCACGGTGAGGCAAATTGGGAATCTCCATGCCTTGTCCTGCCACCTTGCCCTGCCCATCTGCCAAAAACAGTAGAATATCGGCTACTCGCGACTGACTGTCAGACTCACGCAGCCGCAGACGTCGGTTGACCTGGCGTAACCTTCTAGCCATGAGTCTGGCGAGGTAGAGTCCTGCTAGGGGTTCGGTGTTTAGCAGCTTCACAAAGTGCTGAGCTGGCATATTGCCAATTACAGTAGGTACTAGCGTAATCACATCTGTTGATCGCGGAATCTCTTCAAGTGAGGACATCTCACCAAAGATCTCATCTTTGCCCAATATGTTGAGCGTGACTTCCTTGCCGTCTATATTGTAGGTGCGAATTTTAACCCAGCCCTCCAGAATGAAATAGACCGAGTTGCCCCAGTCGTTTTCAAGCAAAATGACCTGATTTTCCGGATGACGCCTAGCGACCACCTGATCAGCCGCTTGCTTTTTTGCCGCCGGGCTGAGTTCCGCAAAAAACGGCGTCATTTGAATGAGTTCACTTATATCGAGAGAGCGTGCTTCCATAGGCAACAAGTTTAGATGCTGGATTATAGGCCAAATAGTTTCTTAATGATTTCGCAGAGTTTGTGACAGTCGCTACAAAGCACGCTAACTCTAACACCCAAACTGTCGTCAGCACTACCGCTATCAAGATAGACGTGCCCCTACTCTAACGCATTAGTTTATAGAGGCTGATACCTACTTGCTCTTACAGTCTCTAGCTGGTCTGCACGCAACACTAGATAGGCCTATTTCCTAGATCTTCTTGACTTAGCCCCCGGAGATATCTGGGTGTTAAGCGTATTTGTAAGAGTTTATTAGCATATCGAGTAGGTTTCATTACAAAATTACTTATTTTGGACTGTGCATTTTCACGCTGCTAGCTTAAACTTTGTGCACCTGCTCTTTAGCCTGTTTACGTTGTCTGCTCGTGCTCTACACCGTTTGCTTCAGCTTTGTTAAGCGTTTGCTTTGGCCCTACTAAAATAGATGGCAACTAAAATAGGTAGCAATGTTAGTTTGAAGCAGATTGTGGGTAAAGAGATAGGCATGGCATACAGCTGCCATAGAAACGCTGCTAGGACAACGTAGGCTGAAAAAACGCAGGCTGAAAAGCTACCCGGAAACGATCATTACTGACTACTTTAGGCATCCATGGTGACTTCTCAGAAGGATCAGATTCAATCACTTATCGCTGATATTGAGCGAGCGCTAGGCAAAGAGCGGCCAAAGACGCCCTGGGTCAAGACCAGTGAAACTGAGCCGCAGCGAGAGGCCCTAGCTAGAGCGCAAGCCTACTTAATGTCTTTACAGCAGTCGTTCGATGCGCCTGGTGGCTGGGGACCGGTTGATCCTACCACCGGTCAAATTGCCGATGCGCCGCCAGTCGCAGCCGTCAGCGCGCCGACTTTAGATGCGTCGGCAGAGAACGTGCTGCAAGCACTGCTGACCGAAATGAAATTTTTGAAGTCTAGCGCTCTAGAGCCACTGCGCCTGGAGATGAACAGCCTGCGTGAAGCGCGCGATCGCCTGAGCGAAGAAGTCAAAGCGCTAGCCGAACGGCGCAATCAGGTTCAGCAGGAAAGTCAGCAGGCTGAGCTAGCACGCGTGCAGCAAGAAAATATCTCTGCTACAGCCGTTCAGGCCGTCGATGAAGATCAGCTCAATCAGTTTTTGCAGGCGCTGATGGTGCGGCTACAAGAAAACCTGTCGATGCAGGTAACCAACACTCTTAGCCAGCTAGAGTCTGAACATTCGGCAGCAATGGCCAAGCTCACAGCAGCCACAGAAATTGAGATTTTGGAGCTGAAGCCCACCGGTCAAATTGAGGAGATGCGTCAGCTACAGTCGCGCTCCGACCAGCTGCTCACCAATATAGACTCTACGCTACAGGGCATGTTTGAGACGCTGCAAACCAATATCGACAGCTATCAAATCTCGCTCAACGAAGGGATTGATAATATGCACAGCCTGGGCCGCCAGGGTGAGGTGATTGTGCGATCGCTTGTTGATCACCTTACGCAGCAGCTCGGCCAAACCGTTCCACCAGAGCCTGCGTTTTACCCCAGCTCGTCCTCGCTCGCCGATACAACCGAGCAGGCCATGGAGCCAACTGCTGATACGGTCTCTTCTTTAAACGAGATTTTGCCAGCGACCAGCAGAACACCGATAGAACCTATGCGCTCAGAGACTGTTGTTTCAGCAGATACTTCAGCAGAAGCCATTCAAACAGAGATGACTTTTGATGGAGTCATCCCAACAGACGCTGCTTCGCTAGAGATCACTGAAGTTCCTCAGCCACAGACCTACGCGGAAACTGAAGCTGAACGCGAAGCGACTCAGGCTGTAGACGAAGAGCCCGCCAGCAGCTCAGCGCAAATAGCAGAGCTGCTAATTGCAGAGAGCGCTGTAGATGATTCTGCAACGGCAGACAGCGCTACAGAAGACTTCATTCGAGAAGACGGCACTATCGATTTGGACCTGCTGAAGCTCGATATTGATCGGACAGAAGATGATCCGTCGCTCTCTAGAGACGATTTGATGATTGACTCAGCGATCGCAGATGCGCAGGTTGCGGATAGCGAAGCCGAAAGCTTAGAGATTGAGTCGCAGGTAATGTCAACAGCTGACTCGGCATTTTTAGCCAGTTTGACCTTCGATGACCTGGTTGTAGATAAACCAGCCGTAGAAAATACGCTAGTGATAGAGACACCCCTCGAACCTACGCCAGAGCCAGAATTAGCTGCCATACTACCCGACTTGAGCTTTGAAGATAGCGATGATGAAGGTATTGATGCTATCCCACTACAGGCGCCAGAGATTCCTAATAATGTGGGCATAGACCTAGAAAATGTCGCTGAAGAAATCAGCACGGAAGCGGCTGATAGCGAAACACTTGAGAAGGACAAGCCTGAATCGGCAGTTTTGCCTGACCTGCCAGATGCTGACTCGAGTACTGATTCAGAGACCCTTTCTACAGCTAGCTTAGATACTGACTCGGTAGCCGACGGGGAAGAAGTCGTTGGGCTGATGGCAGATACAGAGCTAGACGCTGTGATTTCAGACGATTTGATTGCAGTCATTGAAGCGGCGAATGAAGACGCCGAGCGAACGGCGCTAGAAGCTGTTGATGGTGAGCTAGATGAGCTAACCTCTGACTTGGAAGAATCGGCGGTTTTTGATGCAGACCTACCCTCACTGCCAGTACTCGGAGAAGCCGCTTCGCCCTTAGAGTCTGCGGCTATTCCAGATTTACCGGAAGATGTTGACTCGAAGCAGGAACAGCCGATGGCAGCAGCTACTCAGTTTCCGCCGGAAGCTGAACAGGCGCGGTTTGAAGAGAGCATTGAGTCGGACGCTTCCGATACCTCTACGGATGTCACTCAGTTTCCGCCAGTAGAATCTTCGATCAATTTATTAGAAGACTCTCCAACAAATTTGGAGACAAGCTCGCGAAGTGGATCAAGTACCGTCTTTGAGGCTGAAAGTGGCGACTCGACGTTTGAAGAGTTAGAAGAACTGATCAACAACGACTCAAGTCTCTTTACCCCACCGACTGCTGCGAGCAGCACGGTTCCTGAGCGGTCCATAACAGAGCGACCGCCGGTTGATTTTGATGATGACTTAGACTTTTTTCAGAGCGAGCCGCCAGTTGCTATTTCACCAGCAACTCATTCACTGGCAGCTGATTTACCGGCAGCTGATCAACCTTCTACCGAAGGCGATGTGCTAGCTGAACCTGATTTGCCTATTGCTGGAGCAGCGGTGGGGTTAGCGGGCGCGGTTGGCGTTGGCGTGATCGCACAAGAGACACAAACTGAGGATGGATCAGCCGAGTCCAACGCTGTGCAAGATTCTGCCACAGGTACAGTTGACCAGGAACCGACCGTTGACGAGGGAGACGACGATCCAACTGGTGGAGAACCGGCTGACTGGTTCTTAGGCGTTGATTTTGGTGCAACCGGCATGTCTGCGGTGCTGACCAACCAGCGAGGGGAGCAGGTGTATCCGCTGTGCTGGAACATTGAAGGAGACAGTGAGGCCAACCGCTTTCGCTTACCAACGGTGGTACAGCTCAACACAACGCCAGCCAATGGCTATCAGCTAGGGGAGGTAGGCCCTACCGCGCTTCAGCAGGCGTCACCCCTGCTGCGCAACCTCAAGCTCATGGTAAAAGCTGGCATTCCCGATGACGCGGCGGCTACGCCCTGGATGCAGTGGGCCGACCATGTGGCGCTGCCATTGGTGAGCATGCAGTCGTCTATTGTAGATTTGCTGAAAATGCTTAGTGCCGACTATATGAGCTGTAAGGCAGTGGGTATCACCTCAGGGGCCTTGCGCCGAGCGCTGGCGGATCTTAAGGGAGTGGTCGTTGGCTACCCTACGAACTGGCCAGATACATATAGCTTTAACTTACGAGAGGCGGTTCTCTCGGCTGGGCTGGTATCTTCGCCCGATCGGGTTTTCTTTGTAGAAGAGGCGATCGCCGCGCTTCTCTCCGCACTGCCTGCGCCAAAAGTGGCCAATGACATTCCCGAAAACCAGCAGCCCGGACTTTACAACTGCAGCTGGTCAGGTGGCACAGTCGTCATTAGCGCTGGAGCAGTTTTAACCGAGACAGCTGTTACCAATTTGCCTTCAGAACTAGAGCGGCTAAGCTATTCGGACTTTTCGATGCGCGGCTATACCTACGCAGGTGACGGCATCGATCAAGACATTATCTGTCAGCTGCTGCACCTGCCGTTAAAGGCGCAGGGCAACGAACGGCAAAGCAACAAGCTAGCAGGCCAGTCTCTAGAAACGAGCAGCTGGGCAACCCTGGGCCTGAGCGAAATTCCTTTGCCACAGCCAGGCGAAGCCGACCGAGTAGTGCGCCACCGACTGCGGCAGCGGCTGAACGATTCGTCGCTGGGGCGAGAGGCCGTTCTGGCCGCTCGTGAGCTAAAAATTGCGCTACAAGACGAGGAAGAAGTTGAAGTAGAGCTAGGCGACCATACCTGGATCGTTACGAGTAAAGATCTTGAGACTAAGGTCTTTCTCCCCTACATTCAGCGAATTAATCGCCAGGTAAATGCGCTGCTGAGCAAACAGAATTTGGCCTCGCAAGATGTGAAGCAGGTTGTGTGCACAGGCGGATCTGCTTCCCTAGGTGCGATCGCCCGCTGGCTGCGCCAAAAGTTCCCCAATGCCACCATCATTCAAGACACCTACAGCGGTGAGTACTCCAACAGCTGTAGCCGCGTCGCCTACGGCTTAGCCAACCTCTGTCAGTATCCCAACGTGCTAGACGGTGACCGCCATCAGTACAACGACTACTTCCTACTGTTAGAGCTGCTGCGCATTCTGCCAGAACAGCCGCTTCCGGCAGGCGGCATTTTGCACCTGCTAGAACAGCGCGGTATCAATACTCAGGCTTGTCAGGCGCACGTATTGGCGCTTATTGAAGGCCACCTGCCGCCTGGGCTCGTGCCCACCTCTGGCGATCGCCCGCTCATCAGCGCTCAGTCCTCAGACATCGCTACCTATAAAGGACTCTCTGAGCTGCCGCTGTTTAGAAAGCAGGGTGGGCAAATTTATATCGCTGACCCGCAGCAGGGAGATAGACTGCGATCACATCTAGAAAACCTTCTGGCGACCAAGGCACAGTCCCTTAGCGAACCGATGACCACCGAGGCGCTGACAGCCGCTGTAGGCGTCTAACGCTTTGTATGCTCATGCGCTTTATTCAAATGCTGAGTAATCAGCTGGGTCATTTTAGCGGCGCTATCGGTGATAGCTAGCTGCTTTGCGATCGCGCCCATCGTCGCCAATTGCGCCTCGTCGCTCAATAGATTGGACACAATCGCTTGCAGCAGCTCAGCAGTCAGCTCAGACTGCTGGTGTAGTTCTGCTGCGCCTGCGTTCGCAAAAGCCTTTGCGTTGTAGGTTTGGTGGTCTTCAGCGGCGAAGGGATAGGGAATGAGGACAGAAGGCGTCCCGGTGATAGCAAGTTCGATGAGCGTACCAGACCCGGCTCGGCTTACGGCTATATTCGCTCGCTGAAAGAGCGCGGCCATATCGCTATAAAAGGTGCGATGGATGTAGTGCGGATGGCTGAAGCTGTCGGCGTCAGGATCGCTTGTGCCGGTGATGTGGACGATCCACTTACCGGCTTCTAGCCAGGCGGGCGCGGCGGCACGCACCATTTTATTGATGGCGACTGCACCTTGAGATCCTCCAACGACAGCTATCAGCTGTGCGTCTGCTGGAATCTCAATGTCGGTGAGGCCAGCGCTATTTTCAGCCGACTGTAGAAACTGCGATCGTACGGGCGTTCCCACTGCTACTGTCTCCGCTTTTGGCAAATGCTCTGCGGCCTCGGGAAACCCTAATGCTACAGCAGTGCACCAGGGGCTCAGCCAGCGAGTCACCTTACCGGGCAGCGCATTCGACTCGTGCAAAATGGCGGGGAGGCCGAGTGATCGCGCTGCGATAATAGCCGGCGCTGCAATGTAGCCGCCCGTTGTAAAGACACCTTGAAAATTACCCCGTTTGAGCAAGCGTCGTACCTGAGCGGTGGATTTGGCAAACTTGGCTAGGAGCTTAGCGCTGCTGAGGCCAAAACCCCCCTGAACGCCGCCCATCTTTACCGTATGAAGAGGATACGTACCGGGTACAAGCTCCGTTTCTAATCGGTCGGGGACGCCGAGCCATTCTATGGTGTAGTCGTTTTCGAGCTGCTGCGCGGTTGCGATCGCCGGAAACAGGTGTCCACCTGTACCACTTGCGGCAACCAGGAGCTTTGCCTTAGCGGTCCCTGACGGTATCGATAGACGCTCAGCCATAGAATACTCCTTTGAAAACGGCCCTTCAAAAAGTGGGGAAACCTGTACAGACTGGCCAAATGCCGTATTCGTACAAGTTTCAGGTTACCTTGGTTTAAGGTACTATCTGCCAACGAATTACAATAAACAAAGCTATTCTACGCACAAGGAAATACAGCCCCATGTTCCATCGCCAAACCTGGCTAAACTCTAGTTCCAAAGCACAGCGGTTAGCGGCGGCGCTCTGCTGCGGACTAGCGATCAGCTTTGGCGGTGTTAGCAGCAGTGCAAAAGCAGCCTCTCCTGACACGGCTCCTGCGGATCTTGTTGCGGCTATTGAGAACATTGAAGCAGCAGCCTCTGCGGGCGATGTCGCCGCAGCGATGGCAGGCTATAGCCCCACTTTCACCAACGAAGACGGCTTCACCTACGAAACCTTAGAAGCTGCGCTGAGTACGCTTTGGAGCCGCTACGAAACGCTGACTTACCGGGTAGAGCTTCAGTCTTGGGAACCTATAGCTGGCGGCTTCGCTGCTGAAACGGTAACTTACATCGACGGGACTCAGCTAGTCAACGGTCAGGCGATGGTGCTGGAGTCGGTGATTCGCTCCAGGCAAACCTTTGTAGACGGCAAAATCACTGCTCAAGCGACCCTGTCTGAGCGCAACCAGGTGAGCTCTGGCGAGCAACCCCCCACCGTAACAGTAATTCTCGCTGAGCAGGTAGCACCTGGTGAGCAGTACGACTTTGACGCCATTGTGGTAGAGCCCTTAGGCAATCGCTACTTGCTTGGCGCAGCGGTGGAAGAAGGCACAACAGCAACCGACTTTTTCACCGGGCGGCCTGTAGAGCTAGAGCTGCTTTCTGCTGGCGGTCTGTTCAAGATTGGCGAAGCACCAGCCGAGCCGGACAGCCGCTGGGTCTCGGCGTTGCTGGTTCGCGAAGATGGGCTGACCGTGGTGACGCGCCGCTTGCAGGTCGATTAAGAGAAACGCCTCGTTTTGAGGAACTGAAAACCCCAAGCGCTCTTACGTAGAAAGCAGCCTCAGGAAATCCCTGAGGCTGCTTTCTACGTTTTAATTCCAGCGCGTTCTTAGCTGTAGCTACGCTTCAACCATCTCCGGGTTGCTGTTCTTATTTTTCTCCGAGTTCATTTCTTCAATTACTAGCTCAGAAAGCGCAGGGATGGAGTCGTCACCTGTGATGAGGCGAGCGCCGCGCTGGTTGGTAAAGTAGTGCCAGCCCCACTGCATCATAACCAGTAGCTTGTTATCGAACTCGATGAGGTAGTAGATGTGGACAAAAATCCAGATAATCCAGGCGGGGAAACCAGAAAGCTTAGTAAAGCCCAGGTCGGCAACGGCCTCGTTGCGACCGATGACAGCCATACTGCCGTTGTCTTTGTATTCAAACGGGCTAACGGCTTTGTTCGCCAGACGCCTTTGAATCGCTTTGGCTAGGTACTCGCCCTGCTGCATAGCAGTGGCTGCCGTGCCGGGCAAGGGCTTATCGCTCTGGTGTGCGTAGTGGGCCAGATCACCTGCGATGAAAATATCAGGACAGCCAGGGACGCTGAGATCTGGCTCGACGATGATACGACCAATGCGGTCTAGCGCTGCGCCGGTTTGGTCTGCGATCGCTTTACCCATTGGCGACGCCTTGATACCCGCCGCCCACAGTACTGTAAAGGCCTGCACTTTCTCTTCTGTGTCACCGTTCTTAAGCGTAACGGTATCGCCTTCAATGTTGGTTACCAGCGTATTGGTGCGAACCTCCACGCCGAGCTTTTCCAGCGATTTCTTTGCCGCTACTGAAAGGTCGCCTGGATACGGTGGCAGCACGCGATCCATACCCTCTAGCAAAACGATCTTAGCTTCACTAGGGTTGATACTGCGAAAGTCTTCGCGGAGGGTTTCGTAGGCAAGTTCAGCGAGTGCGCCGGAAAGCTCTACACCGGTAGGGCCACCGCCCACAATAAAGAAGGTCAGCAGGGCTTCGCGGCGAGCCGGATCGGCTTCCTGCTCAGCGGCTTCAAAAGCAAGGAAAATGCGGCGACGCACTTCTAGCGCATCTTCGATTGTTTTCATACCAGGAGCAATGTTCGACCACTCGTCTTTTCCGAAGTAGTGGTGGCTAGAGCCCGTTGCCATAATTAGGCTGTCGTAGGCAATGGTTCCTTCGTTTTTGAGGCAAATCTTTTTCTCATTGGGCTCTATGCCAACGACTTCGCCCATCAGGACGCGAACGTTCTTTTGCTTGCTGAGCACAGAGCGCAGCGGGGAAGAGATATCACCAGCTGATAGGCCGCCTGTGGCAACCTGGTACAGCAGCGGCTGGAAGAGGTGGAAGTTGCGCTTATCAATGAGCGTGACTTTTACGTTGGCTTTACCAAGTGCCTTCGCTGCATACAGGCCGCCGAACCCACCGCCGACAATCACAACATGATGAGGCGCTTTCTTCTCACCGCTTCTCTCGGCGGTTTCTGAGGTAGAAACGGAAGGATTCTGAAGGACTGCTGTCATAGTTAGCAACCAGAAATTTTTGTAACTTAACTAAAGTTTATATCTTCTGAGGCCGTTTTCCGCCACTACCTGTTGATGACTTTACAGAAGATTGTCTTGTTGATAACGGCTATCTAGCGTCTTCAGGCCCAAACTTACGCTTGCTTACAGTGCCCAATCTGTTTCTTTACAAGCGGTGAAAATAGTAGGTAATTAAACCTAGTTTACGTTTGTTAACCTTGGATTCATAGCCATTTATAGATGAGTCTACGAGATTGTAAAGTTTAGGAAGCTAAATCGCCTGAAAATGATGTCATTGAAGAGTGAGTGTGAGGGGAAATAAATCGTGGGGCTGATAGTTCAAAAGTATGGTGGCACTTCGGTGGGAAGTGTTGAGCGTATTCAGGCAGTCGCCGAGCGCGTTCGGGCAACTGTGCAGGCAGGACACTCGGTAATTGTAGTCGTTTCAGCGATGGGTAAGAGCACCGATGGGCTAGTACAGCTAGCGAATGAAGTGTCGAGCAATCCGAGCCGTCGGGAAATGGATATGCTGCTGTCGACCGGGGAGCAGGTGACGATTGCGCTACTGAGTATGGCGCTGCATGAGCAGGGGCAGGCGGCGATTTCGCTGACGGGGCCGCAGGTTGGGATTGTGACAGAGGCGAAGCATACGCGCGCGCGCATTCTGGATATTAAGACGAAGCGGCTGAAGCGACACCTGGCAGAAGGAAAGGTGATTGTGGTGGCGGGTTTTCAGGGGACAAGCGGGATTCTTGAAGACGGTGAGGATCTGGAGATTACGACGCTGGGTCGCGGTGGTTCGGATACGTCTGCGGTAGCGTTGGCGGCGGCGATGCAGGCGGAGCGCTGTGAGATTTATACGGATGTGCCGGGCATTTTGACATCCGATCCTCGGGTGATTCCTGAGGCGCAGCTGATGGATGAGATTACCTGCGACGAGATGCTGGAGTTAGCTAGTCTGGGCGCGAGCGTGCTGCATCCTCGGGCGGTAGAGATCGCGAGGAACTATGGCATTTTGCTGGTGGTACGCTCTAGCTGGACAGATGAGCCGGGTACGAGGGTGACATCGCCTACGCCGCAGCCGAGGGCGCTGAAGGGATTGGAGATTGCGCATCCGGTAGATGCGGTGGAGTTTGATGTGGATCAGGGGAAGGTGGCGCTGCTGCGGGTGCCGGATCGGCCTGGGGTGGCAGCTCAGCTGTTTGGTGAGTTGGCTAGTCAGTCGCTGAATGTGGATTTGGTGATTCAGTCGATTCACGAGGGCAATTCGAACGATATTGCGTTTACGGTGCGATCGCGTCATCTCTCTCAGGCGCAAAGTGTGGCCGAACACATCGCACCTGCTTTACGCACTCAGCCTACCGCGACAGACGAAGCGGAGGTGCAGGCTTCTGGAAATATTGCCAAAATCAGCATTGCGGGCGCTGGGATGATCGGTAGACCTGGGGTGGCAGCGGGAATGTTTTCGGCGCTGGCTGATGCGGGGGTGAATATTCAGATGATCTCGACCTCTGAGGTGAAGGTGAGCTGTACGGTAGCTGAGGCGGATGGCGATAGGGCGATCGCAACTTTGTGTAAGCATTTCGATGTCACTAGCTCTCCGGCGCGGCTGGATCGATCTCAGGTGTTAGAACTGGCGGATTTGCCTTCGGTTCGTGGGGCAGCGCTTGATCTAAAGCAGGCGCAGATGGCGATTCGGTATGTTCCCGATGAGCCGGGTTTGGCGGCTCGCATTTTTCAAATTTTGGCGGACCGGGGAATCAGCGTGGATATGATTATTCAGTCTCAGCGAAGTCGGGCGCATGAGGGGAGGATGACGCGCGATATTGCCTGCACGGTAGCGCAGGTGGACGCGGTGCTAGCAAAAGATGTGCTACAGGCGGCGGCGAAGGATTTGGGCTGTGGAGAGGTGCTGGTGAATGGCGCGATCGCAAAAGTTAGTGTGGTTGGCATGGGTATGATTCACCGTCCGGGGATTGCGGCGATGATGTTTCGGGCGCTGTCAGCGGCGAATATCAATATTCAGATGATTGCGACGTCGGAAATCAAGATTAGCTGTGTGGTGGCGCAGGCGCAGGGGGTGGAGGCGCTGCGGGTGGTGCATGCGGCGTTTGGGCTGGCGGGAAGTGAGGTGGTGGAGGTGTCTGTATGAGTGGGGATGGGGCCATTTTTGTGGGCAGTGTGATGCTGTTGATTGGCTACCTTGTGTTTTCGGCGAAGACGGAGATGGGGACGAAAATACGGTGGCCTTGGCGGCGGCTGGAGTGAGTGGAGACTTACTGTGGGCGGCGGAATGCTTACGTAATCCTATGGAGGGATATCATCACTCGCGGGTTGTCGGTAAACTTGCGATATTGAGGTTGTGAGCTGAGCGCAGGCCGATGGGTAGGTCTAGCTAGTGTCTCACTGTTATGCAGGTCCAGCTATTTCTTTCGCTATTTCCCTTTTACCTTTGAGAGGCAAGCTCTATGAACAACAACAATCTGATTGAGTCGTTTTATACCTGGTATCGTGGCGCGATTCGCCATCCTAAGTGGCGCTGGGCAATCATTGTAGGAACGGCGTTTTATCTGGTGAGTCCGATTGATATTTCGCCGGACATTATCCCAATTTTGGGCTGGTTGGACGATGGTATTTTGGCGACTTTGTTGGTGACTGAGCTTTCTTCTTTGGCGATGGATTATTTGAAGGGGAAGAAGGGCGATACGACGGTGGCTGAGGCGGATGATGCGATTGATGTGGATGTTGAGGTTGGGTAGTGCCTGGTTTCTTCTAAGTAATTGAAAAGGGAGAGTTGTAAAAGACTCTCCCTTTTTTGTTTTATTGAGGCAAGAAGCAAGAGACAAGGCGATAAGAGATGGGGATTTCCTCCCCAGGCCCCTCCTCTGCTGGGATGCTTCATGTGCTGCCTGGGGGTCCGCACGGCCTCCCCCAGACCCCCCCGAAAGTCTTTGTTTATGGACTGGTAGGGTTGTTGGGTGAAGTCGATGGGGAGGCAGAAGGAGGGGTTGGTTCTGTTGACTCTTCAGGGTTGTTTGTGAGTTTCCAGGTGCCGATGTCCCAGGTGCTAGCATCCCATGGGGTGGGGTTTAGTCCGGTGATGCGATCGCTGACGCCGTTAGTAACGGCTCTTCTGACGAGAGGGATTACGGCGACGTCTTCCATGAGGATAGTGTTCATTTTTTGGAAGAGGGCTGCGCGTTTTGTGGGGTCGAGTTCTTTGCTGGCTTGCTCCCAGGTTTTGTCGTATTCTTCGTTGCAGTAGCGGGCGTTGTTGGGTTTTTGCCAGTTGTTTTTGAGAGTGGCGATTTCGTCGCAAAGCCACCAGCTCATGTAGATAGTTGGATCAGGGGTGTCGCTGCCAGCGTTATATTCTTGCATGTCGGCGTAGAAGTGGTTGATGCTGCGGGTTTGAGCAGGGTCGGCGGAGAAGAAGTCGTCAACGATGACGCGGCGGATATCGACGTCGATGCCGACGGCGGCAAGGTCGGCCTGGACCATTTCTTGGGTGCGCTGGCGGACTGGATTAATAGGAGTTTGGAAGACTACGCGCATTTCGGTGCCGTCTTTGTCGCGGATGCCATTGTTGTTGGTGTCTGTCCAACCAGCTTTGTCTAGCAGCTGGTTGGCAAGGTCTGGATTGTGTTGGTATGTGAGACTGGGATTGGTGTATTCGGTAGGGTAGGGGAGTAGCTGGTTGGTGAGCTGGCCTGCGTTGCCGTAGATGTCGTTGGCGATCGCTTCTCGGTTTATAGCAAAGTCAATCGCCTTGCGAATGCTGAGATCGCTGAGAAATGGGTGAGGGTTTTCGAGACTGGAGCGCTCGCCGCTTTTAGCGGTTTTGTCGGGGTCGGTGGGATTGAGCATAATGCGTTCGACATAGGCGCCAAAGGTAGCCACGACTTTTCCGGCTCCGCCTTCGGCGAGGGCGACGCGATCTTCTATGCCGATTTGCAGGTTGTGTACGAAGTCGGCGTCGCCCTCGCGCAAAACTCGGCGGGCGGCGACGTAGGGAGTGACGCTGCCTTCTAGCTCGACTAGGTCAAAGGCGGGGGTGCCTTCACGGAACTGTTCATTGGCCGCAAAGGTCCAGATGCCGTCTGCGATCGCAATAAAGCGATAGGGGCCGGTGCCGATAGGCTGATAGTTGGCGGGCGCTTGGCGAACGTTTGTTTCTTCTAGCTGTGAGAAGATATGTTTTGGCAAGATCATGCCGTTTTGCCCGGTAAAGGGCAGCGCCCAAGAGGGATTAGGCTCTTTGAAGGCGATTTTTACAGTGAGCGGGTCAATCACCTCAACTTTTTCGATGGCTTCGTAGTATCTGTCGGTGACCGCCGCGATCTGAGGGTTACTGACAAACTCATACGTAAAGGCGACATCTTCTGCGGTAAAAGGCTTTCCGTCAGACCAGCGGACATCTGGCTTGAGTTTCCATACGACGGTTTTACCATCGCTAGAGAGCCCACCGTTTTCTAGGGTAGGAATGAGCGCTGCTAGCACAGGCACCATGCGACCATCCGCCTGATAGGTCGCTAGCGGTTCGTAGACAATGCGTGCCGCTTCAAAATCTTGAAAGCCGTTTGCCAAATGTGGATTGAGCGTAGTGGGTGTACGACTGTACAGCAGCCGAAGTACGGACGCACCTTCGCTTTCTATCTGCGCCTGCTTGTCAGCTGAGTCGGGGCGGCTGCCATCGCTGGTCGCGTCTAAGGCGCAGCCCGGTAGCCCACACAGGGCTCCTATCAGTAGACCAACAAGCAGAAAAGATCTCTTCACAACAATGCGCCAATACAGCAGTAGTTCAATCAAAAGCTCACCTACAGTAGCGTAAACGACAGCATTTTGGATGGCTTCACTGCCTGTATCGATTCGGCGATTGGTTGTATGCTACGCGTTAATATAAATCTCTACTACCTATAATTGACTGTAATGTCGGCAATTATCTGTAAAATTACTGGTTTTCTAGCTTTTAGATGCTTTTTAGAATAAAATGCTCCTGAAAGCTATGCGCAAGAGCGTATCAATAAGCGGTAGATGCACCCTGATGTTTCTTCAGCGCCTCGCTGATGTGGGCACTGAGGATTTTTTTGTCTTCCCGCTTTTCTACCACTAAATCTACTTTCGTCCTGAAAGCGGAGTCATCTTAGGAATAGTTAAGTGGTAGATGCACCCTGACAATTCCCTGGTCGCTCATTCGAGCGCTAGGGAATTTTTTTGTCTGCATCAAAAAAGCCGCCTCACTTGGCGACTTTTTCGCGAGTATACGCACTAGCTTTCTCTAGCGATATCACTCAGCAGCGGTTTCTGCTTCGGGTGTCTCAGCCGTTGCGTCAGCTTCAGAAGTTACGGTTGTCCCTTCTGTATCTGTCTCGGTTTCTACAGGCGTTTCTTCGGTCGTTTCTTCGGCGGGTTCTTCGGGTTCTACCTTCTTAGTTGGCTTAGGACCTCGCATCAGGGCCGGATTCATCGGCCCTTTGGGTGCATCGTCTTTATCGCGCCCACGACCTTTGCCTTTACCACCACGACCTCGATCATCGCGGCTGTCTCGGCTATCTCGACTATCGCTGCTCGCTGGGCCACCGTCCTTACGGTCTGCTTTCTTCACTGGCGGCGGAACTTTGCTTGCTTCAGTCGAGGACGGTGTCTCTACAGGCCCGGTCTCAGCAGGTGTAGATTGCTGGACAGCTTCGCGATCGCTCTTCTTAATAGGACGATCTACCATGGATATCTCCGCTCGTATACGTAAAAGTGCCAAACAATCGTATCACGCAGCTCAGCCGTTAAGTCTTGCCTAGTTCAGTAGCTAGTTCAGTAGCCAGTTCGACATCTAGTTCGGTGGCCAGGCGTCGACGTCTTTATCGAGCGTGGGTTCACTGCCAAGCAGCGGCGTATCGCCATCTGGAGAGGCATCAATAGTTTTGCCAACCTCACCGTTGTCTAGCACAGCTTCTGGGTCAAAGTTCAAACCCAGCACGTCAATCAGAGCGTCTTCATCAGAGTTGAGCTGATAAAACGGCACCATCAGGTTGGATAGTTTGGGTTCCAAGGCGTTCACTACACCCAAAATTAAAAAAGACGAGGGGCGACGGCCACCTTCAGGCGTCCGTACGGAGGTAGTAGCCATCTGCACTTCTAGCCAGGTGCGATTGGCTCGAAAATAATCTAGCCACTTGTCTCTGATGACAGAAGTAAAGTTTTCAAAAAAGGCCATTTTTCAACCTGTAAGGGATCGTGGGCAAAACATCAAAATAATTCAACCCTTGCAAACTCCATAGCCTATCTAGAACAAATGAGCGCCGCTGTCTACAGCTGCTCAAAATGCCTGGCCATCGAGTCTGAACGGATGAAGGCGTCGCATTCGCCCCAATATCGCAGCAATCTAACACCCTTCAGGCGTTATGACTAGAGCCTTGTCGAATTATGTTTCTCAATACATCTACGTCAATACATCTACGTCAATACATCTACGTCAATACATCTACGGTTGATTGGTAGTTTGCTCTCGTGCGTCAGTATGAGCGGCATTTGCGAATCTCAGTGTATATCGCCAGATGGCTGCTTTTATTCTCTATCCCCCAGTAAACGGACTACTAATCTCCAACTCTCCTGTCTGCACGCCTTTCGTCACATCAACCGCAGGCGGCTGATTTTTTTTGAATTCGGCGATCGCACCATGTACATCAGCCGCGATCGCCTCGTGAGACTTGGTCACAATAGGGTCAGCTTCTAGCAGCTGGAACTTATAAAACAGCATCTCTGAAAATTCGCCTAGGTCCCCTGAGAGCACTTCCGCTGGTGATAGGTTGAGCGGACCGGTTTCCAAAATTTGCGTTAGCAGCTGTGGGCTCAAAATCGCCTGGAACTGCTGAATATACGACCAGGCAACGGACTGTAGCTCCTGCTGTAGCTCCCCTTTGTCTACATAGCTAGCAACGCGCTGAGCGAGAGCTACCCACTCAGGCGCGACCCAGCGGCTAATGGCGGTATCTAAATCGAAGGTGGCTAGCACTCTATTGATAAGTGCTAGCCCACCAGACTTACTCAGCGATCCGTCGTTGAGTGTCGCTACAATCGTTTGCACCAGGCTAACCAAACTGCCGCTATCCCAGTTCGCATCAGCCGGGGCAAACTGCTGCAAATAGGCGCTCATCACGTTGCTTACGGTGGTTTCTTGCTCTTTTAGCCATACAAACACCTGCTCTGCTAGGAGCTGCGCGGTAACGTCAACTAGCGAAGCTTCCATACCAAGGCTGTCAAAAGCTGCGATCGCCTCATCCATAAACGCTTCTAGCTGACTGTTTTTGATATTGACCGTCGTCAAATTCGCCACAATCGCACCGACGACGGCGCGAAGCTCTAGCAGCGTCTCCGGTCGTCCAAACGTAACCGTATAGGCTCTAAGGACGTTGAGCACCTGCTTCAAATTTTCAAAAGAAGATTGGCGACCAAGTGTATGGGTGGATAGCGTAGTCGAAGAAGATGGTAGAGGCATAGCGGGTTTCGTCGATGAAGGACGATCTTCAGATTCGTTACGGGCTGAGCCAACGTTCTGCTCTAGAGACTTTTGAGCCTGTGGGTCTGTTGTCTGCGTATCTGCGCGTGAATTTGGCTCAAGCATACTCTGCGAGCCGGGTGCAATTCTAGGACGCGGCGGCGGCGGTGGCGATCGCCGAAAGAGACTAAATAACGAGCGAAATAGTCGAAACACCATGCTGCTCTCCCTAATTCAAAAATCTAATCCAAAGCTGACCTAGAAACTCAATTCAAAAACGCCGGTTCAAAAACTAACTTAGGACCGTCCGAATCGTCGCTGCTACAGACTCAGCTAGCGCCGCGTAATCGTAGCCGCCTTCTAGCCCAAATAAAAGCTTAGGCGTGAGTGCCAGGCATTCATGAGTAAACCAGCTGTAGTCCTCAGGGTGCAAGCAAATGCTAGCGAGCGGGTCGGCCTGGTTGGCATCGTACCCCGCGCTCACGATAATCAAGTCGGCTGCAAATTCGGTGAGGAAGGGCTGCGCCTTTTCACGCCAGAGGGCCTGATAGTCTGCCAAGGATGAGCCCGGCGGAAGCGGTATGTTCAGCACGTTTTGGAAAGATCCGCTCTCGGTGGCTGCGCCTGTACCTGGGTAGGCTGGTGACTGGTGAAATGAGCAGTAGGCCAGCTGTGGGTGGCGCTCTACAAGAGACTGAGTGCCGTTGCCGTGGTGTACGTCCCAATCCAAAATAGCAACGCGCTTGGCGTGATGCGTTTCTAAAGCGTAGTGGGCTGCGATCGCCGCGTTTGAAAGCAGGCAAAATCCCATGGCGCGATCGCGCTCAGCGTGATGGCCCGGTGGCCGTACTAGGGCAAAAGCAGGCGAGGCATACTGCCATACCCAGTCCACCCCATCGAGCCAGGCAGAGACCGCTAGCAGTGCAACATCGTAGCTCTCGGCGCTCATAAGCGTATCGGCATCTAGTCGACCGCCACCGCGCCGGGCAAATGCTTTTAACGCCGCTACATAGCCAGGATCATGAACGCTATGCACCGCCGATAGAACCGACCTGGTAGAAGGTTCAACCCAACGAATTCTTTGAGCCCACTTGTCACCGTTTGCATCCGACATTTGAGCCCTTTTCAAATAGTCCACAACCGCCTGCAAGCGACCCGCATTTTCAGGATGAATTTGCCCGGTGTCATGCGTGGCAAAAAGAGGACTGTAAAAAACAGGAAACTTAGATTCCATAGGGGTTTGGTGAATATCAAAAAAACTGTCCATACACCGAATTTCTCGGCAGAGAAAAGGGCCTAAACGTGATAGAATATTGAGTACATTTAGCGTTGATTTGCAGTCTATCAATACCGGTACGAATTGGGTCGTTTCGTCCAGTTTTTTTCAGGTCGTTCAACTCGTTTTTGGCCTGGCTATCTTCCCAGCTTCAGAGCGGATCTTTAAGATACGACGCATTCAAACTTGATGTTGTTCAAAAGGGTAGACTACACCCTTCGAACCAAGCGTGACAAAAGACCGAATGAGCAGGCGATAATGCATCGACCTTGCGAGGTTGCCTTTTATTCAACGTAACGACTAGGTCTAGCTAGCCGAGTTATCAATTTTCTGGAGTATTCCATATGAGCAGTCCTCAAGAGCGGATCGTCCCGACTGATTTGCGCAATGAGATGTCTCGGTCATACCTTGAATACGCGATGAGCGTAATCATTGGCCGAGCCCTCCCAGACGCTAGGGATGGTCTCAAGCCCGTTCATCGGCGCATTTTGTACGCCATGCACGAGCTAGGACTCACCGCCGACCGGCCTTTTCGTAAGTGCGCTCGCGTTGTGGGTGAAGTGCTCGGTAAGTATCACCCTCACGGCGATACAGCGGTATACGACGCGCTAGTGCGGATGGCTCAAGACTTCTCTATGCGCCACCCGCTGATCAACGGCCACGGCAACTTTGGCTCTATCGATAACGATCCGCCTGCGGCCATGCGCTATACCGAGTCGCGATTGCAGTCGCTAACGGGTGCGGCGCTACTGCAAGATATTGAATCAGAAACGGTTGACTTTGCCGATAACTTTGACGGCTCGCAGCAAGAGCCCGTCGTACTGCCTGCGCGAATTCCCCAGCTGATTATCAACGGCTCGTCGGGCATTGCTGTCGGCATGGCGACGAATATTCCACCTCACAACCTGGGCGAAGTCATTGACGGTCTGGTTGCTCTTATTGATAATCCTGAGCTGACCAGCATGGACTTGATGGAGTACATTCCTGGCCCAGACTTTCCAACCGGCGCGCAAATCATCGGCAATCGGGGCATACGCGAGGCCTATGAGACAGGCCGAGGCTCGATTACCATGCGCGGCGTGGCCAACATTGAGACGCAAGAGAACAGAGGTCGCCCTGATCGCGAAACGATTATCATCACCGAGCTGCCTTACCAGACGAATAAGGCCAGCATGATCGAAAAGATCGCTGATATGGTCAACGAGCGGCGCTTAGAGGGGATCTCAGATCTGCGCGACGAGAGCGACAGAGACGGCATGCGTATTGTTATTGAGCTAAAGCGAGACGCCTATCCGCGAGTCGTGCTCAACAACCTGTACAAGCAAACGCCTTTGCAGAGCAACTTTGGCGTCAACATGCTGGGCATTGTAAACGGTGAGCCACAGCTGCTGACCCTGCGAGACTTTTTACAGGTCTTTCTCGACTTCCGGATCGAAACGATTGCTCGCCGCACAAGGTATGAGCTGCGCCGAGCCCAAGAGAGAGACCATCTTTTGCAGGGCTACCTGATTGCGTTAGAAAACCTAGATGCGGTGATCGCGCTGATTCGCGGTTCTGCTGATGCGGCGGGTGCCAAGACCGAACTGATTGAGTCTTACGGGCTGTCTACGAGTCAGTCTGACGCTATTTTGCAGATGCAGCTGCGTCGTCTCACTGCGCTCGAAGCTGAGAAAATTCAGCAGGAGCACGAAGCGCTGACAGCTAAGATTACTGACCTCGAAGATATCCTGGCAAATCGCAGCCGCGTTCTTGAAATTATTCGAGAAGAGGTTACGCAAATTCGTGCGGCGCATGCGGACGAGCGGCGCACCATTATCAAGGCCGATGAGAACGACCTCTCTGATATCTCCTTGATTGCTAACGAGCAGGTGGCGATTTTGGTCACTGAGCAGGGCTACATCAAGCGAATGATAGTCGATACCTTTGAGGCACAGAACCGGGCGACTCGCGGTAAGTCTGGCACTAAAATGAAAGATGACGACGGCATTGAGCACTTTATTACCTGCTGCACGCACGACCACGTTTTGTTCTTTACCGATCGCGGCGTGGCCTATTCGCTGCGGGCCTACCAAATTCCGGAGAGTTCACGAACGGCGAAGGGCTATCCGCTGGTGCAGATGCTGCCGATTCCAAAAGAGGAAAGAGTGACATCGGTAATTGGGGTCAGCGAGTTTAGCGAAGATGACTATCTTGTCATGCTCACTCAGGGCGGCTCTGTGAAGAAAACGGCGCTGTCCGCCTTCAAGCGCATTCGCACGAACGGTCTAATTGCGATTTCTCTAGTAGAAGGCGATGAGCTTCGATGGGTTCGTTTGGCGCGCGAAGAAGACAGCATTCTGATTGGTTCACAGCGTGGGATGACGATTCACTTTAAAACGGACCATACACAGCTGCGTCCTCTGGGTCGACCAACAAAAGGGGTGCGCGCAATGTCTTTGCGTGATGGCGACCAGCTAATCAGTATGGATATTTTGCCCTCGCAGGTGGTGCAAGAAGTTGAAGGTGCCACCGACAGTGATGATGACGATGTGAACGAAGCGGATCAGGGCCCCTGGGTGCTGGTGGTTTCCTCCGGCGGACTTGGTAAGCGGGTGCCGGTCGCAAAGTTCCGTTTGCAGAACCGGGCCGGTATGGGTTTGGTGTCTATTAAGTTCCGCAAAGAGGGCGATGAGCTGGTAGCGCTGCGAATTGCGGGGCCAGAAGATGAGCTGATGATTGTCAGCCAGCGGGGCATTATTATGCGTCAGGCAATCGATGCGATTTCGATTCAGTCGCGGATGGCGACGGGCGTGCAGCTACAGCGGTTAGATGATGACGATGCGATCGCAGCCGTTGCCCTTGTCCCCCATCTGGATGAATCTGAAAACGAAATGCCTTCAGAAGACGTGGCCGAGGCCGTTGCTGAAGTAGTCGCCGAAGCGCAGGTCATTACAGCCCTGGACGCTGCCGATGAGTCTGTTGCGGACCTACTTGCAGAAGGCGAAGCAGTAGCAGAATCGGCTGAAGTAGAGCTTCCTGAAACGGAATGATCACCTGGCGGCGTATTCGCCTAGTCAAGGGCGGGTGGCAGAGCTGCTCGCCAATAGTCTTGATTGGTTCGCATTGCTGCTATTTTTAACCCACCATCCTTAGCACTCTAAATACCCTTTAAAGAGGCAGTATTTGCCTGAAGCAGTCTCCTATCGTTAGCCTACCTACTTATACAGTAGGTAGGCTTGTTCATATTGGCTGCTGGGCCTAAGTCTGCCTATAGGTAGACTTAGGCCATAGATTTGTAAAAAAAGGCGAGATTCTCCGGAATTTATTTTCTGTAAATAACATTTAAGCGGTACTCTTAGTCTCAAATATCAATAACCCTTGTTGATAGCCGATACTAGCTACGATTTGGACCCTTCAAGATAGAACGAAATATGATTTCTCTAATACCCCCTACGGGAAGCGGTATTAGCTTGGACTTAGGCGGATTCCCCCCCCTCCTGGCTCAAGCAACTACCGAAGAAAACCTAAGCTCATTCCGAGACATCCCTAGTAGACTGACCGAAGGCTTCGGTGTTGGTGTCGGTGAATTTATTCCTAAGTTTTTAGGTGCGATCGCCATTCTGATCATCGGTTGGATAGTCGCCGCCATCATTCAGAGTGTGATTCGCGGCCTGCTGAAGCAAACCCAACTTGACGATCGTCTTGCTTCTGCGGTAACCGGACGTCCTCCCGAAGATGTGCCAGCTGCCAAATGGATTAGCAGCGTGGTGTTCTGGGTGATCATGCTCTTAGTGATCATCGCTGCTCTAGAGACCCTCAATCTTACTGTTGTCTCAGGGCCCCTAAACAACCTGCTCAGCACGATTCTGGAGTACCTCCCTAGAATCTTTAGTGCGGGTATTTTGCTTGCGGTTGCTTGGGCTGTCGCTACTGTGGTCAAAACAATTGTAAGCAGAGGGTTGCAAGCTTTTAACTTGGATGATCGCCTCGCTGAAAATACGGGCGTAGATCCTAGAGAAAACTCTGTTCATATCCACGAAACGCTAGGTAATGCGCTTTACTGGTTCATTTTTCTACTGTTTTTGCCTCCTATTCTCAATGCCTTACAGCTAAACGGTTTGCTCTCACCGGTCCAAAACCTAATCGACCAGTTCCTAGCAGCAATTCCTAAGGTTATCCTTGCTGGTATCATCTTGGCTGCTGGCTGGCTGGTTGCCAAAATTGTGCGCGGCATTGTGACTAACCTATTGGCCGCAACAGGTGTTGATAACTTGGGCACTCAGCTGGGTCTCTCTCGCAGTCCCAACACGCCCGGCACGTCGCTTTCCGGACTAGCTGGCACAATCGTATACGTGCTGGTGTTAATTCCAGCTGCGATCGCCGCGCTCAACGCGTTAGATATTGATGCGATCTCGGGCCCTGCTATCAGCATGCTCAACCAGATCCTCAACTTCATCCCACTACTATTAGCTGCGGGCGTTGTCCTAACCGTCTTCTACTTTATCGGTCGCTTCTTAAGCGATCTGGTTTCAAACCTACTATCGAGCGCAGGATTTGATGGTGTGCTTGAAGTGCTTGGTCTGCCTGAGATTTCAGCGCCTACCCGCTCTCCTTCTACCCCGCCTGTAAGTGCCTACGACTCACCTGTCGGCAGTAGCGATCCGCTCGACCCAAGTGCGACAATCCTACAAACATCGAGTGGCACTTCTAGCAGTACTTCTTCTATAGGCGGCTCGACAACCCTGCAAAGCAGCGACACTAAGAGCGCTCCCAAGTCGCCTTCTGAAATTGTCGGTCTGATTGTGCTAGTGGGTGTAGTTCTCTTTGGTGCGGTTACCGCAACTGAGATTCTTCAGCTCGATCAGCTCACTTTGATTGTTCGCGCGATCATGGAGATTGCAGCTCAAGTCCTGATTGGCGTACTAATTTTTGGTATTGGCGTCTATATTGCCAACCTCGCTTTCCGTCTCATCAACAGCAGCAGCACTTCTTCTTCAAACATGCTGGCGCAGGCCGCTCGGATTGCTATCCTGGCGTTTGTAGGCGCGATGGCTTTGGGTCAAATGGGTGTAGCGCCTAATATCGTGAACCTGGCCTTTGGTCTGTTGCTCGGTGCGATTGCGATCGCAATTGCGATCGCCTTCGGTCTTGGTGGCCGCGAGGTTGCTGGCAAGCAGCTCCAAGAATGGCGCAATGAACTCAAGAAATAATCCGCTTTGGTTTATCTCCGGCTGTTCTAGCTACTAAAACTGTGTTCTCTTAAAGAGATTCTGTGAAGCTCGCTGTTAGGTGATACCTGGCGGCGAGCTTTTGTCTTGTGAGCGCTGTAAATCCTCTTCCCTCAATAGGCGCAGGTATTTTTCAAGGCTCTCCTATATAATCATCACGAATATAAAAACGTTGGGAATCGCATGGACAGCTCAGATCTCGCTAAATACATAGAAGCGACAGATGGCATGAGCAAACCGTGGCTGCTAATTCAGCTTAGACTGGCCAAACTGAAAGAACGCCGTTCGGAGATGACCACAGAAGCTTTCAATACCCAGTTAGCAGAGCTACATACTGAACTGATGAAAATTGGTGAATGGTGGGTAGGCCAGGAAAAAGACGTCTTCTAGTTTTGAGCACTTGAGTTTCGAGTACTTGGATTTTAAGTACTCTAGTTTTTTAAGTAGGCCAAGAAAGAGAATCATGAGTGCAACCCCTTCGGATCGCAGACGTCATCGCAAAGAACGAGCACAGGCTGCCAAACAAGCAGTGCCCAGGGCCGTCACTGTAGTGCAGTCCACCTCTCTACCGCTATCCGAACAGACCGTCAGCGACGACGACCACGATGATCAAAGTCCCTACAAAATCGACCTAGACGATGCTCAGTGGTATCTCAGTCGAGAGCTAAGCTGGTTAGAATTCAACCGCCGCGTTCTTCACGAAGCTGTAGATGAGCGCACCCCCTTACTAGAGCGTCTAAAATTTCTCGCCATCTTCAGCTCCAACTTAGACGAGTACTTCATGGTGCGTGTTGCCGTAACTAAGCAGCAGATAGATGCAGCTGTTAGCAAGCGAACGCCTGATGGCCGTACCCCTGCGGAGCACCTGAGTGACATCAGCGCGCGGCTGCGGCCTATGGTCGTTACAATCCACAGCTATTTCCAGAACGAGCTGCGCCCGAAGCTCTTTGCCAATGGCATTCATTTACTTAATTACGAAGATCTCTCCCCAGCACAAACCGACTATCTCAATCGCTATTTCAACGAGCAAATCTTTCCCGTTCTCACGCCCTTAGCCGTAGATTCGGGCCATCCCTTCCCCTTCATATCGAACCTCAGCTTGAACCTAGCGGTAGAAATCCAGGACGAAGGCGAGTCTCACTTTGCGCGGGTCAAAGTTCCCAAAGTTCTCCCACGTTTTGTAGAGCTGCCCAAGACACTTTACCAGGACAGTCAGCCTGTAGAGGCTTCTCTCGATAGCGACAAAACCCCGTGTCATTGGTTTGGCGTACCTATGGAGCAGATTATTTCTCGTAACATTGCTGCGCTCTTTCCAGGGATGAGCGTCAAGGCTTGCTCTACCTTTCGGATTACGCGCAACGCAGATCTTGCAGTCGAGGAAGACGAAGCGGACGATCTGATGCTGGCCATTGAGCAAGAGCTGCGAAAGCGACGGCTCGGTGGCTCGGTGGTGCGCATGGAAATTGAGTCTGGGATGAATGAGACGATGCGAGCTACCCTCATGAGTGAGCTGGCGCTGACCGAAGAAGATGTCTATGAAGTCGAGGGCATTGTTGGACTAGCGGATCTGATGAGCTTTATGTCACTGCCGCTAACCGACTTAAAAGATGAGAGCTGGAAGCCTGTAGTACCGAGCGTTTGGAAAGCTGCTAATTCTGGAGAAGGCGAAGATGTCTTTTCGATTATTCGTCGGCGCGATCGCCTCGTACACCATCCCTACCAGGCTTTCTCTGGCACCGTGCAGTCCTTCATCACTCAGGCCGCACTAGACCCAGACGTTCTTGCTATCAAAATGACGCTATACCGCACCTCTGGGGATTCTCCTATTGTCAACGCTCTGATCAAAGCCGCCGAAAACGGTAAGCAGGTAGTCGCTCTCGTAGAGCTAAAAGCCCGATTTGACGAAGAAAACAACATCAACTGGGCCCGCACCCTAGAGCGTTCTGGCGTTCACGTTGTGTACGGGCTCATGGGCCTTAAAACCCACACCAAAGTAGCGCTTGTCGTTCGCCGCGAGGGAAAAACCATTCGCCGCTACGTGCATATTGGCACCGGTAACTACAATCCCAAAACTGCGAAGCTGTACACCGATTTGGGGCTGCTGAGCTGCCGTGAAGAGTTGGGTATCGATCTGACGGATCTGTTTAACTATCTTACTGGCTACTCTCGACAGCAGTCGTATAAGAAGCTGTTGATTGCGCCCGTGAGTTTGCGATCGCAAATCGTCCAGTTTATTCGCCAAGAAGCCAAAGCCGCTCAAGCGGGAAAGAAAGCGCGCATTATTGCAAAGATGAACTCCCTGGTTGATGCTGGCATCATCAAGGAGCTATATAAGGCCTCTCAAGCAGGCGTTGAAATTGATCTAATTGTTCGAGGTATCTGCTGTCTGCGCCCTGGCTTAAGTGGCGTGAGTGAAAACATCCGAGTCACCAGCATTATTGGCAGATTCTTAGAGCACTCTCGCATCTTCTACTTTTACAACGGTGGTGAGGAGCTGTTCTATATTGGCTCTGCCGACTGGATGCCCCGTAATTTAGATCGCCGAGTAGAAGCGCTGGTCCCTGTAGAAGATCCTGCTTTGCAGTCAGAACTCGCCGAGCTGATCGAAATTTGCTTGAACGACAACCGCCAGCTATGGGAAATGCAGCCCGACGGCGCGTACGTTCAACGTCACGCTAAAGACGATGAGCCCGATAAGAGTACGCACGAAATTCTTATGCAGAAGTCCTTAAAGTTAGCGTAGTGATTTGAAAGTTGACGTAGTAACTTAGCTCAAGCTGCTTTTTCTCCCAGCCCGCTCGCAGCTAGGCCTCAAATTTCTCTAGCTGCTCTAGCTTCAGCCACACGTTCGGCGTGGGCACCCGGCCAAACTTAACAAGGCCGTAGTCTTCTCGTACTTCCAAAATCTCGCCTTTCGTATCAAATACATAGTTAGAAAGGCGAACGTCACTGGCCTTTGCTTCTACGCTATTCTCAAATTTCTCTCGTACCAAACGAACGAAATCCCCTTTTTTTACGGGCATGGCTTTCTCGTGGAGTGCTGAACAGTTGGGTTCATTGTATCGCTCTCGCGTCCCCCGAATCTCTACTTCCAAAGCCTTACTTCTAAAGCTGCCTACTTTCAGCCAACTCTATTTTTGACAGGTCGGGCAGTAGTGCGCCGAGCGGCCCGCCAATTTGAGCCGTTCAATTTTGCTGCTACAGGTTCGGCAGGCCTCTCCCTCGCGGTCGTAAACCCAGGCAACGCCACCGTAGTTGCCGTTTGTACCATGTACATCTCGAAAGTCGCTGAAGGTCGTACCACCGGATTCAATGCTGGTAGTTAAAACATCTCGAATAGCGGCGTGCAGTCGAGTAATTCTTGGTTTGATAAGGCGATCGCACATCACCTTAGGCCGAATCCCGCTCATGAAAAGCGCCTCATCCGCGTAGATATTGCCAATTCCTGCAACTAGCTGCTGATCGAGCAAAGCATTTTTAATAGGTCGCTTTCGTCCCTTTAAAGCCGCCACCAGATACGCTACCGAAAACTCATCTGAGAAGGGTTCTGGGCCCAAACGCTGTAGCCCTGTCATCACTGCTTCTAGCGTCTGCGTAGGAGGCACCCACCACAGCCGTCCAAACGTCCGCTGATCCACATAGCGCAGCTCGCGGTCATCATCAAAAAAAAGTCTTACTCGGCAATGGGTCTGTACGGGCTCAGTCTGCGACACCCACAGCAGCTGTCCGGTCATTCGCAGATGTACGCCTAGCCAGCCAGCTTCTTCCAGCTTGCCCCTGCCCTTCGGCGCGTCTTTTTTCAGCTTCGCCATCAAATACTTACCGCGCCGATGCCAGCTGTCTATTTGCGACTGTTCAACGCCCTTTAAAAAGTCATCAGCCAGCTCAGGATAAGCGATGGTTCGCGCTAAACGAACGTCGCCTCCTCGAACTGGCTGATGCAATGAAACTCGATTAAGGCCTCGGCGAACGGTTTCAACCTCGGGTAGCTCAGGCACTATGTTCCTCTTTCGTGCTTCTTAGCAATACTCAACACTGTTGGCCAACGATCTCACTTCAAGGAAGCGATTAGCCTGGCCTCTTAACTATCCTTTTTTAGCTGCCTTCTTCGGAGGTGCTTCCACTTCTATCACTTCG
Source organism: uncultured cyanobacterium (assembly GCA_963836895.1). Lineage (GTDB taxonomy): Bacteria > Cyanobacteriota > Cyanobacteriia > Phormidesmidales > Phormidesmidaceae > Phormidesmis. Next base: position 416,016 of record CAWILA010000008.1, on the reverse strand, counting down.
CCTTCTGCAAAGTTGTTGGTGTTTACACCGGCATAGTTCACTTTGCTGAAGCGCACCACGACAGGATACTTAATCCCACTTTGATCGACAGAAGCAACGGAGCCTACCTCCTGATACCAGTAGGACTCTGGGCGAAGAATTCTAACCTTAGAACCGCGCTGAACCATGAATACTAACCCTCTCAAAAATTCTAGATAAAGGTGGTTGCTATAGTTTTAGCCACTTTGCTTGTAGCACTATCATCAGCGAAAAGCCTTATAACAACAGGCAAAGTGACTTGCAACACGCAGATGCATCTGCACGTCACTACAAAAGCTACTCGCTCTCAAGGTTACTACTCCAGCGCGGTCAATCTCTCCTTTTTAAGTTTTGTATCTGTAGAACGATAACTTTTGCGAAGCCAAGTAGGCGCTTAGCGCTAGGGTGGGCGCTGCCATACGCGGAATATACGTGAAAAGCGATCAACTCTTGAGTAGAGTGCGATCGCTTCTCGAATAATGCCTATTTGGCTATAGTCAGCTAGCCTTCTTCAGTCGGCTTCAGTGGATAGATCAGGCGGTTCCCAGTACGCTAATGCGCATGTTTGGCAAAATGACCTGAGACGTCAGCTCACCAGGTGGCAGCAGTAACAAACTGCCTGGTACTTCACCGATTGCAGGCAGCCGTGAGTTAGCCGATGTCGGTGTTGATATGGCTGGTAAGGTCGCCTGAGGTACTGGCACTGATGGCACTGGAACAACTGGCAGTGCTGCAACGGGCACTTCTGGACTTTCTGCTGGCGCTTCCAAGCTGCTGCGAACAGGCCGAGAGACCTCAATACCGTTCTCTTCCAAAATAACCAAAGGCTCAAACGCCATCGTATCGATTCGCTTTACCCGGACGCTGCCACCGGCTAGGCGATCGCCTACCCGCACATAGCGCTCGGGCTCACCGCTTGAACTCACAATGGCATAGGGCTCACCGCCTAGCTGAATAACGCCAGATACCGAGATAGTTGGAGCAATCACAGGCTGAGGAATACGAGGCAGGGCGACAACAGGCGACGGACGAGTGAGCGGTGCGTTTTGCGCCTGGACTCGTACCGGCGGTGCGGTAGGGCCTGGTATTGCTGGCCTTGCGGCAGCTGTGGCACCGGGTCTGGATGCTGCTGCCGCTGCTGCCGCTGCGCCACCGGGTCTAGATGCTGCCGCTGCTGCTGCCGCTGCGCCACCGTTTGCGCCACCGTTTGCGCCACTGCTACGCCTGGCATTGGCCGAACCGCCGTTCCCGGCTGCGGCTACAGGCGTTACGACAGGATCTGGCTCTAGCGGAATAGGCAGTACCGCAAAGGGATCTATACGTGACTGCTGTACGAGACGAGTTCGCGCTTCTGGATCGGTTGAGCTGATCAAGTCGGCCGTAATCACGGGGACTTCTTCTACCTCGCCGACAAAAGGTTCTTCTGCTTCGAGATCGCTATCTATCGTTTCGATAATAGCGCCGCCTGCATCTGAAAGCCTTTCACCAGCCCCCTCAAACGGATCAGGAATTGCAACATCTTCGCCTGCACTGAGAAATTGGCAGCCTGTTAGTGGAGCTGTTACAAGTAAAATAAGCAGCAAACGCCGCATGGTTCGATCCCTCCTAGAACTGGTTGACCAACAGATATTGATAAAGACATGTCGGCCCTTAAAATATCAAAAGAAAAGGACTTTGCTCCCTTTTGTGGCTGCTCATCTCTACTGCTGAATTCATAGATGTGAATTCTTAGTAAACGAACTGCGCTCGCTTAGGGTAGACACAAAGCCCTATGAAAGTAACGCCAGTAGCGGAAAATCCACCAAAAATACTTAAAGTAACAAAATAACCCGTAAATTCACTCACGTAGCTGAGGCTATCTTTACGAACGGTGTCAGTAGAATTACCGACCCTTTTTGCGAAGGGTATCAGTAGAACTGCTAACCCTGCACCGCAATCAGGTCTCTCCCGCCGGATGCATAATCACCTGCAAATGTTTCAGCCCTTTCTTCACGCGCCGAGACACGGTTACAGAGCTAATTCCCAGTCGCTCAGCCGTTTCTTTCTGAGTGAGGTCTTGCAAGAATACAAACTCCACCACCTCACGGGTTCGCTTTTCAAGCTGAGACAGGGCTTGCTGTAGACGCATCTGATCTTCTTGAGCTAGCTGAAAGCTTCGATAGCGCGAGTCGGGTAGCAGGTCGCCCAATGAGGAGGTACTGCTGTCATTTCCTTTGGCTGGGGCATCTAGGCTCAGTAAATTGCGATTGCTGCTCGCGATTCTTACCTGCTGCCATTCTTCTACCGAAATATCTAGCTCGGCGGCGACTTCATGATCGCTAGGTCGACGGTTGAGATCTGTCTGAAGCTGTCGAATCGCTTTAGCTGACTGGTTTTGTAGGGTTTGCCAGCGTCTGGGAATGCGCACAACGGTCCCTTTATCCCTCAAGTAATGCTGAATCTCTCCTCGAATGTATGGAATGGCGAATGAGCTAAACGCAAAGCCCTTATGTATGTCGAATCTTTCGATTGCACGAATAAGTCCCAGGCTACCCACCTGCATCAAGTCGTCGAAGCTCTCTCCGGAGTTGCGCAGCCACCGATGTGCCTCGCGACGAACTAAGCCAATATTGAGCTGTACCAAGCAATTGCGTAGCTGTAGCGAACGGTCTTTTTGATAGGTATTTAAGATTTCAAGTGATTGATTTTTAAGGACCTTGTGGGTTGAGGAACGCATATTTTAAGAGGGCCTACAGGTATCAACCAAGGCCGTTTGGCAGATTCGAAAAGATGATGATGCCAACGGGCGAGTGCGTTCCTACGAAAGGTAGTTGACACGGCATGCTGACATGTTCACCCTAGTTAAGGTTTTGCCTACGAACAATCGAGTTTCTACGGAATCCCACCTTTGTAATGTGACGATCTCACCGACTTCAAAACCAACAAAAAACCAACAAAAAAGACACCCGCAAAGGTGCCTTTTTTTGGAATAGATTGTCTCTAAAGGGAGTGTCTAGAGGCTAGTGACTAGGATGCGATCGCCGCTTAAACGTCGAAGTCAGTTTCAATTCGACCGTAGAAAACACCCTGCAAGCGAACGTCATCAGCCGCAGCTGTACCCATGTCCGTATCAGAAGGCTGCTCAGAAATAAACGTTCCACCGATCTCACCCGTGCTGCTATCTACTTTAGAAACCTGCAAAGAGATAGTGCCCTGGCCCACATCAAACGCTTTGACGTTCTCACGTGCAAGGTCGACACCGTCGGCGCGACCAGGCAGAGCAACTGCGTTGTCATAACCAGTAGTTAGGCCGCGAGCCTTGGGATCTAAGAAGTTGGAAGTTCGGTAGGAAGGGACTCGAAAAGAGCCTTCAAAGTCGGTAGCAGGGGTGACTGCGTTAAGACCGGCTTGGGATGTGGCTTTTAAGCCTTTGATTGTGAATAGGAACGGAATCTGGTCGCCACCGGGAAGCAGCACGGTAATAGGCTGGAAGTCCATGCCTAGCTTTTCATCAAAGAGCAGACTGCCGTCGGAATTTGCGCTGATGTCTCCGCTGACTTGCTCAATGGAAGTGGTGTAGCGAGTGAGTGACTTACCCGCTATGAATTCAGCTTCTTTACGCTTGCTGTTGGTCTCTTGCTTTACAAAGAAGCTAGTAGGCTCCAAGCAGAGATCGACAAGCTTGTAAGTAGTGCCATCTTCGATAGGAATTTGGCCACGACGGGTTTCGTCTACCTGCGGACAGCTGTTTGCCAGTCCGGTATTGCGGATTTGATCGTAGGTGAGTGGAATTTCGCTTGTAGCGGAAGGCGCTTCACTACAGGCTGTTAAAACACCTAAGCAAAGGGCAAAAAACGCAGCAAGCAGAGCGCGATACCTCATGGGCAACCTCAAGACTATGAATTTATAAGGGCTATTTAGTACATAATTTTACACTGCCTCTGTCCGGTTTCGGAGTCAGGTTTAGTAGGCGCTTCGCTTGCTGAGCGGGTTGGCGATCGCGTAGTCTCTGACAGGTGGATGCGTATCAACGCACCACAACGTAAGGTGAGTAGGGTTTTGCAGCGTGTAAGGGTTTACGATAGCAAGTGCGCTTCTTCAGTCCCTATCAATGTAAACAAGTCAGTTACAAAAGTTAAACTCTGTGAGTAATTCAGTGCCTTTTTTGCCTATACCCTCTCAAAACATTCCGCCAGATCTCTCTCCTCTCGTTCAGCTGGTGCGGTCAACGGCTCAGCAAAAAGAGGGAGACTGCCTAGCGCTGTTAGAGCTTCTAAGGCTGTTGGAGGCCCTTCATTTTGAGATTAGAGACACGCTGTTTCGTGATGCCCTACCAGACAATCGCCAGCGGCTATACCGGCTGTTAAAAGATATAGAACAGGAGGGCGGCTGGCCTTACATAAAGCGTATGCAGCTGCGAGCACTGTTAGAACATCTCGATGAAGATAGTGAAGATGAGACGCTCTCAACCGGAGGAACCAGTGAACATACTGATGGACACACGTGAAAGCTGTGCTTGAAGTTTGGCAGATATTTAAAGTCTCCAAGTGTTTTCAGCAATTTTCAATTTCTGACTGTTCGCGGAATTTGAGAGTGTAGTAACTCAATATAGTGCTGTGAATAATGTTGCGATCGCTTTTGACTGCGAAGACGACAAGCTGCGCTGATCGCAGTTAGTACAGTGTCGCGATATCTTGGCAGGTGGCACAGCTGTGTCTGAAACGCGTAGACAAAGGCACTAGGCTAAGCTCAGCATTTGCTCGATAGCTAGTCCATATCTCTTCCGCTGTGTTTTTATCAGGAGGAAGCGGAAATGCGGTTAGTTACCAGATAGCTATTAATTGGGTATCTATAGTGATTGCAGCTAGGTCTGTCGGTGCAGATAAGCTGCGGCATTCTACTTTAAGTACAGCGATTCAGATTCAAGCAGGCAATTATGGTCTTGAGAGCAGAAAGAGGAAGCGGCTACAGGAGCTGCCTTTGGCCTCAGCAGCGGACTATTCGCACTATTCGGCGCACCGTTCAAGGTGTTTTCCAAGGTCTTTTGGTGAGCAGTGCAATGACGCTGCTGATTCAGACAGCAACAGCGACAGCAGCAAACGCGAGCGTCAATCGATTCTGCCAGGTTTCGCAGAGTGATGTAGAAGAAAAAGAGGCGCTTCGAGTTGCTGGCCTACAAGGTGACGCGGCTTCCCAGCAGCAGTACAGAGCGCTCTCCCAGCAGCACATTGACGAAGTGCAGAACTGTCGGCGAACTCAGTGGCCAAAAAATCAGGCTACTTGGCTACGGCTGTACCCCTGCGATTTGCAGCCTGGTGGGCTCGATGCAGTGATGGACCGAATCGTGAACTTGGGCTACAACCAGGTTTACATAGAGGCCTTTTCAAACGGCCAAGTTCTCCTGCCTAAGAACGATAATCCTACCAGCTGGCCTAGTGTTGTTCAGGCTGAGCAGTATGCTGATCGCGATTTGTTAGCAGAGGCGATCGCTGCCGCTCAGTCTAGAAATATAGAAGCCTACGCCTGGATGTTCACTATGAACTTTGGCTACTCCTATGGTTTGCGGTCCGACCGCAGACAGGTGCTTGCCCGGAATGGCTCGGGAGCCGATACGCTAGCGTTTGCCGACCAGGGTAATAGCGGTCCTTCAGAAGATGCTTTTATTGATCCATACAACCGCCAGGCTCAAGGTGACTACGCTCAGATGGTAAGAGCGGTGCTGGCTCGCCGCCCGGATGGTGCCCTGTACGACTATATTCGCTATCCCCGATTGACCGGTCCCTCTTCGGTCGTTAGCAATGTTAGAAACCTGTGGATATACGGTCCATCGGCTAACCAGGCCCTAGTTGATAGAGGGACTAACAGCAAGGGCAAAGAATTAATTCGGCGGTTTTTGCGGCAGGGCTATATTACAGACAGTGATGTGTCTCAAGTCGATAGCTTGTACCCCACTGAGGGAGAACCTCTCTGGCAGAGTCGCAATCCACCTGCGGTAGATCCTAAGAACTTAGCGCCTGCCTCTGACCGCAGACCAGGGCTACAGGAAGAACTCTGGCGGCTCAGCGTGGCTCATGCCATTCAAGGTGTTGTTGACTTTTTGCAGGTAGGTGCCGCGCCAGCAAGGCAAGCCGACATACCCGCTGGCGCGGTGTTCTTCCCCTATGGCAATCGCTCTATTGGCAGTGGTTACGATGCTCGCTTGCAGCACTGGAACCGCTTTCCTAGCTGGTTAGACGCCCATCCTATGTCTTATGCCACCTGTGGAAACGCGAGCTGCATTATTGACGAGGTTCAGCGTGTTTTGAGCGTTCGGTCGAATCCACGAACGGTAAAGCCAGCACTCGCAGGTATTTGGGGCGGTTCGCGAGGAAATCGGCCTTCGCTAGAAGCACAGATGGATGCGCTGCAAAGAGCAACCCCGCAGATTGAAACCGTTAGCCACTGGGCGTTTTCTTGGCAAGATGCTGAGTTCGACCGGCAGCGTAAGTTCTGTGAAGCAACCACACAGCAGCCTAATTTGGAGACGCTGAGACCTGACCAAGTAGTCGCCAATGACAGCTTATAGCTTTTGTAAGGCCGAGTCGTAGTAACGCCTGATCCGATCAGCGCTTTGTGAGGTAGCCACGTGGGGTGATGAACCAGCCTGCGTGGCTACTGCTGTTGCTGTTGCCAATGATGACGGTGGTAAGCATGTCGATAGGATGGTCGAACATGTCGCCGAGCGTGGTGAGGGTGATGTTTTCATCCGGTCGGTAGAGCGACCTGGCCAATGCTACAGGCGTCTGGCTATTGCGATACTGCAACAGCGTATCTCTAGCAAATACAATTTGCTCAGTTCGTGTTTTTGACTTTGGATTGTACAGCGCAACGATGAAGTCGCTTTCGGCAGCAGCACGCAGGCGCGCTTGAATGACAGGCCAGGGGGTAAGCAAGTCACTGAGGCTGATAGCGCAAAAGTCGTGCATGAGCGGTGCGCCTACTCTAGATGCGGCAGATTGAAGGGCGCTAACGCCGGGAAAGACCTGTACGTTTGGCGTCTTACCATCCCATCCGTCTGCTTTGAGCTGCTCTAGTACGAGACCTGCCATGCCGTAGATGCCACAGTCTCCAGAAGAGATAACGGCAACAGTCAGCCCCCAGTTTGCCAGGGCAATCGCGCGTTCGGCCCTTTGGCGCTCTTGGGTTATGGGCAGGCCCTCAACAATTTGACCAGGTCGGAGCAATGAGCGGACGAGATCGATGTAGAGTTGGTAGCCGATGACGACGTCGGCGTTGGTGATGGCGGCTTTGGCGGCAGGTGTGATTTGGCTCAAGTCTCCAGGACCGGTGCCCACAAGATGAAGTTGGCCAGTGCGTCCGATGTATTCGATGGGAGATTGTGCGATCGCAACTGTCACCGCACCTTTCAGTTCTTTTTGCTTCACCACCTGCTTTTTTACCCGCAAGGTATCTGCTGCTCCACCTGCGGCCACAATCGCTGAGGCTTCCGATACACTATGCGTTCCCACCTCTTTTTTTACAACATCAGAGGGCGTTGGCACCTCAACTGCTGACAGTACCTTTGCGCTAAAGCATTGCAAAGGCCAGTCTTGTTTCTCCAGGTATCTAAGCAATCCCACCTCGTCGGCTTTCAAATCTATCGTGGCAATCCCAGCGATCGCTTCTAGTGCCAGATGATTTTGCTGACACGTACTTTCTATAGCGTGTTTGATTAAAGCTTCATCGGTGTCTCGCTCACAGCCAACACCTAGCCACAGCACACGCGGATGCCATTGGACTCTAGGAAAGTCTGACTGCGGTGCAAAGGCTCTTTTTATCGGGCTAATCCAAACTCTCGCTTTGGGTTTGGCTCTGGTATCTCTATCTGCAAACTCTGGAAAGTCAAACTGAAAAGCCTGATCTTTTGGCAGGTGTTTTTGCCATAGCTCTGTTCCCGCTTCTTGAAGGACCTGAACGGGCTGCTGGTGGGCGATCGCACTACTTACCCCCATCCAGTCGCCGCTGCCTTTCACCCAGCCAAAAGGCTCTCCGAGCGTATCGATAGCCGGTAAGCTGAGCGCGTTGGCAGCGCCCGTTAGAACAGGCTGAGCACTGAGTAGCTGAGCGATGGCTTGGGTGATGCGATCGCCCCCTCCCTGGTGCCCGCCACATAGACTAATCGCAAACTTGCTAGCTGGATCGACAACAACAACCGCCGGATCGCTCGATTTATCTGTAAGTAGTGGCGCAATGAGCCTAACTACCGCACCGCTAGCCAGACAGAAAACAAATTCGTCATAGCTTTCCCAAACGCTCTCTAGGAAGTCGCTGAGCGATGTGTCGTAGGTTTTGTAGCTTAGCCCTAATTCTTGAGCCGTTGCTTCGAGCTTGGGTGAAATCCACAGCTGGGTTCCTTCTCCGCTAGCGCCTTTCTCGCAGAGCGGTGCTAAGCATCGTAAACCCGCAGGTGTCGTGGTGATTGCGGCCAGATTTGAAAACATATGTGCTATGCGTTGTTGGGCAACTTCTCTTTAATTTGCGCAATGGCCCTCAAGTTTGTGCTTATCGAGGGTCATAGTTGCCTTGATAGGTGCTGTAGATGCGGTATCCAGGCAATACAACTGCCATTGCTAAAGCACTGTGAGTTGTGCCAGGATAACTTTCCTCCGGTAAGCTGCCCCCTTAGTCTGATCTCGATAGGACCACACCACATATAAAAACCAGGAACTAGTGCATCCAAACTATAGGCAATTGCCCGTAACTTGGATGCACTAATATCAGACTCTGTTCCCGATATAGCTTTTTCGGGATCGCTTTTTGATACTTGCATGGTAGATACAGGCTCTATCAAGTAGCTTGTTCTATCAAGTAGCTTGTGATGTTGTGCTTAGCATAGATTTCTATCACACCCTCTCAGATTGCTTAACAGCGGGCTGAGCTTGAGGCTGGAACTGGAAGAGGGTATACACTACGTTGCGGCGGATACCGGTCATCATTTCTAGGAAGACTTCGTAGCCTTCGCTTTTGTATTCGATGAGCGGGTCTTTTTGACCGTAGCCGCGCAGTCCGACCGTTTCGCGAAGAGCGTCCATTTGCTGGAGGTGTTCGCGCCAGAGGGTGTCGATTTGTTGGAGGATGAAGAACCTTTCGGCTTCGCGCATGAGGCCAGGTTTGATAAGGTCGACCTGAGCTTCTTTGAGGTCGTAGGCAATGCGGACCTGTTCGGCAAGGAAGGTCTTCATTTCGCCCATGGAGAGGTTTTCTAGCTGCTCGGGGGTGAGGTCGGCGAGAAGATAGACAAACTCCTGGACTTTGCTCACAACGCTGCCAAGATCCCATTCCTCGGAAGGCAGTTCTGGGTTGACATAGGCTTCGACAATGTCATTCATGGTTTGCACAGCGTAGCCAAGGACGAGCTCTTTGAGCTCTTGCCCTTCGAGGACACGGCGGCGCTCGGCGTAGATAGCTCGGCGCTGGTTGTTCATGACTTCATCGTATTCAAAGACCTGCTTACGAATGTCGTAGTAGTAGGTTTCGACTTTCTTTTGTGCGCCTTCGAGCGACCTGGTCAACATTCCCGATTCAATCGGCATGTCTTCTTCTACGCGGAAGGCGTTCATAAGGTTGGCAACGCGATCGCCGCCAAAAATCCTCAGTAAGTTGTCTTCTAAGCTCAAGAAAAACTTCGTAGAGCCAGGATCACCCTGACGACCCGCACGGCCTCTAAGCTGGTTGTCTACTCGGCGCGACTCATGGCGCTCTGTGCCGATTACGTGCAGCCCGCCTAGCTCAATCACCTGATCGTGGGCTGCTGAAGTGATGACTTCATAAGCGTCAAGAATTTCATTATAGATATCACGCAGTTTCTGAATGACCGGATCATCGGTGGGGGCTTTCTCGGCTGCAACTGCGATTTTATCTTCAGCATCTAGCTCGCTAAGGCTCTGCGCACCGTAGGTTTTTACGGCAAAATCTACAGCTGCTTTCAGGTTCTCTTTAGTCTCTGGAGAAAGGTCAGTTGGGAAGATCTGCGGTGACGCTTTCCAGGTCTTTTTCTTCTTCTGTTGACCATCTGCAAAGCCTTGCGCCTGCTTGCCATCTTTAGTGTTGGCCACTTGAGCCACGGCAAACTTATCGTCGGCTTCTGGCTTGACCAAGCGAGGCATGAAGAACTCACGCACCTTGAGCCGCGCCATGTAGTCGGCGTTACCACCAAGGATGATGTCGGTACCACGCCCGGCCATGTTAGTGGCGATGGTTACCGAGCCGCTGCGACCGGCTTGAGCGACGATTTCAGACTCACGCTCTACGTTCTCGGGCTTAGCGTTGAGAAGATTGTGCTCTACTTTGAGGTCGCTAAGTAAAAGAGAGAGAACTTCGGACTTTTCGACGCTGGTAGTGCCGACCAGGACAGGGCGACCGGTTTCGTGCATGGCAGCGCATTCTTGAGCGATCGCATTCCACTTCGCATTCTCGGTTTTATACACCACATCTGGCATATCGCGCCGCTGCGAAGGACGGTTGGTCGGGATAATGGTGACTTCTAGCTTGTAGATTTTCTCAAACTCAGCTTCTTCCGTCTTCGCCGTACCGGTCATACCCGATAGTTTGGGGTAGAGCAGGAAGAAATTCTGATAGGTGATCGACGCCAGGGTCTGCGTTTCAGGCTGGATTTCGACGTGCTCTTTAGCTTCAATCGCCTGGTGCAGGCCATCACTCCATCGGCGACCGGCCATTACCCGACCTGTAAACTCGTCTACAATTACGATTTCGCTGTTGCGTACGATATAGTTCACGTCTTTGGTGAACAGCTCTTTGGCCTTAATCGCATTGAAAATATAGTGCGCCCAGGGATCTTTCGGGTCAAATAGATCGGTGACGTTGAGCAGAGTTTCTGCTTTTTCGAAGCCTTCATCTGTAAGGAGAACGTTGCGGGCTTTTTCATCGACTTCGTAGTCGACTTCATCGCTTTCTAGCTGGGCCGCGACTTCAGCGGCCTTAGTATACTTTTCGCCTGGGCGCTCTACTTGACCAGAGATAATCAGCGGCGTGCGAGCTTCATCAACCAAAATCGAGTCGACTTCGTCAATCACACAGAAATTGAACGGACGCTGTACAACATCGTTCATTGCTGTACTCATGTTGTCGCGAAGGTAGTCAAATCCAAATTCGCTGTTAGTGCCGTAGGTAATATCGCAGGCGTAATTCTTTTTGCGGTCCCTTGGACTCATACCCTGCTGAATGAGACCTACGCTGAGGCCTAAGAATCTGTGAACCTGGCCCATCCACTCGGCATCGCGGCGAGCGAGGTAGTCGTTCACGGTGACGATATGAACGCCTTTGCCAGAAACTGCGTTGAGGTAGGCAGGTAGTGTGGAAACGAGGGTTTTTCCCTCACCAGTTTTCATCTCTGCGATTTGGCCTTCGTGGAGCACCATGCCACCGAGAAGCTGCACGTCGTAGTGGCGCATGCCCAGTACGCGCTTACCGGCTTCGCGAACGACGGCAAATGCTTCAGTCAATATGTCGTCTGTGTCTTCGCCATTTTCTAGACGCGCTCTAAATTCGGCAGTTTTGCCCGTAAGTTCTTCATCGGAGAGGGCCTGAATCTCTTCTTCGAGAAGATTTACCTCTTTAATATCGGGTTGATATCTCTTGAGTTTGCGAGTGTTGGGATCGCCTAAAAGTTTTTTTAGCATGTCAGGCCACAAAAGGTACGGGCAGAGAACGACGGGTGGGTATGAACGCGAATCGATGTTTGACGTAGGCCTTACGGCTGAGTGTCAAAACTACCCTATATATGATTCTATCTAATCTTATGGATGTAAATGGCCCATCTGGAAGGCGGTATTCCGGGCGGGTTACCCTACAGCGCTCACTGATATTACTTTGGAATGGTGCCTGTGAGAAGGGTTAGCGGCTGTAGTACAGACTAAAGAGGGAGCTTCAGTTCTGTGTGACTGTGGGTCTGTAGTCTTGCGTGGGAGCACCTGCGTGGCAGCCAACACAGCTGCGGAGGTTGAGTGGTTCAGGGAGCGCTACGTTAGGATGCAAGGCTTGAAAATAGTTGGAGTCTTTCAATCTATAGGGGGTAAGACCTCTGCCGTCATGCCTGCGTGAGTATGTTTGCAAGTAGCTCAGCATCAGCCTCTGGTCGAAGCGGGTGATGTTTGTAAGGGCGATGCCATAGTGAGCTGGGTCGGTGACTAGAATCTGCCATGTGTCCATTGGCAAAACGGCGGCGGGTAGTGCTAGGTGGCAGCTTGAGCAGTTCTCTATGTAGGTTGCATAGCTAGCTGCGTGATTGGTAGCGACAGGATCGACCATGCCGTAGGGTGATTCTATGGCTTTGGCTAGTCCCATGCCTAATAGGGCGCTAACGCAGAACGCTAGCAGGGATAGCAGCATGATGTGGAGCTTTGGTCTTTTTTTCATCGGTTTAGCTGGTTTCTGCTCAGTTTGTCGAGTGATTAGGTCAGGAAAAGGTCACTTCTACTAAGGTCTCAATTTGTCTCTAGCCACTATCCTTAGTATGAAGAGAATATTAATTCCTAAAACAAGAACCCGCTTAACAACCTGCTTAACTATGGGCCTAACTATGGACAGTCGGCATATTCAGTTTCGCTACACACCGGTTTTTACACAAGCGCAGCTAGCGCAGCTGTGTGATCTTTTTGTGGCGGCGGCGTTTTGGGCCAAGGACCGACAGCCTGAGGAGATGGAACGGGCGATCGCACACAGCAATCCCGTTGTCACCGCCTGGGACAACGACCGACTCATCGGATTTTCGCGCGCCACGTCCGACGGCCTATTTCGCGCCACTATCTGGGACGTGGTGATTCATCCTGACTATCAGGGAGCAGGGCTAGGTCGCAGACTCGTGGAGACGTTGATTGCGCATCCGCATATGAATCAGGTTGATCGTACGTATTTAATGACCACGCATCAGCAGAGCTTCTACGAGCGGATTGGCTTTGAGCAGAACAGCACGACGACGATGGTGCTGTACAATCGCCCGCTGGGCGAATGTTTGATAGAGGTACCGGAAAAAGCGAGCGTTGATATTTCAGCGTGATTATTAGAAAAGCTGTCTTAAAAAGAAAATAAAAGCAGCCCGCCTTGAGAATGTTTTCAAGGTGGGCTGCTTTTATTGATCCTAATCTACAAGATTGGGTGGAACGGGCGTCTCGCCTGTTCTACTTGTCGGTTTCGGAGAACTCGGCGTCGATGACGTCGTCTTCAGCGCCAGCAGAACTACCGGCATCATCAGCGTCACCTTCTGGAGCGGCCTCTGCGCTCTCACCTTCAGGGCTACCCTGCTGGTAAAGGTTGCTGCTGAGGGCATAGAGACCCTGCTGTAGCGCCTCCATAGTGGATTTGATCTTGTCGGCATCTTCCTCGGCAAGGGCCTCTTTGAGTTCCTTGATTTGGCCTTCGAGTTTTTCCTTATCTTCGGCAGGAACTTTGTCGCCTAGCTCTTCGAGCTGCTTCGCAGCCTGATAAGCAAGCGTATCGGCCTGGTTCTTGGTTTCGATGGCTTCACGCTTTGCCTTGTCAGTGTCAGCGTTAGTCTCAGCGTCGCGAACCATTTGCTCGACTTCAGTATCAGAGAGCGTAGAAGCACCCGTGATGCTAATCGACTGCTCTTTGCCCGATCCCTTATCCTTTGCGGTGACGTTCAAGATACCGTTGGCATCAATGTCGAAGATGACTTCGATTTGAGGAACGCCGCGCTGAGCCGGTGGAATACCGTCGAGGCGGAATGTTCCTAGGCTCTTGTTGTCGTTGGACATTTCGCGCTCACCTTGAAGCACATGAATTTCCACGTTGGTCTGACCGTCTACTGCCGTTGAGAAGACTTCAGACTTCTTGGTAGGAATCGTGGTGTTGCGGTTGATGAGCTTCGTCATTACGCCGCCCAAAGTTTCGACACCCAATGAGAGTGGCGTCACGTCGAGGAGCAGAATGTCTTTGACTTCACCAGCCAAGACACCGCCCTGAATAGCCGCACCGATAGCAACGACTTCGTCGGGGTTAACCGTTTGGTTGGGCGCTTTGGATAAGATGCGCTCAACGAGTTCCTGCACGGCAGGAATACGGGTGGAGCCACCTACCAAAACGACTTCGTCGATGTCGGACTTGCTAAGCTTGGCATCTTTCAAAGCGGTCTCGACGGGCACGCCACAACGCTTAATCAAGTCGGAGCAAAGCTCTTCAAACTTGGCGCGAGTGAGTGTGGTTTCGAGGTGCTTAGGACCGTCTTGAGTCGCTGTGATGAAAGGCAGGTTGACTTCAGCTTGGCTGACGCTAGAGAGCTCTATTTTTGCTTTCTCAGCTGCTTCAGTGAGGCGCTGGAGTGCTTGCTTATCTTTGCGCAGGTCGATGCCTTCTTTGTTTTTGAAGTCTTCTGCGAGGTAGTCTACGAGCTTTTTGTCGAAGTCGTCACCGCCAAGGTGAGTGTCACCAGAGGTTGAGAGTACTTCAAATACGCCGTCGCCTACTTCGAGGATGGAGACGTCGAAGGTACCGCCACCTAAGTCAAAGACGAGGATGGTTTCATTGGTCTTTTTGTCGAGACCATAGGCCAATGCTGCCGCAGTCGGCTCGTTGATGATGCGAAGGACTTCGACGCCTGCGATTTTGCCGGCGTCTTTGGTTGCCTGGCGCTGTGAGTCGTTGAAGTAAGCAGGGACGGTAATAACGGCCTGCGTTACTTTTTCGCCGAGGTACTTGCTGGCGTCATCGACGAGCTTACGCAAGACCTGAGCAGAGATTTCTTCTGGCGAATACTGCTTGCCGTCAGAGGTTTCGATTTTGACGTTGCCGCCTACTTTCGCGATCTGGTAAGGAACTTCGCTGGATTCGTTATTGACTTCGTCGTACTGACGGCCAATGAATCGCTTTACTGAGTACAGCGTGTTCTCAGGGTTCATGACTGCCTGACGCTTGGCGATTTGGCCGACCAGGCGATCGCCGTTTTTGGCGTAGGCTACGACGGATGGGGTTGTGCGAAAGCCTTCGGCGTTGGCAATAACGCTGGGCTTACCCCCTTCCATTACGGCCACGACCGAATTGGTCGTACCAAGGTCAATTCCTACAACTTTTCCCATGTGTTTGCTCCGAGTGAAATAAGAATAATGTGTTCAAAAGGTTATCCCTATAGTGCTCAATGGAAGGGGGTTTGCTGAAGGGGGGGTTACCGAACAGTGGGCTTCGGCTGTATTTGGCTGCGGGGGTATCTAGGAATAGGGGAGTAAGGGATAGGGCAGTTTTTCATCCCATTCAAGGAAAAAATCTGGCTCGTCGCTTAGCGATAGATCTAACTTTTGCTCGACCTGTCGAAAAGTAGTGATACTTTCTTCTATACTCCCAATGCGTCTGCGTTTTTTCTTATTTGAGAATCTGGTCATCTAAAGAAAAGTCAATCTCTGCTTTATCCAAACCGTCTGCTAGATAGTCGTTCTCGAATGAGTCTTTGAGTCCTTCGATGAGGCTGAACTGTGGTTGCCAGTTCAGATCGACTTTAGCTTTATTGATGTCGGTGAAGAAGTGCTGAACGCGCATGGGGAAGGCCTTTTGCTTGCCGAAGTCGAAGGATTTTGGATCGTAGTGGACGATTTTGATGGATCTGGGATCTTTGCCTACTGCTACTGCGCACGCTTTGGCTAACCCGTCGAAGGTGACGGCTTTGTCGCCTGAGATGTTGTAGATTTGGCCGATGGCTTGCTCGTTTCCTAGAACGGCGACCATTGCGTTTGCTAGATCTTGGCAGTGGCCGAGGTGGGTGAGGGCCATGCCGCTACCGGGGGTGGGTAGGGGGCGATCGCGCACTAGCCGATCAAAGAACCACTGCTCTAACGGGTTGTAGTTTTGCGGTCCATATATGTAGACGGGGCGAATAGCGGTAAAGGGAACGCCCTGCTCTTTTAGATAGTCTTCGGTGTGAAATTTGCCTTTATGGCGGCTATTGGGGTCAACCGGATCACCCTCTTTATGAGGCATTTGGTCGCTTTTGGCATACACGCCTGCGGAGCTGACGTAGATGAAGTGTTTGAGCTTACCTTTGAATAAATCTACGAGCGGCTGAGTGTGAGCGAGTTCGCGACCGTTGTTGTCGAAGATGGCGTCGAAGGATTTGTTGGTGAGCGTGGCATTGAGGGCGGTAGGGGAGGTGCGATCGCACACCACAGTCTCCACTCCCTCTACCGGAGCCGGATGATTTCCCCGATTAAGCAAAGTTACCTCGTGCCCCTGCTCTATCAGCAGCCTTGTAAGATATACCCCAATAAACCGAGTGCCGCCGATTACCAAAACTCGCATAGCGCTACGCCTCTAATCAATTTATTAATTTGGCTGAGTGAATACTTCTATTTCTCTAGCGTTGCAGATTTTGAGGCCGTTTTTGTCCCATTTAGGCTGCTATGGCCAATAGTTCGCGTCAGATGAAATGTCAATAGCATAGGTTTATCTTATGCAAATGATAAGCAAAATCTTTGCTCAAATAAGCCTTTAAATGCTGTTGTTTGTAAACGTATAGAAACAGTCGGTGAATGTGTCAATTTATGTCACATGTGGGCGCTATCCTCTGGTAGATATAGCTTTTCTGTTACAACTTAAGGCAGTCACGAAAGCCAACTGTGGTATGTCAACCGGTTTCTTCACGCCCAATTACATCATTTTGTAAATAATTCTTTCTCTAAGTAAATCGGTTGTAAACAGTTATTTGCACTAGTTGTCCGTAGAGTTCTAGGACGGCCTTTCTGTTGAAAAATAGAACCAGGCGCTAGAGAACGTAACAGACATCTCACCCCAGGAGTCCACACGCATGTTCACCCAAGTTCGACCCACCGTAAGGCACGTAGTACCCAAGGAGCTAGGAAGTCGCTCCTTAGTTAAGGTGGTTTATGTCGTTCTGGAGCCTCAGTATCAGAGCTCCCTATCTGCCGCCGCCCGCTCTATCAATGAGAACAACACCCAAATAGCCGTGGAGCTGAGCGGCTATTTGATCGAAGAGCTCCGCAGCGAAGACAACTATGAAGCCTTTAAAAAAGACGTCGCTGAAGCCAATATCTTCATCGGTTCGCTGATTTTTATCGATGATCTAGCAGACAAAGTAGAAGCGGCAGTGAAGCCCGTGCGTGACCAGCTAGATGCGGCTGTGGTGTTTCCCTCCATGCCTCAGGTTATGCGCCTGAACAAGATGGGTAAGTTCTCGATGGCTCAGCTGGGCCAGTCAAAGAGCGTGATTGGCGACTTTATGAAAAAGCGCCGTCAGAAGCAGGGCAGCGGCTTTGAAGATGCCATGCTAAAGCTGTTGCGGACGCTGCCGAAAGTACTGAAGTACCTGCCGGTAGAGAAAGCGCAAGACGCTCGTAACTTCATGATGAGCTTCCAGTACTGGCTCGGCGGCTCGGCAGAGAACCTGGAGAACTTCCTGCTGATGCTCTCTGATCGCTACGTGCTCACAGATACAGACGTTGACGGCGCACCAAAAGACGATCCGCTGATGTTTGAAGAGCCGGTGACCTATCCCGACATGGGAATCTGGCATCCGCTCGCACCTCAGATGTTTGAAGACATTCGCGAATATCTGAACTGGTACGACTCTCGTACAGATATCCCTGAAATCTCTCGTAATAAGAACGCACCTTGTGTAGGTATTGTGTTGCAGCGCACTCACCTGGTTACCGGTGACGAAGCTCACTACGTTTCTATCGTACAGGAGCTGGAGTACAGAGGCGCAAGAGTCATTCCTGTGTTTGCAGGCGGTCTAGACTTTTCAAAACCTGTTGATCTCTACTTTTACGATCCGCTAAAGCCTAGCGAATCTGTTGTTGATTCTGTTGTTTCTTTAACAGGGTTTGCGCTGGTAGGCGGTCCGGCCCGTCAAGATCACCCTAAAGCGATTGAGTCACTTCAGAGACTGAACTGCCCTTATATGGTGTCTTTGCCGCTGGTCTTTCAAACGACTGAAGAGTGGGAAGCAAGTGACCTTGGCCTTCACCCTGTGCAGGTTGCCTTGCAGATGGCAATTCCTGAGCTAGACGGCGCGATTGAGCCTATTATTATGTCTGGTCGTGATGGCATGACCGGTCGAGCCATCACATTACAAGATAGAGTAGAAGCGATTTCGACTCGGGCGCTGAAGTGGGCCCGGTTGCGCAAGCTGCCTCGTGTGGATAAGAAGCTCGCGATTACGGTCTTTAGCTTTCCGCCTGACAAAGGCAACGTGGGTACCGCAGCGTATTTGAACGTGTTTGGCTCTATCTTCCGCGTGATGGAAGAAATGAAAGAGAAGGGCTACACCATTGACGAGATGCCCGAGAACGCTGAAGCGCTGATGCAGCTGGTCATTAATGACGCTCAAGCGCAGTTCAACAGTCCAAATTTGAACGTTGCTCACCGCATGTCTGTGGCGGAGTACGAAGAGCTTACGCCTTACTCTGAGCGCCTGGAAGAGAACTGGGGACCGCCGCCAGGTCAGCTGAATACTGACGGCCAAAATCTGTTGGTGTACGGCAAGGCGTTTGGTAATTTGTTTGTAGGTGTGCAGCCCACCTTTGGCTACGAAGGTGACCCGATGAGACTGTTGTTCTCTCGCTCGGCGAGCCCTCACCACGGTTTTGCAGCGTACTACACCTACTTAGAGAAAGTCTGGAAGGCAGACGCGGTGCTTCACTTTGGTACCCATGGCTCTCTAGAGTTTATGCCTGGTAAGCAGATGGGGATGAGCGGCAAGTGCTATCCCGACAACTTAATCGGGAGTACGCCAAACCTTTACTACTACGCGGCGAACAATCCTTCTGAGGCGACGATTGCGAAGCGCCGTGGCTATGCAAATACCATTAGCTACCTCACGCCACCGGCTGAGAATGCTGGCCTGTACAAGGGACTCAAAGAGCTGAGCGAGCTAATTGGCTCTTACCAGACTTTGAAAGAAGGTGGTCGCGGTTTGCCGATTGTGAACGCGGTGATTGAGAAGGCGCGTCAGGTGAACCTGGATAAGGACATTGAGCTGCCCGCAGAAGATGCGCGTGATCTGAGTAAGGAAGAGCGTGACACGCTAGTCGGTAAGGTCTACATCAAGCTGATGGAGATTGAGTCTCGGCTGCTGCCCTGTGGACTGCATGTGGTGGGTGAGCCGCCGACGGCTGAAGAGGCGATCGCAACTTTAGTCAACATCTCTGCGCTCGACCGCGTAGAAGAAGAACAGAAGAGCTTGCAGCGAATTATTGCGGAGAGCATCAATCGCGATATTGACCAAATTTATGGCAGCAGCGATCACGGTGACCTAGACGATGTACAGCTGCTGTATGACATCAACAGCGCAGTCCGTGCGGCGGTGACCGCTATGGTAGAGTCACAGCTCAACGAAGATGGCCGCGTGTCTTTGAAGTCGATGATATCGGCTCTTAGCCTTGGTGGTGCGAAAGACCCCTGGACCAAGGCGATTCACAAGCTGGGCTACAAGAATGTTCAAAACGATGCGCTAAAGCCATTGTTTACGTTCTTGCAGTACTGCCTAGAGCAGATTGTGAAAGACAATGAGCTAGATTCTCTGCTGCGAGCGCTCGACGGTGAGTACATTCTCCCTGGGCCCGGTGGTGACCCCATCCGTAACCCGGACGTGCTGCCAACGGGGAAAAACATTCACGCGCTAGATCCTCAGTCGATCCCTACGTCCGCTGCGGTGCAATCTGCCAAGATTGTTGTTGATCGCCTGCTTGATCGCCAGAAGGCTGAGAATAACGGTGCTTACCCTGAAACGATTGCGGCGGTGCTGTGGGGAACCGACAACATCAAAACCTACGGTGAGTCGCTGGCGCAAATGATGTGGTTTGTCGGCGTGAAACCTCTGCCTGATTCGCTAGGTCGGATGAACAAGCTAGAGCTAATTCCTTTAGAAGAGCTGGGTCGTCCTCGAGTCGACGTTGTGATCAACTGCTCTGGCGTATTTCGCGATCTGTTTGTTAACCAGATGGCGCTGCTCGATAGAGCGGTGAAGATGGCGGCTGAGGCAGAGGAGCCTTTGGAGATGAACTTTGTGCGTAAGCACGCTTTGGCTCAAGCTGAAGAGTTTGGTATCTCTTTGCGCAATGCGGCGACTCGAATTTTCTCGAACGCTTCTGGCTCTTACGCGGCGAATGTGAACCTTGCGGTGGAGAACAGCAGCTGGGAAGAGGAGCAAGAGCTACGTGACATGTACTTGGCACGTAAGTCATTCTCCTTCAACTGCGATAATCCTGGCATGATGGAACAGTCTCGCGGCATTTTGGAGTCTTCTTTGAAGACCGCTGATGTGACGTTCCAAAACCTGGATTCTTCTGAGATTTCGCTGACGGATGTATCTCACTACTTTGACTCTGACCCGACGAAGGTGGTGGCAAGCCTAAGAGATGACGGTAAGAAGCCGACTTCTTTTGTAGCCGATACGACGACGGCGAATGCTCAGGTGCGATCGCTTGCTGAAACCGTCCGCCTTGACTCGCGCACGAAGCTGCTAAACCCCAAGTGGTACGAAGGTATGCTCGCCAATGGCTACGAAGGCGTGCGCGAACTATCGAACCGCCTGGTGAACACGATGGGCTGGTCGGCAACGGCAGATGCGGTAGATAACTGGGTGTACGAAGACACCAATGACACATTCATCAACGATCCTGAGATGTGTCAGCGGCTGATGGACTTGAACCCTAACTCTTTCCGTCGCATGGTGACAACCTTGCTAGAAGTGAACGGTCGCGGCTACTGGGAGACCAGTGATGAAAACATCGAACGTCTGCAAGAACTCTACGAAGAGGTCGAAAATCGCATTGAAGGCGTTGAGTAAGGTGCGAATGGCGTATTGAGCTGAGCGTTGAGTAGTAAAAGAGAAGGGATAGTCGAAAGGCTATCCCTTCTTTGTTTAGATATGTGAGATAGTGACAGCTATCACATACTATCTGCCGCACTTGATCTACTTAACCTAGACTTCTTATTTAAGGAGGTTTCACCGCTTATGAGACTAAGATTTTCCAAAAGAGGCCTTTCTTACCTGCTGTTTAGGATTCGTAATTTTAACATCGTAGAAGATGTTCGTCGTAAGCTAAGCACTAGCCTTGTTGCTGAAGCCTCCGAGGTTTTGAGGAAAGCAAAGACTTTCCGGCTTGTGAAATCCTCGAAGGACTGCGATTTATCGTCGGGCGATCGCTGCGTTTTTATGTCGGCCCATCGCCGAGATGGCGTAGGTGTTCAAACATTTGTTCGCATCTGCACCCTGTTTTTATCACAGCAGACAGATGCCACTTACGTCCACCTACCCTTTCTAGAGCTATATCATCAGTTCAACGACCCGCTAGGATGCACTTTATCTCGGCTTGAATGGGCCCGAAAGTGGGAAGCGTTTTTCAACCTGGGTAAAGATGAGTGCTATATCTCGGATCTGGCGAAGCAAATGGGGCAGAAATCGCTTGCAAGTAAAATGGCTGATGACAGTCACCAGCTTGGAAAAGCTGGGGTGCCGCTTCAGCTAGATGCGTCAGATTTTTTGGATGGGTTTGGCAGCGCTGATTCGTATGATAAGGACGTCAATGTATGCGACCTACGGTTTTTTAGAGATTCGACAGACGCTAGGCTAGAATTTGACTCAGCTTTTGTTGAAAGATTGCAGGCAAAGTTTGATGCGAATGGATATGTGCCAAGTCAGTGGCTATATAGCGATCAGTATTGCGATGTAGCTATACATATTCGCCGGGGCGACGTCTGGGAAGCTTACCAGGCTAATGATCAGCGGCCTGACGAGAAAAATAGATTTATCAGTGAGGACTACTATGTAGACCTGATTCAAAAGTTGCAGTCGCTTTTGTCTTCTTCATCAAAGCCCGTTCGGTTTCACGTATTTTCGGATGGACAATCGACAGATTTTTCACGATTTACGTTTGTAAACGGGCACGAAGCTTATCTGGAACTGGCATCTGGCGATCGCATCGAGAACATCCAGTTTCACCTATCGCAAAATTCTTTGGACGCGATCTATCATTTGGTGAAAGCGCCAGTACTAATCCCTGCCAAAAGTTCGTTTAGCTTTTTAGCGTCGCTGTTAGGAAAAGATCGCGTGTTCTATGACGACACGATCTATGATTTTTACCAGTATCGTTTTCTGAAGAACTACATACAGCAAAGTTCCAGATTTGTTTCGCTGAGCGAGCTGCAAGAGAAAGCAGGTTGTCTTGTGTGACGCGGTATTAGCACAGAGGTTCAGTGTTTGTCAGCAGGTGGTTGAGTAGGTGCATATGTCAGGATTATGACTGTGATTTACTACAATCTTGTGATGATACCGCTTCTGCCTTTAGCCGCGACTGCAATCCTTTTTTACCCGAGTGCTTCGCCCTCTTTGCTGGCGAAGTCTGTAATCTCTGAGCCTGTTAAGGGTGTCACTAGAGCTAGCGTTGACGGTAATCGACAGGTGCTAAACGCCTACCGGAATCGTCAGTCGGATGTGATTGTTGAAAATGTGTCTGGCACTGTTGAGGCGATTTTGCCTGACGATGTGGAAGGGTCGCGGCATCAGCGGTTTATTATTCGGCTGGCGAGTGGGAATACGGTGCTGATAGTGCACAACATTGATTTGGCGGCGAGGATTAACAGCTTGCGGGAGGGCGATCGCGTCTCGGTAAAAGGCGAATACGAATGGAATGAGCGTGGCGGCCTGATTCACTGGACGCACAGAGATCCTCGAAATGTTCACGCGCACGGTTGGATTGACCACAATGGTCTGCGTTATCAGTAGCTTTGGTCTGAGCGAAAAGCAATATGCGATTAGGGGCAGGCGAAAGTCTGCCCCTTTTTTTATATTAGACAGGTCGTCGCAATAGGCTCATCGCTTCTCCCTGCTCTTTTGTGATTGTTAGGGTTTCACCTACTGCTGTAACGGGGCTCCACAGCAGCGATTCTGCGTAGTTCAGCACATGTAGCTGGTGCATGGTTTGGCGAATTGCTTCGGGGCTACCGATCAAGATATGGCGCACCTCTTCGTGCTGACAGGTTTTGATAGGTTGCGGTGGGCACTGATCGAACTCAGGACGTGGCTTAGGGGTTGGTTTCGATGCAGCTGCTGTAACGGGCTCTACAGCGGTTTGCGTAGTTTCTTCGGTGATCATGTTCACGATTTCTCCTTTGGGATTTGGTGGGGTTTGGGAAGAAAGCGCGAAAATTTAGCCACCCCAACTTTTACGAAGTCAGGGTGGCTATGGCATGATGATCCACAACCGCTTGACTGTGTTGGCAGTTAAGGGGCGAGCTGGCGTTGACTGTTCTCAGCAGTCAGCGCTAGCGTTTGCTAAATTTTCGGGCGGTAGAGCGATCTGTGTGCGATCGCTACAGAAATAAGCCTATCAGTGTTCTTTTAAAGCCGTCAACTATTTTTGACATTCTCCCCGCACTGAAGTGACGGGGATTCTCCGGCTAGAGGCACAGACTAAGCTGCACTTCACACGGATGGATTGACGCATCAACGGGCTGTGCAACCGAAGCTGTCTTACCGGCCCTCCGTCGTCCGTTTTTAGTCTCTAGCTGCCCGCCAGCGACTTTTATGTTTACAGCAGCATTCACGTCCCGATCATGGAAGGAGCCACAGTTGAGACATTGCCATTCACGAATTGAAAGCTTTTTGCGGCCTTCTCTATGTCCGCAGCAAGAACAGACCTGGCTGGTCGGCTCCCACCGGCTAATCACGGCAACATCTCGACCATACATCTCAGCCTTAGCTTCGAGCATGGTTCTAAACTGTCGCCAGCCTAGATCGCTGATTGCTTTAGACAGCTTCCGATTCTTGAGCATCCCGCTCACGTTGAGATCTTCGATCGATATTGATTGGTTCTCTCTAATCAATCGAGTACTCAACTTGTGCAGGAAGTCTGTGCGAATGTCTTTTATCCGGGCGTGCACCTTAGCCACTGCCAAAACAGCCCGCTTGCGCCGGTTGCTACCTTTCTCGCATTTAGCGAGTCTGCGTTGCAATCGAGCCAGTTTTTTGAGGTGTCGCTTTAGTGGTTTAGGCGCATCAATCTTAGTGCCGTCGTCTAACGTCGTAAATGTGGTGATGCCCAAATCAACACCGATGGCTTTGTTATTCCACGGCAACGGCTCAGCTTCAACTTCAACGACAAAAGACGCAAAGTATCGTCCTGATGCATCCTTAATTACCGTCACACTAGACGGCTCAGAAGGTAGCTCACGGCTCCACTTAACTTTGATGTCGCCAACTTTAGCTAGCCTGAGCTTTTGGGCCACTTTGAAAGCATTAGGGTTGAACCTGGCTGACTGGGTGTTACTGCGCTTTTTGAACCGTGGCATCCGTACTTTTGGCCCTTTGCGCTTGCCGGTCACGGAGCTAAAGAAATTGCGAAAGGCAACGTCTAAATCTCTAAGCGACTGTTGCAAAGGCACCGATGACACATCAGCAAGCCAAGCCCGTTCAGGCGTCTTTTTAGCCGCAGTCAACGACCGCATTAGCGCAGCAGAACCGGGGAATTTTTCGCCTTCTCTATACAACCTTTGGCATTCAGCTAAAGCATCGTTCCAGACTACCCGAGTACAGCCAAACAACTGAGCTAGGCTAATCGCCTGCAAAGGAGTCGGATATAGACGGTAGCGATAACGTTGCTTCATGCCTATAATTGTAGCGGACTTTAACGGCATAATGACGGCACATGAAAAAGTTGACTATACGGTGCTCCGATGAAGAGTATGTACTGCTTTGTGAGTATTGCAAGCAGAAAGAAACGACGCAAAACACTGTGCTTAGAAGTTTGATATCCAAACTAAAACTCAAGAACAAGAAGCCGGATGCGGACTAAAAGTCCGGGGCTTTATACCCACCCCCAGAATGGTAATAGGAAATCTTGACAACTACGCAGGTTGAGAAGCGAGTCTGAAAGAGGGGTTTTACTTTTTCGCCTGCTTTTTCTACAGTCGTAGTAGCTAGCTTTTCTAAGTTCTAGCTTTTCTAGATCGCTCATCCTTGAATAAAGCCTTTTACGCCTTCAACGACTACTTATCTCTGGCGGTAGCTCACTTAGCCCCTCACCTGCCAAATCTAGCGTCGTCCAGTTTTCCGCTGCCGCCTGGTCAATCAGCCTAGGCAATTCGTTCTGAGTCACTGCTATTTTCCACCATCGTCCTCGATAGGATACCGCAAGGGCATCAGCCGAAAGAAGCGCCTCTGCTGAAAATCGCCCGCATTGCCTTCAAAGGCGATCGCGCCAAATCTCTTACCTACTAGCTAGCCCAAGCCAACCAGTTCTACACCAACGCCCTCGCCAGCGACACGGCTCTCACCGGCCTAGCCACCTTCGGCATCACCTGGTATTAAGGCCGTCAACTAAGGGACGCTATCGTCATGACTCATGCGTTGAGGACATTGTAGAGACGCTAAGTCACCCAACTACAGAAGCGTGCTCACCTTTTCATACAGAAACGAGATCGGGCAACGAAAACCTATGCTCGTAAACTCAACCTGGTCACCTTCGCGATAGATTTCTGTAGACCACAAATTATCGGCCTTCTTCAAAAAACGTTCCACCAACACTTGCTTCTGATGGATGAGTACATACTCTTCCAAAGAAGGCAGCGTCTTGTAGTCGGCAAACTTGTCTCTCCTATCAAATGCTTCAGTAGAATCTGAGAGCACTTCAACAATCAGCTTGGGATACGTGATGTAGCTGTTGTTTGACTCACGGTCCTCTTCATTGCAGGTGACAGCTACATCAGGATAATAGTAACCCTCACCTTCTAGAAACTTCACTTTCACATCACTGGCATAGAAGTAACAGTCATCCACGCCACGAAAGTGGTTGAAAAACAACCCGGCTACATTACCCACAATAGTGATATGAGATTTTTTGGCCCCAGCCATTGCAAAGACTAAACCTTGCCTGTACTCGTGCTTAACCGTGCTTTCGCGCTCCAGCGCAAGATACTCTTCTGGGGTGAAATAGGGGCCTCTACTTTTGTTGGCAATCATAAGTTTGAAGCGTCAACGCTAATGTTTTGCTCACTTGCTGATGCCTGCGATCGCACCCAAAGCCTTCAGTATACTTATCTCAATCCATCTACGCAGTAATCAGTCCATCCTGTACAAGGCCATACGGAACCAGAGGAATCTATCGTATCATCAGAATTATCAATCGCTTTTTTGTAAGAAGCCGTTGCCAAGCCAAATTCAACGACTAATACGGACGTTGGCTCACTGGCTTTACGCTCAAATTGCTCAGGCTGAAGGATAAGTATGGATAGACGAACATTTTTGGGTGGAATGGTGCCGGTACTGGCAGCGCCGAGCTACTTGTATCGGAACAATAAGGCTGAGGTGATGGGCAGCAAAGCGGTGGCAGAAGCGTATAAAAATCAGCGCTCGAATGTGATTGTGGATAATGTGCCGGGTACGGTTGTAGCGATTTTGCCCGACGATATAGAAGGGTCTCGGCATCAGCGCTTTGTGGTGCGAATTTCGCGAGACCAGACGCTACTGGTAGTGCACAACGTTGATGTGGCACCAAGATTGAATACGCTGCGTAAGGGCGATCGCATCTCAGTAAAAGGCGAATACGAATGGAACGATCGCGGCGGCATAATTCACTGGACGCACAAAGACTCCAATAGCAGCCACGAAGACGGCTGGATCGAGTTCAACAACGTCCGCTACGAGTAAAAAGAGCCGCTTTAGAACAACAGCGGAATACACAGCAAACCCAGCGCAGTCACCATGGCTGAAAGCAGCCAAATAGCCCCTCGGTTTGGCTTATAGCGTCCCCGTTCGATTTGATTGAAGGCTTGGTTGTAGCGCGAAGCGGCAAGAATGATGGTGAATACGCCGAACCCAACCAGGCTGATGCCAATCAGGCGAGAGCTAAAGAAAGGCGTGCCGAGAGTGGGCTCAGTGGGGTTGAGCTGCTGGAGGAAAATGCCGAAGCGGGCGATCGCAAACCCAAAGCCAATCAGCGAAATAGACGTGCGTAGCCAGGCCAGATAGGTCCGCTCATTTGCCTGGTGCTCCCTTTGCTTGTCAGACGAACGGCGACTAGCAGGCTGTCCAGGTGGCTGAGATTCAGGAGGAAGGACCATATGACTATCAAGCGCGAAAATACTCTGATGAGGCTACCACCTTAATCGGTCTTATAGCGTCAATCTCAAGAAAGGCCAAAAGTTCAGATCTTTTGTTCGGGTTTGTTCTCTAGCGAAATCGTTT
Source organism: uncultured cyanobacterium (assembly GCA_963836895.1). Classification (GTDB taxonomy): domain Bacteria; phylum Cyanobacteriota; class Cyanobacteriia; order Phormidesmidales; family Phormidesmidaceae; genus Phormidesmis. Next base: position 388,817 of record CAWILA010000008.1, on the reverse strand, counting down.
CGATGAGCGGGCAGATGTCGTCGGCGGCGGGTCTTAGCTGAGTAGAGGCCCAGCGATCGCGGTAGTCTATCAGCCCCTGCCTAAAGATTGCCATCTCTTGAATTTGACGATCCAACTGTTCTATCTTCTCTTGTAGGAGAGATTGAACCAGCTGACAGGGAATGTCTCCTTGCTGATGCACGGTCAGCACCTGCCCAATATCTTCTAACGAAAATCCAAGCGCCTGTGCCTTCTTGATAAAGCTCACCTGCTTAACCGCAGAAGGCGGATAGTATCGGTACCCGTTGCTACCGCGATTAGAAGCAAGTAAGCCCAGCTCTTCGTAGTATCGCAATGCGCCTACGGCAACGTCTGTTTGTTTTGAGAGTTCGCCAATCTTTAACACGTCTGCTGCCGCTGCAATCTTATCTATTGTAGGTTTGAGCGCCACCTCGCAACCCTGTACAAGCAAGTTTGGGCAAGTGAGTTTAGAGCCCCTTCGCCGTCTCTGCCATTAAGTAGTCAACCACCGCCTCGTAGCTTTGAGTCTCCTTATACACCTGCCGCTGCCTTTGCGCCGCGTTGCCGCCTTGAAGGACAGCTTCTAGCAGCTCAGAGACCTCCTCCCAATCACCGGCCTGCTCTAGCGCCGGGCGAACTCTCTCTAGCAGCGCATAAACGGTGTCCTTGGCCGGGCGAGATTTGTTAGCATTGAAGTCAATCAGCTCACCGCTAAGCCCATAGCGAGCCGCCTGCCACATAGCCGCACGCAGGGTAGATGTGCGAATCTTGGGATACGGCATGTCAGCTTTGGCCTCACTGAGCATAGTCTGTGCGATCGCCCGGCATAGGCCCGCCTGTAAAACAGCCTCGTCCACCGTCGCACAAACATCCGCCACCCGAAATTCAATCGTGGGATAGCGCGCCGATAGACGAATATCCCAATAGACTTTTGTCGCCTCATCGACAATACCGTAGTCAATCAGCTGCTGCAATGCCGCGTTGTGCTCATCGTAGTTTTCAAACAAAGGCGGTGGGCCTGCCACCGGTAGCCGACACCACTGCTCCATCCGGTAGCTGTCGTAGCCCGTTTGTGACTTCATCCAGTAGGGAGAATTTGCCGAAAGCGCCAGCAGCAAAGGTAAATATATCCGAGCGCGATTCACCGCCTGAACGGCCTGTTCTCGATCCTCAATACCGACATGCACATGGCACCCATAGATAATCAGCTCATCTATCGTTTGTTTGAGCGTACCTTTTAGCGCGTAGTAGCGATCTTTCTCTGTTGTCTCCTGAGCCTGCCAGCTAGAAAAAGGATGCGTTCCTGCCGCGACGATACGGGTATTGTTCTCTTTGGCAGCTTCTACGACAAGCGCTCTGGCCTGATTCAGCTGTGTGCGTACATCGGCCAGCGTTTTACATACATCGGTCGCAATCTCTACCTGACACTTATGCATCTCAGGTTGAATCGGGTCTTCTGATTCATCTGGAGTCGCCCGCGATTGAACAATGGCTTTCCCCTCACTAGCAAGCGCCCGAGTCTTTGGGTCAATTACCTGATACTCTTCCTCCACACCCATTGTGAGGCCAAAATTTGCTGTTGCAGGCTGAGACATAAGACACCTTCTCTGGAGACAATTTTTGCCTTTCAATTCTGTTGCTAGTGCGCTATCTAGTAAACTCTCCAAAGGCTGAAATGCTCTAGGCAGATGTTTGCAATCTGTGACTTAGTCGTGACAAACGGCACAGTCAGCGGTAGGATTTTTTGCGTTTTAGGCAGCCTTGCATCAATTTCAATGAGGTAAATTTCGAGGCGGTGTGGCCGGGCCCTGGTAGAACTTTTTCTCTAGATTGCCTAGCCACAGCCACAAAACGCTAGCTGCTATAGGAATCGCGGCTAAGGTCGCACTAGTCGACAAAGGCAGCGGCTCAGCAACAGTTCCTGTCAGCGGCACAAGCGACCAAACGATGACACTCACTACTAGGGCAGCTTTCCGAATTTGCCGAATACGCTGAAGTGCTGAAGCGCAGCAGCTGCAATACTTAGTGTGAGAGTGATAGCGATCCATAAGTGCTTCTGTCGATCCCTTTGGCGGCAGGCTTTGGTTAGGGAATGGATCAGCGGCAAACTCACTAACCCAACTGCGAAAAGCAACAACATAGCGATCTGCCTGGGTCGGCAGATAACAGGTTTGCGCGTAGGGGCGATTCTCCTTTGATGGGGCTTCACCATTGCTTTCTTTCTCTAGCAGTCTCTCTTGAATATGCAAGAAGATTTGGTCATCTTCTAACACTCGGTTGTTGCTAATGTGGCTATACCAGCGAGGGGTAAGTTTGATAAAAAAGCCTGGCAGCTTTGAAGAAAACTTAAAGGGAAACCGAGCAAACACGCGGCATTCTCCCTTACGAATAGGGGTAGCGTACACCACCGTTAGCGTTCGGCCAAACTGCTGGGAGGTTAGGTCGTGGTACATCAGCGAGGGCGCTACAAAGGTGGTGTGCTGAGTCCCTAACTTGCCTTTGCGAGGTCCTTCTGGCCAAATCCCTTGAAAGCCCTGCTTATCTGAGGCGACTAGATCCATCTGCATCGGCGCAGCGTTTTCTCGTTTGCTGACCGTCTTGTGATGAGTATAAGGAATATGACTAGCATCTAAAACATTCTCCAACAAAGTAAGCGCATCGTAGGGTAAGTCACGAAACGTCTCGATGACAACCCAGCCTTCTAGTTCCGTTTCCAAGGGTTCAATCGTGGGAGCGCTCACTCGCTCAGCATTCTCTGGCTTACCTGGGTAGACAAAGAGAAGATCTTGATAGACCTTTGTAGGCAGAGAATCAACACAGGCTCGACTCGATAGATGAGCGTCGCCATCAAGCGGCTGCTGAGGAATATGTTCGCAAGCGCCACTACCCGCAAAGGCCCAGCCGTGATAGGGACACTCCAGCAGACCAGATTCGTTGATTCGGCCTTCTGAGAGTGGCGCAAGCCGATGAGGGCACTGGTCAGCAAAGACACGCCAAGTTTGCGATCGCACCTCCCACCAGATCACCAAATCCTGTTCCAATAAGGTGAAGCGAGTCGGCTTCGTTCTACTCAGGTCTTTGACGTAGTAAATGGGATACCAGGCTTCAGCCCAGTCAAAATGATCGGGTTCTGGTCCACCCGCAAACAGGCGCTGCGGACGTTTAGTAGCTTGAGAGATTTTATCTTGAGTAGCCGTCATATGCTTTCTAGAGGACCGTGTGGACTCTTTTTTATTGTGTTATAGGGCGCGCAAGAACAGTGGTAGGTAGCTATTGTATGCAGAGAACTGCCGGAGAGAAGACCTCTTCAAAGGTCAGTCGCTGTCCTATCAGCGTATCTCAGAGACTGTAACTGAGCGTACAATTTAAAAAGGCACTTGGGCTACGCTTGCCAGGTTTCGCGAGATAACACTAAGGCTGTGCGCCGATCTCTCGACTGGTTGGCTGTCGTTTTGCCCGCTGGTGCCAGGCTACACTGGTCGCAAACGTATGCTCTTTCTTATCGTTTCAATAGCTTATTGTTCTTATGCGAAAATTTTGACGCTAAAAAAACAGAACTTCGAGAAATAGATAGCCTTAGGAATAATTTTCAAACTGTGTTTCTATTAACTGTATTCTGGAATGCAACGGCTCAAAACACATGCTTTCTTTTGAACACGACATAGTTTATTAGAGAGATTGATTGAGTACAGTAAATGCAGGCGCTACTGATATGAGTAAAACTACACCAGCAGAACAGGCAGCTCAACCCACCAAGATTATTGTGCTGGATGATGACCCCACCGGGTCGCAGACGGTTCATAGCTGTTTGCTGCTCTTGAAGTGGGATGTAGAAACGCTGGTGCTAGGGCTAGAAGATGAATCGCCTATTTTCTTCGTGCTCACAAACACGCGATCGCTCACCCCGCAAGCAGCTGCCACCATAACCACCGAAGTCACAGACAATCTCAAACAGGCGCTCGCTAGAACGAATACGACCCGTTTTCTGCTAGTTAGCCGGTCAGATTCTACACTGCGCGGCCACTACCCGATAGAGACCGATGCGATCGCCGAGCACCTCGGCCCCTTCGACGCTCACTTTTTGACGCCTGAGTTTTTTGAAGGCGGGCGGGTCACGATAGATAGCACGCACTATATTCAAACTACCACCGACGCAGGAAAGCAACGAATTCCGACTCACGACACCGAATTTGCTAAAGACTCTGTTTTTGGATATAGCAGCAGCTACCTACCCGACTATGTCGCTGAAAAGACTCACGGCAACATTCGCGCCGACCAAGTAGAACGCTTTACGCTAGCAGATATTCGCCAGGGCACATTTGATCGGCTGATGACACTTCACAACAACCAGTGTGTCGTGGTCGATGGAGAGCAGCAAAGCGACTTCGATCAGTTTGCCAATGACCTGAACGCCGCAGCGGCTGAGGGCAAAAAGTTTCTATTTCGCAGCGCTGCTAGCCTGTTAACTTCCCTAGCAGATTTACCACCACAGCCCACCTCACCGCCAGATATGAACCAAATCACTCGCTCACCAGCGGGTGCCATTGTAGTAGGATCCCACGTTCAAAAGACAACACAGCAGCTCAGCGCGCTGCTTGAAATGCCCGGCATCGTAGGCATAGAAATTGATGTTAGCCGCATCAAAGAAGACCCTGAAACCAATCGTAAAATACTACTTTTAGAAGTCCTTGAACAGATAAAAGGTATTCATAGCGAGCAAAAAACGCCAGTCATCTATACCAGCCGCGAAGAGCTAGTATTTCCAGATACGCAGACACGCCTGGTCTTTGGTGAAGCGGTTTCTGCGCTATTAGTAGATATTGTTAAAGGTCTCCCAGCCGATATTGGGTTCCTTATCAGTAAAGGAGGCATCACCTCCAACGACACTCTTAGCAAAGGTTTAGCACTCACTTCAGTCAGGCTGCTAGGTCAAATTATCCCAGGCGTTTCTGTGGTACAAACTGAGGCTGACCACCCTCAGTTTGCCTGCCTGCCTGTCGTCGTTTTTCCGGGCAACGTTGGCGACGATCAGGCGCTTGCGCTTGCTTACCAGCGGCTAGTGACACCGTCAGCATAGCGTCAACCGCTGAGCCCCTGTGCAATAGGGAAGTCGTGCGGTATCTCTTGGAAAGTTATGAAAGAAACTCACCAAAACCAAATTAAGCTGTCACAGCTGAAAATTGTTGTGGCCGTAGCCGAGCGGCAGAATTTTGGCGAAGCAGCTTTAGAACTGGGTATCTCTCAATCGGCGGTGAGCCATGCGATCGCTTCTTTAGAAGACACTCTAGGCGTAATTCTCTTTTCGAGGGGTCGCCATGGCGCCACGCTTACACCTGTAGGTGCTAACATACTGCCGCACGCTAAAACAGCTGTAGAAAGTGTTTCTGCTATTTTGAAAGAAGCGGCTGCCGGAAAAGGCGTAGAGCGGGGCACGGTACGTATTGCGACCTTTCGCAGTATCGCTACTCACGTTTTGCCAAAAGGACTTGGGCGACTGCATGAACAATTTCCAGGCATTGTTGCAAACCTGACTGAGCACGAAAACGATCAGCAGGTCGAACAGGCACTCAAGGAAGGCCGCGCCGACGTAGGTATTGTTACCCTACCGGCTAGTAAAGACCTAACGGCCTGGGAGCTGCTACAAGATGAATACGTCGTACTGCTGCCACCCAAGACCAAGCTCGAAGGTAGCAACCTAAGCTGGGAAGCCCTGGCCGAGCAGCCCTTACTAATGCCACCGGTCAATTACGTCATGATGCGACCGGTTTATGACCATATAAACGCCTTGGGCTATCGGCTCAATGTCGTCAACGAGGTTGAAACGGACTCAGCCACCGTCAACTTAGTAGCTCAGGGGCTCGGAGGAACCATCCTACCTCGCTTGGCAGCTGAACCCATTCCCCAAGGCGTGCAGGTCTACTCTTTACCTATTCCACTAAAGCGACCTATCGGCGTTGCTGTGCTAACCGATGCACTCCAGTCACCAGCCGTATACGCACTGCTCGATATTTTAAAGCAGTAGGCCTACCGATACTGATAAACCTGCTGTTTGCATATTCTGCTGACGCATCAACGCTCTAGATAGCCTTTATCCAATCCTTTCTTTAATTCGACTTTGGTCGTGAAAGGTTTTAGTTGTAAAAAGACTTGGCTGCGGACATTGCTAGCAGCTGATCTGTTGTCCAGCCTGCTTTTTTAGTTTCCCGCTTGTAGCCTGCTGTCATCGCCCCAGAACCGTAGGTTCCTTCAAAAACTCTACCCAAGTTGAGGCGTTGAGCGAGTTGGGCGATTGTGTAAGCAGAATTAGTACTTGTAGTGGCTTTCATAAAACTCCGGTTCCTTCTAATTTCTTGTCTGATGTTTTCTTTGAACACCTCTATAGTAAAAAACTGTAGCAAACGATACCAAAAGCAGTTGGAACTCTATTACATGAATAGGTCGCATGAATCAAGCCAGAAGCTCAGCCGAAAAGGGGACGACAGGTATGGTGGAGCATCTCCTCTGTGAAAAACGACTAAAAAAATGACTGGATAAGGCACTAAGGCCCGCCCCAGTCAATAGAGTGCGTTAGGAAAATGTGAACTATCCTAAGCTTTAACGCTACAAGGCTAGCGCCTACAAAGTTAAAGTCTGCAAAGGCTAGAAAGAGACCTGCGCCTGCAAGTTGAAGAAGAAAATGTCTGGGTTATTTTCAAAGTTGTTAGCATTCATCACCCAATAGATTGAAGGAATGATAGCCAGGTTAGGCGAGACCGGATAGCGATAGTTGACTTCTACTTCTCGCTGAATGGCACCATCGCCACCGCCCGCAATCAAGAACTCTTCTCCGTCTAGCACTTCAAAAGGCTGTAGATAGGAAATCGTTGCCAGTGCGCCCGACTTGAACAAATTTGGGAAAGCCACCCCGGCTTGAATTGACTGCGCGTTGACATCTCCACCGTTGCGCCCCGCCGTCAGCGGTTTTAGATGGGTGCTGCCATAGCTATAGCGGCCAAACAAACCCAGTCCTTCTGTCACTAGCCAGTCAAAGTTAAACAAGAATGTGTCTGCGGTCGCATTGTTCAAAGGACCGCCTGCACCATCGTCAGCTAGGCCATAGAGCGGCTCGCTGACCGCGCCCCCGACAATACCAAACTGATTGGCCTCTAAGTTTGAGCGCGTATATAAAAACCTTAGATTGATATCGTCTGTCGGATAAATGCCGAGCTGACCGGTCAGGGTGTTTGCCCCGCCAAACAAACCGCGTTCGGGGTCGCTAGAAGATCTTGGTCCTGTCAAAAACTCTGTATTTTCAGCGAGATAGCCCAATCGGATATCAGCCCAATCCGTAATATCATATTCAGCAACAACGCCCGCGCCTCTATCTACCGCGTTGACCTGCGTACCACCGCTGGAGTTGAAGCTATTGGCTCCGGTTAGGAAGAAGGTGAAGCGGTTGTTGTCGAAGTGCCTGTACCAGTTGACGCGAGGACCGATAGTTAGTGCCAGCTTGTTGCCAACCGGGAACGAATAGAAGACTTCTCGAATGACGGGCTCATCGTCTTGAATGACTCTAGAGAGCGTGAACGGTGTGCCGTAAGTGTTGAACAGTCCAGCTGATGTAAAGCTGTTAGCAGATGAGCCAGCATCACCTCCTGCTATTTGAATTTGTAAGCGGTCTTGGCCAGTGAAAGAAGAGATGAGATCCAGCCAAGCTAGATAGCCAAAGGTTGGCTCGACATCGCTATCGATGGACTGAACGAGAGGATTGCCGTTGGCATCGCGTCCGCCAGCAAAGGGATTATTAGGGTTCGCTCGCTCCGACAGAATATTTCCATTAGCGCTCGCATAGCTCACGTAAGAAAAGACGCTACCTCTGAGCTTTGTCGTTGTGGAAAACTGGTTAGCCTGTAGCGCTAAGACGTCGGTTTCAAGGTCCGTGACCTGAGCGCGAACAGCTTCTAGTTCTGTAGCGAATTCTTCCTGTAGGCGACCTAGAGAGCTTAGGCGGTCGTCTCCACTGACTAGCTGTAGCACTACGTCCAGACAAGCATTTAGTCCAGCGGCGAACTCGTAGCGAGTGAGGGCGCGATCGCCTCTAAAGCTGCGGTCCGGATAGCCTTCTAGACAACCGTATTCTTCTACCAGTCGCTGTAGCGCAGTAAAGGCCCAGTCACCCGGTTCTACGTCGGATAGCTCCGAAACGCTAGTGACTTGAGCAATCTCAGTAGATGTAGATGTCTCGGCGGCCTGGACTAGGATGCTCTCGTCACCAGCTATACCCGCTGCGCTCAGCGCGGTAGGTTCTCGAAGATCCGCAAGCTGTAGCCCAGACGCCTCTGTAGAATCAGGCGGATTTGTAGCGTCAGACGCTAAAGCTGACGAGAGACTATCTTCGGTTTGCTCTGCTAGCGGCTCATCTGACTGCTTATCCAACTGCTCATCTAGCTGCTCTACGAAAACGCCATATTCTCCAGCATTAAACTCCGCCAGCTCAGAAGCAGACGCGGCTCCACCCAATATGCCTAGAGATAGGCTGCCGCTAAGGAACCCAACGCTGAGCAAAAGCCTAAACACATAAGCGAAAACTTTGTTGGAGATATCATTTGGCCTAGAACCGTTTAGCCTAGAACCGCGACTCCTAAAAACTGCTGTACTTTTCGACATTGTCAATCCTCACACACTTGTAAAACCACACATTTTTGCCAGCAAAAAATACCAGCGTCTGTCGAAACAAATCTAATGACTTGCAGCGCTTTAACTTCTCGTCTTTAGAAGATGAGAGAATTTTCTTCTGTTGAAACTTAGCCTTATTCAACCGATAGCTCTATTCGCGATCGCCCGGCAAAACTATATTGAGCACTAGCGCAACCAGTCCGCCGGTACTAATCCCTGAAGAGAAGATACTTTTAGCCAGCGTAGGCAGCTTATCTAGGGCATCTGGAACAACGCTAACACCTAGCCCTAAAGCTAAAGAAGTCGCCAGAATAATAGAGGCTCGCTTGTCTAGATTAACCGTAGAGATGATCTTGACACCGGCTACCGCGACTGAACCAAACATGATGATAGTGGCTCCACCCAGCACAGGCTGCGGAATAGTTTGAAAGATACCCGCAACCACAGGCACCAACCCTAGCAGCACGAATACGCCTGCAATAAACAGACCAACATAGCGGCTACCAATACCCGTTAGCTGAATAACGCCGTTGTTTTGGCTGAAGGTAGTGTTGGGGAAGGTGTTGAAAATAGCTGCGATCGCTGAATTAATCCCGTCGCCCAAAATTCCCCCTTGAATACGATCAAAATACTTTTTGCCAGCAATCGGCTGTCCTGTTAGGAGAGAGGTCGCTGTCAGGTCGCCCGTAGATTCAATTGTCGTAATCAAAAACAGAAATGCAAAAGGAATAAACGCAGCAAGGTTAAATCCAAAGCCGTATCTAAAGGGAATCGGTACTGTAAACGCAGGTAGCCCAGCTAGATTGCCAAAGTTAACAAGCCCCATAGGAATTGCCACCAGATAACCTACCAACAGACCAATCGCGACAGAAGACATTCGCAAGAACGTGTTTCTAACGCTGTTTAAGATGATGATAATAGCGAGAACTAATCCTGCTAGCAAAAGATTTGATGGATTCCCAAAGGTCTCATCTGCCCTAGCTGCGAAGCCGCCCGCCATGCTGGTGATACCGACGTTGACCAGCGTTAGGCCAATGAGCGTCACGACAATCCCAGTCACTAGCGGCGTCACAATGCGGCTAGCAAACTGGATAAAGCGACTGAGAATCATCTCAATAAATGATCCAAAGAAGCACAGTCCAAAGATGGTGCCTAGAGCTTCTTGAGGGGTGCCGCCTGCACCCGTGACGGCCAAGCCTGCTGCGATAATTGGACCAATAAAGGCAAAGCTCGTACCTTGCACACTCAGCAGTCCTGAGCCCACCGGACCTATTTTCTTGGACTGGATAAAGGTGGCAATGCCTGAAACGAATAGGGACATGCTCACTAGATAGGCGCTATCAGCAGGCGGCAGCTGAAGGGCTCCAGAGATAATGAGAGCAGGCGTAATAATACCAACAAAGCAGGCAAACACATGCTGAACAGCGGCAAAAAGCGTATCGCGAATGGGCGGTTTATCCTCTAAGCCGTAGATTAAATCATGCTCAACGGCTACCTCTTCTTCTAGCAGCACTTCCTCTCTTACTACCGGTTCGTTCGTAATCATATTGGGATCGTCCATAAGAGTAGTTTTCCAACGATTCAAGGCTGGTAAAGTTTCCAGAGCGTACGCGTTTTATCCCACACTTTGTAAAGAATACAGAATGTTTCTGACGAGCCGAGAGCTAGTTGAATTCATATGTAGCAAAGACATCGCTTCAGCAGAAACGGTGGCTACCAAGAATTTATAGCCCGGCCAAGAGCCTGCTACTAATCGTTCCTTTATCCCCTGAAACGCTTGTTTTTCAGGGGATAAAGGATTGTATACAATGTATAGGGGGAGAGAATCCAAAAAAGTATTAGAGATTACTTTTTTTGCTGTTTTTTAGAATTCTGTTCTAGCTCTACACTGCTCTTAGAAGAGAGATTAGAAGCCGTCAGCTACCGCGATAGGTGCTGTAAGACCAGGGAGACACTAGGAGCGGCACATGATAGTGAGTGTTCACATCTTCGATGCCAAAACGTATAGGGACGAGATCCAGGAACGGGTGGGTGTTGGAGAGGCTAGGTGCCTTTGTCGCAAAGTAGTCGCCTACCGCAAAAACAATTTCATAGAATCCTACCTGAAAGTCTTCGCTTTCCAAAAGCGGTACATCCGTACGGCCATCCTGATTTGTTGTAATTGTTTTGAGATGATAACAATCTGACTGGTATCGAGAAAGCGTCTCACTCTTTTCTGTGGGTTCGACGACGGTTCTCGCTTTCGCTCTTGCTGTTAATGGCACACTGTTACCTGCTGCTTTTGGCGGTGAATCCAAGCGCCACAGCATCAGCTCCATGTCCGCTGCCGGACAGCCATTAGCAGTATCTAAAACATGCGTTGATAGCCAGCCCATATTATCCCTCAAGTTCATTTGCTACCTTTATTAGATCAACAAGTGTCAGGTCAACGATAGAGGCGATCAAGCTTTAGCAGCGTTTTGAGCAGGATATTCGCACCTTGAGTACACTGCGCAGGCGAGGTGTACTCGTCTCCCGAATGACTAATGCCTTCCTTGCTAGGAACAAAGATCATGCCCATATCGGTGAAGCGGCCCATTTCTTGGGCGTCGTGACTAGCGCGGCTAGGCAAGTGGGTGTAGGTAAACCCCATCTCTTCGCAGCTTTCAACGATGAGCGCCTGTACAGTCGCTGAGGCGGGAGTCGGCTCTACCTGCAACTCTGGCCGGATGCGAATGCGCGTACGGCTAGCCACCGCCACTGTTTCAATCTTGCGGCGCAGCTGCTCAATCATATGAGCAATCACCTCTGCCGAGAGATCTCGTATATCTAGACTCAGCTCTACGGAGCCCGGCACTGTGTTGATAGAGTTGGGCCAAATTTGCAGCGTGCCGACCGTGGCGACCGGATCGCCGGGAAAGTGCTTGGCAATATCTTCTATCGCCAAAATCAGGTGAGAGGCCGTCGTCAGCGCATCTCGGCGCATGTTCATGGGCGTAGTTCCCGCATGGTTGGTGCGCCCTTCAATGGTGATTCGGTGGCGCTGCTGACCGACGATGCCTTCTACCACACCAATGTCTCTTTCAATGGCTTCTAAGATGCCGCCCTGCTCCACATGCAGTTCTACGAAGCAGGCAATCTCTTCGCGCGATCGCTGAGCAGAAGGCAGGTTGTCCCAGTCGCCGCCAGCTCTTTCTAAACACGACTGAATCGGCTCATCGTTTACGGTGTCATAGCGTTCAGGATCTTTAGAAGCTGTGCCAGCTATTGCTTTAGCACCCACCATCGTGCGCTCTTCATCAGCAAACGCAATCACTTCAAGCGGATGGTGTAGCTTAATGTCATTCTCTTGAATAACGCGTACAACTTCTAGCCCTGCAACTACCCCAAGCGAGCCATCAAAGCGACCGCCGGAGAACACCGTATCAATGTGGGAGCCGGTTGCTAGCGCGGGAGATTCTAAATCGCTGCCCGGATAGCGACCGATGATATTGCCGCCAGCATCAGTGCGAACCGTCATTCCAGCCGATTCCATCCATTCACGCAGCTGCGATCGCGCCGCTAAGTCTTCATCAGAAAACGCCAAACGCTTGATCGTGTTGTCGGGCTGCTTGCCGATTTTAGCGAGGTCTTCAAGCGCCTGGTTGAGGCGATCGCCATTTACTGTTAGCGAGAGAGTCTTAGTCATACAGGAGCGGTAGTGATTGAAAGTAACTCTCAAAGAAAAGATTGGCCCAGAGCAATTGTCTGCTTAGAACAGGGCAATTGTCTGCCGCGAAGCCTCAGGGGTAAGGCCCTGAAGGGCTTGAACCACGCGCTGCTTACTCGCCACCAGATGATTGCGGACTGCGATCGTCGCTGCCTCAGCATCGCGCTGCATGATTGCCGTTACAATTCGCTCGTGCTCCGCCCAAATCTCCAAAACATCGGGGTTTTGGTAAGTCGTGGTCAGCCTCAGCAGCGCCATTTTGTTGAAAACTTGTTCTAGTAGATCAGCTAGCTGCGGATTCCCAGAGCTTTCAGCAAGCAACCGATGGAAGCTCTGATCAATGTGCAGACGATTTTCTAACTCATCCGAATCTTCAGTGCGTTTAATCGGCTTTCCTTTCTTCTTGCTGTTCAAATCATTCGTCACAACCGGATCAGACAAGTTAGCCTGCGCTAAGCAGTCCTGCAAATCTTCTAGCTGCGCGGGCGTAGCATTCTCGCAGGCACCTATTGCGGCAACCTGTTCTAAACCTAGCCGACAGTCGTAAAGGTGGATAGCATCCGCTATGGTAATCACCGTTACCCGGAGCCCACCCCCTCTATCCGACTCAGCGAGTCCTTCCTGCTGAAGCTGACGAATTGCCTCTCGAATTGGCGTTCGGCTCACGCCAAAACGGTCTGCCAATGTCTGCTCTATCAGGCTTTCTCCGGCAGCAATATTACCGGAAAGGATCTCTTGGCGTAGTGCCGCGTACGTTTTGCTAAAGAGCTTACCCATATGTATATTGGCAAAGTTATGCATATGTGACATTTTAATCTAACGAGCTAGCTTTATATTAATAGCAGCAATGTATGCTAATTGTATACAATTTTTCTCTGTTAGGTTCGTCTTCTCCAATTGTTGTGGCTTTAAGCCGCTTTGGGTGAAGGCGCTCTGGAGACGATATTATATTTGCGATTAGCCGTAGCTTGCAGTTAAGGAACAATTGAAGGGATGCTAAGTTAAAGGGATGCTAAGTGACTTTGTCTGATGCTACTGAAGAAACACAGAAAACGTCAGAGAGTCAGGCATTTTACAGCAGTCTAGTTGTCGAGCACATTGTCGCCAAAACTCAGCGCGAAGCTTTTGAGCGCTGGCATGACCTGCTATTGCAAACAGCTAGTCACCATCCTGGATTCGTCAGGCTAGACCTTAACCCGCCGCTTTTTTGTGAAGATGATGTCATCAAGTGGTACAGCATCGTTCACTTTGACTCTCCAGAACATTTGAACAGCTGGATAAACTCTGAGACTCGAAAGCAAATAGTTGAAAGTGGACAAGATATTTTCAGAGCCTACCGGTTTAAGTCATTCACGACGGGGCTAGAAGGGTGGTTTTCCAGGCGAGTCGATGACGACGAGAACAGAAGATTAGGCCCGCCCGTTTGGAAACAGATTTTGTCAGTTGTGTTCGGCCTCTATCCGATTGTCATGATACGGATAAAGCTATTTCCCGGAACGGGAGTTGTCGGTGACTGGTCGCCCTCGGGTGCGATGCTGCTAGCCACTTTGGTCACCTCTTCTATTTTGGCTGTAGCGGTAATGCCGCTGGTTACAAAGCTGATGGGGTTTTGGCTGTATCCCGCCTACCGCAAAGCCAGGTGGAAAGCTGACGTTTTGGGGTCGGTCATTATGTGCTTGGGGCTGGTCTTTATGGCGAGCGTGTTCGATAGGATTTGAAGGTACTGGGCGTTTTTCCAATGAATGATTGGTCAAGTGCAGTGGATACTCAAGCTGTGCTTCTAGTCGGCGCGATCGCCGTTTTCTTCCTTCTCTCTAGACTATTTTTTAAGATATTTAGCAGCTCGGCAGGTACCATTTTAACTATCGTTGTGACTGTTCTGCTGTTGCAATATGCTTTTGGCATCAGCCCCAAAGCACCAGACCAGTATTCTTAAAAAGAATATTGGCCTAGAGGATGCTAAAGCAAAGCTAACGCTCTCCACTGCATGTAATGAGCTTCGCTTGAAAAAGAGAGGCTTGCAAGATAAGGACCCCCATCATGACTGCTACTGTTTCAAACGTAAAAACCGCACAGCCAGCCCCTAAATTCTGCAAAGGCATTCAGCATTTTGGTGAGCTGACGCCCGAGTATGAAAAATACAGGCAGTCAGCGGCCATCGAGGAAGGCCAGCAGGCTATCACCTCACCGCAAGATCCCGCAGCCGTGTACCAGACCTTGCTTGCAGCAGATGCGCTGCGCTACCTGACACTGCACATTACAGCCAGTAAACAGTCCGGTCACCCCGGTGGGTTTGCCAGCATCGCCGATACGATTGCGGCTCTGGTGATGCTGGGCTACAAAAACCTGATCACAGAAGTTGGCCACCATGCACCCGGCTTTTACAGCACCGTGTTTATGGATACTTCGCTAGAGGCAATGGGCATTAGCACTGTGCAGGAACTCGGCGATCGCTTTCGCGAAACCCACGGACTGCTAGGTCACCTTTCAGGCCAGATTCCAGGACTCCTGAGCCCAGCCGGTCCGCTTGGCCAGGGGCAGCACTTTGCGATGGCCGCCGCCAAGCTTCACCCAGACCAGCTCTTTCCGGTCACCATTGGCGATGGTGGACTCGGCGAACCCTACATCATGAGCAGCCTGGGCCACTTCAATACAATTTATCCAGACGTTACTAACTATCTTCCAATTCTGGTGTGGAACGGGTTTTCTCAAGAGCACCACAGCATCGTTTCTACCTACAGCAACGAGCGAATGACTGCCTACTGGAGCGGCAACGGATTTGCGAAGGTGATTTTAGTCGATGCTAAAGACTACGACGATGCCAATCAGTCTGGCCCTTACGTAGATAGCTCTGCTTTCTCTTTCCAGCAGCGTCTGGCGTTTACGCAGGCCATTCTAGAGGCTACCGATACAGCCGCCAAGTCTGCCTTGGGCGGTACTCAAACCGTGCTAATTGTAAAGCAGCTCAAAGGTGCGGGCGTGCATAAGCGAGGCTCACAGTCGCACAATCTGTACCCCGGCGATAGCCTGGAGAAAGACTATGTCGTAACGGCGCTGAAAACGCTGGCACTCGCCCCAGATGAATGGGATTTGGTGCGGACTAATTTTGCGCGATCGCACGCTGGCCCCGCCGCCAAAACCGCCGTCACAGAATCCGAACTTCCCCTAT
Source organism: uncultured cyanobacterium (assembly GCA_963836895.1). Taxonomy (GTDB): domain Bacteria; phylum Cyanobacteriota; class Cyanobacteriia; order Phormidesmidales; family Phormidesmidaceae; genus Phormidesmis. The sequence continues at coordinate 373,305 of CAWILA010000008.1, read as the reverse complement.
CAGATCTAGGCACACTGCCGCTCAACGAATTTGAGGTCGGCAGTGACAACAAGCAGGTGGCAACAACCGCAATGGGCTTGCTAGTCGCTCACGTTGGGCAAAACGATCCTAATTTTGTCGTCACCAACGCGGACGGTAACGCCGCCTCTGGCATCAACAACATCAACCAGGCGCTAAAAATCATTCACCCCACAGAGGATGAAACCTACTATCAAGGTCCAAAAGGGCAGGTGTATGAGCCGCTAAGCGAAGATGCCTGCGCCGGGCTTGCCGCCGCCCAAGCCCTGATGGGTGCCCGCAGCCTGTGGTGTTCCTACGAATCGTTCGCTATCAATGGCCTACCTATCTGGCAGACAACGACCCAGGCGATGGCAGAATTGCGTCGTCCCACGCCGTCTACTGTCTGTCTTTTCACCGCTGGAGCCCTAGAACAAGGACGCAACGGCTGGACCCATCAGCGCCCAGAAATTGAAAACTACTTTGCCGCAATGATGCGTAACGGCAACATCTTTCCGCTCTTCCCAATCGATGCTAACAGTATTCAGGTTTGCTACGACTGGGCACTTTCGACTAAAAACAAAGGCATCACCATCACCGCCAGTAAGTCTCCTCTACCTATTCGGACGACCTTCGAGCAAAACCGTGAGGCTTTGGCAAAGGGTGCAATCCTGTTACAAGAGACGCCCGGAAACAAGACGGTTGTCTTCGGTGTGCTAGGCGACATGATGCTAATTCCGGTGCTAGACGCGGCTAGAGAACTCGATCAGCTTGGTATCGGCTCAAAAGTTGTTTCTATTGTAAATCCTCGCAGACTGTACCGCCCTAGCGATGTGGCTTGGGAAAGCTGTAGCGAAGCAGACGGTGAGTTCTTGAGCGACGCTGAATTTGCAGAACTGTTTGCAGGCGACGCGCTTATCGGCATAACGGGCGGCTCGAGTGCGATGGTAGAAGCACTGATGCTGCGGAGCAGTTTGCCGCGCGATGTGTTTGCCTGGAAGCGAGGCGAAACGGCAGCTAGTGCTACCCAGCTGTTCGACTTTAACGGGCTAACGGCTGAAAAGCTGAGCAATAGGGCTAAAGCGCTGCTAGAGATGAGCTAGTGAGCCGTCAAACCGTTATTTCTCGGCCTAGGGAAAACAAAATCCTATGGCCGAGTATTCTCTTTCATTCTGTCCTTTATAGAATTCAATTAGGGTCTGTTGAAACTTATCATCGGCAACAAAAACTATTCCTCGTGGTCTTTGCGCGCTTGGCTATTGCTTGCCACGTTCGAGCTTGAGTTTGTAGAAATGCAAGAGTCTTTGAAAGGAGAGGATTTGCAGCAAAGGTTAGGCCAGTACTCTTCTACTAGCAGAGTGCCAGTGTTGATAGATGAAGATCTAGCCGTCTGGGATTCACTGGCGATCGCAGAATATGTGAATGAGCAGTACTTAGCGAGCAAAGGCTGGCCTAGCGACATAGCCCCGAGAGCAGAGGCCAGAGCTATCTGCGCAGAAATGCATGCGGGCTTCATGGGCTTACGCAGCGAGCTACCAATGAACTGCCGTGCTTTTAGAACGATCACACCTTCAGCTAGCGCCCAGCTAGACATTGCTCGAATAGACGCTATCTGGTCTCGCTGCATGACAAATTACGCAGGTCCGTGGCTCTTTGGTGACTTCTCTATTGCAGACTGCTTCTACGCACCGGTCGTCCTCAGATTTCAGACCTATGGCATCGCGCTATCCGAAGCCGCCAACCGGTACCAATCCTTTTTCTTACAGCATGATGTGCTCAACCGTTGGGTAGCTGCTGGCAAAGCAGAAACCGAGGTTGTACCTACAGGCGAAGCTGGCGTAGAGCGACAGGCTTGATAAAGCCGTGAAGCAACGTAAATACTACAATTCTCTTTTTTTAAAAGGCGGCACCCAGATTCGAACTGGGGATAAAGGATTTGCAATCCTCTGCCTTACCACTTGGCCATGCCGCCGTTGAAGCACTAATATATCAAACTTTCGAGACATCTTGAGAGAAAGGATGGCAAATTCGCTAACCCGCTAGAAGTTGGCGAATCATGCTGTTGGCTTGGCTGGCATAGCTGCCGCCAAACAGGTTGAAGTGGTTGAGGATGTGGTAGAGGTTGTAGAGCGTTTTTCTTCGCCGGTAGCCAGCGTCGATGGGGCTTACAGCTTCGTACCCCGTATAGAAAGCGCTAGGCAGTCGGCCAAATAGCTCAGTCATAGCCAGATCTGCCTCAGGATCGCCGTAGTAGGTGGCCGGGTCGAGAATGACAGGTTCGCCTGCGGTCGTAATGTAGGCGTTGCCGGACCACAGGTCGCCGTGGAGTAATGCGGCAGGTGGCGCGTGTCCTTTCAACAGGCGAGGGATGGCATTCATCAGTTCGTCGCGCTGCGGAAAGTGCGCGCCTTTGCTGTGAGCCAGAGAGAACTGGGGGCCGAGGCGGCGATCGCGCCAAAAATCCACCCAGTCATCTCGCCATCCGTTCTTCTGCGGCGTTGCCCCAATCGTATTGTCGCGATGCCAGCCGTAGCCCTTGTCGCTTGTGTACCGATGCATAGTCGCTAGCTGCTGGCCCATTTTCTCCCAGCTGTCTCCTTCTAAGCTGCTACCGAGATCGAGCCATTCCATCACAATATAGGCTGAGCCGGTCGCCGCCCCGCAGCACAACGGCTTCGGCACACAAATGCTCTGGCTTGCGACCATTGCTTGCAGGCCGTCGCGCTCAGCTTCAAACATCGCCAGCTGGTCGGCTCGATTGAGCTTGACGAAGAATGCCCGGTCATCGTCAGAGAGCTGCACTGCCTGATTGATACAGCCACCACTCACAGAGCGCTGTGCCTTTATCTGAAAAAGCTGACCTGTCGCCCGGCTAATATGGTCTGCAATTTGCTGAGCCGCCGATTCACTGAGCGTCATGATCTGTGCCTGCTAGTTGTTTTCTGCGACATCAGCAGATGAAGGCTTGAGCGTTACGACACCGTAGGCATTTAGCGGTAGGTATTTCTGCACAGCAGATTGAACGCCTTCTGCGGTGACCTGACGAATGCATTCGGGGTAGTCGAGCGCGTGGCGAATGTCGCCAGTCATGGCCTGGTAGTAGCCGTAGAGTCCGGCGCGATCGCTCGGCGTTTCACTCCCAAAGATATAGCGGTTAGCCACCTGCGTCTGCACGCGGCGCAGCTCAGCGGCAGTAATCGGCTCCTCGTGCAAGCGCTGAATGTGGGCCACAATCGCGGCTTCAGCTTCGGCTAGCCCACCTACAGGCACTCGCGCCGAAATGTAGAACACGCCCTGATTGCCAAAGGTCATATTGCTTGCCGAGATGCTGTTCACTAATTGACGATTCTCTAACAAGTCATCAACTAGCCTCGACGTGCGGCCTCGGCTCAAAATAGACGCCACCACGTCGAGTGGATAGGTCTCGCCTAGCTCACGCATACCCGGTACTCGCCAGCCCATAACCAGGCGAGCCTGCTGCAATGCCTCGTCAATATACTCGCTGCGATGGACATGCGGGAAGGGACTCTCGGGCTGATTGGACGGAACCTGCGATATCATCTCAGGGTTGTAGTGCTGCCGGTCGCCACGGGCCATCGCCTGCTCGAAGCTGTCTTCGATAGTTTTAATCAGCTCTTCTACTGGAAGGTTGCCAACGGCTACAGCGGTCATATTTTGCGGCTGATACCAGGTGTGGTGAAAGGCGCGCATTTGCGCTGCGGTGAGTTCTTCAACCACGCCGCTAGGGCCGAGAACCGGGCGACGATAGGGCAGCGTGTTAAAGCTCATTTCCATCGAGCGGTAGAAGGTTCGTCGCTGAGGGCTATCTTCAGCTCGGCGAATTTCTTCTAAGATGACGGGACGCTCTTTGTCGAAGTGATCGTTTTGCAGGCTAGGGTTCATCACCAGCTCGACCTGGAGCGGGGCGAGAACGGCGAAGTCCTGCGGGGCGGTGGTGATGTAGTAGTGAGTGTAGTCCTGGCTAGTAGCTGCGTTTGTCACTGCGCCTCGTTCTTCGATCAGACGCTCAAATTCACCACAGTCTATTCTGCGGCGTGCCTTTAAAGATCATGTGCTCTAGGAAGTGAGCCATACCGTTAATAGCGTCAGACTCTACTTTAGAGCCGATGTTCAGCCAGATACTGAGATTGACGGCGTCAATGGGCATCTGCTCTGCAATGATGGTGAGCCCATTGGATAAGCGACGAATGACAGGAGCCGTGGAAGATTCAGAGATATCTGAAGGAGCCTCGAACGAGGTTGCCGGAGAAGCCATATAGGGTAGTGATTTTTCTTTTATTGTACGTTAGCGGTATCGATAGTGTTGCTAGTCAACTGCTCAGCGAGAATGAAAAGTGTAGGGCACTTTCATAGCCCCTGCGGAAATGCTCGATACCGAACTGATAAGTCAGCCACAAAAAGACGTAGAAACGGCCTCTTCGCGAAGCTTTCTATGCGTCTAATTTGTACGGGCTACCTACGCTGATTTTGGCCCTACGTATAATCAGACACCAGCTGTTGAAAGCGGGTCAAAATGAGGTTATATAGGGCTTGGTGTCACTTGATTTAGGACGTGCATGCTATGGGAACGTGGATAAAGGAAACAGATACCGCGTTTTATCTGATGGAGGGAGGCCACTATATTTCCAAAATCACCAAGTATCCCTCACCGCGAAACACAACCGAAAAGGTGGTGAATGTTGTGGGGATGAAGGCGTGGTTTAGTCGAGCTGATGCGCCTAGAGGAATGACTGTTTCTAGCGGCGGACCTGAGCCCAAGCCTAAATCTGAGCCTGTGGGTTCTGGCGCTACGCCCAGGCCCAAGCGGACCAACAAAAACGGACTTTTACTGATTAAATCTTTTGAGGGGCTGCGGCTGCGGGCTTACCGCGATGCGGTTGGAATTTGGACGATTGGCTTTGGCACGACGAGAGGGGTACAGCCGGGAATGTCAATTTCAGAAGCTCAGGCGATTGAGTTTTTGCAGGAAGATTTAGCTCGGTTTGAAAAGACGATTAACGATGGTGTGAAAACGCCGATCAATGACAATCAGTTTTCGGCCCTAGCCTCGTTTACGTACAATGTAGGGCCGGGTGCCTTTCGCAGCTCTACGCTGTTGCGTAAGCTCAATACAGGCGATATTCGCGGTGCGGCGGATGAGTTTCCTCGGTGGAACAAGGCGGGAGGGCGCACATTAGCAGGGCTTACCCGTCGTCGCAGAGCGGAGCGGATGTTGTTCTTAGGGGAGGATTTTCATCACTTTCTTTGAGGGGCCTATACTCATGATTCGTACAAATATATGCGCTCTAAAACCAAAAAAATATCTTTAACGCCGTATCTGTTCTTAGCGCCTGCTTTGTTAGTACTGATTCTCATGGTGTTTTGGCCTGCGCTGCAAGCGTTTCGGCTGAGCTTTATGGAGTATGGATACGATGTGACTCAGCCGCCGACGTGGGTGGGGCTCGACAATTTTGAGCGGCTGATGAGGGATAAAACGTTCTGGAAGACGTTGCAGAATACGGTGGTGTATTTGGTGTGTGTGGTGCCGGTGCTGGCGATCGCACCGCTTCTTCTCGCTATTCTTGTGAACCAAAAGCTCAAAGGAATGAGCTGGTTCCGCGTGGCCTACTACACACCTGTTGTTGTCTCTATGGTGGTGGCAGGCATTGCCTGGAGATGGCTGTATGCCGAGAACGGTCTGTTGAATCAGATTATCTCTAGCGTGACGGGAAAAGAGATTGCGTTTCCCTGGCTGACAGATCCAGACTGGGTGCTGTTTAGTGTAATGGCAGTCACCATTTGGAAAGGGCTGGGCTACTACATGGTGATTTACTTAGCCGGGCTACAGGGGTTACCGGCTGATTTATATGAGGCGGCGGCGATTGATGGCTCGGATGGATGGCGCAAGCATTGGGACATTACGCTGCCGCTGATGAAGCCGTACATTTTTTTGGTTGGGGTGATTAGTGCGATCGCAGCTACAAAAGTATTCGAAGAAGTCTTCATCATGACCCAGGGCGGCCCACGCAACGCCTCTAAAACAGTCGTTTACTACGTCTACGAATCCGCCTTTAAAGATCTCGATATGAGCTACGCCTGCACTATTGGGCTGGTTCTGTTTTTAATTATTTTAGGTCTTTCCTTTATTCGTTTAGCACTCTCAAACCCGGCGGAAGAAGGTACGCAGCTCTAGCACTAGATAGCGAATCTCAAATTAATGCAGCATTCTGATAAGGCCCTGTTGACCCACTAAGATCTCGCGTAAAAAGCTGACAATTCCTACCCAGATAATCGGCGAGATATCTACGCCACCAATAGGCGGTACTAGCTTACGAACAGGGATCAAAAACGGTTCTGTAGGCCAGGCGATAATAGACCAGGGCAGCGTATCTAGCTCGATTTGTGGATACCAGGTAAGAATAATCCGAAAGAGAAACAGCAGCGTGTAGAGGCCCAGTCCAAGGCTTAAAGCTAGAGCGGCAACATCAGTAGGCATAGCGTGAGTAATAGGCTTACGAATAGTGTGGTCTTACTAGCTTAATACGTCGTTACAGCTATTCTCATCTTTTCAACGGCGGCAATTGCCGATATTATGAGAGGTATTAATACTTGTTTTCCGCTGCCCCTTGCGCTCAAGCCAAGGCATGATTCTATGACGCCTTCTTTGACTAACTTCCTGCTGAGCCTGCTAGCGGGACTGCTCATTCTCGTTGTGCCTGCAACCATCGCTCTCATCTTCATTAGCCAACGCGATCAAATTAAGCGCAACTAATCATTAGAACGGCATCGACCTTACAAGGATGTCACCACTTCCATTCTAGGCATAGTCGTCTAAAGAACTAGGCCAGATCAAGAACAGCTAAATTAAAACCATTAAGCTGGGAAGGCAGGTCGTTGTCTTCCCTATTTTTTTGTCTATTTCTTTGGGAACGTTTTCCCAAACTGCCGCTGTTACACACGTCTACTGCAGTGAGTCCGAGTTACAATAGAGGTTTAAAAGGGGGCTTCTCGTGCTATTTATGGGGAGCGCTGTGCGTAAAAGCCTTAGAACATATGGCCAAAGCCTGTGGCCAAAGCTATAAGAGGATTCGGTTGTGAATTTTGGAACACCTGTTCCGCTGTTGATTGGAATTATCTTGATTCTCGGTGCGTTGGCACTGTTTTTCTTAGATAAAGTAAAGCCGGGGTATGCGCGAGATTCCGATAAGGTCTACGCGGTCTTGCTGCTGATTTCGGGCCTATTTTTGCTGGCCCATCTGGATATGGAGCTGTTGGCTTCTTTCCAACAGCTGCTGATGGGCGGTATGCTTACTGCGCTGTTGATTGAGAGCATTCGCACCCGCGACCCCATGCTGCGTGCCAATGAGTCCATGCCGAACAGGCGTCCGCCTAGCGGCCCCCGCTACGATGAGCGCTCTCCTGTGCGCCGAGGCTATCGCGCTGAGCTAGACGATCGCCCCGAGTTTCGCGATCCTGCTTTGGGGGGGCTGCGCAACCGTCCTCAGCAGCCGAGGATGAACCCAGCCCAGCAGCCCTACCGTCAAGACGCCTATCGCAACGAGCAGGTACGTCCTCCCTACGAAGAGTATCGCGGTCCGGCTGGCCGATTACAGCCTAGTCCCCCGGTAGGCGATGGGATGAACGGCGGTAGAAATGCAGGCACTCCCCCAAACAACCGCTATCCAGATAGCTACTCGGACAATGGCCGCTACGGTGAGCGCCCACCCGCACAGCGACCGCCCGTCGCCTATCGTGGTCCTGATGCTGGCGCACCGCCGATTCAGGAAGTCCGTGTGCAGCCTTTCGACCGCACGCCTGAAGAGCGCACAGGTGGAAGGCCGCCTAGCTCACCCCGCCCGGATTCGACCAATGCCGGGAGTTATGAAGGAGAAAGACCAAGTAGAGTTAATACCGTTGAAAGTAGTGAGTCTGCGGCCCGCGCGTTGAACATTCGCCCTCGTAGCGAAGCCCCGAACATGGACGACGAGTACCGACCTAGCAATAGACCTGAAGGCGCGCCGTCTTAGATTAAAGCGACAGTTGAAATGCTAAAAGACCCAGCTATGCTCTCGCATTGGCTGGGTCTTTTAGCGTTTATACTCTACCGGGCGTACTGGCTTACGTTCTCTGGCCGTTTAATGCTTGCCGGTAGCCTAGGATCATCTACAGGCTCGCCTGTTGTTAATCTCAGTGGCAACACGCCCGCCCATACATCTAGAGCGTAGTCTTCTTCAGCGTCAATCGGTGGACCGGTGCGGATTTTTGCGCTGGCTTCGGTGATCGGTAGGCTGAGAACAACAGTCTCGGCTAGCTCATTCGCGTTGGGCGATCGCACCTCGTCCCACCGTCCTCTCATCACATGTTCTGTAAACGCCTTCAGCGCCACCATCTTCTCTTCAGGTTCGTTCACCGTCTGCGCCTTGCCAAATAGTACTACGGAGCGGTAGTTCATCGAGTGGCTATAGGCCGATCGCGCCAATACGAGACCATCGAGCAGCGTAACGCTAAAGCACACGTCGATGCCGGTCAGCAGTGCTTTGAGCATGCGGCTTGCACTAGCACCGTGGATGTAGACGCGATCGCCCACCCGTCCATAGGCTGTGGGTATCACAACGGGTTGGCCATCAACCACAAACCCAACCTGGCATACCAAGCCTTCGTCCAGAATTTGAGCGATGGTGTCGAAATCATAATGTCCACGTTTAGGCGCTCGCTTCACCTGCGTTTTAGCTGTTTTCATCGTTGCTTTGCTCCGTATAGATAGGACCGATTACTGCTAAGCTAAGCGAAAAATTGGCATTGTGAAAGAGCCAATTTTGAGCACTACCACCAGTCCACTTCGAGCCAGCGCTATGGAAATGCTGCTTACGCTAGACCTGCGCTCAAGCAGCGAGGTACCCCTGCATCGCCAGGTGTATGAGCAAATTCGGAAAGCGATTTTAACTGGAAGATTCCAGGCGCAGCAAAAAATCCCTGCCAGCCGCCAGCTTGCTCAGTCTCTTGGAATCTCCCGCACTACTGTTGTCCAAGCCTATGATCAGCTCATTAGCGAAGGCTATCTAGAAACGCGAACGGGTGCAGGCACCTTTATCTCGGCGCAAATCCCCGATGTCCTGCTAAGCGCTACCACTGACGCAAACGACACATCGAGCGGTTTGCCCACGCCAGAAAATATGCTGACATCGCTGTCGGCCTATGGCAATCGCCTCCTCAGCGCCGCGCCGCCATCTGAGCGCACTCAAGATTCGCTCAGCTTCCGCTACTGGCGACCCGACCTATCGCTATTTCCTACTAGGCAGTGGCAGCAGCTAGTTAATCGTCATAGCCTAGCCAATACACAGTGGATGACCTATAGCGCTGAGCCGATGGGCTACGCAGGTCTGCGAGAAGCGATCGCAACCTACCTTTCTCAAGCAAGAGCTGTTGCCTGTAGCCCCGAGCAAATCCTCATCACGCAAGGGACACAGCAGGCGCTAGGCCTCATTTCTCAGGTGCTGCTAAATGAGGGAGATGCGATCGCCCTTGAAAATCCGGGCTATCTCAGCGCTCGTAAAGTCTTCAGCAGCTACGGCGCGGTGCCTGTGCCTATCCCTGTTGACGATCAGGGGCTCAAAGTCGATGTGCTAGAGCGTGTTAGCACTCCTCAGCGAACGCCAAAGCTCGTCTACGTGACACCGTCTCACCAGTTCCCAACCGGCGTACTGATGTCGCTACCTCGGCGGATAGCCCTATTGAAATGGGCCCAGCAAACAGGCGGCCTGATTGTAGAAGACGACTACGACAGCGAATATCGCTACAGCGGGCGGCCTATTCCGGCCTTGCAGGGACTCGATACCGACTACCGAGTGCTATACGTTGGGACGTTCTCGAAGGTAATGTTTCCTGGGCTACGATTGGGATACATCGTGCTGCCGCCAGCGCTGGTGCCGGTATTCTGTCGGGCTAAGTGGGTATGCGATCGCCAGTGCTCTCTGCTGCATCAAGCCGCCCTAGCTGAATTTATCCGTGAAGGGCATCTGGCAAAGCACATTCGGCGTATGCGCACTGTGTATGCCAAGCGAAGAGGCTTTTTGGTCAGCGCCTTGCAAACGCTTGGAGAAATTGAGATATTAGGCGATCCGGCAGGGCTGCATGTAATGGTGCGGCTGCCGATAGAAAATGCGCGTCTGTCGGCGCAAGCGTTGACGGCAAAGGCTAAGGAGAAAGGTGTAAGCCTTTTTGAGGTGGCTCCTTACTACTGCCCTTCGTCTGTAAAAACGCTGTCTGAAGCGGAAAAGACGGATCGGGAGCGGGCGTTTATTTTTGGGTTTGGCGGCCTAAGCGAAACGTCGATAGAAGAGGCGATCGCCCGTATCAAACCCCTCTTTCAGCATTAGCCAGCGTGCTTCCCCTGGCTGCCAAAGGTGTTTTCCTATTGCCTTCTTTCAACATCACAAGTGCGGATATTCCTGTGACTGGCCCAGCGAAGAAATTGCCTTGACCGTAAGTGCATTGCATCTCCCGCAGCTGATCGCACTGGTCAGCACATTCGATGCCCTCTGCTACAACCTCTAGCCCTAGTCCTTTTGCCAGCGCCAAAATAGAGCGTAAAATTACCTGACTCTGGCTGTCGGTCTGCACCTGACTGTCGGATAGCGACGCCGATCGATTCATTGCGTGAATAAACGACTTATCAATTTTCAGCACATCTACAGGGAACTGATGCAAATATTCCAGGGAGCTGTAGCCTGTGCCAAAGTCGTCTAGGCTCAGCCGTAGGCCCATCTTCTTAAGCTGCCGAAGCGTTTCTATTGCCTGGTCGGGCTCGGCGATTAAAACATTTTCAGTCACTTCCAAGTTGAGCTGAGCAGGAGATATGGCGTAGCGGGAAATGAGTGATCGCACAAACGAAGTCACGTCCGTTCGGTTGAGCTGCTCTCCAGACAGGTTGACGCTCAAAGACGGATACAGCTGCTGAGCCTGCCATTTCGCCAGCCGCTGACAGGCCGATTCCATTACCCATCGATCAATCTCAACCATCAGGTCCATTTCTTCCGCCAGTGGCAAGAAGTGGTTTGGGCTGAGCAAGCCCATCGTCGGATGCTGCCAGCGCACCAGCGCTTCAAACCCCGTTGTTTTACCCGTCTTAAAGCTTACGATGGGCTGATAGCGCAGGCGCAGCTCCTGCCGGTCAATTGCCTGCGCTAAGTCTCGCCGCATCTGCACTCTGCGAACCTCCTGCGCTGCTATTTCTGGCGAAAACAGCGCATAGCGATTTGAAGGCCTTGTGCAGCGGCCTTCGTAGCAAGCGGTCGGCATTTTTTTGGCGTACCGTAGCGCCACGTTTGCTCGAGCAAGCAGCTGATCGAAGCTGATCTGATCGGCTGGCTCAGTGCGCACTGATATCGCCACCCCCAAGCTCGCCTCTACGCGAATTATCTGAGACTGCACGTAGAACGGCTGATGAATGACGCTAAGCATCCGATGGGCTAACGCTTTAGTTTGTTTTACAAAAGCGTCTTTCGGCGGAGAGCCAGATAGCTCGTAGTGCGGACCTAGCAGTATTGAAAACTCATCAAACTCAGTTCTTGCAAGCGTATCGCTTGCGCCCAGGCAGGTTCGCAGTCGGCAGCTCATCTGCTGCAAAAGCTCATCGCCTACCGCGTGACCAAACTCGTCGCTTATCGCCTTAAATCTATGGACACTGGTCGATAGAAGACCAATATTCGCTTTAGGATGCGCTAGTAATAACTGCTCGCCCGCTTTCAGTAAGGTTTCTCGATTGTTCAACGAGGTGAGTGAATCGAGTGAAAGCAGCTTACGAATTCGCTGGTCGCGCCGCTGTACCAGCGATGTCAATCGACAAATCCTGAGCCAGAAGAATGTCAGCAGCAAGCTAAAGGAGCCCACCATGAGCATCATGCTCATCGCTGAAGACCCGGCTGTTAGAGGGTTCATTGGCAGCGGATCGATACCGTGCAGGCGGATAGGGACCTGCGCCTCCGTCACATTGTGAAGGGAACTGGGCTGGGGGTAGATAGCAGATTGACTCGCGTGTAATGACATAGGAGATGCTTGATGAAGCAAACAGGTCAGAGCACCGGTTGAAGACGGGCAGTAACGCCTAGGCCGCAAGCAATAGAAGCTCTACGATGAATTGCGTTCAACGCTTAATATCATCTCGTGAGTAGAATACTTAGCCTAATAATAGGCGCAAGCACTCATCTAGGAAGATGAAATTAAGCGACAGACTATTAGGTCGCTTTTACTGTTTGCTATCGAGAATAGGTGGGCACGTAGGGACAGCAATTTGGGTAACGACTGGCTGGAGAAGCGTATCTAGCAGGTCATGCTCAGTGACTGAGCCCAATACACCAGCGATCGTTTTTCTCTCAATATTCAGGAATTAGGGCGAAGCTAGCAGAAAGCGCACCAGCCTAGGCTACGGAATAATCAGCAAAGCCTGGAGGTCGCTTTTTTGAAGAAGAACTTGCGGCGTCAATAACCACAACCCCACTACGTATTATTACGCAAAATACACGGGTAAAGAATATGGTTGTTGTGAAGTTGCTGTGAAATAGTCTTGATGGGAAGACGGACAGCCTCTTTTATAGGCGGACCTGCCAAGATTTGCCAGTGCCCACAGCTAGACCGCAGAACGATATCCTGTACAGAAGCTGACCTGTTTTTAAGCTTTTCACCGCTCGATTTTTGTCGATATGCAAATCTACTTAGACTACAGTGCTACAACGCCGCCTCGCTCTGAGGTACTCACCGCGATGCAAGCAGCGATGCAGCAGCACTGGGGTAATCCATCGAGTTTGCACCACTGGGGTAATCGAGCTGCGACGGCTTTGGAGCGATCGCGTCAGCAGGTCGCGAACCTGATCAACGCGCCTAGCCTTGACGATATCGTTTTTACCGCAGGCGGCACCGAAGCCAACAACCTGGCAATCTTTGGTACCGCGCGGCGGTTTGCCACGCCGCAGCACATCATTACCTCCGCTGTAGAACACTCCGCCGTCGCTAATCCTCTCCATCAGCTGGCTGGGCGCGGCTGGCAGGTCACCTGGCTTCCGGTCAACCGTCAGGGCGCAGTTGACCCCGCCGATTTGCAAGCTGCCCTGCAGCCAAACACCGTCCTCGTCTCCATTATCTACGGCCAGAGTGAAGTGGGCACCTTGCAGCCCATTGCTGAACTCGGTGCGATCGCCAACGCTAAAAGCATCCCCTTCCACACCGATGCCGTCCAGGTTGCAGGCCGTCTTCCTATCGACGTCCAACAGCTCCCTATCGACTTTCTCTCTCTATCTGGCCACAAACTCTACGGACCGCAAGGCGCAGGTGCGCTCTATGTCCGCCAGGCTCAAAGCGATCGCCTCCTACCGATTTTAGAAGGCGGCGGTCAGGAGCACGGTCTGCGCTCCGGCACCCAGGCCCTTCCTAGCATCGTCGGCTTCGGTCTTGCCGCCGAACTCGCTGCCGCTGAAATGCCGACCGAAACCCTGCGGCTCATTCATCTGCGCGATCGCTTCTTCGCTCTCATGAATGACACTCCCCACCTCACTCCCACCGGAGACCCTCGCCGTCGTCTCCCCCACCACGTCAGCTTCTGCCTTCCCAACACAGATATCACCGGCAAACACCTCGTTCGCCAGATGAACCTTGCGGGTATTGGCATCAGTGCTGGCTCCGCCTGTCATAGCGGTAAGCTCAGCCCAAGTCCTATCCTTGCAGCCATGGGCTACAACAAAACTGCGGCCAAGAGCGGTATTCGCCTCACCTTTGGTCGACAGACTAGCGAAGCGGATATGGAATGGAGCGCGATGGTGTTGAAGCAGGTGCTGGAGAGGGTGTTGGTGACGGCAGTGGCGGTTAAAATCATATAGACCTGTCTCATCCCTCTCCAAATGCCCATTCCTACCACCCTCCCTGAAGCCACCGAACAGGCCCAATCTGCAACCGCAGCTGCGCTTGAGGCAGGGCTTTCTCTGCTCCAGATCGACATGGTCATTCCAGAGCTGAAGCATCAGCCGATCGCCGAGCAGTTTCTATCTCTGCTCGAAGGTAAGCAGTTCAAGGTCTTTTTTCCTGATGCAGGTGCGGCTGCGCTAGCTCGGCGTGACTGGAATAATCCGGACTTTACTATCAGAGGCCTAGGAGAGCTAGTCGATCCGATTGATGATGATGACGATATGTATCTGGTGGTAAATCCTTCTTCGGTAGAAGTGGGTACGGTCGAGTCACTGTGCACTGCGGCGCTTGATCGTCCGGTGATATTGCTCAACCCTCAGATGGAAGATGTGGCGATTGTGGGAATTGGCTACGCGGCCCGGCAGCTGCGCGATCGCTTTCTTAGCCAGATAGAAACCTGTTACTACGTGCGGCCTGTCGACGGCGGCGCTGTGTACCGCTGCTATCCTGGTCCCTGGCAAATTTGGAAAGAGACGGCTCCAGATGAATACGAGCTGCTGCAAGACTTATCTACTCGACCTTCAGGGGAAGATATTGATCGCATTTTGTACGGTGAGGGCAGTACGCCAGTAGAAGGCGACGCGAATGCAGAGAGTGTCAATGCCAGTAAGCCCCGCAAAAAAGGACTCTTCGCCGAGCTACAGCAGTTTTTGAAGGCGCTTAGCCAATAGGTGCTACGTCACTGGACGCTGCAAGTTTCAACACTACCCTCACCAATAATCTATGTCTCCTTTCATCATTCTCTACTGGTTTTTAGTCGCGCTTATGGGCGTTGGTCTTGTAGGCGCTTTTGTACCAGCGCTACCCGGTGTGAGCCTTATTTTAGTTGCCGTTCTGGTTTGGACATTTGCTAGCCCTACTGCCGTGAGCTTTGTGCCACTGATTACGGCAGTGGTAGCTTTGGTATTGAGCTTGGGAGTAGGCTACCTGGCGACTTACTTAGGAGCTAAAAAAGTAGGAGCCAGCAAGTGGGGTCAGGTAGGTTCTGTGCTTGGCCTAGTGATTGGATTTTTGGGATTGCTGCCTGCACTGCCGGTGGGCGGGCCACTCTTAGGGATTTTGGTCGGCACAATGCTGGGCGCTTTTATCGGTGAATTTCTCTTCAGAAAGGAGCTGCCTTTTGGTGAGCGCTTTCAGTTTTCTGGCAAGGTGAGCCTAGCAGTGGTTGTTAGCTCGCTAGTTGGGACTTTGCTCGAAGGACTTTTAGCGCTGACGGCGATCGCTGTTTTCTTGATTACTACCTGGTCTCAGTCTGGCCTTGTGTTTCAGCTATGAGTCGATAGATTATGAACAGTCAGAAGATATGCGCAAACGATATGCAAAGCAGCGTAGAAGCTAGTTCTATGCGCCTTTTGCTCCTACTCAAAAATTCACATCTTGCTAGACACTCGCAGGAAGACTGGTGTAGCGAATGTTTGCCTGCCTTAGTCTAGAGACGGCTTCGCCTAGGCGATCGCACTCTGCAATCAGACTGATGCGCACATAGCCTTCGCCGCCTTCGCCAAACGCGGTACCCGGTGTGACTACGATGCCTGTTTTTTGCAGCAGTAAAAAGGCAAAATCGGCTGCGCCAACACCCTCTGGGCAGGGCACCCAGAGGTACATCGTCGCTTCGGGCTTCACGACATCCCAGCCCAGCGTAGCGAGCTCTTTGACTAGAAAGTCGCGCCGGGTTAGGTAGCGCTGCTGCACTTCTTCTAGATATTTGTCGGGCAGGTTGAGCGCAGTTTCTGCGGCGGTTTGCAGCGCGGAGAAAATGCCGTAGTCAAGGTTCGTTTTCAGCGTGCGCAGGCCTTGGATAACGTGGCGATTGCCGACGACAAAGCCCACGCGCCAACCGGCCATGTTGTAGGTTTTTGAGAGGGTATGAAACTCTACGCTGAGCTCTTTCGCCCCAGGAACTTCGAGCAGGCTCGTGGGCTGGTAGCCTTCAAAGGCAAGCTCTGCGTAGCACAGGTCGTGAATGAGCAAAATTTGGTGACGCTGTGCAAAGGCCACCATTTCTTCAAAAAAGGAGCGCGGCGCGGTGGCCCCAGTTGGGTTGTTGGGATAGTTGAAATACAGGACTTTAGCGCGCTTAGCAAGGTCTTCTGAGATGTCGTTGAAGTCCAGTACCCAGTTGTTTTTGGCGCGTAGTGGAATGGTGTGAATGTCTGCGCCTGCGATCGCGGGTCCGCGAAAGTGCGCCGGGTAGGAGGGCGTCGGCACAAGCACTACATCGCCAGGGTTGATGTAAGCCATAGCCAGGTGACCCAAGCCTTCTTTTGATCCCATCAGCGGCAGCGCTTCACCGTCAGGATCTAGGGTGACACCGTATCGGCGGTGGTACCAGTTGGTGATAGTACTGCGGAAGCTAGCGGTGCCTTCAAAAGGGGGATAGCCGTGGTTGCGCTCATCTTTGATAGCTGCGATCGCCGCGTCAATTACAGGAGAAGGCGTGGGCCCGCCGGGGTTACCCATTCCCAAATCAATTAAGTCCACGCCTTTGGCCCGAGCGTTGGCCTTTAGCTCATCGAGCCGAGCAAATACGTATGGGGGTAGCGAGCTTAGTCGCTCAGCTGGTCTCAGCCAATCTAACGTCATGTGGCAATTCTCTCTTGCAAGGCTCAAAACGCTATCCGAAGATAGCTTACTAGAATACCGCTTTGTCTTTGTCCTTGACTAGCGGGATGGAGAATAGGAGGCGGAGGAGAGAACATTGAATTAGGTAGGAAGGTAGATGGTCTATGTTCTCCTTTGGCACTAACGTGGAGTGACGCCGCCTTTTATACTGCCTTTTTATGGGGATTCTCCAGATCGTTTGGTTAAAGAAGTCTTTTCGCTTATCAGACCATCGCTGCTTGGTGGAGGCCGCTAGCAAAGGGCCCGTTTTACTGGTTTATATCTTGGAGCCCGATTACTGGGCGCTGCCGGATACGAGCTATCGGCAGTATCTGTTTTTGAAGGGATGCTTGGCTGAGATGGCAGGAGAGCTAGCAATGGTAGGTGCTAAGTTAGCGGTGCTTCAAGGTGATGCTGTGGATGTGTTGCGATCGCTTAAGGAGACTTTCCTCAGTGACACGTACTCAAACATTGAGCTATGGTCTCACCAGGAAACCGGTAATGCCTGGACCTACGAAAGAGATAAGCGCGTTCGACGCTGGTGCGCTGACAATCAAGTTACGTTCAATGAGCCGCTACAGTTTGGTGTGTGGCGAGGCTCCAAGATTGACAGAGATCGTTGGGCTAAGGACTGGGATGCTTTTATGGCTGAGCCCATTGTGCCGTTTCCAAAAGAAATTACGTTTGCCACACACAGTTACCATACCTCCTTGCCAAAGCCAGAGACGTTAGGGCTTTCCCACGATGGCATTCAAGACTTGCAAACGCCTGGAAGGGCAGCGGCAATAGCTGAATTAAACAGCTTTTTGTATGAGCGAGGGGAGGCGTATCGCACTGATATGTCGTCTCCGATTACGGGTGAGTCTGGCTGCTCACGAATGTCACCGCATCTCACCTACGGCACGCTGTCGATGCGAGAGATTTATCAGACGACTCAAAAGAGAATTGCAGCGGTGCGCTCTTTGCCCAAAGAAGAAAAAGGGACTTGGGCCGGATCGCTGTCTTCTTTTGTAGGACGACTGCATTGGCACTGCCATTTTACTCAAAAGCTGGAGCTAGAGCCGGAGCTAGAGTGGCTGCCGATGGCTAGATCGTATCAGGGCATTAGAGATGACGGAGACGATGCTGCGCGCCTAGAAGCGTTTGAGCTGGGTCAAACGGGCTATCCCTTTGTGGACGCTTGCTTGCGGTACTTACGGGCGACTGGCTGGATTAACTTTCGCATGCGGGCTATGCTGATGAGCTTTGCAAGCTATGACCTGTGGTTGCCCTGGCAGAAAAGTGGGGAGGTACTCGCTCGCCTGTTTACCGATTATGAGCCGGGCATTCACTGGCCGCAGACGCAGATGCAGTCTGGGGTAACAGGCATCAACGCAATCAGGATTTACTCTCCGACTAAGCAGGGACTAGACCAAGACCCTGAAGGCACGTTTACGCGGCAATGGGTGCCGGAGGTTGCCTGCCTTGACGACACAGTGCTGCAAACGCCCTGGCTGCATGAAGGCGATGCTTTGGACTATCCACCGCCGATTGTGGAGCATAAGGTAGCGGTGCGCGCAGCAAAAGATAAGCTTTGGGCGATTAAGAAGACACCGGAGGCGAAAGCAGAAGCTGAGAAGGTGTATGAGAAGCACGGCTCTCGGAAAAAGCCAAGAGGGCGATCGCGCACGTCATCAGCTAAAAAATCTTCAAGCAAAACCGCTGCGAAGAAGACTTCTGCCGTAAAGAAAACTTCCGCTGAAAAGCAGCCAGCTAATGTCAACTGATTTTTTAGTCGGAGACTTGCCCGACAGAGTTGTAATAGGCAATGAGAAGCCGGTGCTAGAGACCGGCGAATATGTGCTGGTTGTTTTGAGCCGGGCGCTGCGTGGGGAAGACAATGCTGTTATTGAAGGTGCGATCGCTCACGCAAACGCACTAAACCTTCCCATTCTCATCTACAGCGAACTCGACGAAACCACTCCTTACGCCTCCGACCGACTCTACTACTTCGCCCTCGGCGCATTTAGAGAACTTGCCCGCAGCCTTCAGTCTCAGAACATTCGATGTATTCAAACGCTAAATCAAGAGAAAGATAAAGACATTTTACCGGCGCTATGTGAAAAGGCTGCGGCTATCTATACAGACGAAGATCACACCCATTGGGACAGGGCCAAACTTCAAAGACTGATCAGCATCACAAGCCAGACCGTCTTTCTTGTAGACGCCTCTCGACTGGTTCCTATTAGAGCATTACCTGAAAAGCTAAGAACAACACCTACCTTTAGGAAAGCCCATGGCGAACTGAGAGAACGCTACGCCGAACTGCGACAAGAAACCATCAGTAATTCCGCCATACAGCTAAAGACGCACAAAATAGACATCTCTCTTCCTAGTGAGCACAACTTCGCTGACTACAGCGATGTTGAACTATCCAACTTGCTAGCTAAGTGCAGCATTAATCACGACATTCCAATCTCAGCTGAACATCCGCCTACAACAGCAGAACTTACCACCCGAGTCAAAACACTCAAAGAGAACATTCTCGCAAAATACAAATGGATTAGAAACAACCCGGCTCTAGAGTATTCTACGTCTCAGCTATCACCCTATCTGCATTTTGGCATGCTAAGCCCGCATCAGCTCTTTACCAAGATCAGCAATGCCGACGTCCCCAAGACCTACACCTGGAAATTTCGAGATGAGTTCTTGACCTGGAGAGAGTGGTCCCATTATCAGGCCTTTTATGAACCTGATATTCATCAGTTCTCAGGACTACCCAACAGCGCTCAAAAAACATTGCAGGCACATGCAACAGACTCGCGACCCGAACTGACTTCGAGAGAAGATATTATCTATGGCAACACTCCAGATGCTACGTGGAATGCAGCCCAAAGAGAATGGTTGAACACCGGTTGGCTGCACAACAATCTCAGAATGTACTGGTCGAAGCAGATTCTAAGATTTACAGCCAGTCCAGAAGCCGCCTGGGAACTTGCCTGCTACATCAACGACTACGTCTCACTGGACGGCAGGGATCCTGCAACTTATGCCTCTCTTCAGTGGGCTTTTGGCAAGGCAAAACCTGGCTATGGCGAAAAAGATATCTACGGTTGGATTGCACCCAAATCCAACCGAGCGATTTTGAAGCGTAAAGGTATGAAAGAGTGGATTGAAGAACGGCTCGATAGTCAGAGCTGATTCTAGCAGGGGCTATTCACTCTATTCAGCGTTCTATACAGCCGGGCCGAAGTACTTATCGACAAAGCTTCCGTGTAGGCCGTAGGGAACGTGGTGCTTTAGCTTCAGCGTTGCGACCGGGCCGGTTGTGATGTCTTGCGCGTTGAAGATGGTAAGTTCGGTGCGATCGCTCTGCGCATTATAAATCCACAGCAGCACCCACCCATCATCTTCTGCTGTCGCGTCAGGCCGGGCGACAAACAATGGCTCACCACCAAACCCTTTCGGTGCAGCGCTCCAAAACTGTTCTTCTCCTGTCGTCATATCGCGCCTAACTAGAGCCTGCAACGGCGCATTTTTCACCTTGCCGTGAGTAGCCCCTATAAACAGATAGCGATACTCGCGACCGACATTGTTAGGATTTAGCGCGGGAAACTCGCAGGGCCTTTCAATTAACTTTTCTACGTCAACTTTCTCTGTCTTAAGGTCAACTGTAAATCGCCATAGCTGGCTTGCAGGCACATGATCAAAGTCTACCGTGCTGTAGTCTTCTGCATCATCGAGCGTAGGAAAGTTATCGTAGCAAACCGAATCAAGAATGAGCTGTCCTTCTCGCTCAAATGCATTGGCATGGTGAAAGACAAAGCACGGATCGGTATTAAAGAATCGGACTTCGCCTTCACCGCTCCGAGGAATAACAACAATCTTGGTAGGGTTCTTAGGATTGAACTGAATGCACTCCGCTGCACCTTTTAATCCTACGACGAAGGGTAGAGGATTGAAGCTTACTGGATTTTGAACAAAGATGCAGTAGTTGGGTGTGATTGCAAAGTCGTGTAGGAAGGCGAACCCTGGCAGACTGTGCTTGTGTTGACGTGTGATCGCGCCGTCAGGCGTAAACTCATACAGACTGATCGTGCTTGAAAGGCCCGCTTTCACCCCAAAATTCACCATCCGAGGCGAACCCTCACAGTCTGGGTCAAACTTAGGATGCGCCGCAAAAGCATCGCCTTTGCCTAGTAGGCCGTCTAGATAGTCAAGACCCTTTGTCTCTAACGTACTGGCATCAAGCTGGTGCGGTTCTGCGGCTTCCCATAGGGCTAGCAGCTTCCCACCCCAGTACACAACATGCGTATTCGCAATATTCTTTAGCTTGACATCGAAAGCGTTTGCCAAAACGCCACCCGGCTTTTGAGTGCCAAAAACGCCTCTATACTCGCACTTACCGCTTCTCTGTTCAGCAACATAGCCTTCTGTTCGCACAAACTTGTTGCGATAGAACGCTTTCCCGTCCTTGATGGCAATGGAATTGATCATGCCATCGCCATCGAAAGGATGCTTGAGCCGGTACCCGTTGACATCGGTTAGGCCAGGGCCGTTGCGGAACACAGTGCCGGTTAGCTCAGCGGGAATCTCACCTTCAATCTCTTCTATCCAGTAGGCAAATTCTTCTGGCTGAGAGCGGTAGCCATTGGTCCAGTCGTCGCGAGTGTAGCTGATGTCTGCGGTCTTTGATGGAAGTGTTTGCATAGGAGAAGTGTGAGTGAGGAATAGGAGACAGGGTTTTAAGGAAAATATCTCGTAGGATAGGCGTTTTGCCTGTTTGTTTTATCGGAAAGATATTACAGCGTTACATCTAAACGAACAGTCGCATCGTCGCTCATCTCTGGAATAGAGAGAACAACTTCTGGGACGGGTTTTGCTTCATCGCGATCGCTTGGCTGTGTGGCAGAAGCAGCAGGCAGTAGTCCCAATAGCGGTAAAGGTAAGAGCGTCGTAAGGTTGGTGAGAAGAACCAGCAGCCACAGGTTGCTAAAGTCGGTTTCTGTGACGCCAAGCTGGTGTGTGAGCAGTGCGCCTAGCTCGTGAGAGAGTAGACCCGCGAGGTTCACAACAGACATTAGTAGGGCAAACAGAGTTGCTTCTACACCCGGTGGACACAGCCGAGCGGAGAGTACTAGCACTGGCATGAAAGCAATTTGTCCGGCAACGGTGAGGACTAAGCTATCGCCTAAGCTAAACCACTGATCATCAATGCCCAGTGAGCGGTTGGCATGGGTGACCAGTATTAGTGTTGTCATTCCTAAAACCGCAGAGGTCACCGTAGCCCAGCCAAAGATTTTGCGGAAGGAGACCTCTTTAAGAAATCGCTGGAAAACCCAGATACCAATCAAGGAAGCTAAGCTAGTAACTAGGCGAACTCGGCCAAGAAATTCAGGAGCAAAGCCCAGCTCGTTTGTTGAAAAGAAGAAGAAGGCAGAATCTGCGGTAGGTGTGGCCTGCCACAAGAACAGAAACAGAGCAGGCATCCAAATCACCTTTTGGGAAACCGCACCCTTGAGTAGTTTGACTTGATCAACAACAACTTTCAGATTAGATTTTTCGGTGACTGGGTCTTCTGCAATCAGCCAGGCCGCGCCGCATACGATCAGCGGGAAGGTGGCTGTAATTCCGAAGATAATCTGCGTACTGGTGCGCTCTAGCAGCAGTCCACCCAGGTAAGCGGTAATCACACCACCTACAGCAGACGCGCCCCAGGCCAGAGATTGCAGTGTACCTACGCTGCCCTGGCTCTCTTCGCGGGCCCGCTCTACGACCAGTGAGTCGACAATCACGTCGGATATCGCTACCGAAAGCGATGTCATGAGAATAGCGATGGTAGCAGAAAGTGCGGTGTGGACAACAGTGGCCATAGATAGCCAGGCGATCGCACCCAAAAGACCCGAGAGAATAAGATAAGGCCGCCGCCGGTATCGAAATATTGGCAGTCCGTCAGACAAAAAGCCAAATACGGGTTTAATCGTCCACGGCAGGGCGGCAACTCCCATCAGCGCCGAGACCTCCGCAGGCGAGAGTGCGATATCGTCTTTCAAGAAAAAGCTCACACCCAGACGCGCCAAGCCCAAGATGCCTTGAACGAAATACACGATCAAAATGGCACTCAGCTCTAGCGTCAGCGGCTGACCTAGCAGTATTCGCTTTTCGATAAAGCCTTTTATCCGCTGCTTGCCAGAAAGCCCTGAAGGAGAAGACGCCGTCATATTAAGAAGTGTAATGTCCCTATTATGATAGCGGTGTTCTCCCGCTTGTTAAGAAAAGTATCCCGGTCGGTTGGCGTTAGAACCGCTGTAACCCAACAATTTACGACCTATCACCGTTAGAAACCTATCCAAAGGTTGTTCCGTTCCAGCCCCACATTGCACCTTGACTATCGGCAAATTCGATATAGGTGCGGTTTGGCGGTACGCCTAGCGCGGCCTGTACCTTGGCACAGAAGTCTTGGCTCATAGTTTGAGTGCGATCGGCGCCCATCGTTCCTACACTCTTGATCTGGATGTAGCAAGTCGGGTCTGTTGTACCACCAAAGGTCATCGC
This sequence comes from uncultured cyanobacterium, assembly GCA_963836895.1. Taxonomy (GTDB): domain Bacteria; phylum Cyanobacteriota; class Cyanobacteriia; order Phormidesmidales; family Phormidesmidaceae; genus Phormidesmis. The sequence goes on along the minus strand of CAWILA010000008.1, from coordinate 350,220 downwards.
GGTACTGGGTTCAAACGCGGTCATGACATACGACTCAGGCTTACCTAGATGCTTCGAGAGACTAGCTGAGAGCTGCTTAAGCAAGTCTTCAACGGTGGTCTTTGCGGGCGTATCTACAGAGGTTTGGACTTTGATGAGGGGCATGGGGCTAATTCCAAGATACTAACGACGGCTGAACTGTGCTGGTAAGCAGTGCTACTGAGCGGCAGCAGGTTTTTCTTCCTCCCTTTCAACTCCGAAGTATTGGTCGAGCACCTGCTTCACCATTGGCGCGGCAAAAGAACCACCGCCACCACCGGAGTGCTCGCCAAAGGCAACGACGACAATCTCAGGATTTTCGTACGGACCGTACGCACCAAACCAGGTATGGTTTTCGAAAGGTGGGGCTTCTGCTGTACCACTCTTTCCAGCAATTGGCGGCAGTTTGGGATCGTTCACCGCGCCGCCCGTTCCCGCTGCAACTACCTGGCGCAGACCCTCCTCAAGAACCTTGACTGTGGTAGGTGCCATACCCAAAGATTCTCTCCACTCTTCAGGATTGCGACCGTCCATCACAAAGTGAGGAGTGACGCGATCGCCCCCATTTGCTACCACCGCAAACATCACCGCAATCTGTAGCGGAGTGGCCAACACATTTCCTTGCCCAATCGACGCATTGATCGTATCGCCAAGGTACCAGGGCTCGTCGAGCATCTCTCGCTTCCACGCCTCATCAGGAACGAGTCCTTTATCCTCTTCAAATCCCAGCTCAATGCCTGTTTTCTCACCTAGGCCATACTTTCGCATCCACTCTTGCAGGTTTTTTTCTCCCACGCCCCGCCCAATCTGATAGAAGAACGTATCGCTACTCCAGGCAAGCGCGCCTCTAAACCCAAGCGGACCAAAACCAGCATTGTTCCAATCCCAGAACTGAATGCCCCCAATGTTTAAATAAGGGTAGGTCGGCAGCACAACTTCCGGATCAAACTTCCCAGACTCCATCCCGGCAGTCGCGGTGACTACCTTGAACGTACTCGCCGGAGGGTACGCTCGCATCGCGCGATTCACTAGCGGATAGCCGTTCTTGGTAATTTGCTCCCACTGAGCCTGCGTAATGCGTGTTGAGAAAATATTAGGATCAAACGTCGGTCGGCTGGTCATCGCTCGTACCGCGCCGTCGCGTGGGTCGATAGCGACAATCGCTCCAATTTTATCGCCTAGCGCTTCTTCTGCGACCTTTTGCAGCTCCAGATCCAGCGTAATCTGCACATCCTGTCCAGACTCCGAGCGCTGTTCACCAATTACACTCAGCACCCGCCCACTGCTGTCAACTTCGACCTGCTGACCGCCCCACTTTCCTCTCAAAGTCGACTCCAGGGCCATCTCCAGGCCCATTTTGCCAATCACGTCGCCCAGGCGATATTCGCCTTCACTCTCTTTTAGCTCTTCTAGCTCTACGTCATTCAGCTCACCGGTATAGCCCAGCACGTGCGCCGCCAAATCACCCCTGGGGTAATTTCGTACCGCTTCAGCTTCTACCCGTACGCCCGGTAGCTCAGCCGCATATTCTGCTAGAGCCGTCGTCTGCGCCGAACTTACCCCACGTGAGATAGACACAGACTTGTTCAGGTTATAGCTACTTTGAGCAAGCCGCTCGTCGATTTCTTCGGGTGGCACATCCAGAATTTGAGCTAAGCGCTCAATAACCAGCTTTTTTTCAGATTCTTCTTTGGGTAGCGCTACTGGCCAAATAGAAACAGAGTGAGATAGCCGAGAGCCCACTAGCACTTTACCGTTGATATCCAAAATGTTGCCTCTCGCCGGACGCCGAGGCAGCAGCAAAATTCGATTGTCTTCAGCCAGTTCCCGGTTACGCTCACCTTGTACTAGCTGCAAGTACCCCAACCGGCTGCCAATACCGCCAATCATCAGCAGACTCAGCAGCAGCATAATCACCACTGACTGATACTGACGGCCAACGGTGCGGCCTCCCTTCTTTTCACTGAAGCTGGGGATAGAAGTGCGCTGAGAGAAAGCCATAGTCTTTTAATCGTCTTTCAAAAGACAAACTCAAAGGATAGGAGAAAATAGTTCAACCTTCAGTTTCCAAAACGCTGGGCCTTGGTGGAGCCGGAGCCGGAGCCGGGGCGGGTGCTGGCGCGGGTGCTGGCGCGGGTGGCGCTGGGGCTGCTATAGGCGCTGGTGGTGGCGGCGGCGCTGGGGCCGGAGCAGGCGCTGGTGCTGGAGTATAAGGTGCTGGATCGGGAGAACTGCTATAGGCGGGTTCTGGTTCGTAGTAAGGCGCTGGATCGGGAGATGAATTGCCTGACCAGCCTGAACCACCGCTATCGTAAGCTGGTTCAGGTTCAGCTGCCGCACGACGACGAGGACTCGCTTCTTCTTGACCACGCTCAGCATCTCCTGGCTGCTCGGCAGTCACCCGACCCGGAAATACAGGCTTGGCTTTTAATGATCCTTCGCGATCGCCCAATCTCGGTAATTCAGGAAATTCTTCGACCGGCAGATCATCAATGAACTGATCGACAAATTTGTACCAGGCTAACGCTGCTGTACGGCTAGCGCCGCCTGTTGGCGTACTGTCGTCATTGCCCATCCACACGCCGGTTACCAGCTGAGGCGTGTAGCCTACAAACCAAAGGTCGCGGTTCTTCTCAGATGTGCCTGTTTTACCAGCGACTTGTCTACCAGGAATCGCCGCGTTCCCGCCCGTTCCACCGTTGACAACCCCTTCCATCATCCACGTCATAATCGCCGCAGTGTCAGGGTCCACTGCCTGCTTGGGCTTCTCGTCAAATTCGTAGATCACTTCGCCTTGGGCGTTCGTAATTTTGGTGATGCCGTGGGGGGTGACGTGCTTACCTTCAGCGGCAAAAGTACCGTAGGCACTGGTAAGCTCTAGCAGATTGACTTCTGAGGAACCCAGGGCGAGAGAGTAGGCGGGCAGCAGCTCAGAGTCTATGCCCATGCGGTGAGCCATAGCAATGACTGGGTCAAAGCCGACGTCTACCAGTAGCTTTACCGCTACGATGTTAATGGAGCTGGTAAGGGCTCGGCGCAAATCAACGTAGCCACTGTAGCCGCCACCATAGTTTTTGGGCTCGTAGCCGTCGACGACGTAGCGGGCGTCGGAGTAGGACTTGTAGGGTGACATACCAGTAGCGATCGCAGTCGCATACACGAACGCCTTAAAGGTAGATCCTGGCTGTCGCTGCGCCTGAGTCACCCGGTTGAACTGGCTTTCGTCAAAGTCAGTACCGCCAACCATAGCTCGAATTTCGCCCGTTTTAGGGTCAATCGCTACTAGCGAAGCCTGCTCAAAGCTCTGCCACTGACCGTATTCTTCAATGATCTCTTCTATCGTGCTTTCTGCTGCCTTTTGCCACTCGGTGTTCAAAGACGTATCAACGACCAATCCACCGGCTTGAAGCTCTTCTTCTGTCAGAATCTGCTCTAGCTGCTTCTTCACATAGATAGTGAAGTAAGGAAACTCACTGTAAAGATACTTTGGCTCTTGGGCTTCTAGGGTGACGTCTGTGCTGTAAGCCTCGTTCGCCTGGGCAGTGGTAATAACGCCCGCAACTTCCATCCGGCTAATAACTTTGTCACGCTGCTTGCGCGCCGCTTCAGGATCGACTAGCGGTGAGTACACGCTCGGTGCAGGCGCCATACCTGCAATCAAAGCCACATCGGCCACACTGAGCTTATCGACCGTTTTGCCAAAGTAAATCCAGGCGGCATCGGCTACGCCGTAAGCACCCGCCCCTAAGTACACCAGGTTGAGGTAGCGCTCTAGCACTCTCTCTTTGCCGAGCTCTTTCTCCAATTTCTGAGCTAGAATTGCCTCTCGAAACTTCCGCTGGAAGCTCTGGTCTTGATTGAGAAAAGTTAGCCTGGCTAGCTGCTGAGTAATGGTACTGGCTCCTTCAACCACGCCGCCGCTAGTCACGTTTGCAACCGTCGCTCTGGCAATCGAGCGATAGTCTATGCCGTTGTGCTCATAAAATCGGCGATCTTCAGCCGCGATAAAAGCCTCCGTCACGATTTTAGGAATTTCGTCAAAGCTCAGACTCTCTTGGGCTGTAGGGCCTACCTTTTGCAAGACTTTGCCGTCTTCGGCTTTGAGGGTAATTGTGCCGCTGCGCTCGTAGGTCAGCGCTTTGGTCACGTCAGGGATAGATTCTTGCAGATTGCTGTAGAGCAGATACAGGCGAGCACTAGGCCCAGCAATGCCAGCGCCTAAGAACAGCAGTAGCCAGAATCGAATGCGCTTGTAGGGCGGCTTCTTTCTTAGGCGAATAGGAGCGCCTACCGCTGCGGGCGCTGAGGTCGTAACAGACTGTGGCTGTGTTATCGCGCCTCGACCGGTCAGCTGACCCGATGTCCTAATCGACTGGGCTCTATTCGATTGTGTGCTGTTTGGTCGCGATCTAGGTGGGGATTTTGGTGTTGAGCCCTTGAGCCGGTTGGACCATTGCTTCAACTGTGAAAAGAGATTGGCCACGTCAGTAGTTTCTCCGGGCGGCCTCACCGCCAGTAACTGTCTTTCTTAAATGCCTTTATATAGTGGGGTAATGCTACCACGCTCAGCAAAAGTGCTGAGCCAGGGGTAGGCCGGTTACGCCACTAGCTTACAAGCGCGCTATGTCCTAGAGCGATTGCCATTACGAGCATGCCCAATACTAAAAACGGCTGAGCGCTTGCTTGATACTTCACATCGTTCTCTAAGGGATCACGCAAAAAATACATGTCCTGAAACGTAATCTGCGGAATGATCAGCAAAATGAGCAGCACGGCATACAGATTTTTGTGGATAGCGATTAAATAGGCCGCCATGCCACCTTGAAATACATCGATCATCAGCACGCAAATCCAGGCGGCTGTCTGCACCCCGAACATCACTGGCAGCGACTTAAGACCCAGCTGACGATCGCCTTCTACTGCCTTGAAGTCGTTGACCACAGCAATGCCTAGCCCGGCCATACTGTAAATCAGCGTCAGCACAATAATAGTCGGGTTCAGCTCGCCAAATAGAGCATGACCGGCCCACCACGGCAGCGCAATGTAGCTCGCACCTAGCGCGTAGTTGCCCAGCCAGCCGTTTTGCTTGAGCTTGAGCGGCGGCGCTGAATATATATAGGAAACAAAAGAGCCGCCTACCGCTAGTGCAAAGAGCGTTGGGAACTCGTGCCCGGCCCATCGGTCTAGCCCGTAAGCTACGGCCAAACCGCTCAGCAGTAGCACCCAGATTTGCACTTGCACCTGCTTCAGCGAAATCGCACCGGAGGGAATGGGACGATTGGGCTCGTTGATAGCATCGAGATCGCGGTCGTAATAGTCGTTAATCGTTTGGGTATAGCCCGTAAGCAAGGGGCCAGACATCAGCATACAAGCCGCTGAAATCAGTACGTTTTCTACACTCCACACAAACTTGCCAGAGGACGCCGCGCCGCACACCACACCCCAAATAAGAGGAATCCAGGTAATGGCTTTCATCAGCTGTAGCCGAATCTTCCAGATGGAGGTTTCGCCTGCGTTGGCTCCTTTCATACCTAAGAGCTGGCGAGCTTTGCCGCTGCCTACCTTCCCGGCAGCTTCGCTGACATCTAATGCGCTATTAGTTGCGCTATTAGCGATCGCACCGTTGTCATCTGGCGTTGTGGGTGGAACGGTCGGAACTTGCGATTGTGTGTCTTCAGACATTACCTACTAACCAAACGAAATGATCAAATAGCCCGACTGAAACTTAGCGCCTGTAACCTTTCGGCCATTGAGCGCAGGGGGCAAAGAAACATTATGCCGCTGATCGCCCGCTTCGACCGTTACTTCGGGTCCGTATTGGGTCAGTTTGACCTGCGTTTTGTCGAAGCTCGGTAAAAACAGCTTTACCGTACTGGCCGCAACGTCTACACTCATAGGGCTAGGGACAGCAACCGGCTGATCGAGTGCTGGTAGCGCGTCGATGATAGAGGTCCAGCGATCGCTGCCTTCTGTATGAGGCAAGCCGGTCACTGGTAGCGCTTCGAAAGCGGTAGTCGCAGCCGTAGTATCCACCGATGGCTGTTTGCCCGCATTAACAAAGGTGCCTGCCACGGTGAGGCTAATCTGCTGGGCCGCGCTCCAAAGGTATTTTCCGGTGGCGATCGCAATCTCATCATCCCCTGTCACCACGTAAGCACGTAGCTGCATCGGGTCACGCACCATCGCTTTCCCCTTTGCTACCATGCCTTCTAAACTTTGCGCCCCTGGCTGATTCCAAATGTCGCCTGACAGCCCGCTGCTGAATACCGCGCCGGTAATAGGCGCAACAAAGGGCGAGATAGATTTATAAAACTGCGAAGACTGAAAGACCTGCTTGAACCGGCGAAAGTACCAGTCCACCCCGCCGATTGCACCCCACAGGCGTAGGCTAGACTGATCGCCTGCGCCATCGTGCACAATCACGTCGTACTGATTGCTTTCGGTGTACTCACGCACGGCGTTGAGCGTCAAAAAATCATCCATTCCAGGAATGACGCTCAGCTCTTGCCCAAACACCGCCTTAAAAAACGGATCGCGCAGGTACTGAGCCTCAAACTTTTTGAGCTTTTCCCAGTTTTCTTCTAGCAGCGTCGTGGTTTGCAGCTGCACCGCCTGAAAACCACCTGCAAGCCCGTTGGCCGAGCCGACGGGCGTTGGGCTAGCCGAGATGTCTGTTCCTAGCAGAATAGAAAGCGCCGGGCCAGCTTCTTGAGATAGAAGCAGCACCCGTTTGCCTTCGTTTGTAAGCTTTTGGGCAGCTGCGATCGCAACTGTAGAGCGGCCCGTGCCCCCCTTACCGAGAAATGTGAGAATCAGCGTCATGCAGGTTATAGCTCAGTTGTGAGCAGCTTTAGTTCAACGAATGTTTGTTTGATTTTAGCTAGCTAGCCAATCAACTGCTAATCACTAGCTAGTCAACCGGACGCAGCTCATCCTCGAAAAACCAGGTCGTAAAGTCGTCTTTCTCAAAGCTGACGAGCGCACCGATGTTCATGCCGTCCAGCACCTTGAAGTCTTTAATAACGGCGACTTCACCCAAGCGAGTGGCAAACTGCTTGGCCACGCGATCGCGCATCCGACGTACCTGAACCCGCTGTCCAATTTCTAAATCCATGCCTGATAAACTGTATCCTTACTTAACTGCGTCTCTTGAGCCAGTTCCAGTCTATCAGCGACTCGGACCCACTTAGAGAGTTTTATTGTGAGAGTAGATAGCCCATGCTTGCCAAACGAATTTTGCCCTGCCTGGATGTCAAAGCAGGCCGGGTGGTCAAAGGGGTTAACTTTGTCGATCTTAAAGATGCGGGCGACCCGGTTGAGCTAGCGAAAATCTACAACGAAGCTGGGGCCGATGAGCTGGTGTTTTTGGATATTACCGCTACGCATGAAGATCGCGATGTGATCTATGACGTGGTGTATCGCACTGCTGAGCAGGTGTTTATTCCGCTGACCGTGGGCGGTGGTATTAGTTCTTTAGACACGATTAAAAAGCTGCTCAGAGCGGGCGCAGATAAGGTCAGTATTAACTCTGGAGCCGTTCGCGATCCTGACTTGATTAGTCGAGCGAGCGATCGCTTTGGCAACCAGTGCATCGTTGTGGCTATTGATGCCCGTCGTCGCACAGAAGACACGGTGGATAAAGATGGCCCAGGTTGGGACGTTTTTGTAAGAGGTGGGCGTGAGAATACTGGACTAGACGCTGTGGCCTGGGCTAAGGATGTCGTCAATAGAGGCGCAGGCGAGCTATTGATTACTAGCATGGATGCTGACGGCACTCAGGCCGGGTATGACCTGACGCTGACAGAGGCGATCGCAAGTCAAGTAGACGTCCCGGTAATCGCGTCGGGCGGAGCGGGCACCTGCGAGCACATCTATCAGGCACTGACGACCGGCAAAGCTGAAGCAGCTCTCCTGGCCTCACTGCTGCACTACGGACAGCTCAGCGTCGGTGAGATCAAGACCTATTTAGCTAAGCAAAAGCTCATCGTTCGCCAGTAGTTCTTCAGCTCATCGTTCGCCAGTAGCCTTGAGTAGACTACTTAGCGGACATTCGTCAATAAAACATGCACAAAACATTACGAATTCCATCACTATCTGAAACATCTACTACTGTTAAGTTGTGATTAGACAGCTGGATTTTCTAGCTGCTCAAGCGCAGTTACCCAGGTGACCAAAAAGGCGGCAAGCCAAGTGTCTGCTTAACTCAGCTACATGTGTTCGCACTGTTTTTTATAGCCTTCTGCGGTATGAATGCGCCTGATGCAAAGCCTGAGAAGTATGTTAAGCTATGTAAAGGTTTCCCACTAAAAGAGATCGACCTTGTCACCGTTTGCTTCCCTTTGAATTTAATTTTGGAGCAAGCAGGCGTCTAGGCACTTCCATCTTTTTTGGTAGAGGGCTGGTTCCCTACGACACTATTGCTTAGGTCACCCCTCTTCTGACGGAAAACTAAAGCTTTTGTCGATTCACGTGCAGATAGGTTCCACACCTCGAGAATGATATTACTGATTTTGACGATTGTAACGGGCCTGGTTTTTTGGGCACTTCGCCTGATGGACAGAGCGCTCGAAAACCAAGAATTCTCGCTCATGCTGGCAGGCTTTCTGGTTGCCTCTTCGGCGGCTGCAATTGTGGGTGTCTACTTTTTGATGAGCGACTACCTCACGTTTATTCACCACGCTGGGACTGCCTTCGATAAGTACGATACGGCTCTCATGAGCAGCAGTGACTTTCCCATCTGGCTAGAGCAGGTGGATTGAAGCATCGAATAGATATTCTCTACCCCAGTGCACGTGTGAGTGCATCCCAGGTAGAAGGGCCTACAATAGCGTCTACTTCCAGCTTTTGGTCTGCTTGAAACTCTCTTACTGCGCTCTGGGTGCTCTCACCGTAGACACCGTTGATCGCACCGTCGTAATACCCAAGCGTCTGTAGCTCTCTTTGAAGCTGAGCAACTGCGCTCCCCTCTACATTGGGTCTTAAAGTGGGTGGACCTGTGGGCTCGCTGACCGGGGTAGCAGGTGATTCTGCTGGGGGTACAACTGCCGATGCTGATGAGGTTGCAACAGGGGCTGGTGTGCTCGCCACTGTAGAAATATCTTCAGGCGGTGGAAGCAGCTTTCGCCAGGTAGAAGGTCCCGCAATGCCGTCAACAGGAATGCCAGCAGCGGACTGAAAGCGAGAGACAGCAGCCTGCGTAGTAGGACTATAGGTGCCGTTAATATCGCCTTGATAAAAGCCCAGCAGTTTGAGTGTTGCCTGTAAGCGACTGACCGACTCGCCTGTGCTGCCTGCGGCGAGCGTGGGGTATGTAACTGAGGGTGATGCCTGTGCGAGCTGCTGCGCATGAGCGCTGCGGGTTGCTGTTAGTAAGCCTACTCCGTAGATACCGACTGCTGTGAGTGTTGCTAGCCTTAGCCAGTTTTGAACTGGTAGCGTCGTCTTTAGCGCTGACCTATGCCAACCTCTACGGTTACCTGATTGCCCCGCCGTGGGTCTCCTCAAAACTGTGGGTCTCCTCAAAACTGTGGGTCTCCTCAAAAAACGTGCACCGTACCGGCTGCGCTGTGCCAACTGCTAAGCCATATCAATATATACCGCTCCGTAATGCCATACGTTTTCACTCAGTCGCTCAATCGTGAAAAGCCGTCTGATAGTACGATATCTGTCGATACTATCACTATGCAAGAGCGCTTTCGTGGGGCTCTGCTTGGGCTTGTGCTAGTCCCAACTGCTGTGTCGCTTGCGCTAACGGATAGCAGGGCAGGTGGTAGGAAAACCGCTGCTGTTGTGGAAATGGAGAAGGCGATCGCACGAGCATTAGCGCAGCTCAGTCACTTTCTATCTACAGGTAGCCTCTCTCTAGAGTCTTCGAATAGTACTAGCGCTACGTGGGTAGATGTTCTCCCGGTCCTGCTACGCTACTGCGATCAATCTGTTAGAACCAGGCGCAATCTGTGCTCTATAGAGTCTAAGGCAGTAGAGCCTGAGACATCGTCTGAAAAGACAGCTCAAGCCTGGCTCATTGGCGATATTCTGTCGCAGGTGATGAGCGCTCAGCCGTTGAGCAAGCCTTGGGTGGCACAGCAGAGAAAGCGGTCCATACAAAGCGTAGATTCCTCTGCTGTAGCACAACATTACCAAGTACTGTGCGAGCTGGCCTTAGCAGATGACAGCGGGCTATTTGCCCATAAAGGCTGCAACTATGGCCTTTGCGTCTCTATATCCGCAAGAGGAATGGCGGCCCAGACTGGCTGGGAAGCGCCGCTAATAGCTGGACTGATATCAGGGGCTACTGTCGGATACAGTGCTTTGCCTTTATTGTGGCAACAGAGGATGTGTCACCGTGCGAACACGGAATGTCTGCTCCTAGCTGATACGCTTTTCTATCAGTGGGCAGGAATAGCGGGGCCCGACTCGGTAGTAAGCAATAGAGCACCTACTATAATAAAAAGATGATTTACCCTTTGGACCAATACTCCCTTAGTCAGATGACCGTTAGTAGCTTTGCTACAGCGGCTCAATAAGCGAGCTACCCGGTAGGGCTCATGAGCGTTCTGCGCAACATTTCCAATTGGGTCCATGCACTTTGGTCGCGCTCGTTTCTGCGACTCAAGTATCGTGGTCGCTACTTGAAAAAACAGATTAGAAAGGAACAGTCCAAGCGTAAACAGATTGATCTAGGAACGGACGGTGGGATGTTCTCTTGGCTGGAGCGGGCTCGTCAATTTCTACTGATAGACCAGGGGCCTTCGGTGCCGATTCGCAAGCAGCCTAAGCGTACTGGTCAAGCGTCTAAAAAACGAAAAGCTTACGCTACCGGACATGTTCAGATTCTTTCTTCTAAGGGATCTCATCGGGCCTGGACGGTTACGCTGGTTGCGATACTCCTGCTGGCGACTTGCTTCGGACAGCGGTTTTACCGTCAGCCAGGGCTCGATATTCGCTCGGTGTCTCCCCAATCGTTTTACGCGCCCGCTAGTGCGGTTGTGGAGGACCAAAAAGCTACCGAGACCCGTCAGCAAGACGTGCGCAATGGCGCTGTAAAAGTGCTTAAGATTGACGTTGAGCAAACGGCGGCAGCTGAGAAATCGCTCAAGACCCTCCTGACTCAGGCACGTGAGCTGCGATCGCAAGCAGGCAGGCCCAACTTTCTCAATCTAGACACTCTCTCACAGTCCACTCAGGACTATCTGTTTCGCGCAAGCGAACCGCAGTGGGAAACCCTGTGGGCCTTAGCCAAGACAAAATCACTTTCTACGGATTATCTGATAGAAGGGCGTATCCCCCCTTCGGATGACCTAGCCCAGGAAGAAACGCCTATCCCAGCTGAAGTGGTTGCCAGCGTCAGAAAGCTGTCCCCCTCGCAAAAAGAGGTTCTCCAAGAGCTGATAGCCTATCGAGAGCTTGCAGGCCTGCCCCAGCTTATTCAGCTTCAGACCCGCGTTAAGACTCGAAGGCAGCAGTATCTTCAGTCTTACGAGGCGTTTGTAGAAGCGGCTAGCGCCAAAGACCAGCCGCTGTACAACTACCGCCTGTTTGAGCTTAGTGAGAACGAATGGCTCACTTTAGAAAGTAACGCCCGGCAGATTTTCAGTGAAATGATGCTGCAAGGTGTAAGTACTGGCATGCCTGACGACTTACTGCGACGCGCCATCGAAGCAAGGGTGCCTGTAGAGCCCAGCCTGGCGGTAAGGCAGCTGACTGCTGATGTGCTTGAAGCCTCTATCATGCCGAACCTGGTTGAAGATGAAGCGCGAACGTCGGAGCAGGCCGAACAGGCCGCTCGCCAAATTGAACCGGTTATGGTTTCGGTAAATCAGGGTGACTTGATTGTGAGAGAAAACGACATTATTTCGTCTTCTGACTTTGCTTTGCTAGACCACTTTGACCTGACAAATCGGTACTTTAACTGGATTGGCCTAAGCGGTTTTACGATGCTCATGGGCTGCGCTGTGGCGTTTTATCTATGGGTAGATAATCGTCAGACCAATCAGCTCAACCAGCGAGATCACTGTCTGGTGATTTTGCTGTGTTTAGTAGTTTCTATTTTAGCGGCGCTGCGGGTACCGGCTTTGGGCCTACCGGCAGTTGGGCTACTGGTGGGTAGCTTTTACGGCCCCATACTCGGGATGACAGTAGTTGGGCTGCTGACGCTAATACTGCCGATTGGCTTGGATATAAATACGGTCTCGCTAATATCTGGCTGCGGTTCGGCGATGCTGGGCACCTGGATTGCGCCCCAGCTGCGATCGCGTGAAGAGTTTGCGCTTCTAGGCGGCTTCGTAGGGCTCAGTCAGGCCAGCTTGCATCTTGTGCTGACGCTGATGCGCTCTACCGCAGCTACCCCGCTGTGGCAGGCCGTGTTTGTCGGCTCTGCGCTCAACGGGCTATATGGCATTGCCTGGAGTGTGGTGGCGCTAGGGGTTAGTCCCTATCTAGAGCACTTTTTCGATGTGGTTACCCCCATTCGTCTAGCTGAGCTAGCCAATCCGAACCGGCCTTTGCTCAAGCGATTGGCCGCAGAAGCGCCGGGTACGTTTCAGCATACGATGTTCGTCGCTAACCTCGCTGAGGCCGCCGCGCGAGCGCTCGGGCGCAATGTGGAGCTAGTAAGAGCCGGAACGCTGTATCACGATATTGGGAAGATGCACCGGCCTGAGGGCTTTATTGAAAACCAGATGGGCGGCCCGAACTTGCACGATGAGCTAGCCGACCCCTGGGCTAGTGCCAGCATCATTAAGAAGCACGTGACTCAGGGGCTAGTGATGGCGCGGAAGTATCGGCTACCGCTGGCGATTCAGGCCTTTATTCCTGAGCATCAGGGCGATATGAAAATCAGCTACTTTTACCAGCAGGCTAAAGCGCGCCAGGAGAAAGAACCTTCTTTGGTAGTAAACGCGGCTGACTTTAGCTACGACGGTCCCACGCCGCAGAGCCCTGAAACTGGGATTACGATGCTGGCCGATTCTTGTGAAGCAGCGCTGCGATCGCTCAAGCCAGAAGCCTCCATGGACGAAGCCTACGCCATGGTAAACAAAATTTTGCGAGCGCGCTGGCGCAGTCGACAGCTAATTGATAGCGGCCTCATTCGCGACGATATGGATGTGATTGCGAGTGTATTTATTCAGGTGTGGCAGCAGCACAACCACAAGCGAATCGAATATCCTAAAAACGTTTTAGCCGAGCAAGAAGCGTGATTCATTTAAGTGATTTGCACGTCACCTTTGCTGCGCAGACGCCGCTATCAAAGTCTGTGTTCAAAGGGCTATCGCTGACGATTCCCAGTGGGCAGTTTGTGACGGTCATTGGTAGCAATGGCGCTGGCAAGTCTACATTGCTCAACGTGCTCAGCGGTGAAACCAACGCGCACAACGGCCTGCATGATGGGAAAGTCACCATCGCTGGCTACGATGTCACTGCCTGGTCTGTTGCGCGGCGAGCTAAGCTGATCTCCCGTGTCTTCCAAAACCCGCTGGCGGGCTCTTGCGCTGAGCTGACGGTAGAAGAAAACCTGGTGCTAGCACAGCGGCGATCGCAATCTCTCACGCTGCGACCCGCCCTGACTTTGTCAAGGCGGCAAACGTTTCAATCGCGGCTCGCTCGGCTGGGGCTAGGGCTCGAAGATCGATTGGGTGACCGCATGGGTCTGCTCTCTGGCGGACAGCGTCAGGCCGTAAGCCTGGTGATGGCAACCTTAGCACCTACACAAGTTTTACTGCTAGACGAACACACCGCCGCTCTCGATCCGCAAACTGCCGACTACATCTTGACGCTGACGAAGAGACTGGTCGCTGAGCAGCAGCTGACGACGCTGATGGTGACCCACAGTATGCAGCAGGCACTAGATTTAGGCGATCGCACGCTGATGCTGCACGAAGGGGCGATCGCACTAGATATTGCTGGCCCAAAGCGCGAAGGCATGAGTGTCAACGATTTACTCAATGCTTTTGTGAAAACGCCGAAGCGATCAGTCAGCACAGACGCTATCAGTGATTCGCTGCTGCTAGGTTGAAACCAATTGTCTGGAATCAAGTATGCTTGTACTATACTTCTTAAATGTCTACCACCTATAGATGAATGTAGATAGGTGAGTGGATTTGGATAGATATATTCGGAGAACAGACTGAAATTTTGGCCTAAAGATTATCGAAAAAGGTGTTGAGTCGTACAAGTTCTATCTGCGGAGATATGTATTCTTTGCTGAGAGAGTTATTAAATATAGGTTACGAACTTTACAAACTTTTTTAAGTATTTCTCTCGGAGCTATTTCAAAATTTTGGGCTACAGTTTGCAGAAGCTCCTCAAACAATCAGTAAGAATGCCCGTCCTGCTGGGTCTCCTGGGCGTTCAGTTGATAATAAGGTTGTGTTTTTCTACGGTTCTTGAAAAATAAGTTGAAAGCAGGTGTCTCATAATCGTTACATTTTGTTACTATTAGGTGAACTTATGTAAGCAGTTTGTTGATTACTGCCAATAAGTGGTTTGTCACCTATGGCCGTACTGCTTTCTTGCTTTTCGACTTTTGTGGTTCACGCCATTCACTATTTACACTCGTCGCCCGATTCTTCATATGAAAGCTGCTGCTCCTTCTAGCGATCTGGTCCGTACTTACTTAAAAGAAATTGGCCGTGTGCCTCTGCTCACTCACGAGGAGGAAATCATTCTCGGTAAGCAGGTGAAGCAAATGATGGCACTCACCGCAATTCAATCTGAGCTAGCCGAAACGCTAGACCGTGAGCCCACTCAAACAGAATGGGCCAAAGCGGCCAAGCTCTCTGAGGCAGAACTATCCGCTGTGCTGCTAGCTGGTGATCGCGCCAAGCGCAAGATGGTAGAAGCCAACCTTCGCCTTGTAGTCTCTGTCGCCAAAAAGTACATTAAGCGCAATGTCGATCTGCTAGATCTGATTCAAGAAGGCACGATTGGCATGCAGCGTGGGGTCGAAAAGTTTGACCCGGCGAAGGGCTATCGGTTTAGCACGTATGCGTACTGGTGGATTCGTCAGGCGATTACAAGAGCGATCGCAGAGAAAAGTCGCACCATCCGCCTCCCTATTCACATCACCGAAAAGCTCAACAAAATCAAAAAATCCCAGCGTCAGTTCGCCCAGCAGAACGGTCGTGTTCCCACCATCGCTGAAATCGCTGAAGATACAGACCTTACCACCAAGCAAGTTAGAGACTATCTCGACAAGTCTCGTCAGCCGCTCTCGCTTGATCTGCGCGTAGGCGACAACAAAGATACGCAGCTCAGCGATCTGCTCGAAGACGACGGCCCTAGCCCCGACGACTACGCCACCCAGTCTTCACTAAAAAGCGATCTGCGTCGTATCATGGCCGACCTCACCCCGCAGCAGCAGCGCGTTATCTCTCTACGCTTCGGCTTAGACGATGGTAAGAATATGACCCTCGCAAAGATCGGCGCTTTGCTAGAGATCAGCCGCGAACGCGTTCGTCAAATTGAGCGCGAAGCATTGACTAAACTGCGCAAGCGTCAGGGTGATATGCGTGAGTATTTGGCAGGTTAGAATGCTGCTTGTCTCGGTATTTAGCTCTCTTTTGTGACCAATTAGTTGGCTGCAAAGGAGTATCTTTTCGCAATTTGCGTAAGAGTTCTGTCGTTGCACTCTACGCAGATTGTGAAAAAATTACCGTTGACGCTTACCCAACAGGTTCACAGGAAAGTCAGGATTCAACTAGAGCCTTTTGTAGCCAACCAACTTCAACAGAGTATATTTTTTAGGTGTCTTCCTAGCTCGTCTTTGCTAAGACAAAGGCACGTCTCGAAAAGGCACAGAAAAGTACTTCAGTTGCTTGAGAGGTCCATCTAATGGAAAATTCGCACCGACTGAAAATAAAGCGAGTTGGTCACTCTGTAGCTGAGCATCTTCAAAAATAAACTGCGCCTTCACACCCACACCTTGAGTCATTTTTTGCGATGTCCAAAAGGCTGTTTCCTTACCCCCAAATATAACACTGTCTGCCTCGTATTGGTTCCCGCTCGTATCTACTATCAGGCTGCTCGCGCCGATATGTGACGCATATATGCCTAGCTTCCGCGACTGCTCACTGTCAGTGGCTAACACTTCGCACACTACGTTCATTTCTTCCTGCACACAGCTATTAAGCTGAAAAGAGAATCCTTCAGCAGCCTCTATTAGCCCTAGTGAAGCTGGCTCAATGGAGTTGATCGGTTCGTTGATGCCTTCTGTCTTCTCGGATAAACTAGGCTGCGGCGCTGCTATTGGTAGCTCAGTTTGAGGAGCCGCTTCTATTGTTTCTTCTGTCACCTGTACAGCTGCTACATTTTGAGGTTCGCTCTCACAGGCCGCCCGGTTGAATCCTGTTGTACAGCCTACAGCCGGAATATTTAAGAGAGTCGCGATCGCCGAAATAATCGCAAGCGGTGTACCAATAACAAAGCCCCATTTCAGGTAATTGAAGCCTGAGGAAAAATTTTTCATACCGTTCTACTTCTATTGCCCAAATAAAGAGTAAACGATACAGATCGTAGCGTTTAGCGTGGCCAAAAGCAACAGCTTACCCGCCATACCCTAAGTAAATTTACAGACGAGTGCACATCGCCGTGAGAAAAAATTCTACAGGTGGTCTCAGTGCTAAACGTCCGAGCTTTTGAACGCAACTACCAGTACTGTCCCATATCGTAAAATTTACATTTGCATTTGTGTCCATCGTCCTCAAATGCAATTTGCGTCGCTTATTTAGTCAGATTCACCGCTTCTGACACGCTATGTCTGCATTCATATATCTGCGTTCACATACTCGTAGCAGGCACTGTTCAGCTTTATTGAAACATTCAACAACAAGGCATTCTTCTGTGAGTGTGTCGATGAAATCAGTGCCCATCTGAACCGAGCGGATGTATAGCTACAGTCGACTCTATGTCGCCATCTGACCAGTCGCTAGCCAAATTTGAGTGTTCACAGGTGCCTTTGCTTGAGCCAACATCTCTTGCAGCTCTGCTCCTTCTAGTACATCGTCGGCTAGTAGCTTTGCCGTCATTGACTCCAGCAGACCCATGTTCAGCTTCAAGATAGAAACTGCGGTGTCGTGAGCTTGCTGAATGGACTGCTTTACCAGTCGATCAATCTCAGTAGCGACTTCACCACTCATGGCGCGGCGAGTGCTGCCGCTGTCCAAAAACTGAGACTGCGTTTTTTCGAATGCAATTGGCCCTAGGCTATCGGACATGCCGTATTGAGTTACAGCCTTCTCGGCTAGATCAGTTGCCTTTTGAATGTCGTCGCTCGCACCGGTCGAAACTTTTCCAAAGATAACTTCTTCGGCAGAACGACCGCCTAAGAGCGTAGCTAGCTGACCGCGAAGCTCGTCTTCCATCATTAGGAAGCGGTCTTCGCCAGGGGTTTGCATGGTGTAACCGAGTGCGCCCTGTCCACGTGGAACAATAGAGATTTTGGAAACATTGTTGCTGCCGGGCATGAGTGCGCCGACGATGGCGTGGCCGACTTCGTGGTAGGCAACAGTTTTGCGCTCGGTGGGAGAGAGAATGCGCGATCGCTTCTCCAGTCCAGCCACCACCCGCTCAATTGCCTCTTTAAAGTCCGCCATCAGCACAGCTTTACGATTGTTGCGAGCAGCGAGTAGGGCGGCTTCGTTTACGAGGTTGGCAAGTTCTGCGCCTGCGAATCCGGAGGTTTGGGTGGCGATCGCATCCAAATTCACATCTTCACTCACTATCACCGACTTCGCATGCACCTGCAAAATCTGCAAGCGACCGCTCTTATCAGGCCGATCTACTAATACTTGACGATCAAACCGACCGGGACGCTTCAGCGCCGGGTCCAAAATCTCAGGCCGATTCGTCGCCGCAATCAAAATCACGCCAGCATTGCCATCAAAGCCATCCATCTCCGTCAGCAGCTGATTGAGCGTTTGCTCGCGCTCATCGTTTCCACCATTCGCTGTACCACCGCCACGAGACTTACCAATGGCATCTAGCTCATCAATAAACACAATGCAGGGGGCCTGCTTCTTCGCCTTGCTAAACAGGTCGCGCACTCTAGAAGCGCCCACGCCCACATACATTTCTACAAACTCAGAAGCCGCAACATTCAAGAAAGGTACGCCTGCTTCGCCTGCGACAGCCTTGGCTAATAGCGTCTTACCTGTTCCTGGAGGCCCTACTAACAGAACGCCTTTTGGCATCTTTGCCCCAATCTGACGGTACTTCTCACCATCTTTGAGAAAATCAACAACTTCCTTCAGCTCTTGTTTTGCCTCATCTACGCCCGCCACATCAGCAAAGGTGACTGCTATCTTTCCCTTTCCTTTTGCCCGGCTGCTAGCGGGGCTGTAGGTACGTGCTTTGCTCTTGCCTGTACCCATCACGTCACCGATACCGCCTGGCCCACCAGACTTAGCAAGCCAAGCTGCACCCGCTAGCGCACCCGCAGAAAGCAACAGACCGACTATACCAGCTGCCGCAGAATTGCTTGCTAGGTCTGTAAATGCAACCTTGTGCTTGCGTAGCAGTGTACAGACTGCCGCGTTGGAGTCTGTTGCTTGCGTGTAGTAGCGCTGTCCGCCAAAGTCAGGCTTCAGCTGATACTCAATTCGTCCTGGCTTGATCGTAGCTCGCGATACCTGACCGGCACTCACCTGATTCGTAAATGTTGCGTAAGTGGCCTGGGCAAGAGATTCCGTCTTCATGATGGTATGTTCCTAAGGTTGTTGTTTCAAACAGGACATTAAGAAGCCGGAAAATCTATTTCCGAGTCAAAAGCAAAGCTCCTCAACAGCTTCAATATAGATTTGTTGCTCCAACCAAAAAAGATGAGATAACCTCACTAATTTCCAATCGTCTTTATCGCAGACCGTCCAATCATCTGTACGGCTGACACGACAACTTTTACGGTTCTTACAACAGATAAATACGGTTTGCCGAATATTCTTGTCCAAGCAACTATGGAATAAAAACCCGCCTTGCGCCTTTATAACTATCAAGACTGAGTGCAATTTCAACCAGGCTCTCGATACATGCCCTCGAAATTGAAGAAGATTAAGGCATGACCTCTAAGATTGTGATCGATCAGACAAATCATGCTATTGGCTGGCGTTGAGCTTTATCAGTCTGAAGTTTTTCCAAAGCAGCTTCTAATCCAGGCGGTGGTAGCAGCTCAGTGATTTGAGCAACGCGCTCGCGATTTCGATTTTCGTAGTATTGCCGGAGTTCCTCAGTTTCTTGAATAACCTACTGATACTCAGCTTCTACCTCTAAACGGTGAGTCTCTATATAGTCTGGAGCGGCGATAATTTGATCTTCTGTTAGTTCAAACAGCCCCTGTTTGAACTTAGATGGGTATTCAGCCAATAGGTAGTCCATCACATCATACAAAGTGATGCGGGTGCCTGAGATGGTTAGCCCTCGCTCTGTACGTACAACAGCAGATTCTACTTTGGACTTTGGATTCGTCATGATGTTGCGCACTCAATCCTTGCTACATGCTATCTCACCAGCTATGACCAGCAGAGAAAATCGTATTTTCTCGCTACAGGCTTTAGACTAATATTCATAATTAGACCTACGTTATAGGGCAAGTAGTATCCGTAAGCTAAAGACCATGAACTCTGTGATCGCACTCAACATTCAAGCTACCTTCGCTTCACCTACAGCGGTAAAGGAGCGATCGCGCAGCGTCGTCAAAGAAAAGTATCCCAATTACAAAATCATCGTTCTCAATGACGACTTCAATACCTTTGAGCACGTAATCAAAACATTGACGACCTACATTCCAGGGGTCGACGAAAGTCAGGCCAAGGCCTTTGCCGACCAAATTCATCACGAGGGTCAGGCCACTGTATGGACTGGCCCTTTGGAACAAGCAGAGCTGTATCATTCTCAGCTCATTCGCGCTGGTCTTACTATGGCTCCGCTCGAAAAGGCGTAAGCTTAAGTCACAGCGATTAGCGTGATTTGGGGTACAAAAAATTCATGGGAAAGAAAAAGAAAGTATCTACCGGTGGGCGAGTCGTTATCACGCACTCTACCTACTTGCCAACGCTGATCGATACGCTAGAAAAGCTCGCTAAGTATCCCAAAGTTCAAACCATCACGCCCGCTGTCATCTCTAGAGTGAAGTCCAACGCGCCCAAGTTTCGACTTAAAGTCTCGGTGCCTATTACGGGTGGCTATAAGCTCATCGCTCGCCACCGGAAGTCGGCGCAGGAAGTGTTTGTCGTTACTGAGCTGAGCAAGCTAGAGCTAGAAAGTGCGATCGCTCAAATTCTTTCCTAAGCCGTGAGAGCACCTCCCGCAGACTGGCAACAAGAAGGGCTAGCCCGCTTCTATGTCGGCAACGCCTTTTTTCGCAGCAGTAGCCGAGTAGGACGTGACTTGGCTATGTTGGCTGCGATCGCCTATAAATCCAATCATGGTCAGCTCCGCATACTCGACGCGATGACTGGATGCGGCGTTCGTCCCTTACGCTACGCCCTAGAAGCCGAAGCCGATTTTGTATGGGCCAATGAAGGCAACTGGGATTTACGCGATTTGCTAGAGGCTAATCTCAGCGCCAGTCTGTCGCCGCGCCGATACCGCATCACTCATCAAGATGCCAATGCTACCTTCTTTGAATGTCACCAAAAAAAGGACTTCTACGACCTGATCGATATTGATAGTTTTGGCAGTCCTATGCCTGCTTTAGCCACAAGCCTTTGGGCAGTAAAGCTAGGTGGGCTTATTTATCTCACCAGTACCGATGGCCGCGCGACCAGCGGCAGTGCGCCCGAAAAGAGTTTGCAGACCTATGGCGCATACGCTCGCAGCCATCCCGCCGTACATGAGCAAGGGTTACGACTGCTTATTGGCACCGCTATGCAGCAAGCCGCCGCCCGAGGACTTAGCGCTCAACCTGTATTTTCCTGGTATCACGGTGGAGTCAATCGAGTCATGGTGCGCGTGGTGCGCCAGTCAAAGTGCCAGTCAAAGTGCCAGTCAAAGTGCCAGTCAAAATGGGACACACAGCAGTATGGATTTTTGGGCTACTGCCATAGCTGCGGTCAGTTTCGAACCCTGGGTTGGAAGAAGCTGGGTCGTCAAATCACCTGCCAGTGCCGGTCAGAATCATCACCTGTGCTCAGCGGTCCTATGTGGCTAGGTTCATTACACAGTCGTGAGGATTTATCGACTATGGCTAGCATTGCAGTTAAGGGACCGACTGACCTTTGGAAAGACTGTCGAGACATACTCGCTATTATGCAAGAGGAAATAGACCTGCCCCCTTACCATTATCCGCTAGCTGAAATTGGCAGACGCGGGAAGATGGACATCCCACCGAGACAGGGCCTAATAGAACGGTTGCAAGCAGAAGGCTTTAGCGCCGCTCGCACTCACATCAGTACGCAGGCGATTAAGACCGATGCGCCGATTAATACGTGCGTGCAGTTAGCTCGCCAACTGTCACAGCCGTTGAACTCGCCGGAATAGGCACTCTGTACCGTGAAGACATCTACAAATCACAGATAAAACGTTGTTATGAAAGTACTTTTAGTCGGTCTTGCCTTTGCCGCTGCTATCGTGGGCGGAAGCATTGGCTACGCTAGCTTGAAAACAGGGACAAACCCGGTTGAGTATCTTTCGGAGGGCGGGCTGAGGCAGGTTTTTGAAGGGGGCACCCAAGGGCCTGAGGGTGAAGTCGTTCGTAGTGTTGAGCCTAGAGATGAAGCGAGAGATACGCCTAGGGTGGAAGCTGGACCAGACGACGTGGTGATTTCGGAAGCAGAGCTAAACCAGTTGGTGACAGATGCGATCGCCAGTCAGCCATTCACCTCTCCCATCCTTGACGTTGCCGAAGAAGTCAGTACCAAGTTAGAAAACGACCGCATCGAGAGCGGTATGACTATAAACCTCGGTGAGATCCCAAGAGAGGATCTGCCTGTGGAAGCAAAAGACGCTATCGATCAGCTCCTTGAAACCTTTCCGTTTCTCGCTAACCGAGACGTTTATCTGGGCATTGAAGGTAACCCAACAGTTGTCGATGGAGCCATCCGGTTGGAGGATGCCAATATTAAACTGGGCCCGCTGACTTTGCCCGCGTCCGGCGTCGCTAGCGAACTAGGGGTTTCCCAAGCAGATATTGAGCAGCAGCTCAATGCTGTGCTCGATCAGCAGGGCCTTACGCCGGAAGATATTCGGGTCGTTGACGGGCAGATTATTATCACGGGATTGCCGTAGCCAACTACTGTTCTTGAATCAATCGCATGTAGTTTTGCTTTAGCTGAACAGTGCTTGCGGTCATCTTGGCGGAGAGGTCTCTTTCAGCGTCGCTCATGACTTCCCAGAAAGCGGCGGCGCGTCTGCCACCAATGAATTCTTCCCACAGCTGCCTGAGCAGCGGCGTTGCCGTAGGGTTTTCGGCTTCTATTTGCTCTAGCAAAGCTTCAAACTGTGCGGTGGCCTGGTCGTAGCTATCGCTATCTTTGGCCAAGGCGATCGCACCTGCCATGGTCACTTCCAACAAACTTTTTTTAGGAGCGGCCTCGGCGGTCGCAGATGTGGGCGCAGTCTCAGACATAGTTACGCTGCTCGGTAAGAGTAATAGCTATCATCATGCGGTAGCCATGTAACAAATCCCCTCTATAAAAAAGCAGAAAAGAAGCAAGAAAAAAGCAGAAAAGAAGCAAGAAATTCTATGCCAGTACCGCTAACGTAGGGACATCGCTAGAAGCGTATGACGAATTGGCGTAATCGTACCGGCGTTATGGCGTAAAATTTGCATCAGTAATAGCGCAGAGATTCTATGGTAAGCACGGCCTCTTCTTTCCCCTCCTCGATGGTGTCTTCGACGATGTCACCTGGAGAGGATTCGCGCAAAGACGCTGCTCAGCTTAGCTGGCAACAGCTAGCGGATAAAGCCCTAGCCAGAGAATCCCTCACCAAGCCAGAAGCTTTAGCCGTTCTCAGTGCGCCCGATACCGCCATTCTCGATCAGCTAGCGGCAGCCTACCGCGTGCGCCGTCACTACTGGGGCAATCGAGTACGGCTGCACTTTCTGCTCAACGCTCAAAGCGGCCTTTGCCCAGAAGATTGCCACTACTGTTCTCAGTCCAAAATTTCAGGCGCTGAGATTGAAAAGTATCCGCTCATGGCGACTGAAAAAATTGTGGCCGCAGCCGATAGAGCCCATCAGCTAAAGGCAGGAACGTTTTGCATGGCGATTTCTGGCCGCAGCCCTTCGCCCAAAGTATTTGAAGGCGTCTTAGAAGCGGTCCGCACGGTCAAGTCGGCCTATCCGATGAAGGTATGCACTACCCTTGGCTTACTAGACGAAGCGCAGGCAAAGCAACTCAAGGCCGCTGGCGTAGATCGCATTAATCACAATCTCAATACGGCTGAGTCTCACCACGAAGATATTTGCACCACGCATAGCTTTCAAGACCGGCTTTCTACTGTGCAAGCCGTGCAAGCTGCTGGGCTAACCACTTGCTCTGGCGGCATCTTTGGCATGGGTGAATCCGATAGCGATATTGTTGAACTGGCACTGTCTTTGCGCAAGCTGAACGTCACTAGCGTACCGCTTAACTTTTTGATTCCTATTCCAGGAACACCTTTTGCAGCACGCGATGAGCTAACCCCCCAGCGCTGCTTGAGGATTTTATGCTTGTTTAGACTGCTGTTGCCGAGTCAGGAGATTCGGATTGCGGGTGGCCGAGAAGTTCACCTGCGATCGCTCCAACCCCTCGGCCTATACGCTGCTAATTCCATCTTTGTCGGCGACTATCTCACAACCCCAGGACAGTCGGCACAGCAGGACTTTGCTATGATCAGCGACGCTGGATTCACCATTGAAAATCCAGACGGAGTATTGGATACGGAGCGTCAATAGACGTTGCAGACGACTGTCACCGAAGCTGAAACAATCAAAAATAGTCAAGACAAAATCAGCCGTCGGATGATGCCTTACAGGGTCAATTAGGCATAATAGACTACACAGTCCCTTTGGAATTCGCATGAGCCGTCGCATATTCATAGGAGATGTTCACGGCCATTACGCTGGGCTTATGCGGCTGACAGAGATGATTGCACCTACAGCGACAGACACGCTGTATTTTGTCGGTGACCTGATCGACAGAGGACCTCGCAGCGCTCAGGTTGTAGAGTTTGTACGCCAGCACAACTATCCCTGCGTGCTCGGTAATCATGAGCACCTTTTGCTGAATGCCTTCCCCGACGAAAATCCCAACTTAGGCGCTTTTCAAGGCTGGCTCAACAGCGGCGGACAGCCTACCCTGACTAGCTATCCCACTACAGAGGATCTCTTAGAGCACGTAGAGTGGCTCAAAACGCTGCCCCTGTACTTAGATTTGGGTGATATTCTGCTGGTACACGCGGGCCTCAATCCGCAGAAGTCGCTAGCGAACCAAAGCCAAATAGACCTCTGCTGGATTCGAGATGAATTTCACCGTCATCCGGTCCCTTTCTTCCCAGATAAACGTGTGGTGACCGGTCATACGATTACGTTTACGCTGCCTGGAGTCGCGCCGGGCCAGATTGCGCAAGGGCCTGGCTGGCTAGACATAGATACGGGTGGCTATCATCCAAAGAGCGGTTGGCTTACAGCTGTTGATATCGACCATGAGCTGGTGTATCAGGTAAATACTAAAACGCAGGCAAAGCGGACGAAATCGCTTGCAGCTGCGATCGCAATTGTAGAGCCTGCCACTGTTCGGCCCAGACGTCAGCACAATCAGAAGCAAAAGCAGAAGGCCACTATCTAAGCCAGTACCGTTTTACCGCTAAAGCAGTCTGCTAGCTGCTGAGTGTGATCATGCGCGAGGTCCTCTGTCGGCAGTTCATCCTCGCGGAAAGCCTGCACGTCCAATACTTCGTCAGGATCAGCAGCAGACATTTGACCGTCTACTTTGGCTTCTATCGCCACACAGATGGAGTGGAAGCGGCGATCGCGCTCTACCGATGAATACGTACCGACTAGCCGTTCTATCGAAATCAAGGTCAGGCCGGTTTCTTCTATCAGCTCACGAGCAGCGGCTACTTCTAGAGTCTCACCCCAGTCCACTAGCCCACCAGGCAAGCCCCACAGTCCGTTATCTCGCCGCCTAATCAGTACTATGCGACCATCTGGCAGTCGTGGAATAACACTAGCTGCTAACAGCGGACGCCGTAGCATTAGCTTTAGCAACGTCCATACAGGTCGCCACGTCCGACGCAACATTTTCTCAAGCATAGTAGTTTATCGAAGCACTTCGCACACAGCGTTGTGTCACCATCGGCATCAGGCACTGGGAAAGCGAGAGTAGCATCGCCGATGGTGGGTAGCATAGCTGTGCAAATTGCATTTGCTATGGACCAAGTATCCTTCAGATCTGCCGCCTGTGCACTTGCTCTCAACGCAATAGTTGTGATGGCACCCAAATTAGCCTGAAATCTTCCTAAAGTATTCGCAGAATGATAATCATTCTCATTCTATGTTATTTTAGATGGGCTCGATGGATTGCTAGCTCACCGAGCTGCCGCCGCCGACTGCCTCACCACCATGCAGCAAAACGCCGACAATCTCGCCGCCTTCAGCGTATCTACCCCAACCATGAGCCGTCTGCCTTCAGTGCCCAATCTCAACACCCATCGACTGCCGCAGGCTCCTCCAATTCTTGCTATCGATCAGCTCACCGTCCGGCGCGGCCAGCAAGCCGCCCTGCAAGACATCTCCTTCAGCATAAAAGCCGGTACCGACGTTGCCATCATCGGCCCTAACGGCGCAGGCAAAAGCACGCTAGTGCAGTCTATTCTCGGCATACTGCCTATAGAATCTGGCATGGTAAAGCTCCTTGGCCACCCGCTGAACAAACAAGGCAAAATAGCCACCGCCGTTCGCCATCAGGTGGCCTACCTACCCCAGAACTTTCTCATAGACAGACGCATCCCACTCACCGTTACCGAACTCGTCTCCCTTGGCTGGGATACCCTCGGCGTCCAGTTCCCTTGGGCCAAAGCCAAAGCCCGTAAGCTTGCCGTACAGCACGCTCTAGAAAGAGTAGACGCCGGACATCTGGGCCGCGAATTCATTAGCGCGCTCTCTGGCGGCGAGACTAAGCGCGTCCTGCTGGCCTACTGTTTGGTGCGATCGCGCCAACTCCTCATCCTAGACGAAGCCCCCGCTGGCTTGGACATCCGAGGCGAAGCCGACTTCTATCGCCTCCTCTACGAACTCAAAGCCGAACAAGGCTGGACCATTCTACAGGTCTCCCATGATCTGGACATGGTGAGGAAGCACTGCGATCGCGTCATCTGCCTCAACCGCCGACTCATGTGCCAGGGCGTCCCAGAAACAGCGCTCGCGCCGGAGAATTTGTCGGCGACGTATGGAGCGGAGTTTGTGCGGTATCGGCATAATCGGCACGCGTGTTGAGAATGATAACCATGCCTTCCATAACCACTGCCCTAGACCTCTTTACCTACCCTTTCATGCAGCGCGCCCTCCTCGGCGGCATCCTCACCGGCCTCACTGGCGGCCTGCTCGGTAGCTTCACCGTCGTCCGTCAGCTCTCCTTTTTCAGCGATGCCCTTGGCCACTCCGCCCTCTTCGGCATCACCATCGGCATCGTCTGCGGCCTCAGTCCCAGCGCCACCGTCATCCCCTTCGCCCTTCTCTTCGCAATCGGCGTCACCTACCTGCTCGAAAAAACCGACCTCTGGACCGACGCCCTTCTCAACATCATCTACTCCGCCTCCCTTG
Source organism: uncultured cyanobacterium (assembly GCA_963836895.1). GTDB lineage: Bacteria > Cyanobacteriota > Cyanobacteriia > Phormidesmidales > Phormidesmidaceae > Phormidesmis. The sequence continues at coordinate 323,468 of CAWILA010000008.1, read as the reverse complement.
CCCTCTCCGTCATCCTCCTCAGCTTAGAAGGCAGCTACCAGGGCGGCATCACCAACCTTCTATTCGGCGACATACTCTCATTACAAACTCCGGATCTCATTATCAGCGGATTGCTCCTGCTTGGATGCAGTGCCTTCATTGGGCTTACCCTACGCACACAGATGCTGCTCACCTTGCATGAACCGCTGGCGATCGCACGCGGCGTCAATATCCTCGCTCACCGCACCGTCTTCATGATCCTCCTCTCGCTCGTCGTCGCCACCGCCATCAAAGCCATTGGCGTCCTCCTCGTTGGCGCATTTGTCGTCATCCCCGCCTGCGCCGCCCGCTCACTCAGCCGCAACTTCATCAGCTACATTTTGCTATCCGCCTTGCTTGGTGCCACAAGCGCGGCCATTGGCATGTTTGGCTCCGCCCTGTTTAACCTACCGTCGGGTCCTAGTATTGTGGTTGCTCAGTTGATCCTGTTTCTAGGTGCTGTTGCCGTGCCGAGCGTGGGGGTGAAGATAGGGGATAGGGGATAGGGAATAGACTATTTTAATACCACTTTTACTAGTGGCTCGAACTTAGACACCAGATCAGGCCGCGTTACCAGTGTTGGGAAGGGATAGCTGGTGTAGTCTTTACCTACTGTGAGCGGAAATGAATGTGAACCGTCTAGAATTGTCCAGCTTGCGCCCGCTGCCTGCGTGATTGCCCATACCGCCGCGATATCCCAAATCTTCGGTGTTGCTTCTACCGCACCCAGGCTCACACCTGATGCCACTGTGAGAATGTTGTAAGTCGCTACTCCTAACATCCGAATTTTGCAGGGGAACGGCTTTTGCAGCACCTTAATACTGCGAGCGCACAGGCTGAAAAAATACGAACCAGAAGGCTCGTCTGCCGCCGTGTGAATCGGCTCTCCGTTCAAAAAAGCCCCCGTGGTCATCTCTAGACCAGAATCACCCGGCCAAAAGCCGTAAAAGTGCTGCTTGATCGGTGGAATGTAGACGTGACCAAAAACCGGCGTGCCCTTGTACAGCAACCCGATAGAAACGCCCCATAGCGGAACGCCTCTCGTAAAATTCGTCGTCCCGTCGATAGGATCAATCACCCAGCACCATTCGGTGTCGGGGAAGATGTGATCGGCTTCCTCACTCAAAATGCCATGGTCAGGAAAGGCTGCGGCAATGCGATCGCTCAGCTCCTTATCCGCCCACTTATCAAACTTAGTCACCAGGCTCCCGTCAGACTTTTGCTCCGCTGTCGCATTGCCAAAAGCCCCCATTAGCTTCGTGCCCACATCGTCCGTAACCTGCCAAGTAAAATGGGTGACCTTATCCCAAAAATCAGCCTTTGTCATAACGTCATCCCAATTCCTTAAACAATTCCTTCGGTTTAGCTTGATAGCCTTCTTTGTAGCGTTCTAATTTTGACAGGCACCGGCACTTATCAGCAGCAATCGAGATTATCTTCAGCCAAGGTCATTTTCTAAGGTAGCTGCGATCGCCTGCTTCGCGTCCATCTGAAACGCTTGAATATCCACCCGGCTGACCAGTGCGATCGCCACCAGCATCCCAACCGCCTGCACCACAAACACCAAACTATAGGCCGGTAAAAGCTGCGCTACCGTCGGCACTTCCCTCGCCGCCTCTACAGCCGCCGCTCCCGTTAGCTGCTTACCCAGCGTCAGCAAAGCACCTCCTAGCAAAGAAGCCCCACCCTGCGCCATCGCCTGCGCCAAACCCCAGGCTCCAATAAACGTCCCTGCCGCTTCCGCCGCCGTCAAATCAATCATCAGCACAATCGATCCTGTCGTCAGCACCCCAGAAGCCAGGCCAAAACAGCCCACCGCCAAATTCAGCGCCAGCGGCTGACCCGTCAACCCCACCGCCGCTAGCCCCACCAGAAAAATCGCCGCCGCCATACAGCCTACCTTCACCGTCGTCTTCTTCCCCAACAGCGGCATCAGCACAAAGCCCGTCATCAAGAGCCCCACCAGTGTCCCCACCCCAAAGAAGGCGTTGATCATATTGGTCTCCGTCAGGCTCATGCCAAATATTTGCCCACCATAGGGCTCAAGCACTGGATTTTGCGTAAACAAACTCAAGCTCAGCACCAGCAAAAAGCAAAAAAACAATCCCGTCTGACGACTCGCCGTCAGCACCTTCAGCGCCTTCTTGAGCGTAATTCCATCCTCGCGATCGCCCGCCGTCGACAGCTGACCTCGCTGAGAAAACCGCTTCTCTACGCCTACCGTACTCACAAACGCCATCGCCAAAACAACCAGCGGCACCACGACAAACACTCGATTTATCGGCCCCTTCAAAGACGCCAACGCCAGATCTTGATCGACAGGGCCTAGCAGCGCATTAATCAAAAACACCCCGGCAATGATACCGACCATCAGCATCGACCAGCCAACCCCGACGATTTTCGACTTCGTTTTCTCATCAGACACATCCACCAGCAGCGCCGTAAATGGCGTCGTCGCCGCCAAAGCCAACCCGTAGAAAGCAAACACCACCGCCAGCAAACCCGCCCAGGGATATGCCCCCGGTCCCCATCCCCCAGCCTCCATCTGCTCCCCCAGCTGCCACATCACCTGTACAGCCAAAAACGCCATCAGCCCCATCCCCGCCGTCCCCAGCCAGATGTAGCCACTGCGATAATGTCCCAGCAGCGGCCTCACATCAGACATCTGACCAAACCAGATGCGCGCAGGCGACATAAACTGATACATCGAAATCGACCCTGCTGCCACCAGCGCAGGCACTTGCAGCTCATCAATCATCACCCGGTTGAGCACGCCGAGCGTTAGCAGCGACATCATGGCAATGCCGGTATTAAATAGACCTAAGCGAATCATCGAAAACAACCCAATCTGAGGCCTTGCTTGCTCACGCTCAGAAAAGTTTGTCGTTGTAGAAGTCTCGCCGCTCGTCATCGCTATGCCCGCTTGTGTGTAATAGTTTTCCACTACGCCTAATAGCATAAGAGATTGAGCGGTGAGCTTCGACTAAATCGGGGTCTGGCGATCGCAAAAAAACGGGCAGCCGGTTATGACTGCCCGTAGGAAATATGTGCCAATGTGTTGTCTTTCAAATCAGAGGCAAACTTGCTGCCTCTATTGGATTTGCCTCTACTGAGCGGACTCAGCAGCTTCGGGCGCGTTTTCAGCGTTTTCAGCGAGCGCCGGCGCAGCAGCACCAGTGACACTCACTTTTACAACTTTGTTACGGGCTTCCTCAGCCTTAGGCAAGTGCAGGACTAAGATACCTGCTTCGTAGTTGGCGCTTACAGCAGTGTGGTCAATTGCCTCGGGTAAGGATACGACTCTGCGGAAGCTGCCATAGCGGAACTCATTGCGGCGAATAGTTTCCCCTTCGCCCACTTCAAACACCGGACGGCTACCTGAAATAGCAACCACTTCACGGCTAGCTTGAATATCAATCTCGTCAGCATTTACACCCGGCAGCTGAACGTGAAGCGTCAAAGCATCTTCACTTTCAACCAACGTAGCGGCAGGCGTCCAAGTTGTCGGCGCACTTTCTACATTAGAAAGCTCATCAAAGAGCTGATCTAACTGTTGCTTTACTGTGTTCATTTCGGAAAACGGTTGCCAATAACGACGAACAAGCATGTTGCTTATCTCCAAATCTCGATGTCCCTATGGTGCCAATTTGGAGGCGCGATCGCGTAGTGGGACAAACCTCACCCACCGGTAGAGCATCCCGTATTTCGGTCGGTATACGGCAACCCCATCCCACACCCGGCATAATGAAGACTATCTCTACCCTCAACCCATGACTCAAACTGCACTTATCACCGGCGCGTCTAGAGGCATTGGCTTAGCGTTTGCCAAGGTCTTCGCCAAAGAAAACTACAGCCTTATTCTCACTGCCCGCAGCGAGGATGAGTTGAACCAGATCAAACAAGAACTCATCACAAAGCACAACGTTGATGTAGTTGTTCTTAGCCACGACCTGACGAAATCAGAAGAAGTGCAGCAGCTCTTTGACCAGGTGCAGCAGCAGAATCTCACCGTTGATGTGCTCGTCAACAATGCGGGCTATGGCGATCATGGCGAATTTGCCAATAGGGATTGGGAAAAGCTTCAGGGTATGATTTTGCTCAATAACTTAGCGCTTACTCACCTCACCCATTTATTCCTTCCTAAGATGATTCAGCGGGGCCAAGGAAAGATCCTTAACGTCTCCTCTACTGCCGCTTTCCAGCCCGGTCCTATGATGGCCGTTTACTTTGCAACCAAGGCCTATGTGCTGTCTTTTAGTGAGGCGATCGCAGCCGAAACCGAAGACACTGGCGTCACCGTCACCGTCCTCTGCCCTGGTCCCACACAGTCGAATTTTGGCCAGGTCGCTGGTATGGACAAAGTTCCCGGCATGAGCGATAGCGTCACCAGCGACAAATTTCCCAGCGCTGACGAAGTTGCTAAATATGGCTACAAGGCACTGCAAAAAGGCGAAGTCGTTACGGTGCACGGTGCGTTGAACAAAGTACTCACCTTTATGCCCCGTCTTACCCCTCGCCCTGTCATTCGCAAAGGCGTCAAAACATTTCTCTCAGGTGGCTAAGAAAGCGATCAGCCTTGCAGCAGCAGCAGCACTGCCTGAAAGCTCCCGATCACAAACCCTAAAACTCCGCCCAGATTCACAATCGCCTGCAATTCACTGCGTACAATCGTCTGAATCGCCCCTTCTAGCTCCTTTGGTGATGTCCCATTCACCCGATCTATAATTGCCTGATCGATATCCAAGATTGGGATCGCTTGCATCACAATCGATTCCAAATCTTTCTCCAAATAGCGCTCCAGGATAACTGCCAGCTCGTAGCTTACCGTTTCGAGCGACTCACTCATTACCGGAGACGACTGCAACCGGCTCAGCAGCTGTGCTGCCAGCTTTTCCCAGTCAATAGATTCACTTACCGATTCTAGTAAAGTACCGCCGTTCTCTTTAAGATAAACCTTGATCGTCTGTCGCAGCGTGCTTCTGAGCTTACGCACGGTTACAACCGGCAGCTCCTGCAAAGAGAACTTCACCAGCCAGCGCTGCAAACGAACTTTTACGCCCAATCCCGCAATCAGTTCAGCGATTCGCGCATTGCTTTTATCCGGCTCGCCCTCGCACACAGCCCGCAGCCGCGTCAGCGCGTTGCGCACGCCAAAGATATTCGCCACCACCCAGTATGTTCCGCTGGTCTTTGCTCGCAGCGTTTCATCAATCACCTGAATGTTGTAATCCGTCAGAAAATCGATCAGGAGCGATCGCACTCTATCCGGCGGCAGTAGCCCGCTCACCATCCAGTCCGAGACCTGCGCCGCCTGCTCGTCTGCCAGCCGAAAGTCCAGCAGGACTCGGTCAAAAATCTGATTGACCTGCGCTTCTAAAAAGTCATCTTGCCGAGACCATACCCGCAGCAGCCGGGGCAATGTCTGTCCCACTAAGTCTTTCAGCACATTGCCTAGAATCTTTGCCGTCTTGTTTTTGCTGGTGCCCTGCATCTGCTCTAGAGCTAGACGTAGCAACCAGTTGATGGCACTTTCTACGCGCTCGGTTTTTAGCAGACGGCGAGCAAGGCGCTGTAGTTCTTCGGGGGTGAGGAGCGATCGCATAATCACATCCGACACCTTTTTCGCCAGCCGAGCCTGGTTGCTCGGGATCAGCCCAGGCGTAAACGGAATTTGCTTGCCGAACAAATACTTCGCCTTATACGGGCGAAACAGCATCTTGATGGCAACGTCATTGGTGAAGTAGCCAATCACCCCACCTAGCACCGGCGGCAGCAACACAATCCAAAGATTTACCGCAGCCATACCGTTTAAGCCTTTGTTGCCACCAATACGCCCATCATGCCGCCCGCAATAGGATAGTGCACAGCCTTTGCAAACCCAGCCGCTAATGCTAACGCTACCTGCGCCGGTCCCGATGGAAAGCGATCGACACTAGGGCTAATGTAAGCATACTCCTCACTTAGTCCCAGTCGCTCTGCCGCCGGGACGACAACCGTATCCAAATACCACTTTTGGAACTGCACAATCAAAGGATTCGTCGGCCTGTGAAAATCTAAAATCGCGGCTGTCGCCTCAGGCTGTAGCACCCGGCATAGCTCGCTAAGACCCTGTGGAATATCGGTTAAGTTCCGCAGTCCATAGGCCATGGTTGCCGCTTCGTAGCTGTCGTCGCCAAACGGCAGATTCAGCGCATCGGCCTCTACCCAGCTCAATTGGGACTGCAAGTGAGGGCTTCGTTGGGCGGCGATCGCCAGCTGCTCTACCGCAAAATCTGCCCCAGTCACCCGTCCGGTTGGCCCTACCTGCCGAGCCAACAGCAGCGCCAGATCACCACTACCACAGCACACATCCAGGCAGTTCATTCCAACTGCCGCACCGCTCCAGCGCACCGCCATTTGCTTCCACACCCGATGCAGTCCCAGGCTCATATCCTGGTTCATCTGGTCGTACTGCGGCGCGATCCGGTCGAACAGCTGACGAATTTGACTCGCTTCAGGCTGCTCCGAATCGGTTAGCGTACCTTGGCTGTATCCTTTCATCGGCCCGTCTACTGGCTTGTCTACTGGCCTATCTATCGAAAAATCGCCCATACTGATTGCTGCTGTGCGTGGCCACCCTTACACAGTCCCTTTAAAGATAATGCTCTCCAAAGTCTACAGCGAAAAAAAGCCCGAGGTGCCGGTTACAAAAACCGCATCTCGAGCTTTGGAATAGAACCCACTCAGCCTACAAAACGAGCCAGGCGTGATATCGCTGTTACAGAACAGCAGCCTTCAGGCTGAGCGCGATCTGAGGCGCAATGATCCCTAGCATCTGAGTGACATCGTCTAGCGTTGTGTAGGCTGCCTTCCATTGCAGCGACAGCGCCGCTAGCATCACATCCCGATAGACAATAGGCACTACCAGATGACACTCTGAGCCATCTGCATAGAGCGCTTCAGCCGCGCGAGCCGCGTCCGACTGTATATGAGTAAGGCTCTGAGAGCTTTGACTTGCAAGGGCCGATTTCAGCAGCTCACTTGCCCCAACCGCCGAACTGTCGACTGGACTGTCTGGCGTCTGAGTATAGTTGCCAGCATCACCCTCATCGGTCAGCAATAGCGTGCAGGCATCTGCACTCAAAATCTGACCAAAGCCTGCCGCCAAAAAGCTCAACGCGGCGACTCTGTCCATCGACTGAGTGGCTAGCTGACCTACTGTCATCGTCAGCTTCGACTGCTTTTCGGCCCGGTGCAGCTCTTCATTTTGACGCTTGATCAAGTCATAGGTTTCCGAAGCGCGATCAACCACATGCTTAAGCTCATCGGGATCCCAGGGCTTAGTAATATATCGGTACACCTGCCCTGCATTGATAGCATCTACAAGATCTTCAACATCTGTAAAGCCGGTTAAGATGATGCGAACCGTATCTGGAAAGTCAGGAACCGTCTTGCTCAAAAACTCGGTGCCTTTCATCTCAGGCATTCGCTGGTCGGAGATGATGACCGCCACTTCACCTTCACTAGAAAGGACTTCTAAAGCTTCAACACCGCTCTCTGCTCGCAGCACCTTAAAGTCACGACGAAATGTGCGGTAGAGCAAATCTAGATTGTCTGGCTCATCGTCTACAACGAGCATTCTAGGTTTCTTGGAAGGCTGGTGGCTAGCCAGCGTCAGTGGGCTAATGATGCTCATAGATGGAATCGCCTTACGAGAGTCTTGAGTGCAAGTGCTGCCAAGGTTGCGTGCAGCCTGTTCTTCTCTCAGTAAGCCCAGCCCACTCATCAAAATAACCGCTAGGGACCTCTGTACACTTCCCAGCATTCATAGGGTTAGCCCGTTTCGCATGCTTTATCTGTCTGCTTATTCACCCACTTCCAAAAGCTCAACCACGTTGCCGTCTGGATCTTTTACAAATAAAGCAGCCCGCCCCGATGAACTCATCTGAAAGGCGATGTTCTTCTCAATCAAAGACTGCTTTACCTCTGCTAAGTTATGAATAGCAAAGGTGAGATGCGGATGCCGTCCCCATTTATCTTCACGCGCTGGATTTGCTGCCCATTCGCTGACGATAAGGTGCAGCTGGAAGTCGCCAATTTGGTACCAGCTGCCTGGAAAGGAAAGCTGCCTTTCAACCTTGGTTAACCCAATTGTCTGAGAATAGAAGTTGTCGGATTTCTCCAGGTTACTGACCTGCACAGCGACGTGAAGCGGATATAGAATATCAACCATCTTTTATGCCTGGCTACCAATTCACCCTATTATCTACGGGGCACTGACGCTCAGCTTAGAAAAATGGTGAATTGAAACATCGTATGAAACTAGTGATTGTGTTGGGCGGACTTCTAGCAACGCTTCTGATAGCAGCGCTGCTATTAGAAGGCGTTCTCCGCTTTGGCTTCGGCTTTAGCCGACCACCGCTCTATATTGCAGATGACGCGATGGGGTACCGGCTTGCGCCCAATCAGCGAATTCGTCGCTTAGGCAATCGCATTCATATCAACGAGTACTCTATGAGAGCAGAAGCGATCGCACCCACCCCGGCTCCTCAAACCCTGCGCCTTTTTCTCCTAGGAGACTCCCTAGCTAACGGCAACTGGTGGACCGACCAAGACGACATTCTCTCTGTGCAGATTGCTCAAGCCCTTCAGCCGACCTTACCGCAGCCCTACAGCCAAGTAGAACCTCTCAATGCTTCTGCCAACTCGTGGGGGCCTAGAAACGAGCTGGCATACCTACAGCGCTACGGCACATTCGGCGCTACGGTTGTAGTCCTGCTGCTCAATACGGATGATTTGTTTGGCACAGCGCCAACGTCTTTGCAGGTAGGGCGCGATCGCAACTATCCCAGTCAAAACTTTCCGTCTGCGATCGCCGAAGTTCTCAGCCGACTCACGCACAAGAATCAGCCGATTCCTGGCTTAAAGGAAATCCAGTCGGAAGGGGGCGATCGCGTGGGCAAAAACCTCACCGCCATCAACGGCATCTACCAGCAAACCACCGCCGAAGGCAGCATCTTTCTCCTCGTTCTCTCCCCGCTCAAGCGAGAGCTGCCCGGCCCACGAGACTACGAACTCATCGCCCGGCAGCGGCTACAAGACTGGGCTACTGAAAACAACGTCCTCTACATAGACCTGCTTCCTACCTTTCAGCAGCACGAAAACACCGCATCACTTTACCGAGACCACATTCATCTAAGTCCATTTGGCAACGAGCTAGTAAGTCGTATCGTCGCCGAGAAGATTACGCCTTTAATCAAGTAATCATCGCCCTATTGCCACCGGCTCCATCGGCTCTAGCTCCAACCGCAGATCCGCCGACGACTTCCACACCTGTCCATCTAGCGCCATCTGCTCAATCACGCTGGCGAGTCGCAGTGCCTTTAGCGCCTGTTCACCGCCAACAGAAGGCTTATCACCACCGCGCACACAGTGGACAAAATGCTCTAGCTCAGCGTGCAAAGGTTCTGTATTGCTGGTGTACACCTGCTCAATTAAGCCGTCTTGCCGGTACATCACCTGACCGTAGTCAGCCATACAGTTCTCCGTCGTCTGACGATGAATTTCAATCTTGTTATTGAGAAAATCCGCCTCCGTCAAAGAATTACGACAGTGCGCTGAGATATTACGAATCTTCCGGTGCGTCACTTTACTGGCGGTGACCGTTGCCACAATACCGCTGGCAAATCCAAGCGTTGCGGTGACGTAGTCCAAGTACGGTGAGTCTGTTCCCTTGCTTCCACTTGCCGTTAGCTTTACCACAGGTGAGGCGGCTAATTCCAAAATTAGATCAATGTCGTGGATCATCAGGTCCAAAACTACCGATACATCGTTGGCACGCTTAGAATAAGGGCTCATTCGCCGCGCTTCTAAAGCCAGTACTTCTTCTGTCCTGAGCACATTGTGCAGCTCTTTGAAAGCTGGGTTGAAGCGCTCAATATGGCCGACTTGCAAAATACAGTTCAAGTCCGCTGCGGCGTTTACCAGCGACTCCGCCTCAGAAATACTGGCGGCAATCGGCTTTTCTATCAGCACGTGGACACCCGCTTTTAGGCAAGCCATACCTACCGTATGGTGCAGCCTGGTCGGCACCGCTACGCACACCGCGTCAACATGCTTCAAAAGCTGCTGATACTCGTCAAAATAGTGAATTTGATATTTGCTAGCCGTTTCTATCCCTAGCTCAGCATTGACATCTGCCACGCCTACCAGCTGCACATCTTTAAGACGAGAAAGCACCCTGGCATGATGCTGACCCATATTACCGACCCCGATGACACCAATTCTCAATGGCTGAGGCCGATTGTGACTGTAAGGCTTGGCATCTGCGATAGGTAAAGGTTGGCTTTGCACGGTTTCACACCTCTAAACAATATTTGACGAGCCGATGAACTGTCCCAAGCCAGCAGTACGACGGTCACAAGAACGTATGCTTTAAGGCTAGCAAGACTAGCGGCCTACTCGCAGCAGCGATGCAACGCCAAAGGAAACTCTGAAGGTTATCTGTGAGAAAACCTTAAAACTTAGGCTAGGTCAGCGTGCAGGATATAGGAATCAGTCGTGATTCTGCTGAGAATTACCGATATTGTAAACAGTACTATAGAGATACTAATAAAAATGACGCACTAAAAGCGACCCCCTGTGCCGCTTTCAAGCGGTGTAGACGTTCTGGTCCCCTTTGTTTCCGCGCTCTTAATCTACTTTGGTTTTCGTAGTGCTGCTGGCGTGCCAGCCTTACTCAGTATCAATGGCTTTCCAGGACGACGAATCTGCATTTTCGTGAGTTTGGGGCCTTCCATGGCTGTTACGGTTAGCTCTAAACCCTTGTATATCAGCTGCTCATTAACCGCTGGGATCTTTTGCAGCTCATATATCAAGAAGCCACCTAGCGTTAGGTAGTCGTCACTGGAAGGAAGCGATAGCGACAGCCGCTCGTTGACGTCCTCAAGATCTGTCTGAGCTGGAAAAACCACCGTGTAAGGATCTATAGCAATAATCTGAGCGTTGGGGTCCCGCCCGTGTACGTCTCCGATAATTTCAGCGGCTAAGTCCCTAAAGGTGACTAGGCCCGCTGTACCGCCGTAATCGTCTACCGCAATCACCATTTCTCTGGCCGAGCGCTGCATTTGGGTCCGTAGCTCAGTGAGCGGTAGTGAGGCTGGCACCACACGCGGCGGTGTTAGCCAGGGCTCAATTAAGGTCTCGGGTTTCATCAGCCCTTGAGACAGAGCCAGCGCTAAGTTGTTGAAGTGAATGATGCCTAAGATGTTATCTAAAGACTCGCCCATAACCGGGTAGCGCGAGTGCCCCGATACCACAATTTCGTTGAGCAAATCCTGAAAGGTCGCATCGCTCGGTAGCGCCGCAATTTGCATGCGTGGCACCATGATCTCTTCTACAGCTGTATCGCGAAATTCAAAAACGTTGTTGAGAATTTCTCTATCTTCGTTTTCTAGCTCTGGAATTTCTGTAGCAGTTGTAATCAGCAGCCTCAGCTCCTCAGGAGTCACTCGGCCATAGTGCCCGGCACTGTTATCTCTAATACCTAGCAGGGAAAGTAACAGCAACGTTGACTGATTGAGCAGCCATACGAAAGGACTAAGCAGTCGGGCAATTGTAAGACTTGGTGGACCCAAAATACGCGCTAGGTACTCTGGGTAGCTGAGCGCTACGGATTTTGGGCACAGCTCACCGAGCACGATTTGCAAATAGGCCAGCAGTAAGAAGGCCAGGGGCAAAGACACCGAGTGCGCCAGAAACTCAGCCGTATTAGCAGAGACAGGTAGAAGAGAGAACCCGTGCTTGATTAGCGCGGCCATGGTGTATTCGCCAATCCAACCAAGTGCCAGGCTAGAAAGGGTAATACCAAGCTGAGTGGTGGAAAGTAAGCTGTTGATTTTACGCTGTAGCTGCTGAACGGTCTGCGCCTGGACATCGCCTGCAAATACCAGCTGATTTATACGCGATCGCCTCACCGACACGATAGAAAACTCCACCGTGACAAAGAAAGCATTCAATAAAAGTAAGGAAACCACCGCTAGCAGCCGAGCTACAATCTCAGTCAAAGTGAGCGGTGATTGAGTCAGAAGCAATACAGCTGATGGCACGGCAACAGGCGAACTAACCGGTAGAGAAAACCAACGGAAGAAAAGGATATGAACGTAATTTTAGTTGTTGCCGTCAGTCATGCGCACCTTTACATCATCGATAACTTTGTCTTCGTCTAGCAAGCGTAGGCCGGTGCTTTGGTTGCCGCTACGGTTGGCAGTAGCCGCGTTTGAAGGACGGGTCTCTGGCTGCCGTACGCCTGTTAGTGCCTGTCGCCCAATGGCATATCCCCATGAGGAGCTGACAATACCCGCACCAAACATCATGGTCAATAAAATGAGCGTAAAGGCAACCGCCGGATTGATTCTCATAGGACCTGGAGAAAAGGATGGATAAAGGACATGCGTGCCTGGCATCTTGGGAGTTTACCCGATATCGACTCGGTTTGATACATTAGCCTTTCGTTCGAGACTTTAGTTTTTAGTGATCTGCGCACCGATAGTAATCAACCTGAGATAGTATATTAACCAATGTCCCCAGGGTTGGCCGAGCGGATTAGGCAGCGAACTCATAATTCGCCCCAGGCAGGTTCAACTCCTGCACCCTGGATTTTTTGGTGATCGCGCATCAAACACGCACTGTATTAGCGGCTCTCGCATCAAAGCCAAAAGCCCAAGGTAAAAAGACTAATCTTTTTACCTTGGGCTTTTTGGCACTTTGAATGGACCGTGGATGGACCGATGGCAAAGCTTCTTGTAAGCAGGCTAGCGAAGAGGCAATGGCTCAAAGCTAAGCTCACTACCCACAACGCGGCTGTTGAACTGAGACGCTGGCAATAGCTGAACCGAAGTCGTGTAGGGATTGGGCAAATCAGGCACGCGAATGGTTGCGGTATTTTGCGTTTGCAGTATCCACAGCTCATCGACCGCCCCAGAAAGCGCCGCAGAGTCGCGCATGAGGCGCTGCTCAGAAAAACCGCCTAGCCCCGTTAGGAAGCTAAACTGTCCACCAAAGGACCGGTTACTGAAAAAATCGCCAGAACGCTGTTCGGTGATATCTTCGATAGCGTCTCTCACACTTTGGGGCTCTTGCGCCTGCGCGGTAGAGGCTACAGTGCCCACTACAGCTAGCGCGCCCGCTGCTACACACAAAAGGCGACCTATTACGCTTTCTACTTTAATAGCCATAGCTATACACTTTCCTCAAATAGGCTTCTAACAATTTATCTAAGGATACCCGTCTGCTCTAGATATTTAGCCTACGGGCGTAGTTTGACTTGCGATCGCACAGCAAAACAAGAGGCCATAAAGTGTCTAGATACCCGATACACTAATCAGGCTCTCGACGACTGAACCGAGCTATGCCGACAAACCTTTCTGCTATCGACTTGCCCAATGCTGACGACAGCACGCTTCGCCAAGCCCTGCTTGACCTCATCTGCGAAGTTGCCTACAAAGAAGGCGACTTCACGCTGTCTTCTGGAAAAAAGAGTGACTACTACATCAACGGTAAGCAAGTGACTCTTCACGATCAAGGCGGACTGATCGTAGCGCGAATACTGTTGAGTATGCTGCCAGCAGGCACCGTCGGCGTCGGCGGACTCACCTTGGGCGCCGATCCTATGGTTAGCGCAGTGAGCACCGCCGGCGCTTACGAAAATAAGCCGGTTACGCCTCTGATTATTCGTAAAGAGGCAAAGGGTCACGGCACTCGCGCTTACATAGAAGGGCCTACGCTACCTGAAGGCAGTCCGGTGGTCATTTTAGAAGACGTTGTGACGACGGGCGCTTCTGCTATGAAAGCGGTAGAGCGCCTGCGCGACGCTGGATATGTGGTCAACGATATTTTGGCACTGGTCGACAGGCAGCAAGGCGGCGAAGCGCTCTATGCAAAAGCAGGCCTTAATTTCCGTCCTATCTTTACTATTGCTGAGCTTAAAGCGCACTACAAAAACCGGTAGGCCAACACTTACGCACTCACCAGCGCTGACTTCAATAGCCCTTCAAACAAGGCCAATCCATCCGTGTTGCCAAGTGCTTTATCCGCCGCTCGCTCAGGATGCGGCATCATGCCCAGCACGTTGCCCTGCTGATTACAAATGCCCGCAATGTTGTTGAGCGATCCGTTGGGATTAGCGCCCTCGTTTGCCTGCCCGTTCACATCGCAGTAGCGCAGCAGAATTTGACCGTTGTCTTCTAGCGATTTGATAGTGTCGGGATCGGCGAAGTAGCAGCCTTCGCCGTGGGCAATAGGGAGGGTGATAATTTGGCCTTTGCTGTAGCCCTGCGTCCAGAAAAGGTCGGTGCGCTCTACGCTCATGGGAAGGCGATCGCACACAAAGTGCAAATCCCGATTACGAACCAGCGCGCCCGGCAACAGTCCCATCTCTGTGAGCACCTGAAAGCCATTGCAAATACCCATAACGAGCTTGCCCTGCTTGGCATGCTCCGCTGTGGAGCGCATAGCGGGAGAGAACTGTGCGATCGCCCCGCAGCGCAAATAGTCGCCATAGCTAAAGCCACCAGGAACGACAACGACATCAATATCAGAAAGGTCGCTATCTTCGTGCCAGATCATGCGCGTGGGCTGGCCGAGCAGATCTCGCAGAACGTAGGCAATATCGCGATCGCAGTTTGCACCCGGAAAGACAATAACACCGAAGTTCATGAGGGCACTCCTTCTAATACTTCGATGCGGTAGTTTTCAATCACAGGATTTGCCAGCAGCTGATCGCAAATTTTGTCGAGCTGTTGCTGGGCTGAGGCTTCATCTTCGGCAGTGAGGTCTACCTCAATATATTTGCCAATGCGAATCTTGGAGATATTGTCATAACCCATGTGGCTGAGGCCAGAACGCACCGCTTTGCCAGCAGGGTCCAATACGGAGGGCCTTAGCGTGACATATACCTTGGCGTTGTAGAGTCGGGCGTTAGCAGATTGCGCCACAGCAGTAAAAAGGAAAGGACAAAAATGATCGTACCGTATTTGGCTCGTATCCCAGTTATTCTCACCGCAAGATTCTCGCAGCAAGATTCTCACCCAAGCAACGCTACGTAAACTAAGCTGGAAACAGGTGATGCTTATACATTACTTCCCCCACGCTAGGCTAATGAGCTGAGCTAATGAAAAGCCGTCGTACCCGCAGCCAAAACCAGATCTTCGACTTGCTAAAACAGCTCAAAGAAGCTATTTCAGCGCAAGATCTTTACGTGCAGCTCCGCGAGCACAACATTGGTATGGGGCTCGCTACAGTGTACAGAGCCTTAGAATCGCTCAAGCGAGAAGGCGTGATTCAAGTCCGTACGCTCTCCAGCGGTGAATCGCTCTACAGCTTGGCCCAAGCAGAAGATACGCATCACCTTACCTGCGTCCGCTGCGGCCAATCTACCGAAATGGACGAGTGCCCAGTCCACGGTCTAGAAAATCACCTCACTGAATCTCATCGCTTTCAGATTTTTTATCACACCTTAGAATTTTTTGGCCTGTGCAGTACCTGTCAGCTGACTGAAGACGACGCTCTAAGCGACTCACGCAGTGACTCACGCGCAGCCACAGGTTGACCAACAACGGGTTTATTGACCGGATTCTCGACCGGTCTGCCCAAAAAACTCATAGCTTCTTCGCACCAGGCGACCCAGGCAAACTGCTGCCGAATACCTGCTCGCAGTGCCAGGTACTGAAACTGACTTTCGCGCGAGAGCTGTGGTATCAGTGCGTACTGCTTAGAGACGCTCTGATAGTTTTTCAGCTTGTCCCGATGCTGCCGGTAGTAGGTATCGAGCGTGGTAAGCAGGGTTTCTGTTGGTACCATGTGCCCGACTGATAGCTTCACCAGCAGATTGGACTTTAGTGAAACGATGTCGTCTCCCGCTTCGCTAATCCACTGCTGCAGGTGCTGCCTACCGCTCTCAGTGACGGTGTAGTGCTTTTTATTTGGCCTATTCTCCTGCTCAATCTTCTCTGCCCAGATATGTTCTTTCTCTTCTAGCCTGGCAAGCGCCTTGTAAATTTGCTGATGACTGGCACTCCAGTAGCATTCTACCGACTTGTTGAAACGCTTTACAAGGTCGTAGCCACTACAGGGCTGATTGAACAGTGCGGCCAAAATTGCATGGGACAGTGACATAGCAGCGACACGATGAAAGGTCAGGAATATTCACCTATAGACATATTACGCGAGCCGCTGACAATCGGGGATCGTTTTCGCTGAGGCCAGGCTTTAGTATCAGGTGATACCAGCCGACCATGAATGACGTCTATATCGGCTAGTCAGCGGAGACAAGGGTGTGATAAAAAAAGACAGAATTTTTATAGATCCCCCTCATCATGAGCGAATCGCGCGAGATTTCTGAGCACCAGCTAGAAACGACCATCAAGGATGTTTTGACAGACGAGTTAGCCGCCTGCTGGAGCCGCATCAATGACGACGCAGCCGTGGATGACCCTGAAGAGGAAATGTCTGACCTGATGGAATGGTTTGCCGAGCAGCTGCAAGCCACTGTCGACGACATCGTAGAGCAAGATCCCGATGATGAAGACGATTACGACACGTCTGAAGACGAAGATGAAGAAGACGACGAAGAGGAGGGTAATGACGAAGGAGACGGTGATGAAGACTCTGAAGAGTAGCGATACCCACGAGCTCCCAAATTATTAAGGAACGCAGCGCTGTTGCGTTAGCTGCGAGCATTCGCAGTATGGTTTTGGAAGGTCTTTACCTAAACCTTTTGCTAGTGCGTTTATAGGCAAGCTTTCTCATGTCAGACTCTAAAATCGAATCGGTATTGCAAGAGCAGCGGGTATTTGAGCCGCCCGCTGAGTTCTCAAAGAATGCACGCATTCCCAGCATGGAGGCCTATCAAAAGCTCTACGATGAGGCCGCTGCGGATCCGGCTGCTTTTTGGGCAAAGCTGGCCGAGCAAGAGCTGGACTGGTTTGAAAAGTGGGATACCGTGCTCGACTGGCAACCGCCGTTTGCGAAGTGGTTCGTCGGTGGCAAAATCAATATTTCCTACAACTGCCTGGACCGTCATCTGAAGACGGATAAGCGCGACAAGACGGCGCTGATTTGGGAGGGTGAGCCAGGCGACTCGCGTAAGCTGACCTACGCTGAGCTGCATGCGGAAGTTGGCCAGATGGCGAATGTGCTCAAGGATATGGGTGTGCAGAAGGGCGATCGCGTTGGCCTATACATGCCCATGATTCCTGAAGCAGCCGTGGCGATGTTGGCCTGTGCTCGAATTGGTGCGGCGCATACGGTTGTGTTCGGTGGGTTTAGCGCGGAGGCATTGCGTGATCGCCTTAACGACGCCGAAGCCAAAGTGGTCATCACCGCAGACGGCGGCTTTCGCAAAGACAAACCTATGGGTCTTAAGCCCGCTGTAGACGACGCACTCGACAAAAACGCTGTCCCTTCTGTTACCAATGTCCTTGTCGTACGGCGCACAAAGCAAGACGTCGGCTGGACTGAAGGGCGCGACGTCTGGTGGCACGACGTCAAGCCAAACGCTTCTACCGACTGCCCCGCTGAACCGATGGACAGCGAAGATCTGCTTTTCGTCCTTTACACCAGCGGCACCACCGGCAAGCCAAAGGGCGTAGTCCATACCACAGGCGGCTACAACCTCTACACCCACATGACCTTCAAGTGGACCTTTGACATAAAAGAAGACGACGTGTACTGGTGTACCGCTGACGTAGGTTGGATTACAGGCCACAGCTACATTGTCTACGGTCCGCTTTCCAACGGCGCAACCACAGTGATGTATGAAGGTGCGCCTCGTCCTTCAAACCCCGGCTGCTTCTGGGACGTCGTAGAAAAGTACGGCGTTACTATCTTCTATACCGCGCCGACTGCGATTCGCGCCTTTATGAAGATGGGAGATGAGCAGCCCAACGCTCGTGATTTATCTTCTTTGCGTATCCTCGGCACGGTAGGTGAGCCGATTAACCCTGAAGCATGGATGTGGTACCGCAAAGTGATTGGTGGCGATAACTGCCCCATCATTGATACGTGGTGGCAGACCGAGACGGGCGGCTTTATGCTCACACCTTTGCCGGGCGCGACGCCGACGAAGCCGGGCTCTGCGACCAAACCATTCCCCGGAATCTTGGCAGATATTGTGGACGCAGAAGGCAATCCGGTCTGTGCTAATGAAGGCGGCTACTTAGTGGTGAAGCATCCCTGGCCTAGCATGATGCGCACCGTGTATGGCAACGATGAGCGCTTCCGCAAAACTTACTGGGAGCACATTCCACCGAAAGATGGTCAGCACTTTTACTTCGCAGGTGACGGTGCTCGTAAGGATGAGGATGGCTATTTCTGGGTGATGGGCCGTACGGACGATGTGCTAAATGTGTCGGGTCATCGCCTTGGTACGATGGAGATTGAGTCGGCGCTAGTGTCTCATCCTTCTGTGGCAGAAGCGGCAGTGGTGGGTCGTAAAGATGAGCTAAAAGGTGAGGATGTGTATGCGTTTGTGACGCTAGAGAGTACGTACGCGGCGAGCGATGCGCTAAAAGCTGAGCTGAAGCAGCATGTGGTGAAGGAGATTGGTGCGATCGCTCGCCCTGGCGAAATCCAATTCACCGACGCCCTTCCCAAAACCCGCTCAGGCAAAATCATTCGCCGCTTTCTGCGTAACCTCGCTAGTGGCGAAGACGTGGTCGGCGATGCGACAACGATGGAAGATCAAAGCGTGTTGGAAAAGCTAAGACAGGGATCTTAGATTCTGTTGTGAATACCAGTTTCATTTTTGAATCGGAAAGATAAAAGTATCATGCTCCGTAAGAACTCCTAAGGTGGTCTACTAATTTATCGTTTTTTCGTATAGGAGTTCCTACGAAGCGACTCTTCTGCTTAGTGCGCTACTTTTTGAGCTGTCCACATGCTCATTATTAGGCTTTTTCGATTTTATTCTCAGGAGTAAAGTATGGCTTCTACAGATGCAGTAAATGCGGTGTGCGATGCCATTGTTCACACTTTGCGCACTGCCATAGCTGAAGATGTTTCTGGTCTTGGCCTAGCAACACTTATGCCTAAGTTCGAGGTTTATCAATCTAGCGATTTTAGCCATACGACATCAATCCGTCATGTCAAGTCGGGGGCATCTGTTTTTCTGTACAGGACGCTGCCTAATCTATCGCACCGAACCCCATCATGCCTAGCTCTTCATGGTCAAGAATATGACAATGGTAGACGCTTTTACCGGGA
This sequence comes from uncultured cyanobacterium, assembly GCA_963836895.1. Taxonomy (GTDB): domain Bacteria; phylum Cyanobacteriota; class Cyanobacteriia; order Phormidesmidales; family Phormidesmidaceae; genus Phormidesmis. The sequence goes on along the minus strand of CAWILA010000008.1, from coordinate 304,211 downwards.
AAGTCTTTGAAGTGAATGCGGATACGAATGGTTTCGCCACCGCGAACTAGCACAGTATCTTTCCAGGCGGGGTAGGCTTCTAGCTGACCGTCGCGACTCACTATCTGAAAAGCAGCAGCGTGCAGGTGAAAGGGGTGATCCATCATGTCTGCATCAACATTGGCGATTTCCCACTCTTCAACGGTACCAATGGGGACTTGAATATCAATGCGGTCCTCGCTGAAGGTTTTGTCATTGAGCGTAAAGGCCATGCCCCGCATGAATGATATTCGCATAGAAAGTTCTATTCGGCGGGTGTTTTCGGCGGCAGGTAATGCTGCGATGGGAATAAGCCGAGCGGGTAAGCCAACAGCTGCGGTAGAACCCTCGATGTAATTAAAGATTGCCAGTGGAACGGCTTCAGCCCTTGTCGCTTCTTCAGCAGAATTTGCTCCCATACCTTCCATCGAACGACCCTCACCCCCATGCATACCGCCGCCCATCATGCCCGTGCCTTTTCGGTTGTAGGGCAGGTTGAGTAAACGATGTGAGCCCGAAGACTGGTCACCTCGGATGAGGACTTCGGCGCGTTCTCCGGGCGTGAGCAACAGCTCTTGGATTTCGACAGGAGCTGCGATCGCCCCCCCATCCGTAGCGATCAAATGCATCGAATGCTGCTCGACTTGCAGGCGATAGAACCGAGAAACAGACGCATTGAGTAGGCGCAGACGTAGCAATCCATTCGCGGGTATAGAGAGCGTAGGCACGATCTGTCCGTTAGCCGTCAGCAGTTCACCTTCTCGTCCCATCATTAGCGCCATATGATCAGGAGAGACAAGCTGACCTGCCTCATCTAGCTGAAAATCTTTCAAGGCCAAGAATACTTCCGAAGCCGCCTGAATCTCAGGGATTTCGTCTAAATCGCTGCGCACAACAAAGAAACCAGAGAGTCCTGCGAATACTTGATCGGCCACAAGTCCGTGACGATGGGGATGGTACCAAAAGGTTCCGGCAGGATGGTCTACGGGTAGGGTGAACTCATAGTCGAAGGTTTCACCCGGCTCAATGCTCAAAAAGACATTGTCAGCATTGCCTGTGTGCGAGATATTTAACCCGTGATAGTGCAGATTTGTGGGTTCGGGCAAGTTATTCGTAAACTTAATCCGAACAGTATCTCCTGGCTTAGCTTCTAACCGTGGGCCAGGGACTTGTCCGTTGTAGGTCATCAGCGTAGCGGGCTTGCCATTGAGATCGATGACGCGGTAGCTGGCTTCTAACGCCAACTCTAAAAGACCGTTTTTGCTGGTGTGCACCGTTGGCAGATCAGTGGCACCTGGAAGCGTTTTAGGAGAGCCCGAAGCATTGACTTGCGGGGAGGATGTGCGACTACACTGTGTGAGTAAAACAGCACCCACGCTCCCTGCACTAACAGATAAAAAATCCCTACGCTTCATGGTTCATCCTATAATCACCCTTCAACGATTCATTTACCAGTCTGTTCATCTGGCTTATTCATTTGAGAGATATTACGATCTTGGCAAACGATAGTGAAATGGGCATGAAATAGGCACCGACTTTATGCGTATACTTTTCGCCGAAGACGAACTCGATTTGGGTCGAGCTATTAAGCGCATTCTGATGCAAGAAGCTTATGTCGTAGACTGGGCTCAGTCGGGGGGTGAGGCGCTAGGGTTTTTAGAGCAGGACGCTTCTTTGTACACGGTGGGCGTGTTTGACTGGATGCTACCAGGGATGAGCGGGGTTGAGCTGTGTCAGTGGTTGAGACAGCATTCTCTCTCACTGCCTGTGCTTATGCTCACCGCCAAAGACAACGTTGCAGATCGCATCACAGGACTAGATGCAGGGGCGGATGATTATCTGGTAAAGCCGTTTAGCATGGATGAGCTATTGGCACGGCTGCGGGCCTTGAGCAGACGTGCTCCTGAGTTCAAAGCGGCGCAAATTCAGAAGGGGCCGTTGCTATTGGATTGCGATCGCCGCATTGCCATTCTTCACTCTGGCAAAGCCATCGAAGAACCGATTGAACTCACTCAAAAAGAGTTTTTACTGTTGCGATATTTCATGGAGCATCCGAACCAGATTCTGACTCGCGATCAGGTGTTGAATCAGCTATGGGAAATTGGTGCTGAGCCGAGCAGTAATGTGGTAGCAGCTCAAATGCGTTTGCTCCGTCGTAAGCTAGGGCCGTACAATACTTTCATTGAAACCGTTTATGGTATGGGATATCGGTTTGCCTGCCCAGATTGATGCAGGCCATCATGGTCAAAACAACGCCTCAAAATAGGCTTTTTCGTCAGTCACGCTTGCGTTTAGCCGTGTGGTATTCCGGCGTGATGGGCGCTATTTTAACGCTGCTGAGCTTGGGCGTTTATCGAGCCATTTTACATGCTCATAGTGTAACGGCTGATCGTGAGCTGCAATCGGTTGCAGATAGCGTCTATCGTGCAATTGAGCCAATGACAGAAGACGCTGAAGATCTCTCTAACGTACCTTCACAGTTGTTGCCTAATTTGTGTCTTCTCAAGCCGTCTTGTCTGACTCGGGTAAATACGCTTGATCAGCCAAGTGGTACTGATCAAGGTGTTTTAGTGGGCGGCTACTACATTCGTGTGATTGATCCTGCGGGAAGGCTTTTAGCGACTGCTGGGGAGCGTCCGCAAGCGTTGCCAGTAACTGAGCCTGCGCCGGGATGGGCATCGTTAGAGGATGGCAGTGGTCAGCCCTATCATCAGGTCGCGATCGCACTCCACAACCGCAACGACAATACCTGGGCTTATCTGCTCGTTGGCAGCGCCTTCAAAGACTTTCACTCATACCTGGCGGTCGTTCGTTGGAGCCTGCTGGCAGGACTGTTGGTTGCTTTGGGTTTAATTGCGATCGCTAGCTGGTGGCTCTCAGATCTAGCCATGCGACCCCTCTATCAGTCATACAATCAGATTCAACAGTTTACCACCGACGCCGCCCACGAATTACGCACTCCCCTCGCAGCCATTCGCGCCACGGTAGAGTCCGTACTGCGCCTGCCGCAAATATCCGAAACAGAGGCACAAGAAACCTTCACCGTCATTGGTCGTCAGAACCAAAGACTCACAACAATGGTGAGTGATTTACTCTTACTCTCTCGCCTGGATAACAAACAGCGCCCAATGGTTAAAAGCCTCTGTAATTTGCAAGATTTAGCGAGTGATATTGTTGAAGAGATGGCTGCTTTTGCGCTCTCAAGAAAGGTTTTCCTCAATCTCGACATTCAATCTTCAACACCTTTGGAAGTGCTAGGCAATGAAGAACAACTTTATAGACTGGTGCTGAATCTTGTAAACAATGCGCTGACGTACACGCCGGAGGGTGGAAAAGTTACGCTAACGCTCAAAAGAGATCAGCAACAGGCGCTTATGCTGGTTAGCGATACGGGAATTGGGATTGCACCTGAGCATCAGGCCAGGATATTTGACAGGTTTTATCGGATAGATACGGCCAGGTCGCGGCAGACGGGTAATTCTGGATTGGGGTTAGCGATCGCGTCAGCGATCGCCAAAACCCATAGTGGTAGTATCGCAGTCGCTAGCCAACGAGACAGAGGCAGTACTTTTAGGCTATTGCTACCAGTCGCAATATAAACTTAATTTCTAGGACGAACCTCCAAAGCAGAATCAGCACTGTAGAAGCACACATCGAACTCTGCAAAGAAATTCATGTGACCCAGGATTAAAGGGACTTCTCTAGATTGTGTCCAAGCAAAAGCCAATGAGACGGCAGAAAAACCATCTACTGTTGCAGAGAGCACTGTTCCGCGTGCTTCTTCTCAAGCTAAATTCCCGCTCAATTGGATGGGAATCTTTTGTTCCTTCCATGCTGCGCCTATTTGTTCCTTCCATGCTGCGCCTAGCTGCAAACCTGCCTCATATAGCAGCGCATTAACGCTTGCGCCTGTATCGAGTAAAGCCAGTGCTTCTATTGACTGGTCTCCATAGGATAGGGCGATGGGCAAATACGGCATTGTACTGGACCCACCAGTAGGTCAGAGAGCGTTTGCGCCGCTCCATACGCATCGTGAGGAGACCATACCACTGCCTCGGTGGAGGCAAGTTCCTCTATCAACACAGCTTCTTTCTCAGCCAATACAGCCTCTTTCTCAGCGGACTTGGTTGGTTTGAAGTTCACAGCTTTCTTCTTCTGCAACTGCAAGCAGCAGAATGTGAATCAGGCGCAACTTATCACTATGAGAAAGCTGAGTTACAGCAGGTAGCAATTCAGTCAAAAGCACGGTTTCAGCAGGGCTTCCTATTCATCAATGTTAGCCTATGTGCTCGTAGCGTTTATCTATTATGGCGTGGATTATTAACTTGATTTTGAGTTGCAACTACCAAAACCTTGGAGAATTTCATTCTGGTTTCATAATGAGCGGCTAGGGTTCAGGTTGAAGCTGAGCAGTGCTCTCTAGCTAGCTTTAAGTTTAGCGATCGCGTTGCTGTGCCGATGAATCATCCACCTGAATCGAACGAAGTTCCCGTCTCATCTGATAAAGGACAGCCAGCTCCAGAGGCAGATTCCGAGGCCGTTCAGATAGCGTCAGAGGGAAAAGACGCAACTTCGCTGTCAGTACCTTGGTGGAAACGGTCTAGTAAGGCTGTGCTTGGGCTGGGTGTTTTCGCGGTTCTTTCCGTAGGTATTTTGGCTGTTACCCATATGTTTGCAGGAATAAGCGGTCACGATATGGGCGGGATGGATCATGACATGGGTGGAACGGATCACAGCATGGAGGGCATGTCCCACGATGACATGATGGGTGTTGATGGTGCTTTCAATGCGACGCCGGTCACTGTGGAAACGGTACAGTCCGGCCAGCTAGATGTCAGCGTGAACTATACCGGGGCGATTTATCCCTACTCAGAGGTGACGGTATACCCTCGGGTGGCGGGTCAGCTTTCCAACTACGAGATTTATCCAGGCGATCGCGTCACCGCCGGACAAACCCTTGCCACCTTAGATGCCATTGAGCGAACCTCTCAAACGAGTGAGGCACAAGCTACCGTCGCTTCGCTACAGGCTGAGGTGAAGGTCAGCAGAGCGGAGGTAGAAGAACAGAGACAGCAGATTGATCAGGTGCAAGCCGATTTAGATTATTTGAGACTTCAGCGCGATCGCTTTGCCAACCTCACCGCAGCGGGAGCCACTCCCCAAGACCAATACGATCTGTTGGTTTCCCAAGTAGCGGCCAAGGAATCAATGTTAGAAGGTGCCCGCGCTAAGCTCAACCGATTGCAGACACAGGTCGTCAGCGATCAGGCGCAAGCGGCTCGGGCCGAGGCTCAGCTTGGCGGCGCATCGGCGTTTGAAAGCTACACGCAAATCACTGCGCCTATCAGCGGCATTGTGCAGGAGAGAATAGCCGATCCGGGTGTTGTGGTACAGCCTGGGGTAGGGATTTTCAAGATTGGTGACTACGACCGGGTGCGACTGCGGGCAAACGTAGCCCAGCAGGATGCTAGCCGTGTGCGAGTAGGGACACCGATTACAGCAAAAGTACCGGGAACAGAGGCAGCGGGCGTCATTCGCGGCGAGATTACCAGCATCTTTCCACAAACCGATATGACGACGCGCACAGTGACAGTGGAAGCGGTTGTGAATAACCCTAATCAACAACTGCTCTCAGGTCAGTTTGTTGATATGGAAATTATCACTGAGCAACGACCCAGCGCACTTTCAATACCGCAGAATGCGTTGGTTCAGTTCAATGGAGAGTCAGCCGTCTGGGTTGCTAATGGTGATACGGCGCAGCGGGAAATAGTGATAACTGGACTGGCTAGTGCTGACCGCGTTGAGATTAAGAGCGGTTTGGACGCGGGCGATCGCATCATCACGTCCGGTTACAGTCGTCTCTTAGAAAATAGCGCCATCACCATTGTCGATAGCTCAAGAAACACAACAGATAGTCTGATGAGTGCGCCGTAAGTCTTTTACTACTCTACTTTCTTCTATCAAATTTCTCCGGTAAACTATTCTACCTACTATGAAAGAGTTTCTCACTCGCTGGTCAATCAAAAATCCAGTGGTTGTCACCGCTATTTATATCGCGGTGATTATGCTGTCACTGCTAACGCTGTTTTTGCTGCCCGTACGGATGATGCCGTACGTGGAAAGTCCACTGGTGTCTGTCGTGACGATGGTGCCCGGTTCCTCCCCTGAGGAAATAGAAACCTACATTAGCAAACCGATTGAACAGCGGCTGAGCGTACTCGATGGGGTGCGATTTATTCGCTCTAGCTCTCAAAAAGACAATTCCATTGTCACCATTCAGTTTGGCTGGGGCGGCAACGTAGACAAAGCCGTACAGTCTGTGCAAAACATCATGACGGCAGCGGAAAGCGACTTACTCTTTGATGGGGTGAACTTTCGCTCTTATTGGATACTGCCGATTGATCCGTTAAATAGACCGGTGCTGACACTGGCACTAAAAGGAGAGAATTGGGATCCGCTTCAGTTGAGAGAATTCGCCGATAATAACTTAGTTGATCGGCTCACGCAGGTAAAAGATGTTCAAGCCGTTTCGGTGTTCGGTGGATACCGCCGCCAGCTACAGATTGTTGTCGATCGACAGCAGCTTGCCGCCTATGGGCTCTCTATTGTGCAGGTGCGTGATGCCATTGATGCCAATAACATCAGCCAAAGTGCCGGTACACTGACCCAGGGCGACAGTGAGATTTTGGTACGCACAGATGAGCGTACCCTCAGTGCCGCTGAGGTGATGAACTATCCCGTATTAGAACAGAACGGGCGAGTCGTATACGTGCGCGATGTTGCGACCGTGAGAGATACCTATGAAGAACGGCGCAGCGGCTACCGCTACAACGGAGACTCGGCCCTAGCTGTAAATGTGATTCAGCGACCAGACTCTAGTTCACCGCAGGTGATTAAGCGGGTGAGAATAGAGCTGGAGAAAATTGAAAGTGAATATCCAGGTATTGAATTTGAAGAAGCCTACGACAACTCGTATTTGGTAAACCTGATTGTTGACAGCACGTTTCAAGAGCTGTTAGTGAGCGTCGTGCTAGCGGGCTTGGTGATTTTAGTCTTTCTAGAAGACTTTCGCGCCACAGCGATTATCATGATCTCCATTCCCACGAGCTTGGCACTGTCTACCCTGCCGTTCATCCCAATCGGCATGTCGCTAAACTCATCTACCCTGATCGGTATGATGATGGCGATTGGCAAGCTGGTTGATGACTCGATTATTGTGCTTGACTCTATCGATCAAAAGCTGCGGGCGGGCCTTATGCCGATGCAGGCCGCGATTAAGGGTACTGGAGAAGTGTTTTTAGCCAGTGCGGCAGCGAGCTGCGTAATGATTGCCGCGCTGGTGCCGACTATTCTCTCTGGGGGGCTGACCGGATTGATGTTTGTCGGGCTAGTGTGGCCTATGGTGTTTGCCTTTATCGCGTCTTTGGTGGTGTCGATTACGTTGATTCCGCTAGTTGCTGCGTACACCCTCAAGCCCTATTCGGAAAAGGCAAAGCGACGGACTTTGCTGCAAAAATCCACCTTTCCTGTGAGCTATAGCTTTCGTCAGCTTGAGAAAGGCTATACGCGGCTGTTGGATATTTGTATGCGGAATAGAGAGATTACGTTGGCGATCGCAGCCGCTTCAGTAGTGCTAGCTATCTCTCTCTATAGCTTCATTCCACAAGAAATGATGCCGCTAGGCGATTCGGGCCAGTTCATGGCCACCCTGGAAATGGAAGCAGGCACATCTTTTGAAGCAACAGACGCCGCTGCTGTTAAATTTGAACAGATTATTCTCCAACATCCCGAGGTGGAAAAAGTCTCGGCCCAGGTTGGCTTTGAGCTGACGCGCAACAGCACTTATTTTACCGGCTACAGCATGGGTGGGGTGAATACAGCTGTGATGACGGTGACGATTACGCCTTTGACAGAGCGATCGCGCGACATCTGGGCAATCATGGACGGCATCGTCGCCGAAGCCAAACAAACCATTCCCGGCATCCGGCGCGTCGCCCTCAAAGAAATGGGCGTAGATGTGATGGCCACATCCGCTGCCCCCATTCAGCTAGCGGTATATGGCGATGACTTGGACCTGCTCCACCGCCTAGCGCGAGGCGTATTAGATATTGCCGAGGCAAACCCCGACATCTACATGCCTTTTACCAGTTCTGCCATGACCCAGCCCGAGTATCGGCTCAACATTGATCGCCGCCGTGCCCAAGAGCTAGGACTAACAGTACAAATGGTGTCTCAGCAGGCTTACTACGCCCTCAACGGCGGCATGACTCGCCGCTACTACAACCGCCCAAACGTACGGCAGAATTCTATCCTTATTCGCTATGACGAGGAAGCAAGAGGAACTCTGCAAGATCTTTCGAGTACCTATATCGCCACTAAAAGTGGCCAGCAGGTGCCACTGAGCACAGTGGCGACCATGGAGCCGCAGCAAGGCCCAACGTTGATTGAGCATGTGAATGGTAAGCGGGTGGTATATGTGAATGGCTACTACCGAAAGGATGGGCCTGCTTCGATGGATTTGTCAATGGCGATTACCATGCAAGCAGGCGAACAGCTCGACTTTCCACCCGGTTACGGTATCGACTCTATGGGCGATATGACCGACATGATGATCGAGTTTGCCAGATTGTTGAAAGGAATGCTGGTGTCTCTCGTACTGCTCTATATTATTTTGGTGATTCAGTTCGGCTCCTTTGTACAGCCATTGGTGATGATGCTGTCAGTGCCCCTACAGCTCGTAGGCGTATTTAGTGCGCTGCTGTTGTTTAATCACACGCTCTCTACCGTGTCGATTTTGGGTATTGTGATTCTTTCAGGCGTTTCACTATCTGCGGCGATTCTGTTGTTAGAGCTGATTTTAGCGAAGCGAAAGGAAGGTGTGCCGAGGGCGATCGCAATCCGACAAGCTGGCCCAATTCGCTTAAAAGCTATTGTCATGACCACTTTCACTACCTTAATTGTGATCGTACGTCTGGCCTTTTTCCCTGAAACTGGTATGGATGCTTACTCACCTATTGCGACCGTAATTCTAGGGGGGCTAGTGATCTCTACCTTGTTGACACTTGTGGTAGTGCCTGTAGTTTATTCATTCGTAGACGATGCTACGGAATTCTTTAAGCGGCGTCGTTTACGAAACCAAAAGCGAAAAATGGTTTGAATGATTCAAAGTCAGCGTGGTTCAAAATCAACGGCTTTCAAGCAACACTCGCAGCCCAAAACAGAACATCTTCGACAATGGTCAAGTCAATATTCAAGCTCTCTAGAAGCGCTTAAAGTCGAGTAGTTCTAGCCAGTGCGTGTAAGGCTTTTTCTTTACAAAGCCTGAAACCCTTTTAGGGCAATGAAATATGGAATATTTAGAAAGCTGGTGATCCGACTCGAACGGACGACCGGCTGATTACAAATCAGCTGCTCTACCAACTGAGCTACACCAGCAAAGTGTAATTTGTGAGCCTACACATGAACCAGCTGTTGGTAAGCTAGCGGGCTCCGGAATCCCTAATGGCAATTCACCAAATAAACAGGCGTTTTGCGGGGAACTAAATCATATCAAAGTTTGCAAACATTTTTCGACAAACTTTAAACAGAAGAGTAATCAAGGCAGATTGAATGATACTAATGCCAATCTGCCAACCTGAAACAGGTAGGATGATCTACGCCTTGTTGTTTTCAACGGCCCAGCGGGCTAGCTCCGTACGGTTGTGTAGACCGGTTTTCCCTAGCATGTTGCTCACGTGGCTCTCGATAGTGCGCTGGCTCACTTTTAGCTCTTCAGCAATCTGGCGATTGGCCATGCCGCGCGCAACAAACTGAACAACTTTAAGTTCAGTTGGCGTTAGCTCCACATCAAAGGGCACCTGAATAGTAGGAATGGAGTTCGGCCCCTTATTCTGGTGATGGATGAGCCGAGTAGCTTGCTTTAGCGAAGACTCGACCTGCGCTACGAGTTCTTCAGGCTCGAAAGGCTTCACCATGTATACATCCGCACCTGTAGTCAGACCTTTTACGCGGTCTTGGCTCTGCCCTTTAGCAGAGAGGAACAAGATAGGAATCCAACTCTTACCCGGATCTTGGCGGACTTGCTCTACAAAGGCGTAGCCATCCATCTCTGGCATCATGACATCGCAGATGATCATATCTGGTGCAAGGTCAGACAGGGTAGAAAGAGCCTCTCTGCCGTTGCCTGCTGTCATGACCTGGTATCCGCGAAACTCTAGATAGTCTTTTACCAATAAGATGAGATTGGGATCGTCATCAATGAGTAAAAGCTTTTTCTGGTCCCCTGTGTTGACTTCTTTCATGCCGTATGCTCGCTCTTTTAATTCTGGTGTAGAGAGTGTGTCGATGGTAGTTGAGTGAAAACGTTTAACGGATACTGCTACTCGGATTGGCTTAGAGATTGAGCTACATACGCTTGTTGAAATATCACATCTATAATAAGAACTCTCAAACAGAAAAAACTAAGAAGATGGAATGGGTGACGCTCCGCAAATAGTTAGCGGGTAAGTCGCTAACTTAGAGGCGCGTTTTTCACAAGCGCTAGCTCGTCGGTTTGATACATCAAGTATTCCCAAAATGTATACAACATCACCCAGAACTGAGCGTATCTGCTATGTGCCCGCCGTTTGGACTATAAAGTCGCTCGCAACGTGCGGATAGATTCGCATGTTACTTACTGTATCTAGTGTGGTTGATGGGGCTCAGGATACTATCAGTGACGATTCTGGCAGCGCATGATGTAGGAACGCGTAGTCGGCAACTATGTTTCCACCGATTAAGTGCTCTTGAATGATGCGCTCAATAACGTCGGGTGTGGCGCTGTGATACCAGACGCCTTCGGGATAAACCAGCAGGATAGGTCCCTGTTGACAAACTCTCAAGCAGTTTGCTTTAGTCCTAAAAACGTAGGCGGAAGGCTGCTCAGTAGAGATATCTAGCTTCAACGCTTTAAGACGTTGTTTTAGGTACTTCCAGGCGAGTAGGCTTTCCTCTTTGTCACAGCATTTTGGAACCGTTTGATCAGCGCATATAAAGACATGTCTGGTAATGTCACTCAGTGAGAGGGACGCTGCGCTTTTATCAAGTGCATTGACTTCTGACATAGGTTGACTTGTAGACATATCAAACACGCTAGGTACAATTAAAGACAAACACTTCAGTACAATCAATGATCTCTATCACAGATACTTCGTATCAAATGCTACCTCTACTTTTGGATCGAATATAGGTGTAGGGCTGGTGATTACGTTATTGAGCGACTTTGGTACGAAAGATGCCTATGTGGCTGCGATGAAAGGAGCGATCGCAGCTATTGCTCCAGGAATACCCACGTGCGATTTAACACATGAAGTTCCAGCCCAAGACATTCTAGCGGCTCGGTTCAACCTAACGATGGCCTATCCTTACTTCCCTAGAGGAACGGTTCATTTGGCAGTCGTTGATCCAGGGGTTGGCTCCAGGCGACGTGCAGTTGCGCTTCAAACGCCTAGCGGCTCTTTCGTAGGCCCAGACAATGGGCTATTTAGCGGTGTGCTGGAGCGCGAGCCAGTAGTCGCGGCTGTTAGCCTAACGAATGCTAAATACTGGCGAGCGCCTCATCCTAGCGTGACGTTTCACGGGCGAGATATTTTTGCGCCCGCTGCTGCTCATCTGGCGCTAGGTGTGCCAATTGGGCAGTTGGGCGATCGCATCTCGCCAGATACCCTCGTCACAACAGATCTTCCCTCATTTCAAAAAATTTCTGACCCAGTTAAAAACGACTCCCGTTCTCAATATGGCGGAAGCCTTCAGTACGTTGATAGTTTCGGCAATCTGATCAGCAACATTCCGGCTCGCGTGGTTCCCAACAGTCCGTGGCAGCTGACGGTAGAACTACCCTATGGGCCGCGTCGGTTCAACGGCGTCAGCACCTATGCCGATGTGCCTGTAGGCTCGCTGGCTGCGCTTGTCGGTAGTCACGGCTGGGTGGAAGTAGCTTGTAACTGTGGTAGCGCTTTCAAGGCTCTTTCTGCGTTGGCTACCGTTGGTAGTGTAGTGACGCTGCGCTAACGCTCTTGGGGTAACTCAAGAGGCTAATTCAAGCACCGGTTTTTGTCATTTGCTTGTAGCTGATTCTATTGGTATTGCTGAAGTTCAGTGACTTTACGGACTTTGTTTTCCGGACACTGCTGTCCATTAAAGGATACATCAACATAGGGGGCAAGTCGCTGCTGGGCTGCCTGCTTTATCTACACCATCGCCGCTCTCTACACACTGTAAAAAATGATTAAGCTCACCGGAATCAAAGCTTTCGAAGCTCGTTGGCAGTCGCTCAAAGCAACTCATCCTACTGCGCTTTGCGAAAATCATCTTCTCATGCAGTCTATGGGTCGCCTGGTTGACAACTACGCCAGCCAGTCTGAAATTTCTGCCGGACTTCCCCCTTCTTTGCAAGGTCTGTTTGATACGCTAGTCGATGCCTACTTGAACGGCTACTGGCTCGAAGAGGAAGATACTGCTGTCGCAGTAGCTACAGAAGCCAAGCAGACCATCACGCCAGCAATGGCAGAAGCCTTGAAACGCCGTCAGCGAAAACCAGTGCAGCCTACAGCTGCCAGCGAAGCCGCCACTTACATCATTCACGACCGGGCGAAGTGCCGGGTGTAGTGGTTGTACTGGTAGCGAAGACGATATCTTATAAGCGGTGATTGTTACCGATCGCCGCTACGGTATCGCTCGACAGAGGCTAGAGTTGCTTGTACGAACCCCTCCACCACAAATACAGACCGCAAACGTTTGCGCAGCTTGTGGGGCAAGGCGCGATCGCAGCCACACTCACAAACGCACTCCAGCAAAATCGCATTGCCCCGGCCTATCTATTTTGTGGTCCTCGAGGAACAGGTAAAACGTCGAGCGCGCGTATCTTAGCCAAGTCACTCAACTGCCTAACAGTGGATGCACCCACTGCGGAGCCGTGTGGTGAGTGCGACGTGTGCCAGTCGGTTACTAAAGGCAACTCGCTTGATATCGTTGAAATCGATGCAGCCAGTAATACAGGCGTTGATAACATTCGCGAGCTAATTGAGCGATCGCAGTTCGCCCCAGTGCAATGCCGCTACAAAGTATATGTCATAGACGAATGTCATATGCTCAGCACCGCCGCGTTCAATGCCTTATTGAAAACGTTAGAAGAGCCACCAGATAGAGTTGTTTTTGTCTTAGCGACGACTGACCCGCAGCGGGTGTTGCCAACCATTATCTCTCGCTGTCAGCGGTTCGATTTTCGGCGGATTCCGCTGCCGTCGATGGTTAAGCATCTACAGTACATTGCAGAGAAAGAGAAGATTGCGATCGCACCTAGCGCCATCCAGCTCGTCGCTCAAATCTCTCAAGGCGGTCTTCGAGATGCCGAAAGCCTGCTAGACCAGCTGAGCCTACAAGCTGATGAGATTGCGGTCGAGTCTGTTTGGGACCTGGTGGGCGCGGTGCCTGAGCGAGATTTGTTGAATCTAGTGCGGGCGATCGCAGCCGATGATGGCACCGCCTTACTAGAGCGCGTTCGCTATCTAATGGACAAAGGACGCGAACCGCTCATCGTACTGCAAAGCCTCGTTGGCTTCTATCGCGACCTGCTGATTGCCAAGCGTGCGCCCACCCGCGAAGACCTTGTCGCCATCACACCACCTACCTGGATCGAGATGACAGACTTCGCGCAGCAGCTGTCTGCTTCTCAGCTATTGGCCAGCCAGCAAAAGCTACAAACTTCCGAAGTCCAGGTAAAAAACACAACCCAGCCAAGGCTCTGGCTAGAGGTAACTCTTACCGGACTTTTACCCAGTGCTTTAGGTGCAATGGCTGACCTAGCCAGTAGCCCTTCTCAATCGAGAACAGCTCCTTACGCCCCAGCGTCTCCCAATACAGCCAGACCTAGAGTCGCCCCTCCATCGATTGCACCGCCTTCTGCGATTGCACCCCCTGCACCTTCATCTCCTCCGACTACACCAACGGCACCGCCAGTTGCAGCACCGCCAGTCCAACCAGCGCACCCAAGTGCGCCCAGTGCCAGCCCGGCTATCAGCCCGACTGAAGATGGCGTTGCAGATCCGCTTGCGTCCAAGCCAGAAAGTTCTAATAACGGTGGTTCATCCGACACACCACCAGCACAGCCTGCGCCTGAAGTTGCCTTTGGCAGCATGGCCGACTTATGGAACAAGATACTGGCCGTTCTGCTGCCAAGAGGCACTCAAATCCTGATGTCACAGCAGGGCGTTTTACTTGGCTTTGATGGTGTCGGTGCCAAGGTCGGATTCCGCTCCGCCGGACTGCAAAAGCTGGCTCAAGAGCGCGTTCCTAACCTGGAAGCCGCCTTCGAAAGTGTTTTTCAGCGCAAAATCAGAGTCTCTCTTGAAGTGGTCACCGCAGAAGAATCACCTGTCGTGGAAGTTGAAGAACCAGCCCCGGCCCCTCCAGCGCCGCCTGTTCCTCGCCCTCAAGCAGCCAATCCGCCACCCTCTACTCAAAGGCCTAGCTCTCCAACCTCCAAAGTTAATGAGTCTACGCCTGACCGTTCGAACAACAACGGCTTTGACAGCAACGGCGCTGCAAATACTGGCCACACTCATCACAGCGGTTCATCCGCGAAGCCATCGTCTCCAGACGCAGCGGCGGCCAATAAACCCCCGACCCAAACTTCGCATTCTCAGCCACCGTCTTCGTATTCTCAGCCTCCGCAGTCATCTCCCGGCCGTCTTCCGTCCGAAAATACAGGGGGCTCTCGGCTAGATGCGCCTAGCGGTGACATCGGATTCGATCAAGACCAAGAACAGGTCAAACGATTCGCTAACTTCTTCAATGGCGAAATTGTCAGCCTAGACGGTGAAGAAGCGCCTACTGATACCAGCAGCGACGCCTCAAAGAAATCGCCTGACCCCGGCCCAGACGTCCCCTTCTAGCAGTAAATCTAGTAACCCAACTTCTCCACATCTGAAGCTAAACCCAAAAGGGTTTTAGCTTCTCAAGCTCACCTTGTAGATCTTCTCTAGCGTTGCGCGTACCTTCTGATGCACAGGATCAATCTCTTTGTCTGTAAGGGTGCGATCGCTTGATCGATACACCAGTCGGAAGGCCAGAGACCGCTGCCCTTCCGGCACATTTTCACCCCTGTATTCATCAAAGAGCGTCACCGTATCAAGCAGCTTTCCACCCGATTTCTCAATCGCTCGCTGCAAATCTGATACGGTAACTTCTGTAGGCGCAAAGAAAGCCAAATCGCGATCTGATGCAGGGTAGGTAGAGTAGGCAGCAAACTTCACAGCTTTTCCGCTCTTGCCGGTTAGGCACATCTTCAGAACAGCCCAATCAAGTTCAAAAACGTAAACGGCTTCTGGTAAGTCCTTATCTCGGCGGAGTTCTGGATGCAGCTGAGCAAACGTGCCCAAACGCGTTCGCCCCCGAACAAAGAGCCCGGCGGTTCGGCCAGGATGCAGCCGATGTTCCTCACTCTCGCTCAGGTCAGGCGCTCGATAATCTACCGATAGACCCAGCGTGTCAAAGACACCCTCCAACACACCCTTAGCTTCGTACCAGGTCATAGGTATTTCTTGATTGCTCGTCACCCAACGGCCACGCCTGGCGTCACCGCCAACAATACCAGAGACCTTAATCGACTCAACCGGGTCTCCTTCCTCAGGATTCTCATCCGGCTTGTTGAACACAGTGCCAATCTCAAAGGCACTGAGCGGGCCATTGCCCTGATTGACATTGAGCTGAAACGCGTCAATCAAGCCGTCAAGCAAGTCAATCCGCAGCGCCGAGTACTCAGCAAATAGCGGATTGGCCAGAACAACTTGCCGATCAGAATATGGGCTGGTAAGAGAGTAGTGAATGACTTCTGTAAGACCGGCACCGCGAAAGGCTGCTCGCAGTTTTCTAGAAAGCGCCGCACTGTCGGATAAATAGCCCCGCAAGGTTTGGCTAGGCAGTGTATTGTCGAAGTGATCGTAGCCGTAGAGCCGCGCCACTTCTTCAATTAGATCAATCTCACGCTCCAGGTCGCGGTAGCGATAGGGAGGAACTCCAACGCTCCAAGCATCTTCGCCATCGGCAGTGGCTTTGCAGCCTAGTTTATCTAGCAGTGCTTCAACGGTGGCTTTGTCTAGGAGTTTGGTACCTTCGCCATCTTTGACACGGCCCAAAATTTGATTGATACGGCTAAGGCGCAAGGAGACTTCGCGAGTGGGCGTGATGTTACCAATTTCGGTGCGGTCTTCGCTTTGCCCGGTGAGACTCGCTCCTGTAGTCTCGATGAGGAGTTGGAGGGCGCGATCGCTTGCTAACTTCAGCTCAGCCGGATTTACCCCTCGCTCATACCGAGCCGACGCCTCCGTTCTGAGTCCCTGTGATCTTGCCGACTTGCGAATCGCCGCCGTATCGAAGTAAGCCGCTTCTAAAAAGACCCGCTTCGTCGCATCAACAACTTCCGTATCAAACCCACCCATTACACCCGCAAGCGCGACAGGCGTATCATTCGCAGTAATTAGCAGCGTCTGCTTCGCTAGCTTTCGTTCTTTTTCGTCGAGCGTGGTCAGCGTTTCGTCTGCTTTGGCATAGCGCACATCAATCCCGATAGGCTGCGATCCGCCTACTGTATCGAGCCTATCCAGGTCAAATGCATGCAGCGGTTGCCCCCACTCAAGCAGCACATAGTTCGTCACATCCACCACATTGTTGATGGCTCTCGTACCTGAAGCAATCAAGCGCTGCTGAATCCAATCGGGAGACGGCCCAATCTCAATAGCTTCTAAAATGCTGCCTATATATATAGGACAGGCCTTGGGATCGCTAAGCGCAATATTGACCCCCTTCAATTCGGTTTGGCTACCCTCTATTCCCTCTGCAATCGGCAGCTTCAGCGGATTTCCTGTAATCGCTGAAATCTCACGGGCAATTCCCACCATGCTCAGCGCATCGGCGCGGTTGGCTGTAGAGGTGACATCTAAAACAAAGTCGTTCAAACCGAGTATAGGGCGTACGTCCTGCCCAACTTCGATATCGCCTTTCTCAAAGCTTGTTTCGCTGAATACATGGATACCTTCAGAATCGCGAGCAAGTCCTAACTCGGCTAGCGAACAAATCATGCCAGCAGAAGGAACGCCTCTCAGCTCACGCGGCTTGATTTTGAGATCGACCTTAGGTAAGTAGCTGCCGACAGTCGCCACAGGCACACACATATCTGCGCCCACGTTTGCCGCACCGCACACAATCGTTGAGTTCTTAGCCGCGCCAATATCCACAGTACATACGCTCAGCTTCTCCGCATCTGGGTGAGGCTCACGCTTCAGCACTCGGCCTACCACCACACCAGCTGCCCAACTCTGGCGATCTTCAATATCTTCTACTTCAAAGCCCGCCATCGTCAGCGCATCGGCCAGCGCCTCTGGGGAAAAGTCGAACTCGACAAGCTCTTTGAGCCAGTTAACAGAAACACGCATGGGAAAAATCGACGCTTGGGCGCTGGCCACAACAACAGACAAACCTGACATGTGCAAGATGCAAATGCTGCAAAGTGCAGACGACACGGATGCCCTGGCCTATGGTACTACGGTTAGTTTGCCTTTAGCCGCCCGTGCCTTGCCAAAAGGATGCGGGAACACTTCATACAAGGCCCTGCTGCGCACGTATTTACTTTTTGACTCAATGACCTATTGCATTGCTACTGGCTGTTCAAAGCCGAAAAACGCTGCGGCTGCCCGGTTTTGTAAGAGCTGTGGCAGTAAGCTTTGGGTAAGAGATCGCTATCGAGTTTTGGGTGCGCTAGGTCGCGGCGGCTTTGGCGCAACTTTCCTAGCTCGCGACCAGTCGTTACCCGGTCTGCCACCTTGCGTCATTAAGCAGCTAAGGCCAACAACAAATGAGCCTAATCTGCTCGAAATGGCCCGCGACCTCTTTCAGCGAGAGGCCAACATCCTTGGAAAGATCGGCAATCATCCTCAGCTTCCGCGCCTGCTCGACTATTTTGAGATGTCAAATGAGTTTTACCTGGTGCAAGAATACGTCAGCGGCTCTACCCTGCAAAAAGAGGTAAAGCAGAATGGGCCATTTAACGAAGAGCGGATTAAGCAATTCCTGAGCGAAATTTTGCCAGTAGTACAGTATATCCACAGCCACAAAATCATTCATCGCGATATCAAACCGGCCAATCTCATTCGCCGCGAGCAAGACCAGCAGCTAGTGATGATCGACTTTGGCGCGGTAAAAGACAAAGTTAATGCGCCCAAAGTCGACCCTTCTGACCAGACAGCGCTAACGGCTTACGCTATTGGCACGCCTGGCTATGCGCCTCCAGAGCAAATGGCTATGCGACCTGTGTACGCCAGCGACATCTATGCGGTGGGCGTTACCTGCGTATACCTGCTCACTGGCAAATCACCCAAAGACCTATCCTACGATCCGCAAACCGGTGAAATGCGCTGGCAGGATTTGGTCACCGTCAGCGGTCACTTCGCTCAGCTGCTCTCTAAAATGCTGGATATCTCGGTGCAAAACCGCTACCAGCTAGC
The DNA here is from genome assembly GCA_963836895.1 of uncultured cyanobacterium. Lineage (GTDB taxonomy): Bacteria > Cyanobacteriota > Cyanobacteriia > Phormidesmidales > Phormidesmidaceae > Phormidesmis. The sequence continues at coordinate 285,657 of CAWILA010000008.1, read as the reverse complement.
CGAAGATGTTTTGCGTGAGCTAGATATCGCGCCGTACCTAGAAAGCCTGGCGCAAAATATGTCGTTTGCAACAGCTAGGCCCGCCAGTGCCGCTCTAGACCATTCCACCGAGCTAGAGACAAGAGTATCGCCGTCTTCTCGTATGGCTGCGGCTATTCGGGCTCGTCGTGAGCGGCGAATCAAATCTGACGAGAACTACAAGGGCGTTGAACGACGACGGTCGAAAAAGCCGACGGCTGAGTCTCTTAAAGATGACTATGAGAAGGGGCATCGCGACTTTTCTAACCAAATACTCAGTCAGCTAGATTTGCATCGGCAGGTGCTAGCGGGAGCCCGATTCGCAAAGGCAACGCTTAGGAAAACCAATTTGCAGCATGCCGACCTATCCAACACTCACTGGGGTCAGGCGACTTTGAGCCAGGCGAGCTTGAAAAACGCCAAACTAACCGGTGCGTTCTTTGGCAGCGCCAATTTAGAAGATACTGACCTACGTGGGGCCAGCCTTGTGCGAGCAAATTTTGAATCGGCGAGCTTGAAAGGGGCCAATCTCTGTGGCGCGGACCTGACTGGGGCTATCATTAGCGCTCAGCAGCTGGCAGAGGCTCGCACAAACTGGGCAACTATCCAGGTGAACGGGAAGCGCAGTTTGCTGTAGATACTCCCACAAGCTCTGCGTTACACTGTGGCGTAACACCCTTGAATTGCGGAGCGATGTAGATATGTTTGTCGATGAGCTGACCCCTTTTGTTCGGGAGCTAGCCCGCCAGCCTGTAGCCTTTTGCGGTGGCTTTTTCTCAGGTCTTTTTCGCCTTGATCTCTCGGAAGACCCCGTTAAAAGCTGGCTCAATAAGCAAGGAGCCGCGCCAACAGCTGCGCCAGTGTCGAGCACTGTAGATACCAAGGGGCCTCAGTCTATTGATATCGACTAGCCTCTATTCGCACTGCTGTACGTAATGAATAGTCCCCCGCAGAATAGACAATGTCTGTTCTGCGGGGGACTATTTTTTGGTGTGTTGGCTGCGATCGCCACACTCTCGTGGTCGAATCCTTAAATCTAGTCCCAACTGTTCATCCACCTCAGGACTTTACGGTTGATGTGGTCTACGTGTTCTAGTTCTGAGCGAGTAGCCTCGGCCCTGATAGAGGCCTGAGTGATTTCAAGCGCTCTGTTGTAGTCTGCCATTGCACAGTTCCAGAGGCCCTGTAGCTGATAAGTCCGACCTCGCTCTGCATACAAGTTGGCATTTCCCGACCGGAAGAACATAGCGACATCTAAGCAGGTAACCGCCTCTTCATAGTCACCCATCTCTCTAAGGGTGATAGCCTGATTGATCCGCGCACGAATGTTAAGGGGATTGATATCAATGGCGTCCTCATAGTCATCAAGTGCATCCAGCCAGTTTTGCTGAGTGGCGTGGAGGTTGGCGCGGTTGCTATAGGCCTTATCTAGTTCAGGATTGAGTTCAATAGCACGGTTGTAGTCTGCAAATGCTCGGTCGTAATGCTTGAGGTTGTAGTGCATTAGCCCTCGGTTCGCAAAGTTGTCTGCGTTGTCTGGCTCGTAAGCACTCAGCTGGTTGAAAATCTGAATAGCGGCCACGTAGTTTTGCTGATAGGCTTCTCTTCGAGCCCGTTTACGTAGCAGCAGCAGTGCGTCTGACTGAGAGAGCCAGCTGTCGGCTCGAAAGTGATAGGTAGAACTTGCTAACGAGGTGCTCTCAGCGGCTGATGCTTCACCGATAGATGGATGAGCTGATTCTGACACGACCTCTGCCTTTGATGCGTGTAGTGAGTGGGCATTAACAGGGCCTATTGGTTGCATGAGTGTAGATGCCTTTGAGGTGCTGGTACAGAAAAAGCGTTTGGAAAAAGCAGGTAAAGCCAACCTTTTCAAGGCTTTATTAGAGCGACTCTTTACGACCTATTTCAAGAGGCTGTAAAACTAGCTTCAATACATCAAGAAAAGTTGTGTTTGTACTTGGTTGTATTTGTACTAATGGTTTCAATACCTTCGTAAACAGGAAAACAATTTTGTTTCATATAATGTTCTTGGTGAAATAGTCTCACAGACACCAATCCCAACTAAACCGAAGAAGAACGTAGGAATTGGATCTGTACCCCTAAACGAAATTTGATATGTAGGTGCAATTACGGAAAACTACACATAAATCGGTTTTTGACTGGGCTGAAGTATTAAGAAGTTATAGAAATAATCCTCGAAGATACGCATGATAATGGCCGACAGCTGCGATTTCTATAGCAGTTCTACCGAAGACGATACTTTCCCAAAACTGTCCTGTGCCTTCTCAAGCAGAAGATAAAACGTATAGCAGCGTCTATTTACTATTCAAATAGCACACTGTGGGCACTCATCTTCCTAACCCTTTGATAGTGAGAACAAAACTTCCAAAAGAGAACATAGGAAGATGTAATCTACATTAAAAAAAGCACTTTTATCGCTGTTTTTGATTCAAATGTGAAGCAAAAAAAGCTGCATCCGTTCGCGGATGCAGCTTTTCTCTTTCAATCAATCTGATGCTTTATCAATCTATTTGTTCGATGTGCCTAGCTTCAAAGCCCTAGCAAGGAAGGTTTATCGAAAACCTACGGATGCTTGCCACACGAAGGCCAGTAGCAAGAAGAAGATAGGTAGAATAGGCAAAACGTCGATTAAGGGGCCAAAGGCTCGGTAGGCTTCAGGTAACTCTGCTACCAGCAGTGCAACGTCCATATATCCAATATCTCCCAAATGCTTATGTAATACTAGGCATCATTTTATCACGGTGTGTAGGGATGACTCACGTAACAAAACCGTTACAAGAGCGAATCGGTTAAGCTATTCAGTCAGCTGTTTGGTGTTAGCCAACTTGCGTAGGTTTCAGCAAATCGGTCTTGCAAGATAGCTTCGCGAATATCGGTTGTAAAGCGAATTAGCTCCGTGATGTTGTGGATAGAAATTAAGGTGTAGGCCAAGAGCTCTTTGGCGTGAATCAGGTGGCACAGATAAGCGCGGGTGAAGTTTTGACAGGTGTAACACGGGCAGCTGTCGTCAATCGGGGTGAGATCGCGGCGGAACTGTGAGTTTTTGAGGTTCCAACGATCGCCTTTTACCAGCGCCGCGCCGTGGCGGGCCAGCCGAGTTGGGATCACACAGTCGAACAGATCAATGCCAGCTGCGATCGCCTGTGCCATTTCTCGATAGGTACCTACACCCATCAGATAGCGTGGCCTATCTTCAGGCAGCAAAGGGGTTGTCGCCTGCACAATTTTCTCAATCAGCTCAGGCGGCTCTCCCACGCTAACGCCGCCAATGGCATAGCCAGGTAAATCTAGCTGAGCGAGATCTCTTGCTGCTGCCGAGCGCAGGTCCAGATGGGTGCCCCCTTGCACAATGCCAAACAGCGCCTGATCGTCTCTATCATGGGCGTTGATACAGCGTTTGAGCCAGCGATGAGTCCGTTCTGTGGCAGCGACAACTTCTTCTCGGGTCGCTGGATAGGGCGGGCACTCGTCAAAGGCCATGATGACGTCGGCCCCTAGCTGATTTTGAATTTCTATAGAGCGTTCGGGCGGCATCTCAATAATGCGGCCATCGCGCGGCGAACGAAAAGTCGCCCCTTCATCTGTAATCGTCCGCATCTTGCTAAGGCTGAAAACCTGGAACCCGCCAGAATCAGTCAGCATAGGACCCGGCCAATTCATAAACTTATGCACGCCACCCGCTTCGGCAATCAAGTCTTCGCCAGGCTGTAAGTGCAGGTGATAAGTATTGGCGAGCACCATCTGCGCATTACAGTCTTTCAGCTGTGCGGGCGTTACCGTCTTGACGTTGGCTAGGGTACCAACTGGCATAAACCTGGGTGTGTGAACAGGCCCGTGAGGGGTTTGGAATATGCCTGCGCGCGCTTTGCAGTGGCTACAGGTCGCCTGTAGCTGATATGAGAAGGCAATCAATGGATTTCCTATTATCTAGAAATCATCTTACTAGAAGGACCTGACTAAAAATTACGCTCGTCGTCAATCGAGGCATCCCAGCTAGCAGAGAGCGCTTCTGTGACGATAGCTTCTAAGGCCGCGACATCAATTTCTCGGGTTGCGCTGCGTTCGGGCTCTTTGACGATGGGCGTTAGGCACAAGCAGCGATTGTCTTGCACAAGAGCAAAGCTAGTTTCATCGCCTGAGCGTACCATCTCCAGGTAGTCGAAGCTGTGGACGTTGAGATAAAGGCTGTGGTTAGCAACTAGCGTGGCCTGGTTCGCGTCGGAGAAAGCCTCCATAACGCGACCTTCACCTGTGCTGGTGATTTGATCGTCTTGTCTGTGGATGTAGCGAACATGGCTTAGGCCTTTCAGGAGGCGAAGCATGTCTGCCTTGTGGACGACAATGCCGTTATCTACAAGGCAGGGCGCAGGCAAATGGCTAGAAGAGTTAGGGTTCATTGGAAAGGCTTCACGTAGGCCAATAAACGATTGTGATTATACAGAAGATGTAAGTACGCACAATTACAGACAACACTGTGAAGGTCGGCCTTACAACTTGCGAGAATCTACCAACACGATAAACGAATTTCTAGCGTTTGCCATATCGGATTTGTAAGATCTTGAAGTACTTCAAATGAAGTATTTGGGCTTTACGCTTTAATTACGATCAAAGTCTCAGCAAAATTGTCAGAAAGGTATGCTGTCTTTTTTCAATGAATGGGGCCACAAGGCTTGCCTGTCAGGGATTTACGAAAGTATTCAAGTTGTTAATACAAGTGTCGCAACCGATCTCCATCAACCTATATTGATTGATCATAAAGGTTTTAGCGATCGCTTCAGTAGAGCGATGTGATGTACGTTTCAAGTATCGCCATACATCATTTTTTTGATGAGTGAAGGTTGTTTAACGGCTGCTCTTTATCTTTCTTTGGGTCTTTCTTTAGAAGGGTAGCGATGCGTTTCCCTGAAGTCCTGGTTTACAGGTTTTATATTGGGTTTGATGTGGGGTTTGATGTGATAAAGGCAACTCGGTGGGTGCGATCGCTCTGGACTCGTATTCGTATGCGCTCTGCTCTAGCAAAACGGCTCTTATCGCTCTTGGCCGGTTGGCACGGCGCGCTGATGTTTTATACCTGTTTGCCTATACCCCAGACTTGGCCGCTAGAGTTTCGCTGGATTGCGCGCTGGGTGCCCTGGGTCGGTGCGGTAGTAGGTGGAATGCTGGCGATCGCAGACGGCTTACTCTACGTCATAAATATGCCACCACTGGTCACCGGTACCCTCATTGTTGCGCTTAATATTGCGATTACAGGCGGCCTGCACGTCGACGGTGTGATGGATGTAGCCGACGGCTTAGCCGTACCAGATCGAAGCCACCGACTTGCTGTAATGGCAGATAGCCATATGGGGGCTTTTGGGGGAATAGCAGTGGTCGTGCTGGTGCTGCTAAAGGTGGTAGCGCTGGCTTCTATTACTCAGCATCGCGCTTTTGTGCTGATAGGCGTAGCAGTGTGGGGTCGGTGGGGACAGCAGTGGGCGATCGCTCGCTATCCCTATCTCAAAAAAGAGGGCAAAGGTGCCTTTCACAAACTGGCGCTACCCACAGCGCGGCACAGCTTGCCTGGTTTTGTAGGATTACTGAGCGTGAGTATCCTGCTGGGCGTAAGCGGCGTGGTCCCTTTTGTGCTGGTAGTACGAGTAAGTGTCGGCGGCGCAATATTTGCAGTGCTCACGAGTGCCTATTTTTATCAGCAGCTCGGCGGGCATACCGGAGACACTTACGGCGCGGTAGTGGAATGGACAGAAGCACTACTGCTGTGCAGTCTGAGCGCGTCTCTGTGAAGCGAGTATTGTTGTTTCAGATGACAAGTACGGTCTGTATGAGCATCTGTTTGTAGGACTTTTTCTAGCGGTGCGCTTTTGCCACGCCGTTTGCTAGTGATATCTTTGAATATTCTCTATGCTGCTGCAAATTTATGAGCGTGTCCTCTCAAGTCTCCAAAGTGTCTGGCCAAGGTTTACCGCTAGTCGGCAATGACATTGATACCGATCGAATTATTCCAGCCAGATTTTTACGAGCAGTCACCTTTGACGGACTAGGCGATCAGGTATTCGCAGACGACCGCAAGCAGCTCAGCAATCACCCTTTCAACCAAGGCCAGTATCAAAACGCAGAACTCCTGCTGGTCAACCGTAACTTTGGCTGTGGCTCCTCTCGTGAGCACGCACCACAGGCGATCGCCCGATGGGGAATCAAAGCTCTCATCGGCGAAAGCTTCGCCGAAATATTTTTCGGTAACTGCGTAGCCATGGGCGTCCCTTGCGTTACCGTTACCAGCGAAGATGTGAGCACCCTACAGTCAATGGTGACCCAAAATCCCACACTTCAGCTCACCCTAGATCTAGCGTCGATGACCGTGCAAGCCGACACCTTCTCGTGTCCGGTAGAAATGGGCGCAGGCCCCAGACAAATGTTCTTAAAAGGAACCTGGGACGCCTGCGGTCAGCTAGTCGCCCAAGCTGACGCCATCAGCAAAACAGCCAGCCAGCTCCCATATGTAAACTGGGCAGCCTAGCTCCCCATCCCCCATTCCCCATCTCCCATCTCCTCCCTCTCCCATCGCGAAAACGGATTCCTCACCAAACTAGCGTTGTAATACCTCACCTCTCCCGAGACCTCCCGCCCCAGCCAAGCTGGCCGTTCAAAAAACTGCTCCGCCGTCTCTAGCTCTACCTCCGCGACAATGAGACCAGCATTTTCGCCTTTAAACTCGTCAATTTCCCAAACGACTGAGCCAATAGGCAAGCGGTAGCGGATCTTTTCAATGAATGGGCGATCGCACAGCGTATTCAACATCTCCTGCGCATCATCGGTCGGAATTTCATACTCAAATTCTGCGCGGCTCAACCCTGTTGCCGGACCCTTGATAGTGAGATAGGCACGATTGCCTGCGATGCGAATACGAACGCTTTGGCCGGGCGCTGTGGTCACAATATATCCCTGATAGTAGGTCTGTCCGGTAGCGTCTGCTCTCCAGCTGTCGTCGGTAACCAAAAATTTACGTTCAATTTCTTGAGGCATGAGTTGCGAGCATAAAGGGCGTTCAGTTGAGGTAAAGGAACACTTCAACTTCGTTGGGAGTGGGTAGAGCCGCGATCGCACCGAGCCTTGTCTTCGTTAGCGCGCTTACCGCACTAGCGTAGGTGAGCGCGTGCTGAGCGCTCGCCTCATCTGCGAAGACGTCAGCGCTTCGGTGTAGCAGCTGATGAACAAATCCAGCGGTGAAAGCCTCGCTTGCACCTGTAGTATCTTCTACATCGACCACAAAGCTAGCGACGCTCCCTTTTAGCCAGCTAGCGCCCTGCCGGAAGCAGTAGTCGCAGCCTTTGGCCTTCGTCACGACCAAGACACCTTTGAGATGCGGAAACTGACGGGCGATCGCATTTGCCGATGCTGTGCCAAATAGCCAGTCCGCCTCCTGCTCAGATACTTTCAAGAAATGCACTTTTCGGAGTAAGTCGTAGACGCGCCCAGGTGCTTCTGCTGGCTTATTCCAAAACATCGGCTGCCAGTTCACATCAACAACGACATGCAAATTGTTTGCGATCGCAAGTTCAACCGCTCTCTCAACCGACTCTCGGGCATCCAAATAGGCCAGCGACACCGTCCCCAAAACTAAAACGCTCGCATCTGCAAATAGATCAACAGCCAGAGCGCCCGAAAATAGATGAGCGTCTGCAAAGCGAGTAGAGTCACTTCCACTAAAACCCGCAAAAGTGTACTGCACACCTTGCTCAGCCGTCTCGCGCTGTAAGTTCTGCGTAAAATAAACCTGGCGAGTCGGAACCTTCAGCCGATACTGCACGCCTCGCCTACCTACCTTCATGTCGCGTAGCAGTTTGACAAGAGCCTCACCCCAAGAATCTTTACCGACCGCACCGATAAATTCTACCGAGTGGCCTAACTTCGCTAGGGCGCAGGCAATGTTGGCAGGCGCGCCGCCAGGCAGTGGGCTCCAGTGACTCACATCCGCTCGAACTAGTCCTGGCTGCTGAGAGAAGCAGTCGATTAAGATCTCCCCCAAGCAAATCGCGCGGCTCACAGCGTCTACTTCAGCCTACGCAGCACATACTCTGAAATATCTTCTAGCGCCTGACGAGAAGGCGAAGGTGGCAGCGAAGCTAGACGCTCAACAGCGTGATTGGCATGGTGCGTTGCCAGCGCCTGAGCCCGAACAATACCTCTACTGCTATTGACCAGCTCAATAGCCTGCTCAAAGTCTTCTGGCTCAGAGAACTCTCTTGCAATTAGCGTCTTTAGATAAGGCACTTCTTCCATGGCATACAGCACAGGGGCTGTCAAATTACCGCTACGCAGGTCAGAGCCAGCTGGCTTACCTAAAACATCTTCAGAGCCGGTAAAGTCCAAAATGTCATCAACAACCTGATATGCCAGGCCCAAACTACGCCCAAACTGATAGAGATCTTCCGCCAAAACCTCCGATATATCGCTCAGAACACCAACAGCTTTTGCGCTGTTCGCAATCAGCGTAGCGGTTTTGTAGTAGCTCTTATCCAGGTAGGCGTCGATAGACAGGGTCGTGTCAAAGTACTTTAGTCCCTGGCGGATCTCGCCTTCTGCCAAATCCATGATGACTCTAGAGAGCAGCTTAACGACTTCTAAATTATCCAGGTTCGCCAGGTACCAGGAGGACTGTGCAAACAGAAAGTCTCCAGCAAGAATAGCGACCCGATTTCCGAATTGACTGTGGACAGTTGCCACGCCTCGACGAGTGGCAGACTCGTCTACGACATCGTCATGTACAAGGCTAGCAGTATGAATCATCTCGGTGATTTCAGCCAATCGCCGATGGCGCGTCGTGATTTCCTGATTGGGCTCAATAGCACGCGCGAGCAGCAATACGATCGCGGGCCGAATGCGCTTACCACCTGCGCCAAAAAGGTGCTCAGCAGCAGCGTACAGAATCTTATGACGAGCGCCGACAAGATTTTTAAGATTGTCTGTAAGAAGGTCTAGGTCTGCTTCTACAGGTGAAAAAAGAGAAGTGACTGAGGTCATGGAGAACGCGACTCAGGCGGATTAGGTTACGAAATTTTAAGTAGTCTTTCTTTATTCTAAGCTATCGCGTTGGGAAAGGGGCTGTTCTTACCGAGGAAACCCAGAAGAACCTTGTCAAGCGCTCTCCTCCATTCCCTGTCACAGACCCACACCAGCTACTTTCTTAGCTCTTAATCCAGTTTCTGAGAATAATGCGAAATATTTACGACTAAAGTCTGTCAAATAACAAAATCTTATGTTAATCTCTAGGTATTAGAAGACTTTTCATTAAGAGCCCGATGACATCTGTCGGTCGTTTCGGTTACTGCAATTTTGATCAAGTTGGTTTGAACTAATCTACTCGAACTTACCGGTTCAGCGGTTGACTTGTTCATCTCGACTTGTGTAAAAGCGCTTTTTCAGCCTATCTGTAGAGGTTGAGCGGGATGGGCTTTTCATACGATAGGTATAGCTACTTGACTGTCTCGAATGTATAGCTATCTAGTATTAACTATCTAATATATAGACGTTCTAATACATAGGCATCTGTAGCTAGCTGAGCTTGTCGCACACGATTAATCTACTGTTTGGCTTCAACTTTTGCCTATCAGGGTCGAAGGTTACAAGAACAGTATGCAGAACGCGTTGTGCACTTCACTGATCTATTTGCGTATCATTTAAGGCGCATCTCTTAGGTCAAAGCACAGTCACTCTTTTGTACGCCTAGATCAAGCGATGCTCCGGCTATTTAGACAGTTGCCTAAATAGCTGACCGTGTAGGTAAGCTATTTTAAGTCGGGCTAGTTTGCGATCCGCCCGCTCAAGGTAGCTCATGCTGTTTCCAGTGTGGACGATGTTTTGCTTTTACGGGTCTTACTTCCCCTGTGGAGATCGCATCTGACTGGTGAGTATGAGAGCTTTGCCTTCAGTAACATTGGGTCGCTTGAGAGCTGTCTTAACTAATACTGTCTGCGGTTAATTTCTCGTTCGCGCTCACTATCCACTCTCACTGTGCCTGCCATGCTGCACCACTTCTCTACCGCCAATCCGCTTGCTATTGTTCTACCTGCTTTGGGCTATTTAGTAGTCGTCTATTTTTTCCTAATGTGGATGAGTACTGGCGCTTCAGACACATAGCTTTTCAGATACATAGCTTTTCAGATACATAGCTACTGTATTTTGAACTTGCGCTTCAAGCTCACATCTCGTATTGATTTCACATCGTTGAAAAATTGGCAACTAGCGAAAAATTGGCAACTAGCCAACCTAGAGGTCTGCTACGGTCTATTAATGACCGTAGCAGACCTTTTCTTTTACTTTTCCTTTTTTGCGAGTGTGCGACTGCATCAACCTTTATATGCGCTTAAGAAGCTATCGATCGCGCATAGTAGAAGAAGACCCTGCGTGAATTACTTCTAGCTCGCTTACAGACACCTGGCTAACCACAGGCCTGTAGCCTAGCCACTGCTGCGAAACGCTAGCAAACTGCTCAGGATCTCCGCTTACATAGAACTCAGTAGGCTCTACCCGACTTGTGCTAGGTCTTCTAAGCCTAAGGATTTTCAACTCTTGAGCAGCGGCAACAATAAGATGCTCCGCCGGATCTACTAGCGTGATACCACTAGGCAAGATTTGTTTAAAAACAGGCGCGAGATGCGGATAGTGCGTGCAGCCGTACACCAGCGTATCAATGCCTGCGGCCATGAGCGGAGATAGATAACGGGTTGCAACCGCTAAGGTGTAAGGGTCGTGTATGCGATCGCCTTCAATCAGCGGCACAAATTCTTGACAGCCTACCTGCCAGACCTGTGCATGAGCATTTATCTCCTGCACAGCATGCTTGTAAGCGTTGCTTTTCGCAGTGGCTTCTGTAGAAACCACCCCAATATTTTTGCCCGCTCTGATCGCTGCGCGCGCGCCCGGCAAAATGATGCCTAAGATAGGAATTGGAAACTCTGAGCGCACCTCTTCAAGCACCAGCGCTGAGCTAGTATTGCAGGCCATGATGATCATCTTCACATCTAGACCAATCATCCAAGCGACAATCTCCCGGACAAATCGGAGAATTTCGGTTTTAGAACGATTGCCATAGGGCACCCGCGCGGTGTCTCCAAAGTAAATAACCGACTCATGAGGCATCTGCGCAGTCATCTCTTTTAGAACCGTTAGACCTCCTACCCCACTATCAAAAACCCCAATTTTGAATTGGGAGCGCAGCTTGCTTGAGAGGGCCGGGATGCTCATAAGTAAAAATACTCGGATTATTAATTGAATAAATGTTGTCTAGAGTTTAGTAGGATTTGGAAACTTTACCTGCTTTATTTCCGCTTCTTTGCACGAAAAGTCTACGAATTTTATGTAGTTAAAGCTAGTAGTTGATAGCTCCTACGGTAAATACTGGGTGAGTACTTGCTAGCAAAAAACACTGCAAATGCGCCTTCATTCTGTTAACTAGCTTTTAGTTTTGCCAGAATTGAATACATAGCTTACTCACTTTTTAATACTGCTCAATTCGAGTAGAGGCTGCGTATTTACGGGTAAATCATAGTGCAGAAATATAGAGCTATCTCTGTATCTAGAGAGATAGCTCTATACGGAAGGCTAAAGTTTATTGCAGATATCTATACAGCTATGATTCTGCAAGCTCAGCAGTCGTCGTGGTAGTAGAAACAGCCTCTGCGGTTGCTGACTCTAGCTTGCCACCTGCGTCGTTATCTCTATCAAAGACCAGCTTGAGCAATGGCGGTGCAATGAAAGTGGTGACAATAACCATCACAATGATGGCCGCATCCAATGACTCTGATAAAACACCGCTGGCTGCGCCAACCCCTGCGAATACAAGCCCAACTTCTCCGCGTGGAATCATACCAAAGCCTACAGCCAAGCGGTTGATGCCAGGCTGCCCAAAAACGGCAAACCCTGTAATGGTTTTGCCAATAATGGCTACCACCACTAGAAATAGGGCAATGATGAGCCCTTCTCGATTTGCTGGCTCTAGCGGATTTAGCACGCTGATATCTGTGCGGGCGCCTACCGTTACGAAGAACACAGGCACTAGCATGTCAGCAATAGGCGTGATCTGCTCTTCTAGCTCACGGCGTTTCGAAGTCTCGGCCAAAATCAGCCCGGCTGCAAACGCGCCTAGAATTGTCTCTAGCTGAATGGCTGCTGCAATATAAGAGAGTGCAAACGCAAATACCAAAGAGCTAATAATCAGCTGCCCACGCGTTTTTAGCTGATCAACTAGCGATACAAACAGTGGGCTCAGCAGTCGTCCAATAAAAATGGATCCAATTAAAAAGGTCGCGGCGCCGAGCACTAAATAGATAACGTTTGTAATCTCAATTTCACCGGTTTTTGCAAGGCTTGCTACCACAGCCAACACGATAATGCCGAGAACATCATCTAGAACAGCTGCGCCAATAATAATCTGACCTTCTGTAGAGCTGAGCTGCTGCATTTCAGCGAGCACTTTAGCGGTGATGCCAATACTCGTCGCAGTCAGCGCCGCACCTGCAAAGACAGCTGGAATAGTGCCCACGCCAAAGAATAAAACGAGACCTGCTGTACCCGCCACAAAAGGGACAACAACACCAACAATCGCAACGACCGCTGCTTGAGGTCCTACCCGAATCAGCTCCTTAAGATCGGACTCTAGCCCGATTTCAAACAGCAGAATAATAACGCCAAGCTCAGCGAGTACAGAGAGCGCTTCGCTCTCACCGCTAAATACCAGGCTAAGGCTCTCCGGGTCGAGCCCAGCAGTCATTTGAATCACGCCCATCAACGCTGAAGCTGGCTCTGCACCACCTTCCGGAAACACAATAAGGTGCAGTGCAGAAACCCCTACAACCACCCCACCAATAAGCTCTCCCAATACAGAAGGCAAATTGAGCCTAGCGCACAGTTCGCCGCCAACTTTAGCCGCTACAAATACCGTAATCAGGCTTAGCAGTACGCCTGCAATCACAAAAGAGCCAATTTCGGCTTCGTCTACTTCAGCAACTAGCGGCAGTGCGCTAGACCAAGGACTATCCCAGAGGTTAGCCCAAAGACCGGGGGGCCAGAGAAGCTGGGCGAAAATAGTCTGAAAAAACAGGCCGTTTATCATGCTAGGTATGCCGCTCATAGTTGCTATCGTTGTCTAATTTACATGAGTACCTCACCGAGTGAAGTGTTCATTTAGGTTATTTACAGACGACTTCTCGGCTACGGTTTTGCTGAAAGCACGTCAGCCAAAGACACGGTGCTGTAGTGACGGCATTTGTCTGCGGACCTGTTCTAGCCGAGACGGATTAATTTCTGCGATCGCCATTCCAACAGTATCACCAGCGTCTGCCAGGGTGATACCCCAGGGGTCGATGATCATGGCATGCCCATGAGACTGCCTGCGCGCATTGTGAAAGCCCGTTTGCGCCGGGGCAATCATGTAGCAGGTATTCTCAATCGCCCGAGCCTGAAGCAGCACCTGCCAGTGGTCTTTCCCCGTGAAGGCGGTAAAAGCAGCCGGTACAATTAGCACCTCCGCGCCTTCTTTGGAGAGCCGCCGGTATAGCTCTGGAAAGCGCACGTCGTAGCAAACAGAAATGCCAATTTCTCCGAGGCGCTCCGAGCTATGAATCTGCGGCATCGTGCTGCCAGAGGTCACCGTTGCCGACTCCTGATAGGTGTTGCCGTCCGGTAAGTTCACGTCAAAAAGGTGAACTTTCTTGTAGCGCAGCAGCTCTTCACCATTGGAATTCACCAGTATCGCGGTGTTGTAAGTGCGTCCGTCGGGCGAAGGCACCGGGTAGCCACCGCCCAACAGCATAATTCGATAGCGCTGCGCCATTGTCTTGATAAACTTTTCGCTGGCAATGCAAATCTCCTTCGCCTGCTTGAACTTAGCGGTTTCATCGCCTAGAAAGGAGAAGTTTTCTGGCAGGGTCACTAGCTCTGCCCCACGGCGGGCAGCCAGGTCAATTAGCTCTTCCGCTTGCGTCAGATTCTTTCCAAGATCAGGCACGCTAGTCATTTGTAGCGCCGCCGCCAAGTAGGGCTTCATAGGGTTTTAGTAACCGACAGAACAGTGCTTAATTGTACATCGGTGGCGAACAGGAATGAAAATACCTCCGCTTGCCTGTCACAACCTTGCTTGACACCGCATCGTTTTGTAGAAGATAATGCGTTTTCAGTGCAAATGCTCGGATCAGGTAAAAAGTCTGCTCGTATGTAGCCTACCTGTACGGCACTTAACAAAGAGAACTCAAAAAATATGGCTTACGCAATTATTGCAGCGGGTGGTACCCAGCTACGAGTAGAACCCGGTCGTTTTTACGACATTAACCGGCTGCCGGTCGATGCCGATGAAAAGATTACAATTGACGATGTGCTCATGGTTGAGAATGGCGACGATGTTACTATCGGCCAGCCACTGGTGGAAGGCGCAACGGTCAGTGGAACGGTGGTTAGCCATCTTCGCGCTAAGAAGATCATCGTCTATAAGATGAAGCCTAAGAAGAAGACGCGCAAAAAGCGTGGTCACCGTCAAGATTTGACCCGTGTGATGATCGATTCAATCACCGTTGGTGGCCAGACAATTACGGCAGAAGAGACGGCAGAAGAGTAGGTCTTTCTCAAGCTCGAAGCTCTGCAAGGCTCAAAGCTCTACACTGAGAGCGGGAACGCAGAGCAAGAGCCAAGCATAAGACTGAAAGCAGATTTGATGGGTAGTAAATAGTCAGGAGATTTTTTGAAGCGCTATGGCACATAAGAAGGGTACAGGTAGTACAAGAAACGGTCGCGATTCAAACGCTCAGCGGTTGGGCGTGAAAAAGTATGGCGGCGAAGTCGTGATTGCAGGCAACATCATCGTTCGTCAGCGTGGAACTAAGTATCACGTAGGCGAAAATGTAGGTCGTGGTGGCGACGATACGCTGTTTGCGTTAATTGACGGCGTTGTGAAGTTTGAGCGTAAGGGCAAAAATCGTAAGAAAGTAAGCGTCTACTCTGACTAGCTTTTTATGTCTAGATGTCGCTGCATCTATTCTTTTTCTTGCTTAGCCGTAGCGAATTTGGGCGAGAGACCGGTAGACCAAGAAGCATAATATAAGTTGTGGGCCTACTGTCTGTGAGATAGTGGGCTTCGCTTATGGAATTTCGAAGCTTAAAGAGCGGAGAGTTTTCTCACGATATGGGAAGCTGAGAAAGTAACACAGTGATTTAAATCGAAATGCAAATTACGCAGACTAATATCCCCGAAGTTCTGGTAATTGAGCCTCGCGTTTTTCCGGACGAGCGTGGTTTCTTTTTAGAAAGTTTCAATCAAAGGGCCTTCGATAAAGCAGTAGGTAAGCACTATTCTTTTGTGCAAGACAATCACTCTTCGTCAACATCTAATATTTTGCGCGGTCTGCACTATCAAATTGAAGACACTCAGGGCAAGCTAGTGCGTGCGGTGGTCGGTAGCATTTACGATGTCGCAGTGGACATTCGCAGAGGCTCCCCAACCTTTGGACGGTCGGTGGGTAAGGTGCTCAGTGCGGAAAATAAAAAGCAGCTCTGGGTTCCACCGGGGTTTGCTCATGGATTCTACGTTCTCTCTGAAGTTGCCGACGTGCTGTATAAAGCGACCGATTTTTACAGTCCGGCTCACGAGCGAAGTATTGTGTGGAATGATGCTGAGCTAAAAATTGGCTGGCCTACGGCGGGTAATACGCCAATCGTGTCTGATAAAGATGCAGCGGGTGATACGCTGGCGACTGCTGATTTGTTTGACTATGCAGCATTTACTAAAGGGCCAGAAGACGGGGCGATCGCATGAGTATTTTGCTAGTAGGAGCGCAAGGGCAGGTAGGACAGGAGCTCGTACAAACCCTGCCTCGATTGGCTTCGTCTTTAGGCGCGCTAGTAGCAGTGAGCAGAGCAGAGCTAGACTTGACTGATTTGGAGGCGATCGCAGCTAAAGTTGCCGACGTTCAACCCAAGCTCGTCGTCAATGCAGCAGCCTACACCGCTGTCGATAAAGCAGAAAGTGAGCCGGACCTTGCCTACCGCATCAATGCAGAAGCACCAGGCGCACTCGCCAAAGCAGCAGCAGCGTGCGGAGCCACACTTGTTCATATCTCTACGGACTATGTCTTTTCCGGGCAGGAGCCTTCTGCGCGTAGCGAAACGGATGATACCGGCCCGCTAAGCGTATACGGTAAAACGAAGCTAGCAGGTGAAGAAGCCGTTCGAGACGCGATCGCCGCGCATGTTATCCTGCGGACGGCCTGGGTGTATGGCGTGCGTGGCAAAGGTAACTTTGTGAAGACGATGCTGCGGTTGGGGAAAGAGCGATCGCAGCTCAGCGTCGTCTCAGATCAAGTCGGCTCACCCACCTGGGCAAAAGACATCGCCGATGCAATTACCGACCTCTCAGCACTCCTGTTTAACGACGGTGTCTTGAGACAGCGTGTTTTAGAGAACAATGCTTACGCAGGGACCTACCACTTTACGGACAGTGGTACCGCAAGCTGGTACGATTTTGCCGTTGCCATCTTTGAAGAAGCGCGGGCTCTAGGTATGCCCTTAGCGATTGAAACCGTTAATCCAATCACAACAGCTGAGTATCCGACCCCGGCAAAGAGGCCACCTTATTCTGTTCTCAGCAGTCAAAAAATCACTAAAGCCTTGGGACATGAGGCACCGCAGTGGCGAGAGAGTCTCACGCAAATGCTACGGCAATACGCCGCTATGCAATCAAAGTAAAGTGCCTTTTAAGAGCGTCCTGTAGTAGCACGCTCTTTACCCGTATCTATTACTTTAGCGGTAGTAGCTTAATAGCTGTAAAGCCTGATACTTAGCCTTTCTGCTTTAGCTTTCGACTGTATACGACTAGAAAACGATACGAGTTCAACTTGATGGGCTGGGCTTACTATATTCAGCCGACTTTCCTTCGTTAATTTTGAGAATACTGCATGAAAGCACTTATCCTATCCGGTGGTAAAGGCACTCGCCTGAGACCACTGACTTACACAGGCGCTAAGCAACTTGTTCCTGTCGCGAATAAACCGATCCTCTGGTATGGCATTGAGAGTTTAGTCTCCGCCGGAATTACCGACATTGGTATTATTGTCAGCCCTGAAACTGGCCCTGAGATTGAAGAAAAAACGGGCGGCGGCGACAGATTTGGTGCGAACATTACCTACATACCGCAGGAGAGTCCAGACGGCTTAGCACATGCTGTGAAGATCGCACAGCCTTTCCTAGGAAACACGCCTTTCGTCATGTATTTAGGCGATAACCTCATCCAGGACTCGCTAGGAACGTTCGTCTCCGAATTCAAAAAGAACCCTGTGGGCGCAACCATTATGCTCAAGCAGGTACCGAACCCTACCGCTTTTGGCGTGGCCGAAGTCGATGCTGAAGGCTCTGTTATCAGGCTGGTCGAAAAACCTAAGAATCCGCCTTCAAACTTAGCGCTGGTAGGCGTGTACTTATTCTCCGCTGACATTCATCAAGCAATTTCAGAAATCAAGCCCTCTGCTAGAGGCGAGCTAGAGATTACAGACGCGATTCAGCAGCTGATTAACACCCACAAACCGGTCGAAGCTAAAGAGCTTTCTGGCTGGTGGCTAGATACTGGGAAAAAAGACGACCTGCTTGAAGCCAACCGCATCATTCTAGATGAGTACATCGGCGCTCCTCAGATTCTAGGCGATGTGGATGAGCAAAGCATCGTCAGCGGTAGAGTCGTCATTGGAAAAGGCTCTACCTTGAAAAACTGCACCGTGCGTGGGCCGGTAGTGATTGGTGAGAACTGCACGCTGGAGAACTGCTTCGTGGGTTCTTATACTAGCGTTGCTGATGAATCCGCTATGACGGATGTAGAGATTGACCATAGTGTTGTACTTAAGGGCGCAAAAATATCCGGTATTCAGCGTCGCATTGTGGATAGCCTAATTGGTGAACGGGCGACACTTATAGTGACCGACCATCGTCCAAAAGCCCTACGGTTTATGATAGGCGACGACTCTACCATAGAACTTACTTCGTAGAACTCAATTCATATAGCTAGCGTCATAAAGCTGGCCGTACTTCAAACAACCACCCTACTCAAATACCATGTCAAAACGTGTCCTTATTACCGGCGGTGCCGGATTCATTGGTTCTAACTTTGTGCATCACTGGTGCAAAAACCACGATGGACGCGTGGTGGTTCTCGATATTTTGGGCTACGCCGGAAATGAAGCCAATGTTGCTGATTTGGCCGATCAAGACCGCTTTCGCTTAGTGAAAGGTGACATCTGCGATGGCCCTCTAGTCGCCTCTTTGTTGAAAGAAGAAGACATCGACACCGTCATTCACTTCGCCGCTGAATCTCATGTAGATCGCTCTATCTTAGGACCAGCTGCATTTGTACAGACGAACGTTGTGGGTACGTTCACGCTGTTAGAGGCTTTCCGCGATCGCTGGAACGAGCAAGACAAGCCGAGCGACTATCGTTTTCTTCACGTCTCTACCGACGAAGTATATGGCAGCTTAGACGCGGACGACCCACCGTTTACAGAAACAACACCCTACACGCCTAACAGTCCTTATTCTGCTTCCAAAGCAGGCAGCGATCATCTGGCTCGAGCTTATTTCCACACATATGGAATGCCCACTTTAATCACCAACTGTTCTAACAACTATGGGCCTTATCAGTTCCCCGAAAAGCTGATTCCGCTCATGTGTTTGAATATTTTGCTGGGCAAGCCACTACCAGTATATGGAGATGGCCAAAACGTGCGTGACTGGCTGCACGTGAGCGACCATTGCAGCGCGATTGATGTGGTGCTGCATCAGGCTGAGCCGGGCGACGTGTACAACATTGGTGGCAATAACCAGGTAAAAAACTTGGACATTGTGCATACCCTGTGCGATTTGATGACTGAACTGGCTGGTGACTTACCAGCGGCGCCTCGCGAGCTGATTACATTTGTAACCGATCGCCCCGGACACGATCGCCGATATGCGATGGATATCTCTAAAATTCAAAGAGAGCTGGGCTGGTCACCTGCCTACAACTTTGAAAAGGGTCTGCGGCAAACCGTGGAGTGGTACTTGACGAACCGTGACTGGTGGCAGGCGCTGCTCTCAGAAGAATACAAAGGCTACTACGACAATCTGTATGGCGATCGCTAGAAGCGCAATCCATACAGCTAAAAGGCGTATTGTGAGAAAGCTCAGAGCGAAAGTCTATGTTTTCCGCGTGTGCACCTAGAAAGAAGGAAGAAGATACGCTATATGCTGGTCTGCGCTTGGGTGATCTGAGCCAGCTTTCGACTTAGCTCAGAGATCCTTTGATTTAGAGCATTCACCTGCTGACTTAGAGCATTCATTTCCGGAGTCTGTGTAGCCCCGGCTGCAAGCTGAGTGGCCTGTGAGGTATTAAGTTCGGCTTTCTTAGGAGCGATGAATTCTTCGTCTAAAGCGCCTAGTTTGAAGCTGTGTAAGTCCAGCACGGTCCGGTGTCTCAAGGGGTCTGGGCGATTGATGGCTCTAGGGTCGGTATTGATGGGAAAGCCGCTTTTAAGCTCTGAGACGGTGAAGGCGGAAACTTGCTGACTGAGATATGACAAGACGCCTGTGTCGTTGTTTGGCCCAGTGATGTCGTCGATGAAAGGATCGGTAGCGGCTAGATTTTGGTGGTCACCGCCAAAGAGTAGAGTGTCGTTAACGTCAATGAGGCCTACGGCGGCAGCACTATCTCTGGCTAGCTTACTGTCTGTAACGGGCGCAGAAATAGTAGGAGGGCGGTGAGTTTGTGATGCTATAGAAGGGCCAGGCTGTGAAAGTTTGTTGGTGGCTAGCTCAATAGTCTCGGGTTCTGCTTCAGTGGGTGGCTGGTCTGATAGCGTAGTTGAGATCTCGGCAGCGTCTGATTGTAAAGAGGTAGTCTCAGGTGTCTCTTCGTTGAAAGTCTCTACGACGGTCTCGCTAGTGACAGATTTCTTAGGTTCAGAATTCGCTGGCTGCTGAGGTGATAGGTCACTTTGCTGTGGCGTAGCCTCTTTGAAGGGCGGCTGCTGACTTTCAACGTTGACAAGGCGCAAGTGTTGTAGCGCAATAGATTCAGCAAAGTAGTCGCTGACGAATGAGTCTAGCAGGGCGCTTCCTGTAGACCGATAAGACTTACTTGCTGTCGAGACACTCAGCGGAACTTGAATACTACTGAGTCGTCCGCCGTAGAGCACTTCATAGCCAAGACTAGCTTCCAATGGAATTTGCTTTGCTGAACGTTGCTCAGTCGACTTGCTTAGAATTGATTTGGCTTCTGATTTTTCTCGAATATCTGATAGCTGCACCATCGTGTTCTCAAAAGACAACTTCAAAGTCTCTGATTGATTTGATACCTAACTAGACGAAAGCGCGCTCTATTGTCTCCCCAGTTCAGAAAATAGTGCAGCTTTATCTACTTATGCCCATAAACGCTGGCTTAGTTGCGATTTTTACGTAGGCGGGTCGAAACGATACCCTTTGCCGTACACCGTATGGATGATCGTTGGTTGACCGGGGCTTTCAATTTTTTTGCGGAGCAGCCGCATCTGAGCAGCAAGAGCATTGCTGCTAGGTGCAGACCCTCTCCCCCAAACTGCATCGTAAATTTGAGTGTGGGTCAGTAGCTGCTGAGGCGATTTCATTAGGTAGGCGAGCAGCTGCACTTCTTTCTCAGAGAGTTCGATAGGCTGACCGTTGCGGCTAGCGACTTGATTTTCAACATCGAGCATAATATCGCCAAACTCAAGCACCATAGACCTATCAGAGGCGTTTACCGATTCGTTAGGCAGCTCAGCCGAGCCAGATTCCAGGACGGTGGGGCGTCTGAGCAATGCGCGTACGCGGGCGAGCAGTTCGCGCAGCTCAAAGGGTTTTATCAGGTAGTCGTCTGCTCCAGCATCTAGGCCGTCGACTCGATCATCTAGGGTGTCTTTGGCGGTCAGGAAGAGGACTGGGGTTGTAGCGGAACGTCCGCCTAGGGAGGAGCGCACGTCCCGACAAATTTCCAAGCCACTTTTACCCGGCAGCATCCAGTCCAAAATCAGCAAATCGTAATTGCCGCTAGTGGCTAGTTGGCTGCCGGTACGGCCTTCACTCGCGACGTCAACGGTGTAGCCCTGACGCTGAAGCAAGCGACTGAGCGGATCGGTAAGTTCTACTTCGTCATCGACTAAAAGGATTCGCATGGGCAGAAGGATAGTCGCCTATGTGAGTACATTGACAGGCTCACCCACTAGCGTTGCACCTGCTGAATCAGCGGTCAAAGAGTCTAAAACGCCAACGATCTCTTTCTCAAAAGACACCTGCGCTCGATTGGTACGTCCGCCAATATATAGCGTGTCGGCAGTTCGCAGGGCCCATACCTGCGAATGCGAAATGTAGCTGACGATGACACCAATCATCAGCAGACCAAAGCCAAGGTAGACCAACGGAATGCCTGGATCTGCCTTGATTTGAAGTCCAGTACTGCCAATAAGTTCATCGACGTAGAGTGTGACGCCGTTGATGTCTACGCTGCTGCCTGCGCGTACGGTTGAAGCGAGCTGTCCGCTCATGTCGTACAGCAACAATGTGCCTTGAAGATCTTGCGCAATCAGAGAAATCCCTTCGCTCATATCAGGCTTTGTAGGTACCCAGGTTCCCCAAAGCTTACCGCCTGACGTTTCTAGAGGAGCCATCTGCAAGTTGAAAACTGGGCTGTTGTTAATGCGAACTTTGACCGCGCCGACGGCCCAGTCTGCCTGATAGAGGGTGACATTTTTATAGCGCAGGGGTTGGTTTACCCAGATGGTTTTGCGCTTTACTTCTTCCCCTGCATCGTCAAGTACAGAAAGATCTGAATAGAACTGGTCGACGCGCCCTTCTGGGGAGTAGTCGATCCAGAAGCGGTTGACGTGGACCGACCAGTCTTTTGGGATTTGCGGGCCAGACCAGGGGCCAGCGTCAAAGATGTTTTGAATTTTGAAAGTCTGGCCGCTAGGAACCATCTCCTGAGCGAAAAAGCCGGTCATAGAGCCGAGAATTGCACCCGCAAGAATCAGCAGCATACTGGCATGGACCACGATAGGGCCTATTCGCCCCGAAAGCCCTTTGTGAGCGTAGAGCATTTTATCTACGCCGCTATTTTTCTCAAAGATTTTGTATTTGCGCTGTGTAAGCTGCGTTTTTAAGTCGTCTATATCGCCGCTCTCTAGCTCTGTGCTCAGAGCCATTTTGCCAAACTGACGCGGCTTGCTGTAGAAGTTCCAGGTGCGGGAAAACCATCGCAGCGCGGTGATCTGGCGGGTGAAGGTGCAGGCGGTGAGGCTAGCGCCGAAGAGGATGAGGATGGCGAGGAACCACCACGTGCGGTAGACGTGGTCAAGCCCCAGGATCAAGATGAATTTCCAGGTGAGAAAACCGAAGAGTGCAGGGGATTCAGGGTAGTTCTCTTGGTAGAAGGTGAGCCCTTGGCCCTGTTCGATGACGGTGCCGCTGATGCTGAAGATGGCGATCGCGAGAAGGAGGGCGATCGCAAGCCTGAGATTCGCGAGGAGAGGAAGGAGGTCTTTGCGGAAGTAGCGCTTTGTGGCAAGCATTGGGATGGGATGGGGAATGGGGGATGGGGGATGAAGAGGTTACGCGACTGGCAAGAAGCGGGTTACGAGCGAAAATAGTCCAAATCCGATGAGAAGAACGCCGCTTGCAGGGGTGATCCAACCTGACCAGCGGCGCAGCTCCAGAATGCGTTTGATTGAGGCGGTAAAGATGCCTGCAAGCATAAGTGGGGCAACGTAGCCAACGGTGTAGGCCAGTAGAAGAGATGCGCCTAGGACGGGATCACCCTTTTCTCCTACCCAGGCTAGTAGCGTTGCGAGAACAGGGGTGCTACAGGGGGAGGCGACAAGGCCGAAGGTAAGGCCGAGCAGGTACGATTTGGCTGAGCGGGGGATGTTGTTCTGTAGGAAGTCTGTGCCGTTGAAGGAGGGAAGCGGGGGGAGTGGGAGGGCTTCGAGGAGGTTGAGGCCCATAAGGATTGCGATCGCACTCACCACAATCGGTAGCCCGACACCTACCTGGCCATACACCCAGCCCAGACTACCGGCTACTAGGCCTAGCGCTGCCAGCGTGGTTGCTAGCCCAGTCGCAAACCAAACGGACTGGCCAACGGCCTGCCAGCGGTTTTCTAGCTCGTAGCTGCCCATGTAGCCAACGGTGATAGGCAGCATGGAGAGCATACATGGCGTTAGGCTCGTGAGCAGACCGGCACAGGCGATAATGCCGATGCTAGCGATTGATAGATGACCTAGCTGGCCTTCTACCCAGCCGTTGGCCTGCTGACTGAGATGGTATAGAAAGAGCTGTAGGCGATCGCCCATAAGAGATGCCTGGAGCCAGTACACGTCTTAATAATTGTACAGAAATTGCTTCCGCTTATCTGGGATTGAGCGCTGCCTACTTATTTCGTAGCTTTTAGCCTTCTGAGTCTGAACGATCCGTCGCTGCACTGCTGCTAACGGTCTCTCTTTTGTCTTCGTTACCAATAGAAGAACGACGTTTGAGACGAAGGCGAGGCGTTCTGAGGAGGTTGCGCGCGGTGCGCAAATCCTTTTCGGGAGAAGCTTCGTTTTGATGCTTCGGTTCAGTGTCTGCACTAGATATCTGAGATTTGAATTGAAGCAGAGGTGCTTTAAGAAGATTGTGTGCGGTGCGGAGATCTTTCTCAGGAGAAGCTTTGCTCTGTTTCTCAAGTTCGTTAGCCTGCTCAAACGGCTTCTGGAGCTTAGTATCTCGGCTATCACCTTTGCGAGCTGCTCTAGAAAGTGAAAGAACATCTGCACCTTTTGACTCACGGGCGACTCGGATGAGTATGCCAGCTGTGATCAGGCTAGCAATCATAGAGCTACCGCCGTAGCTGAAAAGCGGAAAGGGCAACCCAGTGGTTGGCATACTGCCTGTAGCGACGCCAATATTGATTAAAGACTGGCCTACCAGTAGAACCATGCAGCCGATGGCAACCAGGCGATGGGTGGTCTTTTTCGCTTGAATCGCAACCATCAAGGCTACCGTGCTGTACACCGCTAGAAATACAAGCAGCATCGCGCAGCCAATGAAGCCGAACTCCTCAGCGAAGACGGAGAAGATGAAGTCAGTGTACTGGAAGGGTAGAAAGTAAACCTTTTGGACAGAAAATCCGTAGCCAGCACCGCTAGCACCGCCAGAGCCTATAGCTAGCAGGCTTTGGATAAGCTGAAAGCCGTTGTTCTCGGGGTCTTTCCAGGGGTCGAGGAAGGAAATGATGCGATCGCGCTGATAAGCCTTCAAGCTAATACTAATCACCGCTGCCATCAGACCTGACGACGCGGTTAGCAGCAGCTGACGGTAGGGCAACCCAGCGGCAAGCGCAATCAGCCAAATCGTCATCCCGCACACCGCAGTAGTACTCAAATTTGGCTGAGACAAAATCAGCAGTAAGCCAAAGGTGAATATTCCTAACCACAGCAACCGAGTCTGATTTGTGAGCCTGTGCCACTTTCCGAACAGCTGAGCGCTGTGCATAACCAAAAATGGCTTCATCAGCTCCGATGGCTGAATTAGGAAGGGGCCAAGAGGGAGCCAGCGCGTGGCACCATTCACAGAAACGCCAACGCCTGGAATATGCGTTGCCATTATCAGCAGCATGCACACGAGTAGAAGGAATCCTGAGAGCCGCATAACCTGCTGTAACGGATGGCGGGTTATGTAGCGAGAAATAAACAGACCAATCGCAATCCAGATCAGCTGAACTTTAAGATAGTGGGCACTGTCGCTGTAGTCGGTAGCCGCAACGTGAGAAGACGCTGAAAATAGGACAACCGGCCCAATTGATAGCCATAGCAGGGTCATCCACCGCAGTAGCCTGGCTTCTAGTGCCCAGCCCTGCACAGAAAATAGCCGATTGAATCTAGCTGAAAATATAGCGAAAACCTGTTTGGGGCCAGTAGCCAAAGATGAGTTCAAGGTTCGACAGGGTGCGCAGCGTAGTAGGAGAAATGCACAAGTGCTTAGAGCTATAGAAGATAATTGGTAGACCTGTCAAGGGTTTCAGTAGTTTTACGTAGAACTACGAAAGCCCTCCGAGGTGAGAGCGGAGGGCTTTCTGACTTATCTAAAGAGAATAAGAGATAGGGAATGGGAAAAAACATATCCCCTATCCCCCATTCCCTATCCCATCTCCTACGGCTGCTCATTCCCAATCGTCGGCGCACCTAGCAACGGTCTATTCAACAGCGGCGTTGTCGCAATCGGGAGCGGCGGATTCTTATCCTGTGCAATCAAGAACATCTCCGTCCGAATCCGCTCTGTCAGCTGCACTGTCTTCGCATCGTAAAGCTGCGTCAGCGCCTTAGGATACAGACCAAATCCGATGATAGGAATTAGCAGGCAGACAATCACAAAAATCTCACGAGGCTCAGCGTCAATCAGCACTTCATTCTCAATGAGTTCCTTGTTCTCAGGGCCATAGAAGATGTCGCGCAGCATCGACAGCAGATACAGCGGTGTGAGAATAACGCCCACAGCCATCAGCATGACCACAATCAGCTTGAAATTGAAGCCGTAAGCATCGCTATTGGCGAAGCCGACAAATACCATTAGCTCGGCGACAAATCCACTCATGCCTGGCAGTGCCAGAGACGCCATGGAGCAAGTGGTGAACATCGCGAAGATCTTCGGCATCTTTTTGCCGATACCACCCATCTCATCCAGAATCAGGGTGTGGGTGCGATCATAAGTTGCGCCTACCAGGAAGAAGAGACTTGCGCCAATCAAACCGTGAGACACCATTTGCAGCACCGCGCCACTCAGGCCCAGATTGGTAAATGAGCCGATGCCAATCATCACAAAGCCCATGTGGGAAATCGACGAGTAGGCAATCTTTCGCTTCAGGTTGTTCTGTGCAAACGAGGTCAGCGCGGCGTAGATGATATTCACCACACCAAAGATAACCAGACCCGGCGCAATCACCGCGTGGGCATCGGGCAGCATTTCCACGTTCATGCGAATGATCGCATAGCCACCCATCTTCAGCAGAATGCCAGCGAGCAACATGTGCACAGGCGCAGTCGCCTCACCGTGCGCATCGGGTAGCCAGGTGTGGAATGGAATAATCGGCAGCTTTACCGCGTAAGCAATCAGGAAGCCGGTGTACAGGAGCAGCTGTAGCCTAAGTGGAAACTCTTTCGCAGCCAGGGTTTGCATGTCGAAGCTGATGGTATCGCCGTAGAAAGCCATCCCAAGCGCTGCGAGTAAAATGAACAGTGAGCCGCCTGCGGTGTAGAGAATAAACTTAGTCGCTGCATATAGCCGCTTTTTACCCCCCCAGATAGAGAGCAGTAGGTACACCGGCAGCAGTTCCAATTCCCACATAAGGAAGAAGAGCAGCATGTCTTGCACGGCAAAGACACCGATTTGCCCGGCATACATCGACAGCAGTAGGAAATAGAACAGCTTCGGCTTGAAGGTCACTGGCCAGGAAGCCAAGATCGCTAGAGTCGTAATGAAGCCTGTGAGTAGCACCAGCGGCATAGAGAGCCCATCCACCCCAACAGACCAGCGCAGGTCAATCTGAGGGACCCAGGTGTAGCTTTCGTAGAGCTGCATGCCTGAGCTGTTAATGTCGTAGAAATTGACAAAGGTATAGACAATCAGTGCGAAATCAATCAGACCGACAACCAGGGCATACCAGCGAACGGTACGGCCATTTTCATCGGGGATGAAGGGGATGAACAGGGCCGCTATAAACGGGAAGAAAATTATCGTCGAAAGCCAAGGAAATTGGTCCATAACAAAACTGAGATCTGCTGTGCAAGATGATCTATTATCTGGCCTTATACACTCTAGAGAGAAAAATCCGTTTTGTATCAAACCTATTAGCTTTTCTTAAAGGTATGAGATGAAGAATGTGAGGATAACGACAGGGTGCACAATCTAAGATAAGAAGAGTCGTCCGGGAATTTGACTAACTACGGAAAGAATTGTGGCATATCCTCAAAGTCCATTTTGGAAAGCCGTGTATCGCTGGAACGCGTATTCCTGTTAACTTAGTCTTCGTTCAATCCTTAGGCGCTGGTGTCATCTACCTTCGGATATTGCCTGTCGTGGTAGAAGCTAATGGGCATAGGCATAGGTTCAGAAAACCGTCTGTCTAAAGCAGAAAGCCAACAGCATATTCTCAGCAAAAAGGAGCATCAGACTTAGCGTTGACACTCCTTCAATAAGATAATTTGGCTGTGATCTTACCTGCTCTTTTAGCCCAGGCTAGAAACAAACACCAAACCAAGCACTGCTCCAAAAACAATCAATGCGTAGAACTGCGCTCGACCGTTCTCAAAGTACTTCAGGCCTTCACCGGTCACCAGTGTGACAAATCCGGTGAGGTTGACGATACCATCTACAATTTTGACGTCTACATTCAAAACGCCCTTGGCTAGGTTGCGGGTGCCTTGGATGAAGACCTTGCGGTAGATGTCGTCGATGTACCACTTGTTGAGGGAGAGGTTGTAAAGAGGTTTGATTTTGTCTGCGATCGCACCTGGGTCAATTTTCCTTGTCCGATACATCAGCACAGCCAAAATGATGCCTGCCACCGAGATCGCCACAGACAGCCCGGCCATCCGCACAAACTCATTCAGGTCGAACTCTTCTGCTAGCTCGGCTACTGTGAGCGCTTCACCCGGTGGATGAATAAACGCTTCAAAGTAGTTCGCAAACGGTGTACCGACCAACCCAATCAGCGCAGACGGAATCGCTAGCGCCATCAGTGGGAAGATCATGCTAAGTGTCGACTCATGAGGCTCTTCAGCGTGGTGATGGTTACCGTGTGAATCGTCTGTCTCGCCCAGCTCAAGCTCCTTAGTACTCATTGCACCAGGACCCATCGAAGCACCCGCCATTTGCAGCGCCTGTCGCTTCACCAAAATCTTTAGCTCTTCGTCGTTGCCGCGAAACTCACCTTCAAAGGTAGAGAAGTACATACGGAACATATAGAACGCCGTTGCACCAGCTGTAATCCAGCCGATTGCCCACATTAGAGGATTAACCTCAAATACGGAGCCCAAAATTTCATCTTTTGACCAAAAGCCCGCAAAAGGCGGTAGCCCCGAAATCGCCAGCGTACCAATCAAAAAGGTGATAGATGTAACCGGCATATATTTGCGCAGGCCGCCCATCAAGCGCATATCCTGCGCAAGCGTAGGATCGTGACCCACCACTTCTTCCATGCCGTGAATTACAGAGCCAGAACCAAGAAACAGCATCGCTTTGAAGTAAGCGTGCGTCATCAGGTGGAACAGCCCTGCGGTGTAAGCGCCGACACCCATGGCCATCACCATGTAGCCCAGCTGAGACATGGTAGAGAAGGCGAGTCCTTTCTTGATGTCGTTCTGCGTAATAGCAATCGATGCGCCCAGGAAAGCCGTAATGGTACCTGTCCAGGCGATCACGTTCATGACCGTAGGGATATGCTCGAAGACAGGATACATGCGGGCGATCAAGAAGACGCCTGCGGCTACCATCGTTGCAGCGTGAATGAGCGCTGAAATAGGCGTTGGCCCTTCCATTGCGTCAGGCAACCACACGTGGAGAGGAAACTGCGCTGACTTTGCCATTGGTCCCATAAAGACCAAGATCGCAAAGAGTGCGGCCAATCCACCTGCGATGGTACCGGTGCTCACCATTTCAGTAAGCCGCTCACCCATTAGCTCAAACTCGAATGTGCCAGTGGCCCAGAACAGACCGAGCATACCAAGCAGCAAGCCAAAGTCACCGACTCGGTTAGTCACAAAGGCCTTTTGGCAGGCATCGGCAGCACCATCGCGGTCGTACCAGTAGCCAATGAGCAGGTAAGAGCACATACCCACCAGCTCCCAAAATACGTACACCTGTAAAAGGTTTGGGCTGATAACAAGGCCCAGCATCGATGAGCTAAACAGGCTCAAGTAGGCGTAGAACCGCACATAGCTCGGGTCGTGCGCCATGTAGCCATCGGTGTAAATCATCACCAAAAAGGCCACAGTGGTGACAATCACTAGCATCACCGACGTGATGTGGTCGATGGTGAATCCCATATCGATATGGAAATTGCCAGCGGACGCCCACTCGATGAGATAGGTGTAGGGTGCGTGGCCTTGCAGCTGGCTCACGAGCACCATAATAGATAAGCTCATCGCCGCGCCAATAAGGCTGACGATGAATGTAGAGACCGGCTTTCGTAGCTTATTGGTCGCTTCGTTGTAACTGATGAGGCCTGTACCGACAATTGCCGCGCCCAGTAGGGGCAAAACAGGTATCAGCCAGACGTATTGATAAATGGCCTCGACGGATTCCATTGTTAACTCCATTTCCTGCCAATCTTATGGTCGCTTGTGAGTGGTCTAATGTTGGGCAGGAGACACTCATCAAAAGAACCTAGTGGGCAAATCGTTTACATATTGACATACCCTGACCTTCTCTTCGTGCTGCTTTAGGTGGAAAAAGATACAAAATATAAACTTTAATCAAATAAAAATATTTTGTGGCTTTGTTTTTTTGAATCTCTCACCTTGCGGCCTTATACCAGTCGGGTGAGCTGCACACGATAGCGCTGCTTCTTGGTAATATTCATCTCACCGATCTCTAGGCGACCTTTACCTCGAATGGCGACGAGATCGCCAGGCTGTACAGTGTGGCTGGACTGGGTAACGGGTTTCCAGTTAACGCGGACATCGCCACTGGTGATCATATCGGCCATTTTGTTGCGTGACATGCCAAACCCGGCAGAGGCGATCGCATCTAGCCGCATAGAGGCTTCTACCGTAGTGAGCTCCTTACGACGGGGCTCACGGACGCGCAGTTCGCTAATTTCGATAGGTTGGGTCTTAACAGGAACGGACCTGACCTGAGTGAGGCTAGTGGTGAGAAATTCGACAAGCTCGGGGACGACGATAGCCTGAGCGCCGCGTTCGCCAAGGACAATGATGTCGCCGACTTTGGCACGCACTAGGCCGGTGCCGAGGAGAGAGCCGAGGAAGTCGCGGTGGGTAGCGGTGTCGAAGAGAAAGTTGCCAGCGATGCTGAGGGCAGAGAGGGGGACTTCGGTACCGTCTAGCGGAATTTCGGCGCGGGCGATGACCATTCGCTGACGTTCGGCTTGGGGGTAGCCGCCGCTGGTGAGCGTGTGAATGTCTGTGAGTTTGGCAAAGGCGGTTTGGGCCTCGAGTAGTTCGGGAGGGGAAAGGAAGTCCGTGGCGACCGGTTCCCAGGTACGGATCGCCTGCTCAGCTTGGTCAATGATACGGGAGAAGGTTTCTTTGTTTTCGGAGTATTTGAGAAGGTCTTCTTTAGGGAGCATAGGCGTTAAACAGTCGCGACCTCCGGCTTTGCTGCAACACCGTTAACAATCTCAGAGGGAACATCGAAGTTCTTCGCAATTTCACGAGCCGTCATCTTGGCACACATCATGACGGAAGGAGTACCGCCGCCGGGCTGCGTGTTGGCACCCACTAGGTAGAGGTTCTGAATATCTTCGCTTTGGTTGTGAGGGCGAAAAAAGGCGCTCTGTACAAGGATGGGCTCTACGCCAAAGGCGTTGCCAAGGTAGCTATTAAGGGTGCCTTCAAAGTAGTCAGGAGTGACATGACTCTGGTAGACCAGACGCTCTTTGAGATTAGGGATATAGCCGCGTTCTTCGAGGAAGGTAAGAACTCTATCGGTGAGTTTTGGCCCTTCAACATCCCAGTCAATATCGCCGCCGTTGTTGGGCACCGGGACAAGAGTATAAGCCGCATGATGGCCGGGAGGGGCCATGCTGGGGTCGGTAAGAGAAGGAATATGCAGGTATTGGGAGAAGTCAGGGCTAAGGACCTTTTTGTCGAAGATTTCTTTGAGAAGCTCTTCGTAGCGGGGCCCGAGGATGATGTTGTGGTGCTGGAGGTCGAGTTCTTCTGACTCATCGGCCTTGAAGCCAAAATAGATGACTAGCACGGACATAGATTGGCGAGTCAGCTTGACTTTGAGATCTTGGTTGATGAGGCGGTATTTGGAGTCAATCAGCTTCATGTAGGTGTTGGCATAGTCACCGTTAGAAGCGACCAGGTCCGCCGCATGGTAGCTACCGTCTTTTAGCTCAATGCCTTTTGCACTCTTTTTACCAAAGTAGGAGCCTTCTACATCAATTTTGGCGACTTCAGCGTTGTACTTAATAGTGCCGCCGAGTTCTTCAAATTTGCGGACGAAGCCATTGACGAGTGCGCCTGTGCCGCCCATGGCGAAGTGAATGCCCCAGGTTTTTTCCACGAAGTGAATCATGGCATAAATGGCTGGCACGCTCAGCGGACTACCGCCAACTAGCAAGGGCTCAAAGCTAAACACCTGCTGGAGCTTGGGGCTCTTGAAGTAGTCTTTTACAAAGGATAGAAGCGGACGGAGCGCGTCTAAGCGGATAAGGTCGGGAGCGACTTTGAGCATGTCGCCAATGTTGCCAAAGTAGGTGTAGCCTAGCTCGATAAAGCCACGGTCGAAAATGGCCTTAGCAGCTTCGTGGAAGCGCTCGTAGCCTTCTAGGTCGTCCGGCTCAATGGCTTCAATCTGACGGTGGGTACTTTCAGGATCACCGTCGTAGTCGAAGTAGGTACCATCGTCGAAGTAGATACGGTAGAACGGCAAGATTGGAATTATTTTGACGTATTTGGAGGTCGCAGGGCCGCTAGTGACCCCAGACTTAACCCGGTCTTTCGGGTCCATGATTTCTTTAGGAAAGTCGGGTTCGCCAAGTGCGGCAGCGCCTTTTTCTAGGGCAAACAGCTCTTCGATGAAGTGAGGGACGGTTAGCACCGTAGGCCCCATGTCAAAGATAAAGCCTTCTGCTTTGCGAACGTAGGCGCGGCCGCCAGGCGCATCTAGCTTTTCAAAGATAGTGGTGTCAAATCCCAGACTCTGTAGACGGATGCCCAGAGATAATCCACCGATCCCGGAACCAATAATGACGGCTTTCTTGCGACTCATGTGGCTTTCTTGCTGACTATACATTTCTTAGTATAGCCCCGTATAAACACCCGTGGGGGTTGTTTATAGCGATGAGTCGACGGTCAAAACGCTGACTGAGGATTATCGATCAAGCAGCTTTTTCGCAGCTGCGCCAGGATCTGCCTGCTTCACCAAAGACTCACCGACAAGAATGACTTTTGCCCCGGCTTGGGTAACGGTAGCGACATCTTCAGGCGTATGAATGCCAGACTCGCTGACGATGAGGATGTTCTTTTGCGCGATCGCATCTCCAAACTTCTCCACAACCACCTGCGTTGTCCCCAAATCCACCGTAAAGTCTTCCAAGTTCCGGTTGTTCACACCAATTAGCTGAACGCCCCCAATCGACATCACACGCTCAAACTCCTCAACGGTATGCGTTTCAACCAAAACGTCTAAACCTAATACTCTCGCAATTTTTGTGAAGTAGCTAAGGTCTTTGTTATTCAGAACAGCGGCGATTAGCAGAATGGCATCCGCGCCTGCAAGCCGCGCCTGATAAATCTGATAGGGATAGATAATGAATTCTTTGCAGAGCAAAGGGATATCTACCGCCCGGCGAATTTGGCTGAGGTAGGTAAAGCTGCCCTGGAAGAATTCGCTGTCGGTGAGGACAGATAGACAGGTTGCGCCGTTGGATGCGTAGGACTGTGCGATCGCAACCGGGTCAAACTCTTCTCGAAGTATCCCTTTGCTTGGCGACGCTTTTTTCACTTCTGCGATCAGCGCCGGGGCTTGCTTATCTGCTTGAGCCTGCAGCGCGGCTGCAAATCCCTTCGTCTCAGGCAGCGCCTGCACCTGATGCTGCAAAGCATGCAGCGGCACCTTTTCACGCAGCCGAGCTACTTCTGTTTCTTTGTGCCACACAATCTTTTCCAAGATGTTGCGCGGCTCTCCGTCGGGCACCTTGATTTGGTATTCGAGGGAAGCGACAGTGACCGGAGTGCTGGGCGGACGACGGCGAATTTTCATGAAGTTGGCTGATTTGAGAGAGATAAATTTAGCGATATTGCCAGACTATTCAGGCACGGGTCCCCCCTTTCAAGCGGAACCCGCTGCCGGATAAAGATTACGCGGTAACCTTAGCTCGCTTATACGCTTCATCTAGCACTTCAGAAAGTGTGGGATGGGTATGGACGAACTTAGCGAGCTCTGTGACGGACTGCTTTTGCGCGATCGCATTCGCCGCCTCCTGAATCAAATCCGCCGCATGTAGCCCAATAATATGAGCCCCCATTACCTCACCCGTATCTTTTCGATACACCACCTTTGCAAGCCCATCAGTCTCACCTTCCGCCAAAGCCTTAGAATTCGCCTTAAAATAGCTCCGCACAGAAGCCACCTCATAGCCTTCTGCCTTCCCTTTCTCCTTAGCCGCAGGCTCAGTAAGCCCGACAAAGCTCACCTCAGGATGGGTAAACGCCGCCGCTGGGATCGCGTTGTAGTCCACCGTACGCGAATCACCGCAGATATTATCGACAGCCACAATCCCCTGTGCCGACGCAGAGTGCGCCAGCATCATCTTGCCGTTGGCGTCCCCAATAGCATATAGATGCGGCACAGGCTCACCGCCTCTCAAAACCGCTAGATGCTCATCTACCGGGATAAATCCGCGCCGGTCAGTCTCCACCGACACCATATTGAGATCTAGGTTCTTCGTTGCCGGAATTCTTCCAGTCGCAACCAGGCAAGCATCCACCTCCAAAACTTCAACGGTTTCCATCGTCTGAGGGTCTGCCAGCTCAATCTCCACAGGGAAGCCCGGCGTGATCTTCTTCGCCAGCAGGCCAACTTTGGTTTCAATATCGCGAGGCTTGATCAACACGCGCTCCGCCTGCTTCGCAATATCAGGATCAAAGGTGGGCATTAGCTGAGGCAATGCCTCAATCATTGTCACCTCAGAACCCAGCGCGGTGTAAACGTCTGAGAACTCCAAACCGATGTAGCCACTGCCAATAATAGCTACCCACTCAGGCAGCCAGTCCAGCCGAATCGCTTCGTCACTGGTGTAGACCGTTTTGCCATCCGTCTCAATGCCTCTTGGCACAAAAGGAATAGAGCCCGGAGAAAGAATGATGTCTTTGGCCGTAACAATACGTGTGCCGCTGCCTGCTTGGATAGAGACTTTTTGACTAGCGGCAATTTTGCCCCAGCCGCGAATCGTTTCTACGCCCAACCGGGTCAGGCTATTGGTCAAGTCGCCCTGAATTTTGTCCACCAAATTCTTAGCGTGGTCCGCGATGCCCTCGCGGTCAAACCCAACGCTTGCCAGGCTAATACCCATCGCTTTCAGATGCTGCTCGTCGCGCATTTCGCGCACCTTTCCCGATGCAGCCAACAGCGCCTTAGAGGGAATGCAGCCTCGATTTACGCAGGTACCACCCATATCGCCCGCTTCAATGATGGCCGTTTTGAGCCCACGCTGTACTGCGTGAATGGCTGCGCCGTGGCCGCCCACCCCCGCACCAATAATCACCAAATCGTAATCAAATTCTGAAGCCACAGATCTCTCCTTATAGTCTTCTCTATTCTCAACTAGAGAGGGGACTTTGGACAACTTTGACTGATTAGAGACTGGTCAAGAGTGCTCTTTGTCGTTTTGCCTCATACAGCAGCAGCGCCGTAGAGATCGCTACGTTCAAGGACTCAACCGCTGGCATCACTGGAATCTTAACGGCTACCGAGGCGCATTCCATCAGCTCGTCTGAGAGCCCGGCACCTTCATTTCCCATCGCAAACACAGTTGGCTTCGTTAGGTCTAGCTGCCAGTAGTCAAGCTCTGCCGATGCGGTTGTGGCGACTATTTGCACGCCTTTTTCCTTTAGCGATCGCGCTTTCTCCACAATCTCCACCGTTGCCATCGGCTGCCGAAACCACTGTCCTGCCGACGCTCTAAGCACCTTCGGATGACCTAAATCCACGCTGTCTGGACTCATCCACAGGCCATCGCTACCAGCCGCCGCAGCCGTGCGGATAATCGTGCCCAGGTTCCCAGGATCTTGCAGCGTCTCTAGCATGATTCCTAAGCTGACACTATCGCCAGGCGCACTAGATATCGACTCCCACACGTTTCGGCGCGGCGCAGTAGCGATGACACCATCGGGCGTGACGGTACTGGCAATCGATTTAAGAACATCAGGAGAGACCAGTTCGATTTGCTCTGCCTGTGCGATCGCATCTTCATATATCTCCGGATACCGCTGCTGCCACGCTTCTGTATAGCACAGCACCTGCAACGGGTAGCTTACTTCACAGGCCGCCTCAATCAAATGAGTACCCTCTAATAGAAGCACCTCTTGTTTTTTGCGCTCTTTTGCCTGCTGTAGCTTACGGAGCTGTTTTACAGTTGAATTTTGCAGACTTGTAAGCATGAGCAAAAAAGAGAACTAAAGACAAGATAGATTACGTTTTAGAGACTGAAATTGATAAAAATGAATGAATTCATGACTGATATTAAGAAAGTCGAGTATCAATACGTATTGATAAAAAGTTTTGATTGATACCTAAAAACGAACTATCTCGGCGTACGCAACAGGCGCTGCATTTCTTCCAGCAAAAAGCCCCTCAGTAAAATGAAAACTGAAGGGCTCTTTCGTCTGTGCCATACAACATGCGGAACCCGGGACTTGAACCCGGAAGTCCTTGCGAACACTAGAATCTGAATCTAGCGCGTCTACCAATTTCGCCAGTCCCGCTCTACACATATGTCCACCAAAACCAGTTTTTCACTCGTTTTTTCAGACATCTGCGATTAACAATAATCTAGCAGTATGTGGCATTCGTCAATGGTACAAAACCATCAGTCTTTTATTTAGACGCTTCCGCCCGAGGACTTTCTCTGTCAAAAGTATGGGAATAACGCTCAATACCACCAAAAATGTTCGGAGCCACTGAGAGAAACTCGGAAGTTTCGGGTAGAATCCATACCAAATTATCCAAAGCGTTATCCAAAGCGTTTTTGTTTAACCGCTTAACTTACGGAGGCCACTCCCATTACTACTCCTACCTTGCTTGCTAAAGCTCACTCTCAGCAGGCTTTATCTAGCCAAAACTCAACTGAATCTGTCATTGAAATTTGGGGGGGGAACCCGCTAAGTGGTCACATCCCTATCAGCGGGGCCAAAAACTCTGCGCTGGTTGTCTTAGGCGGTGCGCTGCTGTGCTCTCAAACCTGTCGCATTCGCAATATCCCCG
This sequence comes from uncultured cyanobacterium, assembly GCA_963836895.1. GTDB lineage: Bacteria > Cyanobacteriota > Cyanobacteriia > Phormidesmidales > Phormidesmidaceae > Phormidesmis. Next base: position 249,399 of record CAWILA010000008.1, on the reverse strand, counting down.
ACCTCATGGATATCGGTCGGATGTCTAGCGTGCTAGAAGCACTGGGGCTTAAAGTCTCTCGCGATGGCGATACCCTAGATATCGACGGTAGCCGTGTGAGCCATTCCAAAGCGCCTTACGACATTGTGAGCAAGCTGAGAGCGAGCTTCTTTGTGATTGGCCCACTCCTAGCTCGTCTGGGCGTTGCTCGCGTGCCTTTGCCGGGTGGCTGTGCCATTGGCGCACGTCCAGTAGAGCTCCATATTCGTGGCTTGCAGGCGCTAGGCGCGCACGTCCATATGGACCACGGCGTTGTACATGCCTACGTTCCTGGTGCGCGTGGCAGGCTCAAAGGAGCCAAAATCTATCTTGACTATCCCAGCGTAGGTGCAACTGAAACGCTTATGATGGCCGCTACGCTTGCCGAAGGTGAAACCGTCATCGAAAACGCAGCCAAAGAGCCTGAAGTCGTTGACCTCGCCAACTTTTGCCGTGCAATGGGTGCCAAGATCCGAGGGGCCGGGACCAATGCAATTACGATTACAGGCGTTCCTAGCCTCTACGCTACCGACTACAGCATTATTCCAGACCGAATTGAAGCGGGTACTTACTTAGTTGCAGGCGCACTGACTCGTTCTGAAATTACCGTTGGCCCAGTGAGCCCTGACCATCTTGGCCCACTGCTAGCCAAGCTCCGCGAAACCGGCTCCACTGTAGACATCGAGGAAGGCAACATTCGCATCTCTCCCGGAGAGCGTGTGGTTGCTACCGACATACAGACGCTTCCCTATCCCGGCTTTCCCACCGACATGCAAGCGCAGTTCATGGCACTGCTGACATTGGCTGAAGGGAACAGCATGGTGACCGAAACGGTGTTCGAAAATCGCTTACAGCATGTAGCTGAGTTCAACCGTATGGGCGCAGATATCAAGGTGAAAGGGGACAGTGCAATCGTACGTGGGGTGAGTCACTTGTCTGGTGCGCCTGTTACGGGAAGCGATTTACGAGCGTCCGCAGCGCTGGCGATCGCAGGCCTAGTCGCTAAGGGCAAAACCACCCTCTATGGCCTCCATCACCTCGACCGTGGCTACGAGCGCTTTGAAGAAAAGCTCCGTAACGTTGGCGCGAAGTTGCAGCGAATTCCGCTCAGCGAAGCCGATAGCGCAGCGCAGCCCACGCCAAGCGCATCACCGGTTGATGCTGTTACGGTGACCGTCTAAATCTCAAGACTAAACGCCTCGCAAATCCACTCATAAGTCCAATAGTCTCCTGGTAAAATCACGGGTAATTTGTGATCTCGCTATACTGACGAGAGAAACAAAGTGCCCGTGATTTTGCGATATCACCCTTATCTCTATGGCTAATGAGCTTCCCTTTGCGACGTCTGTCAAAACTTCACTTATCGGCCTAAACGCCGACCACTTTCGCCATCCGCTAGACAAACAGGCGACGCAAGCACTCAAGCAGCTACCGGGGCTAGACGTTGCTATTCGAAGCTTGCTCGGCCCAATGGGAGAGCAGTTCTTTTATCTAGAAAACATTGCAGCTAGCGTACTGGTTGGGCCCGATCAGCTGCCCGACATTCATGCGCTTCTCGTTGAGGCCTGCAAGGTTCTCGACCTAGAAGTTCCTCAGCTGTACATCAAGCAGCATCCTGTGCCAAACGCCTACACCTTCGCCATGCGAGGCAAGCAGCCTTTCATTGTGGTGCACACAGCTCTCATCGAGCTGCTAAACCCAGCAGAGCTACAGGCTGTCATTGGCCATGAGCTAGGCCATTTGAAGTGCGACCATGGCGTGTACTTGACGCTGGCCAACCTATTGACGCTAGCGACCAGTCAGCTGCCTTTTGGCCCTGTGCTAATGCAGAGCTGGCAGTCTCAGATTATGGAGTGGGTGCGTTGCGCAGAATTTACCTGCGATCGCGCAGCTCTTCTCGCCACCCAAGATGCTCGCACCGTCGCCTCTGTCCTCATGAAGCTAGCCGGTGGCTCTCCCACCCTGTCTCCACAGCTAAACCTGGACGCTTTCATTGAGCAGGCCAACGCTTACGACGCCATCAGCGAAAGCGAAATGGGTGAAATGCTCAAGCAAATGAAAACCGACGAACTCAGCCATCCTGTTCCGGTCCTTAGAGCCAGAGAGATTGACCGCTGGGCCTCAACCCCAACCTATCAGTCTTTGCTGGAGAGCAGACCTCTTCTTACACAGCCAGGCGATCGCTCTGGGCCTGCTGACTCACGGCTAGCAGGCAGCTGGCTCAACTGGTAGGTTGCCCATCTAGGAAACAGCGGCTGGCTCAAAAAATAAATCGAAAACGCTGTAATAAATTCCCTTCGTTCGGTATACTAAAAAGCCTGCCGGGCAAGTGGCGGAATTGGTAGACGCACCACACTCAAAATGTGGCGACTTCGGTTGTGAGAGTTCGAGTCTCTCCTTGCCCATGTTTGATTTCAGCGAAGAAATCACGGTTTCAAAGACCAAAGAAAGGGGAGAGGCTACCGGTCTCTCCTTTTTTATTGCAAAGCGATCCGGATGAGGGGTCTCACCCCTTGTTTAGTTATTAGTAGATGTAAGGTAGACCCTTCATTTACAGCGTTTTAGCTGCGGCATCTATTTACAAGTATTCGCTGAGCTTTAGCGACTTTTAGGATTTGGCTGGGCAGTATAACCTCAAGACACGTTGCAAGGGTTCGGGCGTCCGTTGATAAATATCTCTAAGCGTAACGGTTCATCTCTGCAGACAACGCTCTACTATGTGCGCCTGAAGACCCACGACAGCGCGCAGCTGTTTGAACCTCAAAAAGACTCCACCTTCGGCACTGTGAATAGGTACACTTCACTGGCCAAAATAGTGGAAGAAGAACTCATTCAAGCCTCTAAAAACCACCGAGATATCACACTAGACCAGTGGGTGATTGAACCCGATGCTCTGCACGCTTTAACTTTTGTAGAAGAAGATCGTCTTAGCGCAGAGTCAAAAGGAAAACCTCGCTCGCTTACTTCCTTCGTTGCTGAACTAAAAGCCGCTACTGCCAAGAGAATCAACCTAATGCGTAACCAGCCGGGCTCATCGGTATGGCAGCGCAGCTACGACGAGCAGCGCGTAGAAGATGAGATGATGCTCGCCCGCTTACGCAAGAAGTTAAACGAGACTGCACAAATCGTTAGCGCTGGCTAAAAATGATGACGCTCATAGAAAATTCAGTAGAGGGCTTTATACTGCAAAGCTGATACTGATATATAGCAACCGTCACATAGGTTCTTACGGCATATAAGAGGTATCTCTATCAACTCATGCTGGTGCCTAAGCGCTACAGTCTTGACCTGCGCCGCAAAGTCATAGAACAATACTCGCCAAGGTCAAATGTGTCAGTCTAAAAGAATATCATCCCAACTCAAATGTTGTAATTCCATATATTCGATCTAGAGGTAGCGCTGGTGCATATCTGTTGTACATCCGAGCTGTTTCGAACACACTGGTCATTTGGTACTTTTCGGCTAAAGCGATCGCTGCTGCATTCGTGCTAGGCACATCAAGATAAAAGGGGCTGCTAGGCTCAACCTGTGCTTTTAGCGCTAAAAAGAGATCTTCCGCAAATAGAGGGCTATCGGCAAAGAGTGGACCAATTTTATAGCCTTGTTGGCAAGGGCGCAGTACGCCGTAGCCAACAAGATTGTGGTTGTACGTCATACCTAGGACTTTGTGAGCGAGAGATCGTACCCAGCAGCTAATAAAGGCAGAGCGCTGTCCTAGAAAAATGCTCTGGTCGTATTTAATGACATTCTCTATCGGAATTGAAGCCAAATCAATCAAGCGAACATTGTCATTTACACCTTTTTCACGCTCAATCTTTTCCTTCTCAACATTCCCACTTCCTTCATACCTGATGTTTCGGTGGGCAAGCTTAAACCCAGACTTAACGTAGTTCTGCTGTTGTTCGACTACGCCATCTAGCCCGACGTTTCGACCTGTCAGATACTCTAAACCAGCCTGCCATATTCGCAGTCCGTACCCTCGCCCTCTAAATTCTGGCCGCACTATGTAAAAGCCTAAAAAACCAAAGTCCGCGCCGTATTTCACCACTGAGAGGCTGGCAATCGGTTCACCCGCTAACAGCCCAATCAAAAATCCATTCGGATCGGCTGCATAGAAACACTCCAGGTCATAAAGTCCAGGATTCCAGCCTTCAGCCGCTGCCCATTCTACGACCAGCGCTAATTCATCGCGGCTCATGGTCTTAATCTGGTAGGCATTCCCTTCAGTGTTCTGAGACAAAGTCATTAATCAAGGCCCTGACTATATACGGTTATTCCGATAATATGCTGCTTGAACCGTAGTGGACATTGAGAGAAATCGCTTCATGACTTCAAACTATTCTCGTGATTTGATTGGCTATGGGCAAAGCCCACCGCATCCACAGTGGCCCAACCAGGCGCGACTGGCGCTTCAGTTTGTGATCAATTACGAAGAGGGTGGCGAGAATTGCGTTTTGCACGGCGATGCGGCCTCAGAGTCTTTTTTATCCGAGATTATTGGAGCTAAGCCGCTATTGGGCGTGCGGAATCTCAATATGGAGTCAATGTACGAATATGGCAGCAGAGCAGGTTTTTGGCGGCTGCATCGGCTGTTTACTGAGCGCAACTTACCGCTAACTGTATACGCGGTAGCGATGGCCCTGGAGAGAAATCCGGAGGCGGGGAAGGCAATGGTAGAAGCGGGCTGGGAGGTGGCGAGCCATGGCTACCGCTGGATTGATTATCAGTATGTAGGGGAGGCGGTGGAGCGATCGCATATTCAAAGCGCTATCGACATTCACACCAAAGTTATCGGTACCCGTCCCCTCGGCTTTTATCAGGGCCGCAACAGTCCCAACACGCGTCGCCTAGTGGTCGAAGAAGGCGGCTTTCTCTATGATGCCGACAGCTACGCGGATGACTTGCCCTACTGGAATTGCGATTACGGCAAGTCCCATCTTGTCATTCCCTACACCTTAGACAACAACGATATGCGCTTTGCCACTGCTCAAGGCTTCAACTCGGGCGATCAGTTCTTTACCTATCTGCGCGATGCCTTTGACGTGCTGTACGCAGAGGGAGAGGCGGCTCCAAAAATGATGAGCGTCGGACTGCACTGCCGACTGTCTGGAAGACCCGGTAGAACCGCTGCGCTTGCTAAATTTCTAGACTATGTACAGGCTCACGAGAGGGTTTGGATTTGTCGGCGTATCGATATCGCTAGGCACTGGCATCAGAATTTCAACTGAGCTGATCCTGTGCTGTGATATCGATAGGAAGAGAGTATCGCATACTACAGAGCCTTCCGTAGACTTCGAGAGTTAATTTCGGCACTAAAGCGGATGGCTCTATCTATGTGGCAGAGATGCAAGAAATCAATCTAGAAATGAACTGGTTGCTGATGGTAAAAGTCGAGTAAGACAGGTTTTTATGAACGTGCAACTGATTGTAGAGTCGGAAGGTGCTGCCCTGCGAGGTAGCGTTCGACTTGCTGTTTGTGTAATTGATATGTATCGACATCGTCCTATCATTGATTAAACTCAGGAAGAGCTATGGGGAGAAGACGTGTAGTATTACTGCTACTACTTGTTGGCCTTATCTTTACAGCACATGTCTTCATCGACTCCCGGCAGCTATAAACAGACCGTTCTCAATGACTTCAATAGTCGATGTGGAGATAGCGCTTTTCATCAGCAATTTGCTCTTCGGCTGGTAGAACTAGCGAACCTCAAAACAGGTAGCTCTGTTTTAGACGTTGCAACAGGAACAGGATTAGCAGCGATCGCAGCAGCCGAAACTGTCGGCCCAAAAGGATACGTCTTGGGCACTGACTTCGCGGTAGGAATGCTACAGCAGGCACGCGCCAAAGCCAAAGCCTTGGACCTACGAAATGTTAAATTCGAAGAAGGCGACGCGGACGATCAGATTCTCTTAGAAAATCAGTTTGATACCATTCTCTGCTCATCTGCCATTGTCTATTTCACTGATATTCCGCTGGTTCTTCAGCGCTGGTACAAAGGATTGAAAGCGGGGGGTACTATGGCATTCTCCTGCTTTCAAGAAACCTCACCTAGCGCAGGCGCATTATTCCGAAAGACGGTGAAGCGGTATGGATTGTCTATACCTAATCCAAATCATCTGCTAGGGACTCCAGAAAGATGCCGTCAGATGCTGGAAGCAGTTGGGTTTAAGAACGTTGAAATCACTATTGAGCAGTTTGGTTCTTATCTGCAAGATGGAGAAAGGGCATGGGCTGGTAATGCTAACAGTGCGTTTGGCCTTCAGAAAACAGATTGGACGCAAGGCAAAATAGAGCAGTGTAAGCGAGAATACCTGGCAGAAGTCGACTCAGCCTTGGGAGAGAAGGGGTACTGGAATGATATAACAGCCTTCTTCGTCATAGCTAAAGCAGCGTAAGGTATTGAGGACGTGCTGAACCAAATTCATCACACCGTTTTCAGCTCTAATCTTCGCACCTAGGGATTCAGCTCGCAGTCGCATCTCTGAGCTTACCTTGACCTCCCGCATTACTTATCCTAGTTTTTTGCGGTTAGTCGCTTTTGAGAGATTGGGCGAGGCTCTACACCTAGCTCAAAGATACGTCTTCCTCAGAAGGGCTGATCGCCAATGAATGGACAAATCACTGTATCTTTCCCAGCTTTCAAGCTAGCTCCGGTTGTTCCTACGCCCCCATGATGGACTACAGCAGCGCACTGAGGAGATAACCAATCGTGAGGTGCGGACTTAAGAAGGTAAACATTGCCTGAAAGCTCAGAAGATTCTAGAGCGCTCCAGCCCGTTGCGAGAATCGCTCGCTGCCCTGAGACTGCCTTAGCGCATCAAGGATAGTGCTTGTGTAGCTCATGGCGCTTCTTTGTTGTATGGCACGCCTAGTGCAGTGCGGCAGGCGGGGTTGCTTTTCCGGCTAGGCCTGAAAGCGCGAACAAGGCGGTGGTGTAGGGCAGCATGGCGAGCAGCTGATAGGGAATATTTACTCCGAATGCTTGAATGCGGAGCTGAAGGGCCTCTGTCGCGCCAAACAGTAGGCAGGCGAGGATGGTTGCTGTTGGGTTCCACCGTCCAAAGATTAAAGCAGCTAGGGCGATAAAGCCCTTTCCAGCACTCATATTTTCGGTGAAAAAGCGGACGTGGACGAGTGTGAGGTAGGCTCCTGCGAGGCCGCAGAGGGCACCGCAGACGATGACACTGATGTAGCGGACTCGGGCGACGGAGACGCCCGCAGTATCAGCTGCTCTTGGGGCGTTGCCGACAGCTCTGAGTGAGAGTCCCCAATGGGTATGAAATAGGCCGTAGGTGCTGACAGGTAATAGTAACAGCAGTAGGTAGAAGAGAGGATTGAGAGAAAATCAATAGAAGACATTTGACTTTTCCAAGTTATTTATACTGCTGACGACTGAGAAATGAACTAGCTAGCTCTGCTACTGCGAGGGTTGTAGCCTTTCAAAAGTTCAGGTTTTAGCCGTCTAGAGTATACCATCTTTTTCATCGGTTTGAACTTTCTGTTCTAGCGCCAGGCTGATGGCGACAAACAATACCGTTAGTCCCTAGATGGCGTAGATAATTGAGACCGGGACAGCCGCGCTACGCTGCATACTGCCATCACCTCATCTAGCTTATGGCTGATGAAAATGATGGTGTACTGACGCGCGGCCAGCTGCCGCAAAATCTTCAAAAAAGCAGTCACCTCCGTCGGCGTGAGCACTGCCGTCGGCTCATCCAAAATTAGAATACGCGCCTGCCGGTAGAGTACCTTCAAGATTTCAACGCGCTGTTGAATCCCGACGGGAAGCTCACTTACCCTAACGAGCGGCGACACCTCTAGGCCATAGTCTCTACTGAGCTGAGCAATCTTTGCTGCCTGCGCTTTCACATCTAGTCGTAGACTGCCTGCGTGGCCCAAGACGATATTCTCTACCACCGTTAGCTGTGGCACCAGCATAAAGTGCTGATGAATCATGCCAATCCCATGCCGGAGTGCATCAGCAGGCGCATTGATCTTGATTGCTTTTCCGTCTAAGAAAATCTCTCCTTCATCTGGCTGATACAGCCCAGAGAGAATATCCATAAGCGTTGATTTGCCTGCGCCATTCTCTCCTAGTAGGCCGTGAATAGAGCCCGTGCGAATTGCCAGGCTGATTGCATCGTTGGCGGTAAAGCGTCCGAATCTTTTAGTGATGCCTGATAGGCGTAGCTTACTTTCTACATGTCCACTGTCTATGTGAGTAGAAGGCTAAAGAGCCACCAGGAGGCTCGCTAGAAAAGTTATCAGCTGAGCTGCAAGGCGATTCACTCATGAAGTAACGGCTTTCACTGACGCTTTTCCGCCTTCCTCAGCATCTTCAAACACCAGCTTGCCTGCCACCATATCAGCCGAAACAGCATCGACTTTCTCTCGCACGTCTGCGGGTACGGCTTCATTAAACTTTCCAAAGCTCACCAGCTCAGGAGGCTCCAGTCCAATCACGTACTTTTTATCCTCAATTTCTCCTGTTGCTGCTATCTCTGCAACCAGGGTAATAGCGCCGCCAATATCTTGTAGAGCGCTTGTGAGAACGGCCTTAGGTGCCAGGTCAAACTGGTCTACGTTGTTGCCAAAGGCATAAATTCCGGCTTCTTCACAGGCTTGCAAAACAGCAGGCGCAGAGTTGTCTAGATTATGAAAAATGACATCCACGCCGCTAGCAATCAGCGCCAGCGCGGATTCTTTCGCCCTCGCAATATCGTTAAAGTCTCCAACAAAGCTAGAAACTACCTCAACAGTAGGATCCGTCTCCTTTGCGTGCCAGTGAGCTATGCCCCTCTGTATACTGTAATCAATGCTCTATCTACGGTGAGATGATAACTTCTGATGCGATACCTATGCTCAAAATATTGGATTAGTTTCTGCCTGGTTCTTGCACTAACAGGGTGTGATGCTTCTCAGAATGCTGTGCCAGATCCTGTATCAGAAGCTGCCTCGACGAGAACAGAAGCAAACTCAGATTTATCAGCAACCCCGGGCCAAGCAGCAGATGTTTCCACTCAGGCCTCAGCGACAGAAGAAGCACTCTGGACAAGACTAATGGAGGCTGATGAAGAGACTTATGTAGTTCTATTGCGTCATGCGATCGCACCAGGCACAGGCGATCCTGCGAATTTTCAGATCAACGACTGCTCTACCCAGCGCAACCTTTCAGACGCAGGGCGCCAGCGAGCAGCATTAAGCGTGAAAAGATATGGGAGTTATCTTAAGCTAATACACCTTGAGCGCTAATTTTTATAAAAAGATCAACTGTATTTGATGTTGTGCACAGCGACAACAGCTAAAGATCTATCAGACCCGGCGGTGGGGTAATTTCGATGCGGCCTGAGTCAATATCGACTACAGGTACGATGTCTTCTACGAATGGAATCAGCAGTGTTTTCGGCTTTTTCTTTTTACGCGATCGCCTATCTTTCCTTCGTAATTTCTCCGCCGCCTTCGCTCGAATAGAAGAATCTTTCTTTATGGCCTCTCTTTTTTCTCCTGCAACATCAGATGGCTCAGCGGCTCCCGAATCTAGTTCTGTTGCTTGCTTATGCAACGTTACTTCCAACAGATCATGACCTGTTGTAAATACGTCAGTGATTATTCCTAATTCTGTCTCATCGGCCTGAACAACAACTTTCAGGCCAATGAGATCGCTAACATGAAATTCTCCTGGATCTAATGGCAAAAGATCATCTGCTGGCACTAATATATGAGTACCGCGTAGGTCTTCAGCTTGATTGCGATCGCTAATACCAGCTAGCTTTACTAGATAATTCTTAGTGCCTTCAAGGTAGCGACCGCTCTTAAGCGTGATGGGAGTAGGTTCTCTTCCTAGCTTCTTAATCCAGCGTTCACCCGGCTCAATAAACCGCTCCGGGAAATCGCTCTCAGGGAATACCTTCACATGGCCATTGAGTCCATGAGCCCCCACAATTCGACCTATCAACAGCCAATCTTCGCTTACTTTTTCATCTGCCATCGCTTGTTCCCTATTCAACCTGCTACGCCGTCGCCAAGGCAGGCTGCTCTGAGTACACCTTATTGGTCAGCGTTGCTAGATGCTTAATTGCCGTCACAATCTGTTCTTCTGTAGCCGTTAAGCTGATGCGGAAGCACTGACGCATGTGAGGCCAATCTTCCCCTTTTAGGCTCTCTTTGAGTCCTGGAAAGAACGGGCTGCCCGGTACGATGATGACGCCGTAGTTCTTCAACTCGTTGTAGAACGCCCAGTCAGTCATAGGTAAGTTGTCGAACCACAGCCAAGCAAAGATTGCGCCTTCGCCCTTATGCAAGCGCCAGGGCACTTCTTGAGGCATAGCCTTCGCCAGGGTGTCTTCGAGGACGGCGAACTTGCCTTGATAGTGGGGGCGGATGACGTTTTCGGCAATGTCGGCGAGGGCTCCGCTACGAATGGCACGAGCTGCGATCGCCTGGCCATACCGACTAGAGTGAATACACAGGTTCGTCTGGAAGGCTTCTAGTATCTGAATAATCCTTTCGTCACCAATAGCAATACCCACTCGCTCGCCTGGCAAGCCCGCTTTTGAAAGGCTCATACAGTGGACGATATTTGGCCCAAAGATAGGCGTCATCTCTGTAAAGTTCAGAGCGGGGAACGGAGGCGCGTAGGCCGAATCAACAAAGACAGGCACATTGTGAGGGGTGGCCAAGTCGGCAATTCGCTGAACTTCATCGCCTGTGAGGACGTTGCCTGTAGGGTTGCAAGGGCGAGAGAACAGCACGAAGCCGGTATTTTCGTTGACTTCTAGCCGGTCAAAATCAGGCCGATACTTAAAGGAATGGTCGTCTTCGCCAAGCTCAATGAAAGGCCGGTAAGACTTCACCGCCTCTGGGAACAGAGTGACGCCGCCGTAGCCGGTGTAGTCTGGGCTTAGCGGTAGCACAATGTCTTTTAGCTGACCGTCGGAGTTGTAGCCGCCGAGTGCGTTAGCCGCCAGGAAGTAAAGGTTTTGACTGCCAGGCGTAATTAGAATGTTGCGTGAGTTGAGATTGAGCCCGTAGCGCCGGTTGAAGTCGTCTCTTACCGCTTCAATCAAAGGTTCATAGCCTTGACTAGCACCGTACCGGCAGACAACTTCACCGTACTCATCGCTAGCTAGCAGGTCCGCAGTACAGTCGCGCCATAGCTGCTCTACCTCTGGCAGAATGACAGGGTTACCCGCACTGAGATTAATAAATTCTTGCCCGTTGCCCTTATTGGAGTTGAGGGTTTCGATGATGTCTTTCATGATGGCACGCACCCCGGTCAGGTGAGACATGCGATCGCCGAACTGGGTAAGAGCAAGAGTCATGATAAATGTGAGTTAGGTGGCGGTGCGTCAGGTGTTATTGCTAGAAAATCTTTTTCACAGCTTATTCGATTCAATATAACCTTATTTAATGGGCGCGGCTTACAGCTATTTAGCAAGAACCTATCTTTTGCAAACTACAGAAGCAGTACCTACCCCTACTCATTCTCTAGCGCCTTACTCAAATCTTTTGACCCATCCTGCGCCCTGGCAACTCGATTTCTACCGTCGCCCGCTTCAAGATACCAGCGGCAATCCGCTCTGGGAACTGCTAATTTGCGATGCGGATATGACCTTTACCTACGGCGAGTTCTGTCCGCAGCCAGAAGCCAGTGCCCCCTGGATTCGTGGGCAGTTGAAGAAGGCCTGCGATCGCGCTGGCAGCTGGCCCACGCACATAGAAGTCTTTCGTCCACAGTCCATCAGCCTGGCAGAAGTCGCTTGCCGAGAGCTGCCAGTAGATATAAAACCGCGCCGGGACACACTAGCGCTTAAGCACTGGCTGAAGCAGCGCGCCGCGTGGTATCCCACCCTTAGTAACTACATCCCACAGCCCTATGCACCCGTCGCCCTAGATCGTCCTGCGCCGGTACCTATTTCTGACCACCTGATGGGTGACGGCTGGCAGTTTGCAGCTGTTAGCCCGGCTGATTTGCAGCGGCTACAGCAGGAACCTATCCCAGTTCAGTCTGTTCCTAGCGAGCTAGCACCTGTGAACTTAGGCTTACCAAGCACTATTCCAATTCCAGGAATCATCATCGACGGCGGTAGGCAGTCAATGCGGCTAGCCCAGTGGCTACAGTCTGCTCAGCCTGTGATGATGCAATACATCGCGGGTATGCCAGATGGCATGTTATTAGAAGCAGGGTTAGCCGATCGCTGGATTTTGGCAACGTTTACAGACGATGAGGTAGCCGCCGCCGCACGAACGTTTACAGAGCGCAAGTTGGCAGCAAAAGGACTTCATTTTCTGCTTATAAGACCCGATGATTCTGGCATGACCTACACGGGTCTATGGCTACTGCAATCTACCGCAGCAAAAGCGGTGGAGATGAAACAGGCCGCGTAGGCAGACAGAGGCACAGCATTACTACGCGCCTAATACTGCGCTTAGATCAGACCTAGGACTCGCTGCGCCTCACGAGTTCTCGCCGTCTGCTGTAGAAGCGCAGCTAGCTCACGGTAGGTTGCTTCTAAGCGTGGGGGAAGGGCATCGCTTTCCTGCTGACGGCGGATGGTTTCTGTAAGGTCCACTACTTGCTGAAAGGCGGCGATCGCTTCTTCTATGCGACCTGCCTCCATATGTGCTTGACCGATGTTCACCCACAGGTGCGCTTCCTGCACGGGGCGATTCAGTTCCCTAAAGATAACCAGTGCCTGCTCATAGGCAGTGAGAGCGACTTCATAGTTTCCGCTCAAAGCAGCAGCGCGGCCTAAGTTGTTGAGTACAGCGACTTCATTAGCACGATCTTCTAACCTTTGAAACAGCGTCAAAGACCGCTCGAAGTGAGCAATAGCCTCGCTGTAGTCCTCTAATACGAAGTGAGCATAGCCTAGCTCTGAGAGTGCTTCGGCCTGCGACTGCTGATCGCTGGTGCGCTGCGCGATCGCAAGTATCTGCTGCTGATAGGCAATGCTTTGGTTGTAGCGCTCCATATCGGCGTGGATGTCTGCAAGCAGAGAAAGGACAATACGCTCTCCGGTAGTATCAGCGGCTTGACGATAGAGCTGGAGGCTGCGGGTGTAGGTTGCGATCGCTGCCGAAGACTGCCCGGCTAAGCGGTAAGCACTACCCAGATTCAGAAACGCACTAGGCTGCTCATCGGTCGTTCCTAGCGAGTCATAGATACCAATGGCCTGCTGACTCACGTTGATCGCTTCAGCAGGTCGGTCGGTAAGGCGATACACCACACTCAAATTCTCAAGCATTCGCGCTTCTTTTGCAGACTCACCTGCGACCCGATAGAGCAGCATAGCCTGTTGCCATGAGTCGAAAGCGACCGCTTGGTTACCCTGTGTAAACGCCTGCACAGCCTGACTAGCGAGCTGATCGGCTCTGTAGACTTCTTCGCTAGAAACCGGAATAGTATCAGCGGTAGACTGCATCAGCATTGGATTTAGATCTGTCGCAGGCGTTGCCTTCACTGGCATAGCGCGAATGCCCAGAGCACATATCCCAATGCCAAAGGCACCTACCGCCAGAGTCAACCGTTCACACCTACTCATACGAAGAGAGCTATCTGAAGTGGCTGTAGGGAGGCGACGAGTGATGTTACGGCTAAAAGAAGTCATAGATGGCGGAAGCGTTGAGGATCTGCGTACTTTCCGTTATGACACTGTGCTTGGCTCGGTGAAATCCGCAGGTCAGTAACCTTGAAGCAAAAAACATTTTGAGTCGATTAGGTTTAAGCGCAGATGTGAGCGGTAGAATTCCTCTTGACGCTCCTACAAGAAAAATTGATGGTTACCTCAGCAGGCAATGTAGTGGAATATCCCGTCAGAATTGGCGTTATTGGCGGCAGTGGCCTCTACAAGATGGACGCGCTGACGGACGTCAAAGAAATTCAGATAGAAACGCCCTTTGGCAGTCCTTCGGATGCGCTAGTTGTGGGAAAGATTGAAGGCGTTCCGGTCGCATTTTTAGCAAGGCACGGTCGCGGTCATTCGCTCATGCCTTCAGAGCTACCGTTTAGGGCCAATATCTACGCTATGAAAAGCCTGGGCGTAGAGTATTTAATTTCAGCTTCAGCCGTCGGCTCGCTCAAAGCAGAAGCAAAGCCTGTAGATATGGTGGTGCCCGACCAGTTTATTGACCGCACGAAGAATAGAGTGTCCACCTTTTTTGGTGAAGGCATTGTGGGTCACATTTCGTTTGGCGACCCAGTTTGCAACAACCTTGCAAAGGTGTTGGCAGATTCGGTAGAAAGTCAGCAGTTAGAAGATGTGACGCTGCATCGAGGCGGCACCTATGTGTGTATGGAAGGGCCCGCTTTTTCGACGAAGGCGGAGTCAAATATGTACCGCAGCTGGGATGCGACGGTGATTGGAATGACAAACTTGCCCGAGGCGAAGCTGGCTCGTGAGGCGGAGATTGCCTATGCGACGCTGGCGATGGTGACCGACTACGACTGTTGGCACCCCGACCACGACAGCGTGACAGTAGAGATGGTAATTGGGAACTTACAGAAGAATGCGGTGAATGCGCAGCGGGTGATTAAAGAAGTGGTGCGTCGGCTAAATGAGACTCCACCGGAGTCGGAAGCGCATTCGGCGCTAAAGTTTGCAATTATCACGCCTTTGGAGTCGGCTCCGGCAGCGACGAAGAAGAAGCTAGGACTGCTGCTAGATAAGTATCTGTAGCGCAAATCTATAAGGCAAACGCCATAAAAACGGGACAGCGAAGACCTTCTGGCTGGTCGTATCACTGTCCCGTTTCAATGTTTGACTTTGGTGGTAGAGCTTAGATTATCTTTGCTTTGCTTAGCCCGAAGTATAAAGCCATTGCTACTCCGAACAGTGCACCCAACCACACAACATAAATTACTGCGCCGCCCATAGTTTTCTCCTAAAGTTACCTAAAATTATATTGTAAACACCTTCTTATTGAAGCACAAAGCACCCCACCACCCCCACAATGAAGACTACAATCCGCGTCAACATTCCTCAAGACTCTTACGATATTCGTATTGCACCTGGTGGTCTTGATTATTTGGGGACGTGGCTAGCGGCTGAAGACCAGCCTTTGGTGAAGCCTGGGCAGAAGGTGCTGGTGGTGTCAAATCCGGTTGTGTTTGATGCGTATGGGGAGCGAGCGATCGCATCCCTAACCCAGGCTGGCTACGACGTATGCCAATGCATTCTGCCAGCAGGCGAACAGTACAAAACGATGGCCTCCATCGCGGAAATTCACGATGTTGCCTATGAAAACCGTCTAGAACGCAGCTCTGCTATGGTGGCGCTAGGGGGCGGTGTGGTTGGCGATATGACTGGTTTTGCAGCCTCCACCTGGCTTCGAGGCATTGCCGTTGTGCAGGTGCCAACATCTCTACTGGCGATGGTAGATGCCTCAATGGGTGGCAAGACAGGGGTGAACCATCCAAAAGGAAAGAACCTCATCGGAGCTTTTCATCAGCCGC
Organism: uncultured cyanobacterium; assembly: GCA_963836895.1. GTDB lineage: Bacteria > Cyanobacteriota > Cyanobacteriia > Phormidesmidales > Phormidesmidaceae > Phormidesmis. The sequence goes on along the minus strand of CAWILA010000008.1, from coordinate 233,926 downwards.
GCATGGTCTTGATTGACCCGACTGTCTTAGAGACTTTGCCGATTCGAGAGTTTCGCGCTGGCGTTGCAGAGGTTATCAAGTACGGCGTGATTTGGGATGAGCCGCTGTTTGACGCTTTAGAAGCAGCTGAGCGGCTAGACGACTACAACAAAGTAAGCGATCAGCTATTGCAAACGATGCTGACACATTCCTGCCAGGCCAAGGCAGATGTAGTGAGTCAGGACGTAAAAGAGGCTGGCATTCGCGCCATTTTGAACTATGGGCACACTGTCGGTCACGCGGTGGAAAGCCTGACCGGCTACAGCGAAATTAATCATGGAGAAGCGGTTGCGATTGGGATGGTCACAGCTGCAAAGATTGCTGAAGCGATGGATGAGAGTGCTTGGAATGCTGAGCTGACGCAGAGGCAGCAGGTTCTGCTAGAGAAAACACAACTGCCGTCTGAGCTGCCTGCAAATATCAGCATCGAAGATATTTTGGTCGCCTTGAGAAGTGATAAAAAGGTGAAAGAGGGTAGAGTTCGCTTTGTATTGCCGAAGAGATTGGGAGAAGCGTTTGTTACTGATAAAGTGAGTGACGAGGGAGCTAGAAGGGTATTAAAGGCTATGGTGGCTAGCGCATAAAGCTTCAGAGAAGAGAGAAAGCAGAGTAGAGACACCAAGAGTAGAGACGCCACGTCGAATCTCAAAGTTAAGCGGTTCTATATTTATGCCATGTCTGACTGAGATAAACAGTTTTCCACAGCAGAGATTGACTCTGCCGTGAGAAACTGTTTATCTTGCTTTTATGCTGCTAGATCAAACAACAGAATTTCGGTGTTGTCTGCGCTACCGATGACTGAGAGAGAGTCGAGGTCGGCGAAGGCAATGCCGTCTCCAGCGTTGAGAGTTTGGCCGTCTAGCTGGAGGGAGCCTTTGACGATTTGGAGCCAGGCTTTGCGGTGGGCTGCTAGATCGTAGGTGAGGCGCTTGCCTTGCGCGAGGGTGGCTGCGTAGAGGCTGACGTCTTGGTGAATGGTGACGGAGCCTTCTCTGCCGTCGCGAGAGCCGACTAATCGCCACTGGTCTTGCCGGGTGTCGGGGGCGAAGTGCTTTTGCTCGTAGCTGGGCTCGATGCCTTTTTTCTCGGGCAAGATCCAGATTTGCAGGAAGTGAACGGGATTGTCTTCTGAGGCGTTCATTTCACTGTGCATGATGCCAGTACCGGCGCTCAGGCGCTGCACGTCACCAGGACGAATGACGGAGCCGGTGCCCATGCTATCGCGGTGACCGAGTTCGCCTTCGATGACGTAGGAAATGATTTCCATATCGCGGTGGCCATGAGTGCCAAAGCCTGCACCAGGGACGACGCGGTCTTCGTTGATGACGCGTAGGTCGCTGAAGCCCATGTTACGCGGGTCCATGTAGCCACCGAAGGAAAAGGTGTGCTGGCTGTCTAGCCAGTTAAATTTGGAAACGCCACGATCTTCTGCTTTGCGAATATCTAACATGTGTGGTCTTTACCTCCAGAGGTTTGCTTGTTTCTATTGTGCATTGACTCTAAATAAATAACAATAGTCTATTTTATAGTCAAATTGTCTTTAAATTAGATACAGTTAGCGAAGGTTAAATCGAGAGGATGCTGTGGATAAGTTGGAGAGTATGCGCGCTTTTGTGGAGGTGGTGAACCACAGTGGGTTTGCAGCGGCGGGCAGGCAGATGGACCAGTCGCGCTCGGTGGTAAATAAGCTGGTAGCTCAGCTAGAGAAGGATCTAGGGGTGCAGCTGTTGCAGCGGACGACGCGGCGAGTGAGCCCAACGGATATGGGGCGGGCTTACTATGAGCGCTGTGTGGATATTTTGGCGGAGGTGAAGGCGGCGGAGCTGTCGGTGTCGCAGATGCAGGCTGAGCCGAAGGGGACGCTACGGATAAATGCGCCGATGTCGTTTGGGACAATGCATTTGGCTGAGGCGATCGCACACTTCATGCACCGCTACCCCGATATCCAGGTGCAAATGACGCTAAGCGATCGCTTCGTTGACCTGATCGAAGAAGGCTTTGATGTAACGCTACGAATTGCGGAAGAGACCGCAGAAGAGACTTTGATTAGTCATGCGATCGCACCTATTCATCGCGTCCTCTGCGCCGCACCTAACTATCTAAAAGAACAGGGCACACCAGCTCATCCGGACGATTTACGTCAGCATCAATGCTTAAGATACGGTCACCTAGCAACAGGCAGTAAGTGGCATTTGATAGGCCCCGACAAGAAATATACGGTGCCGATTCAGTGTCGGTGCTATTCCAACAATGGTGAGGTGTTGAGAGAAGGCGCGATCGCAGGTGTCGGCATTGCGCTACTGCCCACGTTCATCGTAGGTGACGCTCTAAAATCGGGCGATTTGACGTCTATCTTGTGCGACTACTACCCAACGCCGCTAACGGCTCGGCTTTGCTACGCTGCCAACCGCCATCTTTCCACCAAAATTCAGCTGCTGAGCGCTTTCTTACAGGACTGGTTCGAGCAGCCAAGCTGGGAAACCGTATCGACCCAGTCAGCAGGAGACATCTGAATAATATTTCCTACCTAAGTAGAAACCGAAACAGAAGATGTGTCGGACTGCTTAGTTTTTGTTTTGGCTAGCTCCTCAGAAACAGCGGCCACCTCTTTGAGTCTGGCTGCTTCCACTTCGTCTGTCTCCACAGCAGCGTCTGATTCAGACTGGGTAAGCGCCAAAGCTTCTGCCGCGAGATCTGCTTGGATGCGCTTAGAGACAAACGAAACGAAGCCAATACTGACAGATCCGGCGCTGAAGAGAAACCAGCCGTCTAGTACGTAGGTCATGAAGTGGTTGAGTTCACTAATAGACACGGAACTTATCCTCGCTAAACAGGCATCTCCTGGGCCTATTATGCGTTTTCTCTCGCAAAGATTCAATACGATGCGAAAGATCCGTAGGGTAGGTATCTTGCCTATCGAACCCTGCTGACTTCTAGACGGCTGCGTCGAAAGTCGTAGAATTAAAGCGTTACTCTATGTGCTGACTTTTCTAGAGTTGGACATTTATCTTACAAGCTATGGTTTCTAGTACTCACTCAGTCGCTACAAGTTCTGCTTCTGCTACAACAATGACGCCGATTGAAAACACACCGCCAACGCTGACAGGCCGGGTTGCTTCGGTTAGCCGGACAACGAAGGAAACAGATGTGCAGGTGACGCTAAATGTAGACGGAACAGGGAAATGTACGGCGGACACAGGCATTCCGTTTTTGGACCATATGCTGCACCAGATTTCCTCTCACGGTTTGTTTGACCTTGAGGTGCGAGCAACGGGCGATATTGAAATTGACGACCACCATACCAATGAGGATGTAGGAATTACACTGGGAATGGCGTTGAAAGAGGCGCTAGGCGATCGCAAAGGCATTACCCGATTTGGACACTTCATCGCCCCGCTAGACGAAGCTCTGGTGCAAATTTCTCTCGACTTCTCTGGCAGGCCGCATCTGAGCTACGGGCTAGATATTCCAACTCAGCGGGTCGGTTCTTACGATACGCAGCTAGTGCGCGAGTTCTTCGTAGCAATCGTGAACCACGCGCAAATGACGCTGCACGTGCGTCAGCTAGACGGACTCAACTCTCATCACATTGTGGAGGCGACGTTCAAGGCATTTGCTCGATCAATGCGCATGGCGACCGAAGTAGACCCACGGCGGGCAGGTACAATTCCAAGCTCTAAAGGCGTCTTGTAAGGTTGAGTGAGAAAAACGCTACAAGGATAGGACAGTGGGAAACAAGGAAGGGCTCGGAGATGATCCGAGCCCTACAGTGCGCTAGATGCGTTTACCCGCCAGTCGCTTAGCGATAAGCTAAATGCGGTGAGGCTTGTGGCAGTTGCGCCATTGATCAGCAAGCTGAACCATTCTCTTCGCGGCTGTTTTATCGGTTGTTTCTGACTGTTTTGTGTCTTGGCTAAGTGCGACTTCTTTCACAGCGGCTACGACGCGTGGAGCTGGAGTGCTTTGGTCTTTACTATTAGTCTCAGTGACTTCGAGAACTTTAGACTTAGCCACTGATGTTTTGAGCGTTTGAGTAGAGGGCTTTGTTTTGGTTGGGGTAGTAGCTGGCATAGTAAGTTGCGTATGAGGGTCTGACGATTTTTGTAGTGATAGATGTTGACAGCAGCCGTAAGTAACAGATTTGAAATGAGGTCATACTTAACAAGCCTAAAGAAGTCGAGGGGCTATGGTGACTGTCTTTCGGATGCTCTAAGGTCTGTCGTCGGGCATATCATCAAGCTTGGCGTAAGTTTCAAGAAGTAATAAGGGGCAAGTACTTCTGTAACGTTCGCAAGGTTGCTATATAAGTATCTTGACCTGATCTTCTAGAGAACTATCAGTTTCAGATGAAAGATTAATCAACCAAAATCAATACGTTCTGGCCTGAAACCGCCTGAAAGGTTGTCTTTACAGCGTTTTTTGTACCTATGCGAACTTAACATTAGTTAACCAGCTGGCTTATTTGTATATTTATTTGATGGTGGCTCTCATTTGTCTGGTTTGCCAATTTTATGAATTCTTCTGAAACCGTTCTCACTTCTCGCTGGGAGACATCCAAGGTGATGGGCTCTGATTTTCTACGAGCTTTGCACTTTGCAGCCCAAAAGCACCGCGATCAGCGGCGTAAAGACAGTCACCAAACGCCCTACATCAATCATCCGATTGCGGTAGCAGATATTTTGCTCAACGAGGCGGGCGTGACGGATGAAGTCGTGCTGATAGCGGCGCTGCTACACGACACGGTAGAAGATACCGATACGACTTTTGAAGAGCTAGAACAGCACTTCGGCCCGGTAGTGCGCAGTGTGGTAGCCGAGGTGACAGACGATAAGTCTCTGCCTAAAGCTGAGCGAAAGCAGCTACAGATTGAACACGCGCCTCACTTGAGCGATCGCGCCAAACTCGTGAAGCTCGCCGACAAAATCTCAAACGTGCGAGACATTGTTACCGCTCCACCGGACGGTTGGCCGATGACTCGCATCAACGAATACTTAGAATGGGGGAAAGCCGTCGTATCGCCTATTCAAGGAACGCACGCTCAGCTGAAGGATTTGTTCGACCAAGCTTATGAGCGAGGAAAGACGACTGTAGACAGCAGGTAAATAGCAAAGAAACAAGTAAATAGTCAAGGAATAAGAGCGGACGGTTGAGATGGCTATGTTGAGGTGGCGATGCGTTGCGTCAGTAGGTGAAGCTGCTTTGATTCCAAGACCATGGTCTATTATAGATAACTGATTTACGACACCGCGTATCGCTATGAGCAAAGGCACCCTTTTCGATAAAGTTTGGGACGCACACACCGTAGGCACATTGCCCTCCGGGCAGACGCAGCTATTCATCGGCCTGCATCTGATTCATGAGGTGACAAGCCCCCAAGCATTTGCCATGCTCAATGAGCGCAATCTGAAGGTGATGTATCCCAATCGCACGGTGGCGACGGTGGATCATATTGTGCCGACTGAAGACCAGTCGCGGCCTTTTGCCGACCCGATGGCCGAGAAGATGATGGCGGCGCTAGAGGCGAACACGGAGGCACACGGGATTCGCTTTTTTAATGTGGGTTCGGGCAATCAAGGCATTGTTCATGTGATTGCGCCGGAGCAGGGGCTGACGCAGCCGGGGATGACGATTGCCTGCGGTGATAGCCATACGTCTACTCATGGGGCTTTTGGCGCGATCGCATTCGGCATTGGTACCAGCCAAGTGCGCGACGTCCTCGCGTCTCAAACCCTGGCGCTCGCCAAGCTCAAAGTCCGCCGCGTTGAAGTGAACGGTGAGCTGCCCGAAGGCGTGTATGCCAAAGATATCATTCTGCATATCATCCGTAAGCTGGGTGTGAAAGGCGGGGTAGGCTATGCCTACGAATTTGGGGGAACGGCCATTGAGAGCCTGTCGATGGAAGGGCGGATGACCCTGTGCAATATGTCGATTGAGGGCGGCGCGCGGTGCGGGTATGTAAACCCTGACCAGACGACTTACGACTACATTAAGGGCCGTGACTTTGCGCCTAAAGCTCAGCAGTGGGACGCAGCGATCGCCTGGTGGGAGAGCCTGCGCAGCAACGCGGACGCGGACTACGACGACGTGGTGAAATTTGACACGGCTGATATTGCACCGACAATCACTTGGGGTATTACACCCGGGCAAGGCATCGGCGTAAACGAATCGATCCCCACACCAGAGATGATGCCAGAAGACGAGCGGCCGATTGCCGAAGAAGCCTACCGGTACATGCAGCTGTCTCCGGGGCAGCAGATTGAAGGCACAAAGATTGACGTTTGCTTTATCGGTAGCTGTACGAATGGTCGACTGAGTGATCTGCAAGAAGCCGCCAGAGTCGCTCAGGGTCGGCACGTGGCAGCAGGCGTCAAGGCTTTTGTAGTGCCTGGCTCTGAGCGGGTGAAAGTAGAAGCTGAAGCCGAAGGTCTCGATAAAATATTTGAAGCCGCTGGGTTTGAGTGGCGCGAGCCGGGTTGCTCTATGTGCCTAGCGATGAACCCGGACAAGCTAGAAGGAACGCAAATTAGTGCGTCGTCTTCCAATCGCAACTTTAAGGGTCGGCAGGGCTCGTCTTCGGGGCGAACGCTGCTCATGAGTCCGGCGATGGTGGTATCAGCAGCGGTAACTGGGCAAGTGACTGACGTGCGTCAGCTCGTGCCAGTCAGCTAAATGTAGCGATCACGACACTAATTCTGTCGGCAAAACTACCAAATTTTGATGTTCTGTTAACCTCTTCTTTCTTTTGGGTTAACACCAATCCCTGATGATGCTTTTTGAACACCGGAAGATATTTGGGACCAATTTGTTTTGTCTTTGACAGCTTTTACTCAATCCGAGACGCCTTCTAAACCCACTCCATCTGTTGATCATGCTGATCATTTAAAGCAGCTGTATCAGGAGCGATCGCTCGCTAACTACGCAGCCGGGCTGACCATTCCTTTACAGCCCAACCACCTGTACATCATCTGCCGGGGCATGGTGCAGCTGCACACCATTCATCCCGATGGCAACGAGACAATTGTTGGTCTGTGTGGCCCTACTATGGCGTTTGGCGCCTCGCTCACCCATCTGCATCCCTACTGGGCAACAGCCCTGAGCGATACTGATTTGCTGCCACTTTCTTTGGCTGAGATTGAAGCGTCCTCAGCGCTCTCAGCTGCGCTGCTCCCTCAGCTGGTCAGACGGCTACAGCAGTCGGAAGCCTGGCTGGCATTCTCAGGGAAGCGGCTAGTGACCGACCGTTTGCGGAGCCTACTTGTGCAGCTGGCTCAAGACTTCGGTCAGGTTGGTCCAAATGGCGTAAGAATTAAGGTTCGGCTTACACATCATCAGCTGGCAACCATAATAGGCACGACTCGTGTGACGGTCACCCGACTGCTGCGCGACTTTAAAGCTGAAGGCTGGCTGAGCATATATCGCCGTCAGCTGATCTTGACTCCTCAGACGATAGGAATACCGATGTATGGTGAGCCTGCGGCATACAGATCGCAGTTGTGACCTTTGTTACATCCATTAAGCAACAGCCTTTGGCCTAGGCGTGAGCGTGCTGAGACAACTCTTGCTTTTGTTTATGTGCGTGAGCGCTAATAACTATATCGTCCGACATTTTGAATCGCTTCTTGCTGAACAGAGTACTCTTGAACAGGAAAGATGCTGACATTTAACGATATAGAGCGCTCTAGCTCATCTTCTAGAAACGCGTGTACCATGCGAATTTGCTCAGCTGAAATACTGGCTGAAGGGGCAGCGACTTCCATGCTGACCTGTAGATCTTTGCCTTTGGAGTTCACGCTGAGCCTACGGATGTCTGCATCTTTGAAAGTATAGGTTTCGAGTCTTACTAAGTTGCTGACAAGCGATCGCGTTTTTTCTTCAATGATGAGGTCGCGCATAGAAAAGCCAAGCGGGATTCCCAGCAGCATAACCATAATGGTAGAGGCAGTGAGTCCTTTTTTAGCTCGGCGAACAGAGCCGTAGTCTTGCCAGATAAAGACAAGGCCACTGCTGAGAATAATGCCTCCTAGGTTTGTGAGAAACAGTAGCGAGGAGCCGACTGTGATTGACTGAGAGCCAAGTGCTAGGCCAATGCCGATGACGCTGAGCGGCGGGACAAGAGCAACTGCGATCGCAACCCCCGGCAGTGCGTCGGCAATCTCTCTTCTCGTCTTAGCAAACGAACCTGCGGCCCCCGCAGCAAGACCAATGACTAAATCAATCAGCGTCGGCTGCGTACGCTGCAAAATCTCATCGTTCATCGTCGTGATGCCCAAAATTTCACAGATGACATAGGCTGTCAAAATCGTGAGCAGCGAGCCCGTGAGAACAGAAAGTCCCGATTGTTTTAGGAGCCGTTTGTTGTTCATCGTAATGGCAAAAGCCATTGCCACAATCGGGCCCATCAGCGGTGCCACAATCATCGCGCCAATAATAGCAGCTGTGCTTCCTGCCAGTAATCCAAGCGCCGCAATCACACCTGAAATAAACAGCATGATGTAGTAGCTAAGCGAAGGATTTGCACCTTTCCATAGGCTGCGGTTAAGCAGCTTGAGCGGCAGTGGCTTTTCGTCTAACCAGTTCCACTCGCCCCCGTTGACAGACCATATCTGTCCTAGCTTCCGAGCCGCTCCAATAACAACGCGATGGATGCTCTGCGGCGCGTAATACCGCACCAGCGCCAACAGCGGCCGCCTGTGAATAGCCTGTTCCTCTCTGCCTTCATTCAACGTCTTACGCGCTGGCGACGTTTCGTTAATTGGCTTCTTGAAACCAGGCTGCTTCTTTGGATTCTTCACAGACATGCGGCTATTCACCTTCACTTAATATCTCATTTTGACATGTCAATACCGTGGGCCGAAGTGACCTCTTCAGGTCTCGGTCCACGGTATCTATGAGCGTCAATGAGTTGAACTTACGATTGAGGCACCCATACAGATACAGATCCTGCTTCGCAGCGGAAGTGGGCCCAGCCCTCTTCGTTTGTGGTGACAGGTTCACTGATGTGCTCGGTCAGGTCCACGTATGTTTTGTTAGCTTGACCAATTTCCATCCACTTCTCGCCATCGTCACCGTTACTGACAACCACAGCCATACCACCTGGAAACTCCTCAGTCCCGAGGCGAGTCCACCCGATGGTATTCGCATGATCAAAGTAGTCGTACTGTTCGCCGTAGGCGTACTGGCGTCGGGCGGTCAAAAACTTGTCGATTAGCCACTGATGACTGTCGAGCCAGATCTCGTAGTCGCCGCCGTCGTTGCCACTGTCTTCGTAGTGCGCACCATAGTAATCGGCATAAAAAACGCAAGGGTAGCCTTCGCGTCTTAGCAAAATTAGCGCATAGGCGATCGGTTTGAACCAGGGCTCTACAACAGACTCTAGAGACTGGAGCGGTTGAGAGTCGTGGTTATCAACCAGGGTAACGGCGAGGGTTGGCTGGTCTTGCACCAGTGAATTGTCAAAGATGGTGCGCATGTCGTAGGCATTGCCCGCTTTGCTCGCTTCGCTGAAGTTGTAATGCAGCGGCGCGTCGAACAAGGCAACGTCTCCACCCGTAATGTCAATGAAGTGATGCAGCGCTTCAATCTCGTAAGACCAGTATTCACCCACTGCAAACAGGCGCTTGCCGCTGTACTTGCGCGTGCGCTGAAGCCAATCGGGAAAGAAGCCTGCCTGTACGTGCTTGACTGCATCGAAGCGAAAGCCGTCAATATTGGTCGTATCGACATACCACTCACCCCAGCGCAGCAGATCTTCACGAACTTCTGGATGTTCGAGGTCTAGGTCGCAGCCCATGAGGTAATCAAACCCACCTTTCTCCATGTCAACCTGTTGGTCGAACCTCTTACCTTCAAATAGATAGATCGCTTCAAATTCACCTTTCTCGTAGGCGTTGTAGTCGACTGCGTTAAAGTGCCACCAGTGCCACTCGAGGTCAGAATATTTGCCCTGGCGACCTGGAAAGGTGAAGTTTGTCCAGGCTTTAATAGTGACTTCATCTCCAATAGCTTCGTTGCGGTTGTCAGGCGAATACGGCGTCGCTTTGAACTCTTCTTCTGTATCGGCACCGAGCTTGTGGTTTAGAACCACATCAGCGTAGACTTCCATGCCAACGCTCTGCGCTGCTTTGATCGCTTCAACGTATTCATCTTTGGTGCCGTACTTCGTGCGCACAGAACCCTTTTGATCGAACTCACCAAGGTCGTACATGTCGTAAACGCCGTAGCCAGTGTCATAACCGCCCGCTTGACCTTTGTATGCAGGGGGCAGCCATAAAGAAGTAAATCCCGCTTCTGAGAGCGCTTCAGCCTTTTCTGTCAGCTCTTTCCACAGTTCGCCATCCGGTGCGTTGTACCAGTGGAAGAATTGCATCATGACACCGTTTGGTGCGGACATAGGTCGCCATCCACGACTGTGGAGTAGAAGGTTAAGACTTTACTAATTTTCAGCTGAAATCGACCTATTGAGATGGCTCCAAAGGAATATTTTTAATTTTTGTGAAGAAAGCATTGTATTAGAGATTAACAAGGTGCCGTAGCTAGAATGCCATAGTTAGGAAAGACACAGCCACTCGACTGGCTGTCAATTTTCCTATTTGCATTTGGTAGTAGAGTTAAAACCTGACGCTAAGAGCGCATTGCGATGGTTGATTTTCCGCCCTACAAGCCCAGTAAAATGTCACTGGGTCCCCTTGAGACTGAGATTGTTGAAATTCTGTGGCAGCTAGGGGCAACGTCGGCTACTGCTATTCATCAGCAGATTTTGACTGATATCGACCGCGAGCTGACCTACTCTTCGGTATCAACAGTGCTGAAGCGCCTGGAAAAGAAAGGTTGGGTGACCTGTAGCCGGAAAGACCGGGTCCATATCTGGCGACCAACGGTTTCACAGCAGCAGGCAACTATCTTGAAAGCACGCGAGCAGCTGCATCGTTTCTTAGCGGTGGGTAGCCCTGAAATTGTGGCTGCTTTTGCCGATACGCTAGACGATAGCAGCCTGGCTCAACTCGACGAAATCGCCCAGAAAATTCAGGCCGTTCGCGATGCGAGAGATTTATAGCCATGATGCACCTGCACATGATTGGGATAGCAGTCGTCGCCGCAGTGACGGGCCGATTGCTGTATCGCCAAGTTGGAATAAGCCACTGCTGGCAAACGCGATGGCACCTGGCACTGACTGCTTTTGTAGTACCTCCCTTATTGCTGCTAGCAACGGCAGTATCTATTTTGGCGATGGGCGTTGGTGGCACGCCTCACGTCTGGGAAGGAACGCTCAGCTACGGCCTGTCTTTAGCGTTTGTGCTGGTTGGCTTAGGTCTGTGGCTGCGTTTGGTTTGGCTGGCTCACAGAGCACTGCGTGAGGTTCACCGCAGCCCCAAGACCTTGATTAAAGCCATGCAGGTCCGTTCGGTAGGGCGCGTGATAGATGTGCCTACTGTGTTTAGTGCGCAGGTGGGGGTGTGGCCATCGGAGCTGGTGGTGAGTCGGGGGCTGCTTGCTCATTTGGATGAAGAGCATTTGGAAGCGGTGCTAGCGCATGAGATGGGTCACGCCTACTATCGCGACACTTTTTGGTTCTTTTGGCTAGGTGGGCTGCGACGGCTGACAGGGTGGCTACCGTTCACTGAGGCGCTATGGCAGGAACTGCTGCTGCTGCGGGAAGTGCGGGCCGACAGGTGGGCGGCTCGGAATGTGGATTCGCTGGTGCTGGCGGAGTCTTTGATGAGTGTCATTACCGCGCCGCTGATGGCGACAGAGGCGGTTTGCGCCGGGTTCAGCTGCGCGGCTCCTCGAAGTCGGCTAGCACAGCGGATCGATGCGCTGCTGCTCGATGAGTCTGCAAGTGGGTTTACAGGCAGCTCGTGGACGCTGTGGCAGAAGGGGGCGATCGCGATCGCACTCAGTCCCCTATTAACCATCCCCTTCCATCACTAATCCCCTTCCGCCTAGCTAAACTGACGCCACATCTAGTGATTCATTTTGTCGTGGTCTACCTGGCCCATGTCATGCCCTTCGTGGGTCATTTCCATGCTGGAAGGGCCAACGGCCATAATGCCCATAGATACTGCGCCTGCGGCCAGCACACCCATAGATACTAACCCGGCTGAAAATACGCCCATTGAGATAACGCCAATGGAGACGATGCCGTGGGAAATGATGCCAACGGAGACAATGCCGTGCGCTGTGACGCCAACCGCCACCACACCGTGTGCGCCAACCCCAAAGGAAAACAGCTTTCTCTTCGTCGGCTTATCAGAGACCTCAGGTGTCATAGAATCAAGGGTCATAGAACAACTCTAATGAACAATTTTTGGACGACTTTTGTTGAACAGCTTTAGCAGTACAGCCTATGGACAGTAGCCTATTGCTTCAACGCAGTGCAAATGACCGGTGGTCAATATCTGCGTATGAATATCTGCGTATGAATATCTGCGTGCATGAGCTGATCGAAACGTTTGTTTAGAATTTCTATCTGTTCAAACCACAGCTCGACGTAGCGATGTATCGCAGTCTGTTGTTTGTACAACCGGCTACTGCCGCAGTAGCGCTACCTTACTCAGAACAGGTGAAGGTAGCTCAGCTGGCTTACCCAACGGCTACAGTGACTAAGTTTTTGCCTACGCTAGAAGCTGAGCGCAGCGCCGAAGTGATTGTTGAAACGGCTAGATGCTAAAACCTTGGCGGTGTTTGTGGATCCTTATGTGGGTGAGGTGCTAGGCGTGCGCGATGAGGAGAGAAACCTTCAGGCGATCGCACGCAAGATCCACGGAGACCTGCTCATTGGCAGCTGGGGAGACTATCTTGTAGAATTAGCGGCCTGTTGGGCGCTGGTACTGTTAATATCTGGCGTTTATCTATGGTTTCCCAGAAAAAGAATCTCTCTTATGGGAACGCTAATTCCCAGACTGTGGAGTAAAAACAGGAGAATATTCTGGCGCGATCTGCACGCGGTTCCGGGCTTCTATGGCGTAGTGCTTATCGGCTTCTTGATTTTGACAGGACTCCCCTGGACTGGCTTTTGGGGTGATACCTTCGCTCAGGTGTGGGGCCGATTTCCCGATAAGATGTGGGATGACGTACCTCAGTCTACTGTGGTAACCGGCTCTCTCAATGCGCAAGGAGATCTCTTTGTGCCCTGGGCCGCTGAGCAGATGCCCATACCTCTATCTAGCGTTCCACTGGCATCGGGCGTGCCGAAGGCCTCGTTGGTTGTCAGTCAAGGTAACGTGGCAAGCGGGGCAAACGCTGTGTTTGACCAGGTGGTTGCCCTCGCGATTCGGGAAGGGGCCCCTGCGGGATTTAGCGTCGCGTTTCCCAAGGAAGAAACAGGCGTGTACACCGTCTCGGCGTTTCCCAACGATCCAAAGCAAGAGGTGACGATGCACATGGACCAATACAGCGGTGAACTGTTGGCCAGGGTGGGATGGAAAGACTATGGGATAGTGCCTAAAGCGGTAGAAATGGGCGTTTCTATCCATATGGGAAAGTACTTTGGCCTGCCTAATCAGCTGCTGATGCTGTTTGCGGCGCTAGTGACGATGTTGCTATCGATGACAGGCATCGTAATGTGGTGGCAGCGTCGGCCAAAAGGTGCAGGCATTTTGGGCGCGCCGCCAATGCCTCCCTATGTGCAACATTGGAAAACTCCCCTTGTGATTGTGGCTGTCTTAGGGTTTATTTTTCCGCTGGTAGGCGTTTCGCTCGTCGCCGTGCTGCTGTTCGACTATCTGATATTGTCTCGATTTGCCTGGCTAAGACGCGTAATTGGCTAGCGCCTCTTCTTCAGTCGCTTAGCAAAGCGAGACTTGGGCAGTGTGAGTGCTAGCACGACCAAAATAGCGGTGACCAGGTTGAGATCTTGAGCCTGGAAGCCGAGAAAATCTGCGTTTAGAGCAAGTGCGATCGCAATTCGATACAGCACCGATCCGCTCACTACTGCCAGCGTCGCTAGCACCACACGGCTAGAAGGCAGCAGCGCCTCCCCCAAAATCACCGTTGCCAGCCCCACCACCACAGTACCCACGCCCAGCGTCACATCTGCAAACCCATAAACCTGCGCAAACAGCGCGCCAGATAAGGCCGCTAGCCCATTGCTTAGCGCCATGCCTAGCAAAACCAGCTGGTCTGTCTCAATTCCCTGCGCCTGCGCCATCACCGGATTCATCCCGGTCGCTCGCATGGCCAACCCCATCTGCGAATTTAAGAAATAATCGACCAGTAGCTTAGCTAACACAAGGCCGATGAGTAATACCAGCGGCGTTATCAGATAGCTAGGCAGGCCACTAAGTAAATTCTCGAAGGGTTCCAAAACCGTCGGCTGATTGAGCAGCGACAGATTAGGCTTACCCATAATCCGCAGGTTAATTGAGTACAGGGCGATCATCGTGAGGATGCTTGCCAGCAGATTCAAAATGCCAAACCGTACGCTCAAAACCGCTGTGCATAGCCCGGCCCCGCAGCCCGCTAAGACCGCGATCGCTGTGGCGATAAAAGGATTGACGCCTACAGAAATCAGTACGCCTACAACGGCTGCGCCCAGCGGAAAGCTGCCGTCTACCGTCAGGTCGGGAAAGTCGAGTACGCGAAAAGAGAGATAGACGCCAAGGCTAAGAAAGCCATACAGTAGACCAGTTTCTATTGCACCGAAAAACGCGATCGCACTCATCCGTTCCTATCCCACCAAAAAGCGTCGACCTACTCAAAGTAAACCTACGCCAAATTATAAAGGAGATGCATTGATAGGGAGATTACACAGACAGCGATCTCCTAACCGGTGTAGTGTAATCTGCCATACCGCCTATTGTGCCTGATATCGTCGCTAGAAGGCTTCCCTTATGCTACCTAAAGCCTCTACACCAACGGAAACCGAACTTGGAGTAGGGCAACTTATTGAGCGCTGGTTAAATGCTTCTGCTGACGCTGCTTTCAAGGAGCTTTGCCGTCGCAGCAGCTGGTGATATATCCGCTCGTAGCTGTCGATCATGCTGTCGATATTGCAAAAAGACTCAGCTCTAGAACGACAGTCCTTTCGAGAGAGCGTAGCCGCAGCCTGAATAGCCGCAGCGAGCTGTTCAACACTTTCTCCCTTGACCGTAACACCACAGCGTTCGGTCAAAATCTCTTCTGCTGCGCCTCTAGCAAAGGCAGCTACGGGTGTCCCGGAAGCAAGCGCCTCCGCATAGACAATGCCATACGGCTCTTGCCACCGGGGCGTATTTACAAATACGCTCGCCTGGGAAAGTGCTCGCTGAATCTCTTGGTGAGAGAGATGACCTAGATAGTGAACGCGGTCATTTGCCAGAAGAGGTTCTAGTTTCTCTTTGAAGTACTGCTCATCACTAATAGGGCCAGCAACGTTAATATCGTATTTAGCCTTCAGCGCGGCCTCAACGGCAAGGTGAGGTGCCTTCTCAGGTACTATTCGTCCGTACCAAAGTGCTTGAGCTGTAGGCGCTTCCGGCGCGAAAGGCCAGCTATCTACATCAATACCGTTGTACACCACGTCTAGCGGCATGATGTCTTTCCACTCATTGGCTAAGCTGCCCGAAACGACTACAGCCTTCAGCTTTTGTGCTATATCTTGCGCCACCGCCGCTCGAAGTGCGCTCACTAAAGCTTCGTAGGGGGTTGCGTGGATAACGCTCAACATAGGCGCTGGTAGCTCGTTAGCTTTCGACAACAAAAACGGGTAGAGTGCGTTGTTGTGAATAATATCGAAGCTGCCCTGCTGAAGCTGACGAATCACGTTGTTGTATGCCTGCTTGTTGCAGCTGTATCGCTCTAGCTCAGTTTGCCTGGGAGGATGCATTGCTAGTGCGCTGATGTTACAGGGGGCTAGCCCTAAGCTAGGATCAGAGTCTCCACTGGCAAACAGCGTAACCTGATGCCCTCTATCGATTAGTCTTTTTGCTAGCCACCAAGTGTGAGACTCCATACCGCCAGCAAAAGGCTGGGCGATGGGATTATGCAATAGCCCAACAACTGCAATCTTCATAGGGCGTTTTGTTTTTTCTAGTTCTTGGGGTTGAGTATAGAACGCTCTATGAGCAAGCAATCTCTACCTACAGGAGAGACTTGAATCAAAATAAAATTTTTTCGTGATTCTGTTGTCTTTCTCTACCCTGTTTGCTGTTTTATACACCTCCTTGTAGAGAGGAATAAAGCATAGAAAGTCGTGAGAATCGAGGAATGCCTCTTAAAGGATCCTTTCCTAGTGCACGATCCATTTCTTTCACTGTCTACGCAGACTGCTGATGTTGCTTGCAATCTCTCTAATCACGATTCTATTCAAGATTTAGCCACAGACGCTCTGCGTTCCTCTGTGCAAGTACGCTTTCAGCCAGAGATGCAGATATCTTTAACACCATCGTTGCGATCGCCTCTACCCCTACCGCTATCGGCTTCCCACCTACCTCCTTTGACGTCAGAATCACCGCTACCGTCCTGCAAAGTGTGCGTGATTATCCCCGTTCGTAACGAAGGTGAAAACTTACCGGCGGTAATTGACGCTTTGGCTCATCAGGTTGATAGCGCTGGCGCGCCTGTCGACTTCGACAGTTACGAGATTTTAGTACTGGCCAACAACTGTACAGACGATACAGTTACAGTCTTAGACAAGCTTGGCCAACTATATCCGGCACTTCGGCTCCATACGATAGAGGTTGTGCTGCCAAAATCAGAGGCTTGCATTGGGAAGGCTCGCCAAATGATAATGCACGAGGCCTATCGACGACTCGATAGCATTGGCGCAAACGGTCGGATCATTGCCTCTACTGATGGCGATACAGAAGTTGCGTCAAACTGGATCAGCACTCTAATCAGCGAATTCGAGAGAGGTGTAGATGCGGTGGGTGGGCGCATCATTACTCATAGATCGGCCGCTTTAGACATCAATGCAAAGATCTCGCTCTATTTCTTACGACTTCTAGGCCATGGCTACCTGGCTTCTCAGATAGAGTGCCTACTTGACCCGCAGTCCCATGACTGCTGGCCCCGGCACTGCCAATACTACGGCGCTAATATGGCAGTGCTTGCCACGGTATATGGATGCATCGGCGGAATGCCCCTTGTAAAAGATGAAGAAGACGTTGCGCTCTACCAGCGTCTAAAGCTATTTGATGCGAAGATTCGGCATAGCCCAGATGTGCGCGTGCTCACTAGCGCTAGACGTGACGGTAGAGCAACCGGAGGCTTAGCCGAACGGTTAGAAGAATTAGCGCATACAAGCCAAGCGCATCAGGTAGTTTTAGTAGAAACGCCTCAAATTACCGAAGCACGCATTCGTCTACGACAACAGCTGCGACAGATCTGGTCCGCGCTGCACGAAGTTAAAAACTTTAGCGTGCGCCGCTATGAGCAAACGGCTCTGCTGCTTGCCAAAAGACTTGGGTTAACACAATCGTGCTTGAGACAGGAGCTTGAGCAGGCTCCCACTTTCGGCCTCTTGCTAGAATCACTCACCGTCCGTCAGCGCCAGTACATGGATAGACAAATATTCTCTGATGCCACGATAGAGATTAGTCGAGCAAATATGTATCTCAGGGCGCGACTACAGGTTATTCGGCAGCAGGCAGAATGCGCGTCAAATCAAGAGCTGAACGACCCCCGTCTTTTAAGGCAAACGCTCCAGCAGGTCCAGGCGATACCGCTCTTCTTTTTTACTCGACAGTGATCGGTAGAAAGTCCCTACCTGCTGTAGAAAAGCTTCGTGAACGCTATCGCCCGTACGTGGATATTCTTCTACAAACGGCGTCCAGTGAACGAGCAGTAGATGCCCCCCCGGTTCTAGATGGTCGGCGATTTGCTGCTGGGCTTTTGGAAAATCTTGGTCTCCCCAGTAGTAGCCAACTTCCGAGACCAACGTAAGATCGAACATGCGATTGGGATACTGGTGGGGAACCTGCATCACCTGAAACTCAACTTGCGATATCTGCTGACAGCGCTCCCTAGCCTTAGCCTGCGCTCGCTCGGAAACGTCAACTGACAGCAACGACTGACAGCGAGCTGAGAGCATTTGAGTAAGAACGCCGATAGAACCACCAATTTCAAAAGCAGATTGGTAGCGCTGTTTGGGGAGAGCCGCCATCGTTGCGGCGTACTTGTCTTTTTCGTATGGACTTGTCTCAAAATCCCAAGGATCGATGTCAGCCGCGTACATTCTCTCGAAATACTCGGGCGACGTTGATAGGCTGGTTGCTGGGGTTTTTGTCGGGTTGATAGACGAGTCGTTCAGAGGCTGAGATGATGACATGGTGTAGTCTCCAGGTAGGTTTCCCAGGGCTGTATTAAGTTGTTGAGCATTGTAGGCGTTAAGCAGAAGCCGTCGGGGTCGTCTGCAATCAAATCTGTTGTTTGTGACTGGTGAGCCATTACGGCATGGCGTTTGAGCGCTTGGACGGTGTGAATATCTAGTCGCCAGCCGGTTTCTCCTAATGGAAGGTTCGCCAGTCCAGCATTAGCGCTTCCCCAGATGGCGTAAGCAAGCTGGCGCGGTGGCTTTCGCCAGGACTGTAGGCAGTGGCGGACAATATTTGCGGTTGCCTGATGGTCGCAGTGCTGATCGTGCCGCCAGGCGGTAAAAACAAGATCAGGCGAGTGCTGAGTAAGATAGCGATCGCACCTCTCCACCGCTTTCACGAATAGCTCGCTCTCCTGCTGTGGCACTGCTGTATCTGGCCAACGTAAAAAGGTCACACGATCAGCAGGCACGCCCAGCCGCCGCGCTGCTTCATAGGTTTCAGCTTCTCGCAGCTGACGCAGCCTGCTTGCAGGATGGCTCTTGGAGTGTGGATGAGACTGTGTGCCGTCGCTCATCACCAGAATATGAACAGGAATATGGCACTGATTGAGAAGGGCGATCGCACCGCCGCACCCCAACGTTTCGTCATCAGGATGGGGCGCAACTACTGCCGCGCACTGGCAGTCTGAAAAAGCGTCTTGAGCGCTATACAGCGGCAGCGAATCGATCGGAGTTGAGTGGGTCGGAGTCTCTATCACATTCTGCGCTTTTAGTGCCATAGCGCACTTGCAGGTGCCTGCTGTGATAGCACGTACTCACCTATACCTGTCAGCGAAATATCGAACGCAGGCTGCCGTAGATAGAGAGTCAAATCGCGGATAATTCGCTCCATCGGATGCGGCGGCAGCAGCCCGTTTGTACCGATACAGCGCTCAGAGAGCTGGATCATGTCCATGCAGATTTGTTCTATGGCGGTACGAACCATGTTGGAATAGTTCATCAGCTGGCGCACTTTAAGCGCTTCACTGTCCGCAAGATCCTTACTTTCTCTGGGCAGATCACCAAAGACAGGCGCGTAGCTTTCTACTTTCGCCGCGCTGTTTTTGAGCCACAGGTTGCCCTGTTCGAGTGCGATCGCCATCTGTCCTAGCCGCGCCTGCTGATGCGGATGGTCGGTTCGCCCTAGCGCTTGAAGGTAGGTGCGAGTCGCGTCAAATAGCGCTTCGGCTCCGCCGAGCTGCACAGCTGCAAAGCGAATGACCCCACCTGTAAGCCACGGCTGACGGAAGTAGTCTCCCGGCTTACCAATCACCTCTTCAGCCGAGATTTCTACGCCTGTAAAGTCCACCTTGTAGCTCGCTGAAGCCTTCATTCCGGGGGGCTGCCACCAGTTAGGATCTACCTTTACCTCCACTTCTTCGATAGGGACAATGCACATCTGCCAGCCCCCATCGGGTAAGGCCCCATTCACAAAAGGCCGCTCAACGTAGCCACAGCCCGAGCAAAATGTTTTACTTCCCTCAAGCCGATATCGCCCATTATTTAGCGGATAGAGCTTGATGCCGTCAGCACCTTCCGCATTCCACACGCCAAACACTTTGCCACTCAGCGCGTCTGCCGCAAACCGTTTCTTCTGCTTATCCGTCCCAAAAGTCTGCACCAGCTGAAGGCCATTGACATGCCCTTCGTACACGCGACCCAAAGACAAATTTCCTCTTCCAATTTGCTTCAAGATCTCTAGCAGTAGCCAGGTTTGGCGAGACTCAAACCCTAAACCTAGCCCCCCATGGCGCTGATGTACAGGCGCAGCTATTAACCCGGCGTCAGCTAACTGTTTGAACTCTCTCGATGGAAATCCACCAAAGCGATCTATAGAAGCTGCTCTTAACGCCGCTGCGTCTGCTATCTTTTCAGCCACCTCTAAAAGATCGGGCGATGAAGTAACAGCGTCAAAAGCAACGGCTGCTGGCGTCTTAGTCAACGTGTCAGGTTGGGAGCGGGTTGTTGCTACAGTCATAGGTTGTTTTCACGAAGAGGGAGGAAACCAGTGCTTATTATGTTGTTGAGAATAAGCGCTTAGCCTCTCCCCTCTGTAGGAGATAGCCACATAGAACAACTATTGGCTTTCTTTCTATGTACTGTGTATGCCAGCTTATTCACTAGCGCTATAGAAGAGGCTCTATGCGCCTACAACGACACCACCGTTAGGGTGTAGAACCTGGCCTGCCATATAGGAAGAATCTTCGGAGGCCAAGAATACAAAGCAGGTACCGACTTCTACAGGCTGACCAGGACGCTTCATAGGGACCTGTTTACCAAAGCCTTCAACCTGTTCTGCTGGGAACGCATCGGGGATAAAGGGTGTCCAGATAGGACCGGGGGCAACGCCGTTGACGCGGATGCCTTTTTCGAGAAGGCGCTGGGAGAGCGATCGCAAAAACGCCAGGTTTGCCCCTTTAGTAGTGGAGTAGCTCAGCAGAGGGGCATTGCCCTTGTAAGCGTTAATCGAAGTTGTAATAATAATGCTGCTACCTTCTTTAAGGTGAGGCAAAGCGGCTTTGGTGAAGTAAAACATCGGAAAGACGTTCGTGCTGAAAATACTGCCTAACCTGGCGGCGTCAATCTCTTCCCAGTCTTCTTCCAAATACTGCTCAGCCGCGTTGCTGACTAAGATATCGAGCTGGCCAAACTCATCAACAGTCTTCTGCACAACTTCCTGACAAAAAGTCTCACTGC
Organism: uncultured cyanobacterium; assembly: GCA_963836895.1. GTDB lineage: Bacteria > Cyanobacteriota > Cyanobacteriia > Phormidesmidales > Phormidesmidaceae > Phormidesmis. Next base: position 212,919 of record CAWILA010000008.1, on the reverse strand, counting down.
TAATATCACCAGGCAGCAGCAAACATTTTTGCCCTTGCGCTTCTACGAGTAACTTGGTCTTTTCAGCATCTTCTTGCTCATCGAGATAAGAGATTGCGACATCTGCGCCTTCTTTGGCATAGAGCACCGCTACAGAGCGACCAATACCGCTATCGCCCCCCGTAATCAACGCTACTTTGCCTTTCAGCTTTTCGCTTCCTCTGTAGCTGTCGCGATCAAATATCGGCGACGGCGTCATTTCAGATTCGTGGGCTGGCTGCTTATCTTGAGCCTGAGCAGGAATTTGGTCAGCAGGAATAGGCATAAAGATCTCCATAAAGAACAACTTGTCCTTTAAGAGAAACGTTTTATAGACCTACTTTCACCTGTCAAAAGTAAGCTTTTGCGATGGACTCGCTGACGGCTCTTTACGTCCAAAGATGTGTTGTTGCGTGGTGTGCTCAGCCGCACGTCTAAGCACTGATGTGCTTACTCAGCTTCAGGTACTTCTGTTGCTGCAACAATCGTAGTTACCAATCTGTACATCCAACCCAAAATACCTATAAACAGCAGCAGCATTAGCGGCGCTAACCCCGCAAAAGGGAATACGACGAGCAGCAGAATAGACAGCAGAATAGCGAGTTTACCGAGATCACTTTTCATGATTATCTCCTTAAAATACGTTCGACACTTTCACACAGGGGTCCGTTTCAACGTCTACCTTTTGCTAGAAGACGAGAATACAGACGAAGTCTTAAGGTTCATTTTAGAGTCTTGCGTAGGCTCTGCCCTGTACCCAATGTCCTATTTGTGGACTTACAAAAGATATGAATAACCTTTTACAAATCAACGAAGTACTCCCCCTTGCCAGACTGCGCCGCTTCATTGTAGTGCTGGCTGCTGGACTGTTTGTTCTGCTAATGACGACAGCCTGCTCGCCCGCAGATAGCACTACAGCTAGCGCCCCTGAGATGAGTGTGCCTGAAGCGACCACTGAGGCCGTAAACCAGGCTCAAAGTAATTTGAGTGATAAGGCCGTTGATGAAGATAGCCTTTCTCGCCAGAGCCCCTCTTTGGCTAAATAAATCTCAGTGAAACACGCAAAGAGTACATAACAAGGACGCTATGACGATAGTTTTACTGTCGGGTTTGATAGCGCTACTGCTCGCATTGATTCATATCTTTGCGAGCAGATTTAAGTTCTTAAAGCGATCACCTCGCAGCCGGTGGCTTTCTTTTGGGGGCGGCGTTTCAGTTGCCTATATATTTGTACATGTGCTGCCCGACTTGAGCAAGGCGCAGTCTAGCTTTAGCGAGCGTGTGACGGTGTTCTCGGAGATTGAGCACCATGTATATGTCGTTGCCCTGCTAGGCATGATGGCCTTTTACGGGCTAGAGCGTACGGCGAAGCTTTCTCGGCGGCAAAGTATGGAAGAAGGCGAAGCCGATGCGACGCAGCCGGGCGTGTTTTGGCTACATATGGCTTCCTTTGGTCTGTACAACGCTTTGATCGGCTATTTGCTCGTGCACCCGGAGGAGCCCGGAGTTAGGGGTTTGGTGATTTATGCGATCGCAATGTCACTTCACTTTTTGATCAACGACTACAGCCTTTGGGAAGACCATAAGCGCGCTTACGATAAACAGGGGCGATGGGTTCTATCTGCTGCGGTCATTCTTGGCTGGGTGGTCGGCACTCAAACTGAAATTAGCGAAGCTTTTACAGCGGCGCTGTTTGCGTTTTTGGCGGGCGGCGTGATTTTGAATGTGCTCAAGGAAGAGCTGCCGCAGGAGCGAGAGAGTCGGTTTTGGACGTTTGCGGTAGGAGCAATCGGTTATTCAGGTCTACTGCTGGTGCTGTGATACGCAACGCGGTTGACCGATAAGGGCTAGGAAGGTAAGACGCTCATCTTATAGAGTCTGGTCAGCACGCTCTGTGACGCTTTCGGGAATTTCGATGCCCATCGCTTCGGCGGCGGTAGGGTTTACGGAGAGTTTGAGGTCTTCAACGAATTCGACGGCAAGATCGCCCGGTCTACTGCCCTTAAGAACTTTAACGACCATAGCTCCCGTTTGGCGACCAACGTCGTAATAGTCGAAGCTGATAGCGGCGATCGCACCTCTTTCCACAGAATCCGTATCGCCTGCAAACACGGGTACCTGGTTGTCTTGCCCCACTTGAATCACAGACTCTAGCGCTGAAACGACTGTGTTGTCTGTTGGGACATAAATAGCATCGACTGTCCCCACCAGGCTGCGGGCTGCGCTTGCGACATCGCTGGAAGCTGAGACGGTGACTTCTTGAATATCTATGTCAAGATCGGGTGCGTTTTCGTTGATGAGGGCGACCAGACTGACCGAGTTATCTTCACCTGCACTGTAGATAACGCCAAGCGTTTCAACGTCTGGAAGAATCTCTTGAATGAGTTCTAGCTGCTGCTTAATCGGCGATAGGTCGCTGACACCGCTGACGTTGCCACCGGGTTTGTCAGCATTTTCAATAAGCTTTGCGCCGACAGGGTCGGTGACCGCTGAAAAAATGATGGGTGTGTCGCTAGTAGCCGCAATCATAGACTGAGCGCTTGGGGTTGCGATCGCTACAATCACATCTGGCCGAGCGCCCGCATATTTGTTAGCGATTTGCGCTGCGGTAGCCGGGCTACCCTGGGCACTCTGCCACTCCCAGCGCAGCGTGCTGCCTTCCTCGTAGCCCGCCTCTGTCAGCTCGTCTTTAACCCCATCGCGCACCGCGTTCAACGCCGGGTGTTCCACAATTTGGGTGATGGCTACAAAGGGTTCTTCAACCGTGCCACCTACGGTTTGAGCGCCGTTGCCGCAGCTGATAAGCGCCGTACTCAAAACGCCTGTAAGCCCTCCCAATGCAAGGGTCAAAAACTTGGCGCGACTAAAGGATGACATAGCTTTGAGGAAATGCGTTATTGACTCATCATGTTAGTTGATTTTGAGTGCCTACAATCGCCTCGCGCAGCGACTGAGGGCTGCGGTATAAGATATCAATGATTTTTGCTGGGTAACTTAAGTAAGTGATGAGTCACTTGAAGAATCTCTTGTTTTGGTACCTCAGCATGTTTTTTCGATCTGCTATTGATGCCTGGTTCTATGCTTTTGTTGTGATCTTTCCGTTGCTGCTTGTGCGCTTGGCTTTGCTGCTACTATCAGACGCAAATTCGACCGTTATTGCGTTAGGACTATGCGCGGTCGTACCGATGCTTATTCTGCCTACCTGGCTACTCTTTGGCACCTACTACCGTATAGATTCCACGTTTCTACGCGTACAGGCAGGCCCTTTTACCTGCGTTGTTCCGCTAGAGCAAATTCACGATGTAATGGCAGTGCGCTCTGTAGGTTGGGCACCGGCGCTCTCGTGCGATCGCCTCAAGATCATCTACGGCAGGTCTCAAAGCATTTGCTTATCTCCCCAGCGTAAGGCCACCTTTCTTGAAGCGCTAGGCTACAGACCGAGTGCGGTTCTAGAGACGAGCCAGCAGCGTCCGAATCCGTTTACTTTAGGTGAGAACTATTGAGAATGGGGGAATAGGGAATAGGGTCTAGTCGCCGCCGTACTGGGCTTTGAGTTCGGCTACGCGATCGTCGTCGATTTTTTGAATAAGCACAGGTGGAACCTCAAAGGTTCGGCCTGCTTTTAGTACTGTTAAATCGGTGGCGGCGCTCATAGTGCTGTTGCGTTCTTCCTCAGTGAGCTGAAGCGCGTCAAAAAGGCTTTCTGCCGTTGTGGGAATAAAGGGCAACGAAGCTACTGCGTATAGCCGAATAAGGTTAATGCAGGTGCGGATGACAACAGCGGCTTCGCCTTTGTCTGTTTTGAACAGGCTCCACGGGGCGCGAACGTCGATGTACTGATTCCCGGCAGACCAGAGAGCGTTGAGGGTTTCGGTGGCTTTGCGAAACTCCATGTTTTTGAGGTGCGATCGCAATTCCTCAATCATGGTTTTACAATTTTTCTCCAGCTCAGCTTCTGCCTCACCCGGTTCTCCGCCTGCGGGCAGCTCATTGCCAAACCTAGACGCGGTAAACTTCAAAATCCGGTTGATGAAGTTGCCGAAATTATCTGCTAGCTCCTTGTTTACTTTGGTTTGAAACTGCTCCCAGGTAAACGCTGAGTCCGAAGATTCTGGCGCAGAAGCCATCAGCATATAGCGCCAGTAGTCAGCAGGCGCAATTTCCAAAGCCTGGTCCAAAAATACGCCGCGCTTTGAACTTGTTGAGAACTTGCCGCCGTAATAGTTTAGCCAGTTAAACCCCTTAATATAGTTCGCCATCTTCCACGGCTCGTGCGTCCCCAAAATCGTTGCAGGCCACATAATTGTGTGAAAAGGCAGATTGTCCTTTGCCATGAACTGCGTATAGTTCACATCTTGCGCGTCGTACCACCAGCTTTTCCAGTCGGCTCCGGTGCTTTCTCCCCATGCCTTCGTCGCCGACACGTAGCCAATTGGCGCATCGAACCAAACGTAAAATACTTTGTCCTCAAACCCCGCTTTGGGTACGGGAACGCCCCATTTTAAATCACGCGTAATCCCTCGGCTTTGCAGCCCTTCGTCTAGCCACTTGTAAGCAATAGACTTTGTCAGGTTTGGCCACTCAGTTTGCTGATCTACCCAGCTGCGCACGTCATCACTGAGCTTGTCGAGCTTTAAAAATAGATGACGGCTCGTACGCACTTCTACATCCGTACTGCCCGATACCGCCGAACGAGGATCAATCAGGTCTGTGGGACTCAGCATCTTCGTGCAGTTCTCGCACTGGTCACCTCTAGCGCGGTCATAGCCACAGTTTGGGCAGATGCCTTCTACATAGCGATCAGGCAAAAAGCGCTCGTCAGCAATGGAATATACTTGGCTGGTTTCTCGCTCTTCAATAAAACCCTGCTCGTCTAGCGCCTTGTAGAAATACTGAGTAAGTTCCTTCTGCTCTGCTGAAGAGGTGCGGCCAAAGTAGTCAAACGACAGGCCGAATTTTTGGTAAATATCCGCCTGTTTTTCGTACTGTCGCTTGCAGAACTCAGCGACGTCTAAATCGTTTTCTAGCGCGGCAATTTCAGCGGGCGTTCCATGCTCATCTGTGGCGCAAATGTAGAGAACTTCTTCGCCTTCTTGACGTAAGAACCTGGCATATACATCGGCTGGCAGCATGGAGCCGACCAAGTTTCCGAGGTGCTTGATCCCGTTGATGTAAGGCAAAGCGCTGGTGATGAGATATCGCATAGAAATTTGAAAAGAGCAAAAATCTGGAAAGAGATCTGAAGGCGTTCGGGCTAACCCTTGCCTACGATCTCAACACTAGCGGTTTGGAGGTGTTTCTGACCAGTAAGTTAGCTCTCATTGACAGATAGTCAGCTAGCTAAGGCATCTATATTTTATAGCTCTAGCGCTGCTGGCGTTTGCCACTGTTCGGCGGACAGAGAGAGCAGCTTTTGCGGGTGTTTGGGTGCGATCGCCTTGAACTTCTATCCTAGATCTAGACTTCTAGCGAAATTTCTATCAAGAGGCTTTTTTAAAAGGCACTCGAAAGGGAATGAGCTTATTGAGCACTTTTTCGGCAGGCTGCTGAGCAACAGGTAGCGATGTTTCACTTTTGATAGCGACGAGCTGCGGTTCTAGCAGTGACTCGTAGCCATCGCGATGGGTATTAAGGAGCTTGTCCCAAAAGGTGAAGTATAGGCCGTAGTGCACATTGTATTTACGATGGTGAAACCAGTGGTGCATGGGACCTACCATCCAGCTGCCTAGCCACCTGCCTAGGGCGGAGTCTTTGAACATGCGAAGACTGAAGTGGTGAATGAGTGCGCCCAGGCTCATGACCAGCACGACTGCACAGAGTACAGAAATATGCATAGGAATCAGACAAACAGCCACCATTAAATAGAGAGCCTGTAGAAGCGCTTCTCCAGGATCGAAGGAGAAGGCTGTAAAGGGGGTGGGGTTATTGGACTGATGGTGGCCTTTGTGGAGCCAACGGTAGCACCTAGGATGGTGGGCAAGGCGATGAGTGAAGTAAAAATAGGTGTCTTGCAGAAACACAACCAGGCAAAGGCTAAAGACGACGTACCACAGGCCATACTCTGTGGGCTCTACGTACAGCCGGGTATAGCCGAGGCCATAGACCGTGGTCATGACAGCGGCGCAGATGGCGAAGATTGCCGAAGACCATAGCGAGAGCTTTACGTCGTGGCGAACGGCGCTCCAAATTTTACCCGGGTCTCGCTTCTCCCTAAGATGCCTGGTGGCAATGGGCTGAAATTGTCTGCTGTCTCTTAGGAAGAAAAGGCCGTAGAGGCTACCAGAGACAAGGACATATCCCAGGGCGGTCACGGTAAAAAAGATGAGACTGTGCCAGCACAGATCTTTTACTAGCGAAGAAAAATCCAAAATCTGCTCTGTATCAATAGGTGCGTTTTCACTCATTGCAGTCTACTGGGTTGTCTCGCTCGCTCAAAGATTTTGATAAAGCTTATTTAACGATACCGTCACAAAAAAACGCATTTGTTTAGGTACTGAAGACTCAGGGTAAGCGATCGCTTCTCATAGTGTTCAGACTAAGCAAACGATGGAAAGCCTGTTCTTAATAGCTCAGAGCGATACATACCTGTTGGTAAGAGGCACGAATCTGAAATATATTATGAATTAATATTACAAAAAAGGCTTTATATGAAAAAGTGTTGCGCATCTATGATCCCGTTGTTAGCGTATGCGTGTTGATTCAAACAAGGGTTGGTGAGACGCGCAGATGAGGAGTTGGATACTAGCCACTCTGAGATACTAAAAAGCGTTAGTCACACTGTCTTTTTTGCTTCAAGGTGTATTTTTACAAGGTCCGCTGACGATGAAAATTTCTTTATCTAACCGACTGGCTCACCGACTGGCTCAAGAATTTGGCGGTGGCTTGGTCAACTGCATTTCGGCAGCGCAGCATCTGTGCATGAAAGCTGCCGTCGCAGTTTCTTTTCAACTTTGCATGTTTACCGCTCGCGTTTTGCTAGGGCCCTCTAAGCGCAGTCGTGCTGGCCAAGCATTCTAAATGTCCTGATCATCTCAAGTATCCTGATCATCTCAATAGCTTTCTCCCCAATAGCTTTCTCACTTCGTGAATAGCGTGATTGTCTGCGCGAACGTCTGCATTAGACGTCCGTAGCTGAACTATCACGGAAGAAATCTAAGAGGTCTTTACCGATGAATATCGAAGGAAAGATCGCTCTGATTACAGGTGCCTCTAGGGGTATCGGCAGAGCGATCGCGTACGAACTTGCCCGTAAAGGCATTCGCCGACTCATTTTAGTGGCTCGCAGCACGCATCATCTGCATCATCTCGCTGACGATCTTCGTAGGCTAGGCGCAGAGGCAGTGCCAATCGCGCTAGACCTGACGGTGCCGAAACAGGTAAGTGTGGCAATGGCTAAGATCTGGCGTGACTATGGCGATATTGACCTGCTTATCAACTGTGCAGGCGTCGCGTATCAAACGCCATTTTTACGCTCTCGCGCTAGTGAGGTGCAGGCCGAAATGTCAACCAATATGATGGGTATGTACACCGTAACGAGTCCTATTGCTCGGCGGATGGTGTCGCGGCGTAACGGCACCATTGTGAATGTGTCTAGCCTGATGGGTAAGGTAGCCGCGCCGACAATGGCGACCTACTCAGCAACGAAGTTTGCGATTGTCGGCTTTACCCGCGCTTTGCGCATGGAGCTAGCACCACACAATGTGAAGGTGATGACGCTGCTGCCTTCGCTGACAGATACAGATATGGCCAGAGACATGCAAAAGTTTCGCGGGGTGATTCCCATGAGCGCGGAGCAGGTGGCGCAGGCCCTTACCAACGGGCTTAGCAAAGATGCAGCCGAAGTGCTGGTAGGTTGGCAGTCACATTTGGCAGTATGGTGCGATCACCTCTCTCCTTGGCTGCTAGAGAAAATTCTAACCGTCACCGCGCCGCGCCGTATGGTCAATCGTGTGATTGAAAGGCCGTGCGTATAAAAGCTTGGTACGCTAGAGTCTCAAGACTTTAGCGACTTCTTTTCTCATATGACGACCCAAGATATTTCTGCCTCGACCTCTGACGATGAGGTGCTGTATGGCGAACGTGCGATCGCGGAAGGCGAACTCATCACGTTTCCCAACCCACGTCCGGGGCGGCAGTACACCATCGACATCACCCTACCTGAGTTCACCTGCAAATGCCCCTTCTCGGGCTACCCAGATTTTGCCACCATTCACATTCACTACGTACCGGACGAGAAGGTTGTAGAGCTGAAGGCGATTAAGCTCTACATCAACAGCTACCGTGATAAAAACATCTCTCACGAAGAGTCTATTAATCAAATCGCGGATGATTTTGTTGCCGCGTGCGACCCGCTAAGCGTGACTATAAAAGGAGACTTTCTACCGCGAGGAAATGTCCATACCGTAATTGAAGTTTCTCATGAGAAACACAGTTAGCCTTATCTTCTACATATGTTGAACTGATGGCCACTCTTAAAAAGAGCGATATTCCTCTAGAAATGCCACCGCCTACGTTTGTGTACAGACAAGCCGATGCTGTTCGTTCAGATGCTTTTCCTCAGGTTTTGTCTGCTGGGGATATCTAATTTTTTTCGGCGGCTCTAAGCCAGGGGAATGCGGACTGTAAAGGTAGCGCCCTTGCCGAGGCCGGGGCTTTCTACACTAATGCTGCCGTTGTGCATTTCAACTAGCTGCTGCGCGATGGTAAGCCCAGCACCCAGGCCACCCACTTGTCTGGTCTTAGAATAGTCAGCCTGCTGGAACTGGTCAAAAACGTGAGGGAGAAAGGCAGGACTAATGCCAACACCTTTATCGGCTACTTTTATATAGGCATATGTTTCTTCGTTTCCAACAGTGACGGTTATCTCACTATCTTCTGGCGTAAAGGTTATGGCATTAGACAGCAGAATAGAAATAATCTGTTGCAGTCGCCTTTGGTCTCCAAAAACCCTGTTTTCTTCGCTAAGAGCAATCTTCTTTATTTTGACGCCCTTCTCTTGAGCAGTTGGCCAGCTGTTTCCTAAGGCAGCCGTGAGGACTTTATTGAGCGAGACAACTGTTTTACCCAGGCGGACTTGTCCACGCGACAGCTGTGCTACGTCGATTAAGTCTTCTACGAGCTTGAGCTGTAGCTTGGCGTTGCGCTCAATAGCTTCTACCGCTAGAGCTGTTTTTTTAGCATCGAGATCGCCTCTTCTTAGTAGCTGTGTCCAGCCTAGGATGGGATAAAGGGGCGATCGCAACTCGTGGGAGATAACGGCCAAAAAATTGTCCTTCATCTTCTTAGCGAGCTTCGTTGCTTCACTGGCTATCTCTCTGTGCCGGACTACCTGCTGAGCGGCGAGCTGGTTTTGCTTCTCTGTTGAGAGCTTCTCGCCAATGATGTAGGTTTGATTCTTTTCAGTCGAAGTACTCACATTCCAAGCAATTCGGCAGTAGTCACCAGCCTTAGTTTGGTAGCGGTTCTCGAAGGTGACACAGGTTTTCTCCTGCGTGGCCTTCTGCACTTTTGCCATGGTGGCGTCTTTATCTTGCGGATGAACGTAGGTTGAATAATGCTGGGCGACCAGGTCTTCAGAAGTGAACCCTAAGATACTTTGCCAGGTTGGGTTGACGTAAGTAAGGCGGCCTTCTACATCAGTTATCCCTAATATGTGAGGCGATAGATTAAGGAGATGTAGTCGAGTATCTGACATGGTTTTTTATGATGACTGCAAAAGAGTTCTCCGTGACCGGAAGAAAAGCTGCTTAGGCTCACCGAGCAAAGATAATTCCGTTTGACAGAAAATTATTTTGTATTGCAAACAAATATGACATGTGCTTCACACGCTTGCCATGGACCTTTAGGCAGGGGGTATAAGCTTCTACAGCTTTGCTTATACTTCTTCTAGCTCCTTCTACTGAGCAATTTCTCGTCTAATCGTGAACTGTTGAGATAGTTGGCAGACGTTAGAAGTGCTCAAAGATATATCTGCTGGTGCTTTTCTTTAGGCGTATGCCAATAGAAGCAGAAACATAGCACAGCTAGAAGCGAACTGACATTGTCCAGTGGGTTGATGCTATAAATTTCTATTAGTTTTGACCTATAACCCAAAAAGTAGATCTATGGATAGCAGACACAGGCTTTTGCGCGAGGCGAATGCTGTAGAAAGTCGCCGTTAGCTAGACGCGCTGGTGTAGAAGCGTAGTGCAAAGCCCCAAAACCATTTTGAGAACTGGAAAAGGATGAATGCTAGCAGCGCTGAGCCCAGTAACCACACGGGGTCGCTACGGCCAATCATAGTTTGCGCAGGAACTGTCGTTAAGAAGGCAACCGGCACAATGAATGTGAAAAACACGCGATAGACAGCAGGATATCCTTCTATGGGAAATCGACCGGCTTCGAGGAGCGATCGCAGCACCTCAGTCACGTTATAGATTTTGACAAACCAAATGCTCGTCGCCGCCAGGATAAACCACAGGCTATAAAGGCTAACAATCCCCAACGCTAGAGGAGGTAGCAGCGCCAGATAGTCTGTTGCCGTAAGCCCGACATGCCCGCCCGCATAAAAAACAATCACCGCGCCGAAAACCATATCCGGCAGTCCCCACGGTGAAACAGTATGCGCCGACAGCCAAAACTGTGAGCTAATAGGCTTTAGTAAGACAAAATCCAACGTACCTTCTTGGACATAGCTCACAATCTTATTGAGATTGGGCACTAGAAATGTCGCTGCAACGCCCTGCAAAATTGTAAAGATGCCCAGTACAAGTAAGGCTTCATCCCAAGACCATCCAGGAAACGCATATTCAGTTCTGTAGAATAAAAAGAGGCCAAACAGGCTGCCGACCAGTCCGCATAAGCTAGTGACGAGCGCTACGACGAAGTTGATTCGGTATTCTAGCTCAGCGGTGATCGCAACCTGCCAAAACAATCTCAGCACGCGTACGTATCTAAATCTTTTAATAAGAGACAACCTACAAAAGGAGAAAAAGTCAACAGGTAGACGGCTGAAGATTCATAAATTAAAAGCAGCAATAGCGATCATTAGAAACTTACCGCCATCAACTGTCACCACAATACCATCCTCTAAAGGAGCCTATCTTGTTTAGGCTCTACTGTTAGATCTAGATACAGCCAGCTTTACCAGCTTCACCAACCTTTAGGCGCAAGCGGACTTAGCGACGGACAGAACTCAAATATAACTGAGCCTAGACATAGCCACATCTGCTACTAGGATTTGCCAAATATGACTTTCTCGGGCGTGAGATACACGTTGAGCTTTTCCTGCAAGCGTTGGCGGGCTCTCGCGACTCGCGACTTTACGGTGCCTATCGAAACGTCTGTGATAGTAGCAATCTCTTCGTAAGAAAGGCCTTGAAGCTCACGCATAGCAATAGTTTTCTGGAAAACTTCAGGTAGCTCTGCCATAGCCGTCTTCAAGTGATCGTGAAACTCTTGCGTCATTATAGTGTCAGCAGGGGTGGGTTCACCAGAAGGAAGTTCCCAGTCGTATTGGCCATCGGCAGAATGACGCGGGGCATCTAGTGAAACAGAACCTTTGAAGCGCTTACGTTTGCGCAACTCGTCGTAAAAGAGATTGGTGGTGATTCGCCCTAGCCAGCTTTTGAACTTACCGGGCTTTTTTAGCCGATGAATGCTGCGATATACCCGAATCCAAACTTCTTGCGCCAGGTCTGCTCTATCCGACCAGTCTGAGGCGAGATGATATAGCAGCTTGTCAACATATCGCTGATACCGATTGACCAACTCTTCAAAGGCTGCTCTATCTTTGTATGCCTGATCTTGGCAACGAAGGATCAGAGCATTGTTCGAGAGTTCATGAAGCGGAATAGTAACTTCACCGATTGCATCACCTTCTGCGGGTATTGCTTTCACTGAGATGACGGTGAGCGGGCCTACAGATGCACTTCGCCGCGTTCCTGTCCGACGGGAAGTCTGTTTGCGCACTACTTGTGAAAACTTGCAAAAAGGTATTGGCTCTTTTAGGTGAGGCAAGCTGCTCATTGTTTAAAGAAATTTAACTGTAGAGGTGATTGCGCACACAATAAAAGACTGATTGCCCTCTGTAGACATAGTAAATATTACGGAGACAACACGCCAGCTAAATAGCCTAATCTTTGCCGTTAGCTTACTGACTTGTTAATAATGTATGATCACAGGCTAGGTCAGAATGACGAAAAGGCGGGAAAAAACTCGAAAATTGGTCAATATAGCATTGACAGCAATAAACGCTATCGGTCCCTATATTCACACATAAAGATAGTATGTGATATATATATCATGCTCAATCCATCTCTCAAGCTCCCATACCTGAGTAGTGTTTGAGACCGGCCTTCCACAGCAGTCGATTGGCTATAAATGCGATCGCACCCCAAATCAGCATCGTCATCAGCCCTCTACCCAGGTCAACTGGCAGCCCAATCAGCAGGCTTGCCGGAAAGTAAATCAGGTAGGGAAACGGCGTCCACAGCGCAAACTCACGCACTGCATCTGGAAATAGCTCTAGCGGCGCAATCATGCCTGACAAAAAGGTGTAGAACAAAAACCAAAACTGTTGAATCGCGCTTGCCCGCTCTACCCAAAACGCCAGCATAGCGAACGTATACTGAATTTCAAAACGTAGACAAAAAGAGAAAACAAGCGTCAGCAATCCCCAAAAGCACGCATAGGGCGTAGGTATCCAAACCGCTTCTGGATACAGCACGCAAAATAGCCCTACTAGCAGCGCGATAAAAGGCATTCGAGTGAGCCGCTCAGCCACGTGCCCAAAGAAGTGCCGCCACACGGGATCAATTGGCTGTAGCAATAAAGGCGACAGTTTGCCCTGTACAACCTCCTTCTCAAAATCCCAAATGACCCACACTACTGTGAACTGTCGCACCAGGAAAACGCCGAGGAAGTAGCGGGCAAATTCTGCTGGGGTAAAGCCCAGATCGTTTGACTGCGCAGCCTGGTTCCAAAGGCCGAGAAAGATGAGGGGAAAGCTGCCGGAGAGTACCCAGAAGATGAGCTCGGCGCGGTATTCGACCATGTAGGCGTAGTAGACGCTGATGAAGGTGCGGGCGATGTGGAGGGGGCGGGAGAGCATTGGGAATGTGGGGGATGGGGGATGGGGTTCTGTCTGTTTAAGACAGGGTGGGAGTGCTTGGGGAGTTTGGATTCAGGTTTTTCCTGCATCGAAGACTTTAGCGATGACGTCTTCGATGGGGGGTTCCGCAATTGATAGGTCTTGGATGGTTAAGGTGTTGAGCAGGTTGGAGACTGTGTGAGTTAAGGCGTCTGCTGGGACTAGGAAAGTGGCTTTGCAGCCTTCTAGCGTTTGCAGGTTGCCGTAGGTGAGCAGCTGGTCTTTGGTGATGGGTTGGGTGCTGTCAAATTCTATGGAGACTTCGCGGTAGGGGGCGAACTGTTCTAGCAGGCCGTCTAGCAGGCCGTCGTAGATGAGGTTGCCTTGATGAATGACAAGGACGCGATCGCACAGCGCCGTAATGTCTGCCATGTAGTGGCTAGTTAGCAGAATTGTTGCGCCATATCGCTGGTTGTATTCTCGAAGAAATTTGCGGACGGCGCTTTGAGCGTTCACGTCTAGGCCGAGGGTGGGTTCGTCAAGGAACAGTACCTGAGGGCGATGAAGCAAGGCCGCGAGCATTTCGGCTTTCATGCGCTCGCCAAGAGAAAGCTTGCGAACGGGCTGCTTGAGCTGGTCTTGAATGGAGAGCATCTCGGCAAGTTCGCCGACGCGCTGACGAAATTCTCCAGGGCCAATATTGTAGACGGCGGCGTTGATTCGCAGTGAGTCTAAAGCAGGTAAGTCCCAGAGAAGCTGTTGCTTTTGACCCATGACGAGGGTGATTTGCTGTAGAAACTGGGGGTGACGTGCGAAGGGTTCGTAGTTGGAGATGCGGACGCTACCGGTGGAAGGATGAATCAGACCGGTGAGCATTTTGAGTGTGGTGGTTTTGCCCGCACCGTTAGGGCCTAAAAATCCAACAATTTCACCGGGCTCAATGCTGAAAGATACCTGCTTAACGGCTTCGATGTTGCGATAGGTGCGACGGAAGAAGTGCTGAAAGGTGCCTTTCATGCCGGGCTCTTTGACCGCGACGGGGTAAACCTTTCCTAAGTTTTGAACGTCGATGATAGGCATATTGCGAGAAATCTGTCTCTATTGAGAACCCAACGTTTTTAAGAACCAATGCTAGAAGGCCCAACGTTATAGTACAGAAGAAATAACTGACGAAATTTATGAATCGACGCTATGAACCTGGCAGAGACTGATTTGAAACGCATTCGCAATGCGATTAGTCAGCAGATTGAGGCATTCCGAGCAGGAGATGCGATCGCCGCATTTACCTACGCAGCGCCTGGCATTCAGCGGCAGTTTGGAACAGCTGAGCACTTCGCTGCGATGGTAGAAGCAGCTTATCCATCTGTCTATCGGCCGCGTTCTGTCGTTTTTGAACTGCTGCACACGGTAGAAGGGCTACCGGCTCAGCAGGTGATGCTGCTAGATCAAGCTGGCGAGCTGATTCGGGCTACTTACCTAATGCAGCAGCAGGCAGACGGCGAGTGGAAGATAGCGGGCTGCTACCTGACGCCAATGGGCTACGAAGAATGAATTATGCCTGCGGGCTGTAGTGCTCGTAGAAGTGACCTATCAAGTAGAGAGAGCCACAGAAGACGGTCGGCTGCGTGCGAACTGCGGCGGCTAGAGCGGCGCCTAGGTCTAGGTGGACTTGAGTACTGGCAAGGCGTGGGCAAATTTGCTGTGCGATCGCAGCTAGCGCTTCCGGCTCAGCGCTGATGTGCCCAGGAACGGGAACCAGGTGCAGCCGGTCGTTCGGTCGCAGGAGCGCTTGAAAAATATCGTCGTGGTCTTTGGTCTGCAACATGCCCATCAGCCAGGTGATGGACTGGTTTGGGTAAGTGTGATCAATATAGGCGCGCAGTGATTTGGCCGCGTCAGGATTGTGCGCACCATCTATCAGCAAGTCGTGCCCTTGCCACTGCGCTTTTTGCAGTCTGCCAGGCCAGCGGACGGTGCTCATGCCCTGCACGATGGCAGCGTTTGGGATTTGCCAGCCCTGGGTGCGAAGAGATTGAACTGCGGCGATCGCACAGGCAGAATTTACCCTTTGGTGGTCGCCTAGCAGCGTCTGTGGATACTCAATGCCGTCGTAGCTAAGCGTTTGCCTTTCGCGGACGACTTGTGCGGGTGTTACCCAGGTGAGTGGGGCATTGAGTTCGGTAGCTCGGTGGGTGACGACGGCAGCAGCGTCTGGTGGAAGAGGACCTGCGATCGCTTGAATCGCGGGCTTGAAAATACCAGCCTTTTCGCCTGCAATATCGGCCAGGGTATTGCCCAGTCGCTGCCAGTGATCACGACTGATAGACACAATAACTGTCACCAGCGGTGAATTGCACACGTTCGTTGCATCTAGCCTACCGCCCAGGCCAACTTCGACGATGGCAATATCCACTTTTTGCACGGCAAAGTACTGCCAGGCCGCAGCGGTAAAAATCTCAAACTGCGTAGGGACAGGTCCTTCTGGCGGTATGGCATTTTCTACAGCGTCTAAATTCGCCTGCAAGTCTTCCCAGCTAATAGGATCACCGTTAATGCAAATGCGCTCGGTCCAGTTCACCAGGTGAGGAGAGGTGTAGCGACCTGTGCGGTAGCCAGCAGCAGTAAGAATAGAAGCAAGGTAGGCGCAGACCGAACCTTTGCCGTTGGTGCCTGCAACGTGAATAATCGGCACGCGATGGTGCGGATTGCCAAGAGCGGCAAGGACGGCCTGAATCCGGTCGAGTCCCAGGTCGACGCCGAAGCGGGCGTAGGTTTGAAGACGGCTCTCGACGGTGGTTTGGAGGGAAAATGTGTCGGACATGGTGGCACGGAGAAATAAAAAAGGGAGGTAGAAATCTACCCCCCAGCGTTTGAATATTGTCTGTAGGAATATCCCGGCTGATCTATACTGCCTCCAAATTCTTTTCGCCTGTACGGATGCGAACAATCTCATCTACGGGACTGATAAATATTTTACCGTCACCAATTTCGCCAGTGCGAGCAGACTCGATAACTTTGCTCACAACCATCTCCACCTGAGAATCTTCTACGACGATCTCAAGCTTTAGCTTTTGCAGAAACTCAACGGTGTACTCAGAGCCTCGGTAGCGTTCGGTCTGCCCCTTCTGTCGGCCAAACCCACGGACTTCAGAGACCGTCATGCCGACGATGCCAGCGTTCACAAGGGCGATTTTTACCTCGTCCAGCTTAAAAGGACGGATAATCGCTTCAATTCTTTTCATGATTTCAGTACTGTTCTCCCGATGTGTGAGGCTGACTTGTAAATAGTTCATCCGATAAGGCGTCAGAGATCGTTCTCCCTGACGCCATACCGCTTATAACCATAAGAGATTTTACCGATCGTTTAGCAAAGGCTTCATAATTAGGAACCCAGCGCCAAAAGCTGTAACCACAATGAGAATGATAGAAAGCGCTAGCCAAATGCCGCTAATCTCTTTGTCTTCGGTCGATTCTAGGGCGGTACTACGATGTCCGCCTACCTGCTCAGTAAAGAGCTTGGGCAGCGGCGGATTGCCTACAGCAGATGCTATGTCGCGTGGGCCAGACTTGCGCGCGGATGCTCCCTTGCGTGCTGCCGATTGAGTCGTTGACTGAGCAGGCCTACGTTTTGACGTGGGTGTACGTTCAGAGCTTTTTACCGTAGCTGACGTAGGTTGAATAGGCCGGGGAACTCGCTTTTGTGCGGCGGCGGGTGGGCGAATCTCAGCGGTTCCCTGCTGTAGGGCTTGTGGGTAGGGTGCTCTTTGTTCTCTGTAATCTGCTGGAGCAGGCTGAGCGTAGGGCGCTGGCTGCATGTCCTGAGCAGACAAGGAATCGCTGGGCACGACCTTACGGGCTTCACCCTGGGCGCGAACGAGTTTAGCGAGGGTGTCTGGTGCAATTGCACTTGGAAACTCATCGTGTGCGGTTTGTCGGGCAACGCCTGCAAACTGTCCCAGGCTAAGTGTGGCTTGAACAACGTTGTGAATTTCTTGCTTGAGCCGTTGATTTTGGTCTAGCAGCTGCTGATTGCGGCTGTTGAGCGAATCAATGACGGCTTTATTAGCCCGCAGTTCAGCGGCTAACTCCCGATGCACCGACATCGGGACAGACGGTGCGTAGTGGGTCGGAGCCGATTGAATCGGATTAGCGTGATGAGAAGGCTTCATAGGAAGTGTTAGAACGTTTGCTTTTCAGGCCGTTTGACAGTGATTTAGGGATGAGCTGACTGCTGTAGGATAGATGCCGCTGTACAGACGTTGATAAAAGGGGGTTGAGCGCGTTTAAGAGCCGTCCGGTACCGAAGTAGTCAAATTAGAGCAATGTAAGTAACATTCGTCAAGCAAACTCCAGCAAAAAGTGTGATGAATGCATCAAATTAAATAGTTGTAATTGACTGCCTATTTGTACCCTATTTCGGCAGAGATCTTATTATCGCGAGTATCTTTTTGATGAATTACTGACTTTTGACGATGGCTTTTGGGGCGGCTAGTGGGCTTCGTACCGTCCTATAAGTAGAAGTATGAGAGTAAGTCTTGACCGATGCTGGCGGTGTACCAGGCGGCAGGGGCAAAGACGAACCAGAGAATAGCTCTAGGCTGGTCGACAGAGAATAGCGTTTTGGTGGCGACATAGGCGGTGATAAGTTCGCCGAAGAGGAAGATGATACTGAAGAACTGAAAAACGAAAATGCCACCCTGGCTGTAGGCGGCGTCAAGGTTTGGGTAGAGAAAGTTCCATACGATGAGCGTGATGAATGTGGGGAGCGATCGCACCAGCGAAGAGTAAACGTACACCAGCCTAGCCATTTGCCCATCCGGCTTGGGCGCACCAGATAGCAACAGACGCGTCTGGAACCACCATCCTCCCACCAGCCACAGAATAATCCCCATCACAAAGCCTGCTAAAGCTAACCCCATCCACAGCTCACCCCACGAAGATAAAATCTCAGCAGGCAGCTCCGGCCCACCGTCGCCTCGCTTGATTGAAACAACGCTGCGATTGATGTTAGAAAACGCGATGGAAAGCCCCATCAACCAAGTGGCAATCCACACGTTAAACGGTTTGCCCAGGGTCGCCTCGGCGCTGAAAAACTGCCCAGGTGCGCTAAAGATATCAAGCAGTTGATTAGGATGGTATGGCGATATGCCTTTTCCCTCTGGTGGAAAAAGCTCAGCGGCCTTTTTGTCTTTGATATCTCTTAGATTCATTTATTTACGAGTACTCGAACCCTATGAGTAGGTCGCACTCAGCCGTCTTTTGTTTCTATTCAGTATGCTCAGTTCAAATCTGCTTTTCTAGAAACATTTACGGCGCGTTGTGCCGCTTTTGCAAGGCGCTTGGCTTCGTCTACAGTAGCTTCGGCGAATTCGTCTAGGCTGTTTGCCATAGCGATCGCATTCTTAGTCAGCTGTCTTCCCTTCGCTAGCTTTTCATCAAACGACTCTAGCGCTGCGTCTGCTGCGGCGAATAGCTCGCTAAATTCACCAGGTGGATTACTCGCCCATTCCTCAAAGTTCTCAGGCGAATTTGTATCAGAGGGCCTTTCATCGACAGACTGAGTGCTCTTTTTCTCTGACTTCTTTCCTTTTGTTTTCTCCTGTTGATTCTTCTTCTCTGTTGTTGTTTTAGGTTTTGACGCGGCTTCCTCCGATCGCAGCTGGTCTAGCGCTTTCTCCCACGAGACCTTGTAACGCAGGTCCAAAGATTTGATAGCCTTGTACTGCGCCTTCAGCTGCCTGGTATCGTCAACCTGCGCTAGCTGGTAGACCGCCGCTTTGAGTTCGGTTAGCTTCATAAGACGGCATCTGCGTACTTTTCTAGCTGGCGAGTAAGCGTCTGATTTTGGTCTTGCAAAGTTTGATTGAACTGCTGCAGTTCTGCAATCTGTTCTTCTTGCTCAGCCAAAATTGCTCTGGCCTCATCGCGCTCTCTTTTATAGCGCTTACTGTGCGCAACGCGCCCACCTAGACTCTTGTTATTTCTGCCAAGTTCTTTTCGGCGCTTTGCTTCTTTTTCAAAGGCCTTTTGCAAGGTTTCAAAGTTTTCTAGCAGCTCGGCGTAGGCTTTGCTAGATTCAGCGTCTGCTTTAAGGGCTTCGTTTTCGGTGGTAAGCGCTTGGATTTTGGACTTAAGTGCGATCGCCTCCTGCTCTTTCCCAAACAAAGCCTGCTTAAAGCGAAGAATTAGCTTGGCCAGATTCGACTTTTCGGTCTCTAGTGCCTGATTGTTGCCTTCAATATTCGCAATCTGTGCTCTCAGCAGGGTTGCCCGCTTCTGCAAAACGCGAGAGGTACACACATATTTAATCACCGCGACCATACGGTCTTGCTCTAGCCCAGGCAAACTCTGTACAGACGAACTTCTCCAAAGGTCGTCGTAGTTCGTACATTCGTGTCTGAGCGTAGGGGTCTTAATATGACCAGATTCGGCGATAAGCGCTTCGTTTTTGAAGGCAACCCGGTCGTACCAATAGTCAAAAAGTTCTTTGTTTGAATAGTCTGCGGTAGAGGGTGTGGCGCTAGTAGCCATGTCTGGAGCCTGCATGTGTGGCAAAACGATTGTTTGGTGGCTCCAGCGTATCGCAAACGCTCTCACCTGACCTCGTGGAAACAGCCCACTTATTACAGCTGGCCTACCTTCACAGTCTTAGCTTAAGCGCTTACTAGCGTTAACGAGTCATGAGCAGGCTGTGCCGCGCCGACCAGTGAAAGCAAAGGCCCCATTTGCTCTTGTCCGGTTAGGGCTAATTCGCTGTGGCATAGCAGTACTCTCTCTTTTGCGCGTCCTAGCAAATCGTGCAGCGTTCGGTTGAGATTTGCTTCGTTCGCGGCTTCTATCTCTACTAGCGTTACTTGTCTGCCAGGCCAACTCTGTAGAAAGAGAGGCGCGCCAAACAGTTCTCCCGCGCTGCTGGCCCAGAGGGGGGAGCCCGCGTCTAGCCAGAACTGCCAGCGGTGGCTGAGCCGCTGCGCCCTGTACTGGTAAATGGTGGAGAGGGTGACGCCTTTGCGGGTAGGTGAGAGTGGGTTGACCGGATAGGGGTTGGCAGAGACGGTGCCTTTTTGAATAAGCTGAATGAAGCGTCCTACGTCGCTAAGGCCGGGTTTTTCTAACTTTGAACGAGATTTGTCGGTGAGATTTAGGCGGTCTTCTACTTCCCAGAAGTACTGCGCGGTTTCGGTGAGTTCGCGTAGGGTGGCGAGCTGGTCGGCAGGAAGGTAGTTGCCGCGCCACAGGAAGTCTTGGATGATCCGGTCGATGAGGAGGACGGGCTTGAGTGGGTTGCGAGGGTTGAGAGCGAGGCGGCGGGCCTGAAGCTGTTGTTGTGCTGTTATCCAGTCGAGGATTCTGTTGTAGGCGTTGACGGTTTTGTGGCCAAGGCGGTCCCAGCGAGTGAAGGTTTCGGCTTCTAGCAGGCGCGGGTTTTCGATGTCGGGGATGAAGCAGTTGTCGGCGATGAGTTCTGCGCGGACGGGGTCGATGGCGATGAGGTCGAACCAGGCTTCGAGGGTTTCTTCTTGATGGGGGATGGGGGATGGGGGATGGGGAATTGGGGGGGTGAGGCTTTGGCTGAGGACGACGAGCATTTCGGCGATCGCATCTCTATCTACCAGTCTTCCTAATCCTGGATACATCAGCGCCAGTAAAGACAGTAGCGCTCTTACCATAGGAGAACTTACCAGTGGACGCTGGTCGTTTAGTGATTCGAGGGCTATGCCTCGGCTGCTGAGGATTTCGATCAGGCTGTAGCGACCGATGGCGTCGAGGCCGGGGCCGATGATGGCGATTTCGTTGGGCTTTACCTGATCGCTTTCTATGGCAAGGGCGATCGCTTCAGCCGTAATTCTTAGCATCTGTCCGCGAGAGGTGGCCTGTAGTAAAGATACTTCCTCTGGTAAGACAGGAATCGCCAGCGGGTCTTCTACCCATTGAGCAAACGCATCGCCCCACTTACCCAGCGATTCGGCTGTAGGCGGGTCTAGTTCTGCAACTTGGCAGCGGGCTGCTAGCGGTAATAGGGCGTCTGGATCTGCGCCTAATCCTAAGCGCACTTTTCCTTGAGGGTTGTAGGTGAGTAGGCAAGGACGCTCGGCTTCAATGAATTTGGAGAAGATAGCGGCGCTAATGGCTGGGTATTCGTCAACGTCGTCTGCCAAGACGCCTTTGAAGCGGGCGAGTAGCTGGAGCTGATACTGCTTCATAGGCAGCAGATGTTGCCAGTACAGCGTGCTCATAATGCCGTAGGTCAAGAAGCCACGCCGTAAACACCAGGTTTG
Source organism: uncultured cyanobacterium (assembly GCA_963836895.1). Classification (GTDB taxonomy): domain Bacteria; phylum Cyanobacteriota; class Cyanobacteriia; order Phormidesmidales; family Phormidesmidaceae; genus Phormidesmis. Next base: position 191,553 of record CAWILA010000008.1, on the reverse strand, counting down.
CCAGGTGGTGAGCGCTTCACCGACGTTGTCCCACAGGGCGGCGGGGGCTAGCGAGCCAGGCATACCCGCCTTTAGCATTGCCGAGATCTCTTCGATAGGGATACCTGCTTGAGAGGCTAGCTGCAAAAAGTCCAGCGTGCGCCGCACCATACGAGATTCTCGCCAGCCGTCAACCTGCAATCTGCCGTCGTCTAGCCTTTGTCGCCACAGCTCTGTTGCCAGTACCTGCTCGTTTTCGGGGCGTAGCTTTAGCGGAAACTGAGCTTGAACCGCGTCAACTTGTTGTACTAGCAACGGCCAGAAAAGGATGATTTCGTCCTGGATGAAGCCAGCGGGCGAGGTGGTGAAAGTGGCAACGCGATCGCTTAGCGCCTCGGTCAATCGGTTCGCTAGCACCATACGGTTGTCGCCATTGGCTGCAAATATCAGCAGAGGCTGCCGCTGAGGTGCACCTATCTGGCTAGCAAACTCAATCAGCTGCTGCGTTCTGCCGCTACGAGTAGGACCTGTAATCCAATGAGCCTGCGGACCAGCCGCTTTGTTCGCTAAACCTTCTGCCATTGCGATGCTAAAGGACTAATACATCTGTGCCTGCCAATATATCGCATCTGCTAGGTTGGGTTCGCACAATAAAAAGCCCATCGAGTTTCGATAGGCTTCTCTTAGCTATAGCTGTCTTAAGCTTGTCAACGCATCAGACCTACAGGAGAGTAATGAAAGAGAAACTAGGAAACGGAAGCGGCAATAGCAAACAAGGAAACAACCAAAGTTGCCGCAATGCTGCCGAGAATAATGTAGTTACGCTTTTCGTTGCCAGTAGGGGGCTCTGCTTCATACATTTTGGGCTCGACCGCAAAATTGTTTAGCAAACCAGTTTCGTCTTCTGTATAGCGCATAAATTTGACTCTCAACTTGTTGTATGAAGTTATGTTAACAAACTGACGCTTTTTTTCCTAGCCTTCAGCGAATAAATGTGCCTATGGACGGATAAATCGCCCGTTGCATAACGGAGCTACGTTTTCTTAAGAACTTCTGAAAGTCCTTTTACAAGTAGCCATGCACGTAAGTTCTCTACACGATGGTGCCAGTTGTCGGCGAGCTGGCGCTGGCATAGCCCTTGATTGGAATGCGTCCAGACTTGTATGCCAACCGGCCTGCGATCGCAGCCATTCCCATCGCCTGACCCATCAAAACCGGGTCTTTCGCTAGTGCGATCGCGCTATTCACCAGCAGCGCATCTGCCCCCATCTCCATCGCAAAAGCCGCTTCGCTCGGCGTCCCGATTCCCGCATCCACCACCACCGGAATGTTTGCGTTCTCAATGATGATTTCTATATTCGCCGCGTTGCGAATGCCCTGCCCAGAACCAATCGGCGAGCCCAAAGGCATAACGGTCGCGCAGCCGACTTCCTCCAATCGCTTCGCCAGCAGCGGGTCTGCGTTGATGTAGGGCAGCACCGCAAAGCCTTCTTTCACCAGCTGCTCTGCCGCTTTTAGCGTATCTATCGGGTCTGGTAATAGATACTTTGCGTCGGGAATGACCTCTAGTTTCACGAAGTTGTTGTCTTCTTGACCCAGCAGCTTTGCCATTTCTCGGCCAAGCCTAGCTACCCGGATTGCTTCCTCTGCATCTTTGCAGCCAGCCGTATTTGGTAGCATCCAAATTTTCTGCCAGTCAATCGCTTCGGCAAGTCCTTCATGGCCCGGTGCGTTCGTCTGTACCCGGCGTACGGCAACGGTCACAATCTCGCTACCGCTGGCTGCGAAGCTACGACGCATAGTTTCAAGGCTGTTGAATTTGCCTGTGCCGGTCATGAGGCGAGAGTGGAAGGTTTTACCGGCGATGGTGAGGGTGTCGGCGGTGGTTTCGGTGGGGCGAGAGAGGGTCTGCATTGAGGAGGGGGAGGGGGGAGGGGGGTTTGTATCGTTTAGGAAGCGTCGATAGCTGAAAGCGTTTAAGAGCGGGTCGGGTTTGCCTTGGATGTGTTCTGCGATTAGTTTGGCGGTGATAGGTGTTAGCAGGATGCCGTTGCGGTAGTGGCCGGTTGCTAGCGTCAGGTTTTCGCAGGGACCAGCGCCAAGAATTGGCAGTTCGTCTGGGGTGGCGGGTCGGTAGCCCCACCAGGTTTCTTCGATGGGGAAGGTGGCTAGTTCTGGGTAGAGTGCGATCGCCGCGTTCAAAAGCTGCGTGAGGCCAGCAGGCGTGTTGTGCGGTGTAAAGCCTACGTCTTCTACCGTGGCCCCAATTACAATGCGTCCGTCGCGCCGAGGCACGATGTAAATCTGCTCTCCGTACAAAACTCTATGAAGTGGCTGAGCCTGCTCGTACCCAGCGGGCACGCTTACCGAAATCATCTGCCCCTTGCGCGGCGTGACTGGAATCGGCAGCAGCTCACCAGACCATGCACCGGTCGCTAATACGTAGTGGTCGGCCTGCTTTTCCCCGGCGGACGTTCGCAGTCCAACTACCCTGCCCTGCTTTTGGATCAAGCCTTCCACGCTAACGCCCGATTGGGTCGTGATGCCCAAATCTTGCGCAGCAGTACGTAGCGCCTGCATTAAGGCGCGGTTGTCTACCTGTCCATCTTCCGGGTAAAAGTATCCACCTGTAATGTGAGCGCTAAGGCCAGGCTGATAGTGGTGGACAGCGGTGGCACTTAGTGATTGAGCGCTAGCGACATGTGGCTGTGGCGATACGTCGTGAGCAAGCGGTTTGCGCTGGGATGAGTCTGCGGAAGTGGCTAGCTTTGGGGCTAGAATGCCGCTGGGCCAGTAGCCGCTATCTAGCCCTGTAAGGTCTTCTAGCTTGCTCACCCAACCGGGATAAAGCTCTAGGCTGCGCTGGCACAGGGTCGCCATAGGTCCGCTGGGCAATTGTTCGGCGCCGGGCGCAAGCATTCCGGCGGCGGCATGGCCCGCAGCAATAGAGAAATCCTGGCTAAGGACCGTAACCTGCATGCCCTGATAGTGGAGTTCGAGGGCAATGGCGAGGCCCATAACCCCGCCGCCTACAATGATGACGTCTGCTGCTGAGCCCATAGTGGAGAGCGATGAAAGAATTTACCAGAGTGCAGGTACCGCAGGCGATGAGGGCGCGGCAGAGCTAGGCTGTGAGGATTGAGTATCGGAAACGGTGTCTGGTGCTGGTTGCTCAACACGGCTATCGCTTTGGGCTTGGGTCGCAGCACTGTCGCTGCTCGCGACCGGCTGGGCATCTACCTGAGTAGCCGCGACAAATGAGTCACGCTCGACGCGCTTTTGGCGCTGAATATAGGTGCCTGCTTCTTCTAGGGGAGAGAAAGTGAGGGTACCGGTTTGGGTGCCGTCAGTCTGTTGATCAGAAGGCTGTCCGGTTTGAGCGTTAATCCGACTTGCATCGGGATCGTTAGCGATGCTGTCTTCTGTGCGGGTCCCTGTACGGCTGGTATCTTGACCACCGTTATTTGCGAGCCGTTCGCCAGTGGCCTGGCTGCCGTCATTGCCAGTAGCGGTTATCGTTTGGTTGGCAGGGTCGTCAGGTGTAGACTGTGTCAGCCAATTGGAGGCGCTTCTAATGCCTAAAATAGCTAAGAGGAAAACGCCAGCGATCGCGCTCCATAGTCCAAGTTGTGCTCTGTTCATCAGTTGTTACTCATCACATCAAACGCCTGCAATCAATCGATCAGCTAACCAGCAATTAAGTGCTCAATATCATACTAAGCGATTTCGATTAATCCACAGACATATCAGGTTTCCCGGTCTTAAGCGCTTTCTTCCGCCGCTTGGCGTGCCACACCATCTTGATACCCCCCAAAGCCTTCAAGATTCAGAGAAAGTCATCGTTATCACAGGCAAATCTTATGTTTAGTCATTAGGCTAAGAGTGATTTCAAGCTATTTTTTTTGTCCTGAACGTTGCCTTCACCTATGAATCTTTGGACCTGGAAAACTTGGCAAGATCAATCCTATTTAACCTGTGACCTGCTGAGCCCATCCCACGGATTTTTTACAAGGCACACCCATCCAAAAACGCCAGAAGACTTAGTCAAAGCGCTTTCACCCTGCGCTCAAGTGTACCGAGTAAAGCAGGTACATGGCCCACATGTATTAAGCCCTACGCAAATTGAGCGAGCGATCGCTGCTGGACTCCCTACCCTAGAAGACGGATCAACCGCTCCGCTTCCCCTCGCCGATGGCGTCATTAGCGAGCAGACAAACCAGTCCGTTTGGACCTGCTCTGCCGACTGCACACCCGCTCTCATCAGCGATGAAGTGACTGGGCAGGTCGCCGCTGTGCATGCAGGCTGGCGAGGAACCGCTCAAAGGGTTTTACCCGAAGCCATCTCCAGGTTCCTGGCTAGCGGCAGTGAGAAAAAAAACCTGCGCATCGCGATAGGTCCGGCGATTGATGGCAGCGTGTATCAGGTAGGCAAAGATGTCGCCGTCGCGGTCGGTAGAAGCGTTGTCCCTGACAGCATGCACGCGCAGGAGAACGCGCTGCTAGCCTATCTTATGTCGCATGAGAAATCGCCTTTGTTGCCTGACAAGCATCCCGAGCGAGTTCGGCTAGACGTGCGGCGCATCAATCAGATGCAGCTGGCGCAAATGGGATTGGATGAGGAGCAGATTGCGATCGCGCCCCACTGCACCTACCAGGAGCCAGAGACCTTTTTCTCTTACCGCCGTACTAAAGAGAAAAAAGTACAGTGGTCAGGCATTGTGAGCAGGTGACTAAGCCTTGTCGTCAGCTGGTGGCGGATTGCCAAACACAGGCGTTAGAAAAGCGACAATTGCTCCAATCAAAAAGCCCGCTACGTTGCGAATCACCGGCAGCAGTTCCGGTGTGCGAGTCACAACAGGGCCTAGACCAAAGGCAATAAACAAAATTCCCCACAGCGGTGAAAACAGGAGTGCCCACTGCCAGGCAATACCGTCGCCTTCTCTGCGCGGCTGAGCTGCGAATCCGCAAATGACGCCGCCTAAGATAGACGTCACCAGCGTTAGAATCCACTGCTCACGGGGCAGTCCTGGAACGACCGCACAGCCACCGCGCTCCAGACAAGTTTCTAGCGCGCCAATAGCGCCGAGCACCGCGCCGTCTTCGCCGTTGTCACGTACGTAGAACTGATTGCCAAATCGGGTCTGTAGTTCAATCCAGAAGGTGCGTGGGAGCAGCGGATAGAGCTGGTCGCCTACGCTAAAGTTCAGCAGGTTACCGCCTCTAGGATCGGCCACCATCATGATGCTTTTGTCGTTGAGGCCCCAAAAATCTTTGACCGCTCGACCTGGCGTTTGGTCGAACTGGGTGAGCACTCGCAGCTTCCAGCCGGTCTCTTCTTCAAACTGTGGCAGCTTCGTATTGAGGTACTCCTCCTGCGCATCGTTCAAAATTCTGGCTAAGTCGATGACGACGGTAGGCTCGTCGGGCAGTAGCTCAGGGTTGTTAACAGCCTGGGCAGGCGCGGCAGGCGCTAGCAGCAAAATGACGCCTAAGCAGACTGCCGATAGGCGAGCGGCAAACTTGCGCGATGGCTGAGGAAACAGGGCAATGTCTCTTTTTATAATCTGCCGTTGCCAACTTGTCTGGAGCGATTGGCATATGCGATGAATCACTTGCCGGGGCGCAGTTCTGAAGCAGATTTTCATTAGTTCAAGCCGAAGGCAACGACGCCTATGTTTACAGTTGTTTACCTAATTTTAAGATACCAGACCCAGTGGAAAAAGATTCGTTTCTCTGTCGCTAGGCATAAACAGTCGGCTCAACGTCATATCTCAGCATCTTGCGGCGTTGGTACGACCGGCATTCTCTCTTTTTTGGTAGTTGACAGCTTCGCCGCCGAAGCGTCGGTATGGGTATGAGCCGGACCGGGTTTCTGAGAACCGTCTGAGGTAATACTTGGCTGCGCAGATGAGGGTTGCGTAGAGGGGGGCTGTGTAGAGGGGGGCTGTGTAGCGCGGGACTGTACGGCAGGCGTTTGGCCAGCAGGCGGCTGGGCTACAAGCGGCTGTGGTGAGGGGCGACGAGTCGGTGGACGCTGACGGCGGCGAGGCTTGCCTGAGAGCACCTGTAGCGCCGCCGTAGCGCCTGCAAACAGGCTGCGAGTGGTGACGTGCGCTTTTTGAGCTTGAACTTTGACTTCGGTGAGGCCTTTGTCTACCTGGGTGACGACACTACGAGCGCTCTGCACGCCGCTAGCGACATCGTCTGTGAGGCCGGAAATTTCCTGTCCGGTTAGCCTCAGGTCGCGCAGGGTCGCAGGCAGCTCTTTATTGAGCGTGTCTAGCAGCTTTTCGGCGCTTCTGGCTGCTCTAGCCAGCTCTTGCAGCGTAAAGATAGCTACGCTCAGTAGCGCTACGAGGCTGATAGCTACTAGCAATACAGAGATACCGAGCCAGAAGAAAGGGTTGTTCACTGTTACTCGAGAAAGGGCTCTGTGTTGGGTGCAAACGGGTTTGAGGCGGTGGTTTGTGAGGTAGGCGGGGCCGCGTCGTAGGCGCTTTCGCAGGCAGGGTCGTTAGCTAGGTCCTCATTGACTGCTAAGTCGTCGGCATTCGGGCCGGTGGCTGTTGCTACGCTAGCGTGTTTCTGCCACTCGCCGCGACTAGCTGAGCGACCTGCAACGACGGCTTCTCGCAGGCGGCTGAGGGTGCCTTCCCAGTTTTGCAGGCCTGTGTTCGATAGTCGGTCGGCCTGGAACTGGATGCTAGTAGCTAGGTCTTCAGCAAGTTCGGGCAGGGCGTCGGCAGATTTTTTGAGAATGCGCCGCGTTTCTTTGCCCGTGCGGGGGGCGGCGAGAATGCCTGCGATCGCACCAATCGCCGCACCAATTAGCACCCCTCCTAGGAGGCCATCCGACTTGTTATCTGCCATGACTACTCACCTGTTGCTGTTTTTAAGCGTACTCCTAACGCCGTTAACCGCGCAAAGGCCCATGCTGGGTGCTCCCTAAATGCGGCGGTAAATTAGCAGTATACGCAATAGCTGAATCAGCTGAAGTCCCTGACGAACCTGGCGCGATCGCATTTCTACTTTTGCCACCCCTAGCCGCGTTTCTACCAGCCGCAGCCGCTGAAGCGTTAGCGCGTAGCCAATCGTCTGTGGTGATAGGGAGGCCGTTTGCGCTCTGGCCGTTAGCTGCTGAAGCCAGGTGCGCCACCGCCACAAATATATGGCAAAGCCAGAAACAAGTACGGCAAGCGAGCAGTTGAAGGCAATAACAGCGAGCATCTTTTTTTCCTACCACTCTGGCGCGTAGCTCATGACTAGAGGCGTTAGCCCTAGCTCTTCTGGCAGCTTTGAGTACGCTTCAAAAAAAGCCACTACCTCTCGTACGGTAGGTCGGCCTCGCTTCGTGCCCGTTGAGCCAGCGGCAATAATACAGCCGCAGTAGCTGTCGTTACTGGCGCTGTTGTTTGCCCACTTCTCTATAGCCTGGCCGTCTGTAGGGTCGCTGATTTCATATTCGTTGAATAGGTGCAGTCGGCCCTGCGCTGTTTGAATCAGGCCAATTTGGAAGATCTGTCCGCTCATGGGATCGCTGCCAGGATTAAAGCAAATGGCCCGGATGCCACCTTCTTTTTTGAGCTGTTCTACGAGCTGTTTGGCCTTGGGCCGAGTGGTCTGAATGGTGAGAATAGGCCACTTCACCTTGCTATTTGGGGTCTTGCTAGCGGGCGGCGCGGCCGCTTCATTCAAGAAGCCTTGATAGTAGATCCGGCGATGGTTTCTAAGGGGCTCGATGTCTTTTTCTCGATGGCTGCCGAGCATGATTAAAGATCCTTCGGGCACGCTGTCATCTATAATGGCCGCGTTTTCAACCTCTGCAATCTCGGTGATAGGTGTGGGTAGACTTTCGCTGTGCAGCGTCTCTTCTAAAAAAGCCGTAGAGACGTCCGGCAGCGTTGATACTTTGAGGCTGATGGTCTCAGCGGGCGAATCTTCCGGCGATGATATTTCGCTTTGATAGAAGGGGTTCGGAACGCGAAAGCGGTTGCTAGTAGGCTTTAAGGCAAAGTTCTCAAGGCTGATGTCGTTCTTCTTAAAGAAGCGGTGCAAGGCTTCCAAAACCACCACAAGGCTGGCGGCTTCTTCTTCTGCAAGCTGCGATCGCAGTCCTTCTAACGGATGCAAACTGCCAAACTCGTAGCTCACAGCGCTCTGCTTCAGCGTCCTGGCCGACTTAAATAGCGGTGTTGCCGCCGCGCCATCTTCCGGATTGAAATTGATAAATAGACAGTTCTGCTCTAAAAAAGCCTGCTGCATATCGTCAGAAGAGCCATCGGTGTGCAGCAGCTTGTGACGAAACTGCTTGAGCGAATCGAGATTGCGATAGAACAGCAGCCCGTATTCCATACCAGCTAAGCCCAACACCGACAGGTAAAGCGTTTGAATCTCCCAGCGGTTGACCTCAATCGCCAGAATCTCCTGCTCACTCAGGTACTGCCAGGGGGCAGCTTCCCACAGCAGCGCTGACTTTTCTAGCAAAATTTCTTCAAAAGCCTGGGGCAGCTTAGCGTCGGGAATATCAGGTGCCTGAAGCTTCTCAAAGACTTCGTCAATCACAGGTAGCTCAGGCGCATACTCTACTGGAATATCAAGCGCTTGCAGTGCGCCGCGCAGAAAAAACTGAATTTCGCGATCACGCACCACAACCTTGCGCGGTCTCGCTGGCTCCACTCTGCCCTGCGGCGCTTCAATCGCCTGTAGTAGCGTACGCACAATTGCCTCGTGTCCGGTTTCTTGCGGCACCACGTTGAGTCCTCGCACCACCCCTTGCAGGCTATCGACCCACAGAATGCAGTCGCCCTGAAGCGCTGCCTCTGATCGGTCGCCAGGGTCGTGTGCGCCGATGGATTTGCTGGCTACGTTTTTACCCATCATGCTCTTCCCCGCCGCTGGCAGCGGACGGCGATCGCACTCCCAGACGCTAGTAAGCCTGGGAAGCTGGCTCAGACGGCGGCAGGTAAAAGGGCTCAATTGATGCATAGGGTCGGCTTTCTATCGAGAGTATGTTTCTATCGGGAATGGGTGAGACGTTGCGTCTCTTGGACTTTCAGTTTTATGACTTTCAATTCTACGGCTTTTAATTCTATCGACTTCGGTCGTTTGCATCAGCAAAGCATTACTTTAATTTTGCCCTAGCTGCTTTTAGCGTCCCATGTCTTTTATAGGCAGTCTGGGCATCTATAGAAGATACTCCATCATACTTAGCACCCAGAAGGGATGCGCTAAACTAATCAGACTATCGACGCTCAACTCAAACTTGACAGTAATCCCTATGACCCAAATCATCTCTCCGGCTGAGGCCTCTAATGATATGGCAGATCTGCCTGGTGCGGTTGCAGAAACTGCTCCTCTCGATACAGCGGTTGAACCCACGTCAGCCGCATCGGGTAGCGATCGCGGCATTTTAATGTCTGAAGCGGCGCTCACTCACGTCAAGGCACTACGCGACAAGCAAGAAGGCGACCTGTGTCTGCGCGTAGGCGTACGGCAAGGCGGCTGTTCTGGCATGTCTTACATGATGGATTTTGAAGAGCCTGGCAACGTTGGCGAGCACGATGAAGTGTACGATTATGACGGCTTTAAGGTGGTTTGCGATCGCAAGAGCCTGCTGTACCTGTACGGCCTCATGCTCGACTACAGCGACGCGCTGATCGGCGGTGGCTTTCAGTTCACAAATCCCAATGCTAACCAGACCTGCGGCTGCGGCAAGTCGTTTGGCACCTAAAAGCCCCTTCCCATCTCTCCCACTACTCTATCTTTCAATATGCAAACTTTAGAAACTCAGTTTGAAGAGGGCATTGCTCGCTACAAAGACGGTACATCTGCCGAAGAGCTGTTGCCCGTCTTTAAAGACATCTGCGCCAAAGCGCCTAAAAACAGCGCGGCGCAGACTTGCCTAGCCTGGCTGTACCTGCTGGCTGACAAGCCAAACGCAGGCTACAAAGCCGCTCAGCGTGCGGTAAAGCTTATGCCCAAAGATCCTCAGGCGCGGACTAACCTGGCGATCGCGATGCTTGAAACGGGCAAAAGCGGCGTGCGTGAGCAGGTCGATATGGTCAGCCAAATGCTGTACGCCGTAGATGAGCTAAAAGCAGAGATTAAGGAGAACTTTGAAGAAGGGTTAAGAAGAAAGCCAGATTGGAAGAATCTGAAGCGAATTCAAAAGTGGCTGTTCGAAGATTGAATCTGTTGCTGTAAAAGCCTTGTAGCTACTTGACAGAGAGTTTTTGCTTCACGAAACTTTGTGAAGCGCTGTAACCAAACTCATCAAAGAAAAAGCGGGAATTGCCCTACGGGGCGATCCCCGCTTTTTTATTCGGAGCCTTTTCTAGCATGGCTTTGAGGTCGCTTTCGGCTAGCCAAAAGCCCTGTGTGAATAGGCCTAAGCGCCTGTGTGAAGCTGCTGTAAATAACTTAACGAGCGATCCCCATCTCGACTGATAAGCTTAGGTTAACCGGCTGATAAGTCCTCCTTAACTCGTTGACTTCCAGCCCGCATCTGCCTCAACTTTATCCACCTTTAGGAGCTGCCAATTATGAACCTCAAGAACGTCGCGATTAAACCAGATACGCGTAACCATAAGGGATGTTTTGTACAGGACGCAGACTATACCTTTGTGGAAATAGACAAGTCTGGTTGGGCTTTGATTTGTGTTGATGACGCTGTGTGCCACTATGTTGATCCTGACAACTTACTCTCGGCTGAACAGCTGGGCACCAAAGCCGTATAGCTTTTTAGGCCTTTGTTGAAAAGGCCTTTGTATCTGTAATGAATAATGACTGTATGGCTGCTTCTCCTTTGAGGCAGCCATCTTTTGTATTAGGACTTTTAGTAAGCTGTTAGCTATGTTCTATCGCACTAACGCTAGGCTATTAGACTGAAAGTGTTCTCTGGTTAATATTTTTGTATGAAAGATCGATTGCTTGGCGGATTGAATACGGTGCTGATGTTCGATTTGTTTTTTGTGCTGCTTAGCTTTGCCTGGTTTGCGATCGCCCTCATTGGCCGCACTGCCAACGTCAACCTCGGCTTCGACCTGTGGTATAGCCTGTGGGACTCTGTCACCATGCCAGCTATCGGCATATTAATGGCTGGGGCGCTGGTGAGCGGACTATCTAGCTGGGTGAGTAAGAAGTTTTCGCGAGGGTAGCTGAAGGAATAGCTAGCAAGAGATCTGGCAGGATAGCTAAAAGAGCGCTACCAGGAGCCTCTTGTGCGTTCGTACCACCTCACTAGGACTTTTGCGAGCTTGCCAGGATCGTGGCGCACCGTTGTGTTATTTTCACTCATGACGTTGGCAATCACAACGCGTCTGCCCGATTCGATGACTGCCTTGCGATCGAGTATTATCGGGGCTGAGCCTTCGCGCAGGTAGCGGTCGATAGCGTCTTCTGAAGGTAGGCGCTTTTGTACGAGGACCGCGTCAAACAGGTAGCGGCCGCAGGCTCTGTCAATCGCTTCGATGTGTTTGGAGACGGTGTAGCCCTGCGTTTCTCCGGGCTCGCTCATAATATTGCAAATGTAGATGCGGGGGACGTGGCGAGCTGCGATCGCTTCTACAATCTCTGGTACAAGCAGGTTTGGGATGATGCTGGTATAAAGGCTGCCGGGCCCAACAACGATATAGTCCGCGCCGCTGATGGCTTCTAGTGCCTGTGGTAAGGCTGGAGGATCGGCAGGGTGACAGCCGATTTCGTCGATATTTCCCCTAGCTTTAGTGATATTTGACTCGCCTTTGATGTGGCGACCGTCGCTAAGGTTGGCCCACAGACTAACGTCGCTAAGCGTAGAAGGTAAGACCCGGCCTCGAATGGCCAGAACCTGAGAGCTAGCTGTGATCGCCTGCTCCCAGTCTCCCGTAATTTCATTCATTGCCGACAAAAACAGGTTGCCGAAGCTGTGCCCGCTGAGCCCTGTACCCGACTCAAACCGATACTGAAATAGCTCAGTGAGCAGCTTTTCCTCATCGGCAAGCGCGGTGAGGCAGTTGCGAATATCGCCCGGTGGAATGCCGCCCATCTCTCGGCGCAGTCGCCCGGAAGAGCCGCCGTCGTCAGCTACGGTAACAATCGCTGTAATGTTGGCGCTGTAGTGCTTGAGCCCGCGCAGCAGCGTAGAGAGGCCTGTGCCACCGCCAATCACGACAATCCTAGGGCCTCGGTTGAGCCGTCTGTGGGTGGCGATCGCATCCCACAGGTTATCTTCCCCGTTAGCCGGGAGCAGCACCTCTACAATGGCACCTAGCGTCCGGGTCTGCCCCCACACCAGCAGCAGTAAGCCGCCGCCTACCGCCAAAGGCCCGCTGATGTAGTTGGGGATTAGCCGTGTCACCAGATTGAGCAGGTTGCCAACGAACTTCACTGTGTAAAACACAGGCGTTAGCTTGAGCCACACCAAAACGCCAAGGCCAATAGCCACAATGCCGACGGTGCTCAAAAACAGCCATCGCTTGACGAACAGACCAGGTCGCAGCCATCTCATGATGCGCCGGGGCCGGTTGTAAAGCTTTTTACGAGATGGGCGCATAGCGAATGCCGGAGGCAAGGTCGGCGCGGGTGGGATCGTGTTGCATTAGCGTTATACAGCAAAAGGGGCTAGTGATATAGCCAGCTGTACAGGTGCCGTTTGTGGGTCGCAGGTTCGTTCGGTATTGGGAAAAGTTAATATGGGGAGAGCCGTTTGGGTAAGATCAACTAAAGCCAACTGGCACAGCCACCTATATAGGGGTTTATGGTGAATTCCGCATCGACTGAATTTTCAACTGGAGGACCAGGCGCTTTCCCTACAGGCCCTGTGAATGACGCACAAGGATCACCTCAGCGCGGTGACTGTGGCGATTCAGGACCGCTAGTGGTGCTTAAAGGCATCTCTAAGCAGTTTGGCCAAAACCGCGTTTTGAATAACGTTGACCTGACGCTGGCAAACGGTGAGGCGATCGCAATCATCGGGCCCTCTGGTACCGGTAAATCCACTATCCTACGCATTATCGCAGGTCTGCTGGCCCCAGACGTAGGAGAAGTGTGGGTAGGCGGTCAAAAACGAATTGGATTGATTGAAGATGCCCCTGATCCTATTGGTGTAGGGATGGTGTTTCAGCAGGCCGCCCTGTTTGACTCGCTGACAGTGGCTGAGAATGTAGGCTTTCTGCTGTATCAGCACTCTCGCCTTTCGCGCCGCGAAATCAAGGGCCTAGTGCTAGATGCGCTCTCGGTCGTAGGGCTACCGGATGTTGCCGACCGCTATCCGGCAGAGCTCTCTGGCGGTATGCGCAAGCGAGTGAGCTTTGCTCGCGCAGTAATGGCGAATCCTCACGACCCTAGCGCTCAGCCTAGCCTTTTACTGTACGATGAGCCGACAGCGGGCCTAGACCCCATTGCCTCTACTGTGATTGAAGATCTCATTCGAGAAATTCAACACGGCAACGCCTGCCGGTCTTATTTGATTGTGACCCATCAAGAAAGCACCATTCGCCGTACGGCAGATCGCGTAGTTTTCCTCCATGCCGGACAGGTACAGTGGATAGGGCGCGTTGACGAAATTGACACGACAGACAATCCATTTGTCCGCCAGTTCTTTAGCGCCAAAGTACAGGGGCCAATTCACGTCGGCGGATAGGTCGCCGCCTGTATAGCAGAGGAAGATAGACCTCCTCACATATCCGGATCACCACACGTAAGAAAACTCATGCGGGCACGAACAATTCGAGAAGGTTCTGTGGGACTGCTAATCCTGTTGGGGATTGGCCTGTTCGGCGGGTTGGTGCTGTGGCTGCGCGGCTTTAACCCCACAAACCGTCCCTACGAGCTCATCGCCGAATTTGAGGACACCATGGGCGTTCAAATCGGTACGCCAGTGCTGTATAGAGGTGTCTCGGTCGGGCGCGTGATGTCGATTGACGCCAAGCCAAACTCGGTTGAAGTAGGCTTGGAAATTACAGACAAAACGTTGCGGATGCCCAACGAGGTGATTGTAGAGACAGTGGAGTCTGGCCTAATTGGCGAAATCTCCATCGAAATTACGCCCCTAGTCGAGCTCTCTGCGGCGGCTAATGATATCAGTCCGGTAGGCAGAGGCTGTGACAGCAGCCTGATTTTGTGTGATGGTGACCGGCTGCAAGGCGTAATGGGCCCTAGCTATGAAGAGCTGCTGCGCTCGGCAAGTGCGCTGACCAAGCTCTACGCAGACCCTGAACTGCTCGCTCAGTTCAAAGAGGTTTTACAGGCTGCAAGCGCTACTACGACGCAAGCCGGTAGGCTAGCGCAAGAAGCGACTCTACTGACTCAGCAGGCGCGTGATGAAATTATCCCGCTATCAGCGTCTGCTCAGGCCGCCACCAGTTCGGCGGCAATCGCAGCTCGCCAGGTCCAGCAGACGGCGGCGGACTTTTCACTAACCGCTTCAGAAGTCAGCAGCTTAATTGGTGAAAATCGGGGCATTTTAGTCGACACGCTCGACAATGTGCAGATAGCGAGCCTACAGCTGCGCACCGTGGCAGATAATCTGGGCCCTACGTTCGAGAGCGGCGAGCTAGTCGGCAACCTGGAGCGGCTAGTCAACAACGCAAGCGCGGCCTCTGAAGATCTGCAAACCATTACGTCTTCACTCAACACGCCGACTAACCTGGTACTGCTTCAGCAAACGTTGGAATCAGCCAGAGATGCTTTGGCCAGCGCTCAAAAGGTAATGGCTGATGTAGATGAAATTACCGGTGACCCGGCGGTTCGGCTACAAATCCGCAACCTCATCACCGGGTTAGGCGCGCTGGTTTCGTCTACACAGTCGCTAGAGCAGGAGACTCAGCTGGCGCAGACGCTCACACCGCTTATCACGTCGCGAAATCTATCGGCGGAGGCAAATGTCGACCTCTTTACGAATCCAGCGTCACTAGCTCCTAGCACGCTAGGCGGAACTGCGATCACCCCCGAAACGATTGCGCAGCCTGTTCTAATCTTCGATGGCGAGCGCTATGTCCTGCGCTCAGCTGAGCAGCTGGCAGAGCGTCCAAAGGCGAGCTTGAGTGAGCCTGGTACCAAGCAGTCGGCTTCGTTTGGTCGAAATCAGGCTAAAGATTAATAAAAATCGGTTTTGTCCTATTCGCCGCGTAATTTTCGGGAACATTGAAAATGAGGCTGCGGTACTGCTGCCGTAGACAGCTGCCGAAACCACGGACGTCAAAAGTACAGCTTTTAATACAACAGAAGCCGCAGCTACTGCTGGCGACTGTAGCGGCTGTAGTGAATTAATATATTTGAATTTATTTTTGGTCTTATTTTCATAGGACTTATTTAGGGTGACTTATTCTCCACTTGTTCGGCCTACTCACGGGGATGACATGTCACGCCCTGAGCTGGTGCCAGACTGTCCGCTTAGCGGACTGCTAAGCCGGGTGAGCTGCTTGCTGCACTGCCCAACCGACACGCCAAGTCTGTGGCTTCAGGTGCTTGCTGCAATCGGTGAAGAGTTGAGGTGCGACACGGCTCAGCTATTTTGGTCTGAGCCGATGATGCCAAGAGCGGTACACCATTGGGGTGAAGGTGCGCCGCCCAGTATGGGTACGGTAGGTGGCCTGTGGGAGCAGTTGGCGCTGCCGGTTGCTTCAATTGCTGAAAACCTATGGTGCTCTCAGGCGAGCGACCTACAGACGAGTCTGGCACACCTGGTAGAAGGTGGCTTTTTCCAAATCAAGGGCACCTCAACCTATCGACCCGGCGACTGGCCAAAGCAGATGGCGGAGGTCTTTGGCTCGCCGCAGCGCCACCTGTTGCTACTGCCGCTACAGCGGGATGACGACTGTGTGGGCGTGTTGGCACTGCTGCGGACGACAGATGCCGAAGCAAGCAACGCTGATAGCTGGTGCAATCACACCGTTCGCTGTGTTGAGATAGTGGGCGCACAGCTGTATTTGGCTGTGCAGCGATCGCGCGTAGAGCGATTGTTTCGCAGTCGCAGCGCTCGTGACCAGCTCACGCAGCTGCCAGACAGGCTATTGTTCAACCAGCAGCTGACGCGCTCAATTGCGATCGCCGTTGAGAAAGACGTCATGCTTGGCGTAGCCTTTCTTGATCTAGACCGATTCAAAAATATCAATGACACTCTAGGGCACGCGGTAGGCGACTGCCTGCTAAAGCAGGTGGCCAAGCGGCTTCAGAGCTGCCTGCGAGGGTATGACATCGTAGCGCGCTGGGGAGGCGATGAGTTTACGCTGCTGCTGTGCGATCTGCGATCGCCCGAAGACATCACCCACATTGCCGAGCGCATCTTGCAGCGGCTCGGCGCGCCTTTTTACGTACATGGAGATGAGCTTTATGTCACTGCCAGCCTTGGCATTGCTCTAGCGCCCTACGATGGGAAAGACGAGCAAACGCTGCTACGCAACGCCGACGCGGCTATGTATCAGGCAAAGGCGCGCGGGCGCAACAACTATCAGGTCTACTTTGAGGAGATCAACGCCAACGCCCGCACCCAACTCCATCTGGAAACCGACCTGCGCAAGGCTCTTGACAACAACGAGCTATTCCTGTGCTATCAGCCACAGGTAGATCTGCGCACCGGACAGTGGATTGGCATGGAAGCGCTCCTTCGCTGGCAGCATCCAACGCTAGGGACAATCCCACCGAATAAGTTTATTCCGATCGCTGAAGAAACGGGGCTAATAGAACCCATCGGTCGGTGGGTGCTGCACGCAGCGTGCGCGCAGTACGGCAAGTGGCACGAGATGGGCCTGCCTGCCCTACGCCTAGCGGTGAACCTGTCGGCTCAGCAGTTTCATCGCAGCGATTTGGTGCGCTCTGTCGTTGAAGTGATCAGAGCGACTGGTTTTGACGCGAGGTATCTGGAGCTGGAGGTCACCGAAAGCGCGGCCATGCATGACGTTAGCTTTGCAATTGATGTGCTCAAAAAGTTTTCCCACGTCGGCATTCAAATCGCGATGGACGACTTTGGCACCGGTTACTCGTCGCTCAGCGTACTTAAGCACTTTCCACTAGACACGATTAAAATTGACCGTTCTTTTGTTAAAGACCTGGTCGATAGCCCCAGTGACGCTGCGATCGCGTCTACTATCATTGCGCTAGCAAAAGGCCTGGACTTTAAGGTGCTCGCCGAGGGCATCGAAACGCCTGAGCAGATGGACGTTTTGAACCACATGGGCTGTGACTATGCGCAGGGCTATTGGTTTAGCCGACCGCTGACGGTGCAGCAGGTGGATGAAATGCTGCTATCGGGAAGGTTGAGTGAAATCACTGGGCTGGGGAACTAGCACGGAATATCGCTGTCTGATGCCTGCATATCCCACGGCACTACCGAGAAGAAAAAGAGCGTGGCAGCCATAATCAAACCGCAGCCCATGAACTGCCAGCTCTGATAGTTGCCAAGGCCAATGATCGCTAGGGCATGGACAATACAGGCGGCGCTAAAGCAGCGCGATCGCATCACAATACCCATAGCACCATATCCCAGCACGCACAGGCCTAGCCACAGCAGGCAAAGATTCGACAGGATAAAGCTAACGCTGTAGAAAATGCCATAGGTCGTGGCCAGCATCCCAGCAGACATCAGCCCGGCCCAAAGGAAAATAACCCACTGCAAATCCTCACTGTGGGCCAGGTGCCAGGTGAGTCCAGACGTCGTTGAGATACCCGCGCCGGTTAACGCCGCATCAATAATGGCTTGGGTCGTCCAGCTGAGGTTGGAAAACTGGGCGAAAGAAAAAATAGCGAGCGTAACCCAGCCCCAGATTAAGAAGGCCTGGTCAATTTCCGTAAAACAGATATCGGGCAGGGCCCATGAGGTTTGTCTGGGTAGTTGCTTGAGATGCACTCTCAAGAGCCCGTTTAGATCTTGCATACTCAACGCCTCTGGTTTGGTGTAGGTCGCTGGCGTGTGGTTAAAGTCAAACGAAGTCATACTGACGTTTTGTAGATCCCTAAGTAGCAGTATCTTGTGTCATAGACGTTTCAAAGGCGCTTCTAGGTCGCGTGTTCGTATCGTCATCTATCAAAGTGTAACTGAATGTTAACAGATAATTAATTTAATATGATGGGAGAGAACCGTATATCACTCAATATAGGCAGAAACCGCTTGAGCGCAGGCTTTCACAGATTTTTCACTTCAGCTTGAAACGGCTAAACTTAACCTGGGCTTAAGGTATAGCGCTCTTCTACGCGATCTTAATAAGATTTTAAAAAGCGCGTTAGGATACTCTTTCCGGTTCCATTTCTTCCTTTTGAAATAGTCTTGTCTGATTTGCTACCCGCTGCCGACGCGCCGCCCACTTCATCTGCTGCTCTCCCTGCTTTCTCACCTGAGAAGAAGCTTGCTCTAGAGTCTGAAGGTTTATATAAAAGCTACGGTCGCCGTCAGTCTCGGTTTCAGGCAGTGCGCGGGGTTTCTTTGCAGATTGCGTCGGGCGAAGTGCTGGCTTTTTTGGGCCCGAACGGTGCCGGTAAAACGACCACAATTAAAATGATTGCCGGACTGATTCGTCCGGACGCGGGCTGGGTGAAAATCGCCGGACGAGATCCGCACCGAGAGCCGCAGGCACTGCGAGGGGTGGGCGCGGTGCTAGAAGGCAATCGCAATCTGTACTGGCGACTAACGCCGCTGGAGAACTTAGAGTATTTTGGCGTGCTGCGAGGGATGTCGCGCAAGCGAGTGCGATCGCGCGGGTTAGAACTTCTAGAAGCATTTGGTCTGGTAGACAAGCGAAAAGAGCCTGTACAAAAGCTATCGCGGGGCATGCAGCAGAAAATTGCGATCGCTGTTGCCCTCATCCATCAGCCGCAGCTCCTCCTGCTCGACGAGCCTACCCTCGGGCTCGACGTAGAAGCGGGCGAAACGGTGAAAAAGCTGGTGCGTCAGGTGGCTTCCTCTGGCTGTGCCATTTTGCTCACCACCCACCAGCTCAACGTGGCCGAAGAGCTATCCGACCGGGTCGCCATTATCCGCGCTGGGCAAATTGTGGCTGAGCAGCCCACGGCGGAGTTGATTCGACAGTTCTCTCAGGGCGCGGCGTATCGGATTGAGTTTGAAGGCACGCTAGATGAAGATAGGCAGGCTGCGATCGCTACGCTTGGAGCCACTGCAAAAGGTCAGTTCATTCACTATCTACCGGCTGTTGATACGGCAGCTTCTGCAACGCTCTATCAGCTTTTACGCATTCTAGAGCCCTTACCCCTACTCGAAGTTCGCCAGGACCGTCCAGATTTGACCGATGTTTTCCTAAAGCTGGTGCAGGCCGATGATTGATTTAATGCTGGGCGAACTCAAGCGCACCTGGATTCAAACGCTGCGCTACCCTTCCGAAATCATTGGCGGGGTGGTAATTCTTTCGGCGGTGTTCTATGGAATTTTCTTAGGCACTCAATATATAGCCGGGCCTTCGGTTGATAGCTTTGGCACCCGGCTCGACACGGTGGTAGTGGGCTACGTAATCTGGTCGCTGGTGCTGTATATCGTGAATGATATTGCGACGAATCTTCAGATGGAGGCCAGGACAGGGACACTGGAGCAGGTTTTTCTATCGCCGTTTGGTGCGCCTCGAGTGTTCTTTGCAAGGGCGATTGCCAGTCTTACCCTTCGCCTGCTGCTAATTTTGGTTGTGATTGGCATCATCACCGCTATGACCGGTAGTCAGCTTTCTTTTCCACCTATCCTGCTGCTGCCTCTATCTACACTGCTGCTAGGTTCCTACGGGTTAGCCTTCTTTATCGGCTCACTGGCGCTAGTACTCAAAAATGTTCAGCAGCTACTAAGTCTGTTTCAGTTCTTTCTCTTCTTTTTACTCGCCGCCCCTACAGAAGATTGGACCGGACCGGCGAAGACGATAGCGAACGTGATGCCAATTTTGCCAAGTACGGGACTGCTAAGAGACTTGATGGCAAGAGGAGAAGGGTTGAACTGGCAGGTGTGGGCGATCGCGCTGATCAACGGCGTGTTTTACTTTGCCCTTGGCACCCTGTTGTTTCGCTGGGCTGAAGGCAGAGCAAAGCAACAGGGTTCGCTCGGCAGCTACTAAGAGTCGTACGTTTGCATAGCATACCGGTAGTGTCTAACAATGTGTTGTACAGAGGACATAGCGTGCTATGCCCTTACTAGAAAACCTAGAGCAGGCGGCAGGCTTCTTACCGCTCGTTCCATTCAGCCGCTGCGTCAGCCACGGCTTCATCAACGGTTTTATCGCCTAGCATCGCCGCCTGCAAATTGTCATAAACCACCTTCTGTAAGGTCTTCACATCTTCCATCGCAGGAATCAACACCGCAGCGTCGTCTAGCTGGCTAGCGCTTACAGAGCGAGCAACCTCCACAGGAGAAGCGTTCTCAGGCAGGTCTGTAAAGTAGCTATCGGACATTGCTTCCACCGTAGACGGCAGCACGTTAGCAGCCTTGGCGAACTCAAGCTGATTTTCGTCATTGGTAACAAAAGTAGCGAACTTTAGCGCGGACTCTTCGGCATCGGTTGACTTAGGAATCACTAAATCCATTGCAGCTACGTTCTTTTTGCCCGTACTCCCGCTAATTTGCGGCGCACTCTTTGTCGCGGCGGCAATGTCCGGCGCGTTCGTTTCAATAGAGCTCAAGAACTCCGCACCAGAGGCCAGAATCGCGGTTTCTCCTGACTGATACAGCTGAATCGCCTGCTGGTGACCCTGAGTGAGCACTTCGCGAGGCAGTAGCTCCTGCTGGTATAGATCCGTCCAGTACTGGAAAACGGCTTTGCCTTCTGGCGTATTAAAAGCGGCGTTGCCTGCGTCATCTACAAGGGGCACGCCCATTTGAATGAATGACTGCAATACGTCGGCGGCGTCTTCGGGAACGAAGCTAATGAAGAAAGCATATTTGCCGGTTTCGTCTTTGATCTGCTTGGCGACGTCTGCGAGTTCTTCAAATGTGGCAGGAGGCTCTGTGATGCCTGCTTCTTCAAAAATCTCTGTGTTGTAGAGCGTGACGCGAGCGGTGAGATACCAGGGAAAGCCAAAGCTATTGCCGTCGATCTGGGTGGCTTCGAAGATCTTCGGCAGGTAGACGGCTTTTTCTTCGTCGGTGAGCTTGTCGTCTAGCGTGAGCCAAGCGCCTTTGGTTGCCAGCTGCGAGGCAAAGTTGGGGTTGAGGTTTACAACATCTGGTGCGTTGTTCGCAGAGACAGCGGCTAATATTTTGGTTTCCATATCGGCCCAGGGTACGTCTACCCAGTTGATGGTAGTGCCTGGGTTTTCGGCTTCAAACTCGCCGATTAGAGTATTGAAATAGTCGTCGAATTTGGGCGATAGCTGCATGGTCCAAAACTCGACTTCACTGCTGCTAGAGGCTTCTGATGAAGTGGTTGAACCGCGATCGCAGCTAATGAGCCAAGTTGAGAGCAGGCCGACGAGCGCCAGCGCCACAAACTTTTTCCAATGGCGAATAAAAGACATGGTAATTAAAGGCGGGCATACAAGCCGGACCTATAGCGTGATGATCTGTGACTTTACAGCACTATTCGTCGATTTGTGCGAAGTGGGTGGACGGATTGGAAAATGCTTGTGAAGAATAGAGGCTCCAGCGACGGGTATGCTGTGCAGAGACCTCTACGCTTTTCTACCGAGAGTCTCTATGTTTTTCTTGAGATTGCTATCCGCTAAGATTTGCCTAGTTTGCAGCGGCGTTGCACCTTTACTTTTGGCAGCACCTAGCCTAGCTCAACTCGATCAAACCGATCTGATTCAGTTCTCCGATAGTTACAGCCATTGGGCCGAAGTTTGTATTGAAGGTGCCGGTAGAGATAGCTTGATGAGCGGCTATCTAGATGGAAGCTTTCGACCTGATGGCACGATGACAAGAGCTGAGTTTGCAGCGGCGATTGTGAAGGCGTTTCCAAACGCGCCTACGGTTAGACAAGCCCCTAGTTTTTCGGATGTGCCTCAAGACTTTTGGGGTAAGAGCGCGATTCAAACGGCTTACGAGCGCGGCTTCTTGGCGGGCTATCCTGGTAATTTTTTCAGACCCAACCAGGCGATTAGTCGAGTTCAGGCCATGGTTATCATCGCCAACACACAGACTGGCCTTGGGACTGAGGCGACGGCGGATAGCGATGAGGTTGTTTTGAGTCGCTTTTTTGAAGATGCGATCGCTGTTCCAAACTATGCCCGGCAGGCGATCGCTCGCGCCACTCGCAGCAGCCTGGTCGTCAACTATCCAAACGCAAATCGACTTAGACCCAACGACAGCATCAGCCGAGGAGAGGCTACTGCCCTATTGTGCCGAATCAACGAAGATGGCTCAGATGCTCGTCATTACGTAGCGGCAGACTATGTAGCCGCGTTTGGCTATCGGTTTGACACGGCGGGCCTTCCCGTTGCCGCTCGGCCTGAACCGGTTCCGCTAAGAAGCTTTGACTCAGAGCTAGGCGATCTTGTTCTGTGGGACGGTGTTGAAGTTAGCGACCGGCTGTTCTTTATTGATAATCAATCGGAGGCTGCAAAGCTATGGCAGACGGATGGCACTGCGGCGGGAACTCGGCTTGTACGGTCTTTAGGATCTAGCTTGGATGGCGATCGCGTTATCAACACGCAGGGCGCTTACTTTTTTGGTGTGGGAGACGGACGGTTCTGGCTACAGACGCAGCGAGAATATTCGCTCGAGAAGAGAGCGGGCGTTTGGAGTAGCGATGGCACGGCTGAGGGTACGCAGGAAGTCGGTGAGTTTAGTCCTAGCCTAGCTGAGGCGATCGCCCAGTCAGACTATATTTACACTAGCTGGTATCCGACAGTCGCACTAAACGAGCGCGTTCCTCTGGTTATTAAAAGTAGAACAGAGTCTCAGCTGTGGATGACAGACGGACAAAGTCAGGTGGGTACTGAAAAATTAGCAACGTTTACCGGCGCGGCGATTGACGAACAGGGACTGCCAAATCAGTACTTTACGACGACAGACGATTACCTATTTTTTGTTGCTACCGCGAGTCAAAGAGGCGACTACGATATAGCGTGGACGGATCTGTGGCGCACTGATGGTACACCTGGAGGCACGCTGTCGCTTCAAACGATTGGCAGGCTGGACCCAACTGTGCCGATGCTCTCCTGGCAGAATCGCGTTTATTTTGTCGCAGATACGCCAAATGCTGGAAAAGAGCTGTGGACAAGCGATGGTACAACAGCCGGAACTTTGTTGCTCAAGGATATTTATCCGGGCGCAACAGGGGCTTCGGTGAGTATTTTAGGGCGTACGGAGACAGCTGTTTTCATGTTGGCTAATTCTCCTGAAGGGGTGGGACTCTGGAGAACTGAAGGGACGCCTGAGAGTACGCGCCTAGTGAAGCAGCTAGGGTCAGAAAATCAAGCGCTAGACGGCAGCCTGTTCTCAACTAGTGAAGAGAGAATCTCTTTTAAATTACCTACTGGTCTTGCCACCGAAGCTGGAATAGTCTCGCATGAGCTATGGGTAAGCGACGGTACACCGGACGGAACTCAGCTAGTAGATGAGCTGTCAGGGCGTTCTCCTGCTAGCGCAATAGATTTCAAGGGAAATCTCTTTTTTAGCAATAGCAGCTTATACGGCGAGGAACTATGGATAAGCGATGGCACTGCCCGAGGGACGCGTCCGCTAGTAGACCTGACGCCAGGTGTAGACGTAATCTTAGCATCTTGCCCTCAGCCCCCCGAAGGAATTGACTATAGCTGTCCGCCTCCAGCTTACGTACCCAAAAGTACGTGGCCGAGAGGATTTGTGGCTCAAGGCGATTTTCTCTATTTTATAGCGACCGACAATCGGTTGTTTCGTACAGATGGCACTGTACAGGGTATAGAGCTGGTGGATTTTCTAGATGGCTATGGCGGTCCTTCTTCTAATATGACTGCTTTGGGAGACAGGCTGTTGTTTATGAGTGGGCGCGATCGCTCGCAGCTGTGGTCTATCTCCGCAGACTGATACAGACAATGTAGAAAGACATCGCTCAGCAGACGAACAGCGTTCTATAGCTGTTGGAGATAGCCTACGCCGCCAAGCTGGTTCATCTGGGTGAGAATCCAGTACTGGCGGTCTAGCACTTCCCAGGAGGGGGCTTCTACGCTGTATAGCTCTGGGCCCGGTAGTACGGCGGCGAGGAGAGCGGCTTCTTCGGGGGTAAGGTCTTGGGCAGATATTTGAAAAAACTGCTGACTGGCAGCTTCTACACCAAAGGTGCGATCACCAAACTGCGCAATGTTCAAGTACACCTGCAAGATCCGCTCCTTGCTCCACATTAGCTCTATAAGGAGAGTCAGCCAGGCTTCTATGCCTTTGCGCACAAAGCTACGCCCTGGCCAGAGGAATAGGTTTTTGGCAACTTGCTGTGTGATAGTGCTGCCGCCACGCAGGGTAGCGCCGTTTTCAGCGTCTCTGAGTGCGGCGTTGATGGCTTCTAGGTCGAAGCCTCTGTGAAGGGGAAAGCGCTGGTCTTCGGCAGCGATCGCAGCTAGTCCCATATTGAGTGAAATTTGATCGTAGGGCTGCCAGCGATAGGCGTAGGTGCCATTGCGAAAGGCGGTTTGCAGCATGAAGCTGGTGGTCGGCGGCGGTACAAACCGCAGCAGCAGCACTAGCACTACCGACAGCGCCCACAGCCATACGAAGAAGGCGACTATCCGCCAAAGCCAGTAGAGTGGACGAAAGCGTTTTCTATCTGGGGTTCGTCTATGCACAAAAGAGCGGCAGCTAAGCGATTGACGACAGACGACAACTATACAATATATCTTGATGCCTCAGATCCTGCGGCCTTTTCAGCGCAGCGTCTCTAGCTAAACGCCAATGGGATTGACCATTCAGCTACCGGCAGCTAACTTTCTCTGCGCAGGCCTGCGCCCGTTCTCTCGCTTGATCTGTCGTATCACCGAGCGCCAAGGCCACCCCCATCCGCCGATTCTTGTACGCCTTCGGTTTGCCAAACAGCCGCAGCTGACTTGTTGGCACCGTCAGCGCCTCTGCCATGCCGCCAAACTTCGGATCGTCAGTTGCCGCTTCTGCCAAAATCACCGCCGAAGCACCGGGACGAATTAGCTCAATTTCACCTATCGGCAAGCCTAAAATCGCCCGCACGTGTAGCGCAAACTCCGACTGATTTTGGCTCACCATCGTCACCATACCCGTATCGTGCGGACGCGGACTGACTTCGCTAAAGTAAACCGTCTGCGGCTGATCGGCAGAGCCCGCAATAAATAGCTCCACGCCAAACAGTCCCCAGCCACCCAGCGCAGAAGTTACCTTTTGCGCCATCTCCTGACAGCTTTTGAGCGTATTGGGATGCAGCTCACACGGCTGCCAAGACTCCCGATAGTCTCCCTCCTTCTGCACGTGCCCTATCGGTGGGCAAAAGTGCACGCCCGAAGCCGACTGCACCGTCAGCAGCGTAATCTCCGTTTCAAACGCGACAAAACCTTCTACAATCACCCGCGCTTCTTCACCTCGCCCCGCTTCAAAAGCATAGGTCCAGGCCGCTTCAATCTCGTCTGCTGTGCGGACGCTGCTTTGCCCCTTCCCTGAAGAGCTCATCACTGGCTTCACGACGCAGGGCAGTCCAATCTCCTCTACCGCCTGCCGGTACTCCTCAGCGTTGGCCGCAAATCGAAAAGGCGACGTCTTTAGGCCAAGGTCTTCAGCAGCGAGGCGGCGGATGCCTTCTCTGTCCATAGTGAGGTTGGTGGCCTTGGCAGTGGGGATGACGCGCCAGCCTGCGGCTTCTAGCTTGATCAGGGTTTGGGTTGCGATCGCTTCCACCTCCGGCACAATCAAATCCGGCTTCACTGCCTCTACCAGCTTTGTCAGCGCTGACCCATCAAGCATGTTTGCTATATAGCTCCGATGGGCAAACTGCATTGCCGGTGCATTTTCATACGCATCGACCGCAATCACCTCCACACCCAGCCGCATTGCCTCCAAAGCAACCTCGCGGCCCAGCTCTCCTGAGCCTAGTAAAAGCAGCCGCTTAGCCCTAGGACTTAGCGGCGCGCCCCAAGCCTCTTGGGACGCATCAGCTGGAGCAGGCAAAGGAGCAGGTGAGGAATAGGTCATATCGAAACAGCAAGTGGCCAAACGTTCGTTTACCACGTTCATCATAAAGTCCACTTCATATTCTCAGACCGTAGTAACACGGTTCAACCCATGCTCAACTTCTTATCGCCCTCACCTTCGGCAACCGAGCAAACACCCCCTTTCCCCCCACAAAACAGTCTCAAATGTAATTTTATTGCTGCAAGCTGGGCAGTCTAGGGGCGAAATTCGGATATCTACCGTGCTTCATACAGCGCACACATTCGAAGCTCATCCGCCGATAAAAATCGTTTCTGTCATATTCATTCGGACAAGGCGCAGTCGTGAACAGACTCAAGTCACTATTTTCTAAAAAAACGTCAGGGGTCGGTATCGAACTAACGCCTGAGCGCATCAATATTGTGCGCCTCAAAAAGCAGGGGCAAAAGCTAAAGCTACAGACCCTGGCAACCGCTGAGGTTCCCGAAGGCGTCTTCGAGGAGGGGCAAATCGTCGATAGCCCCACCATGGCCGAGATCATTCAAGCGACCCTGGCCGAAAACAAGCTCAAAGTCACCCAGGCCTCTACCGCTGTTCCTGGCCGCGCTGTCACTCGGGTAATTCTGGTGCCTTCTGAGCTAGATGACGACGAGCTGCGAGAGATGGTTTTAAACCAAGAGGCCAGCCTGTATCTACCCTTTCCTCGCGACGAAGCAGACGTTGACTATCAAAAAGTCGGCTACGTCGTCGACGATGACGGCATTGAGAAGGTGCGAGTGCTGCTAGTCGCGGTAAAGCGAGACATCACCGACAGCTACACCGAAACCTTTGCTCAAGCTGGCCTTAGCCTAAACGTACTAGAGACCAGCAGCTTCGCACTTATTCGCACCATTCGCGAGCAGCTGCGGCAGTTTACCTCTCAAGAAGCGGTTGCCATTGTCGATATCCAGTTCGAGAGCACCGAAATCTCCATCGTGGTAGATGGCACACCGCACTTTTCGAGAACTGTGCCGCTAGGCACCTTTCAAATTCAGACTGCGCTTAGCCGAGCAATGAACCTGCTGCCGACTCGGAATGCCGATTTACTTCAGGGTATGTCCATTCCACCCGGCCCTATTTCGGGCGGGCCCAAGAGCGGCATGAACCCGGGCACAGCGGCCATGCTCAGGGTTGTCGGTGAGCTATCCGACGAGCTTCGCCGCTCGATTGACTTCTATCTCAACCAGGGAGAAGACATGGAGGTAGCTCAGCTACTGCTCGCAGGCCCAGGCGGTGCGATTGGTAATCTCGATGAGTTCTTTTCGCAGCGACTAGGGCTGCCAACTAGCGTGGTCGATCCGGTCGATTCGCTGGCAATTGAGACAGATGAAGAGATGTCGATGGCCCAGAGAGCTGGGCTGGCAACGGTGCTCGGGTTAGGTCTGAGGGAGGTTTAGGCTATGTATGGAATTGATATCAACTTTTTGAACGATCGCAATGATCGCCCAGTAGAGGCCATCGTCGCAGTCAATCAGCCAAAGGCCAAAGGCTCGTTAGGAAAAAAGATTCCTATCATCGCGGGTCTAGCAGGTGCACTCATGGCGCTAGGCGGGGTAGGCGGCTACTGGATGATTCTGCGAAATCAGCAGGCAACCCTAACGGCGCAGTCTGCGGAGCTAGATATGCAGCTCGCCGAACTACAGCAAAAGCTGGCCCAGGTGGACACTGTTCGCCAGCAGACACAGTCTATTAATGCCGAGATTCAGGCGCTAGCTGGTGTGTTCGAGCGGATTCGGCCCTGGTCTGCAATCGTCCGCGATATGCAAGGGCGGATTCCGGCTCGCGCTCAGCTTTCAAGAGTGGTCCAGCAGGCTGCCGCCGAAGGCGGGTCTGCGGCAGGTGGCATTGAGCTTGGTGGCAATGCCTGCTCTTTTGACGATGTCAATGACTTTTTGCTAACGCTGAAAAAGTCTCCCTTTTTAGAAAGCGAATCTATTCAAATCACCACGGCGACTTTAAGCTCTCCGGTAGCAGGCCGCTGCCCTGGAGAAGCGGCGACTGAAGAGTCTGCAACCTTGGTGAGCTACAACATCACTGGCGACATCAAGAGTCTGCCAGCGTCTGCGCTGCTCGATGAGCTAAACCGCCAGCAGGAGTCGACAGGACTCGCTGCTCGCATCCGTGCCCTTCAAACAACAGGAGCAATTGACTAATGGCTGCCATAGGAGATTTTGTCCCGCCTGAGGACGCCGATTATTTAGACGAACCGATGAACCCGGTGGTCTTTGGCGTAGAGTTTACGCCTACGATCATCGGTATCTTAATTGCGCTAGCAGGCATTGGCGGCGCGGCTTATCTGTTTACCAAAATGGTGCAGCCTGTAGCCGTGCAAAACGAAACGCTGCGCACTGAGATTTCAACCAAAGAAAATCAGCTGGTGTCTCAAGCAGCGCAGCTTCAGGATATTGCCAAGCTAGAAGCTGCGCTAGAAGTGGCTATGAAGCGTCGGCGCAATATCTACGGACTCTTTGCAAACGAAGAGACAATGGATACACTGCTGCTCGATATTAATCAGCGGATTGAAAGCAGCAACGCGGCGCTAGTGGGGGTGAAAAATCAAGTTCGTGCCCGTGGCCTACCGGCGCTACTGCTAGAAGCGCAGCTACAGTCTTTTGTTCCTGGTGAGAAGGTTGTGATTTCAGATAGCTCCCTGGGCGCGGATATCAATGGGAAGCTGCGCCGCGAAGTCTATTCCATCAAGTTTTCTGGTGACTACGCCCAAACGCAGAACATCTTGCGCAATCTAGAACGCTTGGAGCCGCTGCTGATGGTTCGTAACTTTAGCATCAACTCTGGGCAAGAAATTGCCGAGACCGTTATCGGCCCTACTGGTGAGGTCATCATTCAGCCCAAAGCAAAGCTGGACACGTCGTTTGAAATCGATGCGCTGATGCCAACAGCAGATGCAGATGTGCCACCGGAGATCGCCGCTCCAGTAGCGGAGGTCCCGGCTGAAGGAGGCTAGCCACCACTACCGCTATTTCAATTTCGCTATTTCAATTTCGCTTTATCTCTTTACCTACGCTCTTCTCCATTCATCCACCGCTTCATCAACAGCTTCATTCACCGCTAGTTTTGACTCAAGGAGTAATTCCCGTGAAACGTCGTTTCAATTTTAGAAGCCTTATGCTAGGAGGTGCGATCGCAATTGCAGCCCCTCTTACAATTGCACCAGCGGACGCTGCGACGACCGTAGAAGGAATTGCCCTGCGTAAAACAGCAGCAGGCTTAGCCCTTACCTTGGAAACCTCTGGTGATTCGCCTCAAATCATTACCGCTCGTTCTGGCCGAGTCCTACAAGCAGACATCGCTCATGCGCAGCTACAGCTCAGCGATGGCGAAAGCTTTACCCAAAAGAACCCTGCTCCCGGCATCGATAGCATTGAACTAGAAGCCATTGGCAACGATCGGGTCAGGCTCACCGTCAACGGCGACGAGCAGGCACCCATCAGCGAGATTACCAAACAAGATGGCGAAGACACGCTGCTCATTAACTTAGATGCCCGTCAAGGTGCGAAAGCTAATCCTTCAAAGCTACCTGAATCTTTGGTAACTGTTCCTGGAGAAGCGGTAGAAGCTGTCGAACGGCCTGCCGAACGGCCTGCAAGACTGCCGGTGGAGCTGCCAGCAGAACTGGCTCAGATCACCCAAAGTGAAGACACGCCAGATGTCCTCATTCCCAATCCAGAAGTCATCATTGAAGGGACGCCTATTAGTGCACCTACCCTCAATACCGCACCTCCTTTCTTACCTCGCGCAGTAGCCCCTCCGGTGGGCGATATCTCCGTTTCAGACATCGACTCCAACTTAGACGTGATTGATTTAGGTACGGCTGAGCGCGTCCCCAGGCTGGTATTGCGCGATGCCTCTGCGCGTGAGGTGCTCTCTTTGTTAGCCAGGGCGGCTGGCCTAAACTTAGCTTTCACTAGCGCTGATCCTGAGGGCGGCGAAGCCGATGCTCGCGTTTCTCTCGACATTGAGAACGAGCCAGTGCAAAACGTTTTTAACTACGTCTTACAGCTCTCCGGGCTCGAAGCCAACAAGGTAGGACGCACTATCTTCGTCGGCCCCAGGTTGCCTAACAGCGCTCGCAATATGTTGGTCCGCAGCATTCGCCTCAACCAGGTTGACGTGAGCAACGCCGTCAACTTTTTGGTCTCGATGGGTGCTGAAAGTACGGTGTCTGGGGAGAGCTCAACGACAAGCGTCAACGCAATAGAAGTCGGTGGCGGTACCAACGTCAGCGAAGCCACAACGACCCAATCTTCGATATCCAATCAGCGGGTTGACTTTGCAGACGCAGATCCGCTGCTGCGCGGCCTGCAAGTAATTGGGGACGAGCGCACCAATTCTCTGACGCTCATTGGCACCCCTCGCCAAATCGAGATTGCTACCGCTCAGATGATACAGCTCGATATTCGTCGCCGTCAGGTTGCAATTAACCTGCGGGTTATCGACGTCAACCTTAGTGCGAACGAAAACTTTAGCTCAAGCTTTGCTCTCGGGACCGGAACAACTGGTATTTCTCAGCGGTCGGGCATTGGTATCATTGACTTTGATTTCGCCAATGGTGTTGCCGGGTTAGCGTCTGGCTTCTTGCCACGTTTGCAGGCTTCTGTTGATAACGGGACGGGTAAAGTCATTACAGATCCAACTTTGGTAGTTCAAGAAGGCCAGACGGCTGCGGTGCAGCTAACGCAGGAAGTCGTCACAAATCTGACAATAGAAGAAACGGTAGATGAAGCTGGCCGAATCAGTGAGACGATAACCGTTGAAAAAGAAGATGCGGGTTTGAACTTACAGGTGCAGGTTGATCAAATAGACGACAACGGATTTGTGAACTTATCCGTAGCGCCTTCTATCTCAGCGCCAACGGGCGAGTTTCAGGCGGAAGGCGGATTTATAGCGCTTCTTTCTCGAAGGCAGCTCACCTCTGGTCAAATTCGTATTCGAGACGGGCAGACGCTGGTCTTGTCTGGCATTATTCAAGAGGCTGACAGAACCAGTGTTAGCAAGGTGCCTATTTTGGGCGATATTCCACTGCTAGGCGCGCTGTTTAGAAGCACTACAGATACCAGTGAGCGAAGAGAGCTTATCGTACTGCTAACGCCGCAGGTTATCAGCGATGCCGACGATAGTGTATATGGCTATAGCTATTCACCTGGGGAGGATGTGCAGCAGTTGCTAGAAAACCGACAGCAAACCCAGCCGCAGTGATGCTGTGATCCACTGTTTACAAAAGGCATTGCGACTGAATATCTAGCGCGATGTCTATCAACTTACTCTTAAGCCAGTATTTCTCAAAACAAGAGAAATACTGGTTTTTTTGTCAAGACAATATTTCTGATTTTTTGTAGAAGAACGATAAACTTTCTTAAAAATCCCTCAAATCCGTACGAATTCGGGCTTTTTGCTGTTCAGATTGCACAGGTAACCCTTAAAATGAGGCAGTAAAAATTATGAGGTTTCAAGGGTTTCAGCGGCTGCTTGTGCATCGCTGCATTCACTCTTTTTCTACATCCTCATCCAAACTTTAAACTTTGCCATCAGGCATGGTGTTCTCTCAGTTAACGCAAACCAGTCAAATCAGTCAGGCTCCTTCAAAGCTTGAATTGACCCCATCACTCTCCAAGGAGATAAGCATGAATAAAGGCGAACTCGTTGATACTGTTGCAGAAAAGTCTTCTGTAACCAAAAAGCAAGCTGACGCTGTGATTTCAGCGGCTGTAGAGTCCATTATGGAGGCTGTGTCTAAGGGTGAAAAGGTGACGCTTGTGGGCTTTGGCTCATTTGAACCGCGTGCTCGCAAAGAGCGCGAAGGTCGCAACCCTAAGACTGGCGATACGATGGTGATTCCGGCTACGACCGTACCTGCATTTTCTGCGGGTAAGCAGTTCAAAGAAATGGTGGCCGGTAAAAAGAAGAAGTAGATTCTTTGTTTTTTAGTTGGCACTGTTTATGATGAGACCGGTTCATGGGGGTAACTTGGCTTGGGCTGCCAAGCTCGCAGACCGTAACCCTGATGAACTTTTAGATTTCTCAGCTAGCATCAGTCCGCTCGGGCCGCCGCCTTCTGTAATGGGTGCGATTCGGGCGGCTTTCTCATGTGTGGTGGATTATCCAGACCCAGCCTACAGGGCTCTGCGAGCTGCGATCGCACATCATCACAAAATTCCTATCGACCACATCCTCCCCGGCAACGGCGCGGCAGAACTTATCACCTGGGCCGCTCGCGACCTAGCCGCCTGTGCGCGTACGCTGCTGCTAGCACCCGGCTTTAGCGACTACGACCGAGCGCTAAGCGCGTTCTGTGCTTCACGACTAGATATAAACCTGCTTAATGCTAGCGGTTGGAACATAGACCGCTGGGACCAAAACTTGTATCAGTTGACACAGTCTGTGGAGCTACGTCGCTGCGGGCTACTGCTGAACAATCCTCACAATCCGACGGGCGCTGTATTTTCTCAAGGGAGAGTGCGATCGCTCCTTTCAAAATTTGCGCTAGTGGTTGTAGACGAAGCCTTCATGGACTTCCTGCCGCCTGGGCGCGATCAAAGCGTGATTGATGCGGTGAGTGAGTTTCCAAATTTGGTAGTGGTGCGATCGCTCACCAAGTTCTACAGCATGCCTGGGGTTCGCCTGGGCTACGCGGTGGCTCAGCCAGATATACTACAGCGCTGGCAAAGCTGGCGAGATGCCTGGCCAGTTAATAGCTTCGCAGCGGCGGCAGGGATTGCAGCGCTGCAAGACACAGACTTTCAGCAAGAGACTTGGCGGTGGCTAGAAGCCGAGAATGCCTTTTTGTATAAGGGCTTGTCTGATTGCGAGCAGCTCTCTCCTCTACCTGGCTGTGCCAATTTCTTTTTGGTAGCGTGCGCAGTGTCAGCGACAGCATTACAGGTGCAGCTGCTAAAAAAGCACGGCATTTACATTCGTGACTGTGTGAGCTTTTCGCAGCTGGGCGATCGCTTCTTTCGCGTAGCGGTAAAATCGCGCGCGCACAATCAGAAACTACTCACCGCTTTAGCGGACGTCCTGCCAACGCTTAAGACGGCAAGCCATGGCAGCTGATTACGATCTGGTGATTTTAGGTGGCACCTTAGAAGGCCGCTACGCCGCAGCCGCAGCCGCTGGCTATGGCGCGAGGGTAGCTTTGGTAGAGCCGCCGGGCGTGTTTGTTCGGCGGCAGCGGGCGAAGTATTTGCTTCAGGGCTTGCAGCAGCTAGGTGAAGGTCGTCAGCGGCAGGCCGTGAGGGAGTGGTTTGACCTGTCTGATGCTCGGCCTGCGCAGAAGGCGGCAGATTTTGACTGGTTGGGGCTGTTGCAATGGAGTGCGATCGCAGCTGAAACTCAGCATCCGGCGCTTTCTACAGACATACTCAGTGCCAAAGGTATCGACGCCATATTTGCCACACCAGAGCGCCTGTCGCGTCAGCTGGTTGTCACAGTTGCAGATCGGCAGCTGAGCACGCGGGCCGTTTTAGCCGCGTTTGGTAGCGTGCCTTTACCTGTTTTTGATTTATCAGCGGACCACGGAAAAACGCCAGCGCTAACTGGAATAGAAAGGCTGCTAGATCTAGAGTCTCTACCTCAACGTGTCTCTGTTTGGGGTAATTCGCTTGAGGCGGTTGAATGGGCGCAGGCGCTATGTGAGATGGGGGTAAGCGTTTCGCTAGTGACAGATGACTTTTTGCCCGATGAAGATAGCGAGGTGAAGGGGTGGGTGCGATCGCAGCTCACTGCCACCGGTATCCAGCTAACTGACTCATCGACAGCATTCGAGACACACGCGCAATCTTTACCGTGCGCATCTCTACTGCTAGGCCGTACTCAGCCAGCCCTGATACTGCCCAACTTTGTTTATCGTTCGGCTGGGCGCGATCGCAATACCACCTCTCGTACTCCTGAGCGCACTCATCTACGCGCCAACCAGCACCTACAAACAGCGCATCCAAGAGTGTTTGCTTGTGGCTCTATCTTGCACGGCCAGTCTGTAGGAGACTTACTAGCTCAAACAGAAGCACAAACCGCTGTTTGGAACGCCTTATTCGTCCCAAATAAGCGAGTTACATACGACGCCATTCCCCACAGCCATCGCAGATTTGCCCGAGTTGGTCGCACGCCGCGCTTCGCTAAAGAAGGCTACACACCTACAGGCGACTACACTGTTTGGACAGCCACCTCTGCTAATAGCGCCGACCTTTGCCGACCTTTGCCCCTACCTTCGTACTGCAAACTTATCTGTCAAAAGGGGCGCTTACAAAGTATTCATCTGATAGGCGATCGCGCAGACCAGCTAGCACCCTCACTATCCGCCACAATCGGCCAACCGGTCCATCAACTCCTGGGCTTCGCTAACCGTACGCCTGCATCATCTGTTGGGGAAGGTCTAGTCGATCTCCTGCATTCCGCTGCCAGTCAATCGCAACAGTCTCGCTGGCAGCCCTATCACTGGCGACGCGACTGGGCCGAAAACTGGTTCAACTGGCGACGCAGTCGCTGAGGAGTGATCGCTATCCCAATCAAACTTCATTAATCGATCATAGCGTCGAGGCTTGGATAGTTTTCTAGATCCGAGCGAGCGTAACCGCTTCAGCCTGGTCTTGATACTTGCCTTTGCGAGTATCGTAGCTAACCTGACAAGGTTCGCCTTCTAAAAACAATAGCTGCACAACACCTTCGTTCGCATAGATTCGGCAGTCGGCGCTAGAAGAGTTTGAGAACTCCAACGTCAGGTGGCCGCGCCAGCCTGCTTCTGCGGGAGTAAGGTTGGCGATAATGCCGCAGCGGGCATAGGTGCTCTTGCCTATGCAGATGGTAGTGATGTTGTTCGGCATCTCTAGCTTTTCGAGAGCGACGCCAAGGCCGTAGGAGTGGGCTGGCAAAATGAAGTAGCTGCCATTGCTGTCTTGCTTTAGCTCTGTAGGCTCCAGGTTGCCGGGATTAAAGTTTTTCGGGTCGATG
This sequence comes from uncultured cyanobacterium, assembly GCA_963836895.1. Taxonomy (GTDB): domain Bacteria; phylum Cyanobacteriota; class Cyanobacteriia; order Phormidesmidales; family Phormidesmidaceae; genus Phormidesmis. The sequence continues at coordinate 156,587 of CAWILA010000008.1, read as the reverse complement.
ACAGTGCCAGGAACGTGGCGGAAGATGCGAAATTCGTTGGGCGAGAGGCGAATGTCGTAGCCGTAGGACGACAGACCGTAGCTGATGACTGGATTTTCGTGGGTGTGAGTAGGCAGCTGAGCGCGGCGAATGAGCGACGACTCGAAAGGGGCAATCATGCCCTCGCTGGCGGCTGTCTTAATCCATGCATCGTTTTTAATCATGATGTAGCGCTAAACAATGTAGTTGCGACGAAACTGAGTAACCTGGTCGGCTACCTCTAGTAATGATTCTGGCATTTGTGGCCCTGTAAAAATCACTTCGACATGGGAAGGGCGATCTTTGATCAGGGTAAGGACTTCGTTTTCCGAAATCAGGCCAAAGTCAATTGCCAGGCTCAGTTCGTCGAGCACGATTAAGCCGTATACGCCACCTCGCACAGCAAGCTGGGCGTGGTACCAAAGCTCCTGTACAGCCGTTCTAGTCTCGTCGTCTACATCAGGGCCTTTGACGCAAGTTGGGCTACCGCAGCGCACCCAGTCCAAATTTTGACCCATGCTCATCGGGTTTTCCGGCCCCTGTCCTATCCCTCCTTTCAAGAACTGCACGACCAAAACAGGCATACCCTGCTCGGCTACCCGCATCGCTTGCACCATCACATTGGTAAAGAAGGTGCGGTGCTGTGACGTGAAAACCTGTACGGTCCCTTCAATTGCGCTGAGTAACGGATGCCTTTGTATGGCTGAGACCGGCGCTGGGCTACTGCTTACGGTATTGGCCAGTGCACTGGCTAATGCGTTGGGAAGGACTCTAAGCTGAGAAACCATAAGGCTATGAAGGATGGTTTTGTTGGGAAGGGGCTCTTTGTACGGTAGAGCACTACGGGTAGCGTGTGTTTTCTACAGGCTACGCTACGACCACCCAAATATAGCGTAGTTGATGCACCTGGGTTGTTTTGATATGCAACGTCTTTAGTCTCAAAACATGTAGTTAGTGATCGCCTCTAGCAAGTGGAGGGCGAACCCGGATATGCTCAGCTTTGATGTCACTTTTGCGATTTGTTTATGCCCTGGCAACGCCCCGACGATAGAGCGCCCGATCAGCTTCGCCCCATTCAGTTCGAGCGCAATTTTACGAAGTATGCAGCCGGTTCTGTGCTGGCTCACTGTGGTAATACGCGAGTATTATGCACGGTTTCGGTCAGCGATGATGTGCCGCGCTTTCTAAAAGGGTCAGGAAAAGGCTGGCTGACGGCAGAGTACCGTATGCTGCCAGGTGCGACGCATACGCGCAAGTCGCGTGAGCTGATGAAGCTATCGGGCCGCACGCAGGAGATCCAGCGGTTGATTGGGCGCAGTCTGCGAGCGGCGGTGGACTTGGAGGCTATTGGCGAGCGGACGCTGACGGTGGATGCGGATGTGATTCAGGCAGATGGCGGCACACGCACAACGTCGATTACAGGCGCTTATGTAGCACTTGAAGATGCGATCGCACATCTCATCTCCACAGGTAAGCTCACCGCCTCTCCCATCCGCCACCAAATCGCCGCTATTTCTGTGGGCCTATTACAAGGCGATCCCTTTCTCGATCTGAACTATCCCGAAGACTCTGCCGCTGACATTGACTTCAACGTCGTGATGAACGAAAAGCTGGAATATATTGAAACTCAGGGCACAGCCGAATCTGGCAGCTTCACTCGCCCTCAGCTAAACGCTATGCTCGACTACGCCGAGAAAGGGATTGGCGAACTAATGCAGCTGCAAAAGGCAGCCTTGCAGCAGACATAAGGTATTAGCAACTCCGCTTTAGTCAGCGCTCAAACGGTAAAAACGTTGGTATAACCCGTTAGAAATGCTACATTCCCTCATAGCTTCGACTTTTTAAATTTCTGGTACGTTTTGACTATGGCGAAAGATCTGCGCGACTTTTTAAAAACGGTCAAAGCGCGGGGTCAGCTGCGGACGGTGAGTACGCAGGTAGATCCTAATTTGGAGATTGCTGAAATCTCGAACCGGCTGCTGCAAGCGGGTGGCCCGGCAGTCATGTTTGAGAATGTAAAAGGCTCGCCGCACCCGGTCGTTGTAAACTTGCTGGGCACCGTAGAACGGGTGTGCTGGGCCATGGGAATGAAGCGGCCCGAAGAGCTAGAAGGACTTGGGAAAAAGCTAGGCATGTTGCAGCAGCCGAAGCCACCTAAGAAAATCTCTCAGGCGATTGACTTAGGCAAAGTGCTGTTTGACGTGGTAAAAGCTAAGCCCTCGCGCGATTGGCTACCGGCCTGTCAGCAGGTCGTGAAGCTAGACGACAATGTTGACCTGACTCAGATTCCGATGATTCGCCCCTACCCCAAAGACGGTGGCAATGTCGTCACGATGGGCTTGGTGATTACTAAAGATTGCGAGACAGGCGTGCCGAATGTTGGTGTGTATCGGCTACAGCTTCAGAGTAAAAACACGATGACGGTGCAGTGGCTGTCGGTGCGCGGCGGGGCGCGGCATTTGCGAAAGGCGGCGGAGCGAGGGAAGAATTTGGAAATTGCGATCGCAATCGGCGTCGATCCGCTCATCATCCTAGCCGCTGCAACACCCATTCCTGTAGATCTCTCAGAATGGCTATTTGCCGGTCTCTACAGCGGGCGCGGCATCTCTCTTGCTAAGTGTAAAACGGTCGATCTCGAAGTGCCTTCCATGTCGGAGTTCGTGCTAGAAGGCACCATTACGCCGGGTGAAACGGCCACGGACGGGCCCTTTGGTGACCACATGGGCTACTACGGCGGCATCAATGAAGACGCACCGCTCATTCGCTTTCACTGTATGACGCATCGCAAAGATCCGGTGTATCTCACGACCTTCAGCGGTCGTCCGCCAAAAGAAGAAGCAATGATGGCGATCGCACTCAACCGCATCTACACCCCCATCCTCCGCCAGCAGGTTACCGAGATTGTCGACTTCTTCCTCCCCATGGAAGCTCTCAGCTACAAAGCCGCCATTATCTCTATTGACAAGTCGTACCCCGGCCAGGCTCGCCGCGCTGCCATGGCCTTCTGGACAGCGCTACCGCAGTTCACCTACACCAAGTTTGTCATCGTAGTCGATAAAGACATCAACATCCGCGATCCGCGCCAGGTCGTATGGGCCGTTACCTCCAAGGTCGATCCTATCCGTGACGTATTCATCTTGCCCGATAGCCCCTTCGACTCCTTGGACTTCGCCAACGAGCGCCTGGGGCTCGGTAGCCGTATGGGCATCGATGCCACCACCAAAATTGCACCAGAAACAGCTCACGAATGGGGCGAGCAGCTCGAATCTGACCCGATAATGGCAGAGCTAGTGACCCGTCGCTGGCAGGAATACGGCCTTAGCGATATCAACCTAGGTGAGGCCGATGCCAACGTCTTTGGCTACGACATCCATTAATTCGTCGGCATCTAATACTCCTAAGAACGTACTCTACTCAAGCGTTTTATAGCGTACGTTCCCTGTGGTAGATGACTAACTCTACTGACGTGTGCGATACCTGAAGCCAATTACTTGCAGTTGGCCAATGGATCCCAAAATCATTTTCTACGTTGCCTTCGGGTTAGCTTTGCTTGGGCTTACCTGGCTGCCAGATCTTAAAGGGGCACGTTTTATCAATGTGCCACTGCTTTACTTTATTCTGGCAGTCGTCTTATTCAGTCAGGCCTTTGGCCTGCCGCTGATAGATCCAATAGGCGATAAGGCACATACCGTTGCCACCGAATACATCACAGAGATCATTGTAATTATCTCGCTAGCTGGTGCGGGCTTAGCGATTGACCGACGCTTTCGCTTTAGCACTTGGCAAACGGCCTTTCGGCTGCTGTGTATCTCTATGCCGCTTTCAATCGCGGGCGCAGCCGTACTGGGCCACTGGATATTTGGTCTGCCGCTGCCCGAGGCAGTGCTGCTAGGTGCCTGCTTAGCACCAACCGATCCAGTGATGGCGCACAGTGTGCAGGTAGGTCGACCAAACGAAGGCGGCGAAGACCCTGTTCGCTTCGGCCTTACTACAGAAGCTGGACTAAACGACGGTCTGGCTTTTCCTTTCGTTTACTTAGCTATTCGGATGTCAGAGCATCTGTCGTCAGACGGTATAGGCACGTGGCTAATCAACTGGGCAGCTTACGACTTTGCCTTTCGGGTGGTGATGGGCATAGCTGTTGGTATTGGAATTGGCTGGTTGCTTGGTAACTACGTGTTTCGCTTATCGAATGAGGCCCGGAGTGAAAACACTCAGGAAGGTCTGTTTGTAGTAGCGGCGATTTTTCTTGCCTATGGCGTAGCTGAAGCGCTGCATGGCTACGGATTTTTAGCGGTATTTGCAGCAGCAGTGGCCGGTCGTCAAAATGTGGAAAAAGACCATCAGTACCACCAGAAGCCGCATCAGTTCGCAACACAGTTAGAGCGTATTTTTGCGGGGCTGCTGCTGCTGGCGCTAGGTGGCTTTGTCGCACAGGCCGACATCAACCTATTCTCCTGGCAGAATTTTGCGTTTGCGCTGAGCTTCATGCTGGGCGTACGGTTTTTGTCTGGCGTGCTGTCTTTAAAGGGCTCTAGAATTGCGCATCAAGAGCGGTGGGCGATCGCATTTCTCGGCATTCGCGGCTTCGGCTCTTTTTACTACCTGGCCTATGCGCAGACCCACGCCAACTTTGAGAACATCGGCTTGCTCTGGAGCATCGTCACCCTCACAGTGCTGGTTTCCTTACTCATCCACGGCAACACCGCCACACTGGCTATTGGTTGGTTAGATGGTAAGAGAAAGCACCGTACTCAGCAGCGGCGGCAGCAGCGCAAGAAGCGGCTATCGCGCTAGCTAGCAAAGCTTGGCACAAGCGCCTGATTCTGCTCAAGGCTTAGCTGCAACTCAGATAGCTGAGTAAGCTGAGCTTTAACCTTTACAGCTTCTTTTTTCGCTGCAACTTTCTTGTAAAGTGCTGCTCTAGAAAGATCTTCTCGCCCCTTCTCTAGCGCTCTTTGTGCTACTTGGTGCCAGGTCAGCGTCTCTTCTAGCGCTGACTTGTATTGAGGCAACAACGTTCGAGTGGCGAGGGCAACGTTTCCGAGGGCCTCTTGAAACAGCTGCCACGTTTGTGCTGGCGGCTCGTTCTGCGCAGCGCTGCGGCCCAGTTCATCTACCTGTGGCAGCTTGATTTGATCGAAGCGAAGGCCAAAGTCATTGAGCTGATAGCATTCATTACGGCCTACCTTGCACCAGTTAGCAAAGTGCTCACAGTTATTAAAAAACAAATCGTACTGACGTTCGCCTATGCGACTCTCGGCCCGCTCTACAACAATATCGTCAATAAATGAAGTAGGCTGCGACTTCGGATAAATCGTTTTACCCTGCGCGAAGGCAGCTTTGGACGTGCGTGAGATCTCCGCTTCACCCTGTTTGCCATAGTGAATAATTGTGCCATCCCCACAGTCGATACCGTGGTGTTCGTAGGGCACACCCATCACATCTCTGTATACATAAACCTGATCGCCTCTTGCCATATTTTGATTCCATATCTGCTGCAAGATATCTCATTGAGCTGCTTCTCTTGCAGCCTGCTGCTTAGCCATAAGGGCATGAATAGAAGACATACCTTTCGATTGACGAGTGACGTTAATTTGAACATTGGGACCAGAGCGGGCCAGCCGAATGACGAGGCCGTCTTGTACGGGCTTGCTGTCGATGCGTTGGCCAGCAAGGTAGGTGCCGTTGGTGCCTATGCTGTGAATTTCCCAGCCGCTGTCGCTTTGGCGAAGCTCTACGTGATACCTAGAGACAACGGCGCTATACAGAACGACGTCATTATCTACAGAGCGACCAATCCGAACGACGGGCTCATCTTCAAACGACCAGCTTTGCACGGGTGTCTTGTCGATGGGATGAAGCAAGGACAGGGTAATGACGTTATTTAATGCAGGCACAGCACAGCACCGATGAGGTTGAAAGGACAAGGGGCACACATCGTCACTCAAAGTCAGCGAAAGAGTATGGCTGTGGGCAACAGTGCCCTGTTCCACTTAGCTTGCAATTTCAAAAATGAAGCTGACTTTGTCGCCTTTGCCAAATGCAATGCGATCGCCCGGACGTAGCCTGTGACGATTGCCAACTGGCAAAGGCAGCCCGTTGATGTAGGTTCCATTTGAGCTGCCAACGTCTTCTAGGAAATAAGTATCTCCCTCTACGCGAATATTGGCATGAACTCTAGAAACAATCTCAGAGTCTGGGAACCCAGACACATCAATATCAGGCGGTGTGTGATCATTAGGTTTCCCAATCCGTACTACAGATAGCCCTCTTGGCAGCTCAATTAGTGCGTTCGTTTGCACCTGCTTCAATCGAGCGATGGCGATCTGTAGCTGTGTTGCAGGGGATGGTCTTACGGCGGGCGCGGGGGTCGGTGTAGAGGGGGCAGGTGCTACGAACGGCGCTGGCTCTGGGATTGGCTCTGGCTCTGGGATTGGCTCTGGGATTGGCTCTGGCTCTGCCGCGCCCGTTTGAGGCGACAAATTGGCTGTTGGTTCGGCTACGTCTGGGCTGTAGGCAGCAGATGAGAGTTCAGTACCTGAGCTACCTGGGGTATAGGTGCTTTCTTCACTGGTAACAGGTTCAGGCATAATCAACGGATCTGGCGGGACCAGATCAGGAATGCCCAACTCGGGAATGTCTGAGTCGGAGCCGCTGTTTCCTCCTGGAGGCACTAAAAAGTTTTGGGTTTTAGCTGCGCCGCTGGTCGCGACTTCGCTTTCTAGCTCTGGCGTTTGAGCGAAAGCGGCCTCGGTCGGTGCAGATTCCACAGGCGCTGGATTTTGACTGGGTGATAGGGTTTCTTCGCGCAGGTCGCTGCCGCACTGCCCGCAAAAGCTGGCATCCGCTTGGATAGAAGCGTTGCAGTTTGGGCAGTTGGCTAGTGCAGGTAGCGGTGTGTAGCAGGCTTCGCACTGGAGGGCGCCGTCGGGGTTTTGGGTGTTGCAGTTTGGGCAGGTGATCATGGCGGAAGGGGGAGAGGTGGGGGATAGGGGCTTGAGGATGGGGGATGGTTGGGCTGTTAGGGTTTAGGGATCCACAGTGTGTGGGAAGAGGATTCCGAAGGGAATTTTGGGGGGTGCGATCGCTATTTAGATCGCTATTTAGGCAGGGGGCTGTTTGAAGGCTTCAGGGACGCCTTTGCCTGCTGCTGTGTCGAGGAGCCAGTGAGGACCGTTGGTAGGCTGGATGAGTTTGCTGGGATATTCTTTTGGGTCGGCTTTTGAGGAGAAGACTTGGGAGAGTGCCTGCTGCTTGTTTTCGCCAGCGACGAGGAAGATGACTTTTTTGCCTCTGTTGATTAGGGATGCGGTGAATGTGATGCGAGGTTCGCCGTTGTGGTTGCCGACGGTGATAAGTCGATCTGTGATGCTGAGGGCGTCTGTATGGGGGAAGAGGGAGGCGGTGTGGCCGTCGTCGCCCATGCCCTGTAGCACGAAGTCGAAGGCGGGAAAGTCGCCGTCGCTGAGCTGAAAGAACTGTTTGAGGGTTTCTTCGTATTTAGCGGCGTCTGTAGCAGGATTGTTAGCGCTGGTGGGCATGGGGAAGATGTTCTCCGCTGGTATGGGAACGTGGCTAAGCCAGGTTTCGCGGGTCATGCGGACGTTGCTTCTTTCGTGATCGTGGGGGACGTAGCGTTCGTCACCCCAGAAGATGTAGATTTTTTCCCAGGGAAGGTCGGCTTTGGCGAGGGCTTCGTACAGGGGCTTTGGGGTGCTGCCGCCGGAGAGGACGAGGGTTGCTTTGTTGTAGTGGGCGATCGCACTCTCGATACTCTCTATTGCCAGCGCGTAAGCACGTTCAATGAGGGCCGCTTTATCAGCCAAAATTTCGACGGTAGGATTCATGAGCAGATCTCCGGTTGAGCAGGTGAATAGAATGGCTGAGCAAAGATGCGGTGATTGATTTTGAACAGGCGGATCTTAAGCTTGTGAAGCAGGCGTCGTTAAATGGCAGCTTAAGGGGTGGGTTGACTATGTTCTCGGTTGTTTTGCCTTGTTTTAATGAATCGCGCCACGGCTACTTGCCCAAGATCTTAGACAATTTGTGCAGTCAGGTGGGTGATAAGCAGCTGATTGCGGTGGTAAGCCCTAGTGCTGATGATACGTTGCAGGTGGTAGCGCAGTATCCACTGGTAGAAATTATAGAGACGAGCGCGACAAATCGGGCGCAGCGGCTCAATGTGGGCATTGCGGTAAGTAGAGGCGAGTTTGTACTGCTGCATCATCCGGCGACTTTATTGCCTGAGCGGACGGCGCTGGCTGAGGCGGCAGCGCTGCTGAGTGAAGGGACCGCCGTATGGGGTGGGTTTGTCCACGGCTTTGATATGGCGCACTGGCTGCTGCGGTTTACGTCCTGGTATTCGACCAGGGTGCGATCGCGCCAGGGCATTCTGTACTTAGATCACTGCATCTTTGCCAGGCGGCAAACGCTAGAAGCTATTAGCGGCGTGCCCGATATGGATATTTTTGAAGATACCGCGCTGAGTATAGCGCTAGGAGAGTGGGGTAAGCCTGCGATCGCTGCTGGCCAGGTCATTACATCAGCGAGACGATTTCAGCAGCGTGGCGTGTACCAGCAGGCCTTGCTAAATCAGCTGCTAAAGGTGATGTATTACGCCCGGCTAGATCCGAAGCGGTTGAACTGGCTATATGAGCGAAAAAGTCAGATCAACGTAGCGTTCGACTGCGCTCAGCCACCGGACGAGCAGAAATAGGTGAGCGGAAGCGCGGAAGCGAGTAGAAAACTGTCCTACTTTAATGTCGCCATTTCATCAACTTTGATTTATTCTTGTTGAGAAATCGTGCTGATATAAACGACATTAAAGGGCAAAATGGTGTATCTAAATACACCTTGCTAAATTGATATGACATCTTCTAAACCTATCGAACCAGCTATTCCGTCTCCGCTAGCGGCTATCTCGCTGAAGCTGGTGGGTGCTATCACCATCATTTCTTCGCTGATTGACTCTGCTATCCTGCTGTTTCCGCCCAATTTTGGTAATCGCGGTTGGCAGGTTGCAACGGTCACAGGCCTGGTGGACAGAGGAATTGTTCCGTTGATAGGGATTGTCTTGATTTTTACCGGCTATTGGATCGATAGCAGCATTGGTAAGCCGCTTCGTCGTTCAAACCTGGCACTAGACCCTCGCTTTTGGACGTGCTTACTGTCCTGTCTTTTAGGACTGACCTTTCTTCTGACGGCGGTGTTTCACCCAAATAATATTAGCTTTCAAACCAATGAGGCTCTTGAGCAGATAGAAAACAGTGCCAATAGAGATATCACTGAGCTAGAGACGAGTATCAATGAAGGGTTGTCTCAGCGTAAGGCTGTGATCGATAGGCTTTTGCAAAATGAAGAAGAGTTGCAAGCTGCGATCGCAGGTGGCGGTGTAGATGAGGCTCAAATAGCTCAAATTGAGCGCTTTCGCGACAATCCTCAGGAGATAGACAGCTTTTTAAGCTCGCAGGCAACTGAAGTTGCAGAGCAAGAGAAGATTCGGATTGGCGAACAGAAGCAACAGCTAATTTCGCAGCTTGGCGTAGAGTCGTTCAAGGGCAAAGTAGGCGTTACCCTCAACAGCTTGCTGCTAGCGCTGAGCTATACCTTTATCGGCTGGTCTGGCCTGCGCAGACTGCTGGCAATGGTGAGCTAGCATTAGCTAAGAGCTGTCATCATTGCCTGCTGAGCTACGGTTTGATAAAGCGTCTTCAGGTGTTCTGTGACGATTTGGGCCTCTGTAGCCGCAAGGGGCATATCGCCAATCACATCTAGTACGGTCTGCTCAGCCGGTGTAATTACAATTAGCGATGGATCTATCGGATCGTCGTACTGCCAAAAAGTTTCAATCGCGAGGGCGGTAGCAGGCTTACTCCGTGTGGCGGTTTGGGTTAGAGAATCCGCTACCTTCGCAGCATCTTTGTCGGCCTTCGATGCCTTCTGTTTCGATGTCTTTTTGACCTTTTTCGCTTCGGTCTGCTCAGCGGCACCCTTGGCTTCAAATTCTTCTGATGCAGCAGGCTGCTCTATCGCCTGCTGACGCTTTTGACGCAGCGCTTCTAAAATTTGCTCTTTGGTACGTCCGCGCAGCTGAAAGAGAACAAAGGGATCCTCGCGGAAGAAGTCGCCAAGCTGATAGTACACGGCGGCAATATGCTTACAGGGATTTTTGGGATCGGGGCAGCTACAGCGCGATTTTACATCGGCGAGGGTGAAAGGAAACAGGCTGAGGCCGTTGGAGGTAAAGACGGCTTCGATAGAGTCGGGCATGTCGCCAGCTAACAGCTGAGCGGAGTAGAGCGCTTTCTCACCGAGCGTGTCGATCACAAAGCCCCAGTCTTCGTCGGTGAATCGCTCTATCCAGATAGAGAGCTGATAGGGCTCGGTAGCTGTGCCCTGAACGGTAGCGTGAACTTTAGAATCCGTGAATTCTAGGCTGAGGATGTTGCCTTGGCGAGCATAGTTACGGCCTCGCTCCAGGCGCTTTTTGAAGCGATAGGAATTTAGCAAATCTACCCATTGCTGCACCCACCAGGCATCTTCTTGGGCGGCAGGAGGTTGAGGGGCGGAGTAGGTCATAGGGCAAAGGGTTTGGTTGCTCAAACGCTGTAGGTTTCGGCTGACGGAGAGCACGCGGGTGGGAGATTGGGCGTTTGCCTATCGGCGCGGAGCGTGAAGTAAAATTGACTGCCTTTGCCAACGGTGCTACCGACGCCAATAGTACCAAGGTGATTGCGAACAATCCACTGACAGGTCGCAAGTCCGATACCTGCGCCTTCGTAGGTGCTGCCCTGTAGCCGATACATAATATCAAATACGTTGGCCTGAAACTCTGCGGGAATGCCAATACCGTTGTCTTGAATGGAGATTTCCCATTCTGTGTTGCTGACTTTAACGGCCTGTATTTTAATCTCTGGAGGGACGCCAGGCTTAGAATATTTTAAGGCGTTGCTGATAAGGTTTTGAAAGAGCTGTATGAGCTGAGACTCTATTCCCATAACGGTAGGAAGCGGCTCAATTTGCACAGTGGCCGAAGTGTTCGTGATGGTATCGCTGAGTGTGTCGCAAACAGCTTCGACCACCGGGCGAAGATCGACAGACTGTGGCATACTATCGCGCGCGTTCATGCTGCCGTATTCCAGCAGCTTCTCAACGAAGTGAATGGCCCGATCCGTTGAGGTTCTAAGCTTTTCGAGCATGCTATTGCCGTCTTCGTCGAGCAGGTGCGCGTAGTCTTCACGAATGAAGTCTGAGAGTCTCTTGATATGGCGCATGGGCGCTTTGATGTCGTGGGCAACCATGCCGGCAAAGCGAATGAGTGCGTCGTTAGACTTTCTAAGGTCGATGATGGCTTTATCGGTCGTGCTTTTGGCGCGTACGAGAGCGTCTTCTAGCTGGTGGCGCTTTTTTACGTACATTACGATGGCGTCGTATCGGTAGGTTCCATCGGGCTGCTGCTGGCGGCAGATGTTACTGAGCACGGGGAGGCGATCGCCGCTTGAGGTCCGCAGGTCCAAGTAGCACTCATCGATCCTGCTTTTGACTTTAAGCTTTGGAAACACATACGACTGAAAGAATATGTGCCCTGCTTTTGGCAAAATCAATCTTATGCTCTGACCTTCGAGCGCCTGTTTCGAGCGGCCAACAAGCGTGGCTAAGTTTGTATTGACGGCGGTAATCGTACCGTCTTCCGAAAATTGTAGGTAGCCACAGGGAAGGTTTTCTAACGTAGAACTCATGACGACTTCAATGCACCTTGGAAGAGACCAAATCGGTATGGTGTTGCTTTAAGTAGGCTTTGATAACGGCTGTGGTTTCTTGCGGATGGCTGAGGTGAGGGCAGTGGCCAGTGGCCGCTAGCTTGACGTACGTAGAGCCTGGGATTTCTTGATGCATGTACTCACCGACGCTATCAGGGACGATCGCATCTTCAGAGCACTGCATAATCAGGCAGGGCGTGCGGACCTGCGAGAGTACGTGGCGATAGTCTGAGTAGAAGGTGGCTTTAGCAAAGGCTTTGGCGGTAATAGGATCGGTGGAGCAAAAGCGTTCTTCTAGCTCTTTTGCATACTCGGGAGAGTCTGGATTACCCATGGAGATAGGGGCTAAGAAGCTAGCCCAGCCCATGTAGTTTTTATCCATGAGATCGAGCATTTCTTCAATGTCTTGCCGGTCGAAGCCACCAAGATAGTCGGGCGGATGATTGAGGTAGCAGGGCGACGGGCCGATCATGACGATGCGGCTGAAGAGCTTGGGGTTATGGATAGCAGCGATGATTCCCAGCATGCCGCTGACAGAGTGACCGATGAGGGTAGCATCGCTTATTTCAAACGCTTCGATGACTTCAACGATGTCTTCGGCGTAGCCTTCGAGGTTGCTGTACCGGTCGAGACTGAAGGCAGAAAGATCGGACTGGCCGCTGCCAACTAGATCCATCAGGACCACTTTGTAGTCTGCTTCAAAAGCGGGGGCAACGTAGCGCCACATGGATTGATCGCAGCCAAATCCGTGTACGAAGAGGAGGACGCGATCGCCTGTGCCTGAGATATGAATGTTGTTGCGACAGCGAAGCCTCTCGGCACGAGGATCGCGAATGGCGTAAGGATTCACAGGATTGCTCACGTAAGGATCTAGCCGGGCAATGCTCGACTCAACCTAGCTACATACCTAGTTTGATAGATTCCGTCCCAGCCGTCATCACCTTATAGACATCTATCGTTGAATGTATCCGCGAACAGCCCAGGTGAGACAAAGGGTGCAAGCATCAATCCAACACGAGAAAGTTCAAAAGTAGCTTGAACTGTTAGCAAATGCGTTTTCATTTGTTTGGCATCTGGCTCATCTTCTGCAAGTCTAGAACTTCGTTGAGGGTGGCTTCGTCCATGAGTTTATGTTCGAGGACGAGCTGGCGGAGGGGTTTGCCGGTTTCGAGAGATTCTTTGGCGATCGCAGCCGCATTCAAATACCCAATGTGCGTATTCAGCGCCGTCACCAAAGCCAAACTCCCTTCCGCATAGCTAGCACACCGTTCAGGAAAAGCCTCAATCCCCTGCAAGCATTTCTCGTCTAACGCCTTGATAGTCTTACCGAGAATTTCAATGCTGTGGATGAGGTCGTAGGCGATAAGCGGCATCATTACATTGAGTTCTAGCTGACCGGCCTGGGCGGCAAGTGCGATCGCCTGGTCGTATCCCATTACCTGAAAGCACACCATAGACGTCATCTCCGCCATTACCGGATTGTACTTACCCGGCATAATCGACGATCCGGGCTGCACAGCAGGCAGCTGGATTTCCTTCAGTCCAGTTTTTGGCCCAGAATCTAGCAGGCGCAAGTCGTGAGAGATTTTCACCAGGTCTTGAGCAAGGTTGCGTAGGGCGCTGCTGACGGCAACGAAAGGGGCCATACTCTGCATTGCGGCCATCAGATGAGGAGCGCTAGTAATCGGCTGCCTAAGCGAATCGGAAAGAATTTCGCAAACGCGGAAGCGATATTTTGGATGCGTATTTAGCCCGGTGCCTGTGGCGCTACCACCAATGCCCAGCACGGCAAGTTCGGCAGCGGCGGCTTTGATCCGGCCTTGATGCGCAGCCAGAATATGCTCCCACGCGCGGAAGCCTTCACCCAAACGAACAGGGACAGCGTCTTGCATATGTGTACGGCCTGAACGTACAACATCTTCAAATTCGGTGGCTTTGACGCTGAGCGTAACCAGGGCGCTTTCTAGAGCAGGATAGAGAGCGTGCTCTAGCGCCAGAATACCGCCAACTCTAATAGCAGTGGGAATAACGTCATTGGTAGACTGGCCGTAGTTGACATGGTCGTTTGGGCTCACACGGCTGTAGTTACCTTTCTCGTTGCCAAGGATTTCCAGGGCCCTGTTCGCCAGCACCTCGTTGACGTTCATATGATGAGAAGTGCCTGCACCAGCCTGATACACATCAACAACAAACTGATCGCGCAGGTCACCTTTAAGGATTTCGTTGGTAGCTTGGACGATGGCGTCGCCGATATCAGCGGGGATGCAGTCCAATTCCTGATTGGCTAAGGCGGTAGCTTGCTTAATGAGTAGGCAGGCGTCTACATAGGTAGGCAGCGGCTTTATCCCACTAATAGGGAAGTTTTGAATCGCGCGCAGGGTCTGAATTCCGTAGTAGGCGTCGCTCGGGATTTTGAGTTCGCCCATTGAGTCTTTTTCGATACGAGCGGATGCTGAGTCGACCATAAGAATACCTACCTTTTTATAGATTCTGAGGCGCGCAGAATAAGCGGGATGCCTCAGCAATGATAGGTGGTCGACTCGACTGTTCGCAATTTGCAAATCACCAGCTGTATTCTTTGAAACTCTCCCTAATCTATGACCACCCTGGAGAAGAGGTTTTTAGCACTTTTTGGAGGTCGGCGGTGATTTCGAGCGTGTAGCTAAACGGAGAACCTGCATTGCTGCCGGGATTTTGCTTCTTGGCTGAGCCGTCTGGCTGACGGGGCGAGAAGAAAGACTGTGCTTTGACCACCAAGTTGCCTGCCTGATTAACGGTTACGTCTGAGATATTGAGCGAGTTTGTCTTGCCACTGCTGGTGATGGCGGAGAGATGAGCCGCCTTGAGAAGCTTGCCTGTAAGAGGATCGAGCTGAGTAAGGACGCCAATACGTGCGCCGCCACCCGTGCCATAGCTCTTTAGCCAGTTTTGCTGAGCACCGCTTGCAGCCTTACGGAAGTCTGCACCATCGTTTTGAGTGCCGTCTACGCTGAAGACACCGTACAGCGCTTTGCCTGTCCACAACAGCCCGTTGCCTCTACCGTCTGTGCCGCTGGTTTCTATGTCGCGGCGCGTCCAGTTGTTCTGTGAGTTCTTAGGGTCGAAGCTGCGCATGATTGGATTTTGGTTGATGCTGCTCACCTGTTCGGTGCCGATGTAGATGGTCTGCGTACCGATGGTAATTTTGTTAGCGCCTGATGCGATGATTTGGGCTTCGCTGCTGTTGCCGTTGAATTTGGAAACGTCGGTTGAGATATCGCGAACAATTTTGCTACTGATAGGAGAAGGATTGGGATTGTTTGGTTTAGATAGACCTACGAGGTCAGAACTGGAATTGTTTGGTTTAGATGGACCTACAGGATCAGGACTGGGGTTGTTTGGTTTGGATGGACCTACAGGGCTAGGACTGGGCGAGGGGTCGGATCCATTCAAGAAAAGCTGAGCTGTGGGCGTACCGCGCCAATCTTTGCTTCCATCTACCAGCTGTTGGAGGGGTTTGACGTTGTCGGTTGCACCTTTCATCCGAAAGACGATGTCGTTAAAGTCGGCTCTGCTTTTATCGACTCTAGATGCTTCCATTGCGAAGACGTTGTTCCCTGCTTTCGCTATTTGGGTTATACCTCTTGGGTTAAGGTCGGCAATAGAAAAGAGCGGACTTTTGTTACCAGCGCGTACACCCGCGACGGTACCACTGGGAACGAGCATGACAGCGAAGCGGGTTGTCTTGGAAGACGATTTACCACCCTCTGAAAATTCGACGGTTGTGGTTTTCGCTATCTTTCCTTTGTTGAAGTTACGACTGTTTGCGGCGCCATTGACCAAAGATCCGTTGAATTGGGCGGCTTCGGTTTTATCTCTGATAACAATTTGGCCTTGGCTGCCGTCGCTGAGGGCCCGGCTAGTCGCCTCTTCTATAAAGTCTCTCCGGCTGAGCCCACCCATGCCTTCGAGGCTAAAGACTGCTAGTTCGCCTGCTTGCCTACCACCGTCGAAAAGGAAGTCGACGCTGACCTTACCGCTGGTAGTGAAGGTGCCAGCAGATTGGTCGAGCGCCTGCTGTGAAAGCCCTCTGTTCCGTGCGTTTTGTCCGCGTTTCCTGGCGGGCCCAGTACTGACTTGATCGATACTGACTTGATCGGCAGAACGGTTGCTGAGCCCGCCGAATAGCAGTGCGTCTTCGGCTACCTCGCCTGGCTGAGACTTGGCGGAAGAGGTGGAAGTGGCTATGCGCTCAGTGCTGATTGATAGTGAGCCACCGAGTCTTGAGTCTATAAAGCTATCTGCGCTGTCTGTAGAGAGGTCTGCTGACGCATTAACGATGGAAGGCGTAACGGGGATTTGGGAATGGCGTCCTGGAGAAGCGTTGATCGCTGCGCTCAGAGGATTGCTAGATAGTGCGATCGCTCCATTCTTAGGCGCTAGATCGCTCGCGTTTAGCCCACTTGAAATATCATTCTCTAGAAAGTCAAACATGAAAAAAACACATCCTTTTTACACACTCTTCACACTTACACAAGTATATTTTTCCATCAGGAAAAACTAGAAAACTCAATTCTGGATACGTCTATCTAAAAATCGCTGTAGCGCTTTCTAGTAGGCGGAATAGGGAATAGGAAATGGGGCAACGCGTGTGAGAATTGGCTTGGGCATACTGCTATTGAGCTTGGTTCGTGCGCTGTTAGCACCTGCTGAGTGTGGTCTGTATTGATGAGAGCAGTGGTTATTCCTTTTAACGGTTCTTCTAACGGTCCTGCTAGCGATTCTTTCAACGGTTCTACAAGATCTGCGCCTGAAATATTAGAACGGGCTCAAGATGTCGAGGTACTGATGAAGAAAGGGTTTGCGCTGCATAAGATGGGCAACTACGGTGCGGCGCTAGAGAAGTTTGAAGGTGTGATCGCACAAGATACGGACAATGCCAAAGTTTGGTACTGCCGCGCACAGGCGCATATGCAAATGCGTAATTACGAGGCTGCTCTCAAAGACTTTCGCGAGGTGCTGCGGCTAAATCCAACGGATGCGAAAGCCTGGCACGGCGAGGGTGTTGCCAAAGCGGAGCTAAGCCTATATCCTTCAGCGGTCGATAGCTTTGACCGGGCGATCGCCTGTGACGCCGACAATGAAAAAGTCTGGTACAACCGAGGCCGCGCCTTCCTCAAGCTAACCCAATACGCAGATGCGCTCGATAGCTTTGATCGGGCGATCGCACTAGAGCCTGAGCGCTACCACACCTGGTACAGTCGCGCCCTGGCCCAGGCCTCACTCGAACAAATCCAGCCCGCAATTGATAGCTTAGAGCAGGTTACTCAGCTAAAACCGAACTGCCACTATGCCTGGAACTATCGTGGCATGCTGCTCAATCGCATCTTTAAGTACGAACTAGCGCTAGAGAGCTTTTGGGAATCGCTAAAACACCGAACGCCTAACCCTAACGCCTGGTATGGTCTCGCCTCTAGCTACGCACTGCTAGACAATCCATCGGCCTGCGCGATACACCTGAGCCAAGCCATACAGCTCAATCCCAGCGTTTACAGCCTGATGGCCCGAAACGATGTGAGCTTCGATATGGTGCGCAGCCATCCCAAAATTGCGAATATTTTGCGCGACTAGCTAATCTATAGCTTTTCGCATTTTGCTTACTACACCACGCAAGGCTACAGCCCTTGTTCTATAGCGCAAAATGCATAGCAATTGCACGAATGCATCCGCGCATCGCTATACCGTGTAGCCCAATCTCTCTAAGACGGAGCCTGCCATCGAGTTGCAGGTCTCGATATCTTCTGCACTGAGTTCTTCTTTCCAGCCCTGTAAGGTGCCGGTGCGAACGTGCTGGCCTTCTCCTCTGCTGAGGTTTTTTTCAATACTGAGCGCATCAATGGTCTCACCTATCTGAGTTTCGGTGGCGGGTAGCTGGGTAAAGTCAAAGGCTCTATCTAGCCAAGTATGCGGATCTTGGCGAAGATCCTCGTACTTGATGCGGAGGATGCGATCGCTGGTGTCGGGGTCTTTTTGAGTGCGATCGCCCGCTTCTACACATCGAACCCACTGGGCGACCAAGTCGGCAGTGGGTCTACGAGCCCAGCGTTGCTTTTTGGCCCGCGCCTGCCACGAAGCGCAGATGCTGCGAATATCTCTAACGACCTCAACCATTTTGGCCTCTGGAAAGCCGCGCAAGATAGTGCTAGCAAACTTAATGTGCATCGGCGTTTTTTCCAGCATAACCCGGCTGCCATTGCCACCTTGGGCGTAAAAGGCACGACCAAAGATAGACGCAATCAGCCGAGTGACTTTGTCTAGATCATCACCCTCAGCAGCTCTAGCCTCTTCCACTAGCCCTTTAAACGTTTCGTAATCTACTACCATATGCGGCCCCGAAGACTCGCCGCTCCACTCGTAAAACCGATAGGTACGCAGCAGTCCCTGCCACAGGTTGTCACTGTTGAACCCGGTCAGGATAGGGGTAGAGCCATAGTGCTTAAATATCCAGCTGCGCCGTTTGAGACGCAGTCGCAGCGGCATGTTTTGTAGGTAGGTGAACGGATCGTATAAAAGCTTGTATAGGTGACTTTCTCCCTCAATTTTGATCACGCTAGGGTGTCTTTCGAGCATGTGCGCCATCCAGGTCGTGCCAGAGCGCGGACAGCCTGCGACAAATATTTTTGAATATGTAGCGCTGTGGCTAGAATCCTTGCAGGTCATAGGAGAATTACTATGTATAGCATCTGTTTTGTTTGATACAACGGTACAGATAGATTTCCTAGTACAACATCTATAGATTTGTCGATTTTCTGACCGTGCTCTAGTCGCTATGCTTAGCCGCTATGCTGAAGGCAGTCTTTCAAAGCGCCTTGTTTATGGCTAGAGTGCCAACGCTGAAGTTTGATAGAGGTACGCTAGTCCTCCATCCGCCACCACGGGGAAAGGCGTGGATTGACTATGCGGTGTGGGATGACCGGATTGAGCGATTTCGAGTCCCGGCAGATAAATATCGACTGCTGGTAACCGCGCTCAGGTCGGACGGCGTGCGCTTTGAAGACGAAGTGCAGGCGTTTGAGCCGCTGGACTTGCAGGATAACCTGACGCTGACACCCTACGCGCATCAGGCAGAGGCGCTAGAGGCGTGGAAAAAAGGCGAGCGGCGCGGGGTAGTGGTGCTACCCACGGCGGCAGGGAAAACATACCTGGCGCAAATGGTAATGGCTGCGACACCGAGGCGGACGCTGATAACAGTGCCAACGCTGGATTTAATGCATCAGTGGTATGCGGATTTGGAAGCGGCGTTTCCCGGGGTGGAGGTAGGACTGCTCGGAGGTGGGTCGCGCGATCGCACGCCCATACTCGTCGCCACTTACGACAGCGCTTCCATCTACGCAGAAGATCTCGGCCATCAGTACGCTCTCCTCATCTGCGACGAATGCCACCATTTGCCCAGCGACTTCCACCGCAGCATTGCCGAATACTCCATCTCCCCCTACCGCCTGGGACTCACCGCAACCCCAGAACGAACAGACGGCAAGCACGAAGACCTCGATCAGCTGCTGGGCCCGGTAGTGTATCGGCGAACATCGGCAGAGCTTTCGGGAACAGCTTTAGCGCCGTATCAGGTCGTACAGCTTAAGGTGCAGCTCAGCAAAGCAGAAAGAGCCCGATACACCGAACTTCAAGAGCAGCGCAACGCGTTCTTAAAAGCTTCAAACATCTGGCTTAGCAGCGCTCAGGGCTGGCAGCGATTTGTGCAGGCCAGCGCTCAGTCCGCCGAGGGTAGACGCGCCATGCTCGCCCATCGCGAGGCAAAAAACATCGCGCTAGGCACCCAGGGCAAGCTAACGCTGTTAGAAAAGCTGCTGACTGAGCACTACCCCGAACGCACCATCATTTTCACGAATGACAATGCAACAGTCTACAAAATCTCTCAAGACTTCCTAATTCCAGCTATCACACATCAGACCCCTGTGAAGGAACGGCACAGCATTCTACAAAAGTTTCGCAGCGGTGACTATAGTGTTGTTGTTGTTTCTCACGTGCTCAATGAAGGGGTAGATGTGCCCGATGCGCGAGTAGCAATCTTGCTATCGGGCACTGGCTCTACTCGGGAATATATTCAGCGGTTGGGCCGCGTACTGCGAAAGGGCAGTGACGGTAAAGTCGCGCTGCTATATGAGGTGATTGCAGAGCAGACAAGCGAAGAAGGTGTGTCTCGGCGCAGGCATCAGCAGCCAAAGGCAGAGCCGGTTTCAGCGAACCGTCAGCTTTCTTTAGTACCAGATTTGGGAGGTAATAAGCCTATCAAGAAGAAAGAAAGACCTTTACCTTACAAGAGAAAAGACTTCGCTGAAGAGTCTATTCCTATGGCAGCAGAAGACTCTCCGCCCTGGCCAGACGATGAACAAAACGATTAACTTTCATAGTGTTGTTGAATTTCATCTAGTTCTAATACGGTGACGCTACAGGCGGATATAGGAGACTATATACCTGTATCCATGAAAAGTCAGATTACACTAACAATCGAGCGAGTAATGGTCAAAGCGTCAGCTTTGAAGATGTTAGCTGACTCGAGTTTGAGGCGCTCTTGGCTGAGCTAGGCGATAGTCGAAGGTTCTTAATAAAGATCGGATTGATTTAGCGATAGAGATTAATTTAACGTCTAAAACAGATGCCTCCTTGTATGCAGCTCTAGGAGTTCCTGAACTGTGGCGTTTCGACGATGGTCACTTGCGTATAGATATTTTACAAGATGGCCAATATGTCGAAGTATAAGATAGCCCTACTTTCCCCGGATGGTCTGTAGTTAAGCTAGCTGAAAAGTCTGTTGCTCGTGCTTGTATGGTGTGGAAGGGGCGAGCGATTCGAGAGCTTCGGCAGCAGGTGCGATCGCAAAAACCAGTAGCCTCCTCCCTACAAATCTGTCCACAGATACTGTTCTTTAAAAAATAACAGAGATACGCTCACGGTAGTTCCTAGAGAGAATTCTCATAACAAATCCACGAGCCGAAGGACTAACTGACTTCGAGATGATAGTAGTTCATCAGGCAGTCTCGCATTACTTCGTGATGGTTGAAAGCAAGGGGCATCTTAATGGCTTCAGAAACTGTAAACCATTGAGCTTCGACGACTTCACCCTTTGACACTTGTGGATCGAGCTTAGGAAGGTCAGCAACGCTCAAGTGGAACATGAGGGCGTACTTGAGCGTGACATTCTGCCGACGAAGCGGCTCGCTGTATACCTCATAGGGCTGGTTGAGGTTGCCTTCAAACTCAAAGTCTTGTACGAGCTGTGGAATGTCAAGACCGAGCTCTTCCCATACTTCGCGATAAACGGCCCCAGTAGCTGTTTCATCGTAGTCGAGGTAGCCGCCAGGAAGTCCCCACTGGCCGACCCCTTCAGGGAGATCGGTGCCGCGTAGGCCAAGGGGAACGTATCGAACGCCTTGGCTGACGAAGAAAAGCACAGGAAGAACGGTGACACTGCGACTAATCCAGATTTCTTTGCCTTTTACTTGGATACAGCGGTTCGGGGTGCTCTTGAATTTCACAGCGGTTTGGGTGACTTGAGGATAGGAAGATAGGCAATCACGTTCTGATTACCTTCTACAAGAATAGGGGATACCCGTAGGACATCCCCTATTTGATGAGCATCCAGTCTTAGCGCTAGGCGGAAACTTCTGAGTTTTCGTAGGTAGGGTTAGTCGGTGTAGCCCTTCGCACCCTGCGTGTAGAAGGTGTCTTGGTCGGGAGAGCTTAGTTCCCAACCGTTTTTGAAACGGTTAACCAGGTCTAGATTGCTGATAAAGAGACGGCCAAAGGCGATGAGGTCGGCACTGCCAGAGGCGATCGCACTTTCCCCCTCCTCCCGGTCATACCCGCAGTTCCCAATCATTGTCCCGTCATACACCCCTCGAAACTCAGCGAGCGTCATGGCTTCTCCTAGCTCATGAAAGCCAAAGTCCAGGCCATCAATGACGTGGAGATAAGCAAGACCATGTAGATTGAGCTGCTTGGCAATGTATAGAAAAGTCTCTCGATAGTCAAGAGAGCCCATATCGTTGAAGCTGCCGTTGGGTGAGAGCCTGACTCCAATATGCTTAGCTGGCCATACGGTGAGGACGGCTTCGAGAATCTCTTTAAGAAACCGATAGCGGTTTTCGATACTGCCACCGTACTGGTCTTCGCGTTGGTTGGTTTTCGACTGTAAAAACTCGTCGATTAAGGGGCATCTGGATCATGGCAGATGAGAGCGAGCTGCTTTGTTTCGGGAGGAATTTTGCTCCACTGGAGCGCGGGCGAAACGTTTTCTCCGTCGCTGGTATAGCGTTTGGGAATAGCACCTAGGCTGGAGAAGTCCAGGCTGCTAATCTCAAGTTCTTTGAGTCTCAGTTCCATGACGATTTTCCGGTTTCTTAGGATATTAGCTACAGATCTCTTTTACAGCGTCCTGCGCTTGTGCGTTAGTCCACCAGGCTTTTAGCTTAGGAGTGTTGGCTGTGACGGTCTCAAACTGGGGCGTCTTAGAGATGTATACAAAAATCGGGATGAGGTAAAAGTCAGCGATTGTGATATCGCTACCCAAGAGATAGGGTTCGCCTGCAATCAAGTCTTCGACAGCTTTTAGGGCTTTTTGTGTGGGTGCGATCGCTTTTTCAACCGCCTGCTGATCGGTCTCTTTTCCCAGATCTGGCTTCACCAAATTCTCAATCGTCAGCGCTCCGACTGCTGGTGAATACAGATAGCTATTTACGATTCCTATTACCTGATACATTCTCGCTTTTATCATCAGGTCTGTTGGAGCAAACTTACCGCTGGCAAACTTCTCATTTACGTAGAACGTAATAGCATCTGTTTCATACAGCTGTTCTCCGTCAATCTCAATAGTAGGAATCTTGCCGAAAGGATGCTTGGCCAAATAGTCATCTGTTTCGTTGTCGCCATTGAAGATGCCAATGTCTTTGAGCTGATAATCGACGTTAGCATAGGCCAGCATTAGCCGAACCGTGCGGACGTAGGTACTGATAGGCGTTCCGTAAAGTGTGATGTTGGGCATAGTTCAAGAAAGATAAGGTGCTGCTTCTAGGAAGGAGTGCTTGAGGAGACTATTTTGCAAACAGTGCGATCGCTTTTTCATTAAAAGCTGGAATGTCGTCCGGGTTACGACTGGTAATCAACCCGTTATCTTCAACAACTGTCTGGTCGACCCAGGTTGCACCTGCGTTGGTCAAATCTGTTTTAAGCGAAGGCCAAGATGTCACCTTGCGCGACTTCACCACGTCCGCTTCAATCAGCGTCCAAGGACCGTGGCAAATCGCCGCGACAGGCTTACCTGCGTCAAAAAAAGACTTGATAAACTGAACCGCCTTTTCTTTTGTGCGCAGCTGGTCAGGATTAGCAACGCCGCCAGGAAGCAGTAATCCGTCGTAATCGGCGACTTTAGCATCATCTATAGAAACATCGACTGAGAAGTAATCTGCTTTGTCGAAGTGATTCCACCCTTGAACCCGACCGCTCTGCGGAGAGACAATCTGCGTCTGCGCTCCAGCGGCTTCATAGGCTTCTTTTGGTTTTGTTAGCTCTACCTGCTCAAAGCCATCCATTACCAGAATGGCAATCTTTTTCCCGTTGAGTTCGTTAGCCATATTTCTCTCTAGTGCCTTTTACAGTTCTTGTTTTGTTGGACGGATAATCATTTCATTAATGTCTACATCGCCAGGCTGTTCGATAGCATAGGTGATGGCGCGAGCGATCGCATCTGCGTCAATCGCAACGTCATACAGCTGCTGCGCCTGCTTAGCCGTCTCTTCGTGAGAGATGCTGTCTGTTAGCTCTGTCGCCACCGCACCAGGCGAGATATTAGTTGAGCGAATCACACCGTCAGACTCCATTCGGATGCCTTCGGAGATTGCCTTGACTGCAAACTTAGTAGCGCAGTAAACTTATCTTTGATCTCAGACATTTTTTGGTGAGCTCTCAATATTCATCTGACTGGCTCGCATTCGGTCTCTTTTTGCCAAACCTACGATTAAGCCCGTATCTGAGTAGTAGACCAGTCGTCTACAGCTACTTACTCTACGGCTAGCTTGCAGCGACAGAATCTAACTAACGGTAGATTTAGTCGGAATTACGGCCCCAAGCACCTGCTCAAACAGTATTTTGATGAACGTTCGTAGTGGCTCAGATGAGCGAATGACTTTAGCTCTTAGCATTGCGCCCTGCCATCCAGATAGAATGAATTCGGCTAAACTTTTTGTATTAGGCAAGCTGGTAATATCGCCCGAAGCGCAAGCAGCATCTATGCAGTTCTCGAAGTATGCCTCCCAGCTGGTTAGGATTTGGTTCAGGCGATCGCGAAACAGTTCATTCTGCGCGGCTAGCTCTTGCGCCAGGTTCCCAATCAGACAGCCCGTCTCACAGCCATTCGCCTCCATATTTGCAATGCCCGCTTCAAAATAGCTGTTGAGTCTCTCCAGCGGCGGTAGCTGTTGGTTTCCTACAGTGGCCGCTAATGTCTCTTGATACTCACTGTTAACATCTTCAACAATGGCCAGTCCAAAGTCTTCTTTGCTCCCAAAGTAATAGTAGAAAGATCCCTTTGGTACGTCTGCCGCAGAAAGGATATCGCTTAGTCCTGTCGCGTTAAAGCCCTGCCGAGCGACGATTTCGCGACCGACTCGGATGAGATCATCTCGTTTGCGAGTGCGTTTCATCGTGCCTAAAGGGCGGTTGAACAATAAACTGAGTATAGCTGTTGTCACAAAAATAAAGCGGAAGGGTAGCGAGAACATCGCCTTTCTTCCGCTTTTACTGTCTGCTTTTACTGTCTTAAGAGAAAGTCAGTTCTAAAAGAGAGTTGAGCTAGCGTTAGCCGAGGCGATCGCCAATGACAGACTCCAGCGCATCGGCCATACTCACACCGTCAGCCATTGCTTTTGCCTTCAGCTTAGTGAACAGATCGTCTGTCAGGCCGACGCGGTTGCGGCGACGGCCTGAGCCGACTGCTTTAATAGGTTCGTAGGTTTCGCTGAAGGTGCGGAGGGCTTCGAATGTGTAGCGATCGCAAAAATCACCAAAGCTCTCTCCCTCGTTCCGATGCTGCTTGAAGCAAGCAAACAAAGGCTCCAACTCTTTTTCCAAATTATCTTCGTGCAGCTTCTCCATATAAGGGCGAGCCAGCCGAGTCTGATTTGGAGAGCCGCCAAGCCACAGCTGATAGCTCTTAGGCGACTGGCCCACAAAACCAATTTCAGCCATATATGGGCGAGCGCAGCCGTTTGGGCAGCCCGTCATCCGAGTAGTAAACGTTTCGTTTGGCAGTCCCACCTTATCGAGCAGCTTGCGAATTCGCAGCAGCATACTCGGAATAATTCGCTCCGACTCAGTCACCGCAAGACCGCACGTCGGCAGCGCCGGACACGCCATCGAGTAGCGCTCAAGCGAATCCACTTTACTATCGGGCGTAATGCCATCACGGTCTAAAATTGCCTGAATTGCAGGCTTGTCCTCTGGGTTGATATCGCAAAGCACTACGCTCTGATTCGGCGTAACTCGCATCGAGACTTTGAAGGTTTCAACAATCTCTTTAAGCGCAGCTTTGTTTCGCAGCTTGCCCTGGTTGTGCACTCGGCCATTGCGAACATGCACACCCACAAACAGCTTACCGTCACCCTGCTCATGCCAGCCCAAATAGTCTTCAAACTTCCAGGGGGGCAGATCTCTGTAAGGCTCTAACTTTTTGCCAAAGCGCTTTTCTACTTCTGCAATGAACTTCGGCAAACCCCAGCGGTGCACCAGATACTTCATGCGAGAAAGGCGACGGTTGTAGCGTTCGCCATAGTCTCTCTGTGTAAAAACGATTGCTTTTGCAAGGTCATATACGTCGTCTTTATCGACATAGCCAATATGGTCTGCAACCCGCGCAAAGGTCTCCGTCTTGTTGTGCGTGCGGCCCATACCGCCACCGGCCATAACGTTGAAGCCTTGCAGCTCGTTGTTGTCGTCCATAATGACGACAAAGGTGACATCTTGAGTATAGGCATCAACAGAGTTATCGCCAGGAACAGTTACCGCACACTTAAACTTACGTGGCAGGTAGTAAGTGTTGTAAATCGGCTCGATAGAGGTTTCAAAATCGGTGCTAACTCGGCCACCTTCGCGAGCAGCAACGACTGCTGGATCTTCTTCTGTGGTAATTGCTTTTTCGCCATCTAGCCATACTTCGTAGTAGGCAGACGTTTGTGGCGTCAGCAGGTCCGCAATATTCTTAGCGTACTTGCGAGCAATCACGTACTCAGGCTTGTTTTTGTAGGGCGCGGGCGGTGCCATCACATTGCGGCTCAAGTCGCCGCAGGCACCTAGCGTAGATCCCATACTGTTGATAATGTCTGCCAGGGTGGCTTTCAGGTTATTTTTCAGAATGCCGTGGAGCTGGAAGGCCTGGCGAGTAGTGGCGCGAATAGTACCGTTGCCGTACTTGTTTGAAATGTCATCGAGTGTGAGGTACAGCTCAGGGGGA
Organism: uncultured cyanobacterium; assembly: GCA_963836895.1. GTDB lineage: Bacteria > Cyanobacteriota > Cyanobacteriia > Phormidesmidales > Phormidesmidaceae > Phormidesmis. Next base: position 130,307 of record CAWILA010000008.1, on the reverse strand, counting down.
ATGTATCCGCCAGGATTACGCAGGCGGAGCATCATAGAATAGGGCTTCTCTTCACCTCTGACTACGTCGTCACGGTTGTACTGCTGGTACGAGCCGTGAAACTTGAGGATCTGTACACCGGCTTCGGTGAAGTGGGTAGTGTCTTCCTTGAGCTCAGTCGCCACGGGTTCGCGCAGAAACTGGCTGCGCTCTTTGATGCCTTCGAGCTTAGAAACCTTTTTTTCGGTGAGTTGAACGGGCGTTTGAACCATGGGGAGATCGGTAAGGAGAAGAAGATAAATTATTAATCCCCGGTAATCCGCTCGGGATTACGGGGAATGTGTGAAAATTCTAACACTGTGATCACGCTCGAAGGGGCGAATTTCACAAAAACGAATCATTGTGATCACATAATTCAATGTTCTAAACATTTCGTTCTTTAACTTCTGTGATGCTCTATGGCCGACTCCATGATGTACAGCGAGGAAATGTTTGTATTCCTCACGCCAGACGCGGTTGAAACCTTTATGGCACCGCCCGAACTGCTCAAAAAACTACAGGAAATCGTCATGGCTTACGAGGGCGAGCTGCCCCGGGCGCTACAAAAATTGGCCTCCGCCGAAGCGCAGGCCAACTACTTGCTAGAAACTCACTGCGAATTTGAAGTGGCACCTGGTGAGTCGGTGCAGTGGTACGCAGTGCGCCTGGAGAAATCCTAAAGAGGAATCTTAAGTAACCACCGATTTCATCGCAACTGCAACCTTCTTCTCTCCCGACTGGCTCACCTCTGCCGTAATCCCAGGCCCGAAGAACGCCTCAATCTTAGGCTGCTTCTCCTGCCACTTCTCAAACTCGACATAGGGCGAGTCAAATTCTAGAACTAAGGTGTAGGCCCCATCGCGCTGCTCTTCGTGAAGGCCTGAAAGCACCGGACGCTGTGTGTCGTTGGGGCTAAGGCCAAGGCGTTCAAGCGTTTCGTCGAGGTGCGCTTCTTGTCCGTAGCGGTAGCGAGTCACGTCTCTTCTCACCTGCGTTTGCGTTTGAGTAGCCTGATCGCGCAAAGCGACGACGGTATCGCTGGTCGGCTGCGTGTAGGGAACAGGCGCTAACTCAGCCGCGCGCAGGGCCAATCCGCCTAGCAATATGGGTACGCCGTAAAAGAATCCCACCAGATTTAGCGTGGCGTTTTCGTTAGCGTAGGCGTAGAAGCCAAGAATAGTGAGAATCCCCCCGACGACGAGGAGGACAGTACCGAGGGGAATCTTGCGCATAGTTATAGGCTGGTTGGATAGGGGGCGTAGATTGGGGCGCTGGCAGTGTGCCGAAGGTATATCGGCAGGGTATCGAGAGTGTGCCAAAAAAGATGGACAGATAGGCACAGGCGCAGATGCGCTGCGTCCCATATGTGTTTATCCTGTTATGTGACTGGTCTATAAAGAAATGTAACTCATCTCGGAGACGCCTTGAATATGGAATTTTCAGCACTTCAAACCAGAATGGAATTGATTCGCTCGAAGCGTCAGTCACTATTGCGTTTGCTAGAGCAGCCAGGGATTGGCACACTGCGAATAGATGTCAACCAGGCTTTAGAAGAAATCGACGATCTGCTCGAAGAGTTTGACCGTGCTTTTCCAGGTCAAGCTGCCTCTTGATTCAGGCCTCTTGATTCGGTAGCTGTTGACATGAGAACCTGAGAAGCTAGGTCTCGGCTGCCTTATAAAGGTTTAAGGCAGAAGTTTAGAGCCGCTACTCACTTACACATTCAATCAATTCCTTAAAAGATGGCAAATACGTTTACCGCTGAAGTGCTTCACCAGGGAACGACACATAAGGTCGAGATCGCTGATGATAAGCCCATTTTGGACTCACTTCAGGCGTCGGGACTAGACTTGCCTTTCTCTTGTAGCGCGGGTGTCTGTACAACCTGTGCTGCCCTGGTGACTGAAGGTACGGTGAATCAGGAAGATGGAATGGGTGTAAGCCCTGAGCTACAGGCGGATGGCTACGCGCTGCTATGTGTCGCCCTGCCGACATCAGACCTGAAGCTGGAAACGGAGAAAGAAGACGAGGTGTATGCTCGTCAGTTCGGACAGCCCAGTTAGTAGGCCAGATTAAATGCAAACCAAGCTGATCACGTTCGAAGTTTCTTTGCAGGCACCGCCTAGTCAGCTGCGCTCAGCGCTACCGGGTTCGGATTCGCTGCGATCAGATGCGTTGCGATCGCACATCGAATCCGAACTCACCGCTTACGGCTCCCCTCTCCGCTGGGCCATCACCCACATCAATGCCGATAGTCAAACGGCCCATGTAGAAGCCGTTGTTACCACGCTCGCATGACTACACCCAGCAAAAAACGCCATACGACTGTTCTGATTATTCCGACGGGTATTGGTGCGGCAATGGGTGGATATGCCGGAGACGCCCTGCCAATTGCTCGTACCTTGGCAAGTGTCACCGACCGGCTGATTACCCATCCCAACGTACTGAATGGGGCACAGCTTTACTGGCCTATGGACAATGCCTACTACGTAGAAGGCTACGGGCTCGACCAGTTTGCCGCCGGACGCTGGCAGCTAAATCCGGTTCATCAGAACTCGATTGGGCTCGTCATTGATAAAGGCGTAGAAGACGAGCTGCGCTGGCGGCATCTGCAAGCCGCCGACGCGGCTAGAGCAACGTTGGGGCTAGACGTGAGCGCGCACATCGTGACCGATATGCCGCTCAGCGTCACCTTAAAAACGACTGAGTCAGGCGCTTCTTGGGGCACGTTGACAAATCCTGGCAGTTTGCTGCGCGCCGTCGAGCGGCTGTATATAGAAGCCAAAGTAAAGGCGATCGCAGTCATCGCCCGATTCCCCGACGACGAAGGCTCAGAAGCCCTAGACGCCTACCGCCAGGGCCAGGGCGTTGATCCGCTAGCAGGCGCAGAAGCCGTCATCAGCCACTTAGTCGTGCGCACCTTCAAGATTCCTTGTGCCCACGCCCCTGCCCTTTCTCCGCTCCCGCTAGATCCTCAGGTTTCTCCCCGCTCAGCAGCAGAAGAAATCGGCTATACCTTTCTTTCATGCGTATTAGCTGGTCTTAGCCGTGCACCCCAATTTATAGATACCGCCTCAAAATCACCAGCTCAAGCCCCTACGCTACCGCCAGAAGCAATAACAGCCAGCGACGTAGATACTGTAGTCGTGCCAGCGACCGCATTTGGCGGTAGCGCCGTAATGAGCCTAGCCCAAAGCGCTGCACAGGTAATCGCAGTAGGAGAAAATACAACGGCCATGAACGTAAGGCCAGAAGACCTGGGCATTCAGGCGATCACAGTCAGCACCTACCTAGAAGCAGTCGGTGCGATCGCCGCCTACAAAGCAGGTGTCGCCCACAGCGCCCTTCACCCCAAAATACCGTCCATCCGTCACCTTCTTCCCCACGCCCCCGCGCCCGCATCCCCTATCCCCCAGCGAAAAATCAATAAAAAATCAGAGATCCTCCCACTTCCTACGGTATCTTTTGAGTAACGCTATAGAGTTATTAGTAAAAGAGCCCGGCAGCTACAAGAAGGCGGTAATTTGCTACGCAGGTGTGACTGACATATTGAGCCTGCTGTATATACTGTAAATATTGACCCGAACGACCACTCGCCAAAGACCTGAGGAAAAACGATATGGGACTGTTTGATCGCGTTAGCCGAGTAGTGCGCTCTAATCTGAACGCGGCGGTAAGCTCCGCTGAAGATCCTGAAAAGATCCTGGATCAGGCCATTATCGACATGCAGGAAGACCTCGTGCAGATGCGTCAGGCCGTTGCACAAGCGATCGCCTCCCAAAAACGAGTGCAACAGCAAGCCGATAAAGCTCAATCTGCGGCAACTCAGTGGCAGCAGCGAGCCCAAATGGCACTGCAAAAAGGTGAGGAAGACCTCGCTCGTGAAGCCCTCGTTCGCAAAAAGACCTATGCCGAAACCTCTAATGGTTTAAGGGGTCAGCTAGAACAGCAGTCTGCCTCAGTCGAAACGCTCAAGCGTCAGCTGATTGCGCTACAGAGCAAAATCTCTGAAGCGAAGACCAAGAAAGACATGCTTAAAGCTCGTGCCAGTGCGGCCAAGGCGAACGAGCAGCTGCAAAAGAGCGTTGGTACGTTGGGCACCAGCAGTGCAATGAGCGCGTTTGAGCGGATGGAAGAGAAAGTACTGCAAATGGAAGCCAGCGGCCAAGCTGCAGCTGAGCTTGCGGGCGCAGACCTGGAAAGTCAGTTTGCTTCTCTCGAAGCCGGTGGCGATGTCGACTATGAGCTAGAGGCCATGAAGGCTCAGATGCTCGGCGGCTCGTCTCCTGCTCAAGAGGCTTTGCCCGCGGCTGATGAACCAGCTTCTACCCCTACCGCAGCAGCCGAGCCGCAAGACGCAGCGGTCGACGCTGAGCTAGAAGCCCTAAAGTCAGAACTAGACAGCCTCTAAGTTCCTTGCCAACTCTGCTTGTCAGCTCACAGATAGAATAGCTAGAAGCGCTGTCCTACCTGTTTCGGTTTTCTACCCCGCTTGAACATCAGGTCAAGCGGGGTTTGTTCATTTTCTTTCTACCGACCTATGCAAATTGCCGATCGCCTTGCACCGTTACAAACCAATGTTTTCGCAGATATGGACAGTGCGAAAACAAACGCGATCGCAGCTGGAAAATCCATCGTCGATCTGTCTCTTGGGTCCTCTGACTTACCGACGCCGCCTCATGTCCTAGATGCGATCGCCACCGCCCTTCAAGACCCAGACACTCACGGCTATGCCCTCTTTAACAGCACTCGAGACTTCCGGGTCGCTGCCGCGCACTGGTATAAGCAGAAGTTTGGCATCGCGGTTGATCCTGATACGGAAGTAATGCCGCTGATCGGTTCTCAAGAAGGCACAGCCCATCTGCCACTGGCGGTGCTGAACCCTGGTGATATAGCCTTACTGCTCGATCCTGGCTATCCTTCACATGCAGGCGGCGTATATCTTGCAGGCGGGGTCATTCACCCCATGCCTATCCTGGCAGAGAATAGTTTCTTACCTGTGCTGGCCGATATCCCTTCAGCGGTTCTAGCCAAGTCACGCATGATGGTGCTCAGCTATCCCCACAATCCTACGACGGCCAGCGCGCCGCTCTCGTTCTTCACAGAAGCCGTCGCCTTCTGCCAGCAGCACAATATTGTTCTAGTCCACGACTTTCCCTACGCCGATCTGTACTTCGACGGCGAGCCAGTCCCTTCTGTACTGCAAGCCGACCCGGATAAATCTGTATCAATAGAATTTTTTACGCTCTCTAAGTCCTACAACATGGGCGGGTTTAGAGTGGGATACGCCATTGGAAACGCTGAGCTGATCAAGGCACTGCGTCAGGTAAAGGCAACGGTAGATTTCAATCAGTATCGAGGGATTTTGAGAGGTGCGATCGCCGCGCTTACCGGTCCGCAAGACTGTGTTAGTCACATGGTGGAGACCTTTGCGGCACGTCGCGACGCGGCCATTACAGCGCTTGGTGCTATCGGCTGGTCGGTACCCAAGCCAAACGCCACGATGTACATTTGGGCTAAGCTGCCACCAGATCTGCCAAACGGCTGGGCAAAAGATTCTATTGCCTTTTGCCGTGAGCTCGTTGCCAGAACTGGCGTAGCGCTCTCACCAGGCCGTGGGTTTGGCGTATCGGGCGAAGGCTATGTTCGTTTTGCGCTAGTGCACTCACCCGAACAGATAGCTAGCGCCACTCAAAAAATGGGGGAATTTATCGGTTAATAGGCTGAGTCATTGAGAAGCTCAGCTGCACACATCAGTATGCGCATTCGGCACATACATCAAAGAGTTCTGCGGTACGCGATAATATCCGTATGATCGAGATACTCAAAACAACACTTGCGATATCAAAAGCACCCTATAAAATATTGAGTGGAGAAAGTTAACCGTCCTTTAACGCTTTACTGTTTCAGCTTTGAAAATCCTGCTACAAGATTCTGACCGGCTAGAAAATCGTTTGAAGGAGATTCCCCAGGAGCCGGGCGTCTACTTCATGAAAGATAAGACTGACCAAATTCTCTACATTGGGAAGTCGAAAAGCCTGCGTAATCGAGTGCGCTCTTACTTCCGTGATGGCGCGCATCATCACACGCCGCGTATTGCCACAATGGTGCGTAGCGTAGCCGATATTGAGATCATCGTCACTGATACCGAAGCCGAAGCCCTTGCTCTAGAAGCAAACCTTATTAAGCAGCATCAGCCCCACTTCAACGTGCTGCTCAAAGACGATAAGAAATATCCTTATCTGTGCATCACCTGGTCAGAAGACTATCCGCGAATTTTCATCACCCGTAAGCGGCGCAATAACGCCAAAAATCGCTACTACGGCCCTTATGTAGATACTGGCTTACTGAGGCGAACGCTTCAAATTGCAAAGCGCGTTTTTCCACTCCGGCAAAGACGTCAGCCATTGTTTAAAGATCGCCCCTGCTTGAATTACGATATCGGACAGTGCCCAGGCGTGTGCCAGGAGCTGATCACTTCCGAGGAATATCACAAGATTGTGCAGCGGGTGGCGATGGTGTTTCAGGGGCGATCGCACGAGCTAATCGACATGCTCACCGAAAAGATGATGAAAGCTTCAGAAGATCTAGACTTTGAGAAAGCGGCGCTGATTCGCGATCAGGTCAAAGGGCTAGAAACGTTGGGCGCACATCAGAAGGTGGCATTGCCCGACGATACCATTTCTCGCGATGCGATCGCACTTTCTGCCGACGACCAGCACGCCTGCGTTCAGCTCTTTCAAATTCGAGCGGGCCGACTGGTCGGTCGACTGGGATTTGTTGCCGATGCCGAGTCAGGAACACCCGGTGAAATTCTCCAGCGCGTACTCGAAGAACACTACCGAGAGGTAGATCCAGTCGAGATCCCTGCCGAAATTTTGTCACAGCATCCGCTGCCGGAAGGTGAAATGCTAGCAGAGTTTTTGACCGCAGAGAAGGGGCGTAAGGTAACCATAGAGATACCGCAAAGGCAAACGAAGGCTGAGCTGGTTGAGATGGTTGAGCGCAATGCGCAGTACGAGCTAGCGCGCACTCAGCGATTTGCTGATCGCAACAGTCAGGCCATGGAAGACCTTTCTGATATAGCCGACTTGCCCGGTCCACCAAAGCGAATAGAAGGCTACGACATCTCTCACGTTCAGGGCTCCGATGCGGTGGCCTCTCAGGTGGTGTTTGTCGATGGGCTACCGGCCAAGCAGCACTACCGCACCTACAAAATCAAGGACCCTACGGTTACTAGCGGCCATTCCGACGACTTTGCCAGCATGGCCGAAGTTATTCGACGTCGATTCCGCCGATATGCTGAAGACCCAACAGAGCAGCGAGTCGGTAATTCTGACTGGCCAGATCTCGTGATGATTGATGGCGGCAAGGGTCAGCTATCGGCGGTCGTAGCAGAGCTAGAGGACATGAACTTGCTCAGCGAGCTGCGCGTGGTGAGCTTGGCCAAAAAGCGAGAAGAGATTTTTCTTCCCGGTGAAAAGCAGCCCCTAAAGACAGAGCCCGATCAGCCTGGCGTAATGCTGCTGCGACGACTGCGCGATGAAGCACACCGATTTGCTGTTAGCTTCCACCGTAAAAAGCGAACGGCCAGGATGCGGCGATCGCGTTTAGAAGATATTCCCGGCTTGGGTCACCATCGGCGCAAGCAGCTATTGGCTAATTTTCGCTCTATCGACTATATCCGTGAAGCTTCTACCCAACAGCTAGAGCAGGTAGAGGGGATCGGCCCACAGCTTGCACAGCAAATCTACGACTATTTCCATCCCTCCGCCGTCTCTTAGCTGTAGGTCTTTTAGTCATATAGAGATCGCTGTGCAGAGATAACCCCATAGGGATCGCTGCTATTTTCACCTAAACGTCAGAAAATTAGCTAGAGACTCTTCTTTCTAGCTCAAATTGGCCTTATCTATCTGGGTATTTACTGATATCTACCGGTTTCCTCTTTAGACTGAATATATTCCTTATCGGCTCGTCAAAATGCTTGTAATGATTACTTTTTAGATTGTTATTCCTGATACAGAACTGATTGAAAAAATAATAAAGTAAATTCTTCTTTATATTTGGAAATATTCCAAGGTAAATAAATTTGTAGAAGCGTAAAAATAAATTAGTTGAAATCTGAAGCAAACCTTTATTTATAGCTACGTTTGAGTACAAAATAGCGACTTCTCTCTCTGGGTATAGAGAGCATAAATACCTATCAAAGCTGGATATGCTCTACGTTTGGTTGTTCCGGGGATCGACTTCACAGCGGGCGATCCCCGACTTTTATCCATCTTTTGGCCCCTTGGCGAGGTCCGTTCCACTTGCCATAATGAACAGGCCGGTTGAAGGCAATGCTGTTCAAAAAGTGACCTCATATCAATATGAAGCCATGATTGCAGTTGCACCATCGACCTTTGAGTAAAGTAGTTAGTATCTTAAGAACCATGAAGGCCCCAAAAAAGTCACCTAAGTCACTTCTAGAATCGATGCTGTCAGGTGAATCGAAGAAAATGTCTGTTTCTACAACGGTTCAAAGGGTTCACTGTCCTACCTGCGGAAGCGCTGCTGAGCGATATCACTCGCACAGTGCTAACACGATGCGCACGCAATGTTCTAGCTGCGACTATTTAATGATTTCTTGTACTAAGACCGGGCGAGTCATCGAATCTTACGCACCTAGCTTCCTACCTTCAATGCTTGCAGCGAGCTAAACTATAGCCACGAGATTGCCATAGCGTCTCTGACAGCGGCTCAAAACGTATTCAATCTATTTCTTGGAAGATACTTTATAAAAGTAATTGCTCAAGATACTGACACTTAAATAAATAAAAGCGCACCCCTACAAAAACAGGAAGTGCGCTTTTTTGTCGTCAGGATATACGCAAACGCTCGGCTGTTAGTCGGAAACAGGTTTGTGAGGCGATGTTTTTAGGACTTCTTTCAATGCCACAATCACTTCGGATGGCCGAGCGGACTGACCTGCAGAGTTGGTCTGTAGCGTATTGAGACCTAACAAAGCATACAAAGCTATCGTTATGGTAGTGGCCTGTATTATCTTTACGAACATATGTGATCTCCTCTCACCCCAGCTATCGCTTACAGTAGTGACTTCAGCGAGATTGCCGAATCAGTAATGTTACCCAATTTGAATTGGCACAGTATCAGGTCGTATTAGCCGAGAAAAGAGCTGGTGCTTATTCCCCTATAGACCCTGCCACTACGTTTTTCGACCGACGTCTCTTACGTCTTGGTCGTAGCTGTTTCTTCGATATTTTCTTCGATATATTTACTAAGGGTAACTTGCGCATTTGAAAGCTGGGGTGTAGAAGCCGTAAATCTTTAGCGAAGTAGGGTAACTATCTAGCAGTTACTTATCAGAATGTGTCTGTATTTACCCTGGTTTCCTGCGTTTGTTGAGTAGTATTGCGATCGCTTCAGTCTGCTGGCTTTTTATGGCCAGATTTAGTATTTAGGAGAGTTCTTTTGAAAGTAGCGTTCATTATCGACCCCATTGAGCGGCTAGACCCAGGACACGATACCAGTGTGGCAATGATGGAATCGGCCCAGATTTTGGGTCATGAAGTTTTTATCACCCAGTGCGATCGTCTTGGTGTAATCGAGAGTCGCGCTCATGGGTGGCTACAGTCGATAAAAATGACTCCTGTAAAGCAGGAAGGCGATCGCTGGGTGAGTGTGGCCAACTGGTACACCTTGGATGAACCCAACTGGCGACCACTGGACGAGATGGACGCAATCTTCATGCGTCAAGATCCGCCTGTTACGGTGCCTTACCTTTACGTTACCTACATTCTCGACTATGTAGATAGCCAGAAGACGCAGGTGATCAACTCGCCTGCTGGCCTACGAGCAGCCAATGAGAAAATGTACGCTTTACAGTTTACAAAAGCGATTCCTGAGACGATTGTCAGCGCCGATAAGCAGGTGATTCGAGACGCTGTAGAGCGCTGGGGATCAGGCGTATTGAAGCCATTGGGCGGAAAAGGTGGGGAAGGAATTTTGTTTTTGGAAGGGGGCGATCGCAACTTCAACTCCATTGTGGAAGTGAGCACCTACCGGGGCAAAGAGCCCGTCATGGTTCAAGCCTATCTTCCGGCGGCTAAAGAAGGCGATAAGCGCGTCATCATGCTGCACGGCGATCCTATTGGCGCGGTCAATCGGGTGCCAACGGGTAAAGAATTTCGCGGCAACATGGCCGTAGGCGGACGCAGCGATAAGACCGAACTCACAGAGCGCGATTTGGAGATATGTCAGCAGGTGGCTCCAGCGCTGCGCAAAGATGGCCTGATCTTCGTTGGGCTCGACATCATCGGTGGCTACCTCACAGAGGTAAACGTTACAAGCCCAACCGGAATACGCGAAGTTGATCGCCTAGACGGTGTTCGGCTTGGCAACCAGGTGATCGAATGGGTCGAGAAAAACTGAATGCGCGACGGGCCATTGCCAAACTCCGTCGCTGTCTATATCGAAAACTTACAATATGACTGCCTTCTTGCAAGTACCTGATGCGTCTCACTATTGGTTGCTCAATGGGCGAGTGGCGCGATCGCTCTTAACAGACAGCCTCTCAACAGATAGCCTCTCAACAGACACCTCAGCTAATTGGTCTTTAATTGATCGCTTTCAACAAGGTGCCTATCGCGAAGATCTGATCTCTGTAGATATAGAAGTTCGAGATAGTCAGGTCACTTGCATAGCGCCTGCTGGGTCTCATTCATCGGATGGTTTGCCTGCTGTCGACGTTCGCTGTGGGTTAATCTGGCCTTGCTTTGTCGATATGCATACGCATTTGGACAAAGGACACATCTGGTCACGCAGTCCCAATCCAGATGGGACGTTTGAGGGGGCGCTAGAGACAGTGCGCCAAGATAGCTCACAGCGGTGGCAGACAGAAGATGTGTATCGGCGCGCTGAGTTTGGGCTCAAATGTAGCTATGCCCATGGAACGCAGGCCATTCGGACTCATTTGGATGCTTTCGATGAGCAAGGGGGTATTAGCTTTGAGGTATTTCGTCGGCTGAGAAGAGAATGGGCCGATAGAATTCAGCTGCAAGCGGTTTGTCTGGTTACCTTGGACTATTTTTTGACGCCAACAGGTGAGCAGCTAGCTGATTTGGTCGCTGAGTCGAGCGGTATTCTAGGCGGCGTGGCGTTTATGAATCCCGATATTGTTCGCCAGATTAACAGGGTGTTTGAGCTGGCAAAAGAAAGGCAGCTCGATCTAGATTTTCATACGGATGAGAGTCTTGATCCTGAAGCAATTACGTTGCGATTAGTAGCGCAAGCAGCCGTGCGCCACCGCTTTAGCGGAAAAATTACCTGTGGCCACTGCTGTAGCCTATCGGTGCAGTCGGACGCAGATGTGCAAAAGACAATAGCGGCTGTGAAGGCTGCAAATATTTCGATTGTGAGCTTGCCGATGTGCAATTTGTATCTGCAAGATCGACAGCCCGGTAGAACGCCTCGGTATCGGGGAGTAACGCTTTTGCAGGAGCTGAAGGCGGCGGGGGTGAGGTGTGCGATCGCTTCAGACAACTGCCGCGATCCCTTCTTCGCCTATGGCGACCATGATGGATTAGAAGTCTTCACTCAATCTGCGCGAATCGGTCATTTAGATCATCCGATTGGCGATTGGCCTCGGGCAATTACAGCCACGCCCGCTCAGATGATGGGGCTTAACGGTGTGGGCACTATTCGAGCAGGTAGCTCGGCGGACTTGATTGTCTTTAAAGCGCGGAGTTTTAATGAGTTGATGGCAAGAGGGCAGGGCGATCGCGCTGTCATCCGCAGAGGAAAGCAAATCGATACAACACTGCCCGATTACGCAGAGCTAGACGATCTGATGAAGTAGCGGAATTTCTCTATAGGATAGTCATTCTAGATCTCTCTTACTTTCCCGATCTTGAAGCATTTGCTTTTCGGACAAGAAGCAAGAGGGAACAAGTGAGTTGACTATCCTACAGGCGGTTATTGGCTACGCAGGAACAGCCGTAGGCAAATAGCCCATCTCTTCAAGCTTGGCAATCACCTTATCAACACTCTCTTCAAGCGTTTCTTTGTGAGTCTCGCAGTTGACTTCGGGGTTGAGCGGCTCCTCGTAAGGATCGCTAATGCCGGTAAACTGCTTGATTTCGCCCGTACGAGCTTTAGCATAAAGACCTTTCACGTCGCGCTCTTCACACACTTCTACGGGCGCGCTCACATACACTTCTACAAACTCACCAATGCGATCGCGCACTTCGTCGCGAATGTCGCGGTAAGGAGAGATTGCGGCTACCAGTACGAGGACACCGTTGCGAGTAAGCAAGTCGCATACAAAGCCGATACGACGCACGTTGGTGTCGCGGTCTTCTTTGCTGAAGGTAAGTCCCTTCGTGAGATTAGTACGGACGATGTCTCCGTCGAGCACTTCCATCTTGATGTTGCGCTCACGCAGTTTTGCGACTAGCGCGTCATTGATAGTTGTTTTACCTGCACCGCTGAGGCCAGTAAACCAGACAGTTGCGCCTTTTTGTTCTGATGACATGATGTGTTTGATTCTCCTAACGGTCTTTTGAATTGTGTTCTTTTGAACAGCTGTTGGTTGAACGGTGATCTTTTGAACCCACGAGTTCTTTGATCTCACTATGCGAGTTTTACCAAATGGAGGGCACTGGCAAGCCCCGGTCATATTTCCGGCTCACATTCCGTACAGCCAGATTGCTAGCGGCGGTGTGATGATTGTCATAATCAGGCTCAGCGGTCCGCCTACTTTCAGAAAATCTAGAAAGCGATAGCCGCCCGCACCATATACCATCGTGTTGGTCTGGTAGCCGATAGGCGTCATAAAGCTGTTGGAGGCGGCAAAGGTGATGACGAAAATGACCGTCAGCGGACTTAGGCCTATATCGTTCGCTACCTGTACGCCAATAGGTAACAGCAGAATTACGGAAGCATTATTCGATAATACGGCGGTTAATAGCACGGTGAGTATGTAGATTACGGTAAGCATCCAGTAGCTAGATAAACTTCCGCCTATGCTCACCAGCTGATTTGCTAACAGCTCGGTTGCACCAGAATTTTGCATAGCAGTGCCCAGTGGAATCAGGCAGGCCAGCAAAAAGATCACATCCCAGCGCACCGCCTGGTAAAGTTCGCCCGGCTTGAGACAGCCCGTAAGCACCATCGCTACAACGCCAGCTAGGGCAGACACAAGGATTGGATAGTCAGTAGTAGCCGCAACGCCAACCACCGCAAGCCCGATAAATAGAGCGACATACGCTTTTCCGGTGCGTAACGTTTCTAAGTCGCGCTGCTCTAACACCAGCAGGTCTCGGCTTGTTTGCATACCGACTAAGCTCTGCTTGGGCCCCTGTACCAGCAGCAAATCGCCAAACCGGAGTGGGACTTTTCCCATGCGATCGCGCACCAGCTCCTGTCCTCTACGAATTGCCAGCACCGTCACGTTATAGCGTTGCCGAAAGCGCAAATCTTTGAGAGTCGAGCCCACTAAGTTGGAGTTGGCGATAACCAAAGCTTCGGCAATACCCTCTTCTTCACCGAGCCCACCCTGCCAGGATTTCTGGCCAAACTGCACGTCTGGAAGAATCTCCAATCCTTCGCTTTCCCTGATTTTGAGCAAATCCTGCTTGCCACCCCGTGCGAGTAAAATATCGCCGACAGCGAGCGTTTTATCCGCCAGCGGCTGCGGAAAGTGGGTGTTGTTTCGGATAATCTCTAGTACGTCAACATCGAAGCGCCGTTGCAGCTGACTGGCCCGCAGCGTTTTTCCCACCAGGCTAGATCGCGGCGTAATGACAACCTCGCTCACATAGTCTTTCATGCCGTACTTTTGTCCAAGGCCGCGATCATCTACCTGACGATTGGGCATGAGCAGCGGGGTAACAAAGGCTAAGTAGGCTAGGCCAACCACAAAGGTGATGATGCCTAACCCTGTGAATTGAAACAGTGAGAACTCGCCAAATCCAAGTTCGGCGGCTAGGCCACTGGCTAAAACGCTAGTAGAAGTACCGACCACGGTGATCATTCCGCCTAAAATGGTAGCAAAGGAAAGAGGCATCAGTAGCTTGGATGGAGAGATACGATGCTGCTGACAAAAGTCTTCAACAATAGGTAAGAAGACGGAAACAACGGCGGTGTTGTTTACAAGTCCAGACATTGGACCCACAATCAGGCCCAGTGCGAAGATTTGTCGGCTGAGCGTTTTACCGCCCCACTTGATTAGCCACTCACTGGCCTGCTGTAAAACACCGGTCCTAGCAACCCCCGCGCTCAAGATAAACATTGCCATTACCGTAATGGTCGCCGGATTGCTAAAACCAGCAATTCCTTCTTGCGGCGTGACCTGTCTGAGCAGGACTAACGCCACCATGACACCCAGCGCTGTAATATCTGCGGGGAACTTTTCTACGATAAAAAGCACAAGGGCTATGACTACGATGCTCAGGGTTACAGCGATGCTCATTGAGACAAGTAACTCATAGGTGTCGGCATTGACAGGGTAGATAGACCTGCTGTGCAAGGTTACTACGAATCGATATCTGTGGGTCGATATCTATGAATTGGCAAGAGGAATAGGTACAAGCGGGTGCGACGTAGCATGCAGCCAGCAGCCAAGTCCTCGCTTGGTTAAATTAAATCCGATTATAAAGTGGTTATTCGAGCGGCAAACGTGTACATCAGGAGACTTATCCGTAAATACACATATCCTAAGCACATCTGTCAACAGTAGAACGTGCACAGAAGCCTATACAGGAGTTGAACTCCGCTGACGTGCGATCGCCTCAGGCGTTAGCAGCATCGCTTTCTCTGCCTCTAGCTTGGGCTGTAGATACAGTGTCTCTAGCAGCACTGCCGCACCAGCGACCCACGGTGGCACTATTAAAGCGCCAATGATACCGAGCACTTGAGTACCCCCTAGCACCGCCAGCAGCTGATACAGCGGATGCACACCCACAGAAGAGCCAACAAGCAAAGGATCTAGCACATACGTCTCGATATTCTGAATAACGGCGTAGAACACGATAACCCAAAGGACCATCCAGCCCCCCTGTGGAATGGCAACGACTAGAGCTGGAATAGCACCGAGAATAGGACCCAGGAAAGGAATGAGATTGGTAACCCCGGCGATCGCACCCAAACCAATCGCAAAGTCCTTGAGCCCTAGAAAACTCAACCCAACGCCTGTAGCCAACGCCAAAGTTGCCGATACAATTAGCCGACCGCGAATGTAGCTACCGATGCGATTGCCGATTTCTGGCAGCTGCTGGCTCACCTTCTGGTCCCAGGGCTGGGGAATAAGTTTAACGAGGTTGGCGGTTAGGGTCTCGCTGTCGGCCAGCATGTAGCCAGAGATAAATATTGCCAGGATAAGGCTTAGCAGCGTGCCTAAGATGTCCGTGGTGACGGTGAAAGAGCGCAGCGCGACTTGGCGAGTGGAGCGCACGGCCCAAGCTGCGATCGCCTGCACATCGAGCTGATCGAAAACTTGGGTCGTAAAGTCGGGTCGAGTATCGTTGAGCGCGAGAGCCCAGGCTTCCGTCTGCGTTGCGGCCTTACGTAGCAGCAGCGGCAGCTGACGAATCAACAGCTGAATTTGATCGAGTACGGTGGGGCCAATCAGCAACACAACACCTACTAACGTGCTGATAATCGCTACGTAGGTCAGCAGCGCGCCTAGCCAGCGAGGAACTCGATATCGCTCGGCCCACGCCACAATCGGTGCGATAGAGCAGGCAAGAACCACGGAGATCATCACTAGCAGCAGAAGTCCCCTAAGCTGCCAGCCAATAATTGCAGATGCGATCGCCGCAAAAACAATCAAAACACCGCTCAAAGAAATAGACAGTCGCTGTTCAGAAGCCATACAAGAAGAGAGTGTAAGGAAATCGCCACAGCCGGACAAAATTGTAAAAAGTAATGCTTCAGCTATCAACCATGCTGTGAACACGATTGACAGCCGTAACGATTACGACTCTAGCGCTAAAGTGTCTGTCACTATCACTAAAGCGTGTATCGAAACTGATCGATCAGCATACCGGGCATCCACATGCCGCCCAGTGACCGACGCTCATACGTCCCCACAGCTGGCAAAAAGGTTTGCTGATCGGTAAGAGCGATCAACCCGTCGCCTAAAAATCTGTAGAGATCATCATCAAAGCGCAGATTCTCAATCGGGGCCACAATTTCCCCATCTTCTACCCAGAAGCAGGCGTATCGAGTCATGCCCGTAATTCGTCCGGCGGTTAAATCACTCCAGTTGAGGTAGTGCAAATTGGAAACATAAAGACCGGTACCCAGCTCAGCTAAGATGTCCGCCGCCTTCAGTGTGCCGGGTGCCACAGTAGGTGCGCGCATACTCTCGTTTTTATTGGCATCGTTACTTAGCTTGCCGTACTCTTTGGCACTGCGATCGCTCACGAGCGAATTTACCCATCTGCCCCGCTCAATCAAGGGCAGCTTATCAGGTGCGATTTCACCGCTGCTATTGAACCTGGGAATACTGATGCGCCGAAAATCTTCTTGTAGAGAAAACCGCTCAGAGAGCGTAGCTTCTCCTTTCTCCAGCTTGCTAAAAGCGCTGCTGCCTTGTCGAAGCGCAGCTTCACCCAAGCCGCCCCACACAATCGTCTCAATAATATCGCCAACGGCAGCAGGTGCTAGATAGGTCCGATAGCTGCCTCGCGGGACGCTTTTGAGAGGTCTTGCCAAAAGCGCTAGCTGCGCTGCAACAGCCGCAATCCCTTGATTATACTTCTGCGCGCTCCACTGGCTACCAGCGATGGTTCCTTTTACCGCCTGTTGAGCGCAGCCAAACAGAGAGTAGTCCAGGGTAAAAGAAGGCGTTTCAAACCAGTGGCGTTTGCCCATCGAGTCTGCATAAGCCCGGTAAGATAGGCCACCTGCATAAAGTCCTGAAAACTCTAGTGACGATGCAGTTTTCCCGACAAGCGATCGCACCGGTTCTAGCACAGCGTTCGCCACTTCTGACGCCTTCAAAAGGTTACCAGTATTGACCTCATAGGTATGACTTCGCTTTTCATTATCTGCTGAAATTTTCTTAGGAAGCACCGCATACGGATCAACCGGCAGCAGTGGCAGCTCTTGCTGTAAAGCAGTTAAAGCAGGTCCCACAACGGCCCAATCAGCAGCAAAGTCACCTGTAAATGGCAGATTGATAGTTGCCGTTCGATGAGACTCATCAATGTTGGATGCGTTAGTCAAAGAAGTGCTCTGCTGAGTCTCATTTGGCGCATTGCCACTACTTATCAGGGTTAGCCTTATGCGACCATCACGCACCTGACCTGTCTGCCGGACTTTAGATCTGCCAAACCGTGTGAATTGACTGTCTTCACCAGCCAAGGAAAGCGTGAAGCACACATCAGGCTGACTGGCAGTATGCTCGCTGACGGCTGCGATTAGCTGCTGAAAGGCTATGTAATACTGGCTGCTTTCGTGACGGGCACTTTGACTGTCAGTCTGAATAGGCGAAAGGGAGTCGCTAGCATGCTTGTGTTCGGTTGTTTGCAAAGTCATTATTCAGCACCTCCGAACACTTCGATGTTTTCGAATGCGCAGACTGGCGAAGCGTGGCCTACTCGGATGAGTTGATTGGGCTCACCTTTTCCGCAATAGGGCGTGCCGTATATTTTCAAAGTATTCGCATCACCTACCTGGGAGAGATTGCCCCAAAACTTTGGCGTTGTTGAGCGGTAGTTGGGATTTTTGAGCAGGGTAGTGAGCTGACCATTCTCAATTTTGCGAGCGTATTCGCAGCCAAACTGAAACTTTTGACGCTGATCGTCAATCGACCAAGAGCGGTTAGACTCCATATACACACCGCTCTCAATGCTGCTAATCATCGTCTCAAAGTCGGTTTCTCCAGGCTCTAAGTTAATATTCGCCATCCGATCAATCGCCGGACGGTTCCAGCTACAGGCGCGGGTGCAGGCAACGCCAGGGACGTTTAGCCGGGTCTGACTTTCTAGCCCACCGAGACCGCGTTGCAATACACCCGCCCGAATCAGATACTCTCGCGCTGACGGAGTGCCGGTGTCGTCAAACTGGTAACTGGCTAACTCTCCTTCAACGGTGGTATCGAACGTGATGTTCATTAGCGGTGAACCGTAGACTAGCTGTCCAAAGTCCTGTGGCCTCACAAAGCTACCGCCTGCGTAGTTGCGCTCGTCGCCAAGGATACGATCTAGCTCTAGCGGATGCCCTACGCTCTCATGGATTTGGAGCATCATTTGGTCGGGCGCAAGCACAAGCGTAGTGCTTTCGTCAGGGCAGTCGGGCGCGCCCAATAGCGCAACGGCCTGCGCCCCAATGCGAGCGGCCCTTTCCCCAAGATCGTCTTCTGCAAAGCGCTCCCAGCCACCCTGATAGCTGCGGGCCAGGTAGCCGCTGTCGGTGCGAGACTGGGTGACGCCTGGGGCTTGTGCGATCGCACCCAAATGGCTCTCCACCAGCGCCAGCTTTTGATGTACCTGAGAGCCATTGCTGCTCACAAACCAGGTGTTAATCTCGTGGGTGCGTGCGATCGCACTGGTACGCACAACCGCTGTCGATACCTTGAGGCGATCGCACAGCTGCCGCAGCAAATCATTAATTTCACCCGCACCTAAGCTATCGAATGGTTTTGCATAGGGCGACGTGTAGCTACCTGTAACCGGTGGCCGCACCGCTTCTGTGAAGCGATGAATCGCCCATTTACTAGCGGCGATCGCCTGGTCGTAAGCTCGTTTCGAGGCCGCCCGTAGCGCCTCCGCTGTCAGCTGATTGGTTGCGCTATAGCCAAACTGTCCAGCAGCTAGGACTTCTACCATGGCGCCTTGGCTCAGCCCGCGTTCATTTTGCTGAGGGCGGCCATCGCGCATAGCGCGCCAGCTGCTGACCTCCTGCATAGCTCTAATACCAATCCAATCAGCCGGAATATCAATCTGTTCGAGTGTAGCGGTGAGATACCCAATCATAAGAAACTTCGAGACGGTTGTAGATGCTGCGTTAGAGACAAAAAAATGACGCTAAATATCCTGAATATACCTGTGGTTTTTACTGGATTCTGGTGCCAAATGTATCTTTATCTCCTCCTTATTTACCCAGATCGCAGCCCGACCCAGTAACCGGCTCGGTAAGCAACTTTCTACAACAGATTCAAAAGTAAATCTATTTCTGTGTTTTGGCTTATAAAAATAAGCAGTTTTAGACTTTTAATCTGTTTTTACAATGCAAATTCAGTTTTTAAGCGATTATAATAAATTTATGAATATTGATGCTTTAGATAAAAAAATTCTGAGTGCGCTCACGCTTGATGGCCGAGTAAAGTGGACAGCCCTAGCAGATGAGTTCGGCGTATCTGCACCAGCGATCGCCGATCGCGTCCGCCGATTAGAACGTGCTGGCGTCATCGCTGGCTACACCACCTGGTTGAACGCTGACGAACTAGGCCTCACGCTCACAGCCTTTGTCACGGTCACCCTTAGCCAACCTCAGCACCGCCAGGCCTTCATTGACTACGTCCAGGCCAATCCTTCTATCCAGTCCTGCCACCACATTGTTGGCGATGGCGACTACCTGCTCAAAGTCCGCTGCCGCACCACCGCCGACTTAGAACATCTGCTCAGCGAAGAACTCAAAGCCCTTCCCGGCATTGTCAAAACCCACACCACCATCTCCCTGCGGTCATTAAAAGACACCATAGCCCTACCCCTCGCAGCTACCGAAACGCCACAGCAGTAAATATTCACTCCAGCGATACAAATCCGTTTCGACCCGTTCTACCTTCTCCCAGTCACCTCACCATGTTGTTACCCTTCGTCTTTGGCAAGGGGCTATTACTGGGCTTGGCAATCGCCGCTCCCGTCGGCCCCATCGGTATCCTGTGCATCCGCCGCACCCTCACCCAAGGCCGACTCATTGGCTTCATCTCCGGCTGCGGCGCAGCAACCGCCGACGCCTTCTACGGCACCATCGCTGCATTTGGCCTCACTGCCCTCTCCACCACTCTCGACACTTACACTACGCTCATTCAACTTCTCGGCGGCCTCTTCCTCTGCTACCTGGGCCTCAAAATCTTCCTCTCAAAACCCCTTACACCACCTGTTGACCTCACAAATCCCCTCCCGAACAACCCAGCTAACCAGACCCAACTCTCCCCATTCCCCATCCCCGACCTCCTCTCCGCCTACACAACCACCCTCACCCTCACCCTCACCAATCCCGCCACCATCCTCTCCTTCCTCGCCATCTTCACCGGTCTCGGTATTACGCAAGGCGACTACCTGCGATCGGTCACTCTCGTATCCGGCGTATTTTCGGGCTCATTGCTGTGGTGGTTGGTGCTAGTGTCAGGCGTGGCTTATCTGCGCAGTCGACTTACTCTCAAAAGGCTCGCTCAGTTCAATAGCTTCTCTAGCAAAGTTTTCGGACTGATTATTCTAGCGTTTGGCTTTATTGCACTAGCAGCCTCTGTTCGCTTTTAAGCCGCTAACTATTCATTCCTAATCGAAGCAAGAAACCCCGGCTCATCGTATGGTTGTGTGGCAGTGGCATAGGCAAAAAGTAGGGCGGTGGCTTAGCGCAATTGCGATCGCGCTTATCCTCCTCTCAACCACCGTGTTTTACTCATCTGCACAGGCACAGTCCCCTTCGTTAGAAGAACTACAGCAGCAGCGCGATCAGCTCGATGAGCAAATCGAAGTCTACAGCGAAACTGACCAACGCTTTCGTAAGGCCGAAGAGCAAACCAATCAAAACCTGCGCGATCTTTCAAAGACAATCCAGAGCACGGACAGCTGGATCTCTAACACCGAATATCAGCTAGCCGAAGCTGAGCGGCGACTTACTCAACTAGAGACTGACTTTGAGCTCAACCAGCAAGACTATGAACGCGCCAGAACCGCAGTCGTTGGGCGACTCCAGTTCATGCAAAGGCAGCAAAGCTCGCAGGGCTGGGCGCTGCTACTACAAAGCGAAAATCTCAATGACTTTCTAGATCGTCGGTATCGGCTAAAACAGGTTTACCAGGCAGATAGAGCGACCCTACTTTCTCTCGATGAGAAGTCAGCAGAGCTAGTAGCGCAGCAGCAGGGAGTTGAGCAGCAAAAGAATGCGATCGCTCTCCTCCGCCAGCAGCTTCTCGTCAGCCGCAACCAGTACACCACTCAAATGCAGCAGCAGTCCGTCCTCGTCACTCGGCTCAAAGAAAACCGGGGTGCGCTCGCCGCCGCAATCGATCAGCTTGACGAAGAGTCTGACGAAATCACCTCTCTCATACTGGAACGCGTTGCGGTTGCCGAAGCCGCCGAAGCTAAAATTGGTCGAGAAGAAGCCCTGCGCGCAGCAAGAGCCTCTGGCAAAATGGTGTATCCCAGCAGCGGACCTATCACGAGCCACTTTGGGAACCGATTCCATCCTGTACTCGGCTACAGCCGCTTTCATGCGGGTACCGATTTTGGCGCAGCTAGCGGTGCACCTATTCGCGCCTCTGAAACAGGCATTGTCGTCTTTTCTGGCTGGTACGGTGGCTACGGCAACACGATAATTTTGGATCATGGCGATGGGATCACCACACTCTATGCCCATGCCAGCCGACTGTATGTTGCCGAAGATGACACCGTCAGAAAGGGCGACACCATTGCTGCTATTGGCACAACCGGGCTTTCAACGGGGCCACATTTACACTTTGAGGTTCGCCGTTCGGGTGAACCCGTCAATCCACTCAGCTTCCTGTAGACACTCAGCGTTTGGTACATTCATAGCCTATGCTCGTGCGAGCGCTGCGCTTTAATCAGTGAGGAAGATAGTCCTAGGCCATGAAGTATCAGATTTTTTGCTATGCAATCGGCCTTGCTGTGTTTGCTTTGATGCCGTTTCAGACATCGGCGAAGGGTGTTGATTTACCAGAGGCCAACTTACCGAGTACCGAAGAAACGCGCGAGATAGACAATAGCAGCAGTTTGGAAGGCAAGGCCGAAAGCGAGCCTGCCGCGCCACTGAACCTTTCGCCCGAGACGATAGAGAACAGTCCCGTTTTACAACGATGGTTGGAATCTATTCCAAATGTGCAATCAGATATTCGGAACGACCCTAGCTTCACAACGCGTATTCAAGCGGGCTACACCTTTTTTCCTTCTTCAAACGGAACAGGTGGAATTGTAATAGGCGTCGACGATGTTTTCATAGGCCAAACGCCGCTGACGCTTAGCGCTGACTATCAGCAGAACTTCACAGAAAGAGGGGGCGCTGCCTCACAGTACCGCGCAGCCTATGGCGCGGACCTTCACTACTACATTTTGCCGCTGGGCAGCTACTTCAACGTTTCACCTATCGTCGGCTATCGCCACGCCGAATCTGGCAGCGACTACAGCGTAGACGGTGCGCACGTCGGCCTGCGCGCCCGGTTCGTCCCCTCTCGTACAGGCGCTGCGGATATCACACTCGACCAGTCCTGGATTGTAGGAGACAGTGAGAGCTTGAACATTACTCAGCTAAACGTTGGCTACGCAGTCACCCAAAATCTTCGGCTCTCAACCGACTTTGAATGGCAGAGCACCGCAAGCGAGGGTGATAGCCGTGTAGGCGTCAATCTAGAGTGGTCTTTGTAATCGCGAAGCGGCGATTCAAAAGTGCATAATATAAAGCTAGATATATAGCATTCATTAGTACGTAGCTATGGCAAAACCAACCCAAGCCCATATCTCTAAAGTTATTTCAAAACGAGAAAGCCCCTTCATTCGCGATCGCACCCTCAAGCAAACCGAATACTACATGGGCGCTAAGCTTCTAGAAGTCGGCGTGAATCCCAATAAAGACGTCATCTACCGATGGAAAACTATCGACAAGGGTAACAAAGAAGAATGGGTGTACAGCGCTTACTGGGGTGAATCGCGCACCAAAATTGAATCCGAAGAAGTCTAAACGCTAAGCAGGCCCAAAGTGCATACGCCTAACAAATCCTAGACTCGCAAGCCGTCTAGGATTTTTTTGTGCCTGGATACCTCTAAGCTAGCCCTATCAAGCTCAGAAGGCCCTTTCCTGTCACCAGTTCAATCAATATCAGTGCTGCGAAGCCAATCATGGCAGCTCTACCGTTTAGCTGCTCCGCATACTGATTAAATCCTTTTTTAGGCCGGTCCATTTTAGGCACTTTGGTGGGCTGGATACTGGCCATAGCTGCTTTCCTTAAGATTTTTTACTTTTCCATTGTCACCAGCGATAGTGACTACAGTCAATGTTTGGCAGCAAAAGCATTCGGTAGCGGTACGCCGAAACCACGACCCCTCAGTGGCACAGATAGCGTCAAGCACATCTCAAGAGCAGCTAGCGCTTTTTGAAGCGTCTGGGCTTCGGCTGTTCGGCTTGTATCACGGGTTCACAGCGATAGGTGACTGGGCATCCTGTGACTACCACGGAACTATCTGACCTCTGAGAGGACCCTTGTCTGTAATCACTCACCTCTACAAGCGCGTGCAAAAACAGCCCTACTGGTTGGCAAGCATCGTAATCACAGCGCTTTTGGTGGCGCTGCGACAGATTGGTGGCCTACAGTCGCTAGAGCTGCTCGCTTTCGATTACATGACCAGGCTACAGCCTGACCAAGGGCCCGATTCGCGTCTGCTGATTGTAGAGGTTACAGAGCAAGATATTCGCGCTCAGAGCGAATGGCCGATGTCGGATCAGGCAATGGCCGACTTAATCAACAAACTGCAAAGTCACAGTCCTAGCGCTATCGGTGTTGATATCTATCGAGATATTCTGCAGGGTGAAGGGCAAGACGCACTTGCAGCGGCGCTTCAGTCTCCCAATATTATTGCAATCGAAAGTCTTGGCATTAGTGAAGATGACAGCGTGCCTGGACCGAGTGCGATCGCTCCTGCGCAAGTAGGATTCAACGATTTCATCATTGACCCAGATGGCATCTTACGTCGTAGCCTGCTGTTTGCAGCATTGGGTGATGAGAAGCTTTATTCTTTTGCCCTACAGCTAGGTCTTAAGTATCTAGAATCTGAAGGGTACGAGCTATCTGTTGACCAAAACGCGCTGACTATCGGCTCTACCAAATTTTTGCCGTTGATGCCTAGCTCAGGCGGATATGACAACATCGATTCTTCTAGCTATCAAATGCTGTTGGACTATCGTTCTTCGAGTATTGTTGCTCGCCAGGTAAAGCTGAGCGAAGTCTTAGCAGATGAGGTAGATCCCGGCTGGATTGAAGACAAGATTGTTTTAATCGGGGTGACCGCACCCAGTAAAAAAGACTTTTTCTACACGCCGTACAGCTCGGAGAAAGACGAAGAGCACGTGATGGCAGGCGTTATTGTACACGCGCAGATGGTGAGCCAAATACTAAGCACCGTCCTGGATGAACGGCCAATTTTCTGGTATCTGCCCAACGCCCTGGAAGTAGGCTGGATTTGGGTCTGGTCTTTAGTCGGAGGCTTTCTAGTCTGGCGTCTAAAGCGCTCCGCTCTGCTAGGGGGTGCTTTGGGCATTGGGGCCCTAAGTCTGGGCGGCGTTTCCCTAAGCGCTTTTGCATTGACTGGTTGGCTTCCCTTTGCTGCGCCACTGTTGGGCCTGGTGTTGACCAGCAGCGCGTTGATTACCTATCAGGTATTTCATCAGTCGTTTTATGATTCGCTCACAGGCCTACCTAACCGGGCGCTGTTTGTCCGTCAGCTCAAAAGCACGTTAGAAAGAAGCAACCAGACTAGCGTTCACGCGTCTTGCGCTGTCTTACTGCTAGATTTAGACCATTTCAAGGCAATCAACGAAAGCTTTGGTCATCGCTTTGGCGACCAGCTTTTGAAGCAAGCAGCAGAGCGTATAAGAGAAAATTTGCCGATGCGGGCCAGCCTGGCACGGCTAGGGGGAGACGAGTTTGCCATTTTGCTCACAGAGCTCACTGAGGCGAGCGAAGCTACTAAAACTGCCGATACGCTTTATAACAGGCTGACTAAGCCTTTTGAAATTAACACTCAGCCAGTCACAACCAGCTTCAGTATTGGAATTGCGCTAAACCAGGGCCACTACACCAACCAGGCTGAAACGTTAATGCAAGATGCTCACCGAGCTATGTCAAGGGCAAGAGCGCTTGGAAAAGAGCACTACGAAATATTCGATCCAGGTATGCGTGCAGAAGCGGTGAAACGGTTTCAGTTAGAAGCTGAGCTACGACAGGCAATTGATAATCAGGAGTTTTTGCTGTATTACCAGCCGATTATCAATCTACAGACGGGAGAACTGGCTGGATTTGAGGCGCTGGTGCGCTGGCAGCATCCAACTCAGGGATTTGTCTCGCCCGGATCATTTATTCCAGCAGCCGAAGAGACTGGTCTGATTGTACCTATGGGCAGCTGGATTTTGGAAGAAGCCTGCGCACAGATGCATGCGTGGCAGGAGCGGTTTCCACAGGCTGAAGAACTTATAGTAAGTGTGAATCTATCAGCCAAGCAGTTCAACCAGGAGAATCTTCCTGCGGAAGTCTCAGAGATTTTGAATAAAACGAAGCTAAACAGCCAGTGTTTAAAGCTAGAGCTAACGGAAAGCGCGGCAATGGAGGACGTGAATGGCACGATTGACCAGCTAGTGAAGCTGAAGGCGCTGAATTTGAAGCTGAGTTTGGATGATTTTGGGACGGGCTACTCTTCGCTGAGTTATTTACACCAGCTACCGACAGACACGCTGAAAGTGGATCAGTCTTTTGTGGGCCGCATGGAAGAGAAGACGCGCGAAGACGGGGAAATTGTTAAAACGATTATCTCGTTGGGCCATCAGCTAGGTATGGATGTCATCGCAGAAGGCATTGAGACAGCGGCGCAGCTACAAGGCTTACGCGACTTGAGCTGCAACTATGGGCAGGGCTACTACTTTGCAAAGCCTTTGCCCGAAGAAGCGGCAGCAGCGCTAGTAGAAGCTAATAAGAACTGGCTGGACGGAGAGAATCCAGACTGCGCTGGTGATGCCTTGGTTTCAGTCGCCTGATGAACCGCCTGCGGCTCAAAATACGCGATACTATGGCTTGTTCGTAGTTATGCGGGTAGAGTAATTTTATGGCTAGTTCTTTGCAGTGGACGACAGAAGCGGAGGCAAAGCTGAAAGAGATTCCTTTCTTTGTGCGGCCTGCGGCTCGTAAGAAGATTGAAAAGTTTGCGCAAGAAAGAGATATTGCTGAGATTACAGAGGCGGTGTATATCGAAGCGAAGCGACAGTTTGGCCAGAAGAAGTAAGCTGCGATTTTTGTGTAAAAGTCCGCTGATAGCCTCAAATTAAGGGCTATACAAAGGAAAGAACCTGTTAGAGAAAATTACTTTTCTCTAACAGGTTCTAGGTTGGTGTAAGGAAAGTTGAAGAAGCGCAGAGCCGCTATCGAACGGATTTGCTGTCGACTTCAATGGTGATAGTAGGCTCGGTTTTAGAGACTTCCTGTGCTGTGGAAATCGTATCTGCAGGTTTGCCAACGACAACCCAGCTGCGGATAACCTCGAAGCGGTTTTTGAAAGTGACGTACTGGTCGCCGTAGCGATCGCCCAAGACGTTATCTAGCTTACTGGCCTGCTGCTTAACCTGCTTCTCTACAGTAGGAAAGAGGTTCTCTTTGGCCGTTTTCGCCATTGCTTTGATGAAAGCAACTACGCGGTCTGTGGTATCCGGCGCGTTCGCTTCGTCTTTCCACGCTTTATTGACCGCATCAGCTGCCTGCTGACCTTTCTCTTTGAAGGTGGAGACGGCTTCGGTAGTGACTTCTTGAGCAAGCGGACTAATAACAGTGCGGCCTGCTTGGAACTCTTCGCGTGTTTCTGAGAATGCTTTACGCAGAATGTTGAGAACGCGCTTACTGCGTTCGGTGCCTTCTTGAGTGAGGGTCTTTAGCTTTTCTACGGTGGAAGTTTCGTCTTCTGCATGCGATGCAGATGCCGTTGCGGAGAGATGGGATTCAGTTGTGTAAGTCATGGTGGAGTCCTGAGTAGAGTGTGTAAGTTGGGCTTTAAGATTGAGTCGGATGTCGTCAGAAGGCCTGCTAGCTAACTGATACGGCTTCAACGTTGATAGTCTTGACGTTGTCTGTGTCGATCACGGTTTCAACCTCAGTTTTTGCAGTGCCGTTGGCTGTAGCGCTCATGTTACGGCGACGCTTGAACGATTCGGTCATCATTTGGCTAACTTCGGTAACGAGTAAGCTAGCAATGAGGCCGTCATCAATCCAGCCGAGGATAGGGAAAACATCGGGCGAGATGTCGAGGGGGCTGACCAAGTACAACAGTGTTCCTAGAATGACAACCCAGCGATATTTGGAGTGCTTTAGCGCCTGGCGATACCAGCTATGAAGTGCCGTTGAGACGCTGTTGTTTTTCTGTTTCTTCTGTTGTCTTTTCATGAGTAGGAGCCTTGTGCCAACAAATCTATCATCGCAGACAGGTTTGTTGTTGGCAGGTGTTGAAAGTACACCGAACCTTTGCTTGTACGGTCAGTTGAAGCCTGTACGGTTTACCGCTCACTCCTTTTTCGCTTTCATTCCTTTTTCACACTTATTCCTTTTTCAACAGTCTAGTAAGATGTCGTAGTTCTGGAAGAATAAGCGCTTCTAGCGCGAGCCTGACGGCTTTACTTGAGCCTGGCACGGAGAAGATGAGCGTATGGTTATAGATGCCTGCAACGGCGCGAGAGGCGATCGCACGAGAGCCAATTTCGGCGTAGCTAAGCTGACGGAAGATCTCACCGAAGCCGGGAAGTTCTTTGGTGAGGAGGGCTGCGATCGCATCGTAGGTCGTATCGCGCGGTGCGATGCCAGTACCGCCATTGAGTAGAATTGTCTGGATATCTGGGCGAGCAGCCAGGGTTTTGACAAGGGCTGCAATATCCGCAGGTTCGTCTTTAACGATTTGGTAATGGCAGACCTGATGGCCTGATGCGGTCAGCTGCTGTTGCATGAGCTGACCGCTGGTGTCGGTATCAGGCGTGCGAGTGTCACTGATGGTGAGCACGGCGCAGGTTACCGCAAGTAGGGTGGTGTCGGCGTGGGGTTGCAAAACGCGAATTGGCCCTTGAGTAGCGCTTAATCAGCTTTGGTGAGTCCTAGTCCGTTGTCTTTGGCATATCTGTCCATGAAGCGCATGAAGCGTTCCCATTCGTCCTGGCCTCGCATTACGAAGACGGCTTCAATGCCAGCAGGCTCGCCGTTGACAAACTTACCGTTAACGTCGCGCGTGGTGAGTTCGCCTTCTTCATCAACCATGTATAAACCTGTGACTTCGCCACCTTCTTCTATGAGCGCTTTGGGCTTATCGAAATAAAAGGTTGCGGTTGCATCAGAGAGGTCTTTGGCACGGGTGATACGAACGTCGGGGACGACATCCTCTTTGACTCCGCGCGCGAACTGCATTTCAGCCATGGTGGGATTTCATTACACAAATTAATGATTTAGTTTCTCATTTTATTGAGCCATTAGTCGAGGGGGGTGGGGGAATTGGGAGGAGAGGATGGGGAATGGGGGGTGGGGGATGAGGGTTAGGGGGAGATTTGGTAGCGGGAGGGGAGGGGGGGCATGCGGTTGGCGATAACGAGGGACTGGTAGACCATTGCGGAGACTTCGGCGCGGGTGGCGGTGCGGTTGGGGCGGAGTTGGGTGGTGATGGGATGGTTGAAGACGAGAGAGAGTTGGGTGGCAGAGGCGATCGCATCTTTTGCATAGTTGGGTACGGTGGCCTTGTCGCTGTAGACATTAAGAGAAGCCAGGTTGGGTGGGGAGACGGTTTGTAGGGTTAGTCCGCTGACCAGCGCTAGCAGGGCCTGAAGCTTTGTAAGGGGGAAGTTGGGATCGAAGGTGAGATCTGGGAAGCCGGAGATGAATTCGGCTCGGTAGGCTTGCTGGATGACGGCTGCGCCCCAGAAGCTGTCTGGGACGTCGCGGAAGCTAACGGGGGGGCGCTTGGGCGATGGGTCGAGTGCGCCAACGAGTAGGACTGCGAACTGAGCCCGAGTCATGGGATCGTCCGGGCGAAAGGATCCGTCGCGAAAGCCGCTGAGCCATCCTTGCTGCACGAGGGGTTCGATGTGGCCTGCGGCCCAATGACGAGCGGAAAGATCGGTAAAGCGAGCGGTTTCGATTTCGGGAATGAAAGGAGATGAAAGACGAGGGGTTTTGTTGGCGGCGACGAGGGCCTGGTGGACCAGGGCAGTGGTTTCGGCGCGAGTGATGGGTGTGAGCGGACGCAGTTCGTTGGGGTCGGGGTAGTTGACGACGAGCTGCCGTTCTGTAGCGGCTGCGACGGGTTCTATCGCGTAGCTAGGGACCTGGGCTCTGTCGCTATAGATCAGCAGCGATTCTGAGCGGCCATCGCCTAGTTTGAGGCCGCTGACGAGGGCGACGATAGCCTGTACCCGAGTGAGCGGCGCGTTCGGGCGGAAAGAGCCGTCTGGGAAGCCGGAGATGAAACCCTGAGTTTGTGCCTGACGAATGGCTTTGCTGGCCCAAAAGTCAGTGGGGACGTCGGGGAAGCGCTGACTAGTGCGGATGGCTTTGATGTCTGGAAAGGAGGCGACGATGAGGGCGGCGAACTGCGCACGGGTGACCTGACTGTCGGGCCTGAAGGTGCCGTTGAGAAAGCCTTTTACCAGTCCTTTTTCGGCGAGGGCCTCGACGAAGGGGGCAGACCAGTGGCCGACAAGGTCGTTGAAACGACTGTCGAGACTGAGGGTATCGTTTGGCTTGGGAGCGGGTAACGGGGTGGGAACTGCGACCGGTTCTACGTTGCCAAGTAGGACGGCGGGGACGGCGGCTTCATCTGGGATTTCGCTGGGAAGATAGGCAATACGGCCTTTGACGCGGGTAGGGTTGAGCCGGTTGCCTGCGGTGACGATAGGGGCGATCGCATCGTTGCGAATGTCATAGGTTTTGCCCTCAAACCAGTTGCCGCCTAGGTCCTGCGGCTGACCAATATCTGGCTGAGCGCGGTCTTGAGTCCAGAGACCGGTTTCTTGGCTATTTTTTGCCTGATTCTGTCGTAGTACGGGCCGAGCGGCATCGGTAAGCAAAATGGCGCAGCGGTTGTCTATGAACCGATTGTTAATCACAAGTGGGGCGGCGTTTGAGCGTAGAGCAATACCATCGCCCGTGTTTTTAAATTGATTTTGTCTGATTTCGCCCTTGGTGCTATCTACCATCGCTAAGCCAGTGAGGCCGTTATTGACAAATTCATTATTGGAAAGAAACGGCTGAGCGCGATTCATTACCAGAGCTCCATGCTCTTTGCAGCCGACAAGGCGGTTGCGAACAATAAGAGCCGCACCCTCTGTGGTAATGATGCCAATGCCTTGAGGATTGGTGATGGTAAGCTCGCGAACCTGAGATTTGTCGTTCAAGACAATGGCAGCGTTTCGTCCGTTGATATTGCCACTGCCTTGAATAGTGGCCGAACGGGTAGCATCGCCCGCGATGGTGACCCCGCTAGGAACCTGAAGTGGAAACTGCTCGTTCGCCTGATAAAGCCCCGGCGATAGCTGGACTATGTTGCCAGGGCGGGCCTGTTTCAATGCCTGAGTGATCGTTCCAAAAGGAAACTTGGCGGTGCCTTCGTTGGCATCCTGGCCGACTGGGCTGACGTATAAAACAGACATAAAGTGACAGGCTCCTAGACCAGCGGAAAGGGTCTTTACGTATATTTAGCACCGTTTGTTAGCTATACCAGTAAAATACATATGAGGCCTAAAACCGTCTTTACTCATTAATAAATTTCACTGCAGTTATCGCAATTTCTTCCTATGGCAGAGTGGCTAGAGCATACCGTTCATGTAGACGTAGACACCTCCGTAGAAGACGTGTGGGCACTGTGGTCTGATATTTCTCTGATGCCGAACTGGATGAAGTGGATTTCCTCAGTAGAGATACTAGAAGAAGATCCGTCACTGTCGCGGTGGAAGCTAGACACAGGAGGACTATCTTTCTCTTGGCTTTCACGGATTGTGAAGGTGGTGCCAGAGCAGGTTATTCAGTGGGAGTCGGTAGATGGTTTGCCGAATAAGGGGGCGATTCGTTTCTATGGGCACAAAGAAGGGGGTAGTACGGTGAAGATGAGCATTTCGTATGCGCTGCCGTCTATTTTGGCTCGGCTGATGATGAGCAGTTCTTTTGTAGATCGGGTGGTGACTTCGACTTTGCAGGCGGATTTAGATCGGTTTCGAGAATATGCGATCGCTCAAGCTAACCCTCAAACAGATCGCGAGATGACCCAGAAGGTGAGTGCTGAGTCGTAGGATAAAAGTCAGCAAAAATATAGACAAAAGCTCGTGGCGCTGACCACGACACTGAAATGGTATGTCCCTGAACTCGAATATGGATGTTGAGGGAATAGATTTTGATTTGGCGGTTGAGCAGCTGCGATCGCATCAGCTGAGTGAGCTGTTCACGCAAACGCTGGGCTGGAGACTGCCGCAGGGCATCGCGGATACTCGCCAGCTAAACCAGCGATGTTTACCAGTTGCTGAACGCGATGGGGTAGTTGTGTGGCAAGTACCACTGACTGCAAAAACTCAGTTCACACCCAACCTACGCTACCAAATCTATACGGCTTTGCAGATTGACTCACAGCCTTGCCCGCTGGTGATTTTCTTGATGCCTGGTGGGCAGCGCAGTCTTTGGTGCCAATCAGCCTGCGAGAGTGCGCTGTATGCAGCCGAAGCACCAATAGCGCTGTGGCTGTACCGGTTGCGTCGGTTTTCACAGGGGCCAAGAGGACTTTTTCCAACGGTTGCCATAGACAGTAATGATCAGGCGGCTGCCAACTTAATTAAAGGGCTCTGCGAGGGAACTAGTGGCATAGATAGCACTGCGGCGCGGCACGCCTACAGCGTTCTGACCCTACAGCGACTGATACTTATTCAGCAGATCCAGCAGAAAGGTTGGCTAGCTGGCGACACGTGGTATTTACAGATGCGGTTTGGAGAGACCCTGCAAACAGGGAAGAACCTTTTCTTTTCAAGCTGTTTGCAACCGCTATATCGGAGTTTTTCTCTGCCGAGACTAGAGCGGCCTGTAGCGTTGCAAGAGAAAATTGGGGACGTGCCGTTTCTAGGGCAGCTGTTTCATACGCACTGGGTGGAGGAGAAGTATGAGTCGATTGAGATTGCTGATGAGGCATTTGAAGCGGTACTAGGTTGGCTGAGCGAGCAGACGAGTGCAAACACGCTCGATCCTTGGATGAGCGGAGCAAGTGGTTACTGGCTGGCAAGATATTGGCAGCACCAAAAAAGTCGCGATCGCAAGGCGGTGTGTTCGCCGGATATAGCGAGGAGAATTTGCGATCGCACGTTAGACCAGTGGCTACTCAACAGGTTAGACATCTTCGCCCGTTCTTCTGCCTATTCTCAGAAAAACAAAAAGCACCGAGTAGACATCACAAGAGAGCAAATCTTGCCAGACTCAGTGCAGCGCGGACAAGCTCAAACGCTCAACGACTTTCTCTTTACAGCTGACTTACAGGTTTGTCGCCGCTTAATTCAAGAGATTCTGCCAGACCTGCGTATCCTTGACCCCAACTGCGGTAGCGGTCAGCTACTGGTGGCTTTTCACCAGCGACTAACAGATATTTTCAGCATCTTAACCGGCTATATTCAACAAACTCAGGATGCGCAGCTAAAGATATGGCGTTCAGCGCTCTCTAAACCTGATGAAGTAACCAACTACAAGAAATCTTCGGATAGCAGCGCAGCTGTGATTTTGAAGAATCTGCAAGAGCGTGTCTTAAAGAAGAATTTGTACGGGGTCGCAGAATCAGCTGAGGTGGCGGTGTCTGCTCACTTTCAGCTGCTGCTACATTTGGTGGCAACAGCGCGGAGTGCAGAATTAATTGAGCCGCTAATAGATTTGGAGTTCAACGTAACAGCAGGCAATGCGCTGGTAGGCTTTGTGACGGTGGATGAAGAACGCTTTGACCAGGTAAACAAAGCAGGCGCAGATAGCGTTTTACAGGGGAATTTGCTTCAACCTTTGGCAGCAGATAGCTATCAGGTAATTTTGAGTGAGAAGGACATTGCGTTGGAGCACTATCAGTCGCGATCACAGCTTTTAGCCGAATCTCACAGTGTTCCGTCTTACGCTAGGGCAGCGCTGCTACGAGAAGAGATCTTAACGCTCGATAGTCGAGCCCAGCATAAGTTAGATAATCTGCTGTTGAGCCATATGAGTCAGCAGTTGGGCATGCGGTATCGAGAGACGCAGATGACAGACAGGCCCCGCCGTCGTCCGCTCAGACTGAGTGATGTGGAGCATCTTTCCCCTTTTCACTGGGGATATTACTTCAGCTCTGTTGTAAAGAAAGGCGGATTTGATGTGGTGGCCTGTATGCCAAGATGGGGACTTTTCAAGCCGACAGGGGCTGAGTTTTTGCGACAGTTTGAGGACTTGGCTGAGCGTGAAGGAGTAAGCGAGAAGAACTTCAAGACTTCTAAGTCGGCGGTGACAAAGGGGAATGCGACGGTGGCAGCAGCCTGGTTTGGGTATCAAGATCAGTATGCGTGCATAGCGGATTACTTTAGTCGGAGTGAGCTATATGTATATCAGGATGTGGTAGGTCGAGGTCTGTTTGTTTGGGAGCGGTTGTTTGTTGAGCGGTGTTTTAACCTGTTGGCATCAGGAGGGATTGGAGCAGCTGTTGTGACGCCTGAGCTGTTGACGGATGAACAGGCGCAAGTGCTATTAGAGCTGTTAGATAAGCAGGCACAAGGGGTCGAGGTGGTTAGTGATGAAGCTGGTATTGCCGTTGTTGTTTGGCGAAAGGAATAGAGGCCGTCGGGAACGAAAATCTAGCAGTATGCACAATTCTCGTTCCTTACTTAATCCTCAGTTTTTATGAGGCTGTCTATTTGGGTAAATAGATTTTCTTTGTGGCGTGAGTTGTCTAGAATGTGGTCAGCCTGTGCGCACTTCTCAGAAAGAGGCATTTGGGCATCTATTCTGGCTTGGGCTTGGGTGGAAGTGAGCTTGCTACGAGCGATAAGGCGGTGAAGCTGTTGGGCAGGTGTACAGGTGACGACCCAGGTTTCGGTAACAAGGTGGGTGAGGTTGGCTTCATAGAGAAGAGGAATGGCGTAGATGAGCGTTTGAGTAGGTGAGTGCGTGGCGGTGGCTTTGTTGAATTGAGCGCGGACGTAGGGATGAATTTGTTGTTCTAACCAGCGTTTTTCTGTGGGGTTAGTGAAGATGATGTTACCAAGAGCGAGGCGGTTGAGGGTGCCATCAGAGTTGAGAATTTTGGGTCCGTGGCGGTGGGCGATCGCATTCAAAATCTCTCCGCCTTTCTCCACGGCCTGCCGCGCATAAATATCGGCATCAGACACAGGCAGCTTATGCTCACTAGCAAGATAGTCTGACGCGGTGCTTTTCCCGGTAGCAATACCGCCAGTAAGTCCGATGATGCGTCGGTTTTCTGTTCTGCTTACCGCTTCGCCCATTGTTCTAGCCCTGCTGTGAGTCCGTTTAGGGTGTATTCTTCTGCCTCGAAAGTGACGCGACCAAGTAGTTCGCGGCAGTCGCGCGAGGTTTGTGGGCCGATAGAGGCGATCGCAACCCCTTCAATCAGCGCTAACCACTTCTCCCCGAAAGTTATTTCCATGATTTGGGCAAAGTGTCGCACTGTTTTAGAGCTGGCGAAAGTGATGACGTCTACCTCGCAATTTGCTAAGACGCTTTCAGCTACAGGCGGCATTGCGTTGGGACAGGCCGATTCGTAGGCAGCAACTTCTGTGACGTTTGCGCCCTTTTCAGCCATAGCTTTAACAAGGACTTCGCGACCACCGCTTTCTACCCGAGGGAACAGTATTCTCTGACCTGCCGGGTTCTCTGGAAAGTGTTCTATCAGAGAGTCGGCAACGAAGGTAGGGGGGGTGAAGTCGGCGATGAGTCCGCGCTGGGTGAGAAATCTATGAGTCTTTTTGCCAACAACAGCGAGCTTAAGATGAGAGAGAGCACGCAGGTCTCTGCCTTGCTGGATAAGTCGGTCTAGAAAATAGTTGACGGCGTTAGGAGATGTCAGGATAAGCCAGTTGAAGATGGAGATGTTTGCGATCGCACTATCCATCGCTTCCCAACTTTCCGGCTCTCGAATCTCTAGGGCCGGAAAGTCAACGACGCTAGCACCCCGCTCACTCAGCACCTGGCTAAATTCGCTAGCCTGACTAGCTGCCCTGGTAACCAGAACAGTTTTTCCTGTAAGCGCGAGGCGATTAACCAGTGGAGGGGTGAGATATTGCCGCAGGGCAACAACTTCGCCAATGACAATAATGCAGGGTGACAGCTTTTGCGCGCCTACGATTTGCGGCAGACTCAGAAGGGTGCCCTGCCAAATTTGCTGCCGGGGCTGACCGGCCCAGCGGACGATGAGCGCTGGGGTGTCGCCGCGCTTTTGATGGGAGAGAAGGCGATCGCACATTTCTCTCAGATGCCGTCCCCCCATGAGCAGTACGACCGTTTGCAGACGTGCGATCACCTCCCAGTCCAGCGCATCCAAATCGTGCGCGGTAAAAACGCCAAATCCTCGGCTCAGCACAGGATCGGTAAGTGGAACGCCTGCCAATAAAGGCGCAACGAGGGCAGAGGACAGGCCAGGAATCACTTCAAAGGCACAGTTCTCAACCTGTAACGCCTGAATTTCAGCAGCCGCACGACCAAAAATGAAGGGATCGCCTGCTTTTAGCCGAACAACCTGCTTACCTGCCTGGCAAAGTCGAACAAGCAGCTGATTAATCTCTACTTGCGGCGTACTAGGCGCACCGCCTCGCTTTCCTACGTGCCACTGTTCGCAGTCAGCGGGAATCTGTTGCAACAAAGCACTATCGACTAAGGCATCGTATACGAGCGCGTCGGCTTTGTTGAGTATCTGCTGCCCACCGACCGTGAGATACCGGCTACTGCCAGGACCGGCACCAAGGAGATAGACTTTGCCACGATCAGTAGCTTCCAATAGAGACATGACGACTTATAGAGTTCTTACGCCTCTATAGTCTCTGGCATTTTGGTCCCTTTTTAGTTCTCTTATTTTCTTGAGTTGTCGGCATTGATAGCGATCACCTCTTCAGTCTTCGCAGGGCGGTCGTCTCTGGTGATCCGAATGTCGCGAAGAGAAAGAATGCACAGGTCAGCCTAGCTAGACTTGGTATTCGCAGTGTGTGTCGGTACTTGTAGAGTGGTAAAGAATTGCTCTTAACCTAGTTTGCGCACTGACACAGCTCGTAACATAAAGACAGACGGAGAAAACCTCCGAATAACGTCGAATCAACGCAATCGTTCAGGTCTTTTCTTGAATATTTCTGAGGCCTCATGACGGCTGTGACATGAAATTAGGAGATCAAACAATGACATTCTTCCAAACGATTAAAGACGCCTTTATCTTTTTAGCTGAAGCCGCTTATAGAATCTTCAGCCCACACGATGATGCGTATCCTGAAACAGGCGTACAGCCTTACAGCGGCAATATCACGCGATAGAGTTTTTACCAAAAAACAAAAGAAGTCCAAAGCGGGTCGAGCAGCGTGATTAAGAACAGCGCTGACGACCCGCTCTTGTTTTTTCTACCAGTGACGATGTCTCACCAACTAGGGGTTCTCGGTAAAGTCTTTCAAACTCGCGGTCGAAGTGAGCAGCAACCATCGGAGCGTGAATCACCATTAGGGTTTCATCATTGCCTGTATTAGCAGCATGGCTCCAATTCTGTGAGCCAACAATGACAGTCACACCGTCAACGACCGCAAACTTGTGGTGCAGCTTGTCGCCTACTGGCAGTTTGGGCATGCCAACCGTTCGAATAGGCGTTGTCCATAGCCGGTTGCCGTCTTCAATTTTGCAACGTTGGTCAGGAATGGCTACACCCAACATATCGAGTGCCTCACTGTAGCTACGATAGACGAAGCCAGGGTCAATTAAGGCTCTCACTTTAGTTCCACTTTGAGACTGACGCTCTAGCTGATTGGCAATAGGCTGGTCAGAAAAAACGAATAGGGCTAAATCTATATAGCTAGTCGACTGGCTGAGGGTCCGAGCGATCAGGCCGTTGACGCTTTGCTCCCATGGCGCACTAGGTGAAACAGGTGAAAACTGTAGCGCAAGGGTGCTAGTCGGCAGTGCGATTGATTGTGCTGGGAGCGGCGTCTTTTGCAGGCCAAACTGACTGTCTGGGCTTGCGCCAGGCCCATCACCCCACATACGGCTGAACTCCTGAGTGAATTGAGAGGCGATCGCACCGCTATCAATCTTCAACAGCACATTGGCATTCCCCCGACTCTGCAAATTGTCCGCATCGCCATGAACGCCCGAGTAGGTAAAGTTAGCGGAGCCGGTCACCACCCATCGCCCATCGATCACGACAAACTTGTGATGCATGAGGCCACTGCCTTTAGAACCGTCGGCAGTGTCGTCAATTCGAGCGATTTGGCCCTGATCGAGTATCTGTAAAGCTTCTACCTGAGCGGCCTCGGCATAGTCATTTTCTAAAATTACGCGGACCTGTACGCCTCGCTGCTGGCTATCAACCAAGGCGGCTGCGATTCTAGGCAGGTTTAGTTCTTGGATGGCGATATCTACAGTTGAGGTGGCTTGAGCGATCGCATCAACCACAACCTGCTCAAGGTCGTCGCCATAG
Organism: uncultured cyanobacterium; assembly: GCA_963836895.1. Taxonomy (GTDB): domain Bacteria; phylum Cyanobacteriota; class Cyanobacteriia; order Phormidesmidales; family Phormidesmidaceae; genus Phormidesmis. Next base: position 92,655 of record CAWILA010000008.1, on the reverse strand, counting down.
CGCGTGATGTCGCGATAGGGCTCTGTATAAACGTTCGCTTCCGACTGATTAAAAAACACCTGAATCGTCGCATCTTGAGGAAGTGGCTGTAAGAGCGGCTGTAGATTCGTTTTTGAAGAATTCGCTCTCCACAGCGCACTACCGGAGGACAACAATAGGCCCAGGGTAAGCAGTGCCATCCAGCGGCGACGAAAGGGGATAAAGACCACAGACTTTAAGTCAAAGCCATCAGAAGACTTTGGAAAGAACCATCAAGTCTAGTTATCCCACCCGCGACAGAAGGGTTAACCATATACGTCAAAGCCCCGACAAAACCGTATAATCGGGAGATTCTTCGCCAGCCGACGTCCTTATGCTTTCGCCCGAACAGTTTTTGATCGCGACCGGATACTTTGCCATTGGCACCCTACTGTTTGGCGCGCTCACCGCCCTAGCATTCATACTAAAGTGGGGCATCCGCTTTCGGCTTGTCGGTGCCACCGGATTTATGGGCGTGCTCACCGCAGGCTTCTTTGGCCTTAGCTTTCAGCCTCTCACCCAAACTGTCATTCCTGGGTCTGTGCCTTACACCACCGTGTTCGACTCTGGCGCATCGCAGATTGTAATCGCTGTACCCAACGAAATTACTCAACCAGCGCTAGAAGCAACTCTCCAGCAGGCAGCTAGCAACTTGCTAAAGCCTAGCCGAATCGGTGGCATGGGTCAGACAGTGCCCAGCATTCGGGCTCGGGCGATCGCACACGAAGATGGCGTCTCCGAACTGCTCTACGTCGGTAAAGTTACCCCTGGAAGAGGGAAGACAGCTGAAGAAAGAACACCTGTTGTAGAAATTTACTCAGATCTGCTGGCGAAGGCAAATCGAACGGCAGGGTAAGCACAGAGGGGCATTTCCCCAAAGAGCCTATTCACTGCGTCATAATTACACCAACATCAGTCTTCAACCGGGAGATGTTCTATGGCCGTATCAGCTTTTCCAATCTTGAACATCGCACCTGCACAGGTAATTCGAGGAAATGGCGTACTGGCCACGAGTGCCACACTATTCGCTCGACTAGGCCAGCGTCCTCTGCTGATAGGCGGCGACCATACGCTACAAAAATCACTGCCTTTCTTCAAAAGCGCACTGCAAACCCTCGATACGGCTACCGCAACTTATCAAAAAGACTGTAGCGAAGCAGCTTTGAAGGGCCTTCACGCGGCTGCCGAAGCGCATCAGGCTGACTGCATCATTGGCGTTGGCGGTGGTAAAGCGCTCGATACGGCTAAGCTCCTGGCTCATCAGCGCCAGATTCCGGTTGCGACTGTTCCTACGTCTGCGGCCACCTGCGCAGGCTGGACAGCGCTATCAAACGTATACTCACCCGAAGGCGCATTTCTATACGATGTTGGGCTTACTCAGTGTCCTGAGATGATCGTGCTTGACTATGACCTTGTGGCAACTGCGCCGCGCAGGACGCTCGTGGCTGGGATTGGGGATGCGATCGCCAAGTGGTACGAAGCCTCCGTCAGCAGCGGCCACTCCTCACACACGCTGATCATCGGTGCGGTACAGCAGGCCCGTGTCCTGCGCGATATTCTCTTTCAAAAATCTGCTAGCGCCCTGGAAAATCCTGGCAGCGATGATTGGAAAGAAATTGTAGATGCCTGCGTACTCATGGCGGGTGTCATTGGCGGTATGGGCGGCGCTCAGTGTCGCACCGTGGCGGCTCATGCGGTGCACAACGGCCTTACCCACGTAGCCGCTCACGGCACTTTACATGGCGAAAAGGTCGCCTACGGCATTCTCGTTCAGCTCCGTCTCGAAGAAATGGGACCTGGCAATGCCCTAGCGACGACCGCTCGGCAGCAGCTTTTACAGATTTATCAAACGCTAGGACTGCCCACCTGTCTTGCTGACATGGGTATGGATCAACTCACCGTCGCACAGCTACAGCAGGCCGCGACTATCGCCTGTCGTGAGGGGTCAGATATCCACCACTTGCCCTTTCCAGTGCAGGCCGATCAAGTCATGGCGGCAATGGTTTCAACAGAGGCCAGTACTGGTCGTAGTCAAGTTCCAGCAGCTAAGCAGATCCAGCCCGCAGTCGTTGAAGGGTAGAGAGTTTAGGCGGGTTTACGAGTTGTTGAATGTCTCATTCCCACCCCATCTCCCAAATTTCTCGGGAGATGGGGTTAGAGGATGGAGACGACGGAAACTAAGGAACGCAGCGCTCAGCATTGTCTACTAATTAACAGCGACCCGCGCAGCACTCACAGTCTGCATTGCTTCTACGAGACTACGAACCGCAGCAATCATAGCGAGCGGGTCGTTAAGCTTGTGAACCGCAGAGCCAACGCCGACACCTGCTGCGCCTGCCGCGATCGCCATTGGAGCAGTCACATTCGAAATACCAGAAGCACAGAGGACAGGAACATCTACCGCGTGAGAGATTGCGTGGGCGGCTGCTAGCGTGGGCGCTGCTTTTTCAATCAGGCCCAATACGCCGCTATGAGTCGGCGCACTGCTCGTGCCACCCTCAGTTTGAATAATGTCAGCGCCAGCGGCAACGAGTGCTTCGGCAAGCTGAATCTGCTCATCTAGCGCCAGGATGTGTGGCACAGTTACAGACAGCGTGATGTTGGGCAGCAGTGTGCGTGTCTGGTGAGTGAGCGTCAACACTTCTGGCGCTTCGAAGCGCCTACCTTCTGCGTAAAAGGCATCGAAGTTACCAATTTCAATCAGGTCTGCACCGGCTTCAACCGCAGAGACAAACTTATTTGGATCCACCGCTGAAACACAAATGGGCAAATCGATGAGCCTACGGACGAGGCGGACCAGGTCTGCATCGGCAGCGATGTCAACGAAGGTAGCGCCTCCTTGCTTAGCGGCTCTGACCACATCGGTGACGTTGCGAGGGTTCAAATTGGTCAGTCCACTGATGATTTTAAGCGCTGATTTGTTAGCGATCGCGCTCTGAAAATTGTCCCACTGAAGATTGGAGATAGCCATATGTCCTTATAAAGAGTCGCTTGAGATGATTTGCAAAGATTATTTTGCCAGAGATTTGCCCAGGCGAGCGTTTGTTTGCTGCTGTCAAAAAACCTCCCTACAGTAGGAATACACCTGCGCTAAGAGCCGTTTTTGCTTGCAGTACCGGGGTTTTGCCTGCGGCAAACACAATGGTCACATGTGCCAGTGGTAATGTAGTATTGAAGACTGCGAAACAGAAATTTACTAAAACCTGCTGAAACTAACTCATTCATTACTATGCCTAAGCTAAAAACGCGCCGCGCAGCTGCCAAGCGTTTCCGCCGCAGTGGAAGCGGCAAAATCATGCGCCGTAAAGCGTTCAAAAGCCACTTGCTAGAACGCAAAAACCAGGACCGCAAGCGTAGACTATCTAAGGTTACGACTGTGCACGAGACCGATGTGCCCAACGTAGAAAAGATGATGCCTTACTTGTAAGCATCTCGCCTTCAAGCGATAGACAGCTTCCAAGCGATCGGCACCTCAAGCGATCAACACCTTCTCGACTCTCAACTCAAAGGAAAACTAAACCATGGCACGTGTTAAGCGCGGTAATGTAGCTCGCAAACGCCGCAAAAAAGTTCTTAAACTTGCAAAAGGCTTCAGAGGATCTCACTCCAAGCTATTCCGCACCGCTAATCAGCAGGTGATGAAAGCCCTGCGGAATGCCTATCGTGACCGTCGCCGCAAAAAGCGCGACTTTCGCCGCCTGTGGATTGCGCGGATCAACGCAGCGGCTCGCCTCAACGGCACGACTTATAGCCGTTTGGTAGGTGACTTGAAAAGAGCCGATATTCAAATCAACCGTAAGATGCTGGCTCAGCTCGCCGTGTTGGCGCCTGAGAACTTCACGAAGATTGTTGAGAAGGCTAGCAGTAAGTAGCTTCGATTTATACAGTACGTATTTAATTCTTATGCTACGCACTTTGCTAGCAGGATTATGCTTAAGTTTGGGGGCGCAGTTTCTGTTGCCCCCAAATTTTATGGGCGCTTTTTCTAGGACCAGCGGTTTTAACTGGATAGCGCCTGCTACTGCCGCAGAACTGTCAGAAATTCGCGATCGCGGCTATCTCATCGTCGGCATCAAAACCAACCGTCCGCCGCTCGGCTTCATTGATGACAGCGGAGAGATTAGTGGATTTGAAATTGATATCGCTCGGCGCTTAGCTACGGACTTGCTAGGAGATTCGACAGCTGTGGAGTTCGTACCGCTTAGTAACGTTGATCGACTGAACGCGGTATTAGAAGACCGGGTGGATATTGCGATCGCAGCTATCACCCTCACAGAACCGCGCCGCCGACTCGTCAGCTTCAGCGACCCTTACTATCTAGACGGCACTGCCTTCATCGTAGGCAGCAGCATCCAAACGCTGCAAAACTTACGCACTCGCCGTATTGCCCTACTCAACCGCTCTAGCACCGTTGCCCACGTCCGCTACATTCTGCCTGGAGCCCGCCTCGTAGGCGTTAACACCTACAGCGAAGGCCAAGATCTGCTACAAAGCGGTAGCGTTGATGCTTACGCTGGTGACGCCTCAGTTTTAACCGGCTGGGTAAATCAGCAGGGTCAGCTATCAGACTATTCGCTCCTACCCAACCTTATCTCAGCCGAGCCGCTAGCGATTGCCATACCAAAGGGCACCCAGTACGATGAACTGCGCACTGCTATCAACCAGTCCGTTAGAAGCTGGTACGCCGAAGAATGGCTGCAAGAGAGAGCCAATTTTTGGACCCTGCCTTCTGGTGTCCTTCCCTCTTTCTTAGAAACGAATAATGTAGAAAATAACTAGGACTGTTTTTCTCATAAACAAACCTAACAACTCCCATGCATCGCTGAATTACGAGTAAAATGCCTAGAGAGTAAAACAGAGATTCAATAGCCGAGTTATCCAATGGAAAATGGCAACTATCTAGTTGTTTATTTAGGCATTTTGCTAGCGCTCCTCAGCGTAGCCACTTTTTTTGTCGTTCGGCAGGTATGGGTGACCCGCCGGACCGAGCTCACCCTTTCAGATCTACAGACCAAACTTACCCAGGGCAAAGGCACCGCACTGGAGTACTACGAGCTAGGCAGCCTTTTACTAGATAAAAAGCTGTACGCACAGGCAGCGGTCTATCTCAATAAAGCCCTTAAAGGACTCCCCGAAGAAGAAGCCGAGAACGCGGTGCTTATTCATAATGCGTTGGGCTATAGCTACTTCGCTCAAGAGCAGCTCGACTTGGCCATTCGTCAGTACAACGAAGCACTCAAAATCAGACCAGACTACGTGACTGCGCTCAACAATTTAGGTCATACCTATGAGCGCAAACAGCTCATGCCACAGGCATTAGAGACCTATGAGAAGTCTTTAGAAACAGAGCCCAAAAACGAGACTGCCAAGCGACGTGTAGAGTCTTTACGCAAGCGATTGGCGTAAGCGGCGCTAGGAGAGAAGATCATAATCGGCAGTCGGCATGATAGATTCGCCGGATTCGCTCAAGCTAGATTCGGTAAAGGCAAACTGGCTGAAGCTGCTAGCCAAACAGCGTGCGATCGCAATTATTCGCGCTTCGTCGGTAGCACAGGGCGTCTCTATGGCGATCACGGCGGCTACAGGTGGCTTTCGGCTACTCGAAGTCGCCTGGACAAGTAATCCCCAGCCAGTGGCGATGGCACAGGCAATTCAATCGGCTCTACCCCATTGCACAGTAGGCGCAGGGTCAGTGCTGACGCAGGCAGATTTGCAAGCTGCGATCACTGCCCAGTGCAAATTCTTCTTCACACCCCATACCGATATCCACCTCATCAGGATTGCTCAATCTCAGGGCCTGCCGATGGTAGCTGGTGCCATGACACCTACTGAAATCGTCACCGCATGGCGCGCTGGGTCTGCTGGCGTTAAAGTTTTTCCGATTTCAACGTTGGGTAGCGCCGCTTACATCCGTAGCCTTCAAGGACCACTGGGGTCTATTCCGCTTATCCCAACAGGTGGTGTGACCAGTGATCAGGCTCCTGAGCTAATTGCGGCAGGTGCGATCGCCGTTGGCTTATCAACCGCACTCTTTATAGCGTCAGAAGTTCACCGTGGCGACTGGGCAGCCATCGAAGCGAGAGCCCGCTACTTGCTTGCGCGCTTGCAAAGATGAGGACGATAGGTTAAAAGGCTAGCTGCCTAACTTGAAAGCTTCTACAAAGAGACCGTAGATCATGCCGAGTTTGAAGGCGTTGAGAGATTCGGCCAGGGTGGAGCGCGATCGCACAGGACCCAGGTCCACACTAGAATCGAGCCCTGAAGCGACTATTGCATCCTCTGCTAGCATTGGCGCTACCTGACGCTCAGCTTCTGGCCTATCGGAGCGACGTCTCGGCGCAAAGCGGTAGTAAATCCAGCTAATCACCTCAACGACCAAAACCAAAATGGCCGAAATAGTGACATCGAGCTTAGCTGTTTGCCCAGCCGTTGCTGAAATTGCCGTTGCAAAAAAGTTGCCAAACAGCAAACTCATCAAAATTAAAGAAAGCCGTCGCCACGGGTTAAATACCCACTGCCGAAACTGCAAAGTCGCCTGAGCAACCAACGTATTTAACCGAGTCCTCTGCATAAAAATTTCGCCACAACGAATATCTTCTTCAGCATTTTTTCTAGTCTAAAGTCTGCTGGAGCGATTACCGCCTAAGTCCGTAAATGTACAGATACAAACGGTTCTACAGACGCCATTCTATGAAGTGTCACAGCTTTCGCTACAGACGCCAGTCGCCTACGGCTACCATTTAAATATAAATACGGATAGCAGACACACCCTTGTTCTGTGTGCATATCGTCTCTTTCTAACGGGGTTCCATGCGACTTTCTCCTCTCTTTTTCTCGCTACTAACGGTTCTTTCTGTAGGGTCAGTCACTCACGCCTGGAGCGCCGAAGCACAGGCACAGACACCGCAGGCTGAAGCAGTACGTACGCCACTGTCTGCGCCTGTTGAAATTACCGGACAGACCGGTGGCAGTGACAGCTCTGCTTGCGGCAACATAAACCGCGCTCAGGGTGAAACGATTCGCGTCACCGAACCATTTGCCTCACTCAGCTTTGAAGTTGAAAGCCAGGGAGACTATACGCTACTTATTACCGGGGCCAACGGTTTTAGGGAATGCGTTTTTGCGCACAACTACGACGGTGGGGTCATTCAAGCACCTGGGCTTTTAGACAGAGGCGTTTACCGAGTGTTTGTAGGCGATCGCAGCGGTGAGAGTCATCCTTATACCCTGTCTATCAGCCAGTAGCCTCTCCGGTTCTAACTCCTCAGATTTACAGCTAGCCTCTCGGCTAAGGACGCAGTTTATGCGTCCTTTTTTTGTTTAGAGCTGAGCGAACTTCAGCTATCAGCTTCTGGCAGACGCTGAACCTCTACATCAATCGTCGTAGCCGTATCAGAAACATCAACAACGCTCGCTTGCGCGTCAACCACCTGTACATCAATCACGCCGTCGGCAGTAGCTCGTTCAAAGCCGCCACCTATTGCAGTTACCTCTGTACCACAGTTAGGACAGGGTACCTTCATCTTCTTCAGGCCTGTCAAAGGCTGAGCGCATACCGGACAGCTTCCTTCAACCAGGTTTCGCTTTACCCAAAACTGAAGCGCCCAAAAACCCAGCGCAGGCGCAAGCAGCAACAATAGCACCAGCGCAAAAATTGACTTGAGAATTCCTGTAATCCCGATAGCGCCGACGACCCAAAAGGCAATGAGTAAAAACAGCCAGCAGCCAAGCTGAGGAAAACGGCCCTGAAGCTGATTAAAGTTTTGGTTCACTGTAGCGACTCTCCCACAAATTGGCACCCACTCTAACCAGGCAAAAAGTAAACAGCCTGAACAAAGCGAAAATACCGTTTCTTCTATCCTAATACGCTCGCTAACCCGCAGACTCAATCAACTCATCTACCCGTGCTACCAACGCAGGCGCACTAAACTTTGCTAGGGTTTGCTCTCGTAGCCACGCACCGTTACAGCGAGGATCTTCGCCCCGTAACGCCTCTATGCAGGCGATCGCAACTGCCTCCGGATCACGATGCGGCACCTGCCAACCCACCCGTCCATCTTGCAGCGGGTCCGCAGAGCCATCGTCATCACCTGCGATTACAGGCACCGCGCACGCCATCGCTTCTAGATAGACAATGCCAAAACCCTCTTTTGAAGGCATCACATACAGGTCTGCAAGTCGGTAATGGTCTACCAACGCATCGTCTGGTACAAACCCAGCAAAAACAACCCGGTCGGCTACACCAAGATCAATTGCCATCTGTGCTAGGCGAGGCTGATCGTCCCCACGACCTATCACCACATACTTCACCGTCGGAAACGCCTGAGCAATTTTGGGCAGCGCGCGAATGGTGACATCTACCCCTTTATAAATGTCACCTGCCCATAGCCGCGCCACTGTTGTCAGCACGCGTGCATCCTGCAACTGATATTGCTCAACCAGTGATTGAGTCGGCGTCCCTGGTGTAAACACCTCTCCATCTACCACGCAGGGCAGCATATCGAACTTATCTTGAGGAACATGGTTTGCCTGGCAGGCCAAATCTCGGCTGTAGCGGCTGATGGTCCACACGCGACTGGCCGTTTGTAGCGCCCACTTATCAATCGCAGACAGCGGATACCAAACCTCTTTACCGTAGGTAAGAACTGTGTACGGAATGCTAAGCAAACGGCAGAGGGGAGCTACTAGCGCCGCTAGGTTGATATGTCCGCAAAAGACGTGATCGGGTCGCTGCCGAATTAAGTAGGCGATTAGCGCAGAAGATAGCTTTAATCGCTCTACGCTCGGGCGATCACTCTTGAGATAGTGAAATTGAAACGTGCGATCGCGCTTTAGCAAGTGGTCGCGCTCAGCATCGCGCAAGAGAAAAACATCGGCAGTGTGGCCTTTTTTCTCCGCCACCTGGCTATAAGCCTCTAGCGTATCTTGCAGATAAGACTGGATTCCTCCCTCACAGCCGAAAACTTCGATAAAAACGAACGCATGTTTCATAGAGCTCTTTGCACGAATTGGCAGGCTATACAGCTAACGCCGCCTTACACTAGCATTCACACAATCTTCGAAGTTTTTACCTTTGAACCACTAGCACTCAACGTTTTCACAATACGCAGGCAATTTCTAGGCTCAGTGGCTTCTACCAGCGTTTCTCCAGCGTCTTCACCCCCAGCGTCTTTACATAGAGATGAAGCAAAAGGCGAGACCAGGGTACGATCGTACGTGACCTGATCTGCCAGACGGCGCAGTAAAAACCAACCGTAGCCGCCTTCTCTCAGCGCACCTGGCTGAGGCTCAGTCAAGCTATCAGGATCAAAAGGTGCGCCTCTGTCAAAAATACAGATCTCAACTTGCTGAGGCTGTAACACCAGCTCAATCTCTATTGGGGTTGCAGAGGGCAAGTCAGCATGCGCATGACGAACCGCATTCGTAAAGCCTTCAGCTAACGCCAAATTCAGCTGGTCGAACTGGTCATCGAGCCAGGGCGTTTTCACAGCCAACCGAGAGATAAGCGACCGAAACCACTGCTGTACCGCCGCTAACTCTTCTAAATGGCTGTTGACCGTCAGATGGTCTCTTTCAAGCATGTTTAACTCAATGCGACTAGTGCCGCACAATCTGGAGAGCCATCGGCCTAGCTGCTCTCTCAATCTATCACCCTGAGTATTGATGATCTGACTGCCAAGTTGACCGCTGATCTGACCGCTGTCAGGCAGTGTCTCTATGCACTTTTTCGATGAATTCACGACAAAAATCACAACACAACAGGAGGTTAAGCGATCGCAGCACCTTGCTCGGTGAGATGACGACAAGCCAACAAACCACTGATCCCCAGAGATATCATTAGAAACTAAAATTGCTCAGATTCCAAGAACCTGAGCAATTTTAGTAACAATATTCAGAGCTTTGCTTAACAAGCTTTTACGAAAAACAGCACATGTTCAAAGCGTCTGTCTGCACAAAATCAGTTAGCAGTGAAGGCAGTGCCCTCTCAAAATATCACTTTAGAAAAGGCCCAATGTTAGTGAAGTATCGATAGGCAACGTTGCACCGATACCAAGCCACAGCGTTACAACTGTCCCGAAGAGGAAAACAGCTGTCGCTACCGGGCGACGGAAGGGGTTCTGAAACTTGTTCACGTTCTCGATGAAAGGAACCAGGATAAGACCCAAAGGAATTGCAGTCATTGCAGCGATACCGAGAAGCTTGTTAGGCAGTACACGCAGCATTTGGAAAGTGGGGTAGAGATACCACTCGGGCAAAATCTCTAGCGGAGTTGCGAATGGGTTAGCAGGTTCGCCGACCAAAGCAGGATCGAGCACGGCTAGCGCCACACAGCAAGCGATTGTTCCCATGATTACGATGGGGAACACATAGAGAAGGTCGTTGGGCCAAGCGGGCTCACCGTAGTAGTTGTGGCCCATGCCCTTCTTGAGCTTCTCTCTCAGCATTGGATCGCTAAGGTCAGGCTTCTTGAGGATTGACATCGATTAACTTCCTAAAATAATGATACCGACAGCTGATATACAGTGTAGCTGCCATTGTGCTTTAGCGGAACTGCCATAAGGCAACTTGACGTCCGCCAAAAGGCAGACTCGAGGTTGCACTTAGAGCAGCACCTAGCACAGTGATAGCGCTGTATAAAACCATCGAAATTAACGGTTTACAAGGGACCAGAAATGCCTTGCTTGCGAATCATGATGAAGTGAAGCAGCATGAAGACCGCAATAAACCAGGGCAGTACGAATGTGTGAAGGCTGTAGAAGCGAGTCAAGGTTGCTTGACCGACACCTGCACCACCACGCATGAGCTCAACGATGGTACCGCCAACGACAGGAATAGCACCTGGAACGCCAGATACAATGTTCACAGCCCAGTAGCCGACCTGATCCCAGGGAAGGGAGTAGCCAGTTACACCAAAAGAAACGGTGATGACCGCGAGGATAACGCCAGTTACCCAGGTAAGCTCACGGGGCTTTTTGAAGCCACCCGTTAGATAAACGCGGAACACGTGAAGGATCATCACTAGAACCATCATGCTGGCAGACCAGCGATGGACAGAGCGAATAAGCCAGCCAAAGTTCACGTCGGTCATCAGGTACTGAACAGAAGCAAAAGCATCCGTCACAGTGGGCTTGTAGTAGAACGTCATCGCAAATCCAGTGGCGAACTGGATGATGAAGCAAACGAGAGTGATACCGCCGAGGCAGTAGAAAATATTGACGTGGGGTGGAACGTACTTGCTAGAGATATCGTCGGCGAGCGCCTGGATTTCTAGCCGTTCATCGAACCACTGATAAGTCTTAGAATCGGTGACTTGCTTAGTAAACATGAAGCAAAAGTTTATGTCTTGAGGGTTATATACCAATACTAAAAAATGTAACACAGCTGAAGAATAAGGAGGGCGCAAATTCGGCTAGAGCACCTTGTATTTCAGTGTGTTTCGGCCTGTGTCAACCTACCAAAAGTCCCTGAATTATCTATTTGTAGGGCTATTGGGCGCGCCGACTCTGTTGATTTTGAAGAAGTTTAAGAAAAACTGATGCTTCATCTAGTTTACATAGCTTTACAGACAAGGTGCGATGGCGCGATGGCCATATGTTCAACTCAGGTGAATTCCCGAAGCGGTATCTTAATAGGGGTGAGCTAGCGACCTAAAAGCAGCTGTCTACTAAAAATTTTCTTGGGAGCGATGGGTTAATTTGATGGTGAAAAGGTCTGTGAAAGAACCTGTAAGCAAGCTGACGAGAAAAAGAATCCTTCGGATGGTTGCAGCTGTGAGCCTATCGGTTGCGGTGTGGGTGGGTGGATTTACTCCGCTAGGCGAAATGCCTGCTGCTGTTGCCTTTACCAATCAGCAGCAAATGGTGATGGAAGTATGGCGCATCGTTAACCGCAGCTATATCGATGAAACGTTTAACCATCAAAACTGGTGGTTTATTCGACAGCGCGTTTTACGAAAGTCTTTGCCAACTTGGAAAGAAACCTACACAGAAATTCAGGACATGCTGTCGGTGCTAGACGATCCTTACACACGCTTTTTACCTCCACAGCAATACCAGAGCCTGCAAACCAATACCAATGGCGAACTGCTAGGCGTAGGACTACAGATTGCTAAAGACGAAGAAGGTAGTCCACTAAGAGTCATCGCGCCGATTGAAGGCTCACCGGCTGAGTCGGCGGGTATCTTGCCCCAAGACGAAATTCTAGAAATTAATGGAACGCCTACGGCTACGCTGAGCTTGGACGAGGCAGCTTCTCGTATGCGCGGCGCTATTGGTACACAGGTAACTTTGACGGTGGGCAGAAGTGGAGAACCAGGCTTTGATGTAAATGTTGAGCGCGATCGCATCACCCTAAATCCCGTGTCGTCTGAACTTCGCCAGGAGGAGAACTTACCTAAGCTAGGCTATCTGCGCTTGGGTCAGTTCAACGGCAACGCATCAGAAGAACTAAGAACAGCGCTTGAAGACCTCGAAAATCAAGGCGCAGATGCCTACATCTTAGACTTACGCAATAATCCGGGCGGCCTGTTGCAAGCGGGCATTGAAGTTGCTCGGATGTGGCTAGATGAAGGCACCGTGGTATACACCGTCGACCGCCGGGGGAGCCTAGGCAGCTACGAAGCCAACGGCAGAGCCATCACTGACGATCCGCTGGTGGTACTGGTGAACAAAGGCACAGCCAGCGCCAGCGAAATTTTGGCGGGCGCACTGCAAGACAACGGGCGCGCTCAGCTCGTCGGCGAAACTACCTTTGGCAAGGGCCTCATTCAGTCGCTGTTTGACTTGCCAAACGGCGCAGGATTGGCTGTAACTATCGCTAAATACGAAACGCCCGACCATAAAGATATTCACAAACTAGGTATCAAGCCAGATCGCACCGTTGAAAGTTCTGTTGAGCGGCGTCAGCAGTTTGGCTCTGATGAAGACGAGCAGTATTTAGCAGCGGTTGAACTGCTTAGAGGAACCGTTAACAGTGGAATCGTCAGCGAGGCCGCTGCTAGTTAAGCTGCTGGTTAAACCGTGAAATCACCGTAGAGAAGATGGCCAGAGGAGGCAGCCGCACTTGGGCACTTGCTGGTCACTTGTAGACAGGGCAAAACCATCTGCCTCAGGCTTTGGAGTCACCAGCAACACCTATGGCTAAGCGCACCTATCATGACCCGCTACATGGAGCAATCTCGTTAGAGCGCAGTGACCCGGTCGAAGCGTTGCTCGCGGCGCTCATTGATACACCGACCTTTCAGCGACTGCGCAGAATTCGGCAGCTAGGGCCTGCCAACCTGACGTTTCACGGTGCGGAGTCCTCTCGGTTTACGCACTCGTTGGGTGTGATGGCAGTCGCTATACGGGCGTTTGAGCAGCTGGCTGAAATGCATGTACAGCTGCGATCGCACCGAGCCACCGTCCTCTGCGCGGCCCTGCTGCACGACATTGGTCATGGCCCTTTTAGCCACACCGCCGAAGAGGTATTCGGTTCTCAGCACGAGCAGTGGACAATGGCCATTGTAGAAAAATCGCCCGACATACGCGGTTTGCTCGATGGCTTTGACCCGCAGCTGTGGCAACTGATTCGGCAGGTGTATACCCATACCCACCCAGTGCCGTGCGTGTGGCAGCTGGTATCGAGTCAGTTGGACTGCGATCGCATTGACTATCTCATGCGCGACAGCTACTTTACAGGCGCAGTCTATGGTCAGCTCGACCTAGACCGTATCGTACTAGCACTCAACTACGACCCCAGCAGTCAGCAGCTCATCGTTGAAAAAAAAGGCCTAGCAGCCATTGAGCATTATTTAGTCGTTCGCTCTTTCATGTACGCCCAAATTTACAACCACGCCAAAAACCTGTCGGCTACCTGGATTTTGACGCAGGCATTTAGCCGAGCAAAGGAGCTGCTCAGGATCGGAAAGCTAGAAGCAGATGCGACCGTCACCGCATGGCTAAGCAAGGCGCAGAAGGAGCTGTCGCTTAAGCACTACCTAGAAAGCGATGACATCGTTTTTACCTACCACCTACAGCGCTGGCAGCATCACGCGGACCCAGCACTGTCCGATTTTTGTCAGCGATACTTAAACCGTCGCCTGCTGAAAGTGCAAGAAGTCACCTACGCCACCGCCGAAGAACAGGCAAGCCTACTGACCAATGTCCAGCATCAGCTGTTTTCAGAAGGGGTCGATGCAACTCGCTACAGTGGCTTACAACGTACCTGGAGCAAAGGCTACAGCGTCTATCAGCGGGGCATCAAAATCAAGACGAATCGAGGGCTTAAAGACATTAATCAGCTCTCGCCGCTGGTACAGACGCTAACAGAACCGGCTCAGCGGACGTGGCTAATCTATCCCTACGAAGTAGAAGCTGGGCTCTGTCCGTTGCCGCTCGAATAACAGATGGCGGACACTTGGGACGTTTGAAAGTGCGAAACTTACAGCCCAGGCTTCGCGTTTGCTAAAGACGCCCAATCAATTGCTTGTAGCTGTCTGTATGCCTGCGATATCTTCTTCTCGCCGCGTAGGAAGCCGGTGTTGGCTCCCGGACAAAGGGTGCCGAGCGTATTGGCGTCAAAGTCGGTTAGCAGCCGCTGCGCCGAGCGCAGCTGTCGCGGCCAATGGAAGGTCTTAGATAGTCTTAACGGGCTTGGCGCGCCACCTTTTATAGGTAGTAAATGGCGACCAGTGAAAAGAACGCCGCCATAGCCATCGTGATACAGACTGGCGGAACCAGGAGAGTGACCTGCGTTCCAGAATACGCGGCTGGTAGGGGAAAGTGTGTGATCGCGATGAAACGTCTCTACAGATACCGTCGGCAGCAAATAAGCCTCCTGCTCTTGTACAACCACCCGGCAGCCAAAAGTCTCTTGCATCGCTTTGACTTGAGCCATACCACCACGATGGGTAATAAATAGAGTATGCACGCTACCCTTCGCAGCGATGAAGGTCTGATTTGACTCATTCATTGCAGGACAGTCGATCAGAATATTCGCGCTGCGATCGCTAGCATCCTGTTCACAGATAAGGTAGGCCGTGCCACCCAGCGTTTCTCGATTGGGAGCGAAGGCGAATATAGTGTCGAATACAGGCTGAGGCGGCTTGCCAGCAGGTACGGTAGCAGATGAGCCAGTGTTGGGAGAACCAGTAGGCAGAGCAGACATTTAGAAAAATTCCAATACAAGAGGAAGGTGGGCGCGCAAGCAAAGAATATGGGTCGCTGAATTACAATATCTATTGCGCCGTTAGAATTGATTATTATCTGTCGGCTGTTGTAGCCAGCTGGTGTTCATGTCTCTTGTTTTGTTTGCAGTGTTGTTGGGATTGATGACCTATTGGGTCATTAGCCGCCGAGTGGCTAAGCTGACAACGATTCCGCTATGGGTTCTGTGGCTGTTGATGATGATGCCAGCGTTGACGTTTACCGTATGGATGCTGGTGAACGACGGGCAGCCGCCCCCGACCGTGTTGCTGTACGGCCTAATGATACTGTCTTCGCTGGTACTGTATGGCACCCTCACAATGGCCAGCATGAAGGCTCAGCAGTCTATTAAAGCATCCGAACAGAGCACTAAAGTTGACGAAGTTACTGATAAAACGGTGAAGGTACCTGCGAAGAAACCGGCTAAGCCCATCACGAGAGAAGAAGAAACGCTGCTCCAACGCTGCTTTCCCTGGTCTATTTACTATCTACAAAACATTGAATACTTGCCCCAGGCAATGATTTGCAAAGGGAAGCTTAAAAGTGCACCGGGAGAGGCGTACAGCACCGTGCAAAAAAATGTTGAGAGTAAGTTTGGCGATCGCTTCTTAGTCCTGTTTCAGCAGGGACTCAACGGAACACCGTTCTTTGCACTTGTCCCCAATCCTCAGTCTAAAAATCAGGTCATTCCTGAGTCGGCAACCCCGGCTCAGGTCGCTCGGCTCACAAAGCTGAACCAAAAAGTGGTCGCTCGCCCGTTCCTAGCCTTTGTGCTAGCTGTGCTCACGCTGATAACGACTACTTATGCGGGCACCGTACTGTTGGGCGATGCGAAGACGGTCACTGCGGTGTTGGCAAATTCTGATCTATTGGTGCCAGGGCTGAGCTACGGCCTTTCACTCATGTTTATTCTGGGAGTACATGAGGGTGGACACTATCTGGCAACACGCTATCACCGGCTAAAGGCTACGCTGCCCTACTTCATTCCGTTTCCACTTTTTTTAGGGACGTTGGGAGCTTACATTCAGACGCGATCGCCCACACCTAATCGTCGCGCTCTTTTTGATATTGGCATCTCTGGTCCGCTCTGTGGACTTATTGTCAGTCTACCGATTTTAGCCTGGGGCCTAGCTCACTCCACTGTTGTGCCTATAGGAGAAACCTCACAGCTCCTGAGCTTTGAATCGCTTGATCCTAATCGGTCGATGCTCCTACTTATCATCAGCAAGCTAGCACTGGGCAGCAAGCTACAGGCTGGCAGCGCCTTGAGCCTGCACCCCGTCGCAGTTTCAGGCTGTTTGGGACTGGTTGTCACGGCTTTGAACCTGATGCCCGTCGGACAGTTAGATGGTGGTCACATCGTCCATGCTATGTATGGTCAAAGAACGGCGGCTGTCGTTGGCCACGTCGCTCGAATTTTGATGCTAATACTCGCTTATGTGTACGGCGAGTTCCTGCTGTGGGCCTTTTTACTGCTGTTTATTCCTGCTGATGAGCCCGCGTTAAATGACGTGAGTGAGCTGAATGGCGCGAGGGATTTTCTCGGACTGCTCACTCTAGCGCTTTTAGTCATGATTATCTTACCGGCCCCTTCAGCATTAAAAGGGCTGGTATTCTAGGCTGCACAAACGCAGTGAGGACAACTTGGGAATGAGCCAAAATGTAGCCCAGTGGTTAGCTGAAATACAGTCGCTGCAACGCCAGGTAAGTATGCTTCAGCAGGAGCGAGAGCAAGCCTACAACAGTGTCAAAAGCTGGCGTGACCTGTATGAGGGCGAAGCTAAGCAGCGGCAGAGAGATGCTGCTACGCACATTCGCAAGCTTGCGCAGCTAGAGCAGACTTCGCAAGCGCTAAAGACACAGAATGAGGGATCTAGCGACTACAGCAACCAGCATCCAAACAGTGACGGTCAAAGCAGTAGCAGCATAAGAGACGGCGCACAGGATGCTAGCGCCCGACGACTCGAAGCGGATATCGCCGCCATCGAAACTACGCTATCTGTAGAGCAGCTTAAGCAACAGCTCATTACGACCAAAAGACAGTGCGAACAGCTCAAGCAGCAGCTAAAAGCAGAGCAAGACGAGCACGAACAAACCCGCGAAAGCTTAACAGCAGCGCTAGGTGACGCGGTGAATCTGCTTGCGAAAGAGCGAGGCTAGATTCAGCAGAATGCTGAATCTAGCGCTCTAGCGATCACCTAACCACCTACTAAATCGACACAGGCATATAGCGAAAGGTTTTTTTAACTTCGCTAATATCAAATGGGAATGTTGCAAGGTACAATGCCTTTGCTTCGATGAGTATAAATCACTAAATTCAAAAATTAAGATTCAAAGTGCCTAATCGAAAGGCTGTTTTCATATCCATATGCTGCGAGTGAGTTACTAAAAAATATGCCCTTGACCGAATCAGCAAATCAGAAATCGACGGTTACATCAACAGCTACATTGACAGCGGTAGCACGGCAAAGAGGCAGTGTTTCGTCTAAGCGTCTTCCTATGGCTAATGAGTCAAAAGTCTGCTGGATTGAAGTAAAGCATTATCCTTATCAGCCCAGTCATCAGGTTGAACTGCTGCATCTTCAGGCAGAAGCCGATGCGCTTATCATGCAGCTACAGAACGCTAGTCATACAAACCCTAGCTAAGTTTCTGTTAGGTAGTGGCTGCATCGTCTTAAATCTCTTCTATAACTACAAGCACAAACTTTCACATCTGCTGAGCCTGTTAAGAATTGCGCGTAGAAGTAGCAAGGCTTGTTTTGATCGGATTATCTTAAAGCTAGGTAGCTAAAGCTTGAGGGGCGATCGCCCCTCAAGTCAACAGAGCTTCACAGTAGAAACTAGCCGTAGAACCGATAAGACTCGTCAGTATGGGTGAATTGAACAGAAATAGCCATCGCAAACACGCCCGAAATCAGTCGAAAAAGCACCCCAAGGAGCTACAGCTTGTGACGCTGAGCTATAGCGATGTCTATAGCTGTCCGGCCTGTGCTAGCGGAGAGCTAAGCGCAATGTCGATGATGGATTTATTCGCGTGCGATTTTTGTCGGCATATGTTTACCGCCAACTTACAGACACAGTCTGTACAGCTCGCCGATAGTTTGCAGCCGATGGCCTGGCAGTGGACAGGACGGCGCTGGCGAGCAGCCTATCAGGCTGATACAGCTGCGGTACTAGTGTGGGTATTTGCAATCGCGCTAGTTATTGCACCCGCAGCCATTATTTCACTGTCCAACTATGTATTTCCCCCGTCGGGCGGGCTGAAGTTCGTTGTCATGTGGGTGGCGCTGACTGGACTTAGCCATGGCATTATCTCTGGATGGCTGCTAGCTGAGTATCATCGCTGGTCCTGGTATGTATCTAGCCGCATTCGGCTACAGCGGTGGAAAGCACAGTGGGTGGCTTCGTAAGTGGCTTAGAAGATTTTTAGGACTCCTGGTATAGAGGTTTCTATCGTCAAGTTTTGTTTGTTTGAGTGCTTGAACCAAAGTTACCCGTAGTTGCGACCGTAAAAACACCAACTCTAATTGATACAACAGATGTATGAGCAAGACGGGGGGTTCTAAGCATTTCTTTGGGCTTTTTCTGTTTTCTGAGCTTTCTTGAGTAGATACTGCTGATGATCGTCTGTGGCTAGCCAGTAGTCGCTAGCAGGCTTAATTTCAGTCACAATAGGCGTTGAGTAGCTGTTACTGGCGTTGAGCTGAGCTTTTGATGCGATCGCTAGCTGGCGCTGCATGGGCGTGTGGTAGAAGATAACAGAGCGATACTGCTCGCCGCGATCAGGGCCCTGTCGGTTTAGCGTGGTTGGGTCGTGGCACTGCCAAAAGATACTGAGCAGGCTGTTGTAGTCAACGGTTGCTGGGTTGTAGTGGATTTGGGCAACTTCTGCATGTCCGGTGATGCGCGACAGGACGTCGAGATAGCAGGGGTTAGCAAAGTGCCCACCCATGTATCCGGCGGAGGTGCGAATTACACCTGGGAACAGGCGAAACAATTCTTCGGTGTGCCAAAAGCAACCTGCTCCGAAGGTTGCAACCGCAGCCGCTGGAGCTGTAGGCACTGTCGAGGTCGCTGAAGCATCGGGTGAGAGTGGCATTGAAAGGGGCATAGCGGTTTAGGAACAGATGGGCACTGATCGTAGAAAGAACAATTGTAGAACGTCTTACTTTTAGGATATTGACCTACATAGTACGTACATCGCCTACGCTCAGGGCGTTCTAAGGTCTGCGCTTTGTAAAGCTTATGTAGGGTTCTCCGTAGTCCCTGTATTAAGGACTGACACGGGATGGTCACAAACTCCGATGTTGCCTAGTTTTAATGCGGACTAGATTACGTAGTGTAATCGTCAAGTTCCTAGGTGTAATTGTTCACCTATTCAATAAGCCGAATCACATAGGTTCGTTGAGAAACACGTCCACAAAGTTGAGGTTGTACGGCGTGGCAGGATTGAGTGCTAGCAATCTACCTAAAAGGGTTGTGCTAACCCCTTTTTATCTTCTTTTGAAAAGATTCCAGTGACGCCAAAGGCTTTGTTGTTTGAGCCTTGCGTATATCGTATGCCGCCAAGGGCATTGTGCGATCGCGCTGTTATCTACACCATTCATTAACGACTGTGTTCACGTATTTTACGTTTGTTCGCTCAGCGGCGAAGGCCATAGAGCGCCTGCGTTTGCAGCCGCTCGAGAATCTGTTTGCAGATAGCCAGAACGTCTGAAGTAATGAAAACAAACCGTGGATCTGTCTACATCTAGGAATTGTTGGAGTACTCGATCATGAAATGGACTGCCTTGTGGAGTCTAATGCTAGCAGGTGCAATATTGACAGGCTGCGGTGGCGATAGCGGCGGCGGCGGGGATAGTGCTAGTAGCGATCACGCACCGGCAGCGCCCGTCAGCGACATCAGCAGTAGCGACAGCTGCGCACCGCTCAATAGCTACTTTTCAGAACTCCGTGATCTCACAAACGCAGCTAGAACTGAGGTAAAAGCACCGCCGCTCAGCTTCTCTTTACAGTTAGGGCAGTCAGCACAGCAGTTTGCAAAAGACATGGCTACTAAAAACTACTTCAGCTACAACCACATCGGAAAAAACGGATCTACTTTTGACCAGCGAATTGAAGCCACTGGCTATAGCGGCACCAAAGTCGGAGAGAATCTAGCGGCTGGCGGCTACAGCGCTCAGCAAACTTTCAATGACTGGATGGACAGCCCAACCCATCAGAACAACCTGCTCAGTTCTGCATTCACCGAGGTCGGGTTTGGCATGTTTGAATCGCAGAACTCAGACTTTGGGCGGTACTGGGTGCAACACTTAGGCAATGGCAGCAGCGCTGGCGGCGTTCACATTCCAAGCGACTGCGGACTAGGCTCGATGGCAACAGCCAGCAAAGTACCAACAGCAGCGGTCGCTGGGCGATCCAACCTCGATACGCCTAGTAGGGCGAATCGTCAGGCTGCGCAGCCAGGCACTGCCTACGGTGGAGAAGGGCTCACCCTACCTGGGAACGGCACTATTCCTGCGGGTTCTCTAGCCTTTGCAATAGCGGATTCAACGAGGCGTGGCGAGAATCGAGAAATTCCTGAACCGACACTATTACTAGGCTTAGGTGGTATTGGATTGGCACTTTGGAGAGATCGAAAGGTCGCAGCGAGAAAGGCTTCTGCGCTTGCAACTGACACTCGCGACGACAGTGACTCTGCTTATAGATCTTAGTCTTACAGCTGCCGCTCTTGAACGAGCATACGCCGATAAGAAAACCAGCCTACCGCAACCATCGCGACGGCAAATATCAGCAGAAACCACAGGTGCGTGCCGTCATCCCCTAGCGGATTGTCTGTGTTGAGCAACGCATCGGTAAGCGCTTCCGTCATGTGATAGATCGGATTGAACTTGGCAATTCTCTCTAAGGAGTCCGGGAAAAGAGAGATCGGTAAAAAAGCACCGCCGAGCACCATGAGAGGTACACCGAAGGCGGCAATTAGAGCGCTGACATCTTCAGTGCGACGCGCGAACTGGGTGCCTAGCATGAAGCCTAGGCCTACGTAGGAAAGAATGCTGAGCCCGATAATGAGGATAGCGAGCGGCCAGGCGGCACCGGAGAAGCTGGCACCGGCAATAGATGCGATCGCAAAAATCACCAGAGTCTGCCCCACCCCAATTACACTATGGGCCAGAAAAATACCGAGGAAATAAGAAACTCCACTCAAGGGCGACAAAAACAGTCGCTTCAACGTCTGCTGTTCGCGCTCAGAAACGACCGTCGCCACGCCACCGCCTAGACAACTAAAAAACAGGGCTGCTCCTACCAATGTTGGCGGCGCGGCAATTTCAAACGCAGTGCCTACCGCCATTTCTCGACCGTTTCCACCGGCAGTAATGAGGCCATTGAGGACTAGGAGCAGCGCTGGAAAGATTAACCAGGAAATGAGACTGCGCCGACGCCGAAATAGCTCAGTTAGGATGCGGTGAGCCACGGCCCAGCTTTCGCGCCAGTATTTCTGAAGGCTAAAGGCAGTCATAGGGTTGGTTTGAGTAAGGAGCTTAGCAAGCTGCTCGCAGCGCTGTCTTTTGCTAGCCCACACATTATAAGATTGAGACTGCCCTCTATTGATTAGTCGTATATCACCAGAGAGGTGTTGGATACTTTTGAATATCTTCAAATACTACTGATATATGTAGGGAAAAATGTATGTTGCTGCGCCGCAAGACTTTAGTAAGCAAAATTTTGATCTCATGCTTAGGCGCTTTGATTGTCTTCAGCGCGACTTTTACTGCCATAACGCCCGCCGCTTATGCCATGGGTGGCAAACAGCCTATGCTCGATCAGCCTGCGCCAACCTTTACTTTGCCTAGCACCGTAAACGATAGCAGCGTCAGCCTGTCCGACTACTTAGGCCAGTGGGTAGTGCTGTACTTTTACCCACGCGACTTTACCCCTGGCTGCACGCTCGAAGCGCAGCGATTTCAACGAGACCTGCTAGAGTATCAGGCACGCGGGGCTCAGGTCGTTGGTGTCAGCGCAGACGATACCGATTCACACGAAGCCTTTTGTGACGCTGAAGGACTGGTCTATCCGCTGCTGTCAGATACAGATGGCGCGGTGAGCAAAGCCTACGGCTCGTGGATGAAGCCTATGTCAATGCGGCACACTTACTTGATTGATCCAGCAGGCACGCTGAGAGAGCGGTTCTTGGGCGTGCGCCCGGCGATTCATAGTCAAGAAGTGCTCGTTCGGCTAGATGAACTGCAAGCTGGCTGAACGCGATCGCCTGAATAATAGACAGCTCTGCGCTTGCGATGAGTGCTCTTCTGTCAACAGGTGAACTCACAACTAAGCGTTGACGGTTATTGGCGGGGTAGAACCGCTAAACTAAACTCATACCTTAATTATCTGGAGATAAAAATGGCTACTCTGGCTTTGACTGAACCCAACGTAGAGAAAATCCTTGATGAGCTGAGACCTTATCTATTGGCAGACGGTGGCAACGTTGAACTCGTTGAACTCGACGGTCCGATTGTGAAACTGCGCTTGAACGGTGCCTGTAGCAGCTGCCCTAGCTCTGCGATGACACTGCGCATGGGTATCGAGCGTCGCCTGCGTGAGTTTATTCCTGAGATTGCTGAGATTCAGCAGGTTGTGTAGTCATAAGAGGGTTAAACAAAAGCAGTTTAGCCAGTGATTTGAAGGAGGGACGGTAGAGCATGGCGCTTGACCGTCCCTTTGCCTGTTAACCTTGCTTAGGAGATGGCGCTTTATGACTGTCGGCAGCGCCTAGGCAAGTCAAAGGAAGCAGTGTAAGGAAAAGAGGCCGTGCTGGATATCAAGCTAATTCGCAATCAGACTGAGCAAGTTCAAACTGCACTGGCAAAGAAGGGCAGCTACGATTTGCAGCCGCTGCTCGATTTGGATTCTCAGCAGCGGGAGATTGAGAAAAAACGCTCCGACTTACAGGCCAAAAGTAATGAAGTTGGCAAGTCTGTAGGGCAGAAGATTCGTGAAGGCGCTGATCCTAAGGGCGATGAGGTAAAAGCGTTACGGGACGAAGGGAACCGCGTTAAACAAGAAATCGGTGAGCTAGAGCCGCAAGAGCGCGATTTGAACGGGCAGATCCAAGAGATTTTGCTGACGCTGCCGAATTTACCCAGCGACTCTACGCCAGAAGGTAAGAGTGAGGATGACAACGTTGAAGTGCGGCGCTGGGGCGATGAGCTGATCAGCGAGAGTAAGGGCGTCCTGCCTCACTACGAGATTGGCGAAAAGCTTGGCATTATGAACTTTGAGCGCTCTGTGAAAATCGCACAGAGCCGCTTTGTTACGCTGATGGGTGATGGAGCAGCGTTGGAGCGAGCTTTGATTTCGTTTATGCTCGCTCGGCATACGGACGCTGGGTACACCGAGGTTCTGCCGCCGATTTTGGTGAATTCTGATTCGATGCAGGGGTCGGGGCAGCTGCCAAAGTTTGCAGAGGATGGGTTTAAGTGCGATCGCGACGACCTCTGGCTTACCCCCACTGCCGAAGTACCCCTTACAAACCTGCACCGCGACGAAGTTTTAGACGACGAGCAGCTCCCTATCAACTACTGCGCCTACACCCCTTGCTTTCGCCGAGAAGCGGGCAGCTATGGGCGCGACACCCGAGGGCTCATTCGTCTGCACCAGTTCAACAAGGTAGAGATGTACAAATTCGTCCATCCCGACGCCTCTTTTGACGAGCTCGAAAAGCTCACCGCCGATGCTGAAGATATTTTGCAGCAGCTTAAGCTGCCGTATCGCGTTTTGGAGCTGTGCACAGGCGATCTTGGCTTTGGGGCAACCAAAACTTACGACCTTGAAGTTTGGCTGCCTTCCGCTGGAAAATATCGCGAAATTTCTAGCTGCTCAAACTGCGTAGACTTCCAAGGCCGACGCGCCAACATTCGATTCAAAGCAGCCGGTAAGAAAGGCACGCAATACGTGCACACGCTCAATGGCTCAGGATTAGCCGTAGGACGTACCATGGCAGCTATCTTAGAAAACTACCAGCAGCCAGACGGCACAGTAGCGGTCCCAGACGTTCTACAAAAGTTTATGAGCAAAAACATCATTGGCTAAGCTCTGGCGGAAGACCCTACCAACGGCTCCATACAATCTCATGTATAGAACGGTACAATAACAAAAGTTAACCTAAAGCCTCGCTTCTATGAATGTATTGGCCGTAATTGGAGTTCTCGCTCTCCTGATTTTTGTTCACGAGCTTGGCCACTTTATGGCCGCTCGCTTACAGGGCATTCACGTCAATCGTTTCTCCATTGGGTTTGGGCCAATCTTGTGGAAGTACCAGGGATCACAAACGGAGTATGCCCTTAGAGCCATTCCGCTCGGTGGCTTCGTTGGCTTTCCAGACGACGACCCCGAGAGCAATATTCCGAAAGAAGATCCTGACCTGCTGCGAAACCGTCCCGTCTTAGACCGGGCAATTGTGATTAGTGCTGGCGTTATCGCCAACATGATATTTGCCTACCTGGTATTTGTCGTACAGTTTGGCAGCATTGGTGTGCCCGACAGCTTCAACCTCAAACCGGGCGTTTTTATCCCCGAAGTAATGGCCGATACGCCAGCGGAAGTCGCAGGCATCAAAGCTGGCGATGTGATCTTGGCAGTAGACGGTGAGCCCCTAGCCGATGAAGTAAACGCTCAGAAGGATCTGATTGCGTTAATTCAGGCGAGCCCTAACGAACCTGTAGATTTAACCATTAGGCGTGTCGACCGCGAAGTGACCGTAACGGTTACCCCAGAGGTGAAAAAGCCTGGCGGCGATGCGGTTATCGGTGTGGTGCTACAGGCAAATGGCACTGTGGCTTACCGCCGTGCCAACAGCCCGATTGAAGTCCTGTCAGTTGCCGCCCGCGAATTTCAAGACAAAACTGTTTTAGTCGCACAGGGAATGGCTTCACTTGTTACTGATTTTTCGTCGATGGCTGGCCAAGTAGGTAGCCCCGTGAAAATCGTTGAGCAGGGTGCAGGACTTGCCAAGACAGATAGCAGAAGTCTGTTTCCTTTTGCGGCGATTATTAGCATTAACCTGGCGATTATCAACATTTTGCCACTGCCTGCTTTGGACGGCGGTCAGCTAGCGTTCCTTCTCATTGAGGCACTACGCGGCAAGCCACTGCCCATGCGCCTACAAGAAAGCGTGATGCAAACCGGCATTTTCTTACTGTTAGGGTTAGGTATTTTCTTGATCATTCGAGATACCGCGCAGCTCGAAGTCCTACAGAATCTGCGGCAGTAGAAAGTAGGTGAATGACGACCTGTGAGTGACTATCAAGGCCCTAGCTCGGCCAATGGCTACGAGGCAATTCCGCTACCCCTATCGGAACTGCCTCCGCCGCCTCAAAGACCTTTCCAAAAGCTGAGCAAGAAACCTCGGGCGCTGGAGTATTTGCGCAGGCTGAAGCTGATTTATCCAGAAGCGCCTTGCTCTTTGGACTATGAGACACCTGTGCAGCTGATGGTAGCGACTGTGCTATCGGCGCAGTGCACAGACGCACGGGTTAATCTAGTGACGCCCGCTTTGTTTGAGCGATTTCCAAATGCGATCGCACTGGCAGAAGCCGATGTTGCAGACCTGGAGGAACTGGTGCGCTCCACAGGTTTCTACCGAAGCAAAGCTAAGAATATTCAAGCCGCTGCTCATAAAATCATCACTGAATTTGACGGCGCTGTGCCCAATACGATGGTGGAACTAACGACGCTTCCTGGTGTTGCTAGAAAGACCGCAAACGTGGTGCTCGCTCACGCTTTTGGCATTCACGAAGGCGTCACCGTCGATACTCACGTGAAGCGGATATCTGGGCGGATGGGGCTAACTAAGCATACCGAGCCACCCAAGATTGAGCAGGACTTGATGAAGCTGCTCCCTCAAGAAGACTGGGAAAACTGGTCGATTCGGCTGGTATACCACGGCAGAGCTGTGTGTATGGCTCGCAGTCCGAACTGTATGCGATGTGACCTGCTAGATATTTGCCCAGGCGCGGTAAAGATTCAGAAGGCGGCAGACAAGGCGGCGAAGATAAGAGCAAGAAAAGCTGCTCTGAAGAAAGCTTCTGCTAAAAAGAGCGCTGTTAAAAAGAACGCTAAGCAGAAATCTTGAGTTTACAAAAGTCGATTAGCCCGATAGTATTGAAGACTGTGTAATGGAAATAAAATTAACTTCGCCTCATGGCTAAAAAAAGCATGGTTGCGCGCCAGAAGAAGCGCGAAAAGATGGTAGCAAAGTACGCCGATAAGCGTGAAGCTTTGCTCAAAGAATTTGAAGATGCACCGAATCAGTCTCAGAAGCTAGAAATTCATCGCAAAATTCAGCAGCTGCCTCGCAACAGTGCGCCGACTCGGCTCAACAACCGATGCTGGAAAACCGGTCGCCCTCGCGGTTACTATCGTGACTTTGGCCTTTGCCGCAATGCGCTACGTGAGATGGCTCACCAGGGCCTGCTGCCTGGCGTTGTGAAATCTAGCTGGTAGAACTGGTTGGTAGAGAGGTATTGGCGGCTGTGTCTTAGAGATAGATTGAGACAAAGCTGCGTGAAAACGGAAAGGTATTTGCTGAAGCATGTCAGTAAATATCTTTTTTGTGTCTGTCTGTATTCGATGGATAAGAGTACGGCTTTATTCGTTGCCGCAGCAGCGCTCTATGCCCAGGCTTTCTAGTAAGAGATCGCCAACGGCGTTAGCGATCGCAAATTCGCTATAGAAGCTCTTTGAAAAGTCGTAGCCCTGCATCTCGGTAAGCACAGCTAAAACCAGCGCGTTCAAGTTATTCTCGCCTTCCATTCGCTGCCGTACAAATACCTGAGAAGCACGCGCGGCAATGTGCTCGTTTACGACCTCTGGCAAGAATTCTTCGTCTAGCCACTTGTGGAGCGTAGATTTTAGCCACTGCCCTTCTTCTACTGCGTCCTGCGGTGGCGGTAGCTCAATAGATTCTATCGGCGTAGGCACGTCTTGACCTGCTGTGGTGGCACCCAAAGTTTCTTCAGTATTTTCTGAAGCGCCGAGCTGATTAAAGTTGGGCTCTGTGGGGTCAGGCATATTAGTTGCAGGGCGCTGATGTGAGCAAGCGTTTTTGGCGCTTCTTGAGTAAGACTTTCTTAAGTTAAGGCTAAGAGGTTGCGGAGAGTTTCAACGTGAAAGTTGTCATTACTTTACGTGTTGCACAAAGGCGGGCAGACAGACAGTGAAAGACTCTGTCAGAATAGGTGGCACAGCAGACAGTTGGTTGCCTCGAAAGAACAATCTCGCTAGTTTTTATGGGTTACTCAGTACCGCAAATTCTTCAGTGCTACGCTCAAGGCTACTTCTTGATGGCCGAGGAAGATGGTAAAACGCTGAACTGGTACGCCAGCAGTCGGCGGGCAATTATTCCTTTAGATGAGCGGTTTCGCTATCCCAAATCACTACAGCGGGTTTTGAACCAAAAGCGATTCACCGCTGGGATAAATCGCGACTTTGAAGGGGTGCTAGAGGGCTGCGCAAATCGGGAGACGACCTGGATTTCGGAAGCGCTAAAGACGGTGTATAGAAGGCTACACCGCGCAGGCTACGCCCACAGCTTTGAGACCTGGCAAGGCGATCAGCTAGCAGGCGGGTTCTTAGGCATTGTGATGGGCGGCACCTTTATTGGGGAGTCGATGTTTTACAACATTCCAGAAGGCTCTAAGGTGGCAATGGTGATGCTGGTTGATCATTTGCGATCGCGCAACTTCAAGCTATTCGACGCGCAAATCATTAACCCCCACCTCGCTCGCTTTGGCGCATACGAAATCGACAAGGCGGTCTACGAGGCCACTCTACTCGGCGCTATGCAGTATACGTGTAGGTTTGACTGAGCATCTCGCGCGAAATCAAGCTCTCCGCCTTGAAGCTCTGACTACGAATCTATCCGCGTGAGCAGCACCGGGCAATTGGCATACACCCGCACGTAGTCGGAGAGCGAGTCACCAAGCAGCCTGTCTAGATCGGGCATTCCCTTAGCAATAGAGGGGCGGCGGTCGGGCGAGCCGAGGATGAGCAAATTAACATTGAGCTGGTCGGCCAGTTCGCAAATGCGGGCACCGGGCTTGCCTGTGGGGGCCACGCATCGGTAGTTGATGCCCATGCGTCTTACCTTAACGACAGCGTCAGCCAGGACGGGGTCGCTTTCTGGATTGTCTTGAATTGCCTCATCCAATTTGCCGCGCAGCTTGGAGATACTGTGCACCAGGATGATTTCGCTATCTTCAATATCGCGAGCTAAGTCAATGGCGGTCTCTAAGCCTACTTTGGCCGAGTCTGAGCTATCGAGTGCTACTAGAATTCGCTTGATTGACTTGACAGCGTACAGGTCGTCTTTGACCAGCAGCATGGGCCGAGACGAGAGCTGAAATACGTACTGGCTCACAGAATTTCCCAGAATGGCAGTCAGGCCTTTGAGACCTCTTGAGCCCATCACGACCAGGTTAGCGTCGATTTCGTTAGCGACTTCGCCGACCACGTCTTTGGGCTCGCCTTCGCGCAGAATGGCGTTCACTTGAGACGGATTCAAATTGAGTTCGGTCACAGCTTCGGCTAAGATTTTGCCGCCTTTTTCCCAGTATTCAGTCATTGCAGCCGCACCGGTTTGGGACGGGACTACGTGAAGGATGGTGATGCGCGATCGCCTCAGGCGAGGAATTTGCATCAGCACCTTCATCATGTCTCGGGTGTTGCCAGTCCCTGAGTCAGCCAGCAGAATATTCTGAATCATGGTGTATTTCTTCCTACATGGATCCTGTTATATAAACATTAAGAAACAAAAGTAGGCAGAGATAAGCTAAATGGAAACAAACTTATAGATTGACTCATATGGACACACAAACCGCTGATGCCGCGATCTGGTTCAAATATCCTATTCGGGTGCAGCCACACCATACGGACTACGGCGGGGTTGTGTGGCACGGCACTTACGTGACCTGGATGGAGTCAGCTCGAGTTGAATGTCTGCGGTCGTTAGGATTCCCTTTTGAGAAGCTGGTGAGCCTGGGGTACGACCTACCGGTAGTGGCGCTAGATATTCGCTATCGGCAGCCGCTGACACTGGGGATGGACGCCATTGTAAAGACACGCCTCGCTCCGCGCAAAGGCATCCGGCTGAACTGGCAGTACGAGATTGAGACAACAGGTGAAAATCCGCAGCGCTGTATTACAGGTGAGGTGACGCTGGTGACGGTGGATGCGCGCGATCGCAAAGTCGTACGGCGTCTTCCCGACGATATCAAATCACTGATTGTCCATGTGGAGCGGTACTTCGCAGCTGAGCTCAACACGGATGAAAGCGCTCACGAATAGACGAGGCCCAATAGATAAGGCGACGTAATAATCCTAGATAGAAATGCTGTAGCTACGACTACAAAACCTCAAAGAAAACCTTTTGTGAACCCAAAAAGCAAAAACGCCACAAATTTACAACTTTTAACAGAGGAGGCCATGTTTCTCACAGGTTTTCCACAGGTTTTCCACAAGCTGCCCATAGGTTTTCCACAGGCAAGAACGAGCTTTGGGAGTTACACCACTTTTTGTGGATTACGCAAATATTCCTTTCTAAGGACAGTAGGAAAAGAAACGTAGAAATTTACAGGTGAGAGATCTACGAGAGAACGGCTTTTCAGCGAATGTGTTTTTTTTATTAACGCCAGGTTCTTCACTGCCTCGATTGCTATTTCTAAACCCATGCTCCACAATGAAATACACACAAACCGAGCGCTTCTTCTACAGCGGCTGTTCGTCTGCGATCGCTTTTATCAAAAAGCTTTTTCAGACCTAGTTATTTGTTTTAGAGGTGCGAAATTTTTGTGCGCCGGTAAATCGGTCGTAATATTTGATGCAAGGAGCCTTTATGGTGCAACAGTCTGTTAGCCTATCCGTTGAAATTCCTGAGGAGCTACACGCGTCTGTACAGCATTACCTAGACGTACATTCTAGCTGGGGACAAGATCGCCTATTTTGCGCGGCACTCTCCCTGTTTCTGATGCAAAACGGCGTGAGCCACCGAGAGGTCAGCCGAATCTACCTGGACAGCCTCTTTGGTCAGCAGTCCGATACTAAGAGCGAATCTGTCCCCTCAAACGCATAGCTCTCTAGCGGTCTATTGTTAATGCTCCATGCTATAGACGCTTAGCTGATTTATTTAAGTAGGTTTGCCTCGTAGCTTACTGCTCTGCCCTTCCTGCTCCAACCCTTCAACTCACCGCCTTCGTGCGAGCAGTAGCAGAGCAGCAAGCCTACTTACCAATCGCCTTCACCAGGCCAATGCCACCGAAATATAGAAAGAGAACGGCCCCGCCTAACAAACTCTGGGTGATAGGGTCAGTTGAAGGGGTCAGCACCGCGCCCAGAATAGCAGCGCCTAGCAGCACATAGCGCCAGCCCGAAAGCATCTGCGCAGAGCCCACAATTCCCAGCAGACCGAGCAACAGCTGAACAACCGGAATTTGAAACGCTAGCCCCGTGCTGAAGAGTAGCAGCAGCACAAACTCAAAATATCGGTCAATAGACCACATTTGCTCAACCACATCCGCGCCGTAGTTGATAAAAAAGTTGAGCGCGGCTGGAACCAGCGCAATGTACGCGAACGCCAGCCCAGCAAAAAATAAAACGCTAGAGCCTAACACCACCGGCCCAATCAGCCGTCGCTCGCGGCGCGTTAGCCCAGGCAAAACAAACTGAATGATTTGATAGAGAATAAATGGGCTCGCTACCAATATGCCGCTATAGCCTGCAACTTTGATCGAGACGAAAAAATATTCACCCGGAGAGAGCTGAAGAAACTTAGCGCCTTGGGCCGGAATCTCCAACAGCTCGACGATCTGACGAACGCCGGTAAAGCAGCCGATCACGCCAACGAGCACGGCAATCAGCGCATAGAAAATTCGCTGCCGCAGTTCGTCGAGATGATCGAACAGCGACATTTCCGCATCATCGGGCAACTCGTCTAAATAGTCCTCACGGGGCTGCGCATCTAGCACCGAGATGTTAGCAGTGGTTGCTGTCTCAAGGTCAGAAGGGGGCGTCATAGGCACAGAGTAGAGATCTAATAGGTCGCTGCTGTCATTGTATCGGGCAAGTTAGCTACTTACCGAGGGGTAAAGACTTCTTTCGCCTCAAAACCTCGCTCACCCATCACTTCAGCCTCACCGCCGTTAGCGGCGATTTCTAGCGCACCGCCATCTCCTGAGAAGACATCCAGCGTCTCTTGCGCTTCCCAAAGCTGCGTATCGCCGCTCTGAAGCGTGCCCTCGAATATCTCACTGCCGTCGGCAATCACGCTTACCCAGGCTTCTGCGATCGCATTTGCTTCTACATAGACCGGCGCATCGCTGACAGGCGCTGGGACAGGCGGTAGCGCCTCCGGTTCTATGACTGCAGGGTCTTCAAGCTGTTCGACGTCTGGCGTGGGGTTATCTGCAACGACTGGGGTGCGATCGCCGCCCAGCGCATTCGCCAGTAGCACCACACCAGCAATGAGCGCAGCAATCACCACCGCCCCAATCGCAAAGGGCTTCAGGTTAGGGCCCTCTCTATCAATTTCAACCCCTACTGGCTCATCTGAGTAAACGGGCGTTCTTTCGGCTGTTTCAGGCGTGGTCGCTACTTCTGTTGTGAACGCCGCTGGCAGATTGTCGTTGAACTGATCGTTTTGCCTGTTGTCGATTGACTCACCGCCGATTGATCCATCATTGATTGGCCTATCGTTAATTGGCTGACCATCCAACCTGTTGTCAAGGCTGTTATCAAGATTGTCGTTGAGCTGATCATCAGGCTGAATCACGACTGAAGGGGTCACAGGAGAGGAGGTCTCTAGAACGGCCTGGTCAAACGCAGAAATATCGCCGGGACCATCACTTTCTACAGCAGCAGCGGGAAGGTCTAGGGTTAGATCTGCTGTCGATAGACTTGGAGATGAGGCGTCTTCTGAAGGTTGGATCTGGAGGCTTGGGGGGACGACCGCACCAGTATCAAGCGCACCGATCTCAATTGTGCTAGGAGCGATCGCACTAGCATCAATAGCAGGCAAAGTTGTCGCTTCATCGGGAAGACCCAATACCTCATCTTCAACGATGAGCGGTTTCTTCTCTGGCTGAACAGAAGGACTGGTATGCTGTGCGGCGACTGAGTCAGCTGTATCTTGCGTGCTGTTAGGAAAATGCTCTCCTTGAGAAGAGAGACTGCCCGCATTGAACAGAGGAGCGCTAGCTGATGTGTTTGCCGTAGTGCTAGGCGTGTAGGGCCTAGCAGTGGTTGCTCGGCGAGTCAGCCGGGTCGTAGAGCTTTCTGCCTCTTGCAGGCGAGGAGCTGGCCTAGGCGTAGAAGGAATAGAGGTGACTGTGAACTGCTGAGAAATCTCTGTGCCTTGAAGACCTAGCGTTTCGGCATAGCGGCGAATGAAGCCCTGTACAAAAATAGGCTCGGGCAGCTGATCTGGATCGCCAGTTTCTATCCCGCTGAGCAGCTGCGGGCGAATATAGGTGCGAATCGCAATGTCTTCTAAAGACTTGCCCTGACTTTCGCGGTTTTCACGTAAGAAAGCGCCAATTTGCGCTAGTTGACTTTGCTGTGAGGTACTAAATTTTGTCACGATACTCCACGGGCATAACGACGATTGCTGCTGAGAATTGCAAACGAACGGCTACGCCCGACGTTTGCTACGTAGGTTTACCTATCGTATCAACGATTTAGACGTTACAGCGCATTAATTTTGGCGGCGGTCTCTGGGTCGTACAGTCTCAGGTAGTTCCAGTAGCCACCAAAGACAGATTCTACGTACCCTTTGGTCTCGGGGTAAGGAATCTGCTCGACAAATTCATCGGCGTTGGCAAACTCCTTTTCTTCTATCCAGCCTCCAACCGCGCCCGGCCCGGCGTTGTAGCTAGCCACGGCATATAGGGAGTTGTCGTCGTACTCACGGTGGGTAAAGTCGAGATACCAGGTGCCAAATTTTACGTTGTCGGCTGGTCGGCTAAGAGAATATTGCGTTTCACCGATTTGATCGCTAATCCAGGCGCCAGTTTCGGGCATAACCTGCATCAGGCCGACTGCGCCTACCACAGACCGGATATCAGCCTGAAATCTGGACTCTTGACGCATGAGGGCAACGACCAAAAGTGGATTGAGCTGGCGTTCTTTGGCCCAGCCCAAAATGAGGTCGGAATAGGGAAATGGATAAACTGCCTGCCAGAAAGCGGGCGATCGCTTAATCGTTTGATACTCGGCGATCTCTTCGGGAAGCTCTCGCCAGGCGAGGCTTGAAACCATAAAGATACCGTCCAGGTTGTCGCCGATGCCGAGCCGGAGTAGGCCATCGGTAAACTGTTCGCTGACGGTGGGCTCAGTTTGATCGACAAATTCGGTTTGCCACTGGTTCCAGGCGGTTTGATTGTGGCCAATGAGATAAAGCTCTTGCAGGGCCCGAGTCCCAACCGGCAGAGGCGTACGGCGCGCAGGCAGCGAAATTTCGGGCTGGAAAGTGCGCACGGTCTCGAAGTTGCCGACATTCCAATCAAGGTAGATAGCGGAACGCCAGGCATAGTAGGAGTCTGGATGGTTTTTGACCACTTGCTCAAAGGCTTGACGGGCTGCTTCCGGCTGGTTTTGATTGAGAGACCATTTGCCTAGCCAAAAACCGGCTTCGGCAGCGAGATCATCTTGAGGCGCGGCTTCAACGAGCTGACGCGACCAGCTAATAGCGGCGTTATAGTCTCCCTTCTTGGCGTTGGCCGATGCCTGCTTGAAGCGAAGATTGGCCGCCGATGAGGAGGCGGGATATTGCGAAAGGATAGAGGCTCTGGCCTGCTTTGCTGAGTCAGGACTGCCGATTGCATCTAGAATTGCAGCGCGTTTGACCAGGGCTTCGGCGGCGCGGTCGGGAAAGCGTTCGGTGATGCTATCAATGGTTGCGATCGCATTCTCATCGTCCTGCAAATCTACCAGGTTCAACAAGCCTGATGCCGTTTCAGGATGGGTCGGAAACGTTTTGTCGAGCAGCTGATAAAAGAGAATGGCTTCACGGCCTTTGCCTCCCCTCTCTTTACCGCGTGCGGCCCGGTACTGCGTGCGCGGCGAACCGGGCGCTTTGGCGTAGGCGTCGCCTGCACTACCGTAGTTTTGCGTTTCCCAGTAGCCAAAGCCAATCGCTTTCCAGTCTTCGGGCGCTAGCTGACTGCTGTACTGGCTTACCAGTCGGCCCAGTGCCTGAGTGTACTGGGGATGTTCTAGCCCGTGATAGGCCACCTGTTTGAGCAAAGGTAGCGCAGCCGGATCGCTTGCGGCAAGCGAAGCCGCCTGACGAAACGCGATGCTGACGCTGAGCGGGTGGCTAGGGAATGCGCTCAGCAGCTGAGCCCATGAATCTGGTAAAGGTGCAGGCTGTGAGTTGGGCAGTGCGCTATTAGCGGGCAGGCCAGCGGTGGGAAGGCCCAGCTGATAAAGGGCTTCGGCAGCGGCAGTGCTGCTAGGATACTTTTGAGTAAGATCGCGCCAGGTGGCGATTGCCGTTTCAGACTCACCTGTGGCCGCTTGCGCCTGAGCGCGCCGTAGCAAAACGTAGCCAGCGAGGTCTTCGTAGCTGTCTTCTAAACCATCTAGTAGAGGTAGCGCTTCGTCGCTTCGGTCTTGATTTATATAGTCGGTAGCTAGCATGTAGCGGGCGCGATCGCCTTCTAGCCCGTCTAGCCGCTGTGCTAGGTCACGCAGCGCAACTTCCCGCTCAGCCGCCGGTCGATTGGCTAGATCCAGCACTAGAGAGTCTGCTGCCGACTCTACAGATTCGATTTGGACCTGTTCGGGTGACTTGAAGGTATCGGTGGTTTTGAGCAGCCCGACCACCAAACCGACGGAGAGCGCGCTTATCCCCGCAAGCGCAAGTATTGGCCACTTATCTTTCAGCGTTTTCAACATGTAGGGTTCTTAGCGACGGGGGTGACTTGAGATAAAGCTAGCGGTTTTACGGAGTGCCTTGTGAAGTTTTACCAGATAAACCGACGAATGGTGCTGTGGAATATGCGAGATCTTCGCGCTATAAAGATACGACGGGCGAAAGTTGCTCAAGACCCGGCACGTAAAACAGCGAAATCAGTAGATACTATAGAACGGGACTAGAAGAAGTAAAGTAAGCGATCAGCGAATAGGGAATGGATTTTATAGCGTCAGATCAATCTTGTCTTAGTTGGCAGGGCGACTGTTTGGTAATTGGGCTGTTGGAAGAGTCTTTACCACTCACAGGAATTTTGTCGGACGTGAACGACAAAGTGGGCGGCTTGCTGCAAATGCTCATAGACGAAGAAGCCTTCATCGCCAAAAGTGGGGCGACTGCTATGACTCGCCTTAGCTCTGACTCTTTGGTTAAAAAGATTGGGATTGTAGGGCTCGGTAGCTCTGAAGGTATGACACTAGAGGCATTACGAAAGGGCGCGGCGATCGCCGCTCGGCTTGCCAAAAAAGCAAAAGTAAAGTCTTTGGGCATTAGCTTCCCAACCTGGAACAACAGCCCGTCGCTCACAGCCCAAGCGCTCACCGAGGGCGTGATCTTGGCAAACAGTCAGGACAGCCGATTTAAGTCTGAACCAGAGAAGTCAACGGTTGAGCTTAGCGATGTGGCGCTGCTCTCCTTTCAGGGTGAAGAAAGTGCGATCGCTACTGCGCAAAAAGTGTGCGATGGCGTCATCTTAGCGCGTGAGCTAGTAGCCGCACCGCCCAACGTTGTCACCCCTGAGAAGCTAGCGGATACCGCTGCTGAGATCGCCAAAGAGCACGGGCTTAAGCTAGAGGTTTTAGAGCGCGAGCAGTGCGAACAGCTGGGCATGGGCGCATACCTGGGCGTTGCTAAAGCATCGGACCTGCCGCCCAAGTTTATTCACCTTACCTATATCCCGGAGGGTACGCCTAGGCGCAAAGTCGCCATTATCGGCAAAGGGCTAACCTTTGACTCTGGCGGGCTCAACCTCAAGTCCGGTGGCTCTGGCATTGAGATGATGAAGATTGATATGGGCGGTGCGGCGGCCATGCTGGGTGCGGCGAAGGCGATCGCACAAATCAAACCCGACGTAGAAGTGCACTTTATCAGCGCGGCAACAGAAAACATGGTGAGCGGCCACGCCATGCGTCCTGGCGACATTTTGACCGCTTCTAATGGCAAAACTATCGAGGTGAACAACACCGACGCAGAAGGTCGCCTTACCCTGGCCGATGCGCTCGTATATGCAGACAAGCTCGGCGTAGATGCGGTGATAGACCTGGCAACCCTGACGGGAGCTTGCGTAGTTGCACTTGGCGACGACATTGCCGCGCTTTTCAGTGAAGACGAAGAGCTAGCTCAGTCCATAACTTCTGCCTCAAAGCTTTCGGGTGAGAAGGTGTGGCAAATGCCGATGGAAGCTCGGTACTTTGAAGGACTAAAGTCGGTCGTTGCCGACATGAAAAACACTGGCCCTAGAGCAGGCGGATCGATTACCGCAGCGCTCTTTTTGAAGCAGTTTATCAAAGACACACCTTGGGCGCACATCGACCTAGCAGGGCCTGTATGGACCGACAAGGAGAACGGATACAACAATCCTGGGGCCACTGGCTACGGCGTGAGAATGCTAGTGGAATGGGTAAGCGCTACACCATCTTGAGTTCTAAGGGCGGTGCGTTTTACGTCCGCTTGAGGCGCTTTGGCCTCGTTTGTCTGTTCTCTAAGCGTCTGAGATCTGTTGCCCTGAGGGCTGACTATCTGAGGTCTGTGCGTCTGAGACTTGTTGCTTTGAAATTTGTCGTTCTGAAATCTGTTGTTCTCGGGAAGGCTGGATGGCGGAACGACGCAGAGCATGTCTTGCCGACAGGTAGGGCAGTACCAGCGTAGCTGTTTGTTACGCAGGTGACGAAGCAAACGATCATCACAGAGATTGCAGTGCGATGAGCGCTGTAGTGCGGGTTGAGAAATGCTAGTTGGTTCTACGCTTTGCTGCAAATAATGGGTCATGCTACTTGATCTAAAAGTGAGACGCGAAGGAGACAAACAGAGTGCTGCGTCTTTCGTACTGCGTCTGTATTTCTAACGTAGCTGCACAGTGCGACGCTTCGTATCGAGGAATTACGGAGAAAAACAGCAGCGGTTACCGTATAGGCATTTTTAGATGTCATCGCTAACGTGCTAATAGCGTAACGAAACGAAAAAGTCGCCGATATCTGCAGGAGTGTAGAGGTCGGCGACTTCTTGAGAGAGATTGAGCGAGCGTAGGTAGTTTCTCTTTACATCATTAATTCAAGCTCGAGAACATCGCGATAGAACTCTGCGCAGGTGCCAACGTCGGCAACAAACAGGCGGGTGTGAGCAGATTTAACTTCCATAGGTTCTATCTATAGCTAATGAGAGGGTGTCTAATGAGATGGTAACTAGTGAGAGGATTCGGTTAAAAGTCTCTGTTAGAGATTTCTCAGCGGAGGGAACTGACGAGAGGGCACAACGTGGCGGTTAACGATAGCTTTGTTGCTTTCTTGCTGGGTGGCCATGTCGACTGCGATCGCAGCAATTTGCACATCTAGGCAGCCCATCGGTACCCGCAGGTCAGCGCTGGTTTCTAAATAGCCTAGCGCGTCGGGTTTGAGATTGGTGAGAAGCTTGGCCTCGCCGACCAACGTGCGGCTTTGGCGATCAACCATCCAGAGCTTGATGAAGGGTTTGTATGCAGAAGGTTGCGATCGCACTGTAATCGTCACCGTATCGCCCGCTACTAAATCTCCATTGGGAACGCTGATCACCGGCAGTGCCATTTCTGGCAATTCTTCTGACAGTGTCCGACGGGTGAATCTACTATTTGCTGAACCCAACGTAGGACTTAGCGAAGTGGCCTCTGAATGCTGCGAGGTCAATCCATTTTGACGATAGGAATGATGCAGTCTTTGGCTCTGGGATTGAGTAGAGGCAGCGGCGGGCAGAGAAGCTGGTGAGGGTAGGTGAGCTGATGGCGCGCCAAGATCTGTGCTGGTAGAGGGTGCCGCGTCAGGCATCGCGGGCTCGTCGTAGATCACTACTTCACTGTTCGCCGGAAGATCGGCCAACCAGTCGGGCTTAAAAGAGCGCACACTGCCCTGTGAATTGGGCAAAACACCCGCCTTCTTCATATTGTCAGCTAGCTGAGTCGCTTCTTGATGGCTCTCGTGCGTGAGATTGGTTAGACGCTGCCAGAAATGGTCTTTTAGCTTTAGTGACTCGAAAGCAGTATTAGCTTTTGTCTGCCGCTGACTTCTTACCTGCTGCTCTGATCTGGCAAAGAACCTGGGTGATTCGCTCCCAACTGCTTCAGCGTGAGAAAGAGAGTCGAGATTAGAAGCGCGTAAGTCGGAAGCATGAGATAGCGACTGGGAACGGCTGCGCTGGTGAGGGGTCTGCGCATGAGGCAAAGCGCCTTCTATACCCGGCGCCTCTAGCTCGTCCATTCCGGATGCTTGTGAAGACAGATCATCGTCAATATCTTCGAGCAGTGCTGCAATTTGAGACGCTTCCAAATCGTCGTCTCCAATGCTGGTGCCCATAAACTGAGCAGGCTGCGACACCATCTGCTGAAGGCTACTATAGTCCGGCAATACAGGCGACGGACCTTGTTCACTTGGACGCTCGTCTATACCGGCTTCATCGAGCGCGGCTGGTGGGTCATTGACGGTAAGCGGCTGAGCCGAACCCGTAGACGGGAAAGTAGGAAGCTCAGGCCGCTCAATGCTGTAGGTGTGACCATCGCTCGACTGACCGTTCAAATCAAGCCTCGGCGGTAGCACAACACCAACCGCAGGCACCGCAGTTTTGTAGGTAGGTGCGAGTATAGGAGAAACCAGATCGGGCGCGTGGCTTGCAATAGTATCTATAGGGCTGTTGGAAGAACTATTAGAAGAACCATCAGCCTTCTCAAAGAGTACGGACTCTTCTTCAAATTCACCGGGATCTTTGTTTGCAATATCGTCTAGCAGCAGCGCAATTCCAGCGGTGATTGTGAAAGCTGTAGAGGTGAGAATTTTAGCAGGTTCGCTCTCGTCAGGCGAAGCGGAACGCAGGGAAACTTCGCCCAAGACAACTCGCGTTGTAACGTTGGTAGGCAGCTGAATTTTGACCTTAAAATCGGCGGGCAGCCTATCCAAGCTCAGGGGTCGGTGAGCTTCCATAATGACCTGAGCCGTCTGAGGATTTTGCAGACGGAGCCACAGCTGACTAGCGCCTTGGATGTGAGGTGAGTCGACAAGGGCCTGTACCTGGCCTGTAATCGTCATCGCCTGATTGCGACGCGCTAAAAAAGCCTGCTGCTGTAAAGAAATGCTGTACGACAGGTCAACCGGCACATCTACCGGGCTAGACCATTGACCCTGGCGCTGCAAATTATCTTGCAGCTGGGCCTGCGCCTGAACGAGCGGCGCAGCGTTCTGGGTAGTTGCGGACGCTATGCCATTAGCGCTTTCGGTTCTACCTTCAGCTGCCGGGCTCTTCGTAGCGAAAGAATCAGCGGGAACAGGCCATTCAGAAGACCAGTCATCTTCAGTATGGGCGAAGACTTGGAGCTGCACCTGATAGCGCCAGCTGTCATCAGTAGAGTTGTCAAGGCTGCTACAGGAGAGATCCCACTGGCCGGGCTTGAGCTGAACGTAGGGCATGACGACGACTAGGCCTGCATCGTTGGTTTCGCCCTGACGCTTGCGCACCCGCTTGCGAGGCGGCATCTCATGGGTAATGAGCTGACTCACCCGAATTTCCATTGGGGCATTCACACGGTCGGTATGGGCAACTACACGATAGCGACCTTCGAGAATCTCTACCTGCTGTGTTTCTAGCGGTAGCCAAGTCTCATCCCCTTCTTTTTGAATCAGAAATTCCCAATACTTCATGTCGCTCGCTTCGAATGACGGATGTACATTTCAATTCTGGTTAAATTGATTTTTATTGATGCCTCATCTTAAAATAGTTCCCTGAACGCACCGAAAATGCACTGAGTTGCATACACAAGAGCAGTATAAAAGAAATCGTGGCGGACAAGTCTTTTTTAGAATCGTTGGCCAATTGCTAGCGCTATTCTTGGCAGTTGGCTTGAATGCTGACGTCTAGAGTGTCTTCGTCGTGGGAGATGTAGAGATGTTGGGCCGATAGCAGAACCCATAGCATTTAACTTACAGAACATCATCTGTCAATAGTTAATTTTACTTATCTGAGAATTTATGTTACATTGGTTTACATAAATCCAATTGAGGCTATTTTATGACATCTGCAATTTTAGATGCGCTCATTGTGATTGCTGGCGTGGCTGTTGTTGCTAGGGGTGCTAGTCAACCTGTGCCTGAAGCAATTCCGGTTCGTGTTCGTAATGATGATGGCGGCAAGCGCGGATAGGTACTGGGTCAATCAGTGCTTACTGGCTATGTTTTTTAGCTGTATGGAGCGAGCCGTCTCGCGGTTACTGAAAAGTGATTTTGAGCAAAAGCGCCTGTCTTAATTGACGAGCGCTTTTGCTTTTAGGGACTATCACGCCAACGCTTCCAAGCTCGGAAGTGAGAGTTAGAAGTGCTTTACGTGATTACAGTGGGTTTGTCGCGGCCCGTCAGCGCTTGGAGTTTGGAGACCTGATCGGCGATCTCGATTAGCGGCTTCAACGCTTCTTGAGGGTCAACGCTGTGCTTGGATTCGTCAGGCTCGTAGCTTTCTAGGTAGAGCCTGACGGTTGCCCCTTGGGTACCGGTACCGGAGAGGCGAAAGACCATGCGCGAGCCGTCGGTGAAGCCGATGCGGATGCCTTGCTTGTTGCTAACGCTGCCGTCGATCGGGTCGGTGTAGCTGAAGTCGTCGGCGTAGTCTACGGTGTAGTTGCCGAGGGTTTGACCGGGTAGGGTGGAGAACTGCGATCGCAGCCCTGCCATCAGTTCATTTGCTTTACTGCTATCTACCCCTTCGTAGTCGTGACGCGAATAGAAGTTACGACCGTAGGTTTTCCAATGGTCAACCACAATATCTTCTACAGACTGCTGACGCTCTGCCAAAATGTTTAGCCAAAATAGTACCGCCCAAAGACCGTCTTTTTCGCGAACGTGGTTGGAGCCTGTGCCAAAACTCTCTTCACCGCAGATGGTAATTTTGTCGGCGTCGAGCAGGTTACCAAAGAATTTCCAGCCTGTAGGGGTTTCGTAGCAGTCGAGACCGAGCTTTTCGGCGACGCGGTCGGCGGCTTGGCTAGTGGGCATAGAGCGAGCGATGCCCGAGAGTCCATCTTTATAGCCGGGAACGAGGTGGGCGTTTGCGGCAATAAGAGCGAGCGAATCGCTGGGGTTGACAAAGAAGTTGTTGCCAAGGATCATGTTGCGATCGCCATCGCCATCTGAAGCGGCCCCAAAATCTGGCGCATCTTCAGCAAACATGGTTTTGACCAGATCGTGCGCATACACCAGGTTTGGATCGGGGTGTCCGCCACCAAAGTCTTCAAGCGGTTCACCGTTGGTGACTGTGCCTGCTTTTGCCCCGAGCGCCTGCTCAAAAATTTGCTTGGCATAAGGGCCTGTCACCGCGTGTAGCGAGTCCATACACATGGTGAAGTCGCTGGTGAGTAGCTGACCGACTTTGTCGAAGTCGAAGAGTTTCTTCATTAGCTCAACGTAGTCGGCAACAGAATCGACCACCTCGACCATCATGCCTTCTATTTTGGTCGCGGTGAGCCCATCGAGGTTGATGTCCTCGGTATCGGCAATTTTGTATTCGCTAATAGACTTGCTGTTTTCGAAGATGGCGTTGGTGATTTTCTCGGGTGCGGGTCCGCCGTTGGAGACGTTGTACTTAACGCCGAAGTCGCCCTCTGGGCCGCCGGGATTGTGGCTGGCAGACAAGATGATGCCGCCGATAGCGTCGTATTTACGAATGAGGCAGCTCGCGGCAGGCGTAGAAAGGATGCCGCCCTGGCCGACGAGAACTTTACCAACACCGTTAGCGGCGGCCATTCTGAGAATAGTTTGGATGGCGGGACGGTTGTAGTAGCGGCCATCGCCGCCGACGACAAGGGTTTTACCCTGGAGATCTTCGAGACTGTCGAAGGTGGCCTGGATGAAGTTTTCG
The DNA here is from genome assembly GCA_963836895.1 of uncultured cyanobacterium. Lineage (GTDB taxonomy): Bacteria > Cyanobacteriota > Cyanobacteriia > Phormidesmidales > Phormidesmidaceae > Phormidesmis. The sequence continues at coordinate 50,346 of CAWILA010000008.1, read as the reverse complement.
AGATAGTGGGGCTTTTGGAAGGTGGGAACTTGCTTACGAAGTCCTGAAGTTCCTGGCTTTTGGTCGTCGAAGGGGGTTGTCGAAACCGTTTTAATAGGCATTTTTTTGCGTCTTCAAAACTACAAGTGACTGGGTAGGCCCGCATCTATAGCTGATGATCCCACAGATAGGATGCTGAAGAAAATCTTAAGCCAATATCTCAACTTCGTCGCCAACTTTTAGGCTGCCTGTCTCGAAATCTGCCTGAATCAAGTTTTGGCCGAACCAGATTGCTTTGTCCCAGGTGCGGTAAGTGGCAAGGGTACGGCCAGGTTCTCTGGTGCGATCGCCGTCTTGACTTACGTTTGGAATCGAGCACCGAGCGCAGGGCTTGGCCACGTCGAAAATAGTTTCTCCGATGCGAATTCGTTTCCAATCGTCTTCAGCGTGAGGAGCCATATCGCCGCTAACAACAAGGTTGGGGCGAAAGCGGTTCATAGAGACAGGGCTTTCTCGCTGGGCTATGAGCTTTTGGTTGAGCGCTGCAAGTGAGGCTTCAGACAGGAGCAGGTAGGGATAGGCATCGGCGAAGCTGACGATGTTGGCAGGGCCGAACTTGCCGTGATCTGTGGGGCGCAGGGAAGCGTCTGGCATGTAGACAAGCTGGCACGGAGTGGAGAGAAATTTGCTAAGCCAGGAGCTGGCGGTGGGGCCGCACGAGAGAGCAGGGGTGCGATCGCCCCATACCTCTACTACTACCTTTGTAGCTGTAGCATCAGGCTGAGCAACTGATAATGAAGACATACCAGGCGCACTGATAGCCAGCTGAAAACCGGCATCAGTGCTGATACATTTCACTTGAATGAGCGCCATTTTTGGAAATCGACGCTGAGTCATAAATCGACCGTTGGGTTCGACAACCATATAGCGGCGGTCGGACTGGAGACCTCTTGGTGTCAGCAAAGCGGTTTTGAGGCGATTTCCAGCGGCTGACTTGATGGGATAGATATACAGCTCGCTGAGAGTAAGTGCTGTCATAAGAAGACTAACCGTTGCTTTTAGCAAGACAGCTGAGGTGAGCCGAGCGGACAAAGGTATACGCAGCAGCGTGGCAAAAAAAAGCGGCGCTGTCAATGGAGACAGCGCCGCTTTCAACCTAGTTAAAATTTATAGCGTAGTGAGCGCTACGAGGTTTTAGCTTCTAGTCCACAGTGACTGAGAACCGAACAAATCCGTAGGAAGTAGTTGGCGTACCCGGTCCGGTTGCTGGTTCTAGCGGGGCATCTAGCTGGAACAGAACGCCACCGTCCGTATTTGCACCTGCCGTACCATCACAAGGAACGCCAGCTGTACCAGGTGTTGCGCCAACAGCAAAGCTTTCACCCTGGTCGGTATCACTCGCATCTGTAATAGCAGGCGTCACGGCTGTGCCACCTAGCTCTATTGCTAAGGAGCCAGGGACGTAAGTCGTTTTTTCAGGAATAAAGTCACATATCTGGACGTTGTTGATGTTGACGTTACCATCCGAAAGGAAGTAAACGGTGTACTGCACAGTTTGAAACGGCTCAGCAGATGCGTTGATGGCACCTTGCAAGTAGCCAGTTGGCCAGTTAGCAGAGTCATCTTGAGTATCCGTTGTCGTCGTCGGATCCACCACAGTGCTGATCGCGGTGCCATTTACACTCGTTACACGCTTCACCAGTTGCAGTGCGGGCTCAGCCGAAACTAAGTTGACGAGATAGTCTTCAACTTCACCATCGCTAGCTGGGCCAGTTGCATCTAGCCCGGTATCAGAGCTGTAGCGGAAGCGCGCGTAGGTAGGGCCATCAGCCGCAGATGCTGGCACCGTGATATCAAACGAAAGCGCACCGCTTGTAGGCGCATTGTCTAAAGTAACTCGCTCAGTTGCATTGTCAAAGACGCCATCGCGGTTGTAGTCGATCCATGCGGTCAATACACCTCTGTCTGTCGTGTCGGTAGTGACATTTAGGGTGTAGGTCTGGCCAGCAATCAGGCTCTGGGTTTGCAGGGGTGAACCGCCTAGCGTGACACCGTTATCTTCTGGCGCTGGATCGTTGAAGGCGTTTGTTTCTGAATCTACACCAGTTCCTAAAAAGGTCAGATCATCATCAATGTGGCTAGGGCCACGACCAGGAACCGTCTCATAGTCGGCAGGCGTTGTAGCATTAGGGGCAGGCGTGGAGCCAGCAACAGTATCGGGCGCGTCACCGTAGTCTAGCGCCAGATCGCCAACGGTAGCAGGGTTGGGAGCGCTCGCCTCGCGCTCTGGGTTAGGCTTGGTTGTAGAGGCATCGCCGTTGTCTGTACCGTCGTTGTCTCGAGTAGCGACGTCCGCGTCAAGAACACCAGAGAATTCGTTGTTGCCTGTCGATTCGGGAGAGTTTTGAACTGTGGTATTACCCAAAACCGGGGTAACATTGTCGCCACTCACAAGATTAGCATTCGCTTTGATAGGAACACGAACTTCAATAAAGCCACCGACTGGCACGGAACCATCGCCAGGAAGACTCAGGTCGTTTGTATTGGAGCCACCAGGTGCAATTGGTGTACCTGTGATAGACCCGACGGGCGTACCGGGCGCAATCGTTGTCCCTGATACGTCTGTAATAGTTGTACCATCAGCGCTGATACCAATAACTTCAATAGGTCCGATAGTTGTTGCATCGAAGGTACCGTTCTCAACATTAGCAGGCTTATCAGGAATGAAGAACTGCGTGGCGTCATTACCCGTGTTGGTAATACGGTATGTGAAATAGATAACGTCTTGCTCGTTGATAGTACCGTCGCCCTGTCCAGGGCCTTGGCTAGGCACACCAGCCGGCGCTTCTGTAGGAGAAAAGGTAGGAGAAGGAACAATGCTGATACCGGCAATTTCAGCAACAGTAATAATCACTTCGTTTGACTGAACAGACCTGGGTGGTGTACCCGCAGGCGCGGTGGGGTTCTCAAAAGAACCGTAGGCCCTGTTAGGGATGGGAGTACCCGCTGAAGTGCCCGCTGCCAGAGAAGGCGTCATCCAGGCGCTGAGCAGTAGGGTACTAGCGAGCGTGCGTAGGCAAGACTGTTTCCAGCTGCGCTTGATCTTAAGAGAAGATTTCATGGGTGAATAAGAACTCTGTGTTGTATGAATTGAAAAGGTTAGAACAAACCTGAAGGGTGAAATCGAAGGTGGAGGTGATTTCAACTTTCAAGGTTGTTGATGAGGTCGATAGGAAAGCTGTTGGGCTGATGTGCCAAAAATCTATTCACGCTCTGAGGTTGCCCAAGCAAGCGATAAAAAAAGTCCGTGAACCAACATATTTTAGTAAGAACAAAGTTGACTCAGTACGTAGGGCGCTTGTCTCCTAGTCAACCGTGACTCGAAAACGAACAAATCCGTATGAGTCAGTCGGTGTGCCCGGTCCGGTTGCATTTGGCAACAAAGCTGGAGAAGGTGCAAGTGTAATCGATACAGTGCCGTTGTCGTTGGTGCCAGGGCAGGGCACTGTCGTCGTATCACCAATCGGTAGAAACTCTCCTTCATCGCCATCTACGCCCGTATCTGTGAGCAGGTCAGTTGTGCTGTTGGTGAAGAGAACGGTGGATTCAACTACGTAGGTTGTGTTTGTAGGAATGCGATCGCACATTTTCACATTTGTAACCGGCGCGTTGCCAGTCGCCAGGTAGTAAATGGTGTACTCCACCTCATCCTCTGCGTCTGCTAGCGAATCGGTGGCACCTGCGAGAAAGCTGCTAATACCTGCGCTTGTTAGCCCCGAGGGCCAGTTGGGATGGTTGTCACTCGTATCGGCCGGGTCATCAACACTATCGGTAAGGCGCACACCGTTAATCGCTGTGATTCGCTTTACCAGAACAAGATTGGAATCGGTAAAATGGCCGTAGTTGTTGTTAATATCAGTGATGCCTAGAAGCGTTCCAAAGTTAGCAACTTCAACGTTATCTGTGGTGAACGTGCTGTTATCTGGCGGCAGCGTCGCCGGATCGATATCCAACACAAATGAGCCAATCGCCGCGACCGGAAAATCGAACGTGCCGCTAGCCGCAGAGAGCTGAGCGGCTAATGGCAAATCGCTGCTGTCAACTTGACCGTTGCCGTTAATGTCTCGATACAGCCGCACGTTGACACTGGGCGTACCGCTGTCGCTACCGTTGAACACGCCGTCAGTATTAGGATCAAGGAAGACGGTGCCAGTGATGCGGTTGGCCGCACCTGTAAGACAAGCAATGCCTTCGTAATCATCATCGCCCGCTGAGAATTGGTTGATTTCTGTTGCTAAGCCGATTGACTTATCGACACGATAGAATCTTCTGCTGCTATCGCCTGTGGTAGCGTAAAGAGATCCGTCGTTGTAGGCGGTTAAGCCTTCTACATTCGAGATTCCCAACGCACCTACGTTAGTCGTTGAACCGTTGGTGATGTCGATAGTTACTAGCCTATCTGCACTACTCGCACCGTCATTAGCAATGGCAAACAGCTTACCCGTTGACGGATCAAAGGCGATATCGTCTATATCGCTAAACCCTGTTGTCGCGGCTGTTCTAATAACGAGATAATCATCACCAGTGCCAAAAGCATCACTGACGTAACGACCCGTTGACGGATCGATTTGAATCAACAGATCTTCTGGCGTGCCTTCTCCATCACGCACCGCGCCGTAGAGTTCACCAGTAAAAGGGTTGAAAGACAGTCCTTTTAAGTTGCTGAAAGTTTTGGTCCCGGCGCTCCCGGTACCGGCACCGAACGTGCCAATTGCGCTGTAAGCACCGGTGTTGGTGTTGAGTGTGCCAAGCTGGTTACCGCTGGCGGCGTATAGTGTGTTTGTTGCTGGCCAGTGTGCGATCGCCTTAATCTCCTGCGACGCGAACGACCCAATCGCGCTATTCACACCGGTATTAATATCAACAGACATAAGAGTATTGCTACCATCTGCTACTGCGTAGCAAATCGTGCTGTCCGGCGGTGGCGTTCTGGCAATTGTAGTCACAGCATCGTCACTGTTGTTTGTGGGGTCCGGGTCAGTGATATCGTTGTTGCGAATTGCTGTCGCTTCGTTGGTAATTGTGCCAGAGGCCGTAGCAGCCAAATCACCTGTAATGGTATAGGTCGCCACTGCCTGATTGTCTAAATTCAAGGTGGTAGCAATGCCGTTACCGGTGCCGCTTGCCTCATCGCAGCTACCGTTTCCAGTAGTGATTGCGCAGCTCCAGCTAACGTTTACGAGTGTTGGAGGTACCGCATCTTCAAACCTAATGCCTGACTCATTGCTCGGGCCATCGTTGGTCACTGTCACCGTATAGGTCAACGAATCGCCTGGATCAGCCGTTGTCAGGTTCACTGTTTTGTCAACAATCAGGTCAGCTTCTTGCAGCAGAATTCCGCCTGCAAGCTCAACATCAGCAGAAGGGTAGTAAACCCAGGTGTCGATGCCACGGCGGTTACCAAAGCCATTACTAAGCGTGGGACCACTAAATTCGTGCGCACCGGTTGAGCTGTTGATGCCAGTCAGCGCCGCACGAGGATTGGGCCCAACGCCATAGCAGTCGCCGCCGGGCTCTCCGGGTTCACAAACGGTGAAATCTGCGTCGGTAGCGCGGTCATCGTAGTAAATGTTGAAGGGATCTTCTGAGACGCTAGTAGGCCCTACCGGGTTATTTTGACGAAAAATGATAAATCCGTTGGGATGCTGCTCCGCATCAATGATGGGGAAGTGAGCCTCACCTGCATACAAATTGAGCCGTACGCTATAGGGCACGTTTCCGGCGGGCACGGGGTCGCCATTGCCATCCAAACCGTCCCAAAAGACACTGTTTGGCCCTACTACCGACCGGCCCAAAAACGTACGGTCGTTTCCTGTGCCAAAAGCCCCATCACCGTCGATATCTATTGTGATCGAAAAGCTTTTTGCCTGTGGGCTGTTAAATAGCAGCGTTCCGCCTAGCGGGCTGGTGCCTGCTCGCCCGGAAGTCCCTTCAATACCTACGAACTCAAAGTTGCTAGGCACTGGCGGCGCTACCGGAACAGATCTATACAGCCAGGTATTTCCCGTTGGCGAGTTTGCCGTCGTTGGCATGTCTGGTGCAGGCGTGTTGATAAACGATTTGTGCGTGACGTATTTGGGCGTATCTGCTGCATTTGGGTTGTGAAGAAAGTAAGTAGGCGGCAGCTGACCAGGGTTTGAGCCTACAAACTGAAGCGAGCGAAACAGCGGATCGCCTGAAGTTTGTTCGTAAAAGCTGTTGCGGTTTGAGAAAAAGATAAATCCAAACGGATCGATTCCATTCAAGTCGATGCTGTAGCGGTAGCCTTCTTGGGTGAGCACTACCAGACTTGAGCTTAGCGATCGCCCGTTGTTTCCTATGTTGAAAGCATAGTAGTTAGCATACACACGGCCAGGAATAGCCGTTGCGCCATTGCGCACGGTGATATCCCACGCCGAAATGTAGCTCACACCTGCGGGCTGAGGAGCCCACTCAGCTGTGCCAGCGCGCGGGGTTGGGTTAGTAGGAGTCTCCTGCGATGGACTAACAAAATCAACCTCCCAAATACCCGTTTGCCCTGGGCCTACCGTCACCTTACAAGCCTCAAAACCCGCCGCTGGAACGCCCACACCATTACGGGGCCCGGCAGCTTCTTCCGCACGATTCGCAATCAGGCCATTCCCACCGCAGCTCCCTGCAGCATTGTTGGGATCTCGGTAGTTAATCACACCGTTGCCCAGCCCTACCGCGCTAGATCCTAGATAAATGTCTTCACCTTCATTGGCATATACCTTCATCACCGTTCGGCGTAAAATGCCGCCGTTGCTGTCGTTGCGATACTCCAGGTAAGGGCGATCGCCGCCGCTGCTAATGAGATCGTTACTCCCTTCCGCCTGCGCAGAACGAACGCCCGGCCCGGCCCAGCAGCCCAGCAGCGTTAGCAGTCCTAAACCAAGTAAAGAGAATCGAATACCCATATCTGACAGTTGTTGATTGAAAGGTTGTAATAGCCTGCGGCTCAATTTGACGGTTCGACTTGCAGATCTTCTTCTTGATCGATAAAGGTGATATTCACACCGCGCACATCACGAAACACAAACTCAACCCGCCGGTTACGCGCAAAGTTTGTTCTATCGGTTTCGTTCACCAGCAGCTCTGTTTCACCAAAAGAACGAATGGTCAGCCGCTCAGGGCCAATTCCCTGCATCAGTAAGTAGCGGCGCGCATTTTCAGCTCGACGCATTGCCAGGTCCTGATTGTAGGCAACGCTTGCCCTGGAGTCTGTGTGGCCGTGCAGATCTACAACAATGCTTGGATACTCTTTTAATACGGCAGTGATTTTATCTAGGACTTCCGCACTTTCAGCGCTAACGAAATCTTTGTCGAGCGCGTAGTGAATGTTGCGAGGAACCTGTAGGCGGATTTCTTCTGGAATGGGTGGCACTTCAGGCGGCGCAGACGGTACGGGCGGTGCTGGTGGCGGCGGTGGCGTAGTGCACTGCGGCAGGCTAGCAGGGGCGGCAGTTGGAACAGCGCTGGTGCTATCTAGGGAGCGAATGGTTGTGTTGAGAGCAGGTTCGGAGGTGCCATAGCGGGCGTCTGTTGCGATCGCACTCAAAACCTCCCCACCGCGCAAACCCTCTAGCACAAACTCAAACTCACCATTATCATCAGCAGTTATCGTCTCCATCGGCTCACTCAGCGGACCGTAATCGTCAGCTACGCCGTTAGAACGATACAAATCAACTTGCGCATCAGCATCCGCACGACCACGCACGACCGCTTTGCCATTAATAACAAAGAACTCAGGGCTAATGAACTGCGGGGCATCCACTGCGCTGTTGCCGGTATCTTGACGACGGTTGCGGCTGTTGCGCTGAGGATTTGGACCGTCGCCGGTTTGGAAGTTTTGAGGATCGCGGCTACGTCTCGCGTTCAAATCAATGCTCAGCCCTTCCAAATCATTGAACCGGTTGCCCGTAATCGCATTGTTGTTGCTTTGCGTATCAGGTCCCTGGCCAAAGCCTGTAACCGTAACACCGCTTCCCTTTTGGTTCGTAATGTCATTGTTCAAAATGCGGTGGTCGCTGCCCATCACATACACCGCTGCGCGCCGCAGTCGCTGCCCGTTGTAGCGAATGTCGTTATTAATAACCGTCACCGCGCCGTCAGGCTTAAACATAAAAATGCCGCTGCCGTCGTTACCGCAAATCAAATTGCTCGAAATCAGCCCGTCTTTCACCGAGCCATCTAGACGAATCGCATCGGGCATTCCCGATAGGCCATTGCCTACCATAATGTTTTCAGACACTTCTAAGCTATCGGCCTGTCGTCCAGAGATAATCGCACTACCGTTGTGATACTCAATGCGATTGCGCCGAATCATCGTGCCCTCACTGTCGAATACAGAGACGCCAAAACCAGAATTCTGGTCGGGCATATTGCCGTTCTGGCGGCAGGCCAAGCCAGTTGTATTCGATGATAATATTGCTCGGGGCTCTCCCTTTGTTGTTAGTATCGTCACCCGTAGCAGGCAAAGGCGTTTCTCGATTTTGAGGAATAGGCCGGTGGCTAATGAAGATATCGGCAGGCGGCGTAGACTGCGTAATCCTACTTGGCGCGTTGAACCCATAAATACTAAGACCGCGTACCGAAATGCCATCTGCTGAGAGCGTCAGTCCTCTAAAGATTTCACGGTCTGCTTTAGGGCGAAGAACAACAGCCGGAACGGGAATATCGATCTCGACGGTGGCTGAAGTAGACGCGTCGTAGCCGGGCTGGGTGGTGGCGTCTATGCGGGTGTTGGGGCGGGCGATCGCAGGCAATACAGATATCAGCTCAATTGCCGTCTGCCCCACAGGCAAATCAAACAAAATCTCAGAGCCACTGCCCCCCGGTCTGACCTGCTGCTGTTCAGCCCGGCTCAAATTCGACAGCAGCAGCGTACCGTTCACAATCTCTATTGCTTCTCGCAGCGTCAGGTTGCCATCTGCCAAAAGCGGGCCGTCTGCCGGGCTGTTTACAGTCACAACCACAGGAGGGGCCAGTCTTTCAGCGACCTGCGCCCAGGCAATGGTTGGTAACAGTAGTGCGCCTAGCAGGCCACAGGCAGACAGGAAAGCGCGGCGATATTTTTTAAGATTGAGATAGGCCATGGTCTGCAAGGCAGGTAAAGGAAAATTTGATAGCGATGATAGATGGTAAGAGTTTCCTAAAACTCAACTGCAAAAGGATACTCATCGACTGGCATAGCCGACTGCACTTCCAAATCGGACTCACTCATGCGCAGCCGCTCCAGCAAATCAGGCACCATCTGAAAAGGCAAATCAGGCTCAACAGCCTCCAAACCATTATCAGAAGGACTGTTGATCACCGCATTCGTAGCCGCCGGAACGGTAGACTCATCTAGAACTTGAACAACAGATTCCGTCTGCTGCTGAGGATCGCTCGGCTGCGACCCAAAGTCACTAAACAAACCGCCCAGCTTGGCACTCACCCCCAGATAAAAGCCACCGCTGCTGCGATCGTCTCCAAAGTCTCGATCCACCGCGCCGCCGCTATAGCCCGCAGAAAGCCGCAAATCTGGCAGAGGATAGTAGCCCGCTTCTAGCGCATAGCCCGTTTCATTGAAACCGCTGCCCGCCAGCCAGCGAGCCTCACCAACAACGTCCCAGCGATAGGCCAGCCGGTAGGTCGCTCTTGCCTGCGCTAGCTGCACCGTGCTACTGCCAGAAAACCTGCTACCTGCGCCGTCAATAGTGGTACGGCTGTTGCGCAGCGCATACTTTCCGTACAGTTCCCAGCGCCAGTTCGGTGCGTAAATGCCTTCTGCGGCCAGGAGATGCTCTTGAGTGTCTGTGCTATTGCCAAAGCTGCTAGCAGTGGGAATCGAGTTTGGATTGGTGCGATATTCGTAGCGGAACAGACCGTTGAAGCGATCGCGCTCAGGATTACGATAGGCCAGCCCAAGCTTGAGCAAGCTAGTACTGCCCAATCCAGTCAGCCGCTGATTTGCCGCGTGAGAGAATCGGTAGTCGCCCAGTACTGTCAGCGAACGGTTCAAGCGTCCCACTGCCGATATATCGAAGACAGTATTCGAGCTTTGCGGCGAATTGCGATGCTCAAAGCGAGTGCTCGCCTGAAAGTCTGCACTGTCGGTATAGGAGAGACCGACGCTGTAGGTTGCGCCGCCTGAAAGGCCAAGCGCAGACGCGTTGCTGCCGGTGGCAAAAGGCTGAGAGAACTGCGTACTTGCCGCCGTCTCGTTGCCAAAAGTAGTGAAGACTTTCTCGTAGCCCAGGTCCAGGTGCAGCCCCGGCGCAATCACAATACCCTGCTCCAGGCCGATAGACCCGCCAAGCTGACGACCATCAATCGTAGAGAATCGCCCGCGAATAGTAGTATCGGAGTCGAAGGTGTGTTCGCCGGTTACGTCCAGGCTAGTGTAGCTGCCTCGGTTGTTGCCGCCGCCGCCGTAGAAGACTTGATTAAGCCCCACGTTGAGCCCTGGCATCGCTTCCCAGTTCAAGCCCACCAGCGTGCGGCTAGGATAAATGGGATCTACGTTGGAAAGACTGAGTTCGTTCTGAGCGACCAGGCTGAGTTTGTTGCCGATGGGCAGACTCAGTCGGCTGCGAATTTGGTCTGAAGAGAGGCGATTGCTGTCGGTGAGGCGATTGAGACGGTCGGTGCGATCGCGATGAATCCAGTCCACCTCCGCGCTCACCCGCCCTATCTGCTGCGTTACCCCCAGCGAATAGGTTGTCAGCGAATTATCTAGCGCTATCCCCGGCTGGCGAATCCCCGACAGCAGATCAGACACATCGGTAATCACCCGAGGCGCGGTGCCCACATTGTCCTCATGGTCATAGCGGGCTCGAATCGAGGTGCTGTCTCCAATTCGCCCCGTCAGGTTTGCCCCGTAGCGCGTCTGCCCCGGCACAAAGCTCGTCGTCGCCCGATTCGCAAAGCCTGCCTCAGTCGAGCGAAAGTACGCCTGACCGTTCAGCCGACTGCCAATTTCGCCGTCTAGCTCAATGCGATAGGCCGTACCATCCACCGTATCGGACGAGTCGAAGTCGCTAGAAGAGTTTGCGATTTCGGCAGTCAGCTGCGCACTGTCACCCAGCGCAATTTGCGCATCTGCGCCGTAAAGAGAGAAATCTCGATTACCCTGGTTCTCACTCAGGTAGCTCGCTCCTACCCAAGATTCTCTTTCTTGCGCCGGGCTGAAGTCGTAGCGCAGGCGACCCGCTACGATATCGGTGCTGTTACCGTCTTCGTGCTGATAGGTTGTGACAATGCGCCGTACCAGCACCTGACCGAAGTCATCAATTTGAGTGCGCGTCACCGGATCGTTGAATACCAGCGTGCCTCGGTCGTAGTCAATATCGTAGTCAGCTCCTCGTGTTAGCGGAATACGTTCGAGCACTGTCCCCGGACGCTCTAGCTCTTCTAGCTCTAGGAAAACGTTTTCGCTGCCAGGCACCAGCTGCCGCTGAGAAGTAAAGTACGTTCCGCTCGTACCGTCTGGCGCGATGATGTCGCGAGCAAAGCCCTCAACATTGTTGGCATAGAAGCCCGTCGCCGAGAGATTGCCAAAGTTGTAGTTTGCCTTGAACCCGTGCAGCTGACGGCTAGTAGCGGTAAATAGCTGAGCGGCTGAGGCAAACTCCTGCGTGTTGAAGTCGCCCCACATGGCGTAGTCAATCGCTCTGCTGTTGGAAGGTGAGTTCCGCTCTAAGCGTAGGTAAACGCTATCAATCGACGGTGCCACAACATCGGTATAGGAGTCATCGCCGTAGGTAGGGTAAAGGGTGGTACAGCTACTAGAGCTAGCGCGGAAGAGAGCAGAGTCGCCGTTGCAGTCTTCGTTTAGAGTGCGATCGCTATTGTAAGCCCCAGTATACAGCCACTCACCCAGGTTCCCCGTTGCAAACACTGCCGCATCGACATCAAACGCATAGTCGTTGTTACCATCAGCCGGTAGAAACTCGCGGTAGCTGTCGTAAAAGTCGGTGCCACTCCCGCCAAATCGCAGATCCACCACGCCCGACACCAGTCTCGGTCTTTGCGGCGTATCAAACTGGATTTGCCCAAAAGCCTCAAAGCCGCTCGCCGTCGCCTGTAGCTGCACCAGATGAGACTCTAGCGAAGACTGTAGCTCAGCCGCGAACTCACCGCGCTGTAGCGCCACCTGAAAGCCGGGCATATCTGGATCCTGGTCAGCTCCTACAAAGCGACCATCGCTCGCCCGCAGCGTCACCACAGAATCCCAGCGCGAGATATTTCCCTGCTGATCTACGAGCTGTCCGCGAACTGCCGCCGTAGAACGCCCGTCAGAAGGAATCGTACGCGGCGTCAGCAGCACCAGTCTATCGGGCTGCCCTCTTACCGAAAGCGGTAGGCTTTGTAGCACCGTGCCATCATCGGTAGAAACCACTTCGAGAATGTTTTCACCCGCTAGCAGCGGCACACCGTACCAGGTCTGCGTCCGCAGCTGCGTTGTCGGGTCAGACTCGGTTCTACCGACCAGGCTAGAATCCACCAGCTGACCGTTGGCCAACAGCGCAATATTGGCCCCGATTGGAAAGCGCAGCACCACGGGCGTTGCCGGAATGTCCAAAAACGCACCGGCTTCTGGACTGAGAAATTCAACCTCACTGGCATTTACAGAAACAGCCACCTCGTCGGGCGTTGCCAGGTCTTCTGGCGTGATAGCCAATTGCTGCAACCCGGTCACCTCATAAGACTGTGCGCCGCCACTGTTGCGGATGTAGTCTCGCAGCGCCAGGTCATTATTGTTGAGGGTTCTATCTACACTCTCTAGCCCGAGAGGCGTAAGAGAAAGCCAGGGCTCAGGGCGCTTTGCTTCGAGCTGAGGAGGGGTATAAGAGAGTCTTGTATCACCCTCAGCGAGAGGTTCTGCGCGAGGCGTTCGTGCTAGCAAAGGCGCTTTGTCGTTCGATGGGTCGTCTTCAGCAGCTTCTACCGTACCTTCAACAGCATCTTCTACAGCATCTTTAGAGATAGCAATTAGCGGAAAGTCTGTGCGAGCAGCCTGTGCAAAGTCAGCTGCTTCTTTGCGTCCCAGCGTGAGCTGAGAGGTTGCAACATTTGTGACAACGGCTTCACGAGGAGTGGACTCTAGCCAGGGAATATTTCCAGCGATCGCACGACTCTTAATCTCAAGGTTCGGATCAGCTGCTTCGCCATAAGACGAGTTAACATCGCCAGCAGGATCTAGTGCTAAAGATGGGTCAATTACAGCTTCTGCCGAAGCTGCCGTTGGCAGCAGACCAAAGCCAAATACCGCGCCAGCCATTCCAGAGCGCAAGATTCTTTTTTTCGAGTCCTGAGAGTTTTCGTGAGACACGATTATTCTTGCTCCTCCTGGAAGGTAGGCGTAACGCCAAAGTTCATACGGACGAGCCCACCCGGTGCGAGGTTAACCAACCGGGCGTGACTATTGCGTTCGTTGAAATAGAGGTTGGGCGCAAGGGTGTAGCCAGGAAGGCTAGCTAAGTCAAGAGTTCCAGTCCGCTGCCCCGGTAACATCTTTTGCACAGAAAACAGACCATCCGCATCTGTCATCACCCGATTTCCGTCATCGAGGAAAATCACCGCGTTGGGGATGCCCGCTTCACCCGGCTGCTGCTCACCATCAAAGTCTTTATCTTCAAACACGCGGCCAATGAGCGTACCGCAGTCGGAGAGAATGCCAGGCTCAAGATTGATCCGGTGCACACTAGGGCCGTCTTGAACCCGAAAGCCGCTGTCTGTCCTTTCGGCAGTCACCTCCGCTCTATTTGTACCGTCGCCTCTCAAAGCATCTGGCGTGAGCCTCACAGCGTACAAAATGTCCAACGACTGTCCGCCTGCTAGCGTTTCATTGGTTCTAAAGCTGATAGTTTGGCCCGAGAAGTCTGCTTTAATGTCAATTGGCCTGCCGTCTGCCTGAGCGCTCGTCGCTTCAGGAACAAACTCAAAGCCAATTGGGAGCGTGTCGATAGCAACAATGCTATCTACCCCAGCAGCTGTTACGTTTCGGATATTAATGCGGTAGGCCACAATGTCACCGGGCTGCGCAGCCGAGCGGTCGGCACTCTTGATGATATCTACCTGCTGAGTCTCACAGATTACTGTGTCGAAGCCCACTTCAAAGAAGGTGAGTCCAACAGTATTACCGTTGCTGACTTCAACGGTTTTGTCGAGCGTTGTCGAGCCATCTATTGCAATCGGCTGGCCGTCTAGAGAGGTGGCTCTATATGAGATAGCAACCGGATTCGTGGCATCCGGGATGTTAGCTGTAATTTTGATCCTGATGCGCCGCTCACCAAAGGCAGAATCCGCAGGTGGATTAATTACAAGGATGTAAGTTGCGCCAACTTCTGTTTGTGTTAAGCCGCTGCTAAGCGTGTCGGTCGTGTCGAACAAAAAGCTGTATCGGCCCTGCGTTGCTGATAGCCAAAACGGATTGTCGTTGTTTGTGTTTGGCGGTGCGAAAGAGGGTTCGCCGGGTGCGGGCTGTCTTAGTGCGATCGCGCCAAGCGTAGTATTAATATCTAACCCGCTAGCGTCAGGCTCGTACAGCGCCGCCGAAAAGCCGCTGTAGTCTGCTAGGGGCTGACCGTCGCATCCCAAGATATTGCCAAAAGGATCTAGCAAAGCCAGTCCAAATCCTGTCTCCACCTGGTTTGAAGTCGTACTGGCATCGGGACCGTTTGGCACGGTATAGGTGGCTGTTGCCGTGTTTGAGAGATTTGGCACCATTGCCTGCGCACCAGCGAGCGGCCAAGCTAGCAAGCCTACTAAAAACAGAACAAACAGCTGCTGCCATTTGTGCGAGCGGCGCAGCCATTTGGGAGGTGAAAAAATCGGCATCTTCTATCGTGTCGAAGGGTAGAGCGCAACACAACAGCCTTTGGCAGATTGTTGAGGTGTCTTTGTTGAAGGCTGGCTTTTGTCGGTGCTGCAAAGTGATGGTAACTAAGAGATCCGCGAGTAAATAACATACCGCCTTGCCCTCACCCTAAGTCCCTCTCCCGAGGGGAGAGGGATTTCAGATTCCCAACTACTTACCCAAGCTATTTAACAGTCACTTCGTGAGAAACGTTTACTTCTTCAGCCGCGCCTAGCGCTTCAGTAAAGTTCCACTTCACGTGGGTATAAGCCTCAGCGGGTGCAGGCTGCATCTCTACAGTGCCATCGGGCAAAGTGACTTCTACCATGGGCTCGGCAACAAAAGTAGCGCCGCTGTCGATGCTGTAGGTAGCCGCCGCAGAGGCATTGCCTTTCTCAGACCCGAGGATGAGAGTCATCTCAGCAGGAATCGGCTGGACAACTTCCAGATTCTGCGCTTCTGCGTCACCCGCATTAGCAGACACAACCTCGTAGCGAAGAGTATCGCCAGGGTTTACCGTCGCTTCACCGTCTAGCTTTTGCCACTCAGCCTTTTCCTGGCCGTTAGCATCTACCACAGTAATCTGCTTTTCTACACCCATTTCGAGCGTGACTTCAGGGCGGAGGATCTGCTGTGCGATCGCTGTTCCAGCATTTACCAAATTCGCAAACACAGGCGTACTCATTGCAAGCGGCGCAGTCGCCACAGCTGCTGCAATACCCAAACCAAACATGAACTTACGTTTCATAATCGTGTAATCCTTTTAATATGAAAAACAACTCAATCAAAGAGAGAGATTAGCTCCGGTCTTACAGCTTCTCAAGCAGGCGCATAAGAGGCACGCCTAATCTTCTCGACAGTGGCCAAAATCGCTAAAACGCAACTTAGTCAGCATTGACCAAACGATCAAACTCAAATGTGCCAGAAGTACCCGGCGCGACAACGGTTGTGACCGTATTCTCGTACTTCACGACATCCCCAGTGGGCTCTGTAGGCGTACCTGTACCCGTACTGGTCTCAAAGAAGGTGATGCTACCGGCAGACGCTGTTGCACTACCCACGATATGAGAAGTGAACTTGGCCCAGTTGTTAGGAGTAGTGTCACCGTCCTCAGTAATCACAAGGTTATTCGCATTCAGCTCAACATTGTTTGTTGCACTTCCCCCAGCCGCACGAGAAATATTCTCATAGGTAATAAGATACTCAATCGTATCGCCAGGATCAGCTTGAATGGCTGGCGTAGGTGTGAACGCTTCTAGAATATCGCCGTTCTCATCTCTAATTTGAGACTGCTTGGAGAGTTTTATAAAGCCAGTATAGAGGCGATCAATAGTGATGTTGCTCACTGTCTCGGTATCAAAGCCGGGCGCACCTGTATCAGGGAAAGCGACCAGCGGAATCGCATAGTCTTCTAGCTGCGCAGCGGGCGTTCCAGGTGCGGCCACCGTTCCAGACAAATCAACCGTGACTTTGTAGTCAATCTCATTAGCGGGGTCTGCAGAGATAGGATCGACTTGGCCGAAGTTAACCGGACTGTTGCCTGTGTTGAGCACAAAATCTGACCCGTTAAAGGTGTACGAGGCAGAATCAGCGTTCGCCGGATTTGTGATCGTAACAATCGTGCCGTTAGGCAGCACGTTAGCCGGGTCATCGCCATCGGTGTTGCTGTAAGTGCTAACAGGCAGTCCGCTAGCAGCCGCTGCTCTCGCCGGAGAGATAGGTTCAACAACCACATTGGCAACAAAGTCAGCGCCAGGATTCGTCAAAGAGTTGTCGAAGTCAACCGGACCAGGGTTGAACGTGTCGGTAGGCGCTATGCCCGCAGCAGGCGTTGGCGTAGACTTGTTGGTAAAATCGTCTTGCGTACCACCGCTAGGACCGGTTGCATCAGAGCTGTCTTTTGGGCCATTGACCAAGTTGTCATCAGCTAGCGGCAAAATAACAACATTGGCTTCACCATCGTCGCCTGTACCTGTGTTGGCACCGGGGTCAAAGTCACCGGGGTTGTCAACAACACCATTGTTATCACCGTCAGACTCTGGCGCAATACCGTCGTCGCCAGCACCTGGTGCGTAGTCGCTACCGTCTGGAGTTGGCGGCGTGTTGCCATCGGTAAAGTTGTTGGGATTATCGTCGCCCGATTCATCGTAGATAATCTGTTCAGTCACATCGCCTTCGCTTTGACCAAAGACCTGAGCAATGTTCTCAATGGTGGTACCCGTAGTAGAGGTAACGCCACTAGTGACAACTTCAAACTCAAAGCCTGTAACAGAAGTGCCCTTTGCAACGGTACCCGTGAAGATAAAGCCTACTCGGTTCACATCCGCTAATTCCGCAGAAGTCGTAGGGGTCGCAGTTTGCCAGTCGATCCCAAGCGCGTTAGAGCCAGAAGCTGCGTCGTTCGCACCCTTTGCATACACAACCGTCCAACCCGGAGGCGCAGTCGGTACAGCGTTCAGGCGAGTCTCCGCTGGAATAGCATCAGAGACTAAGATTCGCTTCTGGTTGGGTGCGCCATTGATTGTGATATTTGTGCCTTCCAAGTCAGCAGGTACAAACAGGCCAGAAGGATCGACATCATCGACTTCTAACGTCAGAGAATAAGTAAGAATGTCATCTTGGGCATTAGAAGGAATGTTCCTATCTGTTACAGTGGCGTCTTTCTTCACCTTGGCAAGGGCCAACGGCCTAGCGTCAATAGTGGTCGCTAGTACCGCAGAAGCCTCACGCTCACCGTTGGAAGGATCGTCTGTAGTGTCGCCAGGGGTAGGATCTACAGTGCGTACGTCGGTCGACTGAGGGCCACCGTCAGAGTTATCAGGCTGGTTTTGAGTATCTGGGCCTGTATTGTCGTCGGTGTTGCCCAGGGCAACGCTAATAGGCGCGCCGTTGGGAACGTTGCTTGGAACCGTACCGTTGACTTTTACAACAAAGATGTCGTCAGGTGCAAATATGATTGGGGTACCGCCAAGGTCGGTAACAAGTCCACCACCCGCAGGAACCGTACCGATAACGGTCGCCCCTGGCCCTGTGGCGTCAAACACTTCAATCGGGGTTGCAGGGTCAGGGGTGAAGTTCTGTACGGTAATGCCACCAATGCCGGGCACATATACGTTTGTCGGTGCGTTACCGACGTTAGCAACTTCAAACGGGAAGGAAACCGAGTCGCCTGGCTCAATGTTTGTGCCAGGAGTCGAGTCTTCAATCGTGCCCGCAGTAATGGTCAGACCGGCAACTTCAGCAACTTTGATAATAACTTCGTTAGAAGTAGCGTTGAAGGTATTGCCATCGTCATCGTCGTAGGTTGCTGTCGCGGTGTTGCGGATTTCTGTGTCAGCAGGTGCGCCCTTTGCTAGTACAGCGCTCATATTAAAAACGCTAGCGGTAGTAAGCGCTGTTGCGAGCAAAGGCCTGTACGCCTGCTGGCAGAATGTTCTTCGTTTTTTCGTCTTAGCCATTGTTGTAATAGGCCATTGTTGTGATAGCCGGTTTAAAAGCGGAGTAGGTTGAACCCAATTTCATTGGGCTGACGAGGCTATGTTCCGGACAGCAGATATTTAGCGTGTAAAGCTAAGACGCTGCGCCAAACCTTAACCGCACTTATACTGCCCTGATATCGAATGCTTGGGATAAGTCAAAGCACGGGAGTATCAGAATTATTTGTTCAAACTTTTACTGATAGAGAATATACGGAACAAGAAAAAGTGTTCTGGAAAAAGTTAAAGCAAAAAACCACTTTCTTCTAAAAGAAAGTGGTTTTGTGTGAAAGAACAAAGTACTTGCTGCGCTTTTAGTGCTTCTATATCTCGGAAGAATGTCTTAGTGAGACAACGGCAAAGACGGTAACGTGATGATGTACCGATAGCCTGCCGCAGCTGAGCCTTGAACGCTCGCTGAGCCGCCATGCATCTCGGTAAGATGCTGGCTCAATAGCAAACCCAACTCTTGGCGCGAAGCATCTACCTTTTGCGCGGTCGCTAGCACTTCAAACACTTCTCTTGAGTCCAAGCTAGCATCCGCAGAAGACCATTCGAACCCTGCGGTGCGATCGCTATTACCCACTTGAGCTGAAGCAGGGCTTGTTATCTGATCTGACACCTGCGAAACATGAACAGCGTTAGCTTTATCCCAGGTAATGACAGCCTGGGGCAAGTCTTCACCTAGCCAGGGGTTAGAAACCCACAGCGCAATGTTTGCACTGTCGTCCTTCCGAGAAATGTGCAGGCGCACAGTACTTCCAGCTGTAGACATTTTGATCAGGCTAAATACCAGATGGTAAATCAGCTGCTTCACCACGCGCTTATCAAAGGTCCAAATGCGAGAGCCCGGCTCTACCGTTAGCTTCGTCTGTAGGTCTTGCTGCTTAGCGATATCTGCTAACGCACTCAAAGCCTGCTGACCCACCATTTCAATATCCGCGCTCGTTACCAAAAGCCGATAGTCTTCTTCTTGCAAATCGCCAATTTCAACAATCTCATTCACCATAGAGAGCAATTGCTGGGAGCTGCTCAGCACAATTTTGGCGTACTCTTGCTGCTTTTCGCTCAGCGGACCGTATATCTCACGGCTCAGCATACTGGCCATACCTGTTACCGACGTCAGCGGACTACGCAAATCTTGGGTAAGCTGCACGATCAGATCAAAGCGCACCTGATTAACCCTAGAGAGCAACGTGCTTTCACGGCTGGTACTGTTCCCACTGTTCGATTGATTCGGTTGATCAGAGGCAGTAGACTGTTGCCGATAGTTCTGCTCGCTCTGTCCGCTGGGATGACGGGTATGGCCTGTGAGCTGACTTGCCATCAGCTGCTGCTTTTCAAACTCGCTCATGCTCCAGCGAGCGCTCAGCTCCAGAAAAGCAATCTCCTGCGGCGTAAACTCGTGCGGCAGCAAATCCATTACCGCTAGTGTGCCGATGCAGCAACCCTCAGCAGTCATTAGCGGCACACCCAGGTAAGACTGAAGGCCATACTGCTGAACGAGAAGACTGCGAGAAAACGCCGGATGCAGCGTCGCATCTTGAAGAACGAAGGTTTTACCGCTGTCGATGACGTGGGTGCAAAAAGATTCGTGCTTAGGTAGGCTGCGGGCGGCGGCGAGCTGATTCATCAGGCCCAAGCTAGAGAGCCCCACTACAGACTTAAAGCGCTGCACGTCTGCGTCCATAATGCTGAGGATGCAGATCGGCATGGCCAGCAATCGCGAAACGTTTTGAGTCGCCTCTTCAAAAACGGGGACTGTGTCGTTACCCAGCAGGTTTAGCCTCATTAAGGCATCAGAACGAGTGCGATCGCGCTCATCAGGCGACTTCCCCTCTATTAGACAAGAGAGTCCAGACTGAGACAGGTAAGCCTCTTCTGTATTGCCTGTGTTACTGGCTTTTGCGCTACTAGCAATACCGTCAATCATGCTGGGTGCCTTAGGAAGGCTGTTAAGTTGATTTCATCATTCCCCTGGTAGGTGATTAAGTCACCTAGTAGCTTCACAGAATCTTTCAACAATAGGGGCTTCACCTTCACCGTGAGTACGTATGCTTTCACGCAATCATCCGTAAAACCACACAGTATACTGGTATGCCTCCGTAGATGTATTTAGTCAGCACACTGGCTGCTTCGCCTGTCGAAAACTATCCCTTATGTCGTAAGCTATAGCCGTCATACGGATGCACTCTGGTGACGGCTAGCCTCTTTTGAAAAAGCGACTAGAACACCTAAACGACCCCAAAAACTACGGTTTCAGCCATGCAACCCGCGATCCCTATCGGCACGATCCTACAAAACCACTACCGAATTGTTCAGCTGATTGGGCAAGGTGGATTTGGTCGGACCTACTTAGCCGAAGATCAAGGCCGGTTTAACGAGCGCTGTGCCATCAAAGAATTCGTGCCCATTAGAGGAGAAGATAAGTTCTCTGACAAAGCCACTCAGCTGTTTCAAAGAGAAGCCTCCGTTCTATACCAGATCAGCCATCCACAAATTCCAAAGTTTAGGGCCACCTTCGAAGAAGAAGAACGCCTGTTTCTCGCACAAGACTACGTTGATGGCCCTACCTTCCACGATGTGCTCAACCAAAGAAGGCAGCAGGGCAAAACGTTTTCAGAAGCCGAAGTGCAGCTGTTTGTAAAGCAGATGCTGCCCGTACTGGCCCATATCCACGCTAAGGGCATCATCCATCGGGACATCAGCCCAGACAACATTATTTTGCGACAGCAAGATCGGCTGCCCGTCCTTATCGACTTTGGCGTGGTAAAAGAAGTCGTCACCCGCATGCAGTTCGACAGC
Source organism: uncultured cyanobacterium (assembly GCA_963836895.1). Taxonomy (GTDB): domain Bacteria; phylum Cyanobacteriota; class Cyanobacteriia; order Phormidesmidales; family Phormidesmidaceae; genus Phormidesmis. Next base: position 29,184 of record CAWILA010000008.1, on the reverse strand, counting down.
ACAACAGCGCAAGCCACCACAGTCGGCAAAGCGGGCTACGCTCCTAGCGAGCAAATGCAAACCGGCAGAGCCTATCCCAGTAGCGACCTCTACGCCCTAGCTGTCACCGCACTTGTGCTGCTCACCGGGAGAGAGCCACAGGGACTGTTTGACGATGTTAACTTTGCCTGGAACTGGGAGAACTGGGCCGTCGTCACACCCGGATTTGCCAGCGTTTTGAACAAAGCGCTCAGCTACCGACCGGGCGATCGCTACCAGTCTGTCAGCGAAATGGCCAGGGCCCTTAACGACAGCACTAGCGCCGCCAGCAGTCTACCGCCGCCAGTCGCCCCTTCTCGGCAGGCACCGCCCCTTTCACAGATGCAGACGGTCGCCGTAGGCCGAGCCAATCCCAACCTGCCTCCTACCCAAACAAACGTAAGCCCTACCGTCAACCGCCCCAGCACTGCTCGCCAGCCCGACACCCGCATGGTGATGCCTTCCGAACAAAATCGCTCGTCTTCGCTGCTCGAAAGCCCGTTAGCGGTTGGTTCCCTAGCCGCTGTGCTTGCGGCAGTCGCAGGGTTCGGCAGCTGGGCAGTCGTACGCCAAATGGGGCCACCCTCCGGCACACCTACCCCTACCATCACATCGCTACCACCGCTTGACAGTGAGCCTACCCCCACCCCTACGCAGGTAAAGCCCAAGCCCGTTGAGTATCAGCAGCCTGAGCTTGCCCTAGAGCCCAGCACCACCAAGATCGTTGAAGGCAGCATGCGCGGCGGCGACACCGTAAACTATCCATTTAGCGCCGAAGCCGGTCAGCCGCTAAACGTAGCACTGGCCGAAGAAGGCGTGCTCCTCAGTGTACTGGGCTCCGATGGAAGGCCCGTTGCCCGCAGTGCCAACCGCGTCGCCCAGTGGGAAGGCGAACTCGAAGACGATGGCGAATACACCATTCAGCTCAGCCCCGTGCGTGGCGTTGCCAGTAGCGACTACCGGCTGGAGGTGACCTTAGGCGAGCCGCCCGCACCTGCGCCCGAACCCACGAGAGAGCCCACACCCGAACCTACGAGAGAACCCACGCCCGAACCCACAAGAGAACCCACGCCCGAACCACCGCCTGCTGAGCTTGATGTACAGTCTCAGCGAGTCACCTTTCCCTCAGGCTCAAACTCATTGAGAGTCGCTAACAACGTAGGTCCCAACCAAATTAAGCGCTACTTAGTCAACGCGCAAGAAGGCCAGATCTTGACCGTAACCATCATTGAGTCTCAAGGCGGTGTCACCTTCGATGTGGTGGCTCCGAGCGGGCAGCTGGTCGCCGATGCAGCCAGGCTACAGCTGTGGTCGGGCTTTCTCCCCGTCGGTGGAGACTACAGTATTGATGTCCAGTCCAGCCAGTTCTCCGAATTTACACTGCAAATTGAAGCCGCAAATTGAAGCCGCAAATTGAAGCTACGGGCTCTACGGAGTAGTGCGCTGTTGAAAAACCACAAAACAAGGGAGCGTAAGTCGATTTGCCGACGCTATTAGTCACAGGAACAGATACCGATAGCGGCAAGACGGTGCTCATGTCGGCGCTGATTGCCTACTGGCAAAAGTACTGCTGGTCCCACCAGCTTGGTGTCTGCAAACCGGTTCAGTCTGGCGTGGGCGATCGCGAACTCTATACCCGCCTGTTCGACTTGGACCAAACCCCTGAGCAAATCAATCCGCTCTGGTACAAAGCGCCCATCGCGCCCCCTTTAGCAGCGGCCCTCGAAGGGCAGCGCGTCGATCTGGCTAAGGCGTGGCAGGTCGTAGCCCAGCTTCAGGCCGAACGCGACTGGGTGCTAATTGAGGGCGCGGGCGGACTGGGCTCACCTGTTACCGCTGAGCTTACCTTCGCGGATATAGCGAATGAGTGGCGCTTGCCTACAGTGCTGGTGGTGCCTGTAAAGTTAGGTGCGATCGCCGCCGCCGTCGCCAATGTCGCCCTCGCCGAGCAGAAGCGCGTTCAGCTCAAGGGCATTGTTCTTAGCTGCACCCAGCCCTGCACCCAGGGGCAGCTAGAGAGCTGGACGCCTGTAGCGATGATCGAAGATCTCACACGGGTGCCGGTGCTGGGGACGTTGCCTCACTTGAAACAGGTAAAGGACCGCGAGGCACTGGCGGATGCGGCAGCGCGGCTGGATTTGGAGCGACTAATGCCGAAGGCGTTTTGGGCGAGAGCGTGAGAGCGAATAGGGAACAGGGAATGGGGAAGGGAATTTTGGTTGGGTTATGGAAAGTCTGCCAAGATAGAGAGGCAAGAGTTTGGAGACGCTATGCTAACGCTTTCTCGGCCTTTGACCACTGATTTTTCTGCAATAAGACCTGAGATTCAAACGCTACAAGAAGAGCTTGTGAGCTGGAGAAGAGCCATTCATCAGCGCCCTGAACTGGGATTTCAAGAAGAGATGACAGCGCAGTTTATCTGCGATCGCCTCACCGAATGGAACATCCCCTACCAGCGCAACGTCGCAAAAACCGGCATCGTCGCCACCATCACCTCATCCTCTGTCTCCCATTCCCCCGTCCTCGGCATCCGCGCTGACATGGACGCCCTCCCAGTCCAAGAACTCAACGAAGTCCCCTACTGCTCTGTACACGAAGGGAAAATGCACGCCTGTGGTCACGATGGCCATGTTGCGATCGCCCTTGGCACCGCCAAATATCTCCAGTCTCACTGCGACCAGTTCTCCGGCACAGTAAAAATCATCTTCCAGCCCGCCGAAGAAGGGCCCGGCGGCGCAAAGCCAATGATCGAAGCGGGCGCACTGAAAGATCCGGATGTCGATGCGCTCGTAGGTCTACACCTGTGGAACAATTTGCCGCTAGGTACTTTGGGCGTTCGCAGTGGGCCGATGATGGCAGCCACTGAGTTTTTTACTTGCACAATACAGGGTAGGGGCGGCCATGGCGCAATTCCGCAGCAGACGGTAGATGCTGTGGTCGTGGGCGCTCAAGTGGTGACAGCGCTACAGACCATTGTGTCGAGAAATGTTGATCCGCTGAAGTCGGCAGTAGTGACAGTAGGTGAGTTCAAGGCGGGTACAGCGGTAAATGTGATTGCCGACAGCGCGTTTTTGAGCGGTACGGTGCGCTACTTTGACGCGGACTACGGTGAGCTGATCCCAGAGCGGTTGAAGCAGGTGATTGCGGGGGTGTGCGCGGCGCATGGCGCGAGCTATCAGCTTGACTATCACAAGCTGTATCCGCCGGTTGTGAACGATAGTGCGATCGCTGATCTTGTCCGTTCCGTTGCCCTCTGCGTGGTAGAAACGCCCGCTGGCGTCGTTCCCGAATGCCAAACAATGGGCGGTGAAGATGTGTCTTTCTTTTTACAGGCGGTGCCAGGCTGCTACTTTTTCCTTGGTTCTGCCAATATCGAAAAAGATCTCGCCTACCCACACCATCACCCTCGCTTCAACTTCGACGAGACTGCGCTCAGCGTTGGCGTAGAGACCTTTGTACGCATTACTGAGAAGTTTTGTCCTGCCTTGTCGACCGCTGCAAATCCAGCGAATAATATAAACTAGATCCCTCCATTCTCTGTTTTTCTATGGGCTCCTCAAATACAGCCGACAACGGCGTAGATGGTCTTCAATCAGGCAAGTCTTACGATTTGCTGCTTGACGCAGCCATGCGCACCACTGTTCTTGAGGCGATCGCCCAAAAGCTAGCGGACGAATACGCCTTTCCAGACGTCGCCCAAAAGATTCAAACCGACATTCAAAATCGCCTATCAGCCAGCGGCTATCAAGACGTCAAAAGCGGTACGCAGCTAGCGGCCACGCTAACCACACAGCTACAAACCCTCAGCAGCGATCTGCACCTAAAAGTGCACTTCAGCCCAGCCATACTGCCGCACCTAGCGCCCCAGACAGAAATTCCGCCCGAAGAACTCGCGCTTCAGCAGCAGCAGGGCGCACTCAGAAATTTTGACTTCAACCGAGTAGAGCGGCTGCGTGGCAACGTGGGCTATCTAGAGCTGTTTAGCTTTGAGCCACCAGAATTTGCCGGTGCGGTGGCCGCTGCCGCCATGCAGTTTTTAGCGAATACCAGCGCCCTGATTATTGACTTACGCTACAATCGCGGCGGCTCTGCCAGCATGGTTGCGCTGCTCACTAGCTACTTACTGCCGCCCTATCCCGCTGTTCACCTTACAGATTTGCACTGGCCACAGCAAGACCGAACCCAGCAGTCTTGGACGCTGCCCTACCTGGAGGGCCCTCGCTACCTCGACAAACCCGTATACGTGCTTATCGGCCCCGAGACATTCTCTGCCGCCGAAGAATTTGCTTACAACCTCAAGCATCTTGAGCGTGCGCTCATTGTTGGCGAGACAACCGCAGGTGGCGCTAACCCCGGCGCAGGATTTCGACTGCACGATCACTTCTGGATGTTTGTCCCAACCGGGCAAGCCATCAGCATTGCAACCGGCGACAACTGGGAAGGTAGCGGCGTTCTGCCAAACTTTAAAGTCCCAGTGGAGCTATCGCTCAAGACAGCGCAGCTTTTGGCCTTTAGAAAGCTGCTGCGTGACGACACCGAAGGCAGCGACTCAGCTCAGCTGTCCAGCAGTCTCAAGAGAGAAATCGAAGAGTCTTTAACGAAAGTAGAAAATGATCTGAATCGCATGCAGCAGGACCTGGTAAGCAACCTGAGTAAAATTCGGTAGCCGCGTATGTGCAAAGCGTAAAAATAGCCACAGTTTCCTATGATTTTTACCCGTAGCGAGTGAATACTGTTAGTACATTCCATAAAGTCGTTAACTTTCAGGTAAGTCCCTATGACGCCGCGCGCAGATTCTTTGACCCATGCTCAGACCATTCAGCCGCCCATGCAACGAGTTCTCGCAAGGCTGAATACAACCTGCCAGTGGACGCTTCGGGCAACGGCGCTTACTCTGGCGATCGCTACCGCTGCTCAAGCACAGCTCCCCACAGCCCAAACCCAGCCGGGTCAGGTCGAGCCTGCCGACACACTACAAACAACAGAATCCCAAATCCCAACAGCACAGCAGCCTGCGCCTGCGCAGGTATCGAGCATCGTTGAGCCGCCTGCTAGCCCAGCACCCAAGCCTACGCCTTTCTCTCCTGTCGTAGCCGGTATTGTCGATCTCTCTGCCGATGCCGCAACGCCTTTGATGGGCATCGCTCACCTGCGTCCTCAGAACTTAGAAGGGCTAGAAGAAGACAATGTCGGCTGGCTCGAATCGGTCATTTTACCCCTCTACGTCTCGCCAGGTGGTGACCACTGGGGATGGATTTACGAGGGCTGGCTGATTCCAGCCGGGCAGGCCTACCTGGCAATCGGTCGCGATGCGGGGTTTGCCATGGTGAAGCCCTACGAAAATCTCTATACCTTTCCTGTGCTCGAAGCGCGCGACGATGGCTGGTTTCGCGTTCAGTACACAGCAGGTGGCAGCGCCTGGGCGCACACATCGCAGCTAGAGCTTGGAGAGACTTCACTCACGGTCGAAAGCTGGGAAGACAATTTAGAAGCGCAGACTTCGGTTTATTTTTTAGAAAATGGTGAAGCGCAGCCGCTGCGATCGCGCCCAGAGCTCGCCAACAATCTGCTCAGCCTCGTTGCCGCCGATAGCCTAATAGAACCGTTAGACTTTGCTGGCGACTGGATGCGCGTACGGGTCACCCGCCCGGTGGCTTCGTGCACCCCGCTCACAGGTGCTAGCACCACCGAAGGCTGGATGCGCTGGCGCAGCGAGCAGAGCGAACCCCTCGTATGGTATCGACCGGATGAAAATTGCTAGGTGCGCTGAGTACAATGGCAAATCGCCTATGCTGGTAATTTGAAAGCATCAACACTCGGGCGCATCAAGATTTCGCACAGGCGCTAGGCTAACGATGTCAATGATCCCCAGATATGAGTGATAGGCCAAAGTATTAAGATTTTCTTATTTTTGGTATGGTTTTTGCCGTACAATCACTTAAGCGCAGGGCGTAGAATTCATAGCTACATGGAACAGCTACATGGAACGCTTTCCGCTACTGAGCAGACCTTGTAGTAGTAGGCGTCTTCACCCATGTCGATTGGTTATCTTGCACTTGTCCTTCATGCGCACCTCCCTTTTGTGCGCCACCCTGAAAGCGACTTTGTGCTCGAAGAAGAATGGCTCTTTGAAGCGATTACCGAAACCTACGTGCCGTTGCTCACGATGTTTGAAGGGCTAAAGCGCGACGGCGTTGACTTCAAGATGACAATGAGCATGACGCCGCCGCTCTCTTCTATGCTGCGCGACCCGCTGCTGCAAGAGCGCTACGACGCACACCTCACGCAGCTAGAAGAACTCTTAGAAAAAGAAATCTCACGCAATGAGCACAACGGACATATCAAGTACCTGGCCGAGTACTACGCCAAGGAATTTGCTCACGTACGCAAAGTATGGGAGTCGTACGACGGCGACCTGACGAAGGGCTTTCGCAAGTTCTTAGAAAGCGGCAACCTGGACATCATGACCTGCGGCGCTACCCACGGGTACCTGCCGCTGATGAAGATGTACCCAGAGGCGGTATGGTCGCAAATTGAAGTGGCCTGCCAAAGCCATGAGGAAACCTTTGGCCGTCGTCCTACGGGCATTTGGCTACCGGAGTGCGCTTACTACGAGGGGCTAGAGCGGATGCTGGCCGACGCTGGGCTGCGCTATTTCCTCACCGATGGTCACGGCATTTTGTATGCCAGACCGCGTCCTCGCTACGGCGCATATTCTCCCATCTACACCGAGGCAGGCGTTGCCGCCTTTGGCCGAGACCACGAATCCTCACAGCAGGTATGGTCTTCCAAGGTTGGCTATCCTGGCGCGCCAGAGTACCGAGAGTTTTACCGTGACCTGGGCTGGGATGCAGACTACGAATACATCAAGCCCTACATCATGCCAAACGGCCAGCGGAAAAACGTAGGCATCAAGTACCACAAAATTACAGGTAAAGACGTCGACACCTCAGACAAGGTCTGGTACGACCCTTACTGGGCCAAAGAAAAGTCAGCCGAGCACGCGCAGGACTTTATGTTCAACCGTGAGCGGCAGATTGAGAAGCTAAACGGCATGATGCAGCGCAAGCCCATCGTTGTCTCTCCCTACGACGCGGAGCTGTACGGCCACTGGTGGTACGAAGGCCCTTGGTTCCTGGACTACCTCTTCCGCAAGAGCTGGTACGACCAGGGCACTTACGAAATGACCCACCTGGCAGACTATTTACAGACCAACCCTACACAGCAGGTCGCCCGTCCGTCTCAGTCGAGCTGGGGCTACAAAGGCTTCCACGAATACTGGCTTAATGAAACCAACGCCTGGGTATATCCTCACCTGCACAAGGCCGCTGAGCGGATGATTGACTTAGCCAAACGAGAACCGGCTGACGAGCTTCAGTGGCGAGCGCTCAACCAGGCGGCCCGCGAGCTGCTGCTGGCGCAATCTTCTGACTGGGCCTTTATTATGCGCACGGGTACGATGGTGCCTTACGCTGTTCGCCGCACCCGAGGTCACCTTATGCGCTTTAACAAGCTCTGGGAAGACATCCGCGCCGAAAAGATAGATTCTGGCTGGCTAGAGAAGGTAGAAGAGATTGACAACATCTTCCCTAATATCAACTACAGAACATATCGTCCGCTGTAGGCTAGCACCTATCAGCAGTGCGGTTTGATATGGCAAAAGGTTCCTATAAAGGAATTTATTTACATAAGCTTATAAAACGGCAGAGCTACTCAAAGCTTTAGTGCTCAGGTGTGGTTGAAATCACGGATGGTGAAATGGACGTGTGATGATAGACGCATCCATTTCAGGCTGATGACGTGACGATTGCCCTTTGGCAGCTGCCTATTTTAATCATGACGACGCTGTATCACGCGATCGCATGCCGCAGAGAAAATAAGCTCGCACCGCCAGGACAGCTCATAGATGTAGGCGGTCACCGGCTGCACCTCATGCACCTGCCGCCGATTTACCCCGATGACGAAGCTAAGCCGACGGTAGTAATCGATCACAGCTTGGGCGGAGTGGAAGGATATCTGTTGGTAAGAGAGCTGTCGCGAGTGGCAGAGGTGTGTATGTGCGATCGCGCTGGCTACGGCTGGAGCGACATTAGCAAAAAGCCTGCCACCAGCCGTCAAAGCGTCATTGACTTGGATATTGCGCTTACCAAAGCCAACGTTAAGCCTCCCTATATTCTGGTTGGCAACTCGCTCGGCAGCTACAACATGCGGCTATACGCCCACCGCTTCCCAGAAAAAGTAGCAGGCATGGTGCTAACCGACGGGCTACATGAGAGGGCACTGCTCAACATGCCACTAAAGCTACGACTGCTACAGCTGCTAGCTTTCTCCGGATTTATCATCAGTATTTTAGGGTCGGCGCTAGGATTTGTGCGTATCGCTGCTAACGTTGGTATCTTTGAGCGCATCAAGCCTTCGCTGCGCCATCTGTCGACTCACGATCTGCGACCGGTTGCCCGCAGCTTTTACCGACCGAAGCACTGGCTGACCATGGCCCGTGAGATAGCTCAGCTCGATAAAAGCGGTAGACAGGTGAGCGTAGCCAACGAGTTTAGAGCTTTGCCGATTGTGAATATTCGCGCTAGGTCTTTTTTTAGGCCGAGCTGGTTTAGTCGGCTGCTGCCAGGGAAAGAGATTGAAGGGGTGCGATCGCAAATGCACAAAGATCTGATGGATCTCTCCACCCGCTGCACCCAGCTTCCCGCCAGCCAGAGCAGCCACTTCGTCTGGATAGACCAGCCAGAAGTTATCATTCAAGCTATAGAACTGCTTCTGCTAAGAATAACGGTTGAGCCGGTACAGCGCCGATAGCTTAGAAGGTGCAAAGCCTCTATACAGTAAATAGTCAGCGCTTGACCAACATCTCCCAAACAGCAAAAAGGCCGACTCCGTCAATGGAGTCGGCCTTTTCAGCAATAGGAGCAGAAAGCTTAGAAGCTCATCTCAGCAGCCTGAACCCGCTCAACCTGCTTCTTCTTCAGCACCAGCAGAATCTGAGAGAGACTAATCGCAACCAAGAAGGCAACTAGGCCCTTAATCCGATTAGGATTCTGTAGCACCAGCTCGCGCTCAGTTTGGCCAAAGCCACCGACGTTAGGGTTCGATGTTAGCGCAGCGCCCACATCTACCGAGTCGCCCTCGCTTACCAAAAGCTCAGCGCCTGCGCCAATCTCTTCAGTTACAATGCCATCTGCCGTAGAGATAGAAACGGTATAGCCACCCGCATCCGATTTTTCAATCGCAGAGACAGTACCCGCTTCACCCGCTGTGTAAGCCACATTATTAGAAGCCATACCCGTTGGATAAACCTGACCGCGACCGCGATTACCGCCGACAAAAACAAGGTTTTTACCAAAGTGGATGTTCTTATCTGTAGCAGGATCGGGAGAAAGTACAGGGAATACAATCTCCTGGTACTGCTCACCCGGTACAGGGCCAACCAACACGATATTGTCTTCTTCTTCGCTGTACGGCAGGAAGTAAGTGCTACCCACTTCCTCTTTCAGCTCTTCAGAGATGCGGTCTTCTGGTGCAATTTTGAAGCCTTCAGGCAGCATCAGTACAGCGCCTACATTGAGGCCGCCCTTGCTACCATCACCCAAAACCTGCTGAGCATCTAGGTCGTAGGGCACCTTAACAACCGCTTTGAATACCGTGTCCGGGAGGACAGACTGAGGCACTTCCAGAATTGTATTTTTAGCGCCGAGGTGACAGTTGGCGCAGACGATTTTGCCGGTCGCTTCGCGGGGAGAATCGTAGTTTTCTTGAGCCCAGAAGGGATACGCTGCTGCCGACTGAGGGATTGCCCAGCTGCTGGAGCAAACAATCAAGAACGCCGCCAGCAAAACGCCTGCGCTCTGAGTCAGCGCGTGAGCGAAAGCGCCAAGCTTGGCTTTTAAATAATTAAAGGAAAGAAAGGATGAAAGTAGTGTTTTCATGCGTGCTAGCAAATGAACAGTTCTAGAGGTTACTAAAAGCGATATGCGATCGCATCTACAAAAGCAAAGGGCAGGTAGACAAAGCGACCCATCCCTAAACGGCTTACCACCAGGGGCGATCGCCCGTACGGAAGTCGGTTTCTTCCCAGTTAGTAAGCGCAACATTGTCGTCTTCAGTGACATCCGCGTGAGTCAGCGCCAAAGACAGTGGCGCAGGTCCGCGCACTACTTTGCCTTGATAGTCGTACTGGGAGCCATGACAAGGGCACATAAACTTATTGGAATTGGCATTCCAAGGCACAACGCAGCCGAGGTGAGTGCAAATAGAGTTGATCCCGTAGTTTTCAATGCTGCCGCCTTCGTCGGTCACGACCAAGTAGGTAGGATCACCCTTCAAGCCCTGTACTAGCACACGCTCGCCTGCACTGTGGTCGCCCAAAAAGGCAGTGATATCCACGTCTTTACCCAGCGCATCCTTTGCAGTAACGCCGCCACCGGAGCTACCGCTGCTAGGTGGAATGAAATACTTAATCACCGGATATGCAGCGCCTAAAACGGTTCCGGTAATGGTCCCGAAGGTCAGCAGATTCATAAATTGGCGACGCCCTAAATCAGGAACATCGGGGTTTCCAGAAGCTTGAGTCATAGGTCAGCTGTCTAAACGCTACATTAATAAAAGAAGTTGAAAATTGAAGGCACGCTTACACGCGATGCGTGGCTTCTCTGCAATGCTCTAAAACTTATGTCACAGAACATTGCAGTTTCACTCAACATTATTACATCGTTCAGAACCCCACTCATCGTCTAACCCACAACGAATACAGAGGTTGTACGAGAAACAGCTGCCTTCTTCTCGGAAAACAAGACGTCTTCAAAGCGGGTGACTATCTCGACGCGTGCTAGCTTTCACAAGGGTTTGGGCATTTTTACAGGCTGTCTACCAAGGCCGTTTATTCAAGCTCACTCTTGCCGTTCTTCTCAGTACTAGCACCTTAAAAATAGGGCTTATCTGTGTAAATAAATGTAAATTAGCAGCACTGTTTTCTATCCCCTTTTTCTTCTATACACTTTTAGTGTTGTACCCCTTGTGGGATCTTTTGTGGGCTCTAACTATGACCGGACAGGACTTATACGATCTCATCACCGAGAAGTGGGGATATTCATACGATGTGCAGCTGCGCAAGCAGAGGCAAAAGGTTTTTTTTCAGGTAATGTGGCGCTACCTGGAGCAGGCGTCTTTTCCGATGGGAGAAGCAGAATACTTCGAGCATTTAGATGAAGTGGTCGCCTACCTCAATGCGTGGAGCGCAGCTGCCCAGGTGAAAACCTTTATTGAACAAACGAGCGAGCGGCCTCGGCTGGGAAAAGCCGTCAGCATTCCGCTGGACCTAGGGTCGCGAGCCTCTGAATGGCTAATCTAGAGAGCTAGTCTTAGATTATTCAGATTTTGCAATGTAGCGCTTTGGATGGCTCAGCGGTCGGAATAGCTGGTTCGCTGAGAATGCGATACGCGAAGAAAGCTCAATACGTGTGAAGTAAAACAGCTGTTTCAAATAAACGCTTGATATTGTGCAACAGATAAGGACGGTTGGTTGGTATGGGTTACTACCTATAATACAATTATTAAAATTTCGGGCTGCAGTTGCTGAAAACACCTAGTCAAACTTTAGGCTTTGGTATTCGACCGAATGTCAGACCGTGAGTCACTGGTGTGACGGGCACTTGCAGACCTTTCACTTAAAACACTTCAAGCACTAAGTCCAATATCACATCTAAATATCACAATAGATATCCCTGCTGTAGATATCCTCGCTCTATTATCTGCTCACTTTATTAGAAGGCCACTTTCTAGAGAGCATTTCGTGGATATCCCTCTGCTGGATGTTCCTCTCACAAAAGTCAGTGGTTTACCCAACTTTATAACAGTTTCTTTGTAATCAACTGCGCTATCAACTACTTTTTGAATGAACTTAGCACTCGCTATTGCGATCGCACTCAAAACGTTTTACCCCAATACGTTTTATCTCTGAAGGAAGCGACCGTAGCTGAATGTTAAGGTTTTTTTGACTATCTCCACTACTACGCTTTGAGGGCCTGCTGCTGTGATTCGTTCTGCAACACTGCCGGTGAAAACGATGCTCTCACGCATCGAGACGAACAACCGACTGAAGCTTTTTTCCGGTTCATCAAACCGTACGCTTTCTAGAGAAGTTGCTCGCTATTTGGGGACCGACTTAGGTCCTATGGTGCGCAAGCACTTTGCCGACGGCGAACTCTACGTTCAAATTCAAGAATCTATTCGTGGCTGCGATGTCTACTTGATTCAGCCCACCTGCTATCCGGTCAACGACAACCTGATGGAGCTGCTTATTATGATCGACGCCTGTCACCGCGCGTCGGCAAGGCAGATTACAGCAGTGATCCCCTACTACGGCTACGCTCGCGCTGACCGAAAAACAGCGGGCCGAGAGTCGATCACCGCTAAGCTAGTAGCCAACTTAATCACCAACGCAGGTGCAAACCGTGTCCTCGCCCTGGACCTGCATTCAGCACAAATCCAGGGCTATTTTGATATTCCTTGTGACCATGTATACGGCTCCCCAGTACTGGTAGAGTACCTGGCTAACAAAGGCATAGAAGACCTGGTTGTGGTCTCACCGGATGTAGGTGGGGTCGCTCGCGCTCGCGCCTTTGCCAAAATGCTAGACGACGCGCCGCTCGCAATTATCGATAAGCGTAGGCAGGCTCACAACGTGGCAGAGGTGATGAACCTGATTGGCGACGTGGAAGGGAAAACGGCTGTGCTTGTCGACGACATGATCGACACAGCTGGGACCATTTGCGAAGGCGCACGGGTGCTGCGAGAAAACGGCGCTAAGCATGTGTACGCCTGCGCGACGCACGCGGTGTTCTCACCGCCCGCAGTAGAGCGGCTATCGAGCGGACTGTTTGAAGAGGTGATAGTGACGAACACAATCCCAGTTGTGCCCGACCGTCAGTTTGAGCAGCTCACGGTGCTCTCTGTAGCAAACATGCTTGGAGAGACCATTTGGCGAATTCATGAGGAAAGCTCGGTGAGCAGTATGTTTAGAGGCTAAGTCTCTCGCTGGCTCAAGTCGACAATAGAATTCCACAAAAAGAGCCCCTATTACTACAAGGTAATAGGGGCTCTTTTTAATTGAATCGATTTCAAGAGTAGCCGATACTTTCACCGAGCTACCGAAGCACTCTAGCGGCGAGAACGACGCTTGCGCTGACGCTGACGGGCTAGCGCTTTACGCTTATGCTTTTCGGGAGGTGTCTCAAAATAGCGGTTTTTCTTGATGTCTTGGAAAATACCTGCTCGCACCACTTTACGCTTAAAACGTCTTAGGGCTGCTTCGAGATTCTCGTCCTGTCCGAGGACAACTTGAGCCATGTGTTCTTCACCTCCTTGAAATACTTGAAGTTTTCTCCGAAAGAACAGTTTACCCCAATATTGATTCGTCAGGCAAATCAATATTGGGGTGGGCTTCCTTGACTAGGTTACTGTTGCTAAGTTGCTTTTCGACCATCAACCCAAACGCTAGCTTAGGCTAAGAAGATCCGGGAATAAAGAAATAGCTAGCTCCAGCCGCCACCGTTAGAAGGACGATTTCGCGGTTCACGAGGCTTTGCTTTATTTACGCGCAGCTCGCGGCCCATCCATTCTGCACCGTCGAGAGCCTCTATCGCTTTCTCCTCGTTGGATTCCTCTTCCATCTCCACAAAGGCAAATCCGCGAGGGCGATTGGTTTCGCGGTCAGTAGGTAATGTAATGCGCTTAACCTTGCCATACTCAGAGAAAACCCCTTCTAGATCTTCTTCCTTAGCGCTGTAAGACAAGTTGCCGACGTAAATTGACATGGCCCGCTGGCTCTCCAAAAAAATGAAAGTTTTAAGTTAAAAATGAAGCCTTATAAGCCTCCACCATTAGGCAAATAAACCTATGTCATCAAGTTTTGAAAGCAAAGCGTTCTGTCTTGAGTTGCATGACAGGGCGGAGTGTCAAATTCAGCATCTGTACTCACTGAAACTCATTGAGCTGAGTACGCAAATATCATATCAATCTTGCTTAGTTTGTTAAATAGGAATCACTGATTATACCAGGCTAGTCAAGCCCGCTAGCACCGTCACAGACAGACGTTGATGCCGCAGTAGGTGAGTTGCTATGAGCTGACCAGCAGGAGATAGAACCCCTAAAACAAAGGGTTTTATGGAACGCTCGGCGCACGTAAAGAAGGGATACTATAAGAGCGATCTCACCGTTCAACTTGTCTATTCACGGTGCCACAAATTAGATATCCTACTGAAAAAATACCTGTTATCTTTCGCAAACATTATTTACATCAGCAGCCATAGAAAAAGACCTTCTTATGCTCACAAACAGTTGGTTCAAACTGTTAGAACGGCCAATGAGATAGCCAGTACAAGAAGGTCTTTTCTATTGCATTATCTGTAGCTGACAATGACTAGCGCGTCTTTTGCGCCCACACTCTAGTAGGCAAGCCCCATACATAGATGAAGCCTTCTGCTGCCTTGTGGTCGAACTGGTCGTCTGCACCATAGGTAGATAGCTCATCGGTATAGAGCGTGTTGGCAGATTTACGGCCTGCCATGATGGCATTGCCTTTGTGTAGCTTGACTCTCACGGTCCCTGAAACGCGTTCTTGCGTGTTGGCAATAAATGCATCCAGGGCAGATTTGAGCGGGCTATACCAGAGGCCGTTGTAAATCATCTGGCTGTAGGACTGCTCAATATTGCGCTTGTACTGGGTGACATCTCCTGTCAGCGTCAGGCTCTCGAGGTCGCGATGCGCGTGAATGAGTACCAGCAGAGCAGGCGCTTCGTAAATTTCGCGAGACTTGATGCCTACCAGACGGTTCTCGACCATATCAATGCGGCCTACCCCATGACGGCCTACTACTTCGTTGAGCTGAGTCACTAGCTCAACTGGGGAGAGCGTGCTGCCGTTGAGGCTAACGGGAAGTCCTTTTTCGAAGCCGATTTCAACGTATTCAGCTTCGTCGGGCGCGTCAGCAATTGACTGCGTCATTACAAAGACTTCTTCTGTGGGTTCGTTCCAGGGGTCTTCGAGCGGACCGGCTTCGATAGAGCGACCGAGAAGGTTGCGGTCGATGCTGTAAGGGGAGGACTTTTTCACCGGGAAGGTGAAGCCAAACTTTTCGCCGTAGGCCATGGCTTCTTCGCGGCTCATGCCCCATTCGCGAGCAGGCGCGAGGACTTTAAGGTCGGGATTGAGAGCGGCGATCGCAACATCGAACCGCACCTGATCATTTCCTTTACCGGTACAGCCATGCGCTACCGCGTCTGCGCCATACTTTGCTGCTGTATCTACCAGCAGCTTGGCAATCAGCGGACGGGCGAGGGCGGTCGATAGCGGGTAGCGATTTTCGTAAAGCGCATTCGCCTGAATTGCCGGAAAGGCATAGTCCGTGATGAAAGGTTCAATCACATCGGTCACGACCGATTCTGAAGCGCCACAGTCCAACGCTTTCTTGCGAATCGGTTCTAACTCGTCACCTTGCCCCAGGTCGGCAGCAAGCGTGATAACTTCCTTGACGCCATATTCCTCTTTCAAGTAGGGGATACAGACGGTGGTATCAACACCACCTGAATATGCCAAAACAACTTTATCTGCGCGGCCCATAGCTGGTTGTGTCCGTATATGAAGTGATTCCGCTTCATATTATGGCAGTGTGGTGCGCCTGAAAGAAATCCATTCTCAACGGACGCAATTGCTCAGATAGCGAAAAGGCTACTTTTCGTATAGACACAATGCGGAATGAAATAGAATGTGATTGAGATACGCTGTGATTTCCCTTTCACATCGAACCTATGTTTTTTAGCATTGTCATTCCCACCTACAATCGAAAGCCAATTCTAGAAAAGTGCCTACGGGCTATGGAAAACCAGATTCTCCAGGCCGAGGGGTCAGTAGGGGGCTACGAGATTGTGCTGGTTGACGATGGCTCGACTGATGGCACGGTGGAGTGGATACGGGCCAATGCAGTTGAGTTTCCCCACGTGGCGCTGTATGAGCAAGATCATAAGGGGGCTGCGATCGCCCGCAATTTCGGCGTGCAGCAGGCCAAAGGCGACACCGTTATCTTTATCGACAGCGACCTGGTCGTTTTAGAAGGATTTTTGCAGCACCATGCTGACGCGCTCACTGGAGCCTACAAAGAAGGCAATGAGCGGGTGTTTACCTACGGGAGAGTTGTCAACACCTGTAATTTTGAAGATCCGACGTCTGAACCGTTCAAAGTCACTGACTATTCGCGGGCGTTTTTTGCGACGGGGAACGTTGCGATCGCGAAGAAATGGCTGCTCGCAGCGGGCCTGTTTGACGCGCAGTTCACGCAGTGGGGCTGGGAAGATTTGGAACTGGGCGTGCGGCTCAAAAATATGGGACTCTCGCTGATTAAGTGCCCGGAAGCCGTTGGCTACCACTGGCATCCAGCCTTCTCGGTTGAGGAGTTGCCAAAGCTAATTGATAGGGAGCTGCAAAGCGCGCGCATGGGCGTAGTGTTTTATAAAAAGCACCCGACTCTAGACGTGCGTATGATGATCCAGATGACCTGGCTACATAAAATTCTTTGGGGGTTACTCTCATTGGGCGGCTTGCTAAATGAAAAAACGTTGGGACCGGTCATGCGCTGGCTCATTGACACAGGCCATCCTCAGCTTTCGCAGCAGGTCTCTCGTATATTCTTGAACTGGTACAACGTCAATGCGGTACATGCGGCGTACCGGGAGGCTAGCTATTCCTTACAAGAACGCTAGGCCTAGCAGCAGTGGTACAGCCAAACAGCGATGATAGATGGGGTAGGTCACGATGGCGGATGATGCGGTTCGACTTTTTCGGATGCTCGTAGAAGCCGGTGCCAAACCAGGAGAGGATTTCTCCTACGATTTGAACTCTAGCTCGGCTCAGATTAGCGATCGCGCGTTTGACCTGCTTCAAGCGGCGTACCCCGATGTTGATTGGAACAGCATATGCAAGCGAGTCGAAGTCGACCCAGCGCTACCCGCTGAGTATCTCAACAGCTATTTAGGCGTCGATTTTGTGGGTCGCATTCTTGCCTGCGTTGAGCAGCGGCTAGATCAGCTCGATCCAAGTCAGGCAACCTGGTACTTACAGCAGGTGCTTGGCGGCGTAGAACATCGCACCAACGTCCCTCTGTACACTCTCTTGCAGCAGCAGCTACCGCTTGCTAGGCAGGCTAGGCTCGAAGTTCTTCTCAGGCAGCCCGCAACACCTTGCTACGTGTGGATGAGCGATTTGATCGAAGCGGCGGGAGGTGCGCCGGAGGATGCGGAGCTTTGTGGTGATGAGGCGACGCTGACGCAGCGAGGGCTAGCGCTGTTGACAGCAGTTTGGGACGGGGAGTATGAGGTGATTGAGGAGGATGAGGAATAGGGAAATGTAGCATCAGTGAAGGCTTTGTGGTGTCACTAAACAGCGACCGCCGCAGGGACATAGGTCAGCACTTCCACGCCTGACTTTGTCACCGCTAGGGTGTGCTCAAACTGCGCCGAGAGTTTGCCGTCTTGGGTGACCGCTGTCCACTGGTCTTCTAGTAAATCGACTTCGTGCGTGCCTTCGTTCAGCATGGGCTCGATGGTAAACACCATCCCTGGACGAATCTTTTTGCCCTTACCGGCTACGCCATAGTGAGGAACCTGCGGCTCCGCGTGAAAAGTGCGGTGCACTCCGTGACCCACAAAGTCACGAACGACAGAGAACCCTTCGGACTCAGCGTAAGCTTGAATCGCCGCGCCAATATCGCCGATTCGTCCGCCCGCTTTCACGGCTTCGATGCCGACCCACAGTGCTTTTTGGGTCACTTCTACGAGCTTGCGGGCCGTCGGAGACACATCGCCTACGAGAAACGTGCGCGAGCTGTCGCCGTGGTAGCCATTCAGCAGTGGCGTCACGTCAATATTGATGATGTCGCCATCTTGAAGGATGTCTTTTTTGCTGGGAATGCCGTGGCACACAACCTCATTGATGCTGGTGCAGATAGACTTCGGAAAGGCCTCCGCACCCTGCGCACCGGGGTAGCCCAAGGGCGCACTGGTCGCCCCACGCGCTCGGGTCCACTTTTCAGCAGCGTCATCTAGCTCCTGGGTGCTCACGCCGGGCACCACCATCGGCGTCAGAAAATCCAGTAGCTCTGAGGACAGTCGGCAGGCTGGACGCATAGCGTCTATTTCACGACTCGATAGTAGGGTTAGGCCCTTAAAGGACTCTTCTTTTTGTTGTCTCACCACGGCTTGTGCAAGGTATTTGAATATTTTGGTCTTGTTCTACTCTAGCGCTTTGAATAGGGGAAACGGCACAAAGTGTGAGTACGGTTTGCCCAAAAGAAACCGCTCGCCTCAGCGAAGAAACCGGGTATGCTGACGAAATACTGAGTCTTCGTCTTGCAGGTTCGTTTTCTTAGGTGGGTGTTATGAAATTTTGGCTGTCTGCTTTTGTGCTGCTATTTGTGGCAGTAGAGCTGTTTGACTGGGTCACGCAGCTGGGCAGTTTGCATGATTCGGGTATTTGGCTGCTTTTAGGCGGTATGGGGCTAGCCGCGCTGAGTAATGCAAAGCATCTATCTACAGCGCCTGATGTGGACAAGGTTCAAGAGAGTGTTGAGCAGACAGATAAGGCTCTCTCTGACGCAGATAGCGCAGTGCCTGAGATGGCTGTAAGCAAACAGCAAAAAGTGGAGTCTTTAGCAGAGAAATCGGCTCAGGATTCGATTTCGTTTAAAGTGCGGCCTTTGAAGCGGTAGGGGACGATCGCGGCAGAGCATAAAAAAAAGAGTCAGACAGTGAGTCTAACCCTTCCTTTTCTAATTTTAAAAACAACGCACCTTCATCAGTGAGGCACTGACTACCCGTTAGCCAAAGCGGCCCGATACATAGTCGCGAGTGTATTCTTCTTTCGGGTTGCTGAAGATGGCTTGGGTGTGGTTGTACTCAACAAGATAGCCCATCTTGCCGCCCTGATCTGTTGCGATCGCATTAAAAAATGCGGTTCGATCAGAGACGCGAGAAGCCTGCTGCATGTTGTGCGTCACGATAACGATGGTGTACTTGGACTTAAGCTCGTGCATAAGCTCTTCTACTTTGATAGTAGAGATGGGGTCAAGAGCGGAGCAGGGCTCGTCCATGAGGATGACTTCGGGCTCAATAGCGATCGCGCGTGCAATACAAAGCCGCTGCTGCTGCCCGCCCGAAAGGCCAAGGCCGCTTTCTCTAAGCTTATCTTTCACTTCATCCCACAGCGCCGCGCCGCGCAAAGAGCGCTCTACTAGCTCGTCGTAGTTACCCTGATAGCCGTTGATTCTAGCGCCGAAGGTGATGTTGTCGTAGATTGACTTAGGGAAAGGATTTGGCTTTTGAAACACCATACCCACTCGGCGGCGCAGCTCTACAGGATCGACGCGCTTACCGCCAATCTCTTCACCGTCGAACAGAATTCTGCCTTCCACCCGCGCGCTAGGGATCAGGTCGTTCATTCGATTGAAGCAGCGCAAAATGGTACTTTTGCCGCAGCCAGAAGGCCCAATAAAAGCAACAATCTCGTGCTCGGGAATATCAAGATACACGTCTTTGACAGCCAGATTGTTGCCGTAGTAAACCGACACTTTCTCAGCCTTGAGCGCAATCTTTTTGGAAGGGGCAACGTCTGCGATGGATGTTGAGGGAGAAGAAGAAACCATGGTGAATAAGGGAGTGAACGATGGTTAGAGAAGGCAGTTAGCCGCTACGGGCTAAGAGGATGCAAATCGAGGAAGAAAGACTGTTTGTTGAGTTTGCGCTCTATTGGTCTAGCTGTCTATTAGTTTTTATTTCTATTGGTCTTGCTGAAAGTGGTTGCGAAGGTAAATTGCGATCGCATTCATCAGCAGCAGCACCGTCATCAGGACGATAATGCCCGAAGCTGCAATGTAGTGAAACTCATCTTGAGGGCGGCTAATCCAGTTATAGATCTGAATTGGCATCGCAGAAAACTGACTGTGAAGACCCTTGTCTAAGAAAACAGCAGGGTTTGGAGACAGTTTGGGAATGTAAGAGATATAAACTGCCGCGCCCACTGCAATTAGCGACGCCGTTTCGCCGATCGCCCGAGAAAGCGACAGAATCATCCCCGTCAGGATTCCTGGCATCGCTGCGGGTAGTACATGACTCCAGGTTACCTGCCAGCGAGTCGCTCCCAGCGCATAGCCAGCTAAGCGTATACTGTTTGGAACGGCTCTTAGCGCTTCCCTAGTCGACACAATCACCACCGGCAAAACCAACAAAGAGACCGTCAGCCCGCCCGATAGCACAGTACGGCCACCGGTAATCGGCTCGAATACCCTGACAAACACGGCCAAACCAAGCAAGCCATAAATAATAGAAGGCACACCCGCCAGGTTACCGATGTTGACTTCCACCAGCCGAGTGAACCAGTTATCGGTCGAGAATTCTTCGAGAAAAATGCCCGCACCCACACCCAGCGGGAAAGTAAAGAGTGCGACTAGAGCCATCAACCACAGCGTGCCAATGAGCGCCGCAAAGATACCAGCCCGCTCAGCGCTTCTAGAAGGAAAGCTCTTAAGAAAGTTGGGATTCAAGGTGCCAAGACCATCGACTAGGATTGTCAGCAGCAGCCAGGCCAGAATGAGAACCGAAATACCAGTCGCCGCCCACGCGGCAAACTTAAAAATTTTGTCTATGGCGTAGCGACGCTCGTTGTTCGCACTAAAGTTTGAGGCTTTTTTAAAGGTATCGGTATCGGTAGGACGAGAAGAAAGATTTGTTGCCATGCTGATAGCCTAAGTCTGCGTCAGTTTTCTTTATCTGTATTGATCTTCTGTTCGAGCGCTTTCCTTAGTCGTACTTTTCACGGAAGCGACGAACGAACCAGAAGCTGAATAGATTCAGCGCGAAGGTCATCAAGAACAGCGTCATACCTACCGCAAAGAGTGTCTTATACGCAGTCGTACCGTGGGGTGCGTCACCTGCTGTGATCTGTACGATGAACGCGGTCATTGTCATCACCGGTACAAACGGGTTGAAGCCCAGCGTAGGGTTTGCTCCAGCGGCCAGCGTTACAATCATGGTCTCACCTACCGCTCTAGAAATCGCCAGGATAAAGGATGAAACGATACCAGAGAGCGCAGCAGGCAACACCACAGAAACGACCGTCTCGCGTTTGGTAGCGCCCAGAGCATAGGAGCCGTCTTTGAGAGCTTTGGGGACCGAGTAAAGCGCATCCTCACTTAGAGAAGCCACCAACGGTGTAACCATAACCCCAAGGACCAAACCCGCACTTAACGCGTTGAAACCCTGGACTTGAGGAATAAAGAACTGTAAAACTGGCGTTACTGTCAGCAAAGCAAAGTAGCCATACACCACCGTAGGCACGCCCGCCAGAATCTCTAGAACGGGCTTCAGAATGCGACGAACCTTCGGGCTAGCATACTCACTCAGGCAAATGGCTGACAGTAGACCTAGCGGCAGCGCTACTAGCATAGAAATCGTCGCAATCATCACCGTAGCGCTGATGAGAACGAAAATTCCAAACTGCTTACTCGCAAATAGCGGCGTCCATCTTGCATCTGTCAGAAATTGCGTGAATGGCACCTCCTGAAAAAAGGCGAAGGTCTCAAAGATAAGCGTAGCGAGAATCCCAATCGTCGTCAGGATAGAGATAGCAGCAAACGAGCCGCAAATTAGTTTGATGATGGTCTGGATATTTTTGGCGCGATCGCGCTTCGGATTCCAGCTACCCGGTGCAATATCTCGTGTTACATTAGCGGTCATTCAAGAACCCCTTAACTGTGCGTTAACTGCGATAGTAAAAACTGCTGCTAGATGAAACCCGCTGGTAGGGAGAGGGAGAGCCAGTGAGCAGGAGAGATTTGCTTATCACACGCCCCCTAGCTTTCCCCCTCTTTTGCTGCCTAGCGCTCAGCTACAAATAGCTCAGCTAAATAAGCGACTAGCTAGGATCCTTACCCAACTTACCGTCGTCGATGATGGCCTTAGAAGCCGCCAAATCAGCATCTGGCAGAGCAATATATCCTGCTTCTTGTACCAGCTCGCCGTTGGCAGGATCTAGATGATAGTCAACATATGCCTTCACTTCAGGCTTATTGTCGTAAGACTCTTTCTTCACATAGAAGAACAAAGGACGAGACATAGGGTTGTAAGAACCGTCTGCAATGGAATCTGTAGATGGTGCAATACATTCACCGTCTTCGTTCTCAATTTCAATCGATTTCAAAGAGTCTTGGTTTTCTTCGTAGTAGGCGTAGCCAAAGTAGCCCATGCCACCACTTGAGTTTTGCACGCCTGTCACGAGGACGTTGTCATCTTCGCTAGCGGTATAGTCGCCACGGCTAGCACCTTCTTCACCGTTAACTTCATCTGTGAAGTAATCGAATGTACCAGAGTCTGTACCAGGGCCAAACAGCTCTAGAGGTTCGTCAGGAAAAGAGGGATCGATTTGGTTCCAGTTGTCGACAGAGCCTTCCGAATCGGGAGACCAGGCAATGTTGAGCTGCTCAGTAGTAAGGCATGTAGCCCAGTCGTTTTCTGGAGAAACCACGACTGTAATACCGTCGTAAGCGAGAGGAACCTCGTAGAATTCGATGCCCGCTGCGTCACAAAGTGCGACTTCTTCGTCCTTGATAGAGCGAGAAGCATTAGAGATGTCGGTCTCACCCGCACAGAACTTCTTAAATCCGCCGCCAGAACCAGAAACGCCAACAGTTACGTTAGTGCCAGGGTTGGCAATTTGAAATTCTTCAGCCATCGCTTCTGAGATGGGATAGACGGTGCTAGAGCCATCAATTTGGATTTCTCCAGATACGCCTTCGTCCGCTGCACCCGCGTCAGCAACCGGGTCACCATCAGTAGTCGCCGTACCACCACAAGCTGCGAGGCTAGCTGTAAGCGCTAAAATAGAGAAAGAATACGCAAGACGGGCGGAACGAGCGCCCAGTCGATTAATAAACTGCATGGAAACCTATCACTCCTTAAAAAGTACCAAAATTCAAATCGTACGGCCCTGAAAGAAGGCTTGCGGATAAACGCGCCTCAAGTGACTTCATGAAGACGTACGGAACAGACGCATAGTCGCATTCTGACTGAAACGTAGCGACTATAAGTAAAGGCCAGGTTAAGGAATTACCTCTAGAAAATTACCTTCCTGTCATATTTGAATATATTTCAGACGACATTTACTCAGTATCAGGCATCACTTTTTATATGTACAAAGTAATTTACGACGGCAACTGTAACCTATGCGTCACCCTAGTGCAGCTGCTCGAAAAACTCGATCGCGGTCAGCGGTTCGGCTACATTCCCATGCAGGACGAGGCTACGTTGGCTCAGCTAGATATCACAGCTGCTGACTGCGAGATGGGTATGATTTTGATTGCGCCAGACGCTGAGCCTGGTACGGCAAAAGCCAAGCAACAAAGGTGGCAGGGCAGTGACGCCGCTGAAGAGATTGGACGTCTGCTGCCGTTGGGCGCGGTATTTGTGCAGGCGTATCGCGCGCTGCCTGGGGCAAAGAAGGGAGGCGATCGCGCCTATGAGTTTATCCGAGACAATCGCTACGGTCTCTTTGGCAAACGAGAGGAAACCTATACGTCTAATTATGCTGTCTGTGAGGATGACAGCTGTGGCAGAGCTTTTTGATTCTCATTTAGAGAAGGGAATATCTGCCTTTAGAGATAGGGGATGAGGGATAGGGAATAGGGGACGGATTGTCTGAGGATATTTCCGCGTCTTATGTGCCCTCGGCTGGGGTCTTCAGCTTTAGCAACTAAGGGCCTGAGAAGATTACCTTTTCCAGGTCGGCTCGGCTTAGTGAGTACTTGAAGCTGCGCTGTACGGCTTTGCCGTCGCTGCTGGCGTAGTACACCACGATGGAATCCACATCTAGCCGCAGCTCTGCGGTCCAGCCTGTGCTGGAAAATCGCCACTGGCTGAGATCTTTTTCGTCGCGCTCTGCGCCGAGGCCAGTGAGCCAGGATTCGATTTCGGGGAGGGGATGGCTGTAGAGGGGGGTGGAGGCGGGAGACATGTTGGGAAGGAGGGGATAGGGAATGGGGAGGGGGAGATAGAACACCCTGTGGAGTTGGGTTGTCTTGTCTATTGGAAGCTGGAGACGGTGTCAGGGGTTTCTGTTTGGGGCGTTTTTGGCGCTGTGGATTGGGCGGAGTTAATGACGGGACTTTCTTGGGAGTACGTGGATGGTTGGGTGATGGGTAGCTTGCTTTCGGCTAAGCCCATTGTGAATACCAGGATTAAGCAGGCGATGAAGGTGATGCCTAAGATGAATAGTGCGAAAAGTTCTCCGGCGGAGAGGGGGCGATCTGTGGGGTCCAGGTAGGCGCTGTCTGTGGGGTTGTAGGCTTTGGCACTGGGTGCGTTTTGGCTGAGTGGCTGCATGACTGAAAGGCGCGAGTAGCCCACTTTGTAGTCGTAGGCGAGACGCTTTTCGGGGCTGCTGAGGGTGGCGTAGGCTTCGTTGAGTGCCTGGAATTTTACGGTGGCGATCGCACTTTCAAGCTCGGTGGTGTCGGGATGGTAGAGCTTACTCAGGTCGCGGTAGGCCCGGCGTACCGCTTGTACTGAAGCACCAGGACGAAGACCTAGCAAGGCGTAGAAGTCTTCGTGAGGCGACGGAGAAGGGGAGGCTGTCATAGTCTTAAAAGGAGTCTTCTCAGATCAGGCGGGTAGATAGTCGAACTGAGCGCGGGTGAGACGGATTTGCGCGATCGCAAACACCGCCGGAATTACCCGACCATAGTTCGTCGCCACGGCTCGCCAGCCCAAATCTGCTAAAAACCACGTCCACAGCGCTGGGCCTAAGCAGGCAAAAGCACCTCTGACTACGCCATAGCGAGCGGAGCTGAGCCAGGCACCGCGAGCGGCCATCTGCACAGCTGCCCTCGACTGTACTTGGGCGGCGGCTGTGAGCCCACCTTTTACCAGCGCCTGCTTGGCTACCTGATAGCGAGCCACATGCATCGCCAGCTGACTAGAGATATGGCGAAGCAGCCAGGGGCGTACCATTGCGCTCACCATGAGGGCGCTACTTCCTTTTGCCAGCAGCGCCAGCGGATTTTTCTTGAGCGTGTCAGGTAGCCGGGTGAATTCTTCGGTGTTGACGATAGCACCGCGCAGCTGTCGGCTCATTTGCTGCTGCTCACGCCTGGGCAGTCGGTGCCAGGCTTTTTCTAGCAAAACCAAAAAGACTTCTGACTCTAGCTCTGCTGTAGACAGCGCTGTGTAGCCACGCATTTTCAGATAGCGGCACACCTGTAGAAGCGTTTGGTGATAGCTCACCCTATGGGTTTTGTGACGCAGCACCGTCATGCCGTCGGCAGCCAAAAAGCGGAATCGCTCTTCTAGTAGCGCAATTTGGTCTTCGCGAGAATGCTTACTGATGTCAACTGGCTGCGGCGTATACAGATAATCTAACGGATTGAACTTAGGCTGAAACAGCAGCTGGGCCATGTCGCAAAGTTCGTCATCAGTGGCGAGTTCTAGGCCACTTCTTAACTCATCCCTTAAGTGATCTACAGGCTTTGGCTGCTGCGTCTTCATATGCCGTTTAATGTCCAAAGGGCTGAGACGATGTCACCAGCCGCTGAATGTCGCAAGTTGAATTTATATAGATCAGTATAAGAGGGTCGGCGCATTATGTGGGACATCGCCATTATTGGAGCTGGGCTAGCTGGGATTACCTGCGCGCGGCAGCTGAAAGCGGCTGGCTATCAGGTGTGCATACTCGACAAGTCGAGAGGACTCGGCGGACGAATGGCAACTCGACGTGTGGTCACCGAGAAAGATGAAAACGTGCGGGTAGATCATGGATTGCGCTACTGGCCCGGTGCGGCAGGCGCACTCAAGCCGCTCACCGAAGAACTTATTGCAGCAGGCGTACTCAAGCCATGGCTAGTGACTGCGTACGAGCTACAGGCTCACAACAAGCTAACTAAGGTAGAAGCAGACCCGGTGTACGTGGCCAGAAATGGGATGAGTGCGATCGCCAGGTACCTCGCTCGCGGCTTCACATCCGACGACACGCTGCTCACTGGCTACCGGGCCATTTACCTTAGCCCCTACGATCACGCAGACGGCGGCGGCTGGCGAATTGAGTGCGACGATGGCAAGGTAGTGATAGCCGAGCGATGTGCGATCGCCATTCCCGCTCCGCAAGCCGCAGACCTGCTCACCACCTGCCCTGCCGAAGCGCTGGACTCAACGGCCCTAGCAGCCATTCAAGCCGTCTCCTACGAGGCACGTCTCACCGTTTTAGCGGGCTACGGCAATCGCCAAGACATGGGTCCGTTCGATGCTAGCGGCTGGATGGTAACCGATACCGTTGGGACCTCTACCGGCTGGACTTGTCTTGACAGCAGCAAGCGCACAGATTCTGCCACAGCCGCCTCACAGCCTACTCAGCTCGAAACCACACTCGTCATCCAGAGTAAGGCCGGATTCGCCCAGCAGTATTTGGACGTGGGCGACCTGCAACCGGCAGCCTCCGTCCTACTCCGCGCCAACGCCCGCAAGTTTGGCGACTGGATTGCTCAGCCGGACTGGTTTCAAATCCATCGCTGGCGCTACGCCTATGTTCGCCAGCCCTATCCTCAGCCGGTGCTGTCTATCGGCGATACTCTAGTCTGCGGCGGAGACTGGTGCACCAGCAGCACTGATAAGAGTCGAGATATTGAAGCCGCCTACCTATCTGGGATAGCCATGGCTGAAGCACTGGCTGGATCACCGGCCAGATCACCGGCCAGATCACAGGGCTGACGCCTCGCTATTAATAAATTATTGTGGCAAAATAATTTGATTTCAAGCTCAATCTCAGAACATCGATAGGGAAACCTAAAGTTGAGCTTTTCACCACTTTCATCCCCAGACCACATGCGCTTGCTTACCCATGCACTTCAGCAGCTCATTTCTTACTGGGTCCGTCTTACCGCGCAGCAGCTTGCCCTAATTTCGCTAGCTGCTTTCTTGCTGCTAGCTTTAATTGGCGGCCCTCAGCCAAACGAGGATTTGATTCAAACCCGGCTACATCAGATGCAGCCGGTTACAGCAGCTAGCGCGCCTCAAACAAAACTACGCAGATCGCATATCCGAGAATCAGAAATTAGGGGCGTGTGGATTACCAACGTCGCAAGCAGCGTACTGTTCGCCCCCTGGGGAATCTCGCGGGCGGTGCAGCAGCTGGCAGATATGCGCTTCAATACGCTGTACCCCGTGGTGTGGAACCGGGGCAAAAGCTTCTACCACAGCAGGACGCTAAAGCAGCTCACAGGTCATGCGATCGCACCCCTTATGGCCCTTACTCACCCTACCGAAGAGCCGCTAGCAGAAATGCTTCGCCTCGGTCACAAAAACGATATGCGAGTCATCCCCTGGTTTGAATATGGGTTTATGGTGCCGCTACAGTCCCGACTAGCTCAGCAGCATCCAGACTGGCTCACACTCAGGCAAAACGGTTCGCCCTATCTCCACGAAGCCACTTTTACAGCGGGCACCGAGGTTGAAGAGGGCCCGTCCAAACCGCGTGGCGTTCTCAGTCGGCTGCTCAGTAGCGGTGCCCCTTCCAGGCTAGGCTGGCTCAATCCGCTGCATCCTGACGTTCAGGCGTTGATGCTTGCACTGGTCGAAGAAGTAGTCACCGAATACAGCGTAGACGGCATTCAGTTTGACGATCACTTCAGCCTACCGGTGGCTTTTGGCTACGACGACTACACCGTGTCGCTCTACCGCGCAGAGCACGAAGGCGAGTATCCACCCGCTGACGCTGGCGATGCTAGCTGGATTCGGTGGCGAGCTGATAAGTTTAGCCAGTTCGTTGGCGTATTGCACGAGCGAGTGAAAGCCACCTGCCCCACCTGCATTTTTTCTCTATCTCCCAATCCTGCCAAGTTTGCCTATCGTTTTCACCTGCAAGACTGGCGCACCTGGCTAAAAAACGATTGGCTCGATGAGCTGGTAGTGCAGGTATATAGAGATGAGCGCGACAAGTTTGAAAGCGAGCTGGCCAAAGAAACACTGCAGTCTGCAATGGATCGTGTGCCGGTGAGCATCGGTATCTTGACCGGTACCTGGCAACGACCCATTTCCTTTGAGCAAATCCAGGCTCAGGTCACCAGCAGCCGCGACCATCATTTTTCGGGCGTTTCCTTCTTTTACTGGGATACGCTCTGGAGCTATTTCACACCAGAGTCTCCCCAGCAGCGGCGGCAGAACTTTCGGGCGCTGCTGGCAGACGAGAGAAATTAACATGTCATTTTCTAGCTTCTCCGAACCCATTTTCAGCAAAATGACGCCCCAGTGGATAGCGTTTTCTCAACGCTGGGGCTTAAAGACAGTACCACTGGCAGAAGGCGCAACGCTTTGGGCTGGCTGGACGGGTCTGACCTGGCTAGCTTTTGTCGGGAGTTTGCTGTTTGTAGAGATAGGTGAGCGGAGCGATCTGTCCTTGATGGAGGGATTAATAGGCGGCGGGCTGACAGGGCTAGCGCAGTGGCAGACGTTGCGATTGGCTTCTAAGGAATCGTCGGTCTGGTATTGGCGGGCGTCGTATCGGTGGGCGATCGCAACAACACTCGGCTGGGGCACGCTTACGCTGTTTCACATTGGGGCGCTAGGCTGGATGGCGCCCGGTACGCCGAATCTGTTTTTTAGGAGCGTACTGGGGATTCTGTACGGCGGCTATGTTGGGGCCGGGTTGGGCGTGGCGCAGTGGCTAGCAATTCGCCAGCAGGTGATTGGAGCCTGGCGCTGGGTGCCGCTTAGCAGTGGGATTTGGGCGATGGCGATCGCACTCGGCTGGACTGTAGGCGGCAGCCTGCGAGCGGTGAGCCATCTGTTTATTAGTGAAGTGTTTGGGCTGATGGTGGCCTGGGGTGCGATCGCCGCGCTCTCCGGTGTCGGCATTGTTGGACTGTTCTATCAGGAGTCGCCCTCACAGAAGCTATGACGTTGCCTGCAAGCGAGCGGTAGCAGCTTCCACATCAAAGATTTCTGGATCGAAAGTGCCGTATCTCTCAATTAGGTCGAGGTAGTCGGGCGCGCTCGAATCATCTAACCGTTCTAAAAAATCTTCGTATCCCCACACACCGCCTGTACCTTCTGGCGGGCAAGCCATCTCACCTG
>CAWILA010000007.1:665000-1023958 GCA_963836895.1 uncultured cyanobacterium | reverse complement strand
TATTTCTCCAAATACCGCCCATGAATGGCAAAGTCTGGAGAAGGAGTTTACATGAATTTGCACCGTTAATCTTTAAAAATTGAAAAACATGAGACACTATAAAATTGCACTATTTTCATTTTTATGCCTAGGCACGACCATAGCATTTGGTCAGGCAAATCAAGCAACGATCACTGAGGATTTTAAACCTTCCACGGTAAACCAACCGGGTAAAGAATATCCTCAAGTTAATTCCCAAGGCTATGCCCGTTTTAAAATAGATGCTCCTGCTGCGGATAGCGTTCGCGTAAGTTTAGGGCTTGGCGGACGTGGCGGAACGATACTTGCCAAAGCCGAGGACGGTTCTTGGATGGGTACCACTGCAGGACCTATGGATGAAGGCTTCCATTACTACCACGTGGATGTGGACGGTGGAACCTTTAATGACCCTGGAGCATTGAATTTTTACGGTTCCACCCGATGGGAAAGCGGTATCGAAGTTCCTGCTCATGACCAGGAGTTCTATGCTTTAAAAGATGTACCTCATGGTAAGGTGGAACAGATTCTTTTTCCATCAAGAAGTACAAATACTTCCCGTCGCGCATTTGTTTATACACCACCTGGATATGCTGAAAATCCAAATAAGAAATACCCAGTTTTATACCTGCAACATGGTTGGGGCGAGGATGAGACCGCCTGGAGTAATCAAGGTCACGCTAATTTGATTATGGATAATCTTATTGCAGAGGGTAAAATCGAACCCTTTATCATTGTAATGACCTACGGAATGACTGAACTAAATCAAGTTTGGAGGACTTCGGAATTTTGACATTACTCCTTTCCAAACCGTTATGGTGGAAGAACTGATTCCTTATGTGGATAAAAATTTCCGTACCGTAGCCGATGCATCCCATAGGGCAATGGCGGGACTTTCAATGGGAGGTATGGAAACGAAGATGATTACCTTAAACAAACCAGATGTTTTCTCTTATTACGGCTTATTAAGTGGCGGCACATACGCTCCTGAAGATGTTGACAAAGAAGATGTAAAACTTATATTTTTAAGTTGTGGAAGCAAAGAACGTCCCGAAGCCATAAAAGCAGCTACAGAGAAATTAAAGGAGGCAGGTTATCCTGTAGTTTCATATATTTCTGAAGGTACGGCCCACTATTTTAGACCTGGTGTTGCAGTTTGAAATAAATCTTCATTATTTACCAAGTAAGATTCTGAATTCCGAGAACACATGAAAAACAGCATTTTTACTTTGGCGCTCATCACATTTTTTGCACATGGATATAGTTTTGCACAATCCAAAAGCGGTGATGGGTACCAACAATCGGTGACGAATCAGCCCGGAAAAGAATTTCCGCAGGTCAATCCCGAACGGAAAGTGAGAGCCCAGATTTTGGCTCCCACAATGCCACTGATGTCCGTTTGGATATCGGAGGTATCAAATATGAAATGATCAAGGATGAAGACGGAATGTGGACCGGGGAATCGGGACCACAAGATGAAGGATTTCATTATTATCAATTAAATGTGGATGGAGCATCGGTTCCTGATCCCGGTACCAAATATTACTACGGTGCGGGCCGATGGGGAAGCGGAATAGAAATTCCAGCAAGCGATAAGGAAATTTACGCCCTTAAAAACGTACCCCATGGCCTCGTTTCGGAAAAAATCTATTTCTCTGAAATCACCCAAGCATGGAGGCGTTGTTTTATATATACCCCACCAAACTACCTTGAAGAAGCGAACAAACGTTATCCTGTACTTTATTTACAACATGGAAGTTTTGAGGATGAAACGGGTTGGGCCTCCCAAGGGCACACAAACTTGATATTAGATAATCTTCTAGCCGAAAACAAAGCGGAACCAATGATTATCGTAATGGATAACGGCTATGCATACAGACAGGAAGAACTAGAGAAAAGCCAGGCAGGTGGTAGACCAGCCTCTGCTTTTGAGGAAGTAATGATGACCGAAATCATCCCTATGATTGATGCTGAATTCAGGACCAAAACGGACCGAACGCAGAGAGCCATTGCAGGTCTCTCTATGGGAGCCAACCAGACCATGCGTATCTGCATGAACAACTTGGATGCCTTTGCTTCCTACGGAGGTTTCAGTGGCACTTCCAACTACCCAAGTAGTGATGCCATAAACACTGCCACTTTCTTGAATGGGGTATTTGACAATGGCGCATCGCTTGATGAAAAAATGGATGTATACTTTCTAAGTATGGGTACCAAGAACCGGACCCTTTCCCTGGTTCTATAGGCGCTTTTAAGGACATGCTTGACAAACAAGGAATTGAATATACATTTTACGAATCACCGAAGACAGCCCATGAATGGCTGACCTGGCGTAGAAGCCTTCATCAATATGCACAGCTTCTTTTTAAAAATTGAAGCACTTAATGAAATTTTAAAACACTACTATGATTTTTCAGAATTTTTCTTTTCGGATTTTTGTATCGGCTTTGCTAGTAACGGCAACATTTTGCTTTGGTCAGCAAGCGAATGTCAATCTTGACTATAACCCTCAAAAGGACACGGAAGGGTTAATACCCTTAGTGCAAGAGTAAACTCTCCTGAGGTGCATGATGACCAAACCGTTACTTTTCGATTGATGGCTCCAGACGCACAAAAAGTAGAATTAAATCCGGGAGCAATCAATACTGCGCTAGGTAAAGGGAGAGAGCCAATTCCCTTTGCGAAAGGGAACGATGGTCTTTGGACATTAACCATTGGTCCACTTCCGCCTGATATGTATGCATATCATTTAAGGGTAGACGACGTTCAAATGGCCGACCCGAACAATACTCAAGCAGCATTTACGGCCATGCCTCCCTATAGTCAGTTAATCGTACATGGAGACGGCCCAGCCTATTATGATGCGAAAAATGTACCCCATGGAAATGTCACGCGTCACATTTACCATTCAGATGTTACCCATGGCGAACGTGAATTGTATGTTTACACACCACCCGGATATGATTCAGAAAAAAAATATCCAGTACTTTATTTAGTTGGTGGGAGCGGCGAACTACCCTCCAATTGGATATATGATGGAAGGGTGAATTTAATTATGGATAATCTGTTGGCTGAAAATAAAGTAATACCAATGATTATTGCCATACCCAACAATCAGGTGGTGCATCGAAATCACCCGGAACATGCCGAACTGACTTTTGATATTTTTGAAAAAGAACTAAGAAATCATGTTATTCCGGTCATTGATGAAAATTACAGCACGATTGAAAGCCCAAATGGAAGGGCTATTTCTGGATTGTCCATGGGAGGGCGTCATAGTATGTTCATAGGTTTTAGGTCACTTGATCTTTTTGCCAATTTTGGAATTCTGAGTGCCGGTGATACTGATCCGGAAACATCTTTAAAACCATTTTTGAACACACCCAATGTGAATGATAGTATAGATTATTTATTTGTGGGCCAAGGAACAAAAGAAGCGGAAGGTTTTTTTAACGCAAGGGTTCAAGGTCTGGTCGATGGTTTAAAAAATCACGATATAGAACATGAATACTATGTGGGCGGAAATGGAGGTCATGATTGGTCCACTTGGCGCCATCTATTGTACTATAGGTTTCTACCCAACCTTTGGAAAGACCTAAACAACTAACCACATCCCACATCCCACATCATCAGTTATGAAAAATAGTACACTATCACTCTTTGTAATACTCATAATTTCTTTTGTTTCCTGTAAACAAGAGCAGGAAGCAATTCCAGGTCAAGTCAAAATTGACGATGGTATCGTTCAGGGAAGTGTAGAAGATAGCCTTACCATATTCAAGGGTATTCCTTTTGCCGCGCCCCCTGTTGGTGATTTACGATGGAAAGCCCCTCAACCGGTAAAACCTTGGGAAGGCGTTAAAGAAACAACCGAATTTGGCCCTGCTCCTATTCAAGGAAATGACCAAAATGGAAAAAGCGAGGACTGTCTGTACCTGAATGTTTGGACACCTGCTACATCATCCGACGAAAAAATGCCCGTACTCGTATGGATTTATGGCGGTGGTTTTAGCTTTGGCGCTACCTCAGAACCTGTTTACGATGGGGCGGCCCTTGCCAAAAAAGGAGTAGTTTTGGTCAGTATCGCCTATCGCGTGGGTCAAATAGGCTTTTTAGCTCATCCTGAACTCAGTGCTGAAAGCCCAAATAAGGTTTCCGGCAACTACGGTATTTTAGACCAAATTGCAGGTTTGCAATGGATAAAGGACAACATTGCCGCCTTTGGAGGTGACCCGGATAAAGTGACCCTTTTTGGAGAATCTGCCGGAGGTATATCGGTGAGTATGTTATGTGCCTCTCCATTGGCAAAAGGTTTGTTTCAAGGTGCCATTTCTCAAAGTGGCGGTTCCTTTGGTCCGTCCAGACCAGTAACATTTCCAGGGGAAAACATGAAGACCTTAGGCGTAGCAGAAAAAGAAGGATTGGCTTATGCCGAACAAGTAGGAGCCGCATCCTTACAGGATTTAAGAAATACTCCCGTGGATAAACTACCTATGGGTATGGGTATGGGAGGTGCTTGGCCCATTATCGACGGACATGTGATACCTGATGACCAATATAAATTATACGAACAAGGAAAATTTAATGATGTACCGGTACTGATCGGGTACAATTCCGATGAAGGTGCCAGCTTTTCCAGAGAAAAAACTCCAGAGGAATTTATGGCAAACGTTGAAAACAGATATGGCCAGTTTTCCGAAGATTTGTTGGAGGCCTATCCTTTAGGTGAAAATTCCGTTCCCAAAACTGCTAGGGATTTGGCCCGGGATGCTGCTTTTGGCTGGCATACCTGGAGTTGGGCCAGGATTCAATCAAAAAATGGAAATTCCAAAGTGTACTATTACTATTTTGACCAACATCCAGAATATTCCGAGGATTCAGAAAGATTTGGGTATGGTTCTCCACACGGTCAGGAAGTAGCTTACGTTTTCCAAAATCTGGATCAAAACAATCCTGATTTGTCGACATCGGATCATTCAATTTCCGAAGCAATGGGCACCTACTGGACAAATTTTACGAAATACGGTAATCCAAACGGAGATACCCTTCCAGAATGGCCTGAGTTTAGCGAGGAAAATCCTAAAGTTATGTATTTTCAACAAGAACCACATGTAGGTCCGGTTCCCAGTGAGGCTTCTTTAAATGTGCTCAACAACTATTTTGAATGGCGAAGGAGCGATGAAGGAAAAAATTGGGTAAATCAATAAATATGAAAAAACTACTTTACTTTTTTATAGTTTTAAGCGCACTGCAAATAAGTGCCCAAACTAATACGCTGTCAAGGGACAGTATCGCCAAATACACCCAACAAGATTTTACCCAAATGAAGGAGGAATTGGGTATCACCATTCCTAATCGTCCCGGACCTTCCGGTAATCCTTCGGACGCGAATGCGGCGAATACCGATGAAAGCAAAGTTGTCCCCTACACCCTTCCTGGCCCTTTAGTTACTTCAAATGGAACTCAGGTAACAACGGAGGAAGCTTGGTGGAATAATAGAAGACCGGAAATAGTAGCACAGTTTGAAACGGATATGTACGGTCGCAAACCCGAGAATATACCCAATGTTTCTTGGAGCGTTGTTTCGGAAAAAGAT
This sequence comes from uncultured cyanobacterium, assembly GCA_963836895.1. Classification (GTDB taxonomy): domain Bacteria; phylum Cyanobacteriota; class Cyanobacteriia; order Phormidesmidales; family Phormidesmidaceae; genus Phormidesmis. The sequence continues at coordinate 1,018,347 of CAWILA010000007.1, read as the reverse complement.
ACCATGGCAGGTCCTTATCCTGTAACGGAAAGATTGCTTCTGGGTAAAGTAAATAATGCTGCTTACCCAAAGATAGATGTGACTATTGAATTATTAATTGGTCTTCCAAAAGATTTGAAGCAAGCCACACCCCTAGTCACCCGTTTCGGATTTATCAATTGGCCTTTTGGTCCACCGCCCGCGGAACCCAACAGTTATTTTATATCGTCCTATGAACCCTTATGGAAGCAACAACTCATCTCTCAAAATTGGGGCTATGCCATATTGGTGCCATCAACAGTTCAAGCGGATAATGGAGCGGGATTAACCTCAGGAATAATTGGTTTAGTCAACAAAGGACAAAATAGAAGTCCAGAGGACTGGGGTGTGCTACGGGCTTGGGCCTGGGGTGCTGAAAAGGCCATGGATTATTTTGAAACCGACCCATTAGTTGATGCCGACAGGATAGGAATAGAGGGCACCTCCAGATATGGCAAGGCGGCTTTGGTCACCATGGCTTTTGACTCCAGATTCTCCCTTGGATTTATAGGCTCCTCAGGTGCTGGAGGCGCTTCACTTTTACGCAGAAATTTTGGGGAAATGGTAGAAAATCTAGCTTCTAGTGGAGAATATCATTGGTTTAGTGGAAACTTCATAAAATATGCCAGTACACTAAATGTTAATGATTTACCCGTAGATGCGCATGAGCTGATTGCCCTTTGCGCTCCAAGACCCGTTTTCATTAGCGTGGGTTCCCCGCTCATCGAAGGAAATTGGGTTGACGGAAAAGGGATGTTCTTAGCTGGAGTGGAAGCCGGGCCAGTTTATGAACTACTGGGTAAAAACGGACTTCCAACGAGCACATATCCTGGAATGGGCAGAGCCATGACCGATGGTGAAATAGCTTTTAGACAACACGCGGGTGGTCATAGCACCGGTCCCAATTGGAGTACCTGGATTGCTTGGGCACATAATTACTGGACAGATAAATAAAAATTAATACAAATACTTTGAATACTTAAAAAATGAGAAAAAAAAATTCACTTTTAGCAATGGCCGTAATATCGCTGTTTGCAATGGTAAGCTTTACTGTTGCGGAATACAGTTCCTATCCTCCTAAAAAAAACGAACCCATCTTTACCAAAGTCATCTATGAAGGTAATGATGATGTATACAACGAATATACCTTGGAAAACGATGAATTTTTCAACCCGATTTTGCAAGGTTGTTATCCAGACCCAGCCATTACTCGCAAAGGGGATGATTATTATATGGTGTGCTCCTCTTTTGCCATGTTTCCCGGAGTACCCATTTTTCACTCAAAAGATTTAGTCAACTGGACTGATTTAGGCGGTGTTTTAGATGACATTTCTGAGTTCAACCCTCATGATACTGGTATTAGTCAAGGTGTTTATGCTCCTGGCATAACTTACAATCCTCATAATGATACCTTTTATATGATAGTAACAGCATTTTCCGGTGGACTAGGAAATATCATCGTAAAAACAAAAGATCCTATGAAAGGTTGGGGCAGTCCCATTAAGCTGGATTTTGGTGGTATTGATCCCTCAATTTTCTTTGATGAAGATGGCAAAGGGTACATCGTTCATAATGATGCGCCGGATGAAGGAAAAGAACTGTACAATGGACATAGGGTCATCAAAATATGGGAATATGATACTGAGAAAGATCAAGTAATTGCCGGTACGGATCAAATCATCGTTGATGGTGGTGTGGATATTTCCGAAAAGCCTATTTGGATCGAGGCACCTCATATCTATAAAAAAGATAGTAAATACTATTTAATGTGTGCCGAAGGAGGAACTGGAGGCTGGCATAGTGAGGTGATATTTAAAAGTGATAGTCCGAAGGGACCCTACATTCCTGCTCCAAGTAACCCGATTTTGACACAACGCTATTTTCCAAAAGACCGAGAAAATATGGTAGACTGGGCCGGTCATGCTGATTTGGTTCAAGGTCCAGATGATAAATATTACGGTGTGTTCCTGGCCATTAGACCCAATGAAGAAAATCGTGTGAATACAGGTAGGGAGACCTTCATTCTTCCTGTGGATTGGTCGGGTGAATTTCCTGTATTCGAAAATGGATTAGTGCCTATGGAGCCAAAGCTGGAAATGCCAGAAGGGGTAACCAATAAAACCGGTCAAGATGGCTTTTTACCCAATGGAAACTTCACCTATGAGGAAGATTTTTCTTCGGATAAGCTGGATTTCAGATGGATTGGTTTAAGGGGAACACGAGAAGCCTTCATCAAAAAAACCAAGAAAGGCTTGGAAATCACCCCTTTTAACACCAACATCAAAGAGCGAAAACCTACCTCAACTTTATTTCATCGGCAACAGCATAAAACCTTTTCCTTTTCCACTACGTTGGAATATCAACCCAAAACGGAAAAAGATATGGCCGGAGTTACAGCCTATCAAAATGAAGGTTCCAATTATGTTTTCGGTATCACAAAGAAAGGAAAGGAAAATTATTTAGTACTTCAGAAAAACAGCAAACCAGATAGACGTGGCGAAATAGTTTCCGAAATCATCGCAAATGAACCGATTGATTTGAACAGCCCAATTGACTTGAAAATATCAGCAGAGGGAGATAAATATCAATTCAGTTATGCGGTAAACGGTTCCGATTTCAAAACGGTTGGTGGAACAGTTTCTGGAGATATTCTTTCAACCGATGTAGCCGGTGGTTTTACTGGCGCCCTTTTAGGATTATATGCAACATCAGGTAACGATATTGTACTGGATTAGGACAATAAACATTTAAAAAGTACTTACGGAATCACTTAAAATCACACCATGAAAAATATAGTAGGGCTAATGGTTTTAACCATCTGCTTTTTTATAAGCGAAAAAGCATTTTCACAAGACCCGAATTTTCATATTTATCTCTGCTTTGGCCAATCGAACATGCAAGGAGCTACGCAGGCAGAAGCCATGGATACTATTCCAGTCTCCGGGTTCCAGATGATGAGTCCGATGGATTGTCCCGATTTAAACAGGACCATGGGAGAATGGTATCCGGCCGTACCTCCTTTGGCAAGTTGCAATGCAGGACTATCCCCTTCTGACTACTTTGGCCGTAAAATGGCAGAAAACGCACCACAGGGTGTTAAAATAGGAGTTATCAATGTGGCCGTTGGTGGTTGTAAGATTGCGCTTTACGATAAAGACAATTACAAAAGTTACGTAGAGACAGCACCAGATTGGATGCTAAACTGGATCAACGAATACGGAGGCAATCCTTATGGAAGATTAGTAGAACTGGCAAAAAAAGCACAGAAAGATGGGGTGATAAAAGGAATTCTTTTGCATCAAGGGGAATCGAATACGGGAGATACCTTATGGCCACAAAAAGTAAAAGAGGTATATGAAGATTTGTTGAACGACCTCAACCTAAAAGGTGAAAATGTTCCGCTTTTGGCCGGAGAAGTTTTGGGTGAGGACCAAAACGGAGCCTGTGCGAGCATGAACGAAATCATAAATACCTTGCCGGATGTGATTCCCAATTCCTTTGTAATTCCTTCCGATGGCTGTGAAGGTATTTTTGATAGGTTACATTTTTCCGCCTCGGGATATCGTAAATTAGGGAAGCGTTATGCCGATCAGATGTTACAGATTTTGGGCAATGGCCCTACGGCGGTTGAATTGAAGGCTTCTAGTCCGGATAATAAGATACAGTTGACGGTCAAAACAGAGAACGGAAGACCCAACTATAGTCTTTCCTACGATGGTAAACCCTTTCTTTTGAACGCACCATTAGGGCTTGATACTAATCTAGGAGATTTTACAACGAACCTCATTTTAAAGGATAGTCTGGTCCTAACCACGGTCAGCGATTCGTATTCCTTGGACAACATAAAAAAAAGTTCAGTAACCTACGAAGCTAACCAAGCGGTCTTTACGTTCTTAAAAGATGGGGTAAATGCCTTTGATTTAATTTTCAACATCAGTAATAACGATGTGGCTTTTCGGTATAAAATATATCCGCAAGAAGCGCATATAAGTACCGTAGTAAAAACGGAAGCAACCGGTTTCAGATTCCCCGAAAAAACAAAAAGTTTTTTATCGAACATGATGACTCCTATGACCGGATTTGCCCGTACGGCTCCCAGTTATGAAAGTGGATATGGAGAAGATATCCCTCTAGAAGAAACCAAAGCTAGGCAAGGATATGTATTTCCGGGACTGTTTCGGACAGAAAATAATTTGTGGGTATTGGTCAGCGAAACAGGGGTTCATAGTCAGTATCCGGCTTCACACTTAAGCAATTTTAAAAAAGGTGCTTTTGCAGTTGACTTTCCTAACGACAGACAAAATAATGGGTTTGGAAGTTCCGGTGCACAAATGGGTCTGCCCGGCTTTACCCCTTGGAGAACAATTACGGTGGGCGAAACCTTAAAGCCGATTGTAGAAACCACAATTCCCTTTGATGTGGTAAAACCTTTGTACAAACCTAGCAAAGATTATAAATACGGACGTGGAACTTGGAGTTGGATTATCTGGCAAGATGCCAGCATGAACTATGAAGATCAGGTGGAATATATTGACCTGGCTGCAGAAATGGGCTATGAGTACATCTTGATCGATGCATGGTGGGATAAAAACATAGGTTACGATAAAATGAAGGAATTGATTTCCTATGCTAAAAGTAAAGGCGTAGACGTTTTTCTATGGTACAATTCTAACGGTACCGCAAACGACGCTTTTCAAACACCCAAGAATAAAATGAACACGTCCATCGCCCGTAAAAAGGAAATGAAATGGTTAAAAGAAGTTGGGGTTAAAGGTATTAAGGCAGATTTTTTCGGAGGCGATAAACAAGAAACCATGCGTTTGTATGAGGATATCTTATCCGATGCCAATGACCACGGACTGATGGTAGTTTTTCACGGTGCCACTTTACCTCGCGGATGGGAACGGATGTTCCCCAATTTTGCAGGAAGCGAAGCGGTTTTAGCATCGGAAATGTTAGTCTTTTCAGAAGATGTTAGGGAAAAGGAAGCGTTTTATGCAACCCTCCATCCTTTTATGAGGAACACCGTGGGTAGTATGGAATTTGGTGGAACGGTACTCAACAAATTTTTTAACAAAGAAAATGAAAAAGGTCAAAAACGATTGACAAGTGATGTATTTCAATTGGCAACCGCTGTCCTTTATCAAAATCCCGTTCAGTTCTTCGCCTTAACTCCCAATAACTTGACAGATGCCCCTAATTGGGCCTTAGAATTCATGAAAAGTGTCCCCACCACATGGGATGAAACTATTTATTTGGATGGCTATCCCGGAAAATACCTGGTTCTAGCAAGAAGACACGGTCAGCAATGGTATATCGTGGGCGTAAATGCTCAAGAAGATACAGTGCAACTAAATCTCACTCTGCCCATGTTTGAAAAAGGTGATGAGCTGACCGTATTCCAAGATGATGCACAATTGAATGGCAGCATCGAAACCATTAAACTTAAAAAGGACAAACAAGTCACTATCGAAATTCCAAGTAAGGGCGGAATCTTATTCAAAAACAGATAGAACACCGAAATTAAAACCATAATTTGAAACATATAGAACCATGATAAAAAAACTCATACTGTTAATTATAACGGTCCTCTCCTACTCCTTTATGAACGGACAGGATATTGAAAAACAAGCCCCGAAAGGATTTGATGAGGTAAAAAGTACTATTGGCAAAGGAAAAATAGATAGTATTATGTATTCTTCCAAAACTGTGGGTACGGACCGCAAAGCACTAATTTATACGCCGCCAGGATATACAAAATCAAAACGTTATCCGGTTTTATATTTATTACACGGGATTGGTGGTGATTCAAAAGAATGGTATAAAAATGGAGCTCCGGCAATAATTTTGGATAATCTTTACGCCGAAGGAAAATTGGAACCCATGATTGTGGTCATGCCAAACGGTAGGGCCATGAAAGACGACGGTGCCGTTGGTAATATTTTTTCAGAGGACAAAGTGGCCGCTTTTGCCACTTTTGAAAAGGATTTGTTAAATGATTTAATTCCATATATCGAGAAAAAATTCAAAGTCCACAAAGATAAAGAGCACCGTGCCATTGCAGGCCTATCTATGGGTGGTGGACAAACACTGAATTTTGGACTAGGTAATTTGGATACCTTTTCTTGGGTAGGCGCATTTTCATCGGCTCCAAATACAAAAACACCTGAAGAATTACTGCCAAATCCTGAAAAGGCAAAGGATTTGGAAGTCTTGTGGATCAGTTGTGGCGATGCCGATGGCCTAATGCCCTTTAGCAAACGAACAAGTGATTACTTGAACAAATACGACATACCCCATATTTTTTATGTAGAACCAGGCGGTCATGATTTTGAGGTTTGGAAAAATGACCTGTACATGTTCTCACAACTATTGTTCAAACCGGTCAATGAATCTCTTTTCAACAAATACAGTGTATTGGGTTTGCCTGCAAGCACCAATATTAGAAATTTAAAGTATCCACAAATACTACCGGATAAGCGAGTTATTTTCAAGACCAAGGCACCCGATGCAAAACAACTGCAAATAGACCTTGGCAAAAAATACGACATGGTGAAGGACGATGAAGGGTTTTGGACCGTTACAACGGACTCCATCACAGAAGGTATTCATTACTATTCCCTTATAATTGATGGTGTGGCGGTTGCAGACCCTGCTAGCGAATCTTTTTATGGAATGGGCCGTATGGCAAGTGGTATTGAGATTCCCTTTAAAGGAGATGATTACTACAGCCTAAAGGATGTTCCACATGGGGATATTCGCATTAACAAGTATTATTCCGAAGCTTCCCGTTCTTGGCGAGAAATGTATGTTTATACCCCCCCAGGATATGATGGGTCCACCGACAAATATCCGGTACTCTACCTTTTACATGGTGGCGGGGAAGACCAACGGGGCTGGGCCAATCAAGGTAAAACGAATCTAATCTTAGATAATCTAATTGCTGCAAAGGAAGCGGAACCGATGATAATAGCAATGTTAGACGGAAATGTTTCCTCAGGCGGTCTTGCCGGGTTCAATGAAAATTCGTTGAAGGCTTTTGAAAATGAACTGAAACAAGGTGCGATACCTTTTATTGAAGATAAATATCGCGTAAAGACAGATGCTGACAGCAGGGCTTTGGCCGGACTTTCCATGGGAGGATTACAGACACTTTATGCAGGTATTCAGAATACGGACATGTTCTCTTATTTAGGGGTTTTCAGTTCAGGATGGTTCGCCAATAACGATGAACTGTCGGGCCCACAATATGATTTTATGAAAGAGAATACCGAGAAAATCAATAGCAACTTGGACCGCTTCTTTATTTCCATGGGAGGTGAAGAGGATATTGCCTACCAAAATTGTCAAGTGATGATGGAGAAATTTGACGAAATGGGGATTAAATATGAGTATAGCGAATATCCTGGAGGGCATTCATGGCCCGTTTGGCGACATGATATTTTTAAATTCGCACAGATTTTATTTAAGTAATGCATTTAACACATATGTAGTTCCAAACAATCATAGTTCAAAATAAATAACCACTGAAAAATAAAATAGCATGAATCGTATTTCTTATAATTTGAAAGCTGTTTCCATATTACTTCTGTTAATATCAATTTATAGTTGTAATTCTACTTCCAGACCAGAATGGGAAGAACGAAATAACGAATTGATAAAGGAATATGGACTCAAAGTAAGGGAACTGCCGAACCAGCCTTCTACAGGAATAAATCCCAATTTAGAGGTGGGTACAGTTGAAAATATTCAAGGTTTGGATAGTCTACAATTATATCCAGGTGTCATGGCTAAAATGTTCTGGGGAAATGGAAATTTAGTCAGTGTGCTAGAACTAGCACCGGATATCACGGTACCTAATGAAAATTTGACCGAGGATAGATTTTTGATTGTCATGGAAGGAACCATTAATCTTATTGGTGAAGGGAACGACCAAGTAATGATGGCAAAAGAGCGGGAAGAGCCAGATGGCACCCATAGTGGCACTCCGCGAATGGATTTCATTTTTCAGAAAAAAGGAAGCGCTAGCGAGATTGTTGTTGGTAATAAAGCAGCAAAAGTAATGGAAGTCTATAGCCCTATTCCGTTGGATTATCTTAAAAAAATCGGTGTTACCGGTTTACCATCCGAAATCCAAGAAAGAAGCTCAAACACCCAAGCTACAATTAATCACAATACCGTTTACGACTTTTATGATATTCAGTTAACCCAACTTACAAAAGGTGTATTTACGAGACTTGTTTCAGCGGGAAATATTCAGCTCAGTTTGGTGTCGGCGGATCCAAATGCTGAATCTCAGGCACATATTCATCCAGAGGAACAGATTACTCTTTTGTTAAGGGGAAGCCTAACTGAAACGGTTTTGGATAAAAAGCTAAATCTAGAGCCAAAAGATATGGCGTTTGTTCCCGGGAACATGGTACATGCTAACATTTCGGGTGATACAGGCTTTGATGCACTTGATATTTTTTATCCGATACTTGAAGATTACATGAAAAAGCAGCAAGCTTCACTTGAAAAATATCACCAAATAATTCCAAAGGATGCCCAACCACAACTATTAATTGATGGTGCTAAGACAAAACCGAATTTGACCTTTACTGAAGGGCCTAAATGGATGAACGGTAAACTATACTTTTCCAACATGTACTTTGACCAGAATTGGAACGCCGACCCAAAGAAAAGCACTATTGTAGCCATGGAAGCTGATGGAACGTATGAAAACATTATGGAAGGCCAAATGCAGGCAAACGGATTGTATCCCTATAAAAACGGTAATTTACTGGTTTGTGATATGATCGGACATCGGGTGGTGGAAATGACCACCTCTGGAAAAGTGGTGCGTGTCATTGTGGATTCTTTCGAAGGAAAACCTATAGACGGTCCAAACGATATCATTACCGATAGCAAAGGCGGAATTTATTTAACGGATCCGCAATTTACTATGGAAGCTGAAAAATTTCAGCCTGGAAGAGCTGTGTATTATGTTTCACCTGATAGAAAGATAACCAGGTTGGTAGAACCTAATGAATTTGCAATGCCTAATGGAATTTTATTGTCCCCTGATGGAAAAACGCTTTACATAAATAATTGCTATGACGATGAGTCTTGGTATCCCGTAAATAGTTCCAAGGAAAATTTTGTCTGGGCTTATGACGTAAACGACGATGGCACCATTTCAAATGGTCGAAAATTTGCAGAATTACGATTGACGGGCAATGTTTTAGATCGTAAAGGGAAATCCTCTAGTGCAGACGGTATGGCTATTGATAGTATGGGTAATATTTATGTAGCTACATATTTAGGAGTACAGATTTTTAACTCTCAGGGAGAATTTATTGGTACAATAAACCTTCCTTCATTTCCTGTAAGCCTAGGTTTTGGTGGTGAGGATATGAAAACCTTATATATAGTTAGTTATGATAAAGTATATGAGATTCCAACCCATATGAAAGGTTACGTAAATTACCTCTAAACCAAAAATTAATAAGGTTATTGCTGAACATCATCACCCATGATGTCGTAGCCTCGCCACTTAAATTCTTTGGCTAGACCTGAGGCAGCGGGCCAAGCAATCTGATGTTGCTCACTTGCTACCCATTTTCTACGATTTTCTTCGGTATCAAAAGATATTTGGATCTGGTAGTTGTAGTTTGTTGGCTCCGCTTGGATTTCCTTGGACAAATCTACCGAAAATAGACGAAGTAATTTTGAGCTAAGATATCCATCTTGGACGACCATGGCGGGCACGTAGATTGAATAATACATTTTTTCAAAAGCGACTGCGTTTTCCCTGTCCACCACAAAATCCATCTGCAAGCCCATCGCCTTAGGTTTCTCCAAAGGCTTAACGATTGCTAGTCCACTATTTTTTGATGCCGCAATACCTATGACCAAAATTTCTAGATCGTCATTACCTGTACTGGTCCATGAAATCTCTTCTCCCAAACCGGCATAAAAGGAATCGTCTTTGCTAATGTTGACCGTCTCGGATCCTACAATAACTGATCCACTCCCACTCATCACATAATATACTTCTTCAACACCCTCTAATTGCCGCTTTTCAGTTTTGCTACCAGAAGGAACAACCAAATGGTCCACATGATTCCAATTCGTTCTGAAAACTTCCGGTCTCAAAACACGTCTATATAGGACTCCTTCCCCTTTGTAAACCTTTTCGTCTGGCTTTAATTGATTTTGTACCAATCGCGAAGCGACAAATGTTGGGATTTCATCAGTCTTCGACCCGACAAGATCATCACTGAGGTCAAAAGCATCTCCTTGTGCCTTTACTTCGCTTACAGCAAAGTTTAACCATTTAAGGGGTTTGCCAGAAGTATTATAAATTCCGTGAGAATCACCAAGCTTACAGGGAACCAAGGCTGGACCTTTAATTTTGGATGTTCTTCCATTAATGGTAAATTCGGCCTCCCCGTCAAGAATAACATACATTTCTTCAATTGTATGGTGAAAATGATGGCCAATACCCGATTTAGGCTGAATTGCTCCCGAATGCAAATACAGGAAATTAGTGGCCATATCGTTCCGACCAATTAACTGTGTAAATCCCATTTTACCAGCACCCGCATGTACCCCACTCAATTCACGATATGTAGAGGGGTCATTGTGAACCACCCGCTCATTTAAGTTTTGCGCTATACAGATGCTGCCCATTAGACAGCACAAAAGACTAAGTATTGGTTTCATAATAATATACTATATTTTATTCAATTCAAAAATTATAATTTGGAACTCCTGCTAAAGAAATTACTTTTTATCCGGTATCCCGTACACCACATAACCCTTGGCAATTGCGCCAGGTTTTTTTGAATGGTCATAGCTATCACTTCTAAAACTGGAGGTAGCATTAATTACCAAATATTCCTTTCCATCCAGAGTAAACATACTAGGCTGGGCATTGGTCTCATTGCTCAAGGTAGTTTCCCATAGCACGCTTCCATCTTCGCTGTCAAAAGCATAAACCCTTCCACCTTTAGCCGTTGCAAATACGATTCCTGTAGAAGTAATGACCATTCCCTTTCGCTGGGTACCGTTGGGTGCTCCTTTGCTTTCATCTCCTTGCACGTATAGTGAATCTACTCCGATGGGTCGACGCCACTTTATGGTGCCATTGTTAAGGTCATAAGCTAGAATTGAAGACCAAGGTGGGTCGATAAGACCGGGCCAATCCAAACCGTAATCCGTAGTGTACCTAGTATCAGGATGTTCCACATTTTCTGGATAATCCTGTATAGGAGCCCCACGCTGTGAATCTGGCGGAATGGTTACCCCTCCCGAGTCTACAACCGGTCCATCTACAGGTGCTACCTCCTTATTGCCACGTCTAAAATTTCTGCGTTCCGGGTCACCCCCAAGAAATTGGAACAAGGCTTTTAAAGAGGCTTCGTCCACGTGTACTAAACCGGGCATTACACCTTTTCCGTTTATCACTGTGTTCCTAAAATCCGAATAAAACATGTGATGTCCTATATTTTTTAGGGAAGGGCCTGCCCCACCCTCCATACTTGGACCGTGGCACGATATGCATGAAGAACTATAGAGCGATTTTACCTTACCCACATCACTTGTGGTTAATTCAGTCTTTGGTGGTTCTACCTTGCTCAGCCGATAGGTAGAAGCATATTCTTGGGTTTGAATGTACATTATTCCTTTGTAAGGATCTGCAGCGGTGTTCCCGTAATTTGCACCTCCCAAGGCTCCTGGCATCATTAAAGTTTCATATTTATCCGAAGGTGGTACGTACAATCCAGTTTTAGCAGAATCTAATCGTTGTAGCCAATCTTGCCTGAGACTATCCGAAAAGAAAGGATTCAAATTTTCTTTGGTTACCTCGTGTCTTGTAAAACTTGGTAGTGATGTTATGGGCTGTGTTGGCCATGATTCTTCCCCTGGCATTTGACTTTTAGGAAATGGTTTTTCCTCAATGGGAAATAATGATTCACCGGTTACACGGTCGAACACAAAAACAAAACCATGTTTGGTAGCGATGGCCACGGCGTCCACTTTCTTACCATCCTTATCTACGGTTAATAATTGAGGCGCCGGTGAAAGGTCATAATCCCAAAGATCGTGATGAACGGTTTGGTAGTGCCAAATTCTTTCTCCCGTTCGGGCATCCACAGCGACAAGGGAGTTAGCGAACAAATTACTTCCCAACCGATCGGCGCCATAATAATCGTAAGTAGGTGATCCGATGGGCAAATAAGCGATTCCACGTTCCGAATCCACCGAAATTTCACTCCACACATTGGCCCCGCCAACATATTTATAAGCATCCTTGGGCCAAGTATCATAGCCGTATTCCCCTGGATGAGGAATGGTGTGAAAGGTCCATTCCAATGTACCCGTTACCACATTATAAGCCCTTATATGACCTGGTGGCGAAAAATAAGCTTCCCCAGGTGCTGAACCTAATATTAAAAGGTCATCATAAATTACCCCGGGCATCATGGATTGAATTCTAGTTACCGATGTAGGGTCACGATTCAATCCTTCCCTAAGGTCAACATATCCCTCAGTTCCAAAATCTAAAATTGATTTTCCCGTATCCGCATTTATTGCCTGAATGGAATTGTTAAGGGTAAATAGTAGTCTTTTGTCTTTTTTGTCTTCGCTTTCCCAATAGTTGATTCCCCTTCTAGTAATACCGGGAAGATTTGTGTGTATCCAAAGCTCTTCTCCAGTCCTGGCATGAACAGCGATTAGGGAACTATTCTTTCCCAATACATACATGGTACTGTCCACAATAATTGGGCTGAAAAAATAAAACCGATCATCACCCGATGGATAGCTCCACAGCATTTCCATTTCTGACACGTTGGACTTTGTAATGCCGGGTGACTCAAAGAATTTTGATTGGTCTGGACTACCACCGTAATGGGACCAGGTAGTATGTTCTAAACTCTTATCCGTTTCAGTTTCGCACCCAATCGTTATGCTTGCCATAGCAAGTGTGAGGAGGACTATTTGAAAGATATAAAACCATTTATTTTTTATCATAGCAATGGATAAAATTAATAGGACAATAAGCTAAAAATTCTTTTTATTCTAGCTCAATATGCTACTATCGAATTAAAATTGTTCTACCAAGTTCTTTTCTTTAATATTTCCTCAATTTGTTCTTTGGATACTGGAAGGTCATCAATATGTTCGTTAAGCCATTTGCTAAAATCCTTTTCAATTTCCTCAGCCCAGCGAGTATCAATTTGTCCTGCAGTATAGACACCTTTTTTTAGTCGAAGATGACCGAACATATCACGCAAACGAACTACTTCTGAGGTGGTGGCCACTTTCTCTGCCAAATGTGGTGGAATAAATGTAACCACACCCATTTTACCCAAAACAACATCACCAGGCATTACAGTTACGGTTCTAATTCTAGTTGGTTGATTAATACCTACCAGCATAGTATTCAAATCTCCTGGAGGATTATGGTGTGATGCATCGTAACTGGTATAAAAGGAAGTAAATCCTCCAATTTCCATCAGTCCTTCAACATCTCTAAGTGCTCCGTCGTATACAATTCCATTACCAGTTTTAGCAAATATTGCATTACCTACGTTATCTCCAATAGTAGGCCCATCCTTATCAGCACCAAATTGATCGGCCACGTAAACATCGCCCTTCACCAAAATATCTACAGGCCAAGTATTCTGTCCACGCTTTCCTGCTGCTTTTCCACGGTCATCTATAGCTTTCCATACATCTGGACGGCCTGGCATAAAGGTAGCGGTAACGGCACGACCAACCAAAACACTATCCTCATTAATCAATTTCCAATCTTCAGCAATTTGATACCGGTATCCTTCATTTTTCATCACGGCCCAGGCCTCTTCAACACTTACAGATTTCATCCTTTGTAAAAGTGCATCAGAAACTTTTGGCCTTCCGTCTTCAAAACGCTCTCCAGTCCATTGAGGAGTTAAAAAAATAAGTTCTTCCTTACTAATTTGTTGCCCCATCACCTGGCTTGCCAAACCGACAAGAACCATTAGGAGCATATACTTTTTGCGTAACATAATTGTCTCTATTTAAATTGTTATTAATTATTCAAAAAACGGTATACCTTCTGGCGCATATTTCCGCATCGCATCCTCATTGATATCTACTCCAATACCTGGTTTATCAGATACTTTTACAAAGCTATCCTTTACCCAATCGCCTTCATCATAAGTCACTATTTCCTTGAACATTGGATCTGTATGGAAATAGGATTGCCATTCCATTAAATGAAAATTAGGAACCGAAGCACAAACATGTGCACACGCCATAGCCCCTAAAAACGAAGCCACCATATGTGGAGAAAAAGGTACATAGTAAAGATTTGCTAGGTTGGCAATACGTTGACCTTCTCCTAGACCACCACATTTTTGCAGATCTGGCATAATAATATCCACGCCGTTATCCAACAACTGCTTAAATCCGTGACCTAGATACACATTCTCACCAGCTGAAATTGGTGTGCTTGTTTCCTCCGCAAGTGTTTTGAAGGCATCAAAATTCTCTGCGGGAATCGGTTCTTCTAACCAAGTTAGATTCAAATCTTCTACTTTTTTAGCAATAGTTTGCGCAGTTACATGGTCATATCGTCCATGCATATCCACGCACAAATCTATTTTTGGTCCCACCGCTTCCCTAACAGCAGCAAGCTGGTCATACATTCTTATAATTTCCCCTGGGCTGGCGGTCCAATTATAACGGTCATATTTATCCGGGTCGCTGGCATAATCCAAATCGAACTTTAATGCATTAAAACCCCAGTTACTTATAGCATCTTTGGCAGCTGTAGCAAAATCTTCTGGAGAAGGGAACCGAACACGGTACAATGCCGTATCACAATACACCCTTACCTTATCCCGAAATTTGCCTCCTAGTAATTTATATACAGGTAAATCCAAGAGCTTTACCCGCCAAATCCCATAAAGCAGTCTCTATTGCCGAAAGAACGGCGACATAAGTACCAGACTGCCCGCCACCGAAATGACCTGCACGACGTATATCCTCAAATATTTTATGAACATTGAACGGGCTTTGATCTCTTAAAAAAAATCCCATTCTTTTGACTAGGTGGTAGGTACCGGGTACAGCATCCACGCCCTCTCCACAACCATAAATTCCTTGATTGGTGTGTATTTTTACAAACAGACCACTGCCACGGCGAATAAAACCACATTTTACATCCGTAATCTTTAAGTCCGAGGGTGCAGAAAGTTTTGGGTTTTTGTCAATAGCCTTCACGTACTCGTTACCATAAGTATTTGAAACCATACCCAAACCGGCACCGGCCATTAGTGATTTTGATATAAAAGATCTTCTTGAATTTTTCATACTTTAAAGTGTTTGTTTATATATGTTGTAGTTCTTATTAATTCTAATTGGTTGGAATAGGTTCTGGAGTTTTCTCTGTAGGTTTCCCATGCCAGTAGGAGGCTAAAATTGAACCCGTAATGTTCATTAATGGTCCAAATACGGCCGGCGCCAGTCCCATAGTGGCAATTTTACCAAGACTATTGGCAATCCCAGAAGCCAAACCTGCGTTTTGCATACCCACTTCAATGGCAATTGTTCTTGAGTCTTCTTCGGACATCTTGAACAGTCTTGCGTACCAGTAGCCCAGTAAATATCCAAATATGTTATGTACAAGTACAAGCACCATTAAAATACCCCCTATTTCCAATAAACTGTCCCTGCCCGCTGCGGTGATAATGGTAATAATCAACCCTATGGCCAACATAGAAATCAGGGGCATTGCCTTACCTAACCATTCCACACGATTTCCAAAAATTCTATTGAATAATAACCCAGCACCTATAGGTATAATTATCATTTTAACGATACTCCACATCATTGCTAAAACATCAATCTCAATGAATTCACCAGCAAATACTTTCATCATAAGCGGTGTAAGGAATGGCGCCAATAAGGTAGCAATAGAGGTTATAGTTATGGAAAGGGCCACATTGGCGTTGGCTAAAAAAGCCATAACATTAGATGCCACCCCGCTTGGCGAACAACCTATTAGTACAATACCTGCGGCAATTTCCGGCGGAAAATTACTTATCTGTGCCAGACAGTAACCCACTATGGGCATCACTATCAATTGGGCAGAAACTCCAATAAAAACACCCTTAGGAGACTGGAATACCGCACCAAAATCTTTGATGCTCATGGTAGTTCCCATCCCAAACATGATAATTTGTATCAATGGAATGATTAAAACCGTGTATTTGAAATCTCCAAAATTGGTGAAATAGGAAGGGTAATATAAAGCAGCCGTAACTCCAGCAAAAATCATGGTTGTAAATATTAGTCCCTTCATTTTTTCGTAGCCATTGAAACCAAATGCCAACAAACCAAAGAAAACAAGAATAAAAAGTCCGGCTTTGTCTATATTCCCTGTAACTATCATACCGATAATAACTAGAAACAAAAGGCTAGCCAAGCCTAACGAAATTGAATAGATATTTAATTTTCCCAAGAGTAAAAGTGTTATAGTTTAAATGCCTGTCTTGCCAATAATTTCCAATTACCATTATCCTTTTGAAATATTAAAAGACACCCAATATTCACCTTAGCTGGCGTACCGTTGTTAGTGCCTTCCCCTTTAAAAATATGGCGTACAATAGCTACGTCTTTAGCTATGGTGATAGTTTGATCTACAGGCATAATTGAAGAAAATTGAAAAGCACCGTTCAAGACTCCATCAACGTATTCAGATTTGTTTTCAATCTTACCACTAGAGTGACCATAACTCAATTTTTCCATGGTCAAATCTTGCAAGATACTCTTGTCCTTGTCAACCATTGCCACATACAGTTTTTCAACATTTGCACCAATTTTTATTATCTCCTCTTTATTGGTTTGAGCAAATAGTAAGGTTGATGAACATATCAAAAAACCCACAAAAAAACATCTAGAAACATAGGTTAAAAGAAACCCATTTCGCATTTTTATATTACTCATAATTTTTATTTGATTATTACATATTTTTTTCTTTGATCAAAATGATGATAATTGAGTAAGGCAGGGAACCCTTACATAAAAGAATTCCCAAACCAAACTCTGACTAACTCAAACTGAATCCAACTACTAACTAAACTGTTTTAATCAACTAAATGATGGTTTCAATATTCAAATCCACATTCTAGTTTAACGATACTCATTCACCTCAAATTTTATAAATCAGTTGTCCCAAAAAACCCTTGAAACCAGATTATCTCCTCCTATAGCGCTAACTGCAGCGATATAGCTATCAGAATTTGCCGATCCCTCTCTATCAGGATATGTCATTCTATGTACAAAACCATCTCCACCATTTGCCAATAGATTATCGTTAAAATCATTTCGTTCCAAGTCTGGAAATCCACTTCTTCTAACATTCGCAAATGCTTCAGTTCCATTACGGTAATTGGCCAACCAATATTGAGTATTTATAAGTTCCAAAGCATTTGAAGCATCATAGGCCACTTCAGGTTCGACCAAATAAGCATCTACTTCTGATCGTTGGTATCGGTGTTCCGTATTAGGATACAAGGTGTAAATATCCATATTGGCCCTGACTCCGTTCCTCATAAAAGTCTCGGGCATCCCCAGAGACCCAACCCCTAAAAGCGGCTTCTGCCAATAGCAAGGAGGTTTGTCCATAGGTAACATAAAATGCTGGTGCCGCAGGAGATGCTGCTGCGAAAACGTTAACCTGACTGTAATCAAGACCTGTTCCTTTTGTACCTCGGTACCCAAGGGATGTGTCCGATAATTGTAAATCGGAAACACCAACTGGAACGCCAAATTGGTCATCCAAATCCGTATTTGGATTCGTTTCGTTTGCTACTGCCCCTGGATCTTCAAATTTGGCAATCATATACTTACCCCTTGGATCATTGGTTTCCTTTAATTGATTTACCAATGGTTCGGCAACATAATTGAAGAACGAGAAATCGCGTAGCTGATTATTATCTCCCCAGGTATAGACGTTCCCATCATATTTGACAAATGCATTGTCATCGTTAGATGTCATCACGCCTCCTGCAAAAGCTTCAGAAGCAATAGATGCCGCTCTACTGGGGTCTATTTTTGAATAGCGCATACCTAATCTCAACAATAAAGAGTTTCCAAGCTTTCTCCATTTTTCAACCTGTGCCGAAGCAGAACTTAGTAGGTTGACTACCATTGCTTCCATAAAAAAGATCATCTGAAACAAAATCGCCATTAGGATTCATAGCTGCCAGTGACGAAGTTATTTCTGTATATATATCTTCATAAATTGCTTCATCATCAGTATATGCTGGAAAATAAATAATATCACTAACGGCTTTACCTGCTTCAAAATAAGGAACATCGGCATAATTGTCTACCAAGCCCATAAATACTTGGGCCTTCCAAATACGGATCATACTCAATAAGTTGACACGGTCAGTATCCTCATCGAGCAAATTGGTAGCCTGTACCAAGTTTCGTATTACAGATGGGTAAGAATCATTCCATTTTGGATTGTTTACCCCGTCGATATCCTCATTAAAATTAAATCCCAGAGTTGCTCCTTGATTGTATGGATTTACGAAGTGTTGTACAATAGTATGTTCCGCTGCCCAAGTTCCTAAATGACTTCTTTGCGCACCAGCGAACAAAAGTGCCGGCGTCTACCTCTGTAACCGCGTACGGATTGGTATTCACTTCCACAAAATCTTCGTCGCAGCCTTGAAAAATAAGGCAGACTAAAACTATGGTTAATATGTATTGTATCGTTTTCATGGTTCTAGAATTTAACATTAAGACTAAAATTAAAATTTCGGGTGGTAGGCAGCGCTGAATTTTCATAACCGGCCCTAAAATCACCTGAGGACTGAATAGCTTCTGGATCTAGCCCTGGAATGTCTTTATAAAGAATAGCGACATTTCTACAAGAAGCAGCTAAAGTCAATCCCTTTATAAACTTCAAATCTGCCATATTGCTAACTATATCAGTAAGGTCATAGGATAATGAAATACTTCTTAATTTGACAAAATCAGATTTAAAAGTAAATGGATCTCCAATTTGAAGGTTACGGTAATCTGCATAAAAAGATTGTAAATTACTTACTGCCGTAGTGTTGGTTTGCCCATTACTTTCATATACACTATTAGGTACAATTACACCGTTTTCTCCCTCTCTACGACCTTCAAGGGAAAACTGGGAATGTCCTTGTCTTGTCATGTTCAAATGAGTGGATGATAACATCGTACCACCAAACCTATAATCAATCAAGAAACTAAAATTCAGATTTTTATAGGAAAAATTATTGTTCCAACCTCCAACGTGTTTTGGTATGGAGCTCCCAACTGGTAAAAATCCATTTGTATTTTCAGCTCCGGGCGTATCACCATTTGTAGCTAATAATCTACCATCATCGTTCACCAGAATCTGACCACTTTCATTTCTCCTATACGTTCTGGTATATAGTTGGTTCATTGGCAATCCTTCCGTATATCTTAACTCCCCAAGAAATTCGTTTCCGGTTCCATTAAAGAAAATCAATAGAAGTGTACCACTATCATTCCCAACATCCAATACTTCCGTAGAAAGATATGCGTTGTTCCAAGTACTTGACCACCTGAAATCATCGGTTTGTATTGGTACCACTTCTACCAAAGTTTCCAATCCTCTATTCCTCAAAGATCCCAAGTTTTGCTTTGAATTATCATAACCAGATGCGTTGGATAGGGTTACATCCAAAACTTGGTCAGTGGTAACTTTATCAAACGCTGCAATATCTAGACGTAAGCGGCTATTAAACATTCGCATTTCCAAACCAATTTCTTTCTCCGTTACTGTAAACGGTTGTAAAAATGGATTTGGCGCGAAGCTGCCTGAAACACCAGCAGTAGTCTGACCATTGAATGGAGGATTCAAGGTATAGTTTAGAATACCCTCATAAGTACCAACACCATTTGCACTACCTACTTCGGCCCAAGAACCTCTTAGTTTACCATAATCTAACCAATTGCGTTCTTCAAATAATTCTGAGAAAATAAAACTACCGGATACTGAAGGATAGAATACACTATTATTCTCAGGATTAAGCACTGAGAACCAATCCTGTCTTCCCGTAAAATTTAAGTACATTAAATTATCGTAACCAAATTCAGCTAAACCGTATAATGAATTGATTCTAAAAGCACTAAACTGGTAGGGTTGAAAACCGGCTTGATCAGTTTCAAAACTGGTACCATTCGTGATAGAATATAGGTCCGGCACAACAAACAGTCTTGAATATTGGGCATTTCTTTGAAATTGCGAACGCCAAGTGTTACCTCCGAAGCTTGCATCAACAGAAAACTTTCCAAATTCTTTGTTTGCACCTATTAGGAAATCAGCATTTACATCACGGGTTTGGGTCTGCTGAATATCATAACGACCTCTATAAAATCCTGTATCGCCTTCTAAGGTAGTTGTTGCTCCAGCTCCATTAAGCTCATTCCATTCGGTAAAATTAGTTGCATAGTCATAGTTATAACGTCCTTGAAGATAAAGCCAATCTGTAAATTGATACCTTAAAGTGGCCGTTCCCAACAGACGGTTTCTATCATCATTAAAAAATTGATTTTTTTGCAGTTGGTAATAGGGATTGTTTATGGTTCCTAAAAATCCATTGGTACGAAGTTCTGCACCGGTAACAGGATCAATTGCACTTTGCTGGTAAGCCTCTACAGGAGTAGAGATAGCCAATCTATTGAAAAAACCTACGGCACCAGGACCTTGTGTACCAATCTGTGGTGGATTTATATTCTCCTCGTTGGTATAGTTAACGTTAACCAGCATATTTAATTTCTCCGTTACATTGTAATTAATACCAACGTTGAAAATCCTTTTATTGTAATCGTTCGAGGGCTGTATACCCTTAGCGGCAGTATTGGCAAATGACGCCCTAAAGCTTCCTTTTTCATTCCCTCCAGAAAAACCAATCGTATTGGTAATATTAGTTCCTGTTCTAAGGAAATCATAGAGTTGGTATGGATTAGCTGAATAAGGTCTAGACACTCCATCGAAGTTAACTGTTGGTGCTCCATCAAATCGTTCACCAAAACTAAACTGCCCTGTACTTTGGGCATCTCCTTGAGTCTGCGGGCGTGTACCACCCGTTCCTTGCCCATACTCGGTTTGTCTTATTCCATCCAAAAAATTCAACGCATGTGAGGTAGTAACGCTTGACGTGAAATCAACACCAATACCTTGGTTTAGGCTACCAGTTTTCGTTGTGATGATTACCGCACCGTTAGCGGCCCTTGCCCCATAAATAGCAGCTGCAGTAGCTCCCTTAAGTACAGTCATACTTTCAATATCGTCTGGATTTAGATTCTGAAGGTTATCACCAAGATCCCTTGAATTATCACGCCCATTGGCCCCTCTAGCACCTTGATCTATGGGAAGACCGTTGATTACAAATAATGGTGAATTACTTGCACCTGCAAATGCAGATTGACCACGCAAACGAATTTGGACACTGGCACCAGCTCCTGCTGATGGAGGGCTAATGTTTAAACCAGCGACCTTACCTTGCAACGACTCCATCGCATTTACCGTTCTGGTTTTGGTAAGCTCCTCGGTATCAACCGAGGTCACTGCATAACCTAATTTTTTGGCATCTCTTTTAATTCCTAGACCAGTTACGACCACTTCGTCTAAGCTTTGCATATCTTCTGCCATAGTTACATCCAGAACACTGGATTGCCCAGCAGATAATTCTTTTCTAGCAAAACCAATGGAACTAAAAATTAAAATGGCATTAGGCTGAGTAAGGGTAATGGAATATTCACCATCAAAATTCGTGGCAACGCCATTTGAAGTCCCCTTTTCAACAACGGATACTCCAGGAATGGGTTGCCCATTAGCATCGGAAACCGTACCCGAAATACTTTGTTGTATCAAATCAATACTCACAGTTTTCTTACCGCCATCCGGTAAATTAGTTTTGATTTCTTTGGCTTTAGGCTTCAATACAATTTGACTCTTTTTAAAGATAAATTCAATGTTAGACCCTCTAAATAAGACTGCCAGAACATCCTCGAGAGCGGTGTTTTTAACATTTATGGAAACCATTCGCGAGGTATTCACTTTTTTAATATCATAAAGAAATTTGTAATCTGTCTTTACTTCTATTTCCTCCATAACCTTTATGATTTGAACATTGTCCAAGTTTAAAGTCATTTTAGTTTTTTGCGAAGAAGGAATTGCCTGTACGGAAAAAAAGCTCGCAATGAGTAATAGAGTAAATAATTTGGTCCTTAGACCATTTTTCATGGAACCGGACTGTAATTGCCCAATACGTTTGTTGTTTTTCATGTCCTAAGTTGATTATTAGTTAATTACTTGTTGTTGATCCCTATAAAACTGAGTATGTACTTATAGGGAGAAATATCCTGAATTAGTTTTACCATAGGCTGTTTGTTTTATTTAATATTATTTATATATGCGTATTTCATCCCCGGTTTTATCAAATTCAAAAGGGGTTTCTATTTTAAAGGTTTCCAAAACTTCCTCTATGGATTCCGTTTCAAAAGTGGCAGTAAAAATCCTATCGTTTAAGGCTTCATAATCATTATTGATTCTGACATTATAATGACGCTGTAACCTCTGGATTATGCTTGAGAACTTCATTTTTTTCATAGCCAATTTACCTTCAATCCAACCTGTATACAATTCGGTATTTACTTTATTTACTACCATTTGTTTGTGCGTTGTATTCCAATCTGCCTTGTAACCTGGTGAAAGCAAAGTGGAATCATCTTCATCATAAGTCTCCCCTGCTTCGTAAAGACGAACAGAACCTTCAACTAAAACTGTACTTTGATTTGTATCTTCTGGGTAAGAAGTAACATTGAATTTTGTTCCTAACACCCGAACATCCATCTTTCCGGTTGTTACAATAAAAGGGCTATGCTTATTTTTACGAACATCGAAAAAGGCTTCACCAATAAGGGAAACCTCCCTATTTTTTCCCTTTATAAATTTTACAGGATATTTTAAAGAAGAGCCTGAGTTAAGATTGACCGCAGTTCCATCTGAAAGCACGATCTTAAATGTTTTACCATTTGGAACACGGACAGTATTATACTCTAACTCAAGATCATCATCTTCTACAACTTGATTGAGAGAGTAATCTACAACTCCGTCATCTTTTCTACCTAGAATATTTCCATTAGCAGCTACAATACTATATTCTCCTTGTTGGCTGAGCACCTGTATTTCACCATTTCCCCTTTCTAAAATAACTGCTGTAGGATCTATTTGGGTTTCAATTACATTTTGAGTATTTAATGACTTGTAAATAAAAAAGCACCCTATTAAACCGACAAAAACTGCAGCATAACGGAATAAACTATTATATAAAAATCTATTGTTTTTAGAAGGTCTATTTTTTTGAATCTCAGTTGATATTAATTTCCAAGCTTCTTGTGGATTAATATCATTGCTATTTGGAAGTAAGACTTTATTTCGATGTAACTCTTTAAGCCTTTTATAGGTTAAAAAGTTTTCGTCATTTTCGGACAACCACTTTTTGAAAAGAATTTCTTCTTCTCTATCTAATTGTCCACATAACTTTTTAAGGATAATTTCTGCTATCAACTTGGTCTTATTTAAATAAGAGGTAAACTCCCTCTTACTTATAAGACCCTTTAAAAAACAAAACGGGTAGTGAATATGTGAATTATTTTAATATTATTTTATCAAAATGATATTTTATAGCATCCATAAATACACATCCCTTAAATTTAATCGTAAAATTTTGAATGTCTTTTTTAGGTGGTATTTTACAGTATTGACCGTAATACCCATTATTTCGGCCGCATTTTCATATTTAATACCTTCTAAAACACAAAGCTCGAACACTTTCCTATTCTGATCAGGCAGTGCATCGATTTCCCGAAATAAAGTTTGTGATATTTCTGAGCGAATAATCTCATTCTCATAAGATGGAACTTCGCTTGAATAATTCTCAATTGAAAAAGTTCGTTGCTTCTTTTTGATTCTTTTTAAACTTTCGTTTCGAATTGAAGTATTTATATAACTTTTAAGATCCTTAATCGGTTCATTACATTCTTTTTGCAAAAGTTTAATAAATATACTTTGTACTACATCTTTCGAATCGTCCAAATCACCTACATAGCTAAAGGACAATAAACACCACTCCTGATAATGTTTCAGAAACATTTGTTCAAGAACTAAAGCGTTTATTATTGCCATTTTACTCTATCAGCTGTTAAAATTTGATTATAAACTCAATATTGAATTATATTCGTTGAAATAAAATAATTGTATATTTCACACTTAAAAGAGGACTAATATATTGAATTGTTATTATTTTTACAATTAAAAAATGTTTTTAACATTTTAGGCTACATAAAGCTTGTTAGTCGATAATTTTTTAGTGAAAAAGCACATATGAATTCGATAGTAGCATACCCTTTTTACAAAGAAATTATGCGACTTAATTTACTGATATCCCTACTCCTAGGAATTTGTTTTATTACTTAGATTGAAAAATAAATTGGTATTTGTCGATTGTCAATACAATAAATAAATCCCATTTTATTATTTTTCATTTGTGAATTGATAATGCAATATGCCTGGTAAAATGGGAAATTAGTGGCTATAAATTTAAAAACTAATGGATTTAAATTAACCTTATGGTCATTAAAAAAACAAGACAAGAGTAAAAAACAACTATATCGTACAAGAGGTATTTGTTTAAAAAGCACCAATAGTATAGGAAGCCTTGAGAAAAATTTTGCATGCTTATATCCTATTAGAATTTGATTATTAAAAAGTGAACATTAAATAAACAGAAAATAGAGTTGTATGGTTTCTAGCAACTATACCATAAATCGATAATCATGAGTACTAAAAATATAATTCAACAATTAGGTCAAGAGGGAACGTGGATTGGAAGATGTTATGTTCCAGAAAAAGTAGCATATAACCATGTAAAAGGGCCACATGTAATATGGGTTAAACAGGAAAAAGTTTATGATTTATCCTATTATTTCAAATCTACCGGTGAACTCATCAACAGTTCCTCATATACTGACATATTAAACGTTAAAGACCCTCGAATAAAAGAAGTTGGATTACTGGAAGAAATTTTGGAAAACTCCATATACCTTCAAAAAAATCAGAGTAAACCCTTTTTTCTGGCTCCAAATGACACTCAGGCCATAAAAGCATGTGGCGTAACCTTTATAAAAAGTCTTTTAGAAAGGGTTATTGAAGAAAAAGCTAAAGGTGATCCCCGGTTGGCCCTTGAACTTAGGGAAGAAATAACAACTATCATTGGTGAAAGTTTAAATCAGGTTAAACCTGGATCCCCACAAGCCGATGTTTTAAAAATGGAATTGAAAAAAAGAAATATTTGGTCTCAATACTTAGAAGTAGGTATTGGTCCAGATGCTGAAGTTTTTACCAAAAGCCAACCCTTTTCTGCGGTGGGTTATGGTGCCGAAGTTGGTGTGCTCAGCCATTCTAAATGGAACAATCCTGAACCAGAAATTGTTTTGGTCGTAAATAATAAAGGGAATATTATTGGGGCAACACTAGGCAACGATGTTAATTTAAGGGATTACGAAGGAAGAAGTGCATTACTATTAGGCGAAGCAAAAGATCAGAATGGTTCTTGTGCTGTTGGTCCTTTGTTCCGAATGTTTGATGAAACCTTTTCTTTAGAGGATGTAAAGACTGCCAAAGTATCTTTAACTATCGAAGGAACGGATGGTTTTTTGTTAGAAGACTCAAGTGATATGGTAGAGATTAGTCGGTCTCCTGATGATTTAGTAGCCCAGGTAATAAGCGGCAATCATCAGTACCCTGATGGTTTTATTCTATTTTGTGGAACTATGTTCGCGCCCACTTTAGATCGGGGCGAAAAAGGCATGGGATTTAGCCATAAACTCAAGGACAAGGTGACCATCGAATCACCAAAACTTGGCCAATTAATTAATTGGGTGAATTCAGCGGATAAAATTCCTAAATGGGAGTTTGGCATTAATGCCTTTTTAGAGTACACATTAAAAAGACTCCGTCAAAATAACAACCATGAATAATACGCATCTTACGCTAAATAACGTTAATAATAAACATTCCACATAATTGTAGCATAGTTCATGCAGACACATGGACGCTAGGCATATTAACTCAATTTAAATCATACCGGCTATTTCACCCACCTCTTTAAAAAACGGATTGGGCTTGGGCTGGGGGAATTTTGGGAATGGTGATGTTGGTGGTTGGTTGCACACCCAATTCGCATTAAAAATTTTATCACTGATACGTAAGCTGTCTTAAATGGTTTAAAATGTGATGCTTAAAAAAATAGATTTACTCACGGTTATTGAGATGTTTTAAATTTCTGGTTCTAATGGAATCTATCTTTTTTCCTAAAATAGCAATTCAAAAAAATTGTAACCGAACCACAATTAATCGCTTTTGGATTTTTCAATTTCCTTATGTGCCCGCTCTAACTGACCCTCCGTAGCAGGCTCTTTTCGTTGTTTTTCGGAACCGGCAGGTTCCAAATAAATGGTAGCATAAAAAGGATAATGATCTGAACCCACTTTTTCTCCCCTTTTCATCGCACCAAAGCGAAAATCATCTGAAATAAAGAGGTGGTCTAAAGGCCATCTCATAATAAGATTTTCCGCATTATAAGTATTGTAAAACCCTCTACCCTTTCTCATATCCAAAAGGCCACTGACCTGCTGAAATAATTTGGTGCTTTGCGACCAGGCAACATCATTAAAATCACCGAGTACCACCACAGCTAACGAAGATTCCTTGCTTTGCAGGGCTACTTTCATCAACTCCGCATCACGCGCCGTAGATTTGGGGTTTTCCTGAGGCATGGGCGGCGTGGGATGTACAGCATGCAACTGTACCCTATTACCGTTGGGTAATTTCAATTGTCCATGTATCGAAGGAATGCTATCATCAACCATATATTGAACAGAAGTGTTTTCTAAGGGGAACCTTGAAAACATAATCATGCCATAGGTATTATCCAATGGAACCGATTCCTCATAGGCATATTCCGCTGAGAAAGCCGATTTCAGTTTAGCTGTCCACCATGAATTGGTTTCGGTAAACAACAGCAAATCCGGATCGGATTTTTTTGCTTCTGAGACTACCTTTTGCCATTCCTTATTTTTCTGCAGTACATTTGAAGTGAAAATTTTCAATCTAGAATCAACCTGTGCCGTTTCCGCATCCAAAAGCTCTAAAGAAGCAAGTTTAGTATACGGCCATATCTTCAATAATTGGAATACGAAACATGCGACTAAAGCCAACGAAAAGAAATAGTCCCCTTTAGATTTTACATCAAAGCGAATAAAATATACCAATAAGGCTATGAGGGTCAAAAAGGTAAGTTGTAAATGGGGATAGTCGAACATTCGGATCCACCAATAGTTCGCCGCAATCAAAGGAATTATGGTGAGTAGTATCGCGATGATACCAAATACTTTTAAAAAGATTTTTAAATTCATTTTTCTACCCCTTAGATACCACTCGGCGTTTTTACAACGTCTATTTTAAGCATATTTATTGGATATATTGTTTTAGAATATCATTTATATCAATTAAGGATTTAACGGAGTGGTCAGTATGATTCCATATTTTCACACTAATTATTGATTCAAGCTCAATTTCGACAGCTCATTCGACTGCGCTCCGTACGACTATTTTTTAACGAACAATAAAAAATGGCAATTAGCGATTAGCGTATAATTAAACACAAAAAGTCCCTACTCCTATTAAGCCCAAGGTTCCTACAGTTGTATTTTTTATGTGTACACTACATCTGCGTATGATAATTAACCGGGAACTGTTCGGGAATTTCGTTTTTTGTTTCTCCTAGATTTTGTCGTAAGTCAATTTCGATGCCCCTTGCTATGGTGGAAATAGGCACATCGTTGGCCGATCCTTCAAATGGATTTTCGCCCGTTCTTCCTATTCTTTCCATAGTGTGAAAAACCCAGGCTACCGCTACATAAAATGGTACGGATAACCAAACGAACAAACTACCGATAAACGGCTGTTCCAAACGCATCTCCTGACCAATTTCAGCAAATTGGGGAATAATAGCCAAAGGCAAAAGAAGAACGAATATCCACATAAAATAATGGTTCAAAGATGCAAAGTGACGAGGATATGGAAAATTCTTTATGCGTTCCGATTGACCTTGCAACGTGAAAAGTTCTTGCAATACGGCTTCCAACTGTAAAAATGAAAATTCCCAAATTGCACCAGATTCCTTTAAACGTCTCAAATGATGGGATTGTAGGTATAATAGCGCTGTTTGCTGATTTCCTTTGCTCATGACATACTCCAAATCTTCTTGGGATATATAGGCTTTCAAATCTTCTTCAACGGACGAATCCCATTCCGGAGGTTTTACCATTCTGCTCCATTCCTTATTCGATCTTTCCAATATTGCAGTTTCCCATGGTTTGGATTCTCTCATGGCATGTCGTAAGGCAGTCATCCAAGCAATATGCCGGTAGGTAAGTTCTTTGATTTCTTTATCTAATTCTAATTTGGAAATGTTTGTGGAGGCGTGTTCACTCGTAACCATATCCTGCACATACATACCAAAAGTACGGGATGTGTTGACAATGCCTCCCCAAATTTTTCGAGCCTCCCAGATGCGACCATACGCTGCGTTATTCTGAAAACCAATGACAAACGCAACCGCCGTTCCTATTAATGCCAAGGGCGTCCATGGGATTTTAATCCAGTACAAATCAAAAAAATAATATAAGGCCACTAGAAGCGTAATAATGACAAAAAATAATATGGTCTCAAAACGAGTCCATTTGACCATATCACGGGCCTTAAAAACTTTTCTTGTATACATCTATCAGAATTTTGGAAGGATTGAAAATTGGTTTTGACCATTATTTAAATCTAACTTTTGCCCTAACAATATAAGTAGAAGTTAAAGAATATACCTTAGCCTTCCCTATTGACTTAGACACAAAATTCCTGAACCATTTGTTTAATATCCCTATTTTTTTCAAGATTTTAACGAATTATAGCCTTTAGACTGCGCTCGCTATGGTGGTTAATACTTATTAGAGGTGATTAAGGGTAACTTTTAACTTTGCAACTTACAGGGGCAGCTAAAAAATACATTTAAGAAGAATAAGTAATTTTCTGAAAAGTCTTTAAAAAACAAAATCCTGATAATCAATTGATTATCAGGATTTAAAATGTATTAGTCGGGGTGGCAGGATTCGAACCTGCGACCTCCGCGTCCCAAACGCGGCGCGATAACCGGGCTACGCTACACCCCGAAATGGTTATCTTATTTTCTGTCTCTCACAGAAATTGGCGGAGAGACAGGGATTCGAACCCTGGGTACACTTGTGGGGTACGACGATTTAGCAAACCGTTCCTTTCGGCCACTCAGGCACCTCTCCTTTATTTATTCAATGAACTTTTGCTTTGTTAAGCGGATGCAAATGTAAATTTTACCTAACTAGTACGCAACTATTTTTTTATGTTTTTTTAAATATAAAATTACTCCACTGTTACTCAGGATATTCCACCCGTAAATGATAAATATTCGTGAGCTTTTGTTTAAAGATTTTCTTAATAGTTTCGATTTCCTTGAATGTAATATCTGCATTCAAAAATTGATTTGCTTTCATTTGGCCTGAAATGATCTTATCGACAAACTCATCAATAATCAAGAATGTAGGGTCTTTTAAACTCTTTGATGCCGCCTCAACAGAATCTGCCATCATCAAAATTGCCGTTTCTCGAGAAAATGGTAACGGACCTGGATATCTAAAATCAGATTCATCGGCTTCACCTTCCAAATCCATTTGCTTTTTATAAAAATAATACACCAATGTGGTTCCGTGGTGTGATCGTATAAAATCGATGATTCGATCCGGTAGGTTGTTCTTCCTCGCTAATTCAATTCCGTTAATAGCGTGGTCTATAATAATATTAGCACTATCCTTTGGACCTAGTTCATCATGTGGATTCACATTAGTAATCTGATTTTCAGTAAAAAAGGTAGGATTGTTCATTTTCCCAATGTCATGATAGAGCGCTCCTACCCTAACCAACATCGCATTGGCACCTATTTCATTTGCCGCAGCTTCGGCCAAATTAGCTACCTGTAGAGAATGATGAAAAGTTCCCGGTGCTTTGTTAGACAATTCCTTTAAAAGTCGGGAATTGGTATCGGATAATTCCAATAGTGAAACATCGGATACCAATCCAAATAACTTTTCATAAATATAGATCAACGGCTGAACAAAAAGGGTAATCATTCCGTTCAAAAGAAATAGCCCCAAAGTGTACCATTGGATATCACTTAAATCTCCCTCATGAATGGTATGGAAAGCCAAGTATCCTAAAATATATATGAGCGTAATCTGACCGACACTTACAAAAAGATTCGCCCGCTTGTATAATTCAGATACATGATGACTGAAGGGTTGCAGAGCAAAACTGATAGAGTGCGGCTTGTGACTGAATGATCGCAGCCTCAAACGCACCCTCTCTACATACAACCTACGACTGCACTCAGCTAGCAGCAACAGCATCACCGCACAGCCAAGCGCAGTCCAATACTTACACCATCCTTCGCAGCAGGCTCATCGCCTCCCCTTGCTCAGGCGTGATCACCAGCGGTTCTTCTACTCGCAGCACCGGACTCCACAGCACTGTCTCCGCGTAGCGCAGCGAATGCAGCAAGTGAATCGTCTGGCGAATCGCACCGGGCGAGCCGAGCAAGATATGCTTTACCGTCTCACCGGGCAGCAGGCTATCTAGATTGGGGCTAGTCGGCAGCACAGCAGTCGGATTCAGAGTCAATACTCTCGTCTCAGCGCGTTCTGTCTCAGCGCCCTCTACCAGAGGCTGAGCGGTCATATACATCGTCGTTTTCATGGTTTTTCCTTGGTTTAACGGGGTAGGAAAACCCAGAAAAACTTAGCCCCCCTAACTTGCCAAAAGTCAGGGGGGCTGTGATCATGACCACAACCTCTCTCACTGGCTAGAACAGTGTTAGGGGCGAGCTATCGGTATTGGTGCCAGCCAATGCCGGTAGCGGCTAAATTTTTCGGGCGTTCGGGCTGTTGCTGCTAGTGAGCATGGTAACAGCCATAGAAATTACCCTATCAGTATGCTTTTGAAAGCGTCAACTAATTGATCTGCGTAATTGATTCGTGAAGTTGAATAGGCGGAGAAAACTCAGAGCTCAATAATTTCGCCCGGTGCGATATTACTCAATACCTTGCGAGCCTCGGCCATCAATGGAACCAAATCAGACAGCAGATTGCTAGGTGCGACCAACACAACTACCGCCACATTTGCCTGTTTCAAGTTTTGCTCATAGCGCAAATTCTGATCAGCGGTTAGCAAAATGGTAAATCCTTCAGCGGACATTCGCTCAAGTAACGCACCATTTTTTGTTCAAGCCCAGCCCATTTCTACAACTGTCTGGACATCGTATCCAGCGAGTTCACGCTTTAGTGGTCGCGGAACACACTCATCAAGCAGGACGCGCATAAGCAGTCGACATATCCTTTGCTAGTTCAAGGACTGCAATGGCTTGTTCATTGCTAACACTAGGAAAATGATCTAGAAACTCATTCAAAGAATCACCCGCTCCGAGATAGTCAAGCAGTGTTTTCATAGGAACACGAGTACCTGCAAAAACTGGTGTCCCCCCTAGAATATCAGGGTCACTATGAACAATAGGCGGTGTAGAGGTATCCATAAGATGCTCAGCTACTCTGAGAACAGAATTACATGGCCTCACATAGCAGGTCCAGCTTTCTAACAAGGAAGATCTGATTAGTCTTTATGATTTCAGTGCGATTAATATTTTCGATCTTGTTCCCATCTCAAACCAACGTCAGTTGCAATCTCAAATATCTGGCAGTAAGGTTTGCTGCGTGTAGTCTTCCTCTTCCAATTCCAACTCTAAATCAAATGCAGCACCCCTTGTCACATCTAACGCAAAGCTGTAAAAGAAAGGAATTGTCCAGACTTGTAGGCCCTTCCTCGTACGCCTAAACAAGAAGCCAACTCGCTGAAGTCGAGGCAAAAGTGCCTCATATTTCTCTCCGAGCAACTCCTTTAGAGTTTCGGGATTATGATCAGCTTTTCCACCTCCAAAAGCTTCAATCGGCTGACGTAAGTCTGGATACTCAGCAAATATGCGAGTCTCCAAATTGTCTTTAGCTACCTTCCGAACTGATTTTCTTAGCGTATCCTCCGTGAAAATTTGACTTCCAGGTATATCTAGAGAATCCCTTTCTATACTCTAGACGGCTAAAACCTGAACTTTTGAAAGGCTACAACCCTCGCAGTAGCAGAGCTAGCTAGTTCATTTCTCAGTCGTCAGCAGTATAACTGCTCAATTTGGAACTGTCGGGCTGCATCAATTACAGAGAGCAAATCTCTTGGGGTTGCTACGCCGTTCCCATCAGTGATTCGATCTACAACCCATTTAAACCCCTCAGCTGCTCGTCCTTTGTCAACCTTCTCTGGAAAAAGCCCGTAGTATACGTCCCGCCTGTCCTGTGTAGTTTGTATTGCGCATTCTTCTATGTGGAGAAGGTTTAGGATTGCTTTGTTTTCGAGTAGCCTACGTATTAACAGATGCAGCAAATCTTCGAGTTCCCATCTAATCGGGGCAGAAGATTTGCTGCGAATATGAGTTAAGGCAGGAAAGTGTCCCAAAGATGTCACTCGGTCGTAAACATCATCTCTAAGGAAGATCTTAACGCGCGCGTTTTGGAAGTCAGAGACATCTCGGAATGCTAAAAGAAGGCCTTTCAGCACTATATTCTCTCGTTCTTCGTCTCCGAGAACAATCTCATCTAACCGATCAAGAACAAGCCATACTCTTTTGCCTTCGTTTTTGAGAGCATCGTCGATTGACTTAATAATCTTGTTGAATGGAACGGCCAGGATGTTGCCCCCAGCCTGAAGCTGTCCACTGTCGAATTCTAACTCGAAACCTTCTTTCCATTTCAAGCTTAAGTTTTTGAGTGCGCGAGCCTTAGCAATCGCATAAGCGAAGGCCATCTTCAAGTTACTCGGCTGTCCATTGTCGATTCCATAACGTTCAATTTCTTCGCTTATGCTGACGTAATTCCAATCTTCTTCGGCGGAAGGAGTAATTAGAGGTTTAGCTGTTCGCCAAAATTGAGACAAGAAGTATAGACGCTACGCAACCCTCAGGTCGTCTGACTCGGGGAACCCTTCTGAAGCTATAGCAGCTAGCACGTCTCGAAATTCTGGATCCCCGGAAGGATTAGTGATTAGATGAAAGTGGACATTGTCAATTTCTGAGTATCGTTCTTGACTATCTTTGAGTTCTTTCCAAAGAGCAGATTTCCCAGATCCCTTCGCTCCGAGTACGATATCTTTCCTGTCGTTGACAAGCTCCGATAGGACTGGATGTTTCACGAAACAGCGCGACAGAAGATTGTCTTGCTCGGCGACTACTGAACCCAGCTCAAGTTCTCTTAGTAGGGTAGGTTTATCTATCATTTCTCGTGGGATATATCTTGCTATAGCTTATTCTAAATTGAACATTTCGCGGGTTAACTGGACACAATAGGCGGTTAAGAAAATGCGTTCGTTTTCCTGTTTCGCAATCCCAAAAAGGTCCATATGAACTGCAATGCTCGCAATAGTTTCTCCGCGAATAAGATTTAAGTCGTGAATCTGTATGTGTTCACGCTTCAAAAACAGCTCAGATCTAATTACCGTTTTCACAACCCAATCTGCGGAATGTCTGCTGAATTGCCTAGCTTTCGGCATAACAAGCACACACATCTTTCATAGCGTTTTTATTTTGAGGTGGTGCCGAACAAAATCTCTGATCTGGTGACAGTCATTCAAAGCCTTACGAGCACGTGCGTCAGATGCTGATACCTGGGTAACGATACTCTACGGCATATGCCGTTACAGCCTCCACAGGCAACCTTATGGCCTCCAGTCTGGCTCGGTAGCTAAAAGTAGATCGAGTAGTCTAGAAAGCTCGTGGGTTTTAGGAAAGAATATGTCGGCTTCTTGTAAACATGCTTTCAGGTACATTTCTGCACATTGCTGAGCGTGAAAACAGATGATGTCGTTTTTTGGCACTGACTGCTCTATCAAAAGCTGGGCTACGGTAAAGTTGTTCTCTGCCTTGTCAACCCACTCTCGCGTAATTGGCTTCATACAAAACGCGACCTTTCTGTAAAATTTCCTGAATGAAGAAGTCGCCCATTTCTATACGTTGTTGAAGATGCTCGGGCGATCGCACAAGTAAATCCAGAGGAAAGCGATAGTCAATCGCCAATCGAATTTCAATGGCTTTGTCAACTGGCTCACCCTCAAGCGGCAAAATCACCAGCAAATCAATATCAGAATCTGGAGTAGGTTCACCATAGGCATAAGACCCAAAAAGGATGATCTTCTCAGGGTAAAACTTCTCTACAACTTCCTGACAAAAGTCTTGAACTGCGTTGGGGCTAATCACTTCGCCTATCTCCTAATAAGGCAACTACCGGCACTAGAAGTACATGAAAACAGGTTCCGTACTTCTAGTTTATCTCGCTTAAATGCTGCTCAAAACAGGTCTTTGTCTGTCACAGCACCTTTACTGCTCGAAGAGACTAGCTTGGCATACTTAGCCAACACACCGCGCTCATAGCGTGGCTTTGGCGCACTCCACTGCTTTTTCCGTTCTGCTAACTCATCATCAGAGACATTGACTTGCAGTAGCAGTTTGTCGGCGTCGATGGTGATGGAGTCATTTTCTTTCACAAGACCAATTGTTCCACCAACTGCGGCTTCGGGGGCAACGTGGCCGACGACCATGCCGTAGGTGCCACCTGAAAATCTGCCGTCGGTGATTAATCCAACTGAATCCCCTAGTCCAGCACCGATGATGGCTGACGTAGGTGCAAGCATTTCGCGCATACCAGGACCACCTTTCGGGCCTTCGTAACGGACGACGATCACATCGCCTGCTTCGATCTTGCCTGCCAAAATTGCATCTAGGCAATCTTCTTCAGATTCAAAGACGCGAGCAGGGCCAGTGATAGTGCGGTTCTTGATGCCGGTGAGTTTGGAGACTGCGCCTTCGGGAGCGAGGTTGCCTTTGAGGATGCCAAGGTGGCCCTGCTTGTATATAGGCTGAGCGAAGGGGCGGATGACGTCTTGGTCGGTGGCAGGCTGGTCGGGAATGTCAGCTAGGTTTTCTGCGACAGTTTTGCCGGTGATAGTGAGGCAGTCGCCGTGGAGAAGCCCCTCGTTTAGCAGCATTTTCATCACTTGGGGGATGCCGCCTGCCTGGTGGAGATCGGTGGCGACGTAGCGGCCTGAAGGCTTGAGGTCGCAGAAGACGGGGACTTTTTGGCGCATGGCTTCGAAGTCGTCAATGCTGAGATCTACGCCGATGGTGTGTGCGATCGCCAACAAATGCAGCACCGAATTTGTCGATCCGCCCACCGCCATAATTACCGCCATCGCATTCTCAAACGCCTCACGCGTCAGAATATCCTTTGGCAAAATCTGCTTTCGAACCGCTTCTACTAGCGCAAACGCAGACTTCTCAGTACTGACCGCTTTCTCCTCATCTTCAGCGGCCATCGTTGAAGACTTGGGCAGGCTCAAACCCATCGCTTCAATTGCAGAAGACATAGTGTTGGCAGTAAACATGCCGCCGCAAGAGCCCGCACCAGGGCACGAATGACGCTCTACCGCGTCGAGCCTTTCTTTAGAGATTTTGCCTGCGCTGTATTGACCTACGGCTTCAAAGGCGCTGACAACAGTGAGGTCTTCGCCGTCGAGATGGCCGGGTTTGATGGTGCCGCCGTAGACAAAGACTGCCGGGATATTCATGCGGGCGATCGCAATCACCGCCCCCGGCATATTCTTATCGCAGCCGCCAATTGCCAGCACCGCGTCCATACTTTGACCGGTACAAGCGGTCTCAATCGAGTCTGCAATCACCTCACGAGAAACCAGTGAATACTTCATCCCCTCAGTCCCCATCGAGATCCCGTCGCTGATGGTGATAGTGCCAAACATCGCAGGCATCGCACCGGCTTCCCTCAGCGCCGCTTCCCCTCGAATCGCTAAAGTGTTGATGCCCATGTTACAAGGCGTAATCGTGCTGTAGCCATTGGCCAAACCGACAATAGGCTTTTTAAAGTCGTCATCCTGGAACCCGACGGCTCTGAGCATCGCTCGGTTAGGAGCCCGCTGTACGCCTTGGGTGACTACCTGACTCTTGCGATTATCCGCCATTCGATCTGCTCCAGTGGAAATATAGACTTTTCAGTCTTCTATTCTGGCAGAACAACCGATCTTAGGGAGAAGTTGGTATCAATTTTTTCTGACTGGCTTTTTCTCAGCGACTGGAGAAGAACGGACCAGGCGGTGGCGTAACTTGGGCGAAGGGCGATCGCAACACGGTCAAAATTTGACTGGCCTGTAAGTGAACGGCCATCGCTGAGTGCATCTGCTGACGCTGGGCCATGGTGCCTAAGTAGCCCAGTGCCATTACCCGCTCAGACAGCTTAGGTGAGGTATCTGCTGAGACGCGCGCTGTGAAAGCTAGCCAGTTACGGACGCTTTCTGGCAAGGTCTGCACCATTCTAAGCGGGAGTTCTGTCGTGGAGAGCGACTGGACGTAGGTACTGCTCAAGAAAGGCTTGTATGCAGTGGCTTGGTCTGTACGCTGCTCTACAAAGCTAAGCGAGACACCTTTGATCAGCTCACGCAGCTGCTCGGTTTCTTCTACGCGCAGCTCCGCCATGAAGGGAAGCTCAGTGAGCGCCGGGTTTACGTTGCCAGGGTCGCCCACGCTGAGGTGAGTGCCACCGATGACTGCCAATAGATACTTCTCGCCAGAGAGCTGAGTGAACGCGCCCAGTTGCTGATCGAGTGTGGGAGTGACACTATCTTGTGTGCCGGTAAGCAGGATGGTTGGCACGGTGATTTCTGACAGACCTGCTTCGCCAAAGAGCTGGCCTGTGAGCGTGTTCATCGCGATTACCTGTTTGATCCGGTCGTCGCTAAGGTCGGCCTGCTGCTCATCTAAATCAACAGCGGCGCACTGAAGCCAGTCGGCAGGTGAAACGCCTAGCGGTTGCAGGTCTTGGCAGAAAGTGGAGAGCGATCGCAAATCCAACTTCGCCCCAGCTAGTGCTAGCCCAGTGTAGCCGCCCAAAGAATGGCCAATAAGCGTGACGTCTTCTGTATTGAACAAGCCGCCGTATAGGGAGTTGCCTTCGTCTAGCTGTGCCAGTCGATCCAGCACGAAGCTCACATCGCGGGGCCTGTCTAGGAATTCTTGAGCGGGCAGAATTCGACTTGGCTCACCTGCCAGGTCAGGATCTACGGGCAAATTTACGAGGGCACTTAAGTTGCTGCCCGGATGCTCTACTGAGACGACTGTTAGCCCGTGAGAGGCAAGGTGCCTGCCTAAATAATCTAAGAAAAACCGGTCGGCCCCAAACCCGTGAGAGAGCACAACCAGCGGACCACGCGCTGTGTCGCTCCAGTAAATTTCAGCGGGGATAACTCGCTGTCGCTCTATGTCTCGAAAGCTAACGGACCGTTGAGAGATGTCTTCTGCGCCTTGGGCGGCCGGGTCTATATTGCTAGGCAGCGGCGTGAGGCTATCGACCCGTAGCTCTTGCTCTAGCATGCCGCTGAGTGATCGGCTCTCTAGGTTGGAAAAATTGAGCTGGGTCATCAGCGCGATCGCTGCCGTAATGTCTATTTCTAGCGTTGCTTGAGGAATCGCGCGCAAAATGCCTAGAACGCTAAGCCCGTCGCCTTGAGAGGCCGCCAGGCGAATAGCTGCTTGAAGCTGTGGCAGCGTCATATTAGGCGCAACACGAGAAAGCGTAGCTAGTAAGAGTTCACCGTTGGAGGAGCGCAGGACGTCTTCGATGATGCGATCGCTCATCCCTGGGTCTAGCGCCAACTCTTGTCTGAGCGTTTGCTGCAACGAAGGTGACAAAAATCGCTTATACAGCTGTAGGCTAGCTGGCACCTCACCCGTTTGGGCAAACGTCTCAAGATCCGCTAGCTCAATCGCCTGACTGAGCGGACCGACCCTAATGACAACCCGTTCCGCCGCTACGCCAGGTGCTGCGGTCAGTGCAGCAAGCCCAAACCCCAGGCAGCTAGCTTTAAGACCGCCCACCAGTTTACGATGAATCAAGGTAGAAAACCGCCTTGACGTCGTCTGTGATTTAGATATCTGTGATTTAGACACAAGGGCGTTTGAAGAGAGCCACTGCTGCGCACTACGCAACTTACCAGAGATGGGAACTAAACTCATGGGCGCAAAAAGTTGTCGGCTATAGGGTCAGTCTCGGTGCTTTCAGCGAAGCCTCGCCCTCACTCGCAGATACCGCGACACGGCTAGCGATGTAACTAGCAATGTCGCTGTGGCGTAACTACTATGGCGTAACTATTGAGACACATACAAAAGACTTGATATTAGTATCTTACCCATTCGCTTCAACCACGTTTGATGAGGGACGGTCAATTTTGTGTGGTCAGGCAGATGAACAAACCCTTTAATAGAGGTTATGTTAGTCACACTGTCTCTCTACTATAGAAACCATAGACGCCTTACGTGCCGGTCTTCCGCAGTTACATAACAATGCAGATGACCTAGAATTGAGCTGTCAAAGTCAAAATTTGCTCAAAAAACGTAATTTAACTTTGTATTTTATTTTGCTTCTCGCTATCCTCTTGGCACTGTGTGGCATCTTTATTTAAATCAAATCACTTTTAATACATCGCATTCACTGCCTGTTTTGCTACTGCTACTGTCTCAAGAGAACAACTGATGTCCAAAAAAGATAACAAAGAGCAATTAAACGAATTTTTAACGCCGCGTAGCCGGTATCACGGAGAGTTTACGCCTCAAAACCTGGCTTTTAATGCCAACTTGCAGGAGTTTGCTCAGCGAGTGTCGCTGATTTGCGGGCTAGAAACAGGCGGTAAAGTCAGCAGCGCTGACGCCTACGACGACATCAAGAAGCTTTGGAAAGACCTCAAAGCGTCTAAGAAAAACCTGCTGAAGAAAAAGAAGCCCGAAGATGAGGCTTAGCTCATGCCGTGCGAAAGTGCGCTGTTACAATATCTGCGATCCGTTCGGCAGCGTGGCCATCTCCAAATGGATTGACGGCTTTGGCCATCGCTGCGTAGGCCGACTCATCACCGAGTAGTTTGCAGGCCGCTTCGACGACTGTGGTAGGGTTTGTGCCCACTAGCTTTGCGGTGCCCGCTGCGATCGCCTCGGGCCGCTCAGTCGTCTCTCGCAGCACCAAAACAGGCTTTCCTAGTCCAGGCGCTTCTTCCTGAAGGCCGCCGGAGTCGGTGAGGAGGAGGTGCGATCGCTTCATGGCCCCAACTAGCTGAGCATAGTCAAGCGGCTCTACCAAAAAGGTTCGCGGATGGCTATCGAGAGCGGCTTTTAACGGCTCGCGTACGGTGGGATTGCGATGCAAAGGCAGCAGTAAGGCCGTATCGGGAAATTGATCTAGAATCTGTAAAAAGCTATCGGCGATATCTGCAAGTGGCTCTCCCCAGTTCTCTCGACGGTGAACGGTAGAGAGAATCACCCGATAGCTCGCCCAGTCGAGCCCCGGTACGTCACAGGTAGGGGATTTGTCTGCGACTCTTAGCAGCGCGTCAATAACGGTATTACCCGTTTGGTGAATGCCTTGCGTCACGCCAGAGGCTTTGAGATTAGCGACAGATGTTTCTGTCGGCGCAAAGTGCAAAGTGGCGATTTGAGAGACCAGCCTACGATTGGCTTCTTCTGGAAATGGATTCAAAATGTTATCTGTGCGCAAACCGGCTTCCACATGGCCTACCGGAATCTGCTGATAAAAAGCGGCAAGCGCGGCGGCAAAAGCAGTGGTCGTATCGCCCTGAGAAATCACGATGTCAGGCTGCATATCTACAAAGCACTTTTCCAATCCCTGTAGGCTGCGGCAGGTAATGTCGCTGAGGGTTTGCTTCGGCTGCATAATGTCCAAATTATGATCGGCTTTCAGGTCAAATAGAGACATTACCTGAGCCACCATCTCTCTGTGCTGGCCCGTAAGGACCACCTTGGTCTCAAACTGAGGGAGCTGCTGAAAGGTTTGGATCACTGGCGCAAGTTTGATCGCTTCCGGCCGAGTGCCTAACGTAATGCAAACGCGGATAGGGCTAGCTGCGTGAGCGCTACTTTTAGCGCTTGAAAAAGAGGTAGCAGCACTAGGAGAAGAAACGGCCATAGCGATAGACTGCGTCTATAGGTGTTGCGTTATTCTACACGTCCTTTCTCCTTTGCCTCCGACTTTTTGTTCAGGTTTTTCGTCCATATGAAACATGCGATCGCGCTAACCAAGACCCATTTTCAATCTCTCGATCTTACCCCCGCCCAAACCGTCATTGATCCAATTCTGTCTGCGCGGATGCCCGGCACGGTTAGCGATAAGTCAGCGACCTCGTCCGATAACGATTTGAGTGATCCTAAGCTCATCTTCAGCTTCGACATCGACTTCCCCCGTGAAGCCTCTGACCCCCGCGAACTCTCCGAAATCCCAGAAGTCCGCCTGTGGTTTATCCGGCTAAATGCAAAGTATCCCTGGCTGCCGCTTTACTTAGATTGGGAGTCGGGTGAGCTAAGTCGCTACACCGCGATGCTGGTGCCCCATCAGTTCAGTACCCTCGACGGCATTCGCTACAACCCAGAGGCGCTGGAGATTTTCGTAATGGATAAAGTTTTTACGCTTGATGCTTGGCTCGCTCAGCAGGGAATTGACGGGCGATCGCGCCTCAAATTCATGACCCAAATGCTCGGCTACGAACTCGACGACACCCTCTTCAATCTGCTGCGTTAAAGCTCGTTGGCTAGAGTCGCATACAATCACCTACAATCTGGTGCGTAAGTTGGGTTTAGGAGCAAGGGTTGACCATGGATTTTTTGGGGTCGTTTTTGGGATGGTTGATATTGCTGCTGATAATTATCGGTATCGCGGGCTACTTACTCATTGAGTGGCAGTACCGCCAACGGCCTGGTAACGAGCTAGTGCTCAGCGCTCGCGACTGGACTTTCGACACCTACGAAAGCGATCGCTACACCATCTCACTCGACGCAGTCTTCACCAACCGCACCCGCGCGCTCGAAATTTTCATCCCCGAAGTCAGCATCGACTACGAGCTGCTCTCTGGCGACAGCATAGACGGCATCGACGTAAAAACGGAGATTACGCCGCGGCATGAAGACTTCCCCGCCCGCGCCGACAACTACTGGTTTGCCTATATCGTCAAGGTGGGCAAAGCGACCAACGCCAAAATCAAAGTCGATATTACCGGCCCAGACCTGAGCCGTCTGAAGTCGCTCTGGATCAAAGTAAACTACCTCACCTACGGCCCTGAAGGTCGCATCCCTAAAACGGGCCACCTGATTGTGCCACTGAAGTTCCCCAATCCAGAGAACGCGACAAACTGGCGAGAAAACAGCGTAGCCCACATCCTGCCTGTGCCTACTCACCTGCTAACCAATCTCGATAGCACCGTTGAAATTGTCAAAAAGTATGTGACACCCTGCTCACAGCCTGGCGACATTGTCACCATTGGCGAAACGCCCGTTGCGATTATGCAGGGTCGCCTGCGCCATCCCACTACAGTGCACCCAGGCTGGCTCGCCAAGCGCCTCTGCTACTACTTCATGCCGACCTCTAGCCTGGCGACAGCCTGCGGCATGCAAACGCTGATCGATGTCTCCGGACCTTGGAAAGTCGCGTCAGCCTTCGCGGTTGGCGCGGTTGCTAAAATCTTTGGCTCGCCCGGCATGTTCTACAATTTGGCAGGTGAGCAGGCCCGTTTGATTGACGACGTGACCGGCACGCTGCCACCGTTTGATCAGTTCATCGTGCTAGGACCTAGCCACTCTCAGGCATTGGTCGACCAGATTTACCAGGAAACTGGGCTACAGGCTGCCATCGTAGACGTGAACGATTTAAAAGCAGTTAAAATACTAGCTAAGACTCAAAACACCGATGAGCAGATGCTGATACAGGCGCTGATCGATAACCCTGCCGGTAATGCCGACGAGCAGACACCTGTGGTTTTGATCCGGCCAAAGGGCTAGATCCCCTGTCCATTATTCACCCAAGGGAGTACTCCATGACTCGCAGCCAGCCTTCCAATACGGATATCTCTATCCGGTCTATTCACCTGCGTGATCTAGACAATTTGAAGGTGGCAGGAGCGACCGAAATTGCATCTCACTCAACCGATACCCCTGATATAAACGAATACATCCAGCAAATGCGTCGCTGGTACGGTCCTCTGAAGGCGCTGACGCTATTTCCCAATCCCTTACAGCACGCATTTTCTGCCTTCGTCGCGGAAGCTGGTGGCTGCTTGCAAGGCATGATCCAGGTGGCGCCGTTCAACCGAACGCTCAGCACCTGGAAAGTAGATCGTATGCTGGTGAACTTGGCGAAAGGTCAGGCTGAGAAAAAGTCGAACGGACAATCTGCTGAGGGTAAGGAGCGCAAGCTGCATCTGGCTATGGATGTAGGCTCTCAGATGCTGCGCTACTGCTTTGAGAACATTCGCGAAGCGCAGTACTGGGTCAGTGAAACCGACGTTAACGATCAGTTTGGCCTGTCGCTGTATCGGCACAATGGCTTTCAGCCCCTGGCTAAGGCAACGCACTGGTCTATTCAGCCTGAGCAGCTGGCGGCGCTAGCTGAGCGTGATCCGGATTTGCCTAATTTGCTGCCTGTAAGCAACGCCGATGCGCAGCTGATCTACCAGTTGGAAACGGTGTCGATTCCGCCTCTGGTTCGTCAGGTGCTCGACTATCAAATTCAGGACTTTAAGACGACGTTGACAGGCCAGATGCAGACGCGGCTGACGCACTGGATGAACCGGCAGGATAAGGCGATCGCATACGTATTTGAACCCCAGCGAAAAACTGCCATCGGCCACTTTGAACTTACGCTCTGCCGGGACGGTACTAATTCTCACAAAGCGAGGCTGACCGTGCATCCAGCCTACACCTGGCTGTATCCAGAGCTGCTCGCA
This sequence comes from uncultured cyanobacterium, assembly GCA_963836895.1. GTDB lineage: Bacteria > Cyanobacteriota > Cyanobacteriia > Phormidesmidales > Phormidesmidaceae > Phormidesmis. Next base: position 975,200 of record CAWILA010000007.1, on the reverse strand, counting down.
CAAATGGCTGGCGTTGTCCAGAAGTTTCCTGGACAGCCCTTACAAATCGTGTCTCTAGATTACCAAAGTGAGCGAGAGCAATATCTGCGCCAGATTGGAGCGCTAGAAATTGAGCACACGCTGATGATGTCGCGCTCGGTATGGCACAAGGTGCGCGAGTCGAAAGTCGGTGCGCTAGAAGGGCTGAAAATGCCTGATGTACTGCCTGGTTTGCAGCCTACTGGGACACCTATGCCAGGACGGTTTTCCTGGAGCGGCCTAAAGTTGGGTTCCGCGTTAGACAGTACGCCTTTGGATGGCTTGAGCTGGGACCGATTTTTCTCGGATAACATGTCTCTAGATGGCCGCTCTCGTGACAGCCGGGCAAAAGACGGCGATGATAGAGTGTCGGACTAGGCCGCTCAGGCTAGTCTGGCGCTGGCTCTAGTTTGAAAAGAGATATGGTTTCTGCGCTGGGATTGGATTTGGGAGCAAGGCGAATCGGCGTAGCCGGGTGCGACGGCACAGGGCTGATTGCGACCGGCCTGACTACCCTGCGTAAAACGAATTTCGACAGCGTTCTTGAGCCCCTATCACGGCTGATTGAAGAGAGATCTGTTGAAGTTTTAGTGGTCGGACTGCCGTACACTATGGACGGACAGATTGGCTTTCAGGCCAAGAAGATTCAAAAGTTTGCCCATCGCCTGTCAACAGCGCTGGACTTGCCAGTAGAATTTGTCGACGAGCGCCTGACCTCCTACGAGGCAGAGCAAATGCTGATTGCACAGCGCCGCTCGCTGGTCACCTATAAAGAACTGATTGACCGGAAGGCCGCTGCGATTATTTTGCAGCAGTGGCTAGATGCCCGACGCGAGGCGTTGAAGAAGTAAACCCATCATGGAGACTTACACCCGTGGAAATCGATCCTAGTTTGTTAGATGAACCCGCTGAGTATCCTGTGGTAATGCTCACTGATGAAGACGAGCGTCAGCTGGCCTGCTACGTAGAAAAGAGCATTGACGTTGACGGGGCAGAATTTTTGCTGCTGCTGCCTGTGAATTTGCCTATTGAAATTTTTGTGTGGGAAGCTGACGACGAAAGCGATGACGATGAAGCCGAAGTGCTTGTAGATATTGAAGAAGAAGATATCGATAAGCTTTTTCCTACCGCAAGGGCGGTGCTCGCTGAGCTAAACCTATTACTAGAGCGTTCTGCGCATACGCTTACGGCTGAAGGCGACTTGCCAGAAGCCGACGAAGAAGACTGCTTTTCGCTCGATATTAGCGAAGAGGGCGATGAGCGCGCGGTGACTGAAGAGTTTCAGATTCTGGCTAATTTCTTTCATGAGGATTCGCAGTATACGCTGTGCACCCCGCTAGATCCGCTGCTGTTTTTTGCAACGCGCTCGGCTGATGGTGCGATAGAGCTGGTGGAGCCAGAAGATTTTCAGAAGATGCGATCGCAGCTAGAGGACAAACTATTTGACGTTCTAGACTAATTTTTGTAAAAGTGTCTTTTGTAATCAGTTAGCGTTTTTTATAGCCAGTTCCTGTCAACAGTTGGTTTGGCACCTAACTCGCTGTCGCTAACTATCTGCTTTTTTAGCTATCCAGTCTCTCAACTATGCGTGGTTCAAAACGGCTCTTTTACATTGTGCTGCTGGCCCTATCAGCTCTAATCGCCGGTCAAAGCTGGGCCTGGTGGAGCTGGGCAAAGTCGCCCGTACTCGCCGCAGACGAAGTCGACGAAGATAGCTTCGTTCAGGTTCAAATTCCAGAAGGCACCGCCTCGAATCAGATTGGCCAGGACCTTGAAGCAAACGGCCTGATTCGCTCAACAACGGCGTGGAAGCTGCTGAACAAATGGAAATCTTTTCGCGGTGTAGAAGGCGGCTTTCAGGCAGGTAGCTACATCATTTCGCCGGGGCAGAGCCTGAACGAAATTGCCAGCACTATCTGGGAAGGCGACGTTATTCAATCGAGCTTTACCATCCCTGAAGGCTGGAACCGCGAGAAGATGGCCGAGCGGTTTGAATCGCAAGGCTTTACGACCGCAGAAGAGTTCTTAGCTGCCACAGAAAATATTCCTTATGATCGCTATCCTTGGCTACCAGAGAGCATCCCTCACCTCGAAGGCTTTTTGTATCCTGACACCTATCAAATGGATGCTGGCAGTGTGACCGCAGAAGGGATTGTAGATGCCATGCTCAGCCGCTTCGAAAGCGTAGCGCTACCGGTGTATGACGCTCAGCCTAGCCCCTATACCCTGCTAGACTGGGTGACGCTCTCCAGCATCGTTGAGAAAGAAGCGGTCGTGCCTGAAGAGCGCGATGAGATTGCTGGTGTGTTTTCCCGCCGGTTGGATGAAGGAATGACCCTGGGCTCAGACCCAACGGTGGAGTATGGCCTGGGCATTGAGCAAACGCCAGAAAATCCGCTGACCTATGCCCAAGTAGAAACGCCTAATCCTTATAATACTTACATCAACGCGGGGCTGACGCCGACACCAATTGCGAGCCCTGGTGTGGCAAGTTTGAAAGCTTCTGTGAATCCTGCGCCGAGTGAGTATCTGTATTTTGTTGCCCGCTACGATGGTACTCATGTGTTTAGCCGCACGCTGGCTGACCATGAATATGCTCAAGGGCAAATTCGCGATCGCGTTGACGCTGAATCATCCAACAACTAACGTGCCGACGCCCCACCACTTTCTATCACCACTATGAAGGGCCACCTATGAGCTGGGTCAATTTACTGCAGCCCGATCTAATTCTGGATCAGTCCGTTGTGGGCCTAACGCCAGCGCTGCTTCAGTCTAAGGGTATCAAAGGGCTCGTGCTAGACGTCGATGAAACCATCGTACCGGTTGGCAGAAAGCAGTTGGACCCAGACGTGCAATCTTGGATCTCAGCTATTCAGCAGGTCGTGCCGCTCTCGCTTGTGAGTAACAACGTTGGCTATGAGCGCATTCGTCAGATTGCTGATAGCGTTATGCACAACAATCAGCCGGTTCCTTTTATCGCGAGTGCCGGTAAACCCTCTCGCCGTAAGCTGCGAGTGGCCGCCGAAAAAATGGGACTGCCGTTTGAGCAGATTGCCATGGTAGGCGATCGCATCTTCACCGATGTCCTTGCCGGCAACCGCGTAGGTCTTTTTACCATTCTGGTGCAGCCGATGCTAGAGCCCAATTCTAAAGATCCCAAAAACCTACTGCGCGGCGCTGAGTTCTGGGTTTCTCGACAGCTCGGCGTAACGTTTCAGTCATTGTCTTAAGTTCTATACCTATATCTGCTTTCACTTATGGCTGCTCCTTTTTCTCGCTATGCTTGAGCGCGCTCCGCAAAAGACCCTGGTCGTTAAGATAGGCACCTCTAGCCTGACTCGTCCCGATACGGGGTATTTAGCCCTGGCCACCTTGGGCCGACTGGTAGAAACGCTCTGTCAGCTTCAGCGATTGGGTCATCGGGTTATTTTGGTGTCGTCTGGCGCGGTGGGTGTGGGCTGCGCGCGTTTGGGCATTACCCAAAGGCCGAAGACAATGGCGCTTAAGCAGGCAGTAGCGGCAGTTGGTCAGGGCCGACTGATGCGGGTATACGACGACTTTTTTTCGGAGCTGACTCAGCCAATTGCGCAGGTGCTGCTGACCCGGAGCGACTTGGCACAGCGATCGCGCTATGTCAACAGCTACCGCACCTTCCGTCAGCTCATGCAGCTTGGGGTCATTCCCATCGTCAACGAAAACGATACCGTTGCTGTCGATGAGCTTAAGTTTGGTGATAACGACACCCTTTCTGCTCTAGTAGCAAGCTTAGTGGGCGCAGACTATCTATTTCTGCTGACCGATGTTGATCAGCTATATTCCGCAGACCCTCGGCAGGATCCGTCTGCAAAACCCATCAGTCGAGTTCGCGATATAGACCGGCTCACTGCAAAAGTTGGAGACGCAGGGTCTAGCTGGGGTACAGGCGGCATGTCTACCAAAATAGAAGCGGCTCGTATTGCGACAGCAGCGGGAACGCATACTGTCATCACGCAGGGGCAAGCCCCTGAGAACATTCTAAAAATACTCAACGGTCAGCCTGTAGGCACGCTATTTGAAGCGCCTTCCACGCATTCTACAGCGCGTAAACGCTGGATAGCTGGCAACCTTATTCCTGCTGGGCGGGTGTACCTAGACGATGGAGCAGCGGCGGCTATTCGTACGGCAGGAAAGTCTTTGCTGCCAGCGGGTATCACTGAAGTGGAAGGCGAGTTTGGGCCTCAAGACGCAGTGCTAGCGTGTGATTCTCAAGGCCGAGAAATTGCTAGAGGTCTGGTTAACTACGGCGATGAAGATCTGCGTAAAATATGCGGCCATCGCTCTACAGATATCTCCGCGCTGCTGGGCTACGAAGGGGTAGAGACCGTGATCCATCGCGACAATTTAGTACTGAAAACGCCTGCGTCCTAAGAATCAGTGATATAAGATGACCTACGACCGTGGGTGCACAAAATCTGACTTATTCACTCCGCTTATTAAAATTTGAGTTATGGCAATATCTTCTTCTGCTAGCACAACGGGTAAGCCCACTGTCTTGGTCACAGGCGGTGCTGGCTACATTGGCTCCCATGCTGTTTTAGCGCTAGAGTCCGCAGGCTATCAGGCCATCATTTTAGACAATCTGGAATACGGCCACAAAGAACTTGTAGAGCAGCATTTGAACGCAAAGGTCATCGTGGGTGACACAACCGATAGGCCACTGCTAGACGAAATCTTTAGCACTCACAACGTGGCAGCCGTCATGCATTTTGCGGCCTACATCGCGGTAGGTGAGTCGGTGAGCGAGCCTGCCAAATACTATCGCAACAACGTATACGGCACGCTGAACCTATTAGAAGCGATGATCGCCGCTGACGTAAAGCGCCTAGTGTTCTCTTCCACCTGTGCCATTTACGGACCGCCCAAAACGGTGCCTATTCCCGAAGACCATCCTCAAAACCCTATCAGTCCCTACGCGACCAGTAAGCTGATGGTCGAAAAAATGCTGATTGATTTCCAGGCTGCCTACGGCCTACAGTCCGTTTGCTTCCGCTACTTCAACGCAGCAGGCGCAGATCCGCAGGGTCGCCTAGGCGAAGACCATAGCCCAGAAACTCATCTGATTCCGCTGGTGCTATTTGCGGCTTTGGGTAAGCGCGACTCAATTTCAATTTTTGGTGAAGACTATGACACGCGCGACGGCACCTGCATTCGAGACTACATTCACGTATCAGATCTTGCCGATGCGCACGTAAAAGGTCTGGAATACTTACTAAACGGTGGTGAAATGTCGTTCTTTAACCTGGGCAACGGTAGTGGCTTTACCGTCAAAGAAGTGATTGAGATGGCGCGAAAGGTGACAGGGCAAGAGATTGTTGCGGTAGCGTGCGATCGCCGCCCTGGAGATCCACCCAGCTTAGTCGGCACCAGCGAACGCGCTCAAGCTGTACTCGGCTGGCAGCCGAAGTACCCTGATATCGAAAACATCATCACCCACGCCTGGCAATGGCATCAAAAAAGGCACGGTTAGAAAGGCACGGTTAAAAGCAAGGGAGAGTGCGTACAGACGTTTCTCCCCTGCTTCCTCTCTAGATCTAGGAGGCTGCCGCAACTCCAATCGGGCAAGACACATTTGTGCCGCCTAGCCCACAATATCCGTTTGGATTCTTCGCCAGATACTGCTGGTGATAATCTTCTGCGTAATAGAACTCAGCCGCAGGCAAAATCTCGGTGGTGATATCGCTATAGCCTGCTTCCTTCAGCTTCCCCTGATACATCTCTTTCGAGGCTTTAGCAGCTTCTAACTGAGCGTCGGAATAGGTATAGATTCCTGAACGGTACTGAGTGCCCCTATCATTACCTTGACGCATACCCTGCGTAGGATTGTGGCTCTCCCAGAAAATCTTCAGCAGCTCTTCGTAGCTAATAACTTTAGGATCGAACACAACTAGAACGACTTCGTTGTGACCAGTCATGCCAGAGCAGACTTCTCGGTACGTTGGATTTGGCGTAGTGCCTGCCGCGTAGCCTACTGCTGTGCTGTACACACCTTCAGCCTGCCAAAACTTCCGCTCAGCACCCCAAAAGCAGCCCAGACCAAACACCGCTTTCTCCATCCCTTCTGGAAAATCGCCCTTAATGGTATTCCCATTTACGTAGTGCTCATTGCTCTGGAGCGACATTTCCTTCTCGCGACCTGGCAAAGCGTCTTTCTCGCTAGGCAGCGCATCTTTTTTTCCAATTCCCATTCCAAAAAATGCCATGATTTAATGCTTCCTTTTGTGTGAGGTCAATCGCACGTGTTGAGTGTATTCACTCATTTTAAGGGGTTTCTCTATCGTTGCGCCGGATGAACCATGGGCTGAAACCCGAAATACTTGTTCATAAAATATTAAACTCACGCGGCGACTTCGCTCATTGCGTCATAATCAACGACCATTAGTAAACTAGCCCCACTTTTTCAGCCTTTCTATGGACCGCTTCAGAGTCGAAGTCATTTCAAAAACGCCTAATCCCCAGCAAACTATCTACGCAGCGATGCATCAAGACTACGCTGAAGCGTTTGTCTGGGACAAGAGAGCCGAATGGCCTACCGAAGAGAAAGCGGGAGAGCTAATCATTCGTAACTTGCTCAAAGGGGGACGCGGTCACTTTGGACCGCTTGAGCATCCTCAGATTGTGCTGAACTGCGGCTTCTTTCCACACTCCACCATGCAGCAGATTCGCACGCATCGCGTGGGATTAAGTTTTGACGTGCAATCTTTTAGGTATACGGGCTCACGTATTGTTGATGTCGCAGAAGGTAAAACGGACGTAGAAGATGTTTTCTATCTGCGACCTGTCGGTGGCTATTCTGACCGCCAGGGCAAAAAATACGATTACACCGAAGCTCTCCGTCAAGAAGATCTCGACTGGTGCCGTAAAGGGTGCGCTCAATACAAAACCCGCATCGATCAGGGTTTCTCTGAAGAGCATGCTCGCGGCCTAATTCCCTTTGATGTTCGTCAGCACTGGGTGCTCTCAGCAAACGCTAGGTCGCTTATGCACCTACTCGACCTGCGCTGGAAGGCCGATGCTCAGCTAGAGGCCCAAAAGCTCTGCGAAGCGATTTGGCCACAGTTTCAATCGTGGGTGCCAGCGATCGCACACTGGTACGAAGAAAACCGGCTCAAGAAGGCTCGACTATCTCCATAGAGACTGCTACGAAGCGGGTAATTGCAGTGCACACTCAACAAATCTGCCATAGCTAAGAGACCCTGTTATCACACTGTTCATTTATCAGTCTCAATACCGCTACAGATTAGAAGCAATACATCGGCTATTTTGGCAATTTCACTGCTGTCTAGTGTTGTCTAGCTTTTCATTATTCTCTGAGGTGAGTAAATTGATCTCCGCTAGTTTCTTAGTGCAAAGTACTTCAGGAAACCTGATGTTCCTCATAACTTGAAGTTATCATTCACCTTCCATTTGTAACAGTTTGCTTTACGTACGCTTGGTAAAACAGTCGCCGTTACTTTTCTCTAAAACCATAGGTGTGGTTTTTATCTGACAGAAGAAATAGATAGCACTGATTGCTGAAACGCATACGCAGGTTCATCTCTCCTTGATTATCTCAGCACTTAGACGGATGCGAAAGTCGGCGAGTCAGTATGTAAGCGGTGTGAGTAATTCTTTTTTCTGACATGCGATTTCGATAAGTCCGTGTTAACACTGTAGAAACGTAGTTGCCTGACCGGGCAGCTGAGAGATGGAACCGTAGGTGGTGAATTCTTGTCTGAAAAGCTACAATCAACACGGCTCTAATGTGCATGGTTAAACTTTATTTGATTAGTGGGTAGCCTCTTGTTGGCTCACACATCACCCATTTATTCGGATAGCTTAATTAACTCATTACCAACGAGCCTTTAAAAAAACAAGTGGGTTTTCTGAGGCGTACTCTACGCCGTTCCCTACGCCGATCCTAAAACGAGTACTGTTTGCTCATCAATGACTAAATCGCTCCAGCCAGTTGGCCTACGCATCACATCGGGTATTTCCTCTAGTGATCACTCCCTACGCGACTATTTAGCTCATCGTCTATCGGTAAAAATCAGAGTGTTCTCTATCACTAGCTTTAAGAACATAAGCGCAGCGTAATTCGATACGTCGAATTCTGATTGCATTGCTAAAAATACAGTTTTCCCTGATCATCTCATCACTTATTTAGAAGGAGAAAGGAACGCGGCATGACCCAAACTACAGACGCAATTGAGACTTTAGACCCTAGCGTGGAAGCCCAGAAGACGCCAAGAGCAGCAGCAACAATAGATCTCACAGGTGCTGACAAGGCCACCACGAAGAAAGCTAAGAAAGGGACTACTAAAACGACCAAAGCGACTCGGGGAACTGCTAAAGCAACTAAAGCAACCAAGGCAAGAGCAGCTAAGTCAAAGACTGAAAAGGCCGATGCTAGTACGACCAAAGGTACCGCTAAGAAAGCAACTCGCCGTCGCACTGCTCAAACCAAGAAAAAGCATTACACCGAAGACTCTATTCGCCTGTACCTGCAAGAGATTGGCCGTATTCGCCTATTGCGTGCTGAAGAGGAAATCGAGCTGGCTCGTAAAATTGCCGATTTGCTTGAGCTAGAGCGCATCCGTGACGAAATCGACGACCAAATGGAAGATGAGCCCACCGATGCAGACTGGGCTAACGCAGTTGATATGCCGTTGCCTGCCTTCCGCCGCCGCCTTCACCTTGGCCGCCGGGCAAAAGACAAAATGGTTCAATCGAACCTGCGTCTGGTTGTCTCCATTGCGAAGAAGTACATGAACCGAGGACTGTCTTTCCAGGACTTGATTCAAGAAGGTAGCCTGGGCCTGATCCGCGCCGCTGAGAAGTTTGACCATGAGAAAGGCTACAAGTTCTCGACCTATGCCACCTGGTGGATTCGTCAGGCCATTACTCGTGCGATCGCAGATCAGTCTCGCACTATTCGCCTCCCGGTGCACCTCTACGAGACCATCTCTCGCATCAAGAAAACCACCAAGCTACTTTCTCAAGAGCTAGGCCGCAAGCCAACCGAAGAAGAAATTGCAACTCGTATGGAAATGACCATCGAGAAGCTTCGCTTTATCGCTAAGTCTGCGCAGCTGCCGATCTCTCTTGAAACGCCTATTGGTAAAGAAGAAGATTCTCGCCTTGGCGACTTCATCGAGTCTGACGGCGAAACGCCAGAAGACGAGGTCTCAAAAAGCCTGCTTCGCGAAGACCTTGAAAGCGTGCTAAGTACCTTGAGCCCTCGTGAGCGCGATGTACTGCGTCTGCGCTATGGCCTAGACGATGGACGCATGAAGACGCTAGAAGAAATCGGCCAAATATTCAACGTCACTCGTGAGCGCATCCGTCAGATTGAAGCAAAAGCACTGCGCAAACTGCGTCACCCCAATCGCAACAGCGTCCTCAAAGAGTACATCCGATAATAGCTGACACCTAGCTAGTGTTGAAGTAGTGTGAAAGGGAGACTTCTAAACTTGGAAGTCTCCCTTTTGTGTCTTTGCCCTTCGTCTCTGTGGCCTTTTGTGTCTATGTCACTTTTATAGCTGGCTTACTAGAAGATATAGACAAAAACCGTATGAATTGGTACAGTTGTTCTTATTAGTGCGTAGATGTTAGCCTAAGAGAATAAGATGGACCCTTTAACTCAAGCTCAACAAGAGCTGTACGACTGGCTGGTTGCTTACATTCGTGAGAACCGTCATTCCCCTTCAATTCGGCAGATGATGCGTGAAATGAAGCTAAAGTCGCCTGCGCCAGTGCAAAGTCGCTTGGAGCATCTGCGTAAGAAAGGCTACATCGACTGGAATGAAGGTCAGGCCCGTACGATTCGGATTTTGCAGGAGACGCAGGGTGTGCCTATTTTTGGTGCGATCGCTGCTGGTTCCATGGTAGAAGCCTTCACTGACACAGTAGAGCATTTTGACCCTAATTCCATTAGTTTTAAGGGCAGCGATTTTGCGTTGAGGGTCCGTGGCGACTCGATGATTGAAGCGCTGATTGATGACGGTGATATTGTCATCATGCGTAAGGTTCAAGATCCTAAGCGCGTTCGCAATGGTACTATCGTAGCTGCACGCGTGGAGTCGAATACAACGCTTAAGTACTATTACTTCAATGCGGGCAAGGTCGTGCTAAAGCCTGCAAACCCTCGCTTTGACCCGATGGAGTATCCAGCGGAACAGGTGAGTATTGATGGTGAGCTAGTCGGCGTTTGGCGCGATCGCGGATTGGGCTGAGCTGAGCTGTTGACAGTACGCACTCAGATTTGAATTAGCTTGAGGGGCTGTCGGTATCGGCAGCCCTTTTGCTATAGCCAGACAGCGGCAGCCGATCACGAAACAAGTCATTGCAAGATAAATAGTGGGGGCGAGTAGCGGTATACACTGAAAGCTTAGTGCTAAGAGCTGTGTAACGGTTATGTCTGCTGCTGCGCCTACTTCTAGAGCCAAACGTACGAGTGTGGGACAAGCGAGTAAAGACCGCTCGTTTTTTACGGTGCTAGGGGCGATCGCACTCAGTTTACTGCTCCTAGGTGGACTGGGCTTTGCCTATCTACGTGCGAATAGTCCGCTGGGTTTGTTAGCAGGCAGCGGTCGTCCTATCGCTGCGGCGACGGTGTTTGTACCTGTGCGATCGCCATTCACTTTCTCTCTGTTGTCTCGCCCTGAGCGCATACTTGCGTTTCAGCAGGCGGTAGTAGCCCCTGATCAGCGGCAGCAGGCGCGCCGCGAAATCACTCAGGTCCAGCAGAATCTTTTCAAGGCGACAGATCTAGACTACGAGCGCGATATAAAGCCCTGGGTCGGAGAAGAGATTACCTATGCTTATACAGACGTGGACTTAGATCAAGAGACCGCCAACGGTGAGCAGCCCGGCTACTTTCTTGCAGTTGAAATAGCGCCCGAACGGCAGCAGCAGGCACAAGAGTTTTTACAATTGTTTTGGCAGCAGCGATCGCTCAGCGGTGACCTGCCAACTATTGAGAAGATTAGCGGCGTGAGAGTTCTCTCTAGCAACGCTAGTAGCGATTCAACGCTCGGTGCCGCAACTGCTTTAGTCGGTAACCATTTTGTCATGTTTGCCAATGATGTTCGAGTCATTCGTCACAGCATTCGAGCGTCGCAAACCGCTCAAAACCTGGCGCAAAACTCAGCCTACCGGCAAGCGGCAGATGCCCTACCCAGTCAACGTCTGGGACTAGCTTATTTTGATACGGCTTTGTTGAAGGATGGGATAAACAATAAGGACCGCCAATCGCCAGCACGCGGTCAGCGAGAATATGAAAAGTCACCCTTAGGACTGGCCGAATCGCATCTATCAAATGCGCCCTCGCGCTTCATAGCCGTAGGTATCGGAGTTACTCGAACAGGGCTAACGGCTGATTTAGTACCTGCAACGGCGGCGGACCGAGGAAAAGCCGCTTTAAAACGAATAGACGACAGTCTGCAATCTGATGACTCTTTTGTCGATTTACCATCGTCAGCTGCCCTGCAATATTTACCTGCTGACAGCGAACTGGTAGCTGTTGGCCGTTCTTTTGCTGCACTAGAGTCATCTCTGCTGTCGTCGGGCGTTCTTAGCGATGAGCTGCCTGCCTTTTTGCAGTTGGGAAGACTGTCGCCTGATAATCCGTGGCAGCAGATGAGTGCCGACTACGCACTGGCGCAGATTAGCAGCCAGCAATCACACGATTGGATTCTGGCGGTAAAACGCGATGAAAGCACCAAAGCTGTGGTGCAAGCTCTCAATAGCGCAGCAGCGGCAGCCGGATATAGCGTAGTACCTGTGCCCCTAGGTCAAGGTTTGACTCAAAACCGAAGTGAGATCTTGGACGAAAGCTTGGATGAGAGCTCTAGCAAAAGTGAAGCAACGGCTTGGACTCGGTTTAGGGTTGGCAACCGTCGGCAGCAGTCCAGTAGTGGATTGGATACCGAGCTATTGGGGTTGCATCTACAACGAGATGACTACGAAATATACGCCAGTTCTGTAGCAGCAATGAACAGCGCACTGTCTGCGCCTTCTAGCTCACTGCAAACCTCATCTCGATTTTTACAGGCAATGGTGCAGCTCAGAAAAGAGAGGAACGTACCGCTTAAAACAGCCAACAGCGGCTACCTATATCTAGATTGGTCAGCGGCTGCACCGTTAGCTGAGCAAGTATTGCCTGCTGCCCGACAATTTAACGATGTGGCGCGTCCGCTGACCCGTCACATTAGTGCGATCGCTGTGACCCGCACTGGAGAAAATGCCAGTTTCTACCTTCAGCTAACAGAAACATCTTCCCACTAGGACCTGGGCAGAGCAGATGACAGAATCGCAGCTCGATATTTGGCCAACTGTAATTGCCTGGGGAAAGGGCCATACGCCCAGTTCACAGCAGCAACGGCAGCTTGTAAACTGGCTACAGGTAAGCGGTCAAGCTAGCGTTTGGCAGCCTGCAAGTCGGCCAAATCAGTCTTTAGATAAGACGTTAGCTGCGCGTGGAGCGCTACTGCAAACGTTTGTGCAAAAGCTAGAAGACAAGAGCATCGCCCTTCCACTCGCAGGCCGTTGGACCGACTGGATTAATCCGTTATGGCGACTGTGGCTGCCTCTCGCTCAGCGCATCGACACTGAGCAACGCAGGTTGAATAAGCCTTTCGTTCAAGGGATCTTGGGCGGGCAGGGCACCGGGAAAAGCACACTTAGCCAAGTTTTACAGCTGCTGTTGGGTTGTTTGGGTCAGCAGGCAGTGACGCTGTCGATCGATGATCTATATCTGACGTATGCCGAACGCCGTGAGCTACAGCGCCAAGATCCCAGGCTGATATGGCGCGGTCCACCTGGCACCCACGATATTGCGCTAGGTGTGGAAGTCCTGAGCGCAACCTGTCATAGGACAGAGCCAGTATCGCTACCGCAGTTTGACAAATCACTGTTTGATGGGCAAGGCGATCGCACCGCGCCGCTCATCGTAGACAGCCCTACCGTTGTCTTATTCGAAGGCTGGTTCGTCGGTGCTGTGCCTTTGCCTGCTTCACAGCTAAATGCCGACACTTTCGCCTTTCCAACCCCTATCGAAACGCCAGCCGACCGACAGTTTGCCCGCGACTGCAATCGCAGCCTGAATGCCTATTTACCGCTGTGGTCCTTTTTGCATAGCCTAGTTGTTTTAAAGCCCAAAGACTATCACTGGTCACTGAAATGGCGACAGGAGGCAGAGTATAAAATGATTGCGCAAGGAAAAACGGGTCTTTCGGCCGCTGAAATTTCAGCCTTCGTTCTGTATTTCTGGAAGGCGTTACATCCTAAGCTGTTTATTGCACCGCTGACTCAGCCTCTTAGCACGCAAAGCCTCAGCCGAACTGAGGACTTCAATAACTGTATAAACTACAGAACAAGTCTGGTTGTTGATATTTGTATTGATCATCAAGTTGGCAGTCTGTATTTACCCCGAGATGGGTATTTTGAGGGAGTATAAAGGCAGCAGGAGACTATCTTCCTCGCCCAAGGCGCGGAGACGAAAAAACGATGGTAAGTATGGATACGACAGTCCAGGTGCTCACACCTACAGGCATTTTAGACAGCACTAAAGCTGAAGAGCTGCGTGCTCAGGTTGACCAGGCGCTAGTCGCTGGCGCTAAAACGCTGCTGATGGACCTTAAAGAAACGACGTTTGTCGATAGCTCTGGCCTTGGCACGTTGGTTTCTGTGCTGAAAAAAGTGCGATCGCAAGACTGTGAGATGTACGTCTGCTCTATCAATCCGCAGGTCAAAATGCTGTTTGAACTCACCAGTATGGATCGGGTGTTCGAAATATTTGAAGACCGCGAAGCGTTTGAATCGTCACGGTAGAGCCTGACAGGTTCAGTTGGGCTTAAACGTAAGCTCTCAAAAATCGACCCGCGTGGAGGCTCCGCACGAGTCGATTTTTGCTGCGCTCTATCTTTTCCTAGAACCGACTTTTTCTTAGAACGGAATATCGTCATAATCTGGTGCAGGTGCACTAACTGCCGCAGGCGTCGCTGTGGCTGGCTTTGCAGCAGAAGGCGCAGAGGCTGGAACCGCACCCTGACCACCGGCAAACCGACCTTCTGCAATAGGCGAACCGTCAGCGATTTGCACCGTCTGTAAGTCGTTGATGGGGCTAATTCGCTGTGCGGTCATTTCTGCCCGCTTTTCTTTGAAGCCTTCAGGGCGCTCTACGGTATTCATCCCGAGGCGGCCTTCTAATAAGACGCGATCGCCCGGCTGGTAGCGCTCCTGAATTTCCTGGGCCAAATTGCCCCAGCCGACCACCTTCATCTGCCCCGAGCTATCCCCTTCTCTGAGGCCTGGAAACTTGACGACAAACTCCGCAATGGGCGTTTGGTTATCTGCGGTGTAGCGAAGCTGTGGAGCCTCCACAATTTCCGCCATCAAGATGCAGTTATTCATATGATGTGTTCCTTACTTCCCTGCTCTATCTCTATAAAATTTTGGACCTTTTGCCGGTAGGCCTGAAGCTGCCTGTCTACCCAGCTGCGTTCTTTACTGTTGGCAAAAACGTGAACCAGTGGCTCACTGGCATCCGGCAGAATCAGCACCCAGTTCTGTCGACTGGCATCAATAATTTTAACCCCGTCTACCAGTTCTAAGGTCTCTGCCGAATGAGTTTCTACAAGATAACGCATGAGAGCGCCCTTGATAGTGCGAGGACAGCGCATGGTTTGCGAGCGGTGCGCAATGCGAGGAAGCTCCTGCCATATTTGCCCCAGGGCGCGCTCCTGAATCAGCAGCATCTCAATGAGCTTAGCCGTGCAAAACATCGCATCGAATCCGGGATGCAGCTGCGGAAAAATGAAGCCCATATCGCCACTGCCGCCTAGCACCACATTTTTTCGGGTGTGGCAGGCTTCCATCAGCGCTGTGGGGTTTGCTTTAGTGCGAATGACTCGGCCATCGTGACGTCGGGCAATCTCTTCAATAGCGCCCGAGGCGTGGACAGGGACAACTACGGTACCTCGAGGATGCGCCGTCAAGATAATGTGTACCATCAACGCGGTCAGCGCTTCGCCTCGAATGGGTGAGCCGACCTCATCGACTAGCACCAGCTGCTCGCCATTGGCCGAAACCTGAACGCCAAACGTGGCCTGCAAAGCCTGTACAACCTGGCCAAGCTGTCCTAGCATTTGCTCTCGTTCTAATACAGACGGCGGCGTTGGGGTAAGGCTTGCATTTAGAACTACCGCGTCACAGCCAAACTTCCCAAGCAGCTGTGGCAGTACAGCTCCCGATACCGCGTAGGCATAGTCGATTACAACTTTCGACTTGCTGTTACGAATAGAGCCTACGTTGAGGTGCTTTTCAAAGGCTGTGGTGTAGGTGTCGATAACGCTAGAAGGATGAATGACGGTACCGATCTCGTGGATTTGCGATCGCCTCAAATCCTGCTTAAAGTAAGCACCCTCAATTTTTTTCTCTTGACTTTTGGCAATATTGATTCCATTCGTATCAAAAAACTCAATCAAAATGCAGTCTGGCCGCTGCGGATGAAGCCGCACATGAATACCGCCACCGACATTGAGCGTCGGCAAAACGTTCCTGGCGATGGGACTCGAGACCGCTTCTAAATTTTGAATGTTAATGCCGACTGACATCAGCCCAGCAATCAACCCTCTGGCCACCATGCGTGAAATGCGACGCTGATCGCGAGAAACGGTGACGTAGGTATCGGGTTTGAGCGTAGAGCCATAGGCCGCGCCCAGCTTAACGGCAAACTCGGGAGTGATATCGATATTGGCTAAGCCAGCTACCCCCCGCTGCCCAAACAAATTGCGCTGAGCCGTATTTCCCCAGATTAAATTGATATTGAGCGTTGCACCCGACTCAATAATTTTGCTAGGCCATACCCGTACGCCTGGGCTAATTTGTGCCTCTTCCCCAATCGTGGAAAGCGCGCCAACTACTGCGCCTTCTAGCACATGGGCGCGGCGGTCGGCCCTGGTCCCTCTGGCGATGACACAGGCGCGCAAATGAACGTCGTCGCCAATAACTGCGCCATTCCAGATAATAGGCCGCTTGAGGTCGGCGTCGCTGCCGATGGTGACGTTATCACCTATAACGGTACCGGCTTCTAAAACGGCTCGCGGACCAATGCGGCAGTTATCACCGATCAATAGCGGCGGGTAGAGTTTGGCGGTCGGGTCGATAGAGGTATTGCTGCCGACGCGTATGCCCTGTGTCGTCTCGGGGTAGCAGCAATCGATGCGGACTTTCCCGGCGAGTGCGTCGTACTGGGCTTCGCGGTAGGCGTTGAGATGACCAACATCGCACCAGTAGCCTTCGGCAACGTAGCCGTACATGGGTTCTTCTCTGGCGAGCAAGAGTGGGAAGAGATCTTTTGAGAAGTCTTTTTCGCAGTCGGGCGGGAGGTAGTCGAGGACAGACGGCTCAAGAATGTAGGTACCTGTGTTGACCGTATCGGAAAAGATTTCGCTGGTGGAGGGTTTTTCGAGAAAGCGCACGATGCGGCTGTCTTTGTCGGTAATCACGACGCCGAATTCTAACGGATTGGGGACGCGGGTGAGGACAAGGGTGGCTTTGGATCCTTTCTCTTTATGGAATGCGATCGCTTTGCTCAAGTCAAAGTCTGTAATGCTATCGCCGCTAATGACCACAAAGGTATCGTCTAGCAGCTCTTCTACGTTTTTCACACAGCCAGCGGTTCCTAGCGGCTGATCTTCTTCGACCGCGTAGGTCATCTGCACGCCAAAGTCTTTACCGTCTTGAAAGTAGTCGCGCATCACGTCGGGCAGGTAAAACAGCGTTGCAATAATTTCGGTGATATTGTGCCGCCTTAAAAAATTGATCGTGTGCTCGGCAATGGGGCGATTGAGCACAGGTACCATTGGCTTTGGCAGGTCGCAAGTGAGCGGTCTGAGCCGGGTGCCCGAGCCGCCAGCCATAAGTACTGCGCGCATAGTTCCTCTCCTGGAGATTAAAGGGGCTATTGAAAAAAGGTTGGTAAAAAGATTAGGAAACAAGCTGAAGTAATACGATTGAGAGGTGATGCCTGAAAGTCGATAATTAAAGAAATGGTGCATTTTCTGCTCCACATCCAACAATTCTATCGAAGTGTTAAGGCACCTGCTGATATCAGTAACGCCAGGTTTAGAGATGTTTCTTAATGTGGCAGTAAGCACTGAGAAGTTGTAAGCATTAGAATAGGCAACGTTGGTTAAGCGTCTTTAAGGGAGGTTTTTAATGGGTGGACTTGTTGGACTCATTTTGCTAGGTGTTTACGGTACTGGGGTTTGGAAATTTTGGTCGGGATTTAACCGGACTAACTTTACAACCGGCAAAGCTTATCTCACTCTGCTATGGCCCGTATTTTTGATTGCTAATAAGGACTATCGAAAGAACTTTTCGAAGGCCCTCAAGGGCTCTTAGGACGAGTGAACAAGTACGGTGAGCAAACTGTGAGAGTGCATTATGAGTAAGGCAAGCGGCCAGTTTTCTCCGATGGGGGATGTGCTCACGTCAAAGTCTGTCCCGTGGCTGCCGATGATTAGCGCGGTGTCCAAGCGCTTCGACGCAGAGTATGCTGGCAAAGCTTTTGATCTGCCAGAGGAGGTTGAAGCGATGCCCGTCTTTCGGGACTGGGCCGCAGGCTCGCTAGGCTCTCGTATTGCCTCTCCTTTTTGGGAGATTGCTAAGCCGAAGAAAAATCAGCACTGTCTAGATATTGGCTGTGGGTTTAGCTTTTTAATTTATGAGTGGAAGGCTTGGCAGGCCAGATTTTACGGTCAGGATGTGAGCGAGTTTGCGATCAAAACGCTGCATCAGCGCGGTCCTCAGCTCGACTCGAAGCTGTTCCAGGGGGTGAAGGTGGGCCCGGCGCACAAGCTCGACTATCCGCCGGGGACTTTTGATATCGTATTTGCGACTGGCTTTAGCTGCTATTACCCGCTGGACTATTGGGAGACAGTGATGGAGGCTGTGCGGCCTTTGATTAAGCCAGGGGGCTTTTTTGTTTTTGATGTGATAGATCCTGATCAGCCGCTGGCGGAGAACTGGGCCATTTTAGAAACGTATTTGGGCGCAGATGTGATGCTAGAGCCGCTGGCGAGCTGGCGAAACTTAGTTAAGAAAGTGGGTGCAAAGGTAGTGAAGCAGCAGGAAGGAGAGCTTTTTCATCTGTACAAGGTGCGGTGGAGTTAGAAAGATAGAGGGCTGTGTCTGGCTGATTGGGGGGACGAGTGAGAGTGCGTCGTTAGCTGAAGGGTTGGCTATGGCGAGGTTGCCTTTCGTGGTGACGGTGACGACGGCTTCGGCGCAAGGGCTGTATGCAGCGGACGCGCGGGTTATTGTCGGACAGCTATCGGCGGTGGAGATGCTGGAATTTGTGCAGAAGTGGAGGGTGCGGTGCGTTTTGGATGCGTCGCACCCTTTTGCAGCGGTGGTGTCTAGAAGCGCGATCGCACTCGCCAAAGACTGTGAGATTGCCTATCTGCGCTACGAACGAGCGGCTGCTTCAGCATCGAATCAACTGACTGCCCAAGCATTGGCTACTCAGGATTTATCTGCTCAGGACCTGACTGCTCAAGATGATGAAATTGACGTCGCTTACGTCGATTCTTTAGATGATTTGATTGAAACTGATATCTTGCAGCATCAAAGGGTACTGTTTACCGTAGGCTATCGGCATCTGGCCAAGCTTGCGCCGCTACGAAAGACGTCTGTGCTGTTTGCGCGGGTGCTGCCTTCGGTGGACGCGATCACAGAGGCTCTCTCTGCTGGCTTTTCATCCAAAGAAATTGTCGCGCTACGCCCACCGGTTTCGCTGGTGGTAGAAGCTGCGCTGTGGCAGCAGTGGGATATTACCTGTGTGGTGGCGAAGGCGTCGGGCGCAGCCGGAGGCGAGAGTGTGAAGCGGGCGATCGCAACCCAGCTCGGCGTGAAGCTCGTTTTGATCAAAAGACCCCAGCTAACGTATCCAAATCAAACAAATTCTGTGCAACGTGCCGTTGCGTTTTGTTCTAAAACGCTCAGGTTGTACTAACCTAACGCTTAAGTAGATAGCTTAAATCCTAAACAGTCTGCTGTCAGGCCGATGCTGTCATCATACGTTCTAGGCCCTAATGACTTCCTGCTGTTATCGCTGCGCTACTGTTAGCAACCTTGTTATTTGCAAGAAAAACTGGGTACCTTTGTTTCTTGCCTTGACTATTGCAGAAGAAGTGCTATCGTGATGGCTACTTTTGGTGCCTGCTGATCTGTTTTTCTCCAAATGTCCTCCCTTCCCCATGCAATCTAGGCCGACCTCACCTTTTAATCCCGCACCTCAGGGCAACCGTCGCGCCGTGCATAATGCTGCGTTGCCAGAAAGCGTTGTAGCGGGAATGCCGGGTGGAACTTCGGTGTATGCGCTCAAGGAGCTGGTTGCTAGGCTGCAACGTGAACAGTACAAAATTCAAGATCTCCTAGGCTCTTTAGGGTTTGCACTACGCAGCCTCAATAACCTCAGTCAGTTTTTAGAGCTGATTCCGATGATTGCTAGCCGTGTAACCGATGCTTCCGGCGGTGCGCTAATCATGTTTCAGCCGGATGGTCAGCTGCGCTTAGAACAGCTACACTGCGCTGGCAAGAACGACTGTAAGAACGTTCGCCTAGCGCTAGAGATGGCGACCCGGCAGATTGCGTCCACTACCCCCCGCAGTCTGGGCGCAGGCGAAACGGCGAGTGCGCTGACCAGCGATACGATGATGTCGCTCGACCGGCAGGCTGGGCGGTATCTAGGCGCTGGGTTTCAAATTTTTGGCACTGCGATTATTGTGCAGAACGTGGAGCGCGGACGGCTGTATGTTTTTAGCCAGGAAGGCGACTACACCTGGAGCGATACTCGCCAGAAGCTGGTGCGCTTAGTCGCAGACCAAACGGCAGTCGCCATTGAAAACAATGAGCTGACCCACGAGCTGCGCCACAAGGAAAGGCTGGATAGAGAGCTAGAACTTGGCGCTGAGATTCAAGCGCAGCTATTGCCCAGGCAATGTCCAAAAATTGAAGGGGTTGACCTGGCTGCTCGCTGCAAGACGGCGAATAAAGTAGGCGGCGACTATTACGATTTCATTCCGACGACCTACGAACAGCTGCGTCAGCCGGAGGCGCTGTCTTCTCAAGAAAAGCCGTGGAACTTCGCAATTGGCGATGTGATGGGTAAAGGCGTACCGGCAGGACTAATGATGACGATGCTGCGCGGTATGCTGCGGGCGGAAGTGCTCAACAGCCACTCTCCAGGGCATTTGCTTCAGCATCTGAACTGGGTGATGCGGACGGATTTAGAGAGCTCTAATCGGTTTGTGACGCTGTTTTGCGCCCAGTACGATCCGCGTACGCAGGTGCTTTGCTATGGAAACGCCGCGCACAATCCACCTTTGCTGTGGCAGTCGGCAACAGGGCAGGTAAAGCGGCTAGACGCAGATGGCATGCTCCTAGGCCTGGATATGGACACGCACTATCAAGAAAATCAGATTCAATTGCAGCCGGGCGACACGGTCATTTACTACACCGACGGCTTTACAGAAGCGGCAGATCGAGGCGGCACGCGGTTTGATGAGGACAATCTTATTGAGTCTTTTAGCTGGGCCTGCCGCAACTTTTCCAGCTCTGATGAGATCTTGGGCTATCTATTTAATATGTTACAGCGCTTTGTTGGCACTGATCGAGAGGCGGATGACGATACGACGCTAGTGGTGATGCGAATTACGCAGCAGGCTGAGTTTAGACAGTTAGACCTGTAGGCGCTACATCTACTGAAGTTGTTTGAACTTTGGGTCGGTTGGGTACTGTGAGTAATATCTAACGTGCCAGCAATGGAGCTGCTTTGGTCTATGGACTCTTTTGTGTTTTATACCTATCAGTTAGAAAATTCTGCGGTGATGGGTACGCCTGTGATTGCACAGCAGTTTGACCAGGATATTTTGGGTGATGCCGGGACGATGCTGCAAGGCTTTTATGAGTCTGGTCAGATGTGGGCACTGCTAATTGGCATTGTAGTAGGCTATGGATTCAAGTCTTTTTCGTCTTATGGTTAGAGCTTAGCTGCTACTGTGTAGAGTGTGATTTTCCAAAGGAGCATCGGCGCAATAGTGGCTACCTCAACTCAGACCCAGAAGCAGACCCAGAAGCAGACCTGGAGCGATCGCTTTGAGTCTGCGTTGCATCCTGTGATCGCCCAGTTCAACGCCAGCATCGGGTTCGATATTGAGCTGCTAGAGTGCGACCTGACTGGTTCGGTTGCCCATGCAAAGATGCTCAACAGAGTGGGCATTCTCTCCGACCAAGAGCGCGAGCAGATTGTGGCTGGCCTAGAGCAAATTCGAGAAGAGTATCGCCAGGGTGAGTTTAATCCGGGTGTGGAAGAAGAAGATGTGCACTTTGCGGTGGAGCATCGCCTGATTGAAATCGTTGGCGACGGTGGTAAGAAGCTACACACGGCTCGCTCTAGAAACGACCAGGTTGGCACTGATTTGCGCCTGTATCTGCGCGGACAAATCGAACAGATTCGCGAGCAGATAAGAGCTTTCCAGCAGACGATTCATGACTTGGCCAGTCAGCACGTAGAGACGCTGATTCCAGGCTACACGCATTTGCAGAGAGCGCAGCCGCTGAGCTTAGCGCATCACTTGCTAGCTTATTTTGAAATGACTCAAAGAGATTGGGATCGGCTAGGCGATGTGCTCAAGCGAGTGAATATTTCGCCGCTGGGCTGTGGTGCGCTAGCGGGAACAACGTTTCCGATTGACCGACTTTATTCGGCTGAACTGTTAGGGTTTGATGATATTTACCACAACAGTTTGGATGGGGTGAGCGATCGCGACTTTGCTATCGAATTTGCCAGTGCGGCCAGCATCATTATGGTGCACCTGTCTCGCCTGTCCGAAGAGATCATCTTCTGGGCCTCAGAAGAATTTCGCTTTGTGACATTGGGCGATAGCTGCTCCACCGGCTCTAGCATCATGCCGCAAAAGAAGAATCCTGATATTCCCGAGCTGGTACGTGGTAAAACAGGTCGCACCTTTGGCCACTTGCAGGGGTTGCTCGTGATGATGAAAGGCCTACCGCTTGCCTACAACAAAGACTTACAGGAAGACAAAGAGGCGATTTTTGATACGGTAGCAACCGTCTCAGGTTGCTTAGAGGCGATGACAATTTTGCTGCAAGAGGGCATCACCTTTCGCACCGAGAGACTAAATGAAGCGGTAGCCGAAGACTTTTCTAATGCAACAGATGTGGCGGACTACTTAGCGGCAAAGGGCGTTCCTTTCCGCGAGGCGTATAACCTGGTGGGCAAGGTGGTGAAGACGTCTTTGGCGGCAGGTAAGCTGCTGAAGGATTTGAGTATGGAGGAGTGGCAGGCGCTGCATCCGAAGTTTGAAGAAGATATTTATGAGGCGATCGCGCCTGCTAGAGTTGTTTCTGCTCGAAACAGTGCAGGTGGCACTGGTTTTGAGCAGGTGCGCTCAGCGCTGAGAAGAGCGGAGTCTTTGCTTGCTCAAAACGCCTAGCACTCTGCGCTAACTATTCTGCGCTAACTTCTATCTAGGAAAGTCAGACTCATGGCCACGCTTAGCCTTTGCATGATCGTGAAAGATGAGGCCGAGAATTTGCCTCGTGCGCTCGCTAGCGTGAGAGACCTAGCGGATGAGATTGTTGTCATTGACACTGGCTCGGGCGATGCGACGCCGACGATTGCAGAGGCTGCCGGGGCGAAGGTGAGTTTTTTGATGTGGGGTGACGACTTTGCGATCGCTCGCAATGCTTCGCTCGATCTGGCGACGAAAGACTGGATTTTGGTTTTGGATGCGGATGAGACGCTGACGCAGAAGGGCTACGATTTTATCCGGTCGGTAAAAGAAGAGAGGCCGATGGGCAAGATGCAGCCTGCTGATCTGCTGCTGGTGACGATGATGCGTCAGGAAATTGGAGCAACTCAGTCACCCTATACGCAGGTGTCTCGGCTGTTTCGCAATCTGGCGGCTATGAAGTATATCCGGCCTTATCACGAGGGCGTAGAAGATAGCGTGCAGGCGCTGATGGCGGCGGAAAGTCGCTGGCAGATAGGGCAGCTAGGGGCCGTAGGGATTGATCATACGGGGTATGAGGTGGGTGCGATCGCTGCCAAAGATAAGTTCAAGCGGGCCCAGCGAATTATGGAGAAGCATTTGGCGGCCCATCCAGACGATGCCTATATGGCTAATAAGCTCGGCGCGCTGTATACCCAGAGCGATGCGCCCGATAGTGACCACTATGAGAAGGCTTTGGCGCTGCTAGACAGGGCGCTGCGATCGCGCAATTTTGACCCGACGACGGAGTACGAGCTGTACTATCACCGGGGGATTGCCTATCGGCATATTGAAGATAGGTTGGCTGAAGCGGAGGCGGCTTATCGGGAAGCGATCGCCGTCCCAATTGCAGGCTTACTCAAGCTAGGGGCTTACCTCAACTTGGGCTCGCTGCTAAAAACGAAAGGTGACCTAGAAGGCGCAATGGCCCAGTACGAAGCCGCTGGCCGAATTGACCCGACTCAGCCCATCACTTTTTTGAACCTGGGCCTGGTACACAGAGCGCGAGGCTACTTAGAGCCTGCTATGCGCGCCTACGAATACGTCATCTCGCTTGATCCAAACTACGGCGCGGCCTATCAAAACCTAGGCGTTGTGCTGTTTAAACTAGGAAAGCTTCCCCAGAGTAAGGCGGCTTTTGAGAGAGCCATTAGTCTAGTAGAAAATACAAACCCTGCCGAAGCTGAAAGGCTTAGACAGGGTTTAAAGAGGCTAAAAATTGACGAGGCGTTGGGTTTATAGAAGGGGTGACGATAGCCATTACTGTTGATAGCGCGGATCTGACCACGCACCTTTCTCTGAGGACCCCACTGTACGAGAAGGGTGCGCACCGCTTTTTTGCAGGGCGGCTCTCGACTTTTCCCAGGGCTGTGAACCGCCGTGCGTATCTGGCCGCCAGAAGGCTCTGTGCTGAGAGTCGTCTTTAATCGCGGGGCGATCAGGGTGGTCGCGAGGGAGCAAAAGTCGCTTGCATTTGTACATGATGTCTTCCCAGGTGAGTTCAGGCTGGTTCAGCATGTTGCGGAAACTGGTGAGCACTGCCTCAGACTCATCGTTTTGCTTTACGGAGAGCGGTTCGGAGGCTCTCAGCGGATCGACCTGGACAGCGGCAATGCCCTGGCGGACTGCCTTAGAAACTAGATCCACGTTCGCTTTGCCAGCTTTTTCGTACTGCATTTGCCAGCCTTTTTCGCTAGAGGCATAGAGGGCTGGCAGTCGGTTAAGCGCATAGGTTTCGACTTCAACTGTTTTGATATATTTACGAAGTTTTGGTGGAAGTTTGGCTTTTTGCCGTGCTACCTCTTCAGCGACCAGCCTTTCCATAACGTTGGTATAGGCTCTACCGGCCAGTGGGGACGCGCTCATAAGTTCTCTTTAGACTAGGTAACGATGGATGCAGTGTGCCGCTGTAGGGCCTTATGCTTAAGTTACCCACTGAGCTTGATGGGTGAAACAGTTTTGATGATTTGAGGTTGTGGACGGCGAGATATCTTGCTAGTTTGGCGCCTAAGAAGCGATAGGTTAAGAACGAAGCCATCAAGCATCTGACTTGCTGCTCATTTCGGCAAGCTCTTGAGCAAATCGAACCCGGTGACGACGAGAAATCTGTTCTTCTGGATCAACGCCATCAAAGGTTGGTGGAATCCAGGCCCGGACAACTAACAAACCTCCCAACACAATTAGGAAAGAGCAAGCAGACATTACCTGAGTCCAGGGAGTTTCGAGGATACCGCGCACAATAATCTCGCGCAGCACTGAAACAATCGACACTTCTACGGCTACTCCGATAGATACGCGGTGCTCTTTTAAGTAAATAATCAGCAACCGGAACAGTTCTACCATAATCAGTAGGAACAGAATGTCTGCGGTGACGTGAGGAAAGTTCAATGGGGGTAACAGCGATAGAAACATTTCCCTTAGCTGCATCACCATAAAGCCGAATAGCCCAATGCAGAGAGAAACTACAATCAGATCTTGCACCAGTTCTAGAGCGCGAACGATGTGAGTGCCATTGAACCAGGTGATCCAACGAGGGGAGTCTGACGAGGAGGAGGTTTGCATAGCGTGTGAGGGTAAGAAGATAAAGGTGTAGGGCCATTGCCCTGATGTCTGGTTCTGACAGACATCAGGGTCTGTTGGATGATAGCGGGAAGTCGTTTGTTCCACCCAACCTCAACACTCGTAGTCTCGGCACTCACGAGCGTAAGGGTTTTCTGCGCAGTAGCGAGCAAATGCAGATTGGCAGGAAGGCTCCGATTGCCGTAATTGAGCCGCTCTCATTTCTTCTACGGTCTCCCATGCGATCGCCACTTCAACATTCTGATAACTATGCATTTGAGTCAAACGCCGGGCATGTTCTAAGGCCGCTTTAAGGCGGTTTTCAGAAGTTGACAGGGGTGAGTGTGGGCGTAACTCAATAGAGGAAGAAGTTGTTCTAACTGAAGTAGTGATAGTAGTCATAGCGAGTACCGAAGTGAGAGATGTGCTGTGAACTATGAATAGCTTATTCATAATCTGAACAAATGTCACTATAAAAAACATATAAGTTTTATCTATCGTTCATAAGATTTTCTTAACCTCTATTGGTGCTGAGCTTAGAACTACGGCGTTCAGCAGTGAAGTAGGTCATTTGTCTCGTTTTTGCTCGTAAGCCTCTATAACTTACAAGCCTCTCAAACAAGCCTCTCAAACGTGGAGAAGTAAGTACATTTGCTTGCTGTTCCTCGTCCTGTATAGTGACGAATTGAATGTACCTTAATAGTTTATGTAGTATTTATAGCAGTGTAATATCCGTAATATCACTTGCTAGCAGCTCAATAACTCATGCTGGGTGAATATTGCTTTACAATTCTGGGATCGCTTCTACAGAGAGGTTTGTAAACCCTTTCTGAGTACTGTTCGTAGTAAAGGCGATCCCAGATTGGATAAATATTTAACGAAGCTGACTCAATTCGCCCCAAGCCAGCCGATAAATCAAAGAAAATTGAATCATGGTGACATTTGCATATGCCGAGAAAATCATGATGGATACTGTTTCACTCACAATCGACTGGCGAACAGCAAATAGCGAACTGCCCGACTATCAGCAAGAAGCCCAAACACAAAACCTTTTTCGAGAGCTGCGACAAATCTCCTCTATAGATACCGTGGACCGCGTTCCCGACACTGCTGTGCCCAATGGCGCAATGGGAGCCCAATGGCTGTGGGGTATCCTGACCGCAGAAATTTCAGGTAGCGCACTGCACACCGCCTGCACCGAAGTATTCGACCGTTTACGGCATCAGCCGATGGAGCTAACTGTAGAAGTCGACGGTCAGTCTCAAAAAATCGACGCCAAAAATATTCATCCTGATGAGTTCGATCAGGTCATTGACAAGCTTGTGGAGGCCGCCCAGCGTTTGAAAGCAGCCGAGTAAGATATCTGAAAATCGTCACTGATTATCACGTACTGCTCGACTCCTCCGCCCCGACCTGAGGGGCCCGACTCATGGCTAGAAAAATTGCATTACTGATTGGCATTGGCGACTATGGCGCGGGCCTTTCATCGCTTCAGTGTCCGATTAACGGGGTAGAAGCGATGCGCAGCGTTTTGCACTGCCCAGAAATTGGTGGATTTGATGAGGTGATATCGCTGGTAAATCCAAGAGTAGGAGAGATGCGATCGCGTATCAGCGAAGTCTTTGCCAAACTCACCAAACGAGACCTTGTTCTCTTTTACTTCACAGGCCACGGTCTCAAAGATATGACCGGTGAGTTTTATCTCACCACGAGCCAAACCGAACTCTTCTCAAACGGTCGACCCAACGCAGGCACCGCCGTCGAAGCGCACTTTCTTAAGCGAGAACTCAGCAACTGCACCGCCGAACGCAAAGTCGTCATTTTAGACTGTTGCTTTGGCGCAGCCTTTGCCGATGGCTTTCTTACTATGAATGACGACAGCGTTGATATAGAAGCTCAGCTTGGCGGTAAAGGCTGGTGCATTCTCACATCTTCTACCTCCTCTCGCTACGCCTTGGAGCAAGAAGGCGAACCGCTCTCTGTATACACCCGCTATTTGGTGGAAGGGCTCAAAACTGGCGGCGCAGCCCCCGATGGACAAGACTTTATCTCGGCGCAAAACCTGCATGAGTATGTAAAAGCGCAGGTAGAAGTTGCCGCACCCGCTATGGAACCGGCTATCTTCAACGGACAGCAGGGCTACAACATTGTGGTTGGCAGCGTGCAGCTCGACAACGAGCAGCGCTACCGCAAACAGGTGCAAAACAAAATTCGCAATGGCAGCATTGGCCCGGCAGGGCAAGCCGTTTTAGGTCAGTGGCAGAAAAACCTCGACATTACAGCAGCGCAAGCCAAAGCCATCGAAGACGAAATCTTGCAGCCCTACCGAGAGCGACAGCGGCATCTAGCCCTTTACACCAGAGCTTTGGAAGCCGAAAAAACATTCTCCTACCCGCTTAACGATGTCGCTATTCAAGATCTAAAAGATCTTCAACGCCTGCTTAGCCTGCGCGACGAAGACATTCAGGCCGTTAAGCAAGCTGTTCTCGGCGTAAAAGAAACAGACGCTCAATCGAAATCATCCTCATCTCTCACTGGCATCTTCTAAAACACCTCGTTCCAACGAAGCAAACTCTCCAAAACGTGCCGCTACTCCAGCAAAACTAAATCTCTCTTCTGCTGAGGTGAAACCTGCGGCACGTTGGGTTTCTGCTACCCGAGTTAGAGTAAGGCCACCTGAGCCGATAGCAGCAAAACGCAGCAAACTTGAAACGGTGAAAGCCAATCAGCAGGGCGAAGTCATTAGGAGACTTCGCTTTGAGATAGATTACTTTGAAGAGAACTTAGGCAGCGGTATCTCACTGAAAATGGTTCGCGTTCCTGGTGGGAAATTCACCATGGGTGCGGCTGATGGAGAGAAAGAAGCTAATGAAAACGAATATCCTCAGCAAACCCTCATCCTGCCCGAGTTTTGGATGGGCCAATATGTTATAACCCAGGCTCAGTGGAGAGCCGCTATGGGGCCAAAGGTCATCAATGCGAAGCAGACCGCCTATATCAGCAACAGAGTTAAAAAGCCACTACAGCCCATCGAAAATATCTTTTGGACAGATGCTGTCGACTTTTGCCAAAAGCTCTCGCGCCAGACAAGGCGAGACTACCGCCTGCCTAGCAACGCCCAGTGGGAATATGCCTGTCGCGCAGGTGCTATCACGCCCTTTCACTTTGGCGATACTCTCACCCCAACCTTAGCCAACTACAACGGCAACTACACCTACGACCAGGGGCCAAAAGGCATCTACCGAGAACAGACGACTGAAGTGGGCTGCTTTCCACCTAATGCCTTCGGACTGTACGATATGCACGGCAACGTGTGGGAATGGTGCCTCGACGGTTGGCAAAGCTTTGAAGCAGGCGGTTCTTCTGAGCAAGCGGTTCAAAGACTCTCCGGTCAAAAGAAATCACTGCGAGGCGGCAGCTGGTTCTATCTACCGACCAACTGCCGCTCTGCCTACCACCTTACCTATCCGTTCCACAACAGAACCGATGATATTGGCTTTAGAGTCGTCTGCCTCGCGCCTGGCATGAGTGCTT
Source organism: uncultured cyanobacterium (assembly GCA_963836895.1). Taxonomy (GTDB): domain Bacteria; phylum Cyanobacteriota; class Cyanobacteriia; order Phormidesmidales; family Phormidesmidaceae; genus Phormidesmis. The sequence continues at coordinate 946,491 of CAWILA010000007.1, read as the reverse complement.
AGACGATACATCCTATTCATCAGCTTCTGCGATGCTAGATGCAATGTGCCTCTGTAGAGGCATCTCCATTACTACATCATCTACCACCCCGCTGCGTAAAAAACTTAGCCGACTGCCGATACTCAGTGCCGAAAGAATACTGCCCGCACTCATAAAGCTCAAAATGCTGCCTGCACTCCCCATGCTGAGAATGCTTCCCGCACTGCAAATACTCAAGATGCTGCCTGCACTACCGATGCTAAGAATGCTCCCCGCACTTCCCAGGCTCAAAACGCTGCGATAGCTCGCTACGCTCAAAATACCTTCTATTGGCAACAGACTAGCCGGGAAGATAGCCAGCTGGGTCCAAACGTAGTTAAGCGTGTTGCTGAGCAAATTCGACATAGATAATTTCTGTCGTCACTATTCTTCTGTTGTCGCTATTCTTACGTACCGCCTGCGGTTGAATGCTGTCGTCGCAGTATCCACGAGAGGAAGAACCCATCTAGCAGAGGCACTATTACCAGCCAGCCCAAAAGATCGAGAAAGCTAGTTGATATCGCCCGGCACAGTAGGGCTGTGAACACCATCGTCCACAGTACCCACCAGCCAGCTCTAGGAGACTGCTGACGCATCGTTGCCCACTGGGGTAAGCCGACAAATACACCTACTACAATACCGCTGAAGGCATCGGCGTAGCCAATAGCTATAGCGAATGCGATCGCCCAAAAACCCGCCACTGTAGCAGGCAGCCACCAGAGCGATCGCGCTAACCATCGCCGAATTACTAGCCACTGCGCCAACCCCACAAGAAAGCCCGCTATCGGCCAGTGCATCCAATACATCAGATCCAACAAAGACGACGTCTGCGCTGACGTCAAATTATCAAAACTGGAATAGGTCGAAACCGCAAACAGCGCCGTTATTAGGAACGCCGCTAAAAATCCCAGTACGTGACCTGCGTAGCTAAAAAGGCCATATCTCAGCCAGAACGCAGCGTCTACCGCTACTTTTTTAATCGGTTTATCTGGAGAATTTGGTAGCGGTTGCACGTTCGACCGCGCTGAAGAATTTGGCTTAAGAATCGCTGTAGGCACAGAAGAGCGCGGTAATACTGGCGACACAGAGGGCGAAGCCACAACGCCAACAGCAGGCAATCCAGACGTCGCACTAGGCCTATTAGGCGCAGCGGCAACCGTCGGCTGCGCAGCGGCATTCTGTCCTGGTGGTTTTACATGCAGCCCTTTGGCACCACTTTGCTGGCCTACTGACAGAGCGCTTAGCACCGCTGAGGCATCCTGATAGCGCTGGGCATCGTCCACCCGCATCATCTTGGTCAAAATCGCTGTTAGCTCGTCACTAATAGGCGACCTTACGTGCTGCCGCCAGCGCTTTACCCAGCCGTAACCTACCGTGGACACCTCATCGGTATCGAAGCAGCCGCTCAGCAGCTGAAAGCAGGTAGCGCCTAGCGCGAACAAGTCGCTCGCAGGTGTCACCCGCCCAGAGATTTGCTCAGGCGCAGCGTAACCAGGCGTACCGATTGTCGTCGTGGTATGGGAAAACCCCGATTGCTCCAAGAACTTAGCTACGCCAAAGTCAATCAAAATCAGCTCACCATTACGCCGACGCATAATGTTATCTGGCTTAATATCGCGGTGAATGACATTACGGCTGTGCACAAACTGCAATACCGGAAGCAGGCCTTGCAGTACAGCCTTTATCTTTGCCTCGCTAAAAGGTCCATTTGTCTCAAACTCTTGATGCAGCGTTTGCCCCTCAATTACTTCCTGCACCAGGTACAGATAGTTACCTTCTTGAAAGTAGGCTAGCAGGCGAGGAATCTGAGGATGGACGAGCTGATCGAGTCGTTCGGCCTCTTGCTCAAACAGCAGACGGGCCTTCTCGTTCGACTGTGCATCTGGCCCTTTATAGGTGAGGCGCTTGATGACACAAGGCTTATTGCGATTATCGAGATCTCTGGCGAGGTAGGTTTTACCAAAGCCACCTTGTGCAATCACACGCGATGCGTTGAAACGATTTCGCAGCGCGATCGGTACGCCGCAATACTGACAATGCACGTTACCGTCGGGATTTGGAGGATTAGGACACGCAGGGTTTAGGCAGTAAATCATTGCAGGCGTGCTCAGCAGCCCAAAACAGCTATCAGTTTCTTTGTCTATTCAATCTAGCAGACTCGCCTAATCAGCGCGGAATGCGTCAGCATAAGATCTAGATTACGTTCAAAATCTAGAAAGATCTGTATATTTACTCCACTCTCAAACCGAGCAAGATACCCTGAGCCAGTACCTCACACCAACGCCCCACAATTCGGGAATCACCATGACGGCAGATCTTCACAACTGGCAGCGACTCCAAAACGGCTCAGACATCCGAGGCGTAGCGCTCGAAGGCGTCGAAGGAGAAGCCGTTAACCTCACACCAGATGTTGCCTACAAACTAGGACAGGCCTTTATTACCTGGCTGGCCAAAAAGCTTAGCAAGACGCCCGCTGACTTGGTCGTTTCCGTTGGGCGTGACAGCCGCATATCTGGGCCTGCACTTATGAGCGGGCTTGCAGACGGCATGATGTCAATCGGCGCACAGGTATACGACTTTGGCATCGCTTCTACACCCGCTATGTTTATGAGCACTGTTACGCCTGACTACGACTGCCATGGCGCAATCATGCTTACCGCTAGTCACCTCCCCTTCAATCGCAACGGCCTCAAATTTTTCACCGCACAAGGTGGGCTGAACAAACCCGATATCACCGAAATTTTGAGCCTGGCGAGTCAGAACAGTTTCCTGACTGCTGCTACGAAAGGAGAGATTAAAGAGAGAGACTTTATCTCTGTCTATGCTGACGGACTGGTGCAGAAAGTGCGGCAGGCGGTTAATCATCCTGACGATTACGAGCAGCCGCTAAAAGGACTCCGCATCGTGGTCGACGCTGGGAATGGCGCAGGTGGCTTCTATGCGGGTAAGGTACTAGAGCCTTTAGGCGCAGATACTAGCGGCAGTCAGTTCTTAGATCCTGATGGCAACTTTCCTAACCACATTCCTAATCCTGAGAATGAAGCGGCGATGGCGGCAATTTGTTCAGCGGTCTTAGAGAATGGCGCTGACTTTGGCATTATTTTCGATACGGATGTAGACCGCTCTGCCGCCGTCGATCCGCAGGGCAATGAGCTAAATCGCAATCGGTTGATTGCCCTGATCTCAGCGGTGGTGCTTCGCGAGCATCCGGGCTCTACTATCGTGACAGATTCGATCACATCAGACGGACTGGCTCAGTTCATTGCCGGACTCGGCGGGGTGCATCATCGATTTAAGCGTGGGTATAAGAATGTGATTAACGAAGCTGTGCGGCTGAACGCAGCAGGGCAAGACTCCTGGCTAGCGATTGAGACATCGGGGCACGGGGCGATGAAGGAGAATTATTTTCTCGATGATGGAGCGTATTTGGTGAGTAAGCTGTTGGCTGAGTTAGCGATCGCAAAACAATCGAACAAAGTCATCACTGATCTAATTGCCGAGCTAAAAGAACCGGTTGAAAGCAAAGAATATCGTCTCAAAATATTGACTGAAGACTTTCAAACCCATGGCAGCTCGGTAATTAAATCGCTACACGCCTATGCTGAGGACCAAGACGGCTGGCAGATCGTGCCCAACAACTACGAAGGTATTCGGGTTGCCTGCTCATCTGTAGAAGCAGACGGCTGGTTTTTACTCCGCCTTTCGCTACATGATCCGGTCCTACCATTGAATATAGAATCGAATGTAGAAGGCGGTGTAGAACAGATTCGCAATCGACTCTCAGACTTCTTCAAGTCTGTTAGCGAGCTGAATATCTCATCGCTGGAGCAGTAAAAAGCCCAAGAAATATGAACAATCTCGTACAGCCTGCGCTCAAAGTCTTAGGCTTGTTAGGTGTAGCGACTGCTATCTGGTGGATAGCGCCGTTCGCGAGCACTCCGCAAGCGCAGCAGTCTACGCCCTCGGCAAGTGAGGTCAGCGAGCCTCAAATGATGACAATTACAGACTTTGACGACCCAACCGAAGCAAGCCAGTGGCGTAATGTTGACGACACAGTTATGGGTGGAATTTCACAGAGTGTCTTTAGCGTTGCACCAGATGGCTATGGACTTTTTAGCGGGACGCTTTCTACAGAGAACAACGGTGGCTTCACCTCCGTACGTCACTCGGTTGATGAGGCTGATCTTACAGGTATTGAGGCAGTTGTTCTACGCGTAAAAGGTGACGGTCGCCCTTACGAGTTTCGACTAAAAATGAATGAATCTGAGCGAGATATCTTCTATCGAAGCGAATTTGAGACTTCTAGCGATTGGCAGACAGTGCGGTTACCAATTGAGAGCTTTGAGCCGGTCTTCCGTGGTCGCGTTGTCGAAGATGCGCCTACGCTGGAGACTAGCAAAATTCAGCAGATTGGTTTCTTGCTAGCGAGCAAAGACAGCGGCGACTTTAGGCTAGAGATAGACACAATTCAAGCTGAGCAGTAGAAAGCCTTTCGTGAGGTGTAGGCTATGATGGTTGGCACAAACGGCTCGTTGGGAGAAAAGTTGCTATGATCGCCACGCAAAATAAACCCATGACCCTTGAGGAGTATCTAAACTACGACGATGGGACAGATTGCCAACGCTATGAACTATGGGACGGGCTGCTAGTTGATATGGGTGCGGAAAGTGAGCTTAATATTGTGATTGAAAGCCTGCTTTCATTTGTTTTATCGCAGATTGTCCCTTACTACTGTGTACGGAAGGGAACAGAGATTGCTGTAGAAGGTGATTTGGCTAATACCCGTTTTCCTGACTTGGTCGTTGTCACAGAAGAAGGTGCAGCAGCGCTCGTTGGGAAAAAGCGCTCTATGATTACGCCCGATATGCCTGCACCCGTACTCGTCGTTGAGGTGGTATCGAGCAGTGGTGAAAATAAGCGATCGCGAGATCGAGACTACATCGACAAACGCAAAGAGTATGCGAGTAGAAACATTCCAGAGTACTGGATTATAGACCCAATCAAGAAAGTTGTTTTAGTTCTGACGTTGACAGGAAAAGAGTACAAAGAACAACAGTTCACAGATGATAATCAGATCATATCGCTTACTTTCTCAGAGCTAGATCTCACGGCGAACCAGATTCTGAAGGCGGGACCATAAACTAAGAACGTCCTAGATAGCTCACTACTAACAAGTGCCCGCTCGCTCGCTGTGCTACCCAACCGAATATCCACTTCTACAATCTTGGCGTCTATGTTTGCCGCCGGGTCTTCATTTACCACCTGCTGACGATTCACCTGAAGACCAATGCGTTCTACGGTGCCGGTCAGTAGTTCATCTAGTACGGGCGTCGTTACCACGACAGATTGTCCTAGCTCCACTTTGGCAATCTCATTCTGATACACTTCAGCGACTGCTATCATCTGCTGCGGTTGCCCCAGGGTTTACAATGCCATCGCTGCTTACCGTTTCACCAGGACGGGTGTGAACTTCAACAATCTGTCCAGCGCTCGGCGACTTAACGTACGCCTGATCTAAGTTGGCCTGCGCTTCGGCAACAGAAGCGATCGCAGCATCCACCTCGGCCCTTGCTGCATTTACATCGACAGGCCGAATGTCTTCAATACGATCTAAAGCTGCCTGAGCTTGAGAGATTTGCTGAGTGCTCGTCATCTGAATGCGTGACAAAGTCGTCTCTGCCTCGGCTAGTCGCTGCTCGGTAGTGGCGATCGCCAGGCGACGGCTGTCCCGCTCTGTAGCAGAAAGTGCGCCTTGCCTATAGAGCGAATCGCAGCGAGCAAATTCGGCGCGAGCATTATTTACTTCCGCTTCAATTCGGGCGATGGTTGCCCGCTGCGCTTCAAGGTTGCCCTGCCGCTCGGCCTTTAAGCGAGAAACTTCGGCCTGCTGAGCCCATACTTCACCATATTTTGCTCCTGCTTCCTGGCAGCTCGCCCCTGCTATAGCCGCTAGCTGATTAGGCCAGAAAGCACCTAGCAAAACCAAACCGAGAAGGCCCCACCGGCTGTAGCGCTTACAAGCGCCATTGCCCTTAGTAATGTTTTTACTGGTTGCAGCTGAGCTCAAAGACAGACTCCTTTTCTCTGCAACATGTCCTTCTATATCACTAAACCGTTTAGTAAAGTCAATAGCGTTTCAGATAAGATAACAGCTACAAGCCGCTTAGCTTATACCTATAATCTCTCTCAGAGGTCTACCGCATCAATTTTTCCTTCACCTTCGGAGCCGCCTTAGTGAGTCCTTCAGTTAACTCTTCTAGCTACAATCGCAAACCAGATAAAGCCGCAGCAATACTGACAGGAGCGTTAGAAGTTTTTTCAACACAGGGCTACGCCGCTGCCAGTATGGATCGGATTGCTAAGGCGGCCAGTGTCTCGAAGCCAACGCTCTACAAGTACTTTCAAGATAAGGAAGGTCTGTTTTCAGCGCTAACGCAGCACCTTACTGAACGCAATCAAAAAATGCTGCCAGAGCTGCTAGCGACTTCGGTCAGCGAACAGATTCCACCCGACCAGGTATTGCGGAAGATCGCCACTTTTGTGATTGACGATTTTTCGCGCGATCAAGCAATTGTTAGGCTCATGCGGCTTATTATTGGTGAGTCGGAGCGGTTTCCTCAGCTTGCTCAAACGTTTGTTCAGGAGATTGAGAAACCTATTATTGAGAACTTCGAGCGTTATTTAGCTGCCCAAACTCAGCTTCAGCTGCCCGATCCGATGGTGGCAGCGCGTGTTTTTATCGGTTCGATTGTGCACTATCTGATTATTCAAAACGTGATGCACGGCAGTGAAATTTTGCCTTTGGAGCGCGATCGCATGGTCGATGGACTCATAGCCCTCATCACAGCAAAAAGCAGCACCCCTGCTTAAAACAAGAGGTGCTGCCTTTCACTAATTTTTAGAACGTCTTAGCTAACCGCAACGTAAGATTTTAGGCCAGCGCCCGTACGACGCAGGTGCCTCAGCGCAGTGCGCTCAATCTGGCGGACGCGCTCCCGGCTAATGTCTAGGTTCTTACCGATTTGGGCAAGCGTCATTTTTTGCCCGCTGTCGAGGCCATAGCGCATTCTGATTACTTCACCTTGACGACCGGAGAGCTTCATCAGCAGCTGCCGTATGTCGTTTTTCAAGAGCTTTTTGGTGGCGTACTCTTCTGGAGTTGGCGTGTCAGCTTCCAACAGCGCGCCGAGTTCAGTGCTTTGCTCACTGCCTACTCGCATATCAAGAGAAAGAGGTAGCTTGCTTTGTACACGCAGCTCTCTGAGCTTTTCAATAGAAATAGACATTGAGTCGGCAACTTCTTCAAGGGTAGCAGGGCGACCCAACGACTGAGTCAGCTTACGCTGCGCTTTACGCATTTTGCCGAGCTTTTCGTTGATATGAATCGGGAGGCGAATGGTGCGCCCAGCGTCGGCCATAGAGCGAGTAATAGCCTGACGGATCCACCAGTAGGCGTAGGTCGAAAAGCGGTAGCCCTTTAGCGGGTCAAACTTTTCTACGCCTCTATTGAGGCCAATGTTGCCCTCTTGGATAAGGTCCATCATTTCTAGCTTACTGCCGCTGTACTTTTTGGCAATAGAAACGACGAGTCGCAGATTAGAACTCACCATTTTCTTCTTAGCACCTAGGCCAGCAGTGATGGTCTTCTCCAAATCTGCTGTAGATATCTTTGCATGCTGAGCCCATTCTTCCTCAGATGGCGTGTGACCAAGCGTTTCCTCAAGTTCTGCCTTAAGAGACTCTAGCTCCATCATTCGCTGTACTGTCTTACCTAGCGTTATTTCTTGCTCATGCGTCAACAGAGGAATTTTACCGATTCCTTTCAAGTATTTGCTGACCAAGTTGGAGGAGCGGGTCTTCATAAAGTGTTTCTAGTGTCCTTTTTGTTTCGCTTGTCTTACTCATTCTGACAGATTCTTATCGAAAAAACATCTATCGAAAGCAGTAGAAGAGAAAATCAACACTGTTTCTCATCTTACTTTTCCTTTGAATTACTGTGGAAAAGCAAGATCTCTATTCTCGTTTGAATGCCTTTTGCCACAAGCTACACAGCCGTTTGTAGTCATGGCTAAAAGCTCGCTGAAATCAGAGAACTAAAGAATCGCCTATCGTTTGCTTTCGGTCACCTTTCCGGCTATATTCAGAGATAATTTGTTTATATCTATCGGCAGATATCACGCCTTCTCAAGCGATGATTAGCTATAGACGAAATACGTATCCGATTCTAAAACTCGAAAGCCGCCCATGCAAAGAAGCGATCGCCCGCTACAAAAAAAGAAGCAGATATCTTCAAAGAGCACGATTTTGCCAGTGCCATTGCGATTAGCGGCAGTGCGCTCAAAGTTAATCCTATATCTACAGCGCGCTTCTACTGTGATAGCAAGCGTTACGGTAGCGATTGTTGGCAGTGAAGTCAGTGCGAGCGCGGCTACTGTTATCGGCGGCCCTATCGATCAAGGCTCAGAAATTGGCAGCCTCCCAGACGGGAACTATCGCTTCTGCAGTACCAGAACCGCCCTCTTGGACAGCTTCGAGCTAATGAGGTCACCTAGCACTGTGGACGAGAGGCCGTCAACGCACGCTTGTCTCAGGTTTCGTAAGCAGGCCGATCAAGTTGTTGGCGACTATTACTATCCGGCAGACGGTGCGAGCATTTGCTTCACAGGTAGCGTGCAGCGTGACAACCGTATAGCAGGCCAGGCTTTAGAAAGACTGCTAATAGATGCGCCGCTGATGGAAAACTATCAGCAGAGTGATTTGAAGAACTGGAGACCTGCGGGCTTTTTGCAGGTGAGCGGCGGTAGCACCAGAGAGCTAGCTACCAGTGGAATGGATGCAATGAATTCAACAAGAGTCGTCCGCTATGAAAACGCCGTACTCTCTCTAGATGGCTTCTATCAGTACAACGCTGGCAGAGCTTTGCCACCTAGTAGCTGTACGCAAAGGCTCATACCCAACTTTATGATTGATGTAGAGGATTTGGTAGAAGTTGGCGACTCCACTTACTACAACCAACCTATTTATCTCTATGAATCTAGCGTGAGAAACATGGAAGACGATAGCTATAGCTTTGCGACACTAGTAGGCGTTTCTACACCGCTTAATATCGGTGAGTACAGAGTGAACTGCACAAGCGCAGAAGATGCACAAGATGGCGGCAAGGTTGCAGTTGGCGGTGCGCAGCTGGTGCGATCGCGCCAGTTCGACAGCGATGGTGATACTCAAGGCATTGAAGGCACTAACCCATTTAGCGAAATTAATCCACCGGCTGCCCCCGAAAGGACCATCCAACCCAGCGTTACCAGTCGCTATGTCTGTAGCGAGTACGCACAAATAGAGCTGCCAAGCCCATCTACGGCTGCTCCTCTTCCTGAAGAAGAACCTACAGAAGCTGAGCCTACCACTATCTCCACAGACGTTACCTACAAGCGCTATCGTAACGATCTGTTTGACTATTCAATGCTCTACCCTGTTGGCATAGTCACGCCTCAAGACTTGATGACCCCCGAAGGACAGACCTTCCGTAGCGAAACGGGTGATGTAGAAATTAAGGTGTATGGCGTTGATAGGCGAGACGGTCAAACGCTACAAGAGCGATACGAAGCCGCACAAACAGGGCGAGATATTACCTACCGAACGCTAGTAGATGATGATTTCTTTGTCGTTTCTGGTAGGGAAGATGGCGAAGTGTTCTATCGTAAAACTTTCTTAGAGAACAGCGTTTTCAAAGTGCTCGAACTACGCTATGACCAAGACTTGTATCGCAACTTTGCCCGCATTGCCAACGTCATTGGCGACTCTTTCGCCCCTGCACAAACGGGCTCAGACTTGGCTCAGCTGCCCACAGAGGTGCAAACCGCTATTCTGCGCTCAGTATCCAACAATACAGAGGCAGAGTCAGCTATTTTCCAAGTTGTTGCAGTTGAGCCGCGTACGTGGCCAGATGGCTGCCTGGGACTGCCTAGAGCTGAAGAAGGCTGCACACAAGCGCTGGTGCCGGGCTGGCGCGTGCGGCTCGAAGCCGAGGTCGCAGGCGGCGTTCTAACGTTTACCTATCGTACGGATGAAACCGGCGATACCTTACGGTTTGAGTGATAGATCGCTATATCAGCCGCCCGCCGCCCTCTAGCAGGAGAGCGGTCGCTGTCTTTATATCTTCTGGTGAGGCTTCAATGCTCAGTCGATAGTCGGATGGGTCTTGATCGAGCTTGGCACCGGCAAAGAAGGAGGAGAGGCCGCCTGCCACACCGCCGAATGCTGTACCGATAATTACGCCCAGTACAAGCAGAGGAGCTGCGTTGGTGGCAACAGATGGCACGTTCGGAACGTTTAGCCCGGTGAGGATGATCGCGCCAGTTGCGATCGCACCCATCACACCGCCAATCCCAGCCGCCTTCCAGCCACCTGGCTTTATCGACCGCTTCGTAGCCGGTGTCGTCTCACTTCTAGGACTTACAATGCCTATCTTCGCGGTAGCAAGGTCTTCTTGCAGCAAACGCTGCTGCCCCTGAGTAAAGGCCTCTTCTGTGTCAAAAGCGACTGTAATTTGCTGAGAAGCAGCTTGAACCATAATCTTTTCTATAAGTGGGAGAACCCGACATCGTTGTTTCACAAAGCGGCAAAATTATAGCAACTTTCAGATCGCCTCTCTTCTACCTGTAGAGAGGCCTGTAGAGAGGTCTGTAGAAAGGCGATTGACAGATCATTGAAACGCTAAAGGTAGTTCGAAAAGCGCTACCCGCAATATATTTGAAAAAAACGTGTCTTAAGAGACAGTTATCAAAACCTGCTCACGTCTACAGTCTAAATCATGGAACAAACTGCACATAACTACCCTATTCACATACGGTTTTGTCAACAGAACGATGTCAGCCGATCTTCAATCACTCAGAGCCCAGTATCTCAACCTCATCAACAAACAGCTCCCCGCTGAAGCCGTCCATACATCCATGCCCGTACGATTCAACCACTGCTTCGCTAGAATCGTCTTAGACAACCTCTTTGAAGACTGCTGGTATAACCATCTTTCGAGAAAGAAACCCGCCTACGTGCAGCTCAACGAAGCGCAGTTGGAGAAAGCCATTACATTCGCACAGGCCATGGTAAAAAACCCAAGCACTGCGGTCTTGCTCAATCAAAATAGTCTACATTGGCGCGGCAAGCTACCGGCTTCCACAGTCTCTCTATAAAGGCAAATCTACTTCATACATAAGCCGTCCTTAAGATAGAGAGAACAGCCAATTTTTATCTTCTTATTCTAGAGAATAGTGATAGAGATAAGTAGTCCGTAAAATAGAGCAATCTATAAACCATCTATAAATAAACAGGCTGAAACGTCGGCAGATAAAATCTTTGGCATTCTTCAGCGTCTAGGGACGTCATTAGCTGCGCCTATCAAAACAGAATTTATCAGGTGAAACAAGTACAGATCTAGACAGATATCAATGAAAATAGCGATTGTTGGACTGCTACATCATCCCATTGCAGAGCCTTTTGCAGGCGGAATGGAGTCTCACACATGGTGGCTCGCCAAAAAGCTCATAGATAGAGGACACGATGTTACATTGTTCGCGAGCGGTGATTCTGACGAAAGTTTAGGATTACGGCCCTGCATTGAGACTTCTTTTGCAACGCACCCGCAGGCAGCAACGCTAGCAGGCCGCCAAGCTTGCAACATGTCAGCCTATGCCAACGTCATCCGGCAGATCTGCGCAAGCGACTTCGACGTTGTGCACAACAACGCACTGCATCCTTTCTTGCTCACGAGCGCCGCCGATCTGCCCGTCCCTATGCTCGCGGTACTGCATACGCCGGTATATCAGGAGCTAGCAGACGCGGTAAAGTATGCTACCGCTCGCAACACCCTCGGCAGGCTTGCGGCAGTGACGGTTTCTGAAAGCCTAGCCAAAGAATGGGCCGAATATACCCCATCGAGCGTGGTGTACAACGGCATAGATGTAGAAAGATGGTCTTTCTCGTCAAAGCCCCCTTCAGGAGAGGCTCTGTGGTATGGGCGCATTGTGCCAGAAAAGGCACCACATCTGGCGATTCAGGCTGCGCTAAGAGCGGGCTACAGTATTGAGATTGCCGGACCGATTAGCGATCGCACCTACTTCCGCAACAGCATCAAACCCCTGATTGACGGTCAAAACGTTCGCTACTTAGGCCACCTGTCTCAAAACGACATCAAACAAGCCCTTTCTCGCGCAAAGGTCTTCCTTAACACGTCTGTGTGGGAAGAGCCTTATGGACTCGTGTGTGCAGAAGCCTTGGCCTGCGGTACGCCGGTTGCAACGTTCGGCAGCGGCGCAGCGGCGGAGGTCTTGACAGAGGAGTGTGGAGTTATTGCAAAAGAGAAGACTGTAGAAGCGCTCGCGGAAGCTGTTGCAGCAGCTGTACAGCTATCAAGGGCGGACTGCCGCGAGAGAGCGCTGTCTTTTTGTCATATAGATTCTATGATCGATGGCTACGAACGCTTGTATTTACAGCTGATTCACCGTCAGCAGGGACTGAACCGGCAGAAGAAATCTCTGGCAACAGCTGTCAACGGCACAAAATCAGCCAAAATCGTTGAACAGATTCAGGCGCTAGTTGGAATAGCCACTTGAGCACTCGCTGTTCGAGAATCAACTAAATCAACTGCTGAAAACAATGAGAATAGCGTTTTACCTGAACTTGCAAGGGGCTGGTCACTGTCGGCGATTTGAAGCCGTTGCTCAGCACTTGCCCGACGCTTTTGAGCTAGCCGTTGTTGGCATGGACGGGCCACCGTCAATCAAAAATATTGGCAGATCCGTAAAGAGAGTTCATGTGCCAGGCTGGGGACCGGCTTCTACTGTTCCCTTCGTACTACAGCAGCACTCCTACGACTACCACGATTTCATGGTCAACCATGGAGACAATACGGCCTTCACCTACGCAATGGTGTCTTTTCTTCACAGCTGGCAGCCCGATTTGCTCGTTTCTGACGTTGGTTTGGAAGCGTCTATTTTAGCAAGGCTGTGTGGCATTCCTACAGTCTACGGACGCCAGCATGGAAAACGCTGGGACAAAGGACACACCCTAGCCTACGAATGGGCAGGCGCTTTGATAGCCCCGTTTTCGCAAGAGATGGAACAGACGGACTGTCCGCAGTGGATTCAAGAGAAGACTTTTTATAGCGGTGGATTTAGCCGGTTTCAACAGCAGCCCAAACCAGAGCTAGCGCCCGACAGCTACTGTTCACAAAGGCCAAACGTCTTGGTGACGACCGGCTTTGGAGGAACAGAAATTACCGCCACCCATATCGCAGAGGCGGCTGCTGCGACACCCTACTGGGAGTGGCATGTTTTGGGTGCGTGCAGGCCCGAACCGGCTAGACGTACAGATAGTCAGCCTGACAATCTGCATTTTTATGGTGTTATAGACAATGTATGGCCTTACCTATGCCATGCCAGCTTAGTGATTGCAAATGCTGGACACAATTCAACCATGGAGATTGCTGCTGCGGGCGTACCGTCCCTATGCATTCCCGCACCGCGCCCCTTCGACGAGCAGGTGTGCAAAGCGGCTGTTCTAGACCGGCTGAGTTTAAGTGTTGTTGTCGATCAGTGGCCAGAGCCTTCGGCGTGGCCAGCGCTAATGGAAAAAGCGATCGCCCTCGATCCCAACCGTTGGAACAGCTTACAAGACAGACAGGCCGCTGCTCGCGCTGCCGATCATATTGCACAGTTTGCACTTCAGTGTGCTCGCAATCGTTAGAGCAAGTTGTTTGAATGCAGACTCGTCACAGAACAGAATCGTCACAGCATAGAACAGTTAATTCAGCATAAGCGGTCTCGCCTCGGGTGGCTGCTTCAGCACCTTTAGCGTATCGCCAGTGAGCGTCCACTCTATGTAACCCTTCTCCACAAAAGCCGCTAGCCAGCTGTCCATAGGCCACTCTCGCCAGCGCTGATAAAAGACCTGCGCGTTGTACACGATGCTCTCGAAATTGTGCCAGGGCGGAACGCTGCTCGTGTGAAACTGGTGGTAAACCACCGCGCTAGGCACCCAAAGCAGGGGAATGCCTCGCGCTCTTGCCTTCCAGGCAAGGTCTGTATCTTCTGCGCCGTAGCTAGGGTAGCAGTCGCTAAAGCCACCCACCTGATCAAATACCGTCCGCCGCATGCAGAAAGAAAGCGACCAGAACAAGCCATAGTTCGATTCGGCGATGAGCGGTGCAATCGCATCAATATTTCGATTGGGGTGAGGCTTACTTTGCGATCGCATTGCCGACTCCGTCTTACAGGCCGACCAATCTACCTTTGCGCCTTTGTGCAGGTAGTTTACCTCTCCCATTGTGATAGCATCGGGTGCGGCCTCGGCGGCCCATTCGTAGGCGGCCACCATATCGCGCGAAGGAATGCAGTCTACGTCCAAAAAGAGTAAAACGTCGCCTGTCGCATGGTTTGCAGCTGCGTTGCGGGCTTTGGGCAGCGGCAGCGCAACTTCGCTAGTGCAGGTATGGTGATAGCAAGGAAAGGGCCACCGGCCTAAAGACTGCTTCGCCTCATTCATATGCACCACAATGCACTCGTCAGGCAGGCGACTAGAGCGAGCTAGCCCGTTCAAGAGGTTCTCTAGATAATGAGTGCGATTGCGCGTAATAGTTAAGACAGAGACCTTGCTCATGAAAAAGATGGGAGAAGTGGGCGAGTATAGCAATGCGCCGATGCATTCGTGCAGAAAGCTATAGACAGGCGGCAAATAAACCAGTCACACCACATCATCCTTCAAAGGCGTGTTTCTATCCTCTGTCTTTAGATACTTTCACTCACCGCCATTGACAGACGATATGCCGACTGAAAATCAGGTAGTGTGAAGGGCACACCAAACATAACATCAGTATTTTTTGTGCAGCAGCTATCGTTAGTACCCGAAGACAATAGTGAGCCAGTCCGCGAAAAGCAGACCGATGAGACCTCAAAAGCGATCGCCATTCATCAGCTGCTGTGCGAAGAATACGGCTGTCCTATCGCTTATTTTCACAATCTCGATCCGCTGAGCGAACTGATTTCGGCCTTACTTTCTCACCGCACCAAAAACAAAGACTCTGGGCGGGCATTCAAGCAGCTCGTAGCAACGTTTCCCACCTGGGAAGCGGTGAGAGATGCTAAAACTGAAGCCGTGAAAACTGTGATCGCTCCTTGCACATGGCCCGAACAGAAAGCCCCGCGCATTCAGCAGGTTCTAAACCAAATTACCGCAGACAGAGGCGAGCTTTCTATCGCTTTTTTGGAAGACGTTACCGTCAAAGAAGCCAGAGCCTGGTTAGAAAAGCTCAACGGCGTCGGGCCCAAAACCAGCGCCGCCGTCTTATCTTTTAGTACGCTCAGACGGCGAGCCCTCCCGGTCGATAGTCATCACCATCGGGTGGCAGTGCGCACCGGGCTAATTTCGGCCAAAGTTTCGGTAGGGCCTTCTCACGCGCTGCTAGAAGCGCAGCTGCCCGCAGACTGGAATGCGCAGCAGGTATACGACAACCACGAGGTGATGATGCTGCACGGGCAGCACTGCTGCTATTTTCATAAGCCTGAGTGCGATCGCTGCCCCATACTCCCTCTTTGTCCGCATGGCCAACAGCTGAGCGCCAAACCGTAAAATAGTGTCAGAAAACATCAAACGAAAGGCCCCGAAGCGCATAACATTTTGTGCTTCGGGGCCTTTTAATATGAGACTAACTGCCTACTGCTGCGTCACAGCACTATCAGCGACTTGCCTAGCGAGCATCCATCGCAACTTGGAAGAATAGTCGTGTCAACACAGCATTAACCAGCGCATTGACCAGCAAAAAGCCCACCGCAAGCCGTCCGCTACCTATCAGCGCAATCTCTGGAGAAGAGAACATCGTCACCAGTAGGAAAGCGGTAGTACCCACCGATACTCCTAGCGCTACCCATTTGAGGCCATGGTGACTGATCAACAGCATCATCAGAGCAAAAGGAAGAACCACACTAGCAAAGAGAGGATTGAGCCCAGCCGAACCAAACCAGGCCTGTCCCCATTCTGGCAGCGCCGTTCCTAGCACATGCAGCGGCCAGTTCGGCAACACAGCAATATACAGGGCTCTAAGCACAAACACGCCAATGCTACCGGCGAATAAACCCAGCAGATAAGTCACCTTCCAGGGACTAAAGCCCCTGTTCACTGGTGCCAACAGCAGAGTCAAGCCGCAGGCAACCGCTAGCTTAATTGCCATATTCTTCCAGTTGAACTTGCTCCAGTTCCAGCTAATAAAGCCGGACTTGCTTACCGCTTTAGACGCATCTAAGTAGCCTGCACCGTAGTAGTTTTGGCTGTCGCCTTTCACAGGACGCGCAGACGTTTTGAGAATGTCCCACACTTGAGCAGGCGATCGCCCTTTCCCCTGAGACTTAATTAGCGCTGCTACGCCCGCAACGTGCGGCGCGGCCATACTCGTTCCCTGAAAGTACTTAAACTGAAACTCGCCCGCCACCCGAGGATTGATGGTTTCCTGCAAAATGCCACCTTCTTCACTGCTACGAGTGGCACCGCCAGGGGCCGCAATATCTACGCCCGTACCGTAGTTTGAGTAGGCCGTTTTCTGCTCATCTGGGCCAATAGCCGATACGCCAATGACCTTGTCATAAAGTGCCGGATAAGAAGCGCTGCTAAGCCCAGCGTTACCAGCTGCGGCAATCACTACCACACCTTTGCCATAAGCGTAGTCAATCGCTTCACGCATTAGCTTAGATTCGCCACCGCCACCGAGGCTCATGTTAACTACATCTGCGCCGTGGTCTGCCGCAAATCGAATGGCTTCAGCAATATCAGAAACCGTACCGCCGCCCGCTCTGCTAAGCACTTTTAGCGGCATGATTTTAGCGCCGTAAGCAATGCCCGCAACACCGTATTTATTGTTTGTCGATTGGGCGATGGTGCCCGCTACGTGGGTGCCGTGTCCGTTGTCGTCGGCTGCCTGCGCGCGGTCGTTCACAAAGTCGTAACCAGGGACAAAATCTGTCTTGTTGAGGTCTGGGCCTTTGCTGACACCCGTATCAATTACCGCGACCGTCGCACCACGACCGTCTATGCCTTTCGCCCAGGCACCCTCAGCTTTGATTTGCTTTAAGTTCCACTGCTTGTCGTAGTCCGGGTCGTTAACCGCAAAGCCGACTTGCTTATAGATGTAGTTGGGTTCAATAAATTCCGTTTTAGCAAGTAAATCTGAAGCTTTTAGCGCTTCTAGAACGGTGCGATCGCCCTTCACCACATACACGTTATCCGCTTCCGAAAAAGCGCTGTTTAGCGTTGGCTTTAGACCAAACACCTGACCTAGCACCGATAGAGAATCAGACAGCTGAGAGATGTACTGTTCGCTCTCGCTGAAATCCACCACGATGGAGTCGTATTCGCCGGAGGCAAAATTACTAGAAGCTGTAGTGGCGTTGGGCGTGCTTTGGGCGATCGCCGCAGCCGAAGGAGATAGCGCAGAAGAGAACGTAGGAGAGAAGAACTGACCAGACAAAAACGCTAAAATAGCGCCAAAGCAAATCAGCTGAAGAAAAAGACGCTTTGCAAAACGTTTCATGGGATGTTTAGGAAACGGCAGAATTAAGACAGAGTTGAAATAGAACGAAGCAGTGATGCGCCTTGACGTATATTTTACTACCTGCTACTGATAAAGGCATACGTAGAGCAGTGCAAGCAACTATTCAAGCCCTCAAGCTATGAAACAGGGCTATTTAGAGAATTACGGAATCTAACCCAATCTTAAACAGCGCGCGAAGAAGTGTCACCTAAAACAGGTCGCGCCACCATAGGAATGATCACAGCAAAGATCATCACAACCAGCATCTCGTACAAGTCTGATCAAGATTGGTCGAGAAAGCCAAAAGCTCAGTTACGAAGAGCGGTTGGCGCAGTCTAAGAAGTTTAGCTGCTGATAAAGCATATTCATCCTGGGCGTAGCGATACCTAATTGATCAGCGATACGAATGGGACTGCCTAAAATGGCTTCTATCTCCAGCGCTCTTCCTTCGTCGTAGTCGATTTTCATACTGGTGCGGTAGGGCGGCATCTCTTCTGTGTGGGCAAGCATTTGAGCAATGATGCCAGCAGGAAGCGTCCGATGAGCGCCGGGAGATGTCTTTTCGCCCCAAGCATTAGCGATCGCCGCGACTTCTTCCATCAAGATCGTAATGAGCGATCGCAGCGCCGCTGGTTCTCCAGTTCGCGTCTTACTCTCTACCATCATCTCTTCAGTCGTTGCATCTAGCACCACAGATAGCCCGTTGAATGGCACATTCCATATCAGCTTTTGCCAGCGTGCCATTGGCAAATCATTTGTAATTTCAGTCGCCACATTCACGCTAGAGAAATCTGCCTCAATCGACTTCAGCACAGGCGTTGGCGCACAGGGCTGGTGGTCTTCCGTATGCACGCCTAACAAGATTTGTCCGTAGTCTAGATGATGAATGTGTCCTGGCCCTACTTTGTTAGAACAGATGAAACACAGTCCGCCAAGAAGAGTGGGAACTGCTAAGCCTTTCTCTTTTAGCTGCTGAGCGATCGCACCTTCTACCCCAAACCCATTCTGCAAAGAGAGAATTGCCCCACCCGGCTTAATCTTCGGCAACAGCTTCCACAGCAGGTGATTATTCGTCGTTTTCAGTGCCACAATCACCACATCAACCGGCGGCATATCTGCCGGATTGCTGTAAGCGTTCACCTGTGGCAGAACGAAGTCACCGTCAACCGACTCAACGTGTAACCCCGACTCCTGCACATGTTGATAGTTACTACGCAACAGAAAATGGACGTCACAACCTGCCTGCTGCAATCGCCCGCCGTAATACCCACCAATCGCGCCAGTGCCAATGATTGCGTAGCTTAGTACAGACATCTATATAAAAAGCCAAATACAAAGAGCCAAATCTTACTCTATTAATCAAATAGATTCTGTCAGTATTTCTGGTAGCTGACGCACAGCCCACCCTGCCCGGACCCTTACCGCTAACGTATCATCTTTTTCAGCTCGCTCTAATAATCCTATCGCTATAGGCTTAGCTATCTCAGCTACGTCTGTAAATTCCTCAGATAACATAGCCATTGCTAGACCCTGTAAGCCAACTGTCGCCGCGTAGCGCACTACCCACTCTGGATCACCTTCAACAATTCTCAGCAGAGTGTCTCTTACTTTTATTTGCGACAGGCGCCGTTCTGCTTGTTCTAGCTTTTCCCACTGAATAGCACCTAACCCGCGTGCTGCTGCTCGCCGAACGCTTAGCGAAAAGTCTTCAGACGCTGTTTCTAAAATCAAATCCAGTCCGCGCGGATCGCCAATGCCAGACAATACTCTCAAAGCCCAGGCTCTAGCACCGTAGTTGTAGCCATCAATTTGGCTTAGCACAGCCGAAGCCGCAGGCGTACCGATCCCGATCAAACCGTCAACAGCTGCGACTGCCGCACCCGGATTGTTGTAGCCTAATACGCGAATTAGCATATCAATAGCGCTTTCACTTTGAAGCGCTGCCAAGGCCTCTACCGCATCTATCATTGACTGCGCAGAGTCTGCTGAATCGACGGCTTGAAGCCTGGCTTGAAGAATATCAGAATCAACCATAGTAGAAAGCCTTATAGCAAAGAGTCCATAAGTGCCATTACCTTGCAAGCTTCACTGGAGACAAAGGTATCCATCGTAGAGGCATTCTTGTAGCTAATACCAGGCGCTAGAGAGGCTACAGGCTGATTGCACAAAGCCTGAATTTGTTTTTCCAACAGACCTTTGAGCGCAATAATTTTGATGCTGTTTTCTGCAAGTGTTTCGGCGATCGCATCTGCCGCTGGCAAGTATCCCACCTCACCTAAATCTAACAGTGCTGAGCGCCTCAGCTGCAAATCATCGCAACGCAGTGTCTCGATCAAAATCTCTGCGTACTGCTCTCTGCCCGTCAGCTGATACAGTGCCCGAGCAGCGCCATTTTTTACCTGAGGTACATTGTGCTGCAAGAACGGCTCTACGATAGGCACTATGCTCTCATCGCCTAGTCTACCAAGTGCCTCCAGAATAGCGTTATAGGGCTCTACTAAATGGGGCTTTCCAGGCACTGCAACGGCGGCATCGACGCCTCCTTCTAACAGAGCAAGTAGAGGAGAAATAGCTTCTTTTGCATTGAGAGCTTCTAGTGACTGTGCTGCTGCTTCTCGAACATAGTGGTCAGTGCAGCTAAGGCAGTCTATCAACGCTGGAACCACATTTTCATTGCCTACTTTACCTAACGCACGCGCTGCGTTTCTTCTCAGCGGAAAGCCACCATCTGTGCTTTGATTACGCTCGTCTTTTAGCGCTACCAGTAAGGCTGCGATCGCCTCTGGCGCATTCACCCCAAACCGACCGATCCACCAGGCCGCATAGTAGCGATCGCCCGCATCTTCGGTTTGTTCTAGGTTCGCAATTGCTTGCTGAGGCGTCAGCTGAGGCGCAGCCTCACCCGCACTAGGCGGCAAATTATCACTCATGAGATCGAATCTTAAAGTAGGTTCCAACAGCAAACCCAGAGAAACAAACAATCACTAGACACTTCTAGTAATCGCATATCTCTCTGGGTGAAAAATTGAGGTCCAACCCGCTGACTGTTTGACTAGCGGCGTACACCAGACGGAATACACCAAACTGTCTGAACCAGAGGCTAGTACGCCAATTTAGCTGAGGACGTTAATCGCGTAGTTGATGTAAGTGTTCGCTTCAGTACCAGCATCGCCAGACAAACCGTGGTTTGCTTTGATGTGCTTGAGCGCTTCGATGTACCAGCTAGGAGATAGGTCAAACGTCTTGTTGATTTCAGCAAGACCAGAAACCAGGTAGTCATCCATGGGGCCAGTACCACCAACGATGAGGCAATAAGTGATCATGCGGAGGTAGTAGCCGATGTCACGAACGCACTTGTCCTTACCACGCTGGTCAGCAGCGTACTGAGGGCCCTGCATTTGAGTCGTGTAAGGAAATTTGCTGTAAACAGCTTGAGCAGCGCCAGAAGCTAGGCTGTCTGCTTTGCTAGTCAGCGCGCGAGCAGCTTCAAGGCTTGCTTTTGCTTGCTGAAAGCGACCGAATGCAGTCTGCATTTCGGTAGAGCTGAGGAAACGGCCTTGTGAATCAGCAGCTGATACTGCTTCGGTCAAAGGAGTTTTCATGTTTCAAGATCTCCCAATTAAGGATGTCAACATTTTTACAATGGCTTTTTGTTCGCAGCGCTATCTTAGATCAGCCACTTTAGACCAGCACCTAAAAACGCAGCCGCAAAACAGAAATCGCCTAAGCTAGCAACATATCACTAGCTTTGTGCTCTCAAAACCCATGCATCTGACAAGAACAACCCAAGCCCAGAACGTTCAACAAGCATTGAAAGTTCAAGACACGAATCACCCAAATTGCAGACACAAAGTCGTTGAGTGCTTCAAATGAACTTAAGCAACAGCGGACGCCGCACGGTCGAAGTAGCCACTGATCTCAGAGATCAAGCTGCTGCAGTCGCCGTTAGTTACGTTGCTGTTGTCGCTAACGATTGCGATCGCAGCAGCTTTCATTTTCTCAACGCCAGCAGCAACAGAAGCGCCGGGCGTACCGAGTGCAATGTAAGTCTCACGTAGGCCGTTGAGACAACGGTCGTCTAGGACACTGGCATCGCCAGAAAATGCAGCGTAAGTGACATAGCGCAAGATGATTTCCATGTCGCGAAGGCAAGCAGCCATACGACGGGAAGTGTAGGCGTTACCGCCGGGTTGAATGAGCTGGGGCTGGTCAGCAAACAATGAGCGAGCAGCGTTAGCAACAATCGCAGAAGCGTTGTTAGTGATGCCGTTAACTGCGTCCATTCTCTTGTTGCCATCAGCAACCATTGCATCTAGTGCATCTAGCTGAGAAGAGCCGAGGTACTCACCTCTAGAGTCAGCTTGAGAGACAACCTTTGCAAATGCATCAAACATAGATCCAAATTCTCCTAATATTTGACTGTCGGAACAAGGAGTTCCGACTTTAACCTTCAGAAAAGTAAATATTCTGAAGACGGGTCTTTTTCAAAGTCTGTTACGGTTTTTACCTGCGAAGCAGGTTCGTTCCAGATGAGCAATTACCCAATCACCAGTTTAAACGTTTTATAAGTCCTGTGGGGGATTTATTTTTGGCTTATTGGTGTTCGGTAACGTACTGCTCTCGTGTTTAAAGAGTAAAACGGATATGACGACTATCTAAGAAAGTTCAAGAAAGTTCATAAACGTCTCATTAGGCCCAATCGCAAGCACATCAAGCGTTTTCGTCTACAGGCAGGGAAAACGCGGTGGATGAATACTGTTACAAAGGCGACTGAAAGCGGCTGAGCGTTACAAAAGGCTGCCTGACAGCCAAGACGAAGTAATCTTCAATTCAGAACAAGGCTGCCGCGACACTTATGCAGCCAAGGACCGTGAAGCTAGGCTACAGCACGAGCATCCTTCTCTAGGTCAAACAGAAAGCCGTGAATGTATTCCTCAGTCCATTCTGGCCCATAGAACCGCGTTAGCATCCCCCTTGCCGGGTCTTTCTCTGCTCGGTATCGAGCATAGCTAAGCTGAGATTGCTTGATAGCTTTGAGTCGCTCCGGATCTGTCACCGGTTCTGCTGCTTGCACAAAGTTGATGTACGCCTTGAGATAATCTTCAAACGCGCTGAACACATAGGTCTCTACATCGGCTGTGTCTACTGGACGCGTCCACAAAAACGCGGGAGAGAAAAAGGTCTTTGCTTCTTCAGGAAAGTCGCCGCCCCAAGGCAAATGTCTCTGATAGTCGTGAAACATCTCCATGAGCGGCTGAGAATACTTCGCTTGATACGCCTCGTTTTGGAACAAAGGCTGCATATCAATTGCGATTAGGTGGCCCCCTGGCAACGTTACCAAATCCGCTCCGAAGAAGGGCAAATCGTAGTTTAGCTCTGGAAAAATCACAAAGTTCAGCACCTGAAGCGCTGCGCCGCCCTGCACATGAGCCGCACGGATTTGCCGTAGCTTAGGGGCCTGTACGCCGTAGCTAGTCGTGGTGACGGTCGCTTCGCGCTTACCTTTTCCAGTCACTGCGCTTTTGGATTCAAACCCGGCAGGAATAGGATAGGGCGAAATGTCTAAGTGCTCGTTTAGCAGCGCTTGTGCTCTTTCCAGAAAAGGCTCATAGATAGTAGACATTATTTACTGGCGCTTACAGCCAAAGGAACCGCATCTTCGAACAAAAAACCGTATAGGAAACGCTCTGACCAATCGTGGCCAAAGTAACTGCTAAATAGACCAGAGGCCGGATCGCGCTCGGCGCTGTACTGGTCGTAGTCGCGCTGAGCTTTAGCGACGCGTGCGATCGCCGCGCTGTCCGCATTGGGTATAGCCGCGTCCATCATTTCCCAGTAGAGATGGAGATAATCTTTAAAGGCTTCTAGTACACGGGTCTTAACCGTTTCAGGATCGGTTTTTGCAAAGAGTAGGTACTTCGAGAAATACTGGTTGGCATCATAGAACTTCATTTCGAGGTTCTGCGAGAGATCTGGATATTTGTCGTGAAGCGCCTGTAGGGGCGCAATGTACTTCTGCTGGTAGGCCTCATCTTGAAAGAGCGGCTGAAAGTCCATGACGATCAGGTTTTTGACCGCGCCAAAAGAGAGAAAGTCAATCCCGAGCAGAGGCAAGTCGTACTGATGGCTAGGATAGATAACGCTATTGAAAATCTGAGCGCTCTGCCCTGCGTCAATGTACGTGTAGCGAGCCTTGCGCAGTTCGTCGCACTGATAGCACCAGCTTTGAATCGTTGCCGGGTTGCGTCCGCGCTCACTGATGTTACACTCCAACCCCTCCGGAATAGAGCGCTTAGTGAGGTCGAACCTTTGAGAAAGAGAGTTCTCTAAATGCTCTAGGAAAGGGCGATACATTATCCAGCCGTGAGTTATAGGGACATTGCGTCCTTTCACAATACGAGACGGGCACGAGCAGGCGCTAATTTATGAAAGACAAATACACATTCCGTAATACCTAAACAGTATGCTTCGCTGCCATTGCCGCAATATCCTCCGGCGTTCTAAATCGCCTTTCAGAGCAGTAGGTCATCAGGTTCACGCCGTCCATTAAGCGGGCGGTGCTGACGCGGACTCTGAAGTCGTCGGTCAAGAACCAGCAGCGCTCCTGGCCTTGATTTGTTTCGTAGTCTGTGTCGATGGTAAGTACGCCGTCCTGGCCAAACCAGTAACGACTGACGACGGGAATCATTTCTACGTAGCCGCGATCGCGCACCAGTTTCCCAGAGCGCCCCGTCTCATCGTCGGGCACATCTACCAGCACCGCCGCTGAAGAACTCGGCGCATCTTCCGACAGGTTCGCTTGCCATGCAAATGAGGCGCCGCCCGCTGCCTGCTGCGGATCGATCTTTTGAGACTTGCAGATATCAATCACGCGCTGATCGTCCACCGGGACCACACCCACAATAAGATTAGATTCTCCCGACTCATCGCCCACAACGTCGAAGTGGTGCACCGTACGCTGAGTGAACCAAACACCTTCGCTCTTACGAAAGAACGCCATCATAGTCATCGGAGGATTCAGAAGCATGGTTGTCAGTCGGTTTGATAAAAGAGTGAAATTCAGAAGCGGGCTAGCACCTAGCTGCTTGCCTATTCGGCGCGGCAGATTGTACTCAGCCGACAGAGTCTGCGATTCTAGTACTCAGAAAGTTATTTTCATATTATATAAATGACGGACTCCAACCAAGCAGTCGCAGCGCAAGTCGCTCCCCGTAGTCAGCTTACTCAGACGGACTTCTCCGGCCAGAATCTCTCTGGAAAAGACCTATACAAAGCCGACCTTACAAGCGCAAACCTATCGGGTGCAAACCTCTCAGAGACTAGCTTTGTGGGTACCAATCTTTCACAGGCAAATCTTTCTGGCGCGAACCTTTCTAGCGCTGACTTAAGAGGGGCTACTCTCAAAGGCGCTGACTTAAGCAACACAGATTTAACGGGTGCGTATCTATATAGAAGCGACCTGCAGGGCACTAACCTAGCAGGCGCGACCCTTGCAAACGCCCAGATGAAGCTTGCCCTTTACGACAGCAGCACACAGTGGCCCCAAGGGTTTCGCTACAAAAGCAGCGGCGCAGTGGGTCCTGGCGCGGCTCTAAACGGCGCATACCTAAACACCGCCAATCTTAAGAACGCAGATCTTACTGGCGCTATGCTGCTTGGGGCCTACCTCAGCGGCGCAAATCTCACGGGCGCTAATCTTTCTGGCGCGGGCCTAGCGGGCGCCAATCTGCAAAAGGCTTTTCTCACGGGTGCCAATCTCACAGGCGCGAGTTTATCGGGCGCAGAACTACAGCGCGCCGACTTCAGAGCGACCAATCTCACAGACGTTGATCTTTCTAGTGTTGGCAGCATCGCCGGAGCCGACTTTAGCAACGCAGTCGGCCTCGATGAAGGTGGGCGCGCCAAACTGCTTAGCCACAGCGCCGCAGAGTTGGACGAGTGGAATGCGTACACCCGGAAGACAACGCGGCAAAGTTTAGCAGGATAGAGGAGAAGTAGAACTAGACGCGCTTCTCCAAATACTGGCCAATCATAATCTCCTCGCCTGCGCGAGAAATAATCGTCTGGCGCGTCCGGTAGTTTTCACCAATTAGCTTTAGCTCTTCTTCAAACGAAGATCCGCCGTACTCTGTACGTAGTGTCATTGTCTGGTCATCGCGAAATCGGTATAGGGCGGTGACTGGCTTAGGTGTGGCAAAACCGCGATCGCGATACATCACATTGCCACGAATCCCGAACACCGTTTCACCCACGGACGGCTTACGGCTAGGGCTAAGATAGGTGCTCTCCCAGGTGACTTTCGCACCAAAGACCATAGGCACACTCAGCTCGTGGCGCTTACCTAAAGTCAGCAGCTCTTCGTGGTCGCCTGCCAAAAACCGTACGGTAATATCGCTTACGACTTCTTGAGTGTCATCGTTCGCCAGGGTGTAGTAGCGACGACGAGACTGCCAATTGCCCTCAGAGTGCTTGAAAAATGCGATCGCCTGACCTTCGAGAACTGAGTTTTGGCTAGCTTGGACACTAGCTTGAGAAGCGGCCTCAGAAGCAGCTTGTGCAGAGATTGCCATGACAGTCTTTCCTCACCTATTAGCGGTCTAGCAAATGCTAGTTGTTGGCCTTGGAACAAGCCTAAGTTATCGGTGTAAACAAATAGTTACATTTATTTACATACATAAACATAGTGCATTTGCTCTTGAAGCGACAATCTACTCAAGAAATAGATTGACAAAGTGTCTGCCAAGAACATTACGGCGATAGCAAATTCTCCAGCGCTGCTGCCACGACTTTGTGGTGCTTGTCCTGCCGAAGCTTTGTTAGCGCGTCCCTAGCAGCAGCATCCTCGAAGGACTTTAGCGCGTAGGCGAGGTACATGCGCGATCGCCAGTTCTCCCAGCCCAAAACAGGCAGCAGTGCTGCTAATGCTGCCTCAGACTGCTCAGTATCGGCCAGCATACCTAGCGTAGAAATTCCCGCTTGTGCAATCGTCTCATCGGTATCTTTCATCGCTATCAGCGCAATCTCTAACAGCTGCTGAGGGCACGACATCTCTGGCATAATCGCCAAAATACTCCGGCGCACTAGCCAGTTTTCGTTCTCGTGAAATAGGCACACCAGACAATCTACCGATTGGTTGCCGTACAGGCCAAGAGAGTTGGCAATCTCTGCCTTCACGTTTTGGTCAGACTCAGCTGGCAACATCTCTAGTAGCGCCGAGTAAGCAGCCTCATTGCGCTTACGTCCTAGCCCCATCGCAACAAAAGAACGCACCAAAAAGGCCTCATCCTGACGCTGCTCAATCAGTAGCGGCACTGCGGCATCTGCATCGTATTCTTTTAGGGCCACAAGGCCGCGTAGCCGTAGCTGCGGGTCTTCGCTCTTCAACAGGTCTTTGATATCGGGAATGTCCATATAAGATGTCTGAGGGTTTCTTCTGGGGGCTTCTAAGGTCTACAGGAAAAAGAGGCGCAAGAGACCCGTAAAATGACATCATAATCTATTGCTTTACGAGGTTTCATCGTGGTTGAAAGTACTCCTGGCGACCTTCCTACCGAGTCAGCTAGCGCCACTTCTGCTGATAGCTCGACCTCTTCAGCGGAAGAAGTCGCAGCGGTTATTGCCGAATTAGAACAATATCGCGCCAGACTGGTAGAAGACTTTACGACCACCGCTAAAAAGGCGAAGCTGCCTAAGTCTATGGCGTTAGCTCAGCTAAAAAATCATCCTGAAATAATGAAAATTGACACAGCTCTTCTTCAGCTGCGAGGCGAGGAGCCAGCTAGCGCCGAGAGCTAACGTCAGCGCTCTATCGACACCTTTTTACCAACGACCCAGGAGCAGCCACATGGATCAACCTCGCGAGCCGCATAGCCAGCCGCCGCTTGACGACAGCTCACCGGATTCTCCAGTTGCTCAAGCCAAAGTCGACCGGCTCATTAGCCATGTCAACGAGCAAATAGAGATGCTCGCTCTCGACCAGCCAAATCCCGCTTTGCTCAGGCAAATGATTCAGAGCCTAGTTGATCCTAGACGGGCTACTCGCATTGGCCTTGTGGAGTCGCTTAGCCAAATCGGTGAGCCTGCAACGCCCTTCCTCCTTGAAGGACTCTCTACCCACCCTGAACCGGTCGTCCGCAGAGCCTGCTGCAATGCACTCACCAATATTGGCGATGAAGCCTCCGTAGCGGGCCTGACTCAAGCCTTGCTCAAAGATGTCGACATTGGCGTTAAGAGCGCCGCTGCTGGAGCCTTAGCAAAAGTAGGCGCGCCTGCTTTTGATGCTATTCGCGACGTACTGGCTTCTCCAGAGGCCAGCGAAAGCTGTAAAGGGCACGCAGCCTGGGCTATGGCAACTATGAGCAGTGAAGTAAGTGAGCGGCTGTACCGGGTTATCAACGATCCGTCGCCCGCTGTGCGCACAGCGGTTGTCGGCGCGATCGCACAGCTCGCCCAAAAGCAGCTAGCTGCCCAAGCTTTAGCCAAAACCAACGCCGCTCAAGCGCAAAACAAACCATCCCGGGGCGAATCGTCTCGGCGTGAATCACCCCAGAACAAGTCACCCCAGAACAAGTCACCTCAGAGCCAGCCATCCCAAGGAAAGTTACCCCAGGGCAAAGCAGCTACAGCAAAGCCGCCTACAAATAGCCCCCCTAAAGCAAAACCCAACGAGCAGGCTGGCAACACAATTTCACTGTTAACGGAAGCCCTTAGCGATCCAGCGGCGGATGTGCGCATTGAGGCCGCAGCTCATCTAGCAAGGCTCGGCTCTCAAAGGGCCTATCAACCGCTCGTTGCTTGCTTGAAAGACAACAGCTGGGAGGTTCGTAAAGCAGCCGCATTAGCGCTGGGGAAGCTAGGAGATAGAGAGACGATAGAAGCGATCGCCCCTCTAAAAACAGACACAGAAGCAGCTGTTCGGCGCGTAGCCGCCCTCGTAATAGAACAGCTCGAAGCCAAAGGCAAAACGTAAGGGGGACAAAATCGCTCTAAACTAAGTAATTGATAGCAGGTACTCGCCAAAAAACCATGAACGGACTCAGTGACCGGGCCAAGCAGCTCATTCCAAAAGCGCAAATTGTCAGCTTTGAAGGATGGAATGAGATTCCCCCCGAAATTGTCGCTCGCTTTCAAGCTGCTGACGATAACAAGCACTACCTCACCGACGTTGACCTAGCAGCGATTGAAGCGTCTGTCGGAACTTTGGATAGCGCCTTAAGCGCAGTGGGACTCACTGCCAATACAGTCGCACTCACCTTGCGTGAGCAGGCCGCTGATATCGTTGACGAAGCGAGAGCCGTTGTGCTTACCGCCTTCCCAAAGATTTTAGAACCCGGCGGTGGGCTATATCCACCTATCCGCGCAGAAGCCTGCTGGCGAGATTTTTGGCAGTTCTTACGCTGCATCACCTACGGCATTGCCAGTGGGCAGCACCACTACACCAGCACTGCTGGGCTCAACGCTATGGAGCAGCTTTACGACGAGCTGCAAGTGCCTCTACCAGCCATGGTCGCCGGACTGATAGGCGTAAAACGAGCGAGCTTAAAGCGCTTCCCTATCGAGAGTTATCCGTCGCTCTCTCCCTATTTCGACCATTTGATTGCTCGGCTCTCTACCTTCATCCAACCAGAGAAAGAAGCGGTAAAGCCAGTAAAAAGCGCAAGCTGAGATATGGATACCGAAGAAACCTTAACTAGAGCTTGCATTAAAGGCGATCGCGCGCCCGTTGCTAACCTGCTTGCCACAGGGACAAGTCCTAACGCCCGATGGCAAAGCAGCACTGGCCTGATGTGGGCCGCAATGGAAAACCACGCCGACATCGTAGATTTGCTCCTAGCAGCCCGCGCCGATATCGATCTGCGCAACGACACAGGCTACACCGCGCTGATGTACGCCGCTGAATCGGACCGGCGCAATATGGTGCTCGACTTGCTGACAAGAGGCGCAGACATTACAGGTCGCAATGCCTACCGAGAAACCGTGCTCATGATGACAGCGCGCCATGGGCAGACCGATATCGTAGAGCAGCTGATTGCGCTTGGCGCAGATATTCACGCTACTAACAAAATTGGCGATACGGCTCTGTATTTAGCCGTCGACAACGGTCATACCTACACGGTAGCCGCCTTGATTAAAGCAGGCGCTAGCGTCAACACAGCCAATATTGGTGGATGGACGCCGCTCATGATGGCTTGCGCGCGCGGAGAGCTTGAGACAGTCAGCCTGTTGCTAGAAAACGGTGCGACGGTCACCCCGGTCAACTACTGGGGGAGAACAGCTATGGCCGAAGCGAAGAAATCTTTTCGAGCAGGAGAGGCGATCGCACTTCTTAAGAAAGCTGGCGCAACCGAATAGTCGAAGTTCGGTTTTGAGTGAGGCGATCGCGCCTGAAAACCAGCGAATTTGTAACAGAAAGTAACAGAAGAAGGCCAGGTATCGGACCCTTTGTTAACTAAAAGAAAGCGTACTTTGCCCGTAAAAATAAGCTGCTGGTTCTTGACATAGCAAGAGATTGAGCATTTTCTTTCACAAGTCTTAGAGACAGGGTCTATTCATAAAACTTGACAAAGATAGACCCCCTTTACCGACAAAATGAGAACACGCAATCAACCGTTATAAGGAGATAGCATCCATGGCTTTCGGACCAGCATCGCGATTGGGCGTCAGTCTTTTTGAAGAAACGCCGCCTATAGAGTGGGTCCCCGGACTCTCCTCAGAAGAACTTGAATCCATCATCAGCGCCGTCTACAGACAGGTTCTAGGTAATGCCTACGTGATGGAAAGCGAGCGTCTTGAGGTTCCCGAATCTCAGTTCAAGCGTGGCGAATATTCCGTGCGTGAGTTTGTTCGCGCTGTTGCCAAGTCTGACCTATACCGCACTCGCTTTTTCGAAAGCTGCCCTCGCTACCGCTATACAGAGCTCAACTTCCGTCACTTGCTAGGCCGTGCGCCCAATAACTACGACGAAATGAAGCTACACAGCGGCATTTTGGACGAGTCCGGATTTGAAGCTGATATTGACTCCTATATAGATAGCGACGAGTATCAAAACGCATTTGGCCAAGACTTCGTTCCTTACATCAGAGGCTACAAGTCAGAAGCTTCCGAAAGTATGGTCGAGTTTACCCATATGTTTGAACTCGTACGTGGCGCCTCTAGTAGCTCTCTCAAGGGCAGTACCTCCGGCAAAGAGCCTCGTTTGAACAAGCTTGTCATCAACGCGATTCCGACCGCTGTCAAGGCACCTTCTAGCGTTGGTTCTGATGGCTGGGCGTTCAACGAGCCACCAACGTCCGCACCTGTTCGGGTTGGCAGCAGCATTGGTGAGCGTGGCAAGGTCTACCGCATTGAGGTTACGGCTATTCGTGCTAGCACCGTGCGCAAAGCATCTTCTCGCTTCCGCCGATCCAACCAGGTTTACCTGGTGCCCTACGAGAAGCTCTCTCAAGAGTATCAGCGCATTCACAAAGCTGGCGGCAAAATTGCCAGCATCACTGAAGTCTCGTAGATTAAGCCGAGACTATGAGAAACCCAACATCTTCAACCGGTGTTGGGTTTCTCGTAGAGTGCTTGCTTCATCTTTCCTTTTTCACAACTGTTGAAAGTTTCCAATTTAAACATTCCATTAAATATTTAGGAGAATCCTCATGGCTGACGCCTACACTTACGAACTGTGGCCCACTAGCTCCCCAGAAGATATTCAGGCGATTATTCGCGCCGTGTATAAGCAGGTCTTGGGCAACCCTCACGTGATGGAAAGCGAGCGCCTTGTCACCGCTGAGTCTCAGTTGGGCGACGGGTCTATGTCTGTGCGTGAGTTCGTTCGCGCCGTTGCCAAGTCAGACTTTTATAAAGCTCGCTACTTTGAGGCCTGTGGCCCCTACCGCTCTACCGAGCTGAACTTTCAGCACATTTTAGGCCGGGCTCCTGAGTCTCAAGCAGAAGCCTCCGAGCACATTCGCCGTACCGCTGAAGAAGGCTACGACGCTGACATCGACTCATACGTAGATAGCGATGAGTATCAAGAATTTTTCGGCGAGAATGTGGTTCCTTTTGCTCGTGAGAAGAGTGAGCCCGGCCGCAAGCAGGTTGTATACAACCGCAACTTTGCGGTCAACCGAGGTCCAGCTCAAGTTAGCAGCGCGGTTAAGGACTCTCAGCTGGTATACGCCGTAGCTACTAATAGTGCCAACAAGATCACCGATTCTAAGGCGACCGCTGGTTCTTTGACAGAAAAGCGCTTCAAGATCAAAACAACAGGTGCCAAGTTCGACCGTCGCCGCCGCGTTAGCTTTGATGAGTACATCGTGGATGCTAGAAAGATGACACCTCAGATTCAACGCATTCAGCGCACAGGTGCCACTATTGTGAGCATCACTGAAGTTAAGTAGAAACGCGATATTGACCTGTTGCATCAAGTTAGGTGCATCAGCCTTTAAGGTGTTAATAGGACCAAGGCGCGGATCTCACATGGGTCGGTCTCGGTCTTATTTTCTATTGAGGCGATCGCAGGCACAGCTATGGGCATGGATATTGATACTTTTGTAGCCCGTTCTTTGGGAAAATGGCGATCGCAGCGCAGCGCTCATCATTTGGCCTTTGCTCATTTTGAAGAAATCCGCTCAAGGATCGAAATCGAGGGCTTGGAAAAACATGACCCGGCGGTGCTGGCGCTCTGTGAAAGTCAAGGGGTGGAGAGAAGTGCGATCGCTTCCCCTTTCAAAATGAGCTGGGAAGGCGAAACAGACTGGAACGAAGACGACGTCCTCAAAGGACAAACTATTTTGGTCCCCGTGCCTAGCCTCGAGCTTGAAAACAGCGGCAAGCTGTTGCGCGACCAGGGCTACGCCGAGACAATTCCGGCTGCGGGCGACTACACCATCACCCCAGACGGTACTTTTGTTCTTACCACTAGCTATGATCGCGCCGCTGCCGAAGAGAAAATATGGTTTGCCAGCGACAACTTACGCTTTCGCGTTTCACTCATCAAAACCAGCAACGGTAAAGGCGTAACCACCTCATCGCTCTCTTCTGAAGTTCGAATTTTACCGAAAGGCGAGTAAGCGTTTGATAACTTTGCCGATGGTCTTTTCACCAGAACTAGGGACCAACCCACAGGCTTTTTTCTACAATCTAGTCATACACATCAACCCATAAAACACAGTTTCATCTATCTATTATGACTGCGTCCATCGCTGCGCCACCGACTGCTAACCCAGACGCCAATCAAAATCTAGTAACTCTAGCTACCTGGATGGCGGGAGACTTCAGCAACTTTAAGCAGGCCAATGCTGCGCTCAAAGACTTCGCCCATATCCGCATCTTTTTTCGCCCGCTGCCCTACGAGTTTTTTGAAGCACTCGGGTTCCCGGGCGGTATCGGCTTCTACTCCGAGCAGGTATACGACTACGACCTTTGGAGCCCTTATCGGCAGGGACTTCATCGTGTTATCGCCCAAGGCGACCAGGTATATATAGAAAACTACGGGTTTAAAGATGGCGTCCCCTATGCGGGGTCCGGTCACAACTTGGACGTGCTCAAAACTATTCCTGACGACTGCGCGATTCGACGCGAGGGTTGCTCTATGGTCTTCCGCAAAGAAAGCGATAAATTTATCGGCGGCGTAGAACCTGGCAACAACTGCCGCATTCCTCGCAAAGGCAAACTTACCTACCTAGTCAGTCATGTAGAGGTTACCGAAAGTACTTGGATGAGCCTCGATCAGGGTATGGATTTGGAAACACACGAGCATGTGTGGGGTTCTACCGAAGGCGCTTTGAAGTTTGAGAAACGCGAGAGCTTTGCCAGCGAACTTCCATTAGGCAGACTGTAAATGCTTCCCCCACCTGCCAAAAAGAAAATGCAGGCCTGGATTCGGAGCCGTCACCTGATTTGTTCTGGCAACTTTTTCGTGTTTGAAACCGTTGAGTATTCGACCGTTGATAAGTTTGAAGCCTGTGTAGAAGCGCTAGGCGGTACGCTCATTTCTGTAGAGCCGCTCAAAAAGATTTGGATTGGGGACCACCGCCGTGTGGTTTTGTATCATGCCAAAGCCAGTTTACACACGCCGCATCATGAGCTAAACCAATATTGGATAAAGTACGGCAGCTTTCGCACCCGTTTTGATGACCGCCAATAGTGACCGCTAATAATAAAGGTCAGCATCGTTTCACTTTACAGTTTCCAAATTAAACTCTCCCATGACTCATCCTACCGACGCCATCAAGCTGACAAAATGGATGTCCGCCGACTTCAGCAATCAGGAGCAGGCGATTGAAAACCCGCCCTTCTTTGCTCATATTCGAGTGTGTATGCGACCTCTGCCAGCAGGGTTTCAGTCTGGCATCAGTCTTTATCTAGAACAGGCCTATCACTTTCAAATCGATAAGCCTTATAGGGTACGCGTACTGCACTTTATTCAGCGAGAGAACGATGTGCTGCTAGAGAACTACCGGGTCGCCGACGAGGAGAAGTTTTACGGGGCGGCTCGCGATTTAGGAAAGCTGGCGACCCTCAGCGTGAGTGACTTAGAGCCTATGGACGGTTGCGATATATTCGTGCGCTGGGAGAATAACAGCTTTATTGGCGAAGTGGAGCCCGGGAAGAAATGTACCGTGGTGAGAAAAGGAGCAACCACTTACCTAGACAATAAGTTTATCGTGACCGAAAGCCACATGACGAGCTACGACCGCGGTCGTGACCCAAACACCGATGAACTGGTGTGGGGCTCCGTTGCTGGGCCTTTTGAGTTTGAGAAAAAAGAGCGCTTTGCAGGCGAAATTAAGTCGTAGTAGCGTCCGATTGTTGGCTCAATAGTAGTTTGAGCAGGTACACGCACTGTTACACTACTGCGTTCCATAAGGTGCATAGCAGGCGATTTTCCGCCATAAAACTGCGTTGCGTAAACATTCGTAGCTGAATGTAAATAAAGCCTGTGTGGGATCAAACCGACCTGTTGAGGGTGCTTATACTAAACTCTCAGCCTTTAATCGTTCTTAGAAAATTAATTGTTTTCAGAAAATTAATTAGGTTGAGAGCCTTCATCCGCTCGGCAATCGAGGTAGCTACCTCTATATATTGCGAGTGCGAGCGTTTAGGTTTTAGCACACTCGGAGAGCATATTTATGGCGCTAGAGCCCTGCACATCAAGTTCTACCCCTACTTTAGAGAAACCCACCGCCCAATCTACGGCCCTCTCTACAGTAGGTGCTGATCTTCCCGTTCTAAAAGAACGCGGTCAACGAGAGGTCTTCTGCGGACTCACAGGTATTGTTTGGCTGCATAGAAAAATGCAGGATGCCTTCTTCTTGGTCGTGGGTTCTAGGACTTGCGCTCACCTAGTTCAGTCTGCTGCGGGCGTTATGATCTTTGCTGAGCCTAGGTTTGGTACTGCCATACTAGGTGAGCGCGACCTAGCCGGACTGGCCGATGCCAACGATGAACTAGAGCGCGTTGTGGCAGAACTGCTGGTGCGTCGCCCTGACATTAAAACGCTGTTCTTAGTGGGCTCTTGTCCTTCTGAAGTCATTAAGCTCGACTTGGCAAAGGCAGCTGAAAAGCTAAATCATAGCTACTTCCCTAAAACTAGAGTACTCAACTACTCTGGGAGCGGTATCGAAACCACCTTCACTCAGGGCGAAGATACCTGCTTGAACTGCATGGTGCCTGTCATGCCTGCTAAAGAGACCGAAGAAGCTGAACTGCTTGTGGTCGGTAGCCTGGCGGATGTTGTAGAAGACCAGTTCCAACGTCTATTTAGCAAGATAGGGATTGGCCCCGTCGCGTTTTTCCCACCGAGAAGGTCTACTGAGCTGCCTCGCGTTGGCAAGGGCACTAAGCTTCTAATCGCCCAGCCTTTCTTGAGTGAAACGGTCAGGTCTTTGATTAGTCGAGGTGCTGAGCTGCTGCCTTCACCTTATCCATTTGGTATTGAAGGCACGACGGCTTGGCTGCGAACAGCGGCAGACGCTTGGGAAATTGATACCGAGAAGTTTGAAGAAGCGATCGCGCCTTCTGTCACTCGTGCCACCACCGGCCTATCGCACTACAAAGAACTGCTAGAAGGCCGCAAAGCCTTTCTCTTCCCAGACTCGCAGCTAGAAATTCCCCTTGCCCGGTTCCTATCTCGCGAATGCGGCATGGACTTGATCGAAGTGGGCACACCTTACATCGACAGAATGTTGATGAATCAAGAAATCGCCCTCTTACCCGAAGGCACTGCCCTCTCTGAAGGTCAAGACGTAGAGAAGCAGTTGGACCGCTGCCGTGAAGCCCGCCCGGACATCACCGTATGTGGCCTTGGTCTAGCCAATCCTTTAGAAGCTGAAGGTCTATCAACCAAGTGGTCCATTGAGCTAGTCTTCTCACCGCTACACGGCTATGACCAAGCTGCTGACCTAGCCGAACTGTTTGTCCGATCTAGCGAACGACGTAGACGATTGACTGTCTGATCTAGCTACCTTTATCTTCTTTCTTCATTTTCCCAAACATGGAACTAACCCTCTGGACTTACGAAGGCCCTCCCCACGTGGGCACAATGCGAATTGCCACGGCGATGGAAGGCGTTCACTACGTCTTGCACGCGCCTCAAGGCGATACCTATGCCGACCTGCTGTTTACCATGATTGAGCGACGTGACAAAAGGCCGCCCGTCAGCTACACCACTTTCCAAGCGAGAGACTTGGGTGGCGATACAGCTGAAATGGTGAAAACGTCTGTGCGAGAAGCCTATGAGCGCTTCAAGCCACAGGTAATGCTAGTCGGTGAAAGCTGTACAGCAGAACTGATTCAAGACCAGCCAGGCTCGCTTGCAAAAAGTATGAACCTGCCGGTGCCTGTCGTCAGTCTGGAGCTGCCCGCTTACTCCAAAAAAGAGAACTGGGGTGCAAGTGAGACGCTGTATCACTTGGTGCGATCGCTCCTCCTCTCCAAAGTTCTTCCCCCCGGCTCCGAACGCCCCGAACGCGACCCGGCTATTCGCCCCAAGGCCAACATCATCGGTCCTACCGCCCTTGGCTTCCGCTGCCGTGACGACATTCAAGAAGTCATTAAGCTGCTTGCTGAAATTGGCGTTGACGTTAATGTGGTTGCACCTCTCGGCGCTACGCCCGACGATCTCATGCGCATCCCTAGCGCAGACTTCAACATCTGTCTGTATCCAGAAATCGCCCTCACTACCTGCAAGTGGCTAGAGCGTAGCTTCAAGCAGCCCACCGTTAAAACCGTCCCTATCGGCGTGGGCGCAACCCGTGACTTTCTGTCAGAAATTGGCGAAGTCGCTGGCATTGACGTTAGCAGAACAATAGAACGCTCTAAAACAGATACGCTCGGCAGCTGGAACGCTTCTCGGCTCTCATCTGCTGCTACGCCCGGAGCCTCTCGGCTGCCCTGGTATTCGCGTTCGGTAGACTCGACTTATCTCACAGGTAAGCGCGTGTTTATCTTTGGGGATGCGACCCATGCGATCGCTGCTGCTCGTATCGCCACCGAAGAACTCGGCTTCACCCTTGTTGGCATCGGTACCTACAGCCGTGAATTCGCCCGTCAGGTCCGCGAAGTCGCCAAGCAACACGGCCTTGAAGCCGTCATCAGCGACGACTACTTAGCCGTCGAAACAGCCGTGGCTGAAGCCGCACCTGAGCTAGTCCTCGGTACCCAAATGGAGCGCCACATCGCCAAGCGCCTCGGCATTCCCTGCGCGGTCATCTCCACGCCTATCCACGTTCAAGACGTACCCGCTCGTTACTCACCGCAGATGGGTTGGGAAGGCGCAAACGTTATCTTCGATGACTGGGTTCACCCGCTGATGATGGGCTTAGAAGAGCACCTTATCGGCATGTTCCGCGAAGACTTTGAGTTTGCAGAAGGACATATGAGCCACCTGCATACCGCGCCACATCAGGCAGATGCGACTAACGTTGAACCGGTTGCTGTAGGTGCGCCTTCTGCCTCTGCGCCGACGGGTGCGATCGCCGAAGCAGAGGCAAACTCTGAAGTCAAAGTTATGGGAACGGCTTCAGAAGACTCCACCGAACTTAGCTGGACGCCGGACGGTGTAGCGGAGCTGAAGAAGATTCCTTTCTTTGTGCGTGGGAAAGTGAAGCGAAATACCGAGAAGTTTGCAAGCGATCGCGGTATTTCGTCCATCACCGTCGACACCCTTTACGAGGCAAAAGCGGCCATCGGTAAATGAAATGATACGCATCGTAAACACTGCGCAACAATCGCGAGACAAAAGACTAACTTAGTCCACAATTTTTAGATAGCAACAGGAGACTTTATTTTGGTAGCTACAAACGTACGCCCCCCTCAGGCCCAAAAACAGGTAGGCAAAGGCGAAGACGGTGAAGGCAGTGTTCAGGTCCATATGGACCCTTCTATGAACATTGAGACTGGCGCGCTAGTTATCGCTGTGTATGGCAAAGGCGGCATTGGCAAGTCCACCACTTCATCAAACCTGTCTGCGGCGTTCTCCCACCTTGGCAAGCGCGTCTTGCAAATCGGCTGTGACCCGAAGCACGATAGTACCTTTACGCTCACCAAAAGAATGGTGCCTACGGTAATCGACATCCTCGAAACCGTAGACTTCCACTCCGAGGAGTTGCAGACCGAAGACTTTATGTTTGAAGGCTATAACGGCGTCATGTGCATTGAGTCTGGTGGCCCACCAGCCGGTACAGGCTGCGGCGGCTACGTTACAGGCCAGACCGTAAAGCTATTGAAAGAGCACCATCTCCTCGAAGATACTGACGTTGTCATCTTCGACGTACTGGGCGACGTAGTTTGCGGCGGCTTTGCGGCTCCTTTACAGCACGCTCACTACTGCCTGGTTGTCACCGCCAACGACTTCGACTCTATCTTTGCGATGAACCGCATCGTTGCCGCGATTCGCTCTAAAGCTAAGAACTACAAAGTTCGCTTAGGCGGTATTATCGCCAACCGCAGTGAAGACACCGATCAGATTGACAAGTACAACGAGCGTGTTGGACTCAAGACGTTGGCGCATTTCAAGACAGTAGACGCCATTCGTCGCAGCCGTTTGAAGAAGTGCACCGTCTTTGAAATGGACGATCCCGATCCCGAAATTCAGGTCGTGCGCGATGAGTATCTCAAGCTAGCAAAAGGCATGATTGAAGATGCTACACCGCTTGAAGTAGAACCGCTCAAAGATCGCGACATTTTTGACCTGCTCGGCTTCGAGTAACAGGATCCTCCAGGCGAGCCCCGTAACTAGTAAAAAGGAGTCTGTAGGTGATGCTTACAGACTCCTTTTTATTGAGACGTACAATAGAAGAATTGCAACAGCTTCTAGCCCTTTGCCTGATTGTGGCCTGATTGTGCCGCCTACGACACGCGAGAAATTATGCAATCTCCTATCGCGGCTAGCCCCTTAGAAAGCTTTTTAGAAAGACCCGATATCGAAGGCTCACCTGCCTGGGAATTTATCGATGGGCGATCGCACCAAAAACCCATGCCTACGCTGTTTCACTCCCAGCTTCAGCGCAACCTAGAGCTACAGAAAAAGATTTTGCACCTCATGAGCAGCGGTACCAAACTCGCCTGGCTAATAGATATTCAAAAACAGCAAGTTTGGGTATGGCAGGAACAGGACTTACCGTTGATATACGCTGAGGATAAGTATTTGCCTGTTTTAGACGGATTGTTCCCCTTAACGGTAAAGACTGTTATTACAATGACACAGCAAAAGTAAGTTTTTCCTTTGCAGGGAAGAGCAGCAAATAAAGAGCCGCTCACTGTGATGGTGAGCGACTCAGCTAATAAACCCGTTGTCAGAATGGCTACCAGCCGAACGAAGAATACTTCGAGCCGACTTCAAACGCTTCTCTAGCAGCAGCGTCGTCCTTCTCCTGGTCAGGAACGGTTTCTACTCGTGACTCCGCGCAAAAAGACGCAGTGCTCAGTCCACCAAAACGCTTCACAACACTCGTGCGCATCCGCAAATCAGGGTTTGGGAACCAGAAGCGCTCAATAGAACTCATTGTTTCGTACTCGGTAGTGAGTACTAGGCCATTTTCGCTGTCCATTTCAAAGCGGCCAATGACCGGTACGATCTCGGCGTAGCCCCGCTCACGCAGTAGGTTGCCTTCTTGAGGATTGTCTACATCAGGCACCAGCGCAAACACTGTCGAGCCCTTATGACTCTCGTCGTCCTTATCCCAAGCCATAGCCCCATTCCACTCGACATAGGCACCGCCTACTGCCGTACTGGGGTCCACATCGTGCAGCTTGCAAATTTCGATTACCTTTTCGTTGTCGGCAAGCAGGGCCTCAACCGCAATGTTTGAGCCGCCTAGCTCCGCCCGGCGAAAAGGTAGGTGATGCGTGGTGCGCTGAGACTGCCACTGCCCAGCACTCCGCTGGAAAAACTCCATTACGTTCATCTGCGTCAAATTTTCCTGGATTAAAAGCCCGGCGCCCAACCCAGTAATGAACTGAGGGCGCTGGATTTGTCAACAATTATGTCTCTCAATACTATAGCGCGATGAAAGTGAGCACCCTGGCACACATCAGCCTTTCTACAGGCGCCTTGTCTAGACAAACCCATCCGATGAAGGAGTACACAGTAATAAGATAATTGTTACTGTTTGTTTAGGAATTGGGAATACATATTGCGTGATTGCATTCAATATGTTTGTAGTC
This sequence comes from uncultured cyanobacterium, assembly GCA_963836895.1. Classification (GTDB taxonomy): domain Bacteria; phylum Cyanobacteriota; class Cyanobacteriia; order Phormidesmidales; family Phormidesmidaceae; genus Phormidesmis. Next base: position 906,245 of record CAWILA010000007.1, on the reverse strand, counting down.
GCACTACCCATGTAGCGCCATCCTAATAAGACCTATCTAACAAGATCTGTCTATGGATGTAAAAAACGGCTAAGTTCTTAAAAAGTTAATTTAAGTGACGCTTGCTACCGAATGTATTTACAATTTGACGATAGCGTGCATTACAGTTAGGATGCGGTTAATCAAGTTTGGTTGACCTACGCGGTCGTTGCCTCACGGCTGCATGCGCATGGGTGAGCCGAAATGAGTTATCGGCCCTCTAACTATTGGGATTTCTAAAGAAACCCCGGGATTTAGGCAAGTTGCCTATTCAAGATCGCTCTAGTTTCAGATCTATCTAACCTTTTGAGGAGAAATGACCACTATGACTACATCAGGTAAAGACAATATGCCAGGCAGCCTCAGCATGGAACAAGAGTTTAAGCTGAAGGTCGTTCAAGACCAGGTCCAAGGGTTGAGCCTTGAACAGGCCCAAGAATATGTCGTTGAAGTAATGCGACAAATGATGGTGAAGGACAATTTGGTCAAGCATTTACTCAAAAATGCCTGACGCTAAAATGCCCAACTGCCCCCTTTTAAAGCAAATACCAGGCCAAATACTATATATAAGGTCAAAAGACTGCTGCGAGAAGCAGTCGACCCTACCATTAGGTGACCTACAGCTAGGTGGCCACGATTGAGAGCTAAATACACCTGCAAACAACGCAGACTCAATAGGGCTGAATTAATCAGAATTGATTAATTCAGCCTTTCAGCTTTAAATGGGTTGAGCAAGTGGTGCCCCACTCTTACTCGCACAGCTTGCTTACAGCAGACGAGCAGGCTCGCAGATGGCAAATGCTACGGAATGCTAAGAAGTGATGCAATCTAATAACAATTGGCTGAGTTTAATGATAGGCCGCAGCGCCCTGTACTAAAGGGATTGTGATGAAATTTGCAGCTCAATGTAACGGATTATTGCTTTGTTTTTAATAAAGCGGACTGAGAGGCCGATCATCTTTTAATCTTGTGTCACTGGTTACAAAACAAGCCAGTTGCTGTATTAAGAAGAAGGAGAGCTTGATGCTTGACGCTTTCTCTAGAGCCGTTGTTTCGGCCGACTCTAAGACTGCTACTATCGGTGGCAGCGAACTAGATGCTCTAAAGAGCTTCGTTTCTGAAGGAAACAAGCGCTTGGACGCAGTAAATGCGATCGCTTCCAACGCTAGCTGCATCGTATCTGACGCAGTTTCCGGCATGATCTGCGAGAACACTGGCTTGATTCAAGCTGGCGGTAACTGCTACCCCACTCGTCGCATGGCTGCTTGCCTACGTGACGGTGAAATCGTTCTACGCTATGTCACTTACGCTTTGCTTGCAGGTGATGCTTCCGTACTTGACGATCGTTGCCTCAACGGTTTGAAAGAAACTTACGCTGCTCTAGGCGTGCCTACAGGTTCTGCTGCTCGCGCGGTAAACATCATGAAGGCTTCCAGCGTTGCTCACCTCAAGGGTACTAACAGCCCTGAAGCTGGTGGCTCACGCTACAACAAGTACGAAGCTCAAGATGGCGACTGCTCCGCGCTCGCTTCTGAAGCTGCTGGTTACTTTGATCGTGTTGTTTCCGCTCTTTCCTAGTAGCTCTTTCGAGCTAATAGCCTAAGAACTGAACAACTTCGACTTTATTTAGTTGACCGATCAAACATCACTTGGAGAAATTTAATCATGAAATCTGTTGTAACCTCTGCTATCGCTTCGGCTGACGCAGCTGGCCGTTTTCCTGCCTCTGCTGACTTGCAGGCTGTTCAAGGTGGTTTGCAGCGTGCGGCTGCTCGCCTAGAAGCTGCTGAAAAGCTCAACTCTGGTATCGACCAGGTTGCTCAAGAAGCTTACGACGCTGCGTTCAAGAAGTATCCTTACCTCAAGAACGAAGGCGAAGCTGGCGGCAACCAAACTAAGCAAGACAAGTGTCTTCGCGATATTAAGCACTACCTACGTCTCATCAACTACTGCTTGGTCGTTGGCGGCACGGGTCCTTTGGACGAGTGGGGTATTGCTGGTGCACGTGAAGTGTATCGTTCTTTGAACCTACCTACTGCGCCTTACGTCACTGCTATGCAGCACACTCGCGATCGCGCTTGTGCACCTCGCGATATGTCTCCTCAGGCACTCACTGAGTTCCGCTCCTTGCTCGACTACGTCATCAACTCCCTCTCTTAATTGCCTTTTGGTGATAGAAGGAATGTAGGCCGACATGCTGGCCTATGTGACGTAAAATCAAGGGCTTCTGATTTGATACCTTATTGAGTAGGGATCTTCGGAAGTCCTTTTTTATGGTTTGAAAGGCGGTGTAGCCACTGTCACTTCTCCAACCTAGTGGCTACGTCACCTATCAGCTAATTTTCTACGTTCTACGCTTTTCCGCCATGGTCGCCGATTCCGTTTTTAATCAGCTTAAGCACCCCAATCCACAGATGCGTCAGCGAGCAATGGCTGAAATTGTAGAGAACCGGGATGAGAAAACGATCCCGACGCTGATGGCAGCGCTAGGTGAAGAAGATGTGGTGTATCGCAGGGCGTGTGTAAAAACGCTGGGCGCGGTAGGAATGGAGTCTGTGTCTGCGGTAGTAGAGCAGATGCTAAACAGCGACAGCGATACAGTCAGAGCTAGCTGTACGAAAGCAATGGCACAGATTGCGGTATTTCACCCGGATAAACCTTTCCCCGCAGAAGGGTTAGAAGGGCTGAAAAAGGCGATTGAAGATCCCTACCCGGTGGTACAGATTGCGGCGGTGATGTCTATGGGCGAGATTGGTGTGCCCGCAGTAGAGACGCTGCTAGAGACGCTGAAGACAACGGATAATGTGGCGATCGCACTCACCATCACAAATACGTTGGGATCCATTGGCGACCCGCGCGCGTTGGACACCTTGAAGCGCATTATTTCAGATGAGTCCGTCGATAGCTATGTCCGCGAGACGGCGCAAAGTGCCCTGCCGCGACTAGAGCAAATCATCAGCCTACGAGCGGCGAAAGGCAGCGCTCGCGAACACAGCAACTAAGCGGCTAAACTGTCCAAGACTGAGTGCCGTGCGGCGTAAAGTGAAACCGTGAGACCTGACCGCCTAGATTTTGAAGCGCTCTGGTAACGTCCATCTTGTGCTCTGGATGCACCATCAGCATGATGAAGCCACCACCGCCCGCACCTGATACCTTGCCAGACATCGCACCAGAATCCATAGCAACCTGATAAGCCTCCTCAATAACCGGGCTAGTGATGCCTTTTGCCATCATCTTTTTAGCCTCCCACCCCTTACCTAGCAGGTCAGCCATATCGCGCACGTTACACTTTAGAATTGCCTCCTTCATATCGACAGCGCCTTGCTTTAACCTGTGGGTGGCTTCGAGCGCATCGTCAGAATTGGTCTTGATGTTTGCAATCTGCTCATCAATAACCGACGCTGACTCACGAGATACCTTTGTGTAGTAGAGAACTAACGAGCTCTCCAACTCATTGATCATCCAGTTCTTGATTCTCAGCGGATTGACAATTACCCGCTCTTTTTCGTAGAACTCAATAAAGTTAAATCCGCCGAACGTGGCAGCGTAAGAATCTTGCCGTCCGCCGCTAAGTCCCATATCGATCCGTTCGATCTCGAACGCTAGCCTAGCCATTTCATAGTCACCCAGCGGTAGCTTCAGCCACTCTACGTAGGCAGCAACAATCGCCACCACGACGGTAGAAGAGGATCCTAAACCCGATCCAGCTGGCGCGTCTGAATGCGTTGTCATCTGTAGTGGCAGCGGCTGTCCGTCGTTGAACTGCTGCACTATCCGGTTATACACGGCCTTGTGCAAATCTAGGTTGCCGTCAAATTCTAGCTTGGTCAAAGCCGGAGACTCGTAGCGCTCCTGTCTATCTGTTGCGCGAAAAACCACTCGATTTTCAAGCGGTTCGATGGTGCAGTAGGCGTGCATATCTATAGTGGCGTTGAGCACAAAGCCACCGTACAGATCGCAGTAGGGCGACACGTCAGTTCCTCCTCCAGCGATTCCTAAACGGAGCGGGGCGCGGGCGCGGATAAGCATGTATTTTGATCCTATAAAGTAACGGGTGACTGGGGTTGCGACCAGCGGTCAAATAAAGTAGGTAAGTCAGCAATAGAATCAATGACTGCTGTCGCTTGAGTCGCAGTCTCATTTACTGTGTGCCCAGAGCGTACTAATACGTTCCGGGTAACACCCGCGTTGAGTCCCGCACGAATATCGCTTTCTTTGTCACCTATCATAATGGAGCGCGATAAATCAATTTTCCAGTCTTGCTGGGCTCGCAGCAGCATACCAGGATTGGGCTTGCGATCGCGATGGTCGCGAGCGTAATGGCCAATGCCGTGAGTCGGATGGTAAGGCGAAAAGTAAGTTTGGGTGATACAAACGTCGTGCACCGCAAACTGCGCAACCATCCAATCCGTAAGCTTTTGAAAGTCGGCTTCGGTGTAGTAGCCTCGGCCAATGCCTGCTTGATTGGTCACTACGATGAGTGTATAGCCTTGCGTCTGGAAGAAGCGACAGGCATCAAAAACGCCATCGATAAACTGAAAGTCATCAATCCGATGAAGGTAGTTGACTTCGCGGTTGATGACGCCGTCTCGATCCAAGAACAGAGCTGGTTTCATATCGGTCACACGGCAACGATCTCGTTGAGATCTTTCTGCGCTCGCTGATAGTCTTCAGGAATGCCGATATCAATAAAGTAGCCCTCTGAGACAAAGCTATGAACCTGCATCTGCTGTACATACGGCTGCAAGAAATCGGTCTCAAACGAGAACTTAACCGGCAGTGGTGCAGCTTTTAGAAATGACTGCTCAAATATGTTTTTATTGATCAGATAGATGCCGCCGTTGATCAAGCCTTCATCACGGTGACGTTTTTCTTCAAAGCCTACAATACGAGAGCCTTCTACGTTTACAGCGCCGTAGCGTTCAAAATCGCGCATGGGCTTTAGTGCCATCGTTAGCTCAGCTTTTTGATGCTGATGCTGTTCGACCATTGCCGCAGCGTCTATTTGAAAAAGGGTATCGCCATTGAGGACCAGAACTTCTTCAGAACGTGTGTGCCGGAGCGCGTTTTGAATGCCGCCACCGGTGCCTAGCGGTTCATGCTCAATCGCGTAGACCACCTCACGGTCGTAAACACGCTCGCCAAAGTAATTTTGAACAACTTCGTGCTTGTAGCCTACCGCTAAGACCACTCTCGTAACGACAGGCGATCGCAGCAAATCTTTGAGCAAGATATCAAGAAAAGGTTGGTCACCGACCGGTGCCATTGGCTTGGGAACGTCCGATATGAGCGATCGCAGCCGAGTTCCCAAACCGCCTACTAAAACAACAGCGTCCATTCTTTTCTCGACTATGCGTTAACTAGAGTAGTATTCAAGTCGGCAGTAGCAACATCCGGGTCAAACGACTGTGCGGACGCTGACTCGCCAAAAAGTGACTCTTCTACGGCTCCACACAAAATGTGAATAATCACAATGTGGCACTCCTGAATACGCGCGGTGCTATCAGCAGGAACGCGAATGCAGACATCGCAAACCTCAGCCATTTTGCCACCAGAGCGGCCTGTAATGCCGACTGTCGTAATGCCCTGCGCCTTACACTCTTCAATAGCCGCCAAGAGATTTTCAGAGTTTCCGGAAGTCGAGATACCAATAAACAAGTCACCTGACTGCCCTTGAGCCTGCGTCTGACGACTGAATACTTTGTCGTAGCCGTAATCGTTGCCGATAGCAGTCACCGCAGAAGAGTTGGCCGTTAGCGCAATAGCGGGCAGCCCAGGGCGGTCAATATTGAACCGACCCGAGAGCTCAGCTGCCATATGCTGAGCATCAGCGGCACTTCCCCCATTGCCAGCTACCAAAATTTTGCGGCTATTTTTATAGACTTCGACACACTTATCTGCGGCCTGTTGAATAGCACTCACAGTTGAGGCGGACTCTGCCATGGCCTGGCCGGTTCGAGCGGCTTCTTGAACTTGCTCGTTAACTAATTGCTGAACTAGATTAGTCATGTATAACCCTAATAATTACAACTATTTTGCTGTGGCCAGTGACCACGTATAAACTATGCCCCAAGCTTAAGCTTCATGATACGTAGTTTGTCTTTAGCGAGTTTAAACGTCTGTGTAGTTGAGATGTTTTTTGGCCTGTTTTGCCAGGAAATTTCTTTCTTGGCTGAGGAATGTGCTGTCACAGACCTGTGTCGTCAGCATAGAATGCGTGTACATTCTCATCTAAAAGACCCCAAAATTTCGTGGATTCACGCAATCAACATACAGTTAAACAAAAATTATAGGGGTTACGGTCATACCAGTAAGTAGGTTTACAGACTGGCAGGCCTATGGATCAAAATCAGTACAGCTCAGCACTTACCGATTTCCTAGCTTGAGAGGGTCCATCGTTGAATTGTGATAGGATCAAACTCAAAAAATGGCCAGGTTGAGCCGCCACACTCTATTTGAGCACGCTTGATACGGATAATACGGACAAGGTATGGGTAAGAAGTTGGTAAAAGGCTACAGAGGAACCATCAGTTCATTGAGAAATCGACTGGGCAAAGATCTCTTCAGCTGGCGCGGGTGCCATATCCTATATCAGACGACGTTCTAATCAAAACACATATAGATTAAGAGAGAACTGTTGTGAGTGAGGACGCAGCGTGAATAAGCAGTCAACCAAGCAAAGATTACCTAATTTAGTGATTGCTGGAACCGTAAAAGGCGGAACCACTTCTCTATGGACCTATTTAGCAGGGCATCCAGATGTCTGTGCTTCTAGCGTTAAAGAGACTTGTTACTTTTCTGTGTACCGGTACGGGAAATGGGACAGTCGCTATGAGGGTGCTGCTGATCCATTCGAGCAGTTTCAAGGATATTTTTGCCACTGCAAACAACAAAAGTACGTGATGGAGGCGACGCCTGGATACTACCCCGGTGGTGAGCGGGTGGCTAAAGAAATTAAACAAACGCTAGGTGACACAACAAAAGTCATCATCGTGCTCCGCAATCCGGTCAATAGGTTTGTCTCTTTCTGGAAGTACAAAAAGAGCATGTTGGAGCTAGCGCCTGATTTGACGCTGAAAGAGTATATTGAGTTCTGTCAATCTGCGACGCCAGAGGTTCGTGCGATATCGGAGAACGCTCGCTACTGTGGCATAGAAGAAGGCTACTATGCCGATCAAATGGATGAATGGTTTGACGTTTTTGGTGAGTCTCTAAAAATTCTGTTCTTTGATGATTTAAAGCGCGATTCGAGAGGCTTTTTAGCCGATATAGCTCGTTGGCTAGACATTGACGACTCGTACTTTGACAGCGTTGATCTTAGCGTTCAAAACAAGAGTGTGGGATACAAAAATGCAGGGCTTCAAAAGATAGCTCTGTTTATCAACAACAAGGCAGAGAAGTTCTGGAGGGCTAACCAATCGCTCAAAGATGGTCTGCGAAGCATTTATTATCTTCTCAACGCGCAACCTCATGAGGTGCAAGCAGATGAACCAGCTTTGCGCCAACTAGAAGAGATATACGCACCTTACAATCGGCGGCTAGCAAAGCAGCTGAAGGCACAGGGCTACGAGCAGTTGCCTAGCTGGCTGGAGAAAACAGCCTAGGCAACTGCAGAATGCGACAAGCGCAGCTGGAAGTTGCCGTAAAAAGAGTGTGCCAAACAGCACTAGACATACACAGACCGCTAGACAGTGCGCAGCGCACAAACAGCTGGAAAGATAACTGAGAAAGGCGACAAATATGACTTTAGGACTAGTGGGGCATTACCTAGGCGACAAGATGGGGATTGGTGTGTACCTAGACCGTCTGCTAGAACCCCTGGTGAGAGAGCTAGGTGAAAGGGGGGTAGACGCTCGCGTGATTGCCTCACCCAATGCGCGATCGCAAACCCCTGTAATTCAACGTTTGCAGCAGGAGTCGACGCAGCAAGTGGCTGTTTTGCCAGCGCTGGACTATTCTCCGATAAAGCGATTTGGATGGGTTTCGACTCAGTTTTCCAGCTACTGTAAGGCGCAGGGAATTGATCACCTCATATGGCTATCCAACCCGATAGTGCTGCCATGGCATCCGCCTTCTGTTGCGGTTTTGCACGATGTTAATGAGTGGAAAGACAAAGAGAAGTACGGATCTTCACTTAAGACAACGCTGCGGTCGTGGATGTACTTGAAGGCCTCTCTAAAGTGGGCTGACAAAATTGTCTGTATCAGCGAAGCAGGAAAAAAAGATTTGCTTTACTTCCGACCCGATGTTGAAGCCAAGGTGAAAACCATCCCAAATGGATTTGATTCACCACTATCGACAATGACTCCTGACGAAATTGAAGCGCCGTCAGCTCCATTTTTAGTGTCGGTTGGCCGAATCGATCCGGTTGGAAAAAAGTTGCCAGAAGCGGTTGCTCTCGTAGAGGCGCTGCGCGATCTTACTAGCACGCCCTGGGAGCTGCACATCTTCGGGGGGATGAACAAATCTACACAGAGCGCTGGCGAGAAGTTCCTACGCGATATCGAAGCCATTCCCTGGATTCGTTACCACGGTTACACAGAGGACGCCACACTCGCCGCCTGGTATAGAGAGGCTACAGCTGTTGTCTTTCTTTCCGAGAATGAGGGATTCGGTAGCCCTGTCGCAGAGGCTGCTTCGTTCGGTCGCCAGGTGATTATCAACGCCAATAATGAGGCCAGTATGGGCGCGGGTGGGGAGGCGGTGATTCCGATAAAGCCTCAGGAGATTCAGACTGCTGCCAATACCGTTTTAGAGCAGATCAAAGCGCGGCGCGATCGCGGCGAACAGTCTTCGCTAAAGGTGTACACCTATGCTGATGCGGCGGCTGACTATGCAGAAATGCTCAGTCAGTGGGCAAAGGGTTAGCGATCCGTGGCCTTCCGTGGCCTATAGCCACTTTCTGTGATCTACTCACTCGCTGATCGCATGAGGTAGGCGTTGAAGTAGTTAGTCCCAGCCGTTGTCTGCCTCTTCCTGCTTCTTTTGGAGCTGTGCGATCGCAAGTCTAAACACCGGCTGAATCGTCTCGTCTGTCTCGTAAGTCAGTGCATTTTTAAGCGGTGCGATCGCATCCTCGCTACCAATTTTCATCATGGCCATCGCCGCTGTCTTGCGCACGTCGGCGTTAGCATCGCCTAGAACTGTTGTGAGATGGGGCACCACCGTTGGGTTGCTTAGCTTGCCCAACGCAGCTGCTGCCTCTGAGCGCACCATGGAGGAGGTGTCACTCAATCCGCTTAAAATAAGACCTAGTGCCTGCTGGTCCTCGCTTTCTTGTACCAGTGTCGTCAGTGCGCCGATGACCGCACTGCGCACTTCTTCATTGTCTGAATCAATTGCATTATAAAGATGCATCGCGCCTGCTGTGCCGACAAAAGAGAGGCCCCAGGTCGCAAGCCCCTTCGAGCTATCGGGATAGTTATCTGAGGCTACGATATCGAGCAGCACTGGCGCGGCTTCTTCACCCATTACGGCGATCGCACCTACCGCCGAGCCGTGCACTACCGTATCTTCATCCGTGAGCAGCGCATTCACCAGCGTCGGAATCGTTACCGGGTCCGCAATTAGCGTCATCGTCTTCGCACAGGCCCGGCGCACCACTGGATTTTCATGATTTGCCAGCCCGTCGATCAGCGCAGGCGTTGCGGGCTTGCCCACCTTGCCCAAAATTTCGGCAAACGCCAGTCGCTTCATACCCCGCGTATCGTTGAAGCCTTCGACCAGCTGCACAATTAGCGCTTCATCAGTTGCGTCAAAAGTGCCAGCGGCTTGCTGCCTCTGAACGTCCAAAATAAGCACATCGGCCTCTTCGTGAGAGAGCAGTGTAGGTCGATTAGGGCTGGTCATGGTTTTCTTGAAAACACACTCAGTTTTCTCAAATTGTAGAAGACAGCCGGTATTTTTTGATTTTCGTCCCGCTCTAGTGCGATCCTAAGTAAAGACAAACAGGGCTACTAAAGCCAGTTTTGTAAGGGCAATTTCACAGGGTGGGCAGCGGACAAGATGAATAATCGATTTTCTGGTCTGTTTAATCTCACTGAAGCGCAGGCTATTGAGATACTAGACGGCCCAGCGGATGATTCTGACGAAGCGTCTAGTCGATATATTGCGGCGTCGCATCTGGTGAATTTTGATACGGAAGCGGCGATCGCTTCCCTAATGCGCGCCGCTGGTAATACAGACGCTGATCTCGACAATCGGATCGTCCGCCGTAAAGCTGTCGAGAGCTTGGGACGTCTCAAAGTCAAAGCGGCGCTTCCCGTCATCAAAAGCTGCCTAGATGATGAAGATAACTATCTAGTTGAAAATGCCGCCTGGGCCATCGGCGAAATCGGCACCGAAAATACCGCTACCCTCGAAAAAATCGCTGAGCAGCTAGACCGCCCCGACCAAAGCTATCGCACTATCATTCATACTCTCGCCAGCCTCGGATATAAGCCAGCCATCGACCGCATCGCAAAATTCACTAGCGATCAGCAGGCGCCTATTGCTAGCGCAGCCCTTTCTGCAATGTATCAGCTCACAGGCGACGAGCAGACCATGCCTAAAGTCCTCGGCTTCTTGCAGAGTGCTAACGTCAACGCCCGACGCGGCAGCATTCAAGATCTCATAGACGCAGGCTACTTTCGTGCGATTCCCAACATCGCTCAGTGCCCTGTTTCCGTGGTGTTTCGACTCAGAGGCATTCGTTTGCTATCCCAGCCCGCTATTGAATCAGGCAAACTCAAGTTCTCACAGATTCAGCGCACGCTAGAGAAGGTGCTGTGCGATCGCCCCAGCGACGTCGCCCTCGTTCACAGCTATCAGCAAGTCCCAGAAATAGACAGCCTTATTCAAGAACTCTACGGCACAGACTTTGGCCGCTGCTACTTGGGTAGCCTCACCCTTCTAGAGCACTACGCCGAAGAAGCGCCCGCCGCGCTAATGAAAAGCTATGAAGCAGAAGGGTACAACGACTACGGTGCGCACTATCACATCATGCGGCTGTTCGGTCAGATGAAGGTCAAAGACGCTTACGATTTGTTAGTTCAAGCGCTGCACAATAAAGCGCCTCAGTTTCAGAAGTCGCGGGTAGCAGCTGCGATCGCTCTTGGGGAACTTGACTTGGCCGAAGCCATTCCAGAACTTAAAACCGCTCTTTGCGTTCCTATCTGGGATCTTCAATACGCCGCTGTCCTGGCGCTTGAAAAGCTTGGTGAATCCGTCAAAGCACTAAACGTAGACTCTGCCGATTGGCTAGTGCAAGAAAAGCTAAATTCTCTGTAGTCTATAGCTATTACAAACAAAGGCGAGCTTGCGATGTCAGCGCTGACAGTTTTTCATCAGTTTTTTGAGAGTTGTGTAGGTGAGTGGGATTCGGAGCGGACTTATCACTATTTAAGTGAGGGGGCAATTGAGCGATCGCACACCGAATTCAAAGTACAGCCACTCACCGCTGAGAAAAAGGTCAAGGTGCTGACAGATAATTCCTTCCAGGCAAACGAGCGGATGGACAGCTGCCCTGGCTTCCACCTGGTATTCCACACCCTCTCCGAAGCAGGCGTCACCAAAGACCAATCGCTAAACCTGGCCTTCGTACCAAACGACGAAACGGTCAGTGCAGAAACCGTGTTACAAGGCGCATACCTGCGCGACAAAGCCTACGAAGAAGAGCGGCCCATCATCTCCGACTTCCGCTTCGACGCCCGCACCCGCGAGCTCCTCATGACCACCCGCTACACCCGCATCATCTCTGTTGACTCCATCACCCTTGTCAACCCCCAAATGCGCATCCGCCGCATCTTTAACTACATCCGCCCCCCCGAAGGTAAGCCGTTAGATAGGCTTGCCCTCGTTGGCTTCGGCGTTGAGCAAAAGCGAGCTATCTAGCTAGGTCACTTACGTAAGTCACTGAGTTGTATGGGTGATCGGGACCAGTGCCACGCCGCTAGTCCCGGCGATACGACCCGCGACACAGTCGATAATAGATCTCAACATCTTGACCCTCTTATGTAATAATTGAAAACTGCATTGACACAAATTTAGGATCATGGCAAAAGGCGTCCGTCTCGTAATTACACTCGAATGTACCGAGTGCCGTAGCAACCCCGACAAGCGTTCTAACGGAGTATCGCGCTACACCACTCAAAAGAACCGTCGCAACACGACAGGTCGCCTGGAGCTGAAAAAGTTCTGCACGCACTGCAATAAGCACACCAATCACAAAGAAATTAAGTAAAAGAATAGAGAACAAGGATTATGGCTTACTTCCGCCGTCGAGTTTCGCCCATTAAGCCGGGCGAAAAAATTGACTATAAAGACGTAGACTTGCTGCGCAAGTTTGTCACTGAGCGAGGCAAGATCTTGCCTCGCCGCATCACCGGCCTCACTGCTAAGCAGCAGCGCGACCTCACAAAGGCAATCAAGCGTGCTCGCGTCGTTGCTCTGCTACCTTATGTAAACGAAGACGGTTAGAGAGTCGTTACGTTTTGGCCTGGTGGCTAAGACGGCGCTCCATAATTTGTGTAGCCCAAAACAAATAAATATCAAGCTATCTGCATACGACGGAAGAAGATTTCTTTCGTCTGTTACTTTGACTAGTAGCGCAGGTAGCTTTTTTATTGTCGAATCTCCCTTGACTGTCAAGCTTGATCATCAAGGCCCCTCTCATTCAATCACTCACGAACCCAGTAGGAACCGGTGGAAAAAGGAACGCTCGTTGAATTTAAGCTGAAAGGCTCGCCGCACTTGGCAGTTGCCGATAGACCCGAAGGTAAAAAGAACTGGGTCTTGGTCGATCAACGAGGGCAGTCCCATACGATTCATCCGCGTCAGGTGATTTATGAGGTGACCAAGGCTAGCTACGAACCTTCGGAGATTGAAGGGTTTGTGACTGAGGCGGAAGGCTATATCGATCCTGATAATTTGGAAGTGGCTTGGGAGCTGCTGACTGAGCTGGAGGAATCTGCAACGCCTGCAACGCTTGCGGAGCTTCTGTTTTCTGACCAGAGTCCGCCGCTATGCTACGCGGCGCATCGGTTGCTTAGCACCGATAAGATTTTCTTTAAGCAGAAGGGCGACCAGTACGAGCCCCGTCCTGCTGTGCAGGTAGAGGAGCTTCAGCATAAAATTGCACGTGAAGCCGAGCGCGAAGAAGAGAAGGAAGGCTTCTTTAACCGAGCGCGGGCCTTGCTGACAGGTGAAAGTGCTGTTTGGGAAAAGAGCGATCGCCCCCGCCTAGAGGTCGTCGAACGCTACGCGCTCTTAGGCGACGAATCTAACCAAAAGGCCGCCGCTCAAGAAATCCTTACAGCGCTAGAACAAGATAAATCCCCCGAAGCTGCCTTTGATTTCTTAGTCACTCTAGGCATCTGGGAGAAACATGAGAACTTAGCGCTGCGACGTCGCCAAATTCCAACTCAGTTTCCAGAGGAAGTTGAGGCGCAGGTGGCGAAAATTATCAATGAACCGGCTGAGGCAGAAGAAACCGAACGCAAAGACCTCACTCACCTCAAGCTGTATACCATTGACGACGAAAGCACGCGCGAAATTGATGATGGCCTTAGCTGCGAGACCTTGGCAGACGGTCGTCAAAAGCTATGGATTCACATTGCCGATCCGAGCCGTTGGCTTTCGCCTGGTGACCTGCTAGAGACAGAAGCCCGCAAGCGCTGTACGACGGTGTATTTGCCCACGGGCGTTATCCCTATGTTCCCGTTTGAGCTAGCCGCTGGACCGATGAGTTTGGTGCAGGGGCAAATGTGTAATGCGCTGAGCTTTGGGGTGATTCTCGCTGAGGACGGTGGGGTTGAGGAATATAGCATTCAGCCAAGCCTGGTAAAGCCGACCTATCGGCTGACCTATGAAGATGCAGATGAAATGATTGAGCTAGGGGTGACGGCGGAAGGGGAGTTATTGGCGATCGCAGATCTCGCTAAAACCCGTCACGCCTGGCGCAAAGCCCAAGGCGCTATCAGCATAAACCTCCCCGAATCCGTTATCAAAGTAGCTGACGACACCATCACTATCGACATCTCAGAATCTTCAAACTCGCGCGAAATGGTCGCCGAGATGATGATCCTGACTGGAGAAATCGCCGCCCGCTATGGCGAAGACAACGAAATACCTTTGCCCTATCGCAGCCAGCCTCAGCCAGAACTCCCTTCAGAAGAAGAACTCATGCAGCTAGAAGCCGGTTGGGTACGCGACTCCGCCATCCGCCGCTGCATGACGCGCAGTGAAATGAGCATTACTCCCGCTCGCCATGCCACCCTTGGCCTTAACCGCTACTGCCAGGTGACCTCACCTATCCGCCGCTATACAGACCTTATGGGTCACTTTCAAATCAAAGCTCATCTACGCGGAGAAGAATTACCATTCACGCCAACAGAGATGCCAGAGATTATAGCTAGCGCTTCTAACGCGGCTTACGAAGGCGTAATGGTAGAGCGGCAGACCAAAAAGTATTGGGCCATCGAATATCTTAGACGGCAGGACGAAGCCGAGCCGGGCAAACCGTGGGATGTAATGATGGTGCGCTGGCTGCGCGAGCACGAAAGCCTTGGGCTCATCATATTCGAAGACCTGGGGCTAGAATTTGTGATGCGCTTTGACAGAGCGGTAGAAGTTGGTGAAAGGATCAGCATTCGACTAAGCTACGCTGATCCTCGTCAAGAGATGGTGCGCTTCAAGGAAGTGATTACTGCAACAGAACAAGACATCACTGAACCTGCTGATGTAGAAGACTCAAGCGTAGAAGAGACTCAAGCTGAAGAAGAGTAAGAGAATTTCGCACAGCGAATTTTGTTCGGAGAAATCAGGCGGTCTATGGCGAAATGTCTGCTCGGACGAATCGTTGATTGAGCTTTTGAAGTGGTCTGTTGTTGTGGTTGAGAAGCTGTTCATACTGTGAAAGCTGACGGCTCGATAGCGAAACAGGTTCGCTCATGACTAGCCAGGTAACCGATTCGGAGCAAGGTGGGGTGGTGAGCGAACCGCTGTAGCGATAGGTTGTGGTGTGAGATGGAAGCAGCGATTCGGCGTTGATAGTTTTATCGGTGCGGACTTTGTCGCCAGCTTTGAGCGGTAGGTTTTGGCTGATAGGCTGGTAGGCGATCGCATCTTTTTCATCATCAGCGTGAAGGAGTACGGCTACTACAGCTAGCTCACCCACTTCATTTTGATGGACCAGATGCAGCTCAGCGCCTTCTGCCGTACCACCAATAGCGTGCTCACTAGGGCTATGAAAATGAAACTGTAGGAGATCGTAGCGGCTGCCATCGAGTAGCACATAGCTGCCGGGCGCGTAGGGAACTTGAACGGTGTGTCCGTTGTTCAGCAGGTTTAGCGGGACCGGCTGGTAGTGAAACTCGGGATTGAGCAAGTCTGCGTCTTCTGCGCCTGTGAGGTCGATAGGTGATTGAGCCTGGCCGACTGAGCAAGCTGCGAAGCCAGCGTCGAGATTGCCCCAAAAGTCAGGTCCGGTGTCGGCTTGATAAGTCCAGTGAATTTCAGGCGATTCGGTAGTAGGAGGTGATATGTCTGCAAGGGAAGGGCCAGGCGAGAAAAGGCAAAAAAGCCCAATCAGCAGTGCAAATAACGACGCCTTAAAGATTCTCATAATGCACAATTCTGATGACACGCTAGAGCATAGCGCGTGAAAAATGGCGACTCCAACGAAGAATTACTGAGCTGATAGACAGAAGCGGTACGACTCTTTACTCAAATTCTACTTAAATTAATATTTCTTCCTGGGAATCTAATAAGGTCTCGATGTAGCATTTAGTATGCATAATTGTGCGGATTGAGAGCTAACGTGAACGACCTTCTCAAGTTTTTTGTAGACACGCTCAAAAGTTTTGGAAACGTATTCAGGCTAGCGGAGTATTTGCCGGATATTCTACGCGAGTCGGGCAGCATGTTTGGCGTGTTTGCACTGGTCGCCATCTTGATGGCGCTGATGGTTGTGTTCTTCTTTCGGAACTCTGAGACGAAGCAAAAGGAGCGGGTTTTTCTCTATACTTCTCTATTTTTACTTACGCTTGTGTTTTCTGCGCTGATTGCAGGCGTTTCTACTGGATTTGAAACAGGTCGAGAAATTGCGATCACCGATCCTGCAATTGTAGAGCTTTCACCTTCTACAGTGAAAGCGTTAGAGAACTATCTTACGGCAGAAGGAGAGAATATTACCGATAAGAACAAGTCTCGCGTACTGTCTGAGGCCCTTTCCTCCTATTTCGCTGATAGCAACGACAGTTCTTTAGCGGCGACACCATCTGCTGCGGAGTCTATCGCAGAGACAGAAGAAGAAGGGCTAACGGTCACTGTAGGCGCTTCGTCAAGCTCGGCTCCCGATGGTTTTAGGGTTGAATCTAGAGGGTGCTCTCAAAGAGACAGCACTATTCGCTGTGACACACTGGTTACGAATACGAGGGAAGATATAAGCATCTTTCTCTTTGCAGATGGGTACAGATCAGCTAGCAGGCTCGTTGACGGTGATGGCAATCAATACACTGCAAGCGTGGTCGTCATAGGAAACGAAGAGAGTTCTAGCTATCAGCTTGTTCCTTTCGCTACAAACGTACCTGTAAAGGTAACCCTCGTCGTAACCAATGCGGGCTCGAAGGCTAGTCAGATTTCGTTGATCGACTTGCTTGGCAGCACAAAAGATAGGCTCAATGCAGCGGATATGTCTGTCCAAGTGCGAGATGTGCGAGTTAGAAACTAGGCTGGCGCCGTTGCTGTATTGCTGTTTCGCTATATGGATTCTGTTGACAGGGCATAGGCCAAGCCTGCTTGCTGCGCTTGGGTTAGCTTATCAAAGCCGAAAATAGCGATCGCACTTGGCAAAATTTCACTATCGGTCATCATCACTGTTTCTCCATCGCCTGTTTGCATCTGCCCTCTTCCCTTGCTTGTAAGCACCGTGTATAGCGTAGACTTTTCAGATTCAACGACATAGCCAGCATCGTTAGCCTTTAGTCGATACACCGTAGAGCCGTCGCTGCGAGTTAAAAGCGCGTCGCCGTTGGTCTGCTCAACGTATGAAAAGAGCGTTTTGGTACGCTTAGGGCTTTCAACCTGTAGCGTATCGTCAGTGCGAACGACGTAGCCTACAGGATTGTTCATTGCGTCAGTGAGCTTAATGCTGCCGTCGCTTTGCAAAATTAAGCTCGCGATGACTTTGCCGGTGGGGTCGAGCAGCTTTCCCCCGCTAGACTTGAACTGAAGCGAAAACTCAGTGGCACCGCCCGGCTGTCGGAAGGTGATTTTTTGAGTGCGAATATTGGAAAAAGCACCAGCCGGTTGATCCGCATCAGACTTCGGCTGCTGCGCACTAGACGAGGAGATTTCACCGGTCTCTGAAATAGTCTGAGGAGGGGAAGGGTTGCAGGCAATAAGAAGAAAAGGAATGACAGTCACGCCGCCTAAAGACATCAACAAACGAGAAACAGACCTGGGCGTAGTCATCGTAGTTCTCCTACTGTTCTAAACGAACCCTGCAAGCCATTTATACGAGAGGCATAGCAATCAGTCCGTCGTGAGAGACTTGAATAGATATCTCGATCCTAGCCCATGCCTCTTGAAAACAACCAGTCGGATAACCCTCCGATACCAGCTGACGCTAGGCCCTCTACTACTGGCTCTGATGAGTCCACCAACAGGCTATCGGCTTTTATTCACACAACGCCTGCCGAAGCCGTTGAGCAGCTTACCCACAAGACGATCACGATTGGCACGCGCACTTTTGACATCGCTTATCCTGGCAATGCCGACCGGCTGTTAGATCATCCCAGTACTCATAGTGCCTTTGATAAAGATGAGTACATGCCTTACTGGGCTGAGCTGTGGCCTTCTTCGCAGATGCTAGGTGAGGTTTTGATACAGCGAGACTGGCCGAAAAACCATGCTGCGTTAGAGATTGGCTGTGGGGTAGGGCTGTCTGGAGTTGTAGCGCTTTCTTTGGGGATGCAGGTTACGTTTAGCGACTACGATGCGACCGCTGTAGACTTTGCTGCGCGCAATGCGATCGCAAATGGCTTCACCAACTTCAAAACCTGCCCGCTCGACTGGCGCGTCCCGCCATCGCGGCAGTTTCCGCTCATTCTCGCTGCCGACGTCATTTACGAAGAACGCAACATCGCACCGTTGATTGCCTTCATAAAAGCGGTGCTAGCGCCCAACGGTGTTTGCCTACTGAGTGATCCGGACAGATCTACCCGAGGCGGATTTCGCTATGCACTCAAGCAGGCCAAGCTGCCTTTCACCCGTCAGCAAATGAAAGTAGATGGACCAGAGAGCAGAATCGTAACCGGCAGCGTGTATAGAATTAGTCAGCTCGAACGCTAAAATCCATCAGATAGCTCGGTATCAGATGGCTCGATATCAGGCGGCTCGGAACTAGACAGATCGCCATCCGATAGCGCAGTAGTAGATGAATTGTCGTTAGTCAGTAGTTCGTTCAGCTCTTCGGCTGCACTCGTAATCATTTCATCCATTGCACTTGCAGCTGTCTGCGGTGGCTGAGTAGGCGCTTCAGGTACTGCCGCTGCGGTAGCTAGTGTCATTTCACCTTTCAAAAAAACGTACGTAGACTGGTGTCCACCCTTAGCCGCTAGCGACAGTGCTGATTCACCCGCACCTACGGGCGTAAGCTGAGCGCCGTTTTCTACCAGGAAGCGAACAACCGCCAGATGTCCTGCGGCAGCTGCTGCCATTAAAGCCGTTCGCCTGTGACCATCCTGCGCCTCTAAGTAGGCACCAGCTTCTAGCAGTAAGCGAACAACTTTAAGGTGACCGTGCGCCGCCGCCGCACATAGAGGTAGCTGCTCGTAGCCGTTGTTGACATTGGCACGCGCCGCTATGAGCAACTGCACAATCTCAACAGACCCGTGCTCTGCCGCCGTGACCAATACTGGCGTGTCGTACCAGTTCACCGGTCGTAAATCCGTACCCGCTTTAATCAGCGCTTTTACGGTGTCGGCATCGTTGTTGGCAACAGCGATCGCTAAAGGAGTAGCAGCAAGGTCTTTGTCAAAATCAGCACTCATATTCAGCTCAATGTGCTTATATTCAGCAACGTGACAAAAATAGAAGGACAATTGCACATTAGCAACTACAGTAGCGCCTTCTGACGTTCCCGCTCTATCTGTAGCGACTGAATGCGCTCTAGCGTCCCTTCAGGAATCGCTGAAATGAGCTGCTGAGTATACTCGCGGCGAGGACGCTGGTAGATGTCTTCAGCAGGGCCAATTTCTTCTATCTGGCCTTGGTTCATCACCATGATGCGATCGCTCATAAACTTCACCACACCCAAATCGTGTGAAATGAAAATATAGGTAAGCTTAAACTCTTCCTGTAGCTCTTTGAGTAGGTTCAGTACCTGAGCCTGCACAGAAACGTCTAGCGCCGATACCGACTCATCGCAGATGATGAACTTAGGGCTCAGTGCCAAAGCTCTGGCAATACATACCCGCTGACGTTGACCGCCCGAAAATTCGTGCGGGAAGCGGTTGATTGCCGCAGGATCGAGACCAACGCGGCCCAACAAATATTCCACCCGTTCCTTGAGGTTACGCTTGCGGCGAATAACGCCATGAATCTTTAGAGGTTCTGCGATCGCCGCTCCAATACTCATCCTTGGGTTCAGTGAACTGTACGGATCTTGAAAGATAATCTGCATCTCACGGCGACGCTTGCGCATCTGCCACCCGTTGAGGCGCGTGAGGTCTCGGCCCTCAAACCAGACCTTCCCACCCATAGGCTTGATTAGCTGCAAGAGCGATCGCCCCAGCGTGGTTTTCCCGCAGCCAGACTCACCCACCAGGCCAAAAGTCTCACCCTTATACACCTGAAAAGACACATCGTTAACAGCCATCACGTAGCGCTCTACCACGCCAAACACGCCCTGCACCGGAAAACCTACTTTAAGATTTTCAACTGTCAGCAGCGGGCCTTTATCTTCGAGCGCTTCTAGGCGAATTTGCATTTCGCGAGGGCTAACTTCGGTAACAGGCGGTAGCCCTGAGCCAAAGTCGCCTTGGGTCTTAGCAACGATCATCTGCTCCCCTTCGGGCGTGACCACCTCTTCCATATAATCCGCTACGGTAGGTAGCTCGCGCAGTCGCTGACTCGGCTGAGGACGGCAGGCCAGCAGGCCGCGAGTATAGGGATGGCTAGGCTGCTCAAAAATCTTCAGCACATCGCCAGATTCAACAATGCTGCCGCGATACATCACCGCCACCTGATCGGCAATTTCGGCGATGATACCCAGGTCGTGAGTGATGAACAGCATCGACATGCCTCGGCGATCGCGCAGCTCACGCAGCAGATCTAAAATCGTCGCCTGTACGGTCACATCTAGCGCCGTCGTAGGCTCATCGGCAATCAGCAGCGAAGGGTTAGAAGAGAGCGCCATCGCGATCATTAGGCGCTGAATTTGTCCGCCCGACATTTGGTGTGGGAAGCGATCTAGCATCGCCTGCTGCCGTTTTTTTACCTCGCGGCTAATCATCGCCGTGTTCTCGCTGTCAAGCTCTTTACGAATTTGCTCAAACAGCGCCACCTCAGAAGGCAGCAGTTTCACTTCTTGCAGCTGAGAGATGGCAATTTCTTTCGCTTGGGACTTCGACACCTTTTGATGCTGAAGAATCGCCTCGATTAGCTGAAAACCGCAGGTATACACCGGATTTAAAGAACTCATCGGCTCTTGAAAAATCATCGCGATTTGACCGCCACGATACTGACGCATTTTGCGCTTGGGTACCTGACGCAAATCCACCAGAGGCCGATCTTCCGGCTTAAAGATGACCCGTCCGCCCGTCACCCGTCCCGGCGGACTAGGTACCAGTCCCATAATGGCCAGCGACGTTACCGACTTCCCCGAGCCTGACTCTCCCACAATGCCCAGCGTTTGTCCTTGCTGCAATTTGAACGAAATATCGTTAACGGCAACTACGCCTAACCCAGGGTTATCGCCAGAGGCAAACTCAACGGTAAGGCCTTGAACATCTAAGATGGTGTCACTCATAGGAGATAGAAGCCAGACGCCCAGTAAGTTACGCCCAGGAGATCACAATAAACATCACAGTTTAGGAAGCATCATATCAGCGATGCCTCAGAATGACACACTAGAACGATACTTTAAGGCCGTGACCAAAAGGGTGACTGAAGCGTAATCTAATGGACACAGTTCCCTGTCGACTCATCTGCCGTCTTCCTTTGCCGATCTTTCCCCTCAAATGATTCAACTTGCGATCGCAATTTTCATCGTCATCTTCGGTTCAGCGGTGTGCTCAGGCACCGAAACCGCGCTGCTGTCTATCCCGCTAATACAGGCCAGACAGCTCGCTCAAAACAAGCCTAGCCCGGCCAGCAGCGCCCTGCTCTCGGTGCGCCAAAAGGTGTCTCGGCCCATCGCCAGCATTGTCATCCTCAACAATATCTTCAATATTGTGGGTACTAGCGTCGTTAGCGGCATCGCCACTAGCACCTTTGACAGCACAGGTGCAACCATTACCATCTTTAGTCTTACTTTCTTGCTTATTCTCTTTGGGGAGATTGTGCCAAAGACAATAGGAGAACGCTACGCCGAAAAGATCGGTCTCTCCGTCGCCATTCCCGTACGCGGCGGCACTATCCTCTTCACGCCGCTCATTTGGACGCTAGAGCGCATTACGGCGCCCCTTACAAAGGGCAGTCGTCGCCCCATTACCAACGAGTCCGAAATCAAACTGCTCACGTTCTTGGGCTACCAAGAGGGCCTAATCGAAGACGACGAAGTTGAGATGATAGACCGCGTCTTCCGGCTAAACGATTTGAAGTCCGCAGACATCATGACCCCTCGCGTTGCCATCACCTACATCTCTGGCGACGCCATCCTTAGAGAAATTCAAGACGAGATTATCGGCTCTCAGCACACCCGCATCCTCGTCATCGAAGACGACCTAGATCACGTCATTGGCGTTGCCCTCAAAGCTGAACTGCTCAGTGCCCTCGTTCAAGGCAACGGCGACGTTAAGATCAGAGATATCATGCGCCAGGTCCACTACGTTCCAGATACAGAGCGCACAGATAGCCTGATCAAAACTTTCCAAGACCTGCGCGAGCACCTCATGGTCGTCGTAGATGAATATGGCGGCGTCTCCGGTGTAGTCACCCTTGAAGACACGCTTGAAGTGCTAACAGGCGAAATCGTCGATGAAACCGACCGCAACGTTGACTTGCAGGCCCTAGCCCGGCAGCGGCGAAATAGAATTCTCCGTCGTAGCGGCTTTCGCAAAAGCCCATCGAGGCCGCCAATAGATCCTGCGAGAGAATGATTTAGAGCAAGGTTCTTTGCAAACTACGGCGGCTAAGCATTGGCGTTAGCCTCTGCTTAGTAGATAGTCACTCAGTGAATATTCAAGTGACTCACTCAGCTGCGCTACTAGACTCACTATCAACCGGCGCATCTGTAGACGCTGTCACTTCCGCTGCCTTCGCCTCCTCGCGTTTCTTCTTATCTTCCTCGCGCTTAGCTTTCTTCTTCTTCTCGGCCTCAATCATGTCTTTCATCACAGCTTGAGCCTGGACCATTTTCGCTAAGTTGCTGCGGTAAAGGTCAACGTCTTTCTTCAGCAGACCCTCATTAAGCTCAAAGGTCTCGGCGACCTTGCCCATCAGAGCTTCACGCTTCTCTTTGTCCTGTAAAGCCTCTGCGTCGACCGCTTCAATTACGTTGTACAGACCGATGGCAAATAGGCGGCTGTATTTAAACTTGGGATTGCT
The DNA here is from genome assembly GCA_963836895.1 of uncultured cyanobacterium. GTDB lineage: Bacteria > Cyanobacteriota > Cyanobacteriia > Phormidesmidales > Phormidesmidaceae > Phormidesmis. The sequence continues at coordinate 883,478 of CAWILA010000007.1, read as the reverse complement.
GATAACCTTGTGCAGGTTGCCTTTAAGCGCGTCGCTACCAGCGTCTGTCTTAGCTTCGTCTAATAAAGACTTGAAGGCTTCTAAGCTAGGAATTGTCTTGGCAGAGGCGAGGACTTCTTCGGCGTCGCGGCGATACTGATCGGGGTCAGATTCTACTGCCTGGACGATGGCATTGTAGATAGCTTCGCGATCGCGCTCTGGCTCATAGCCCTTCATGAAACGGTCGTAAGTGCTGACAACGCCCAGTGCGTAGATAGAGTCGTAGTTAAAATCTACATTTACTAGGAGCAAATGCATTTCTACCATCAGCTCTTCAACCACGCGACGATAAATCGCGTTAATAGGCCTGGTGTGCTGGCCGTAGAAGGCTCGTTTCGTATCTGAAACTGTGCGGACGTTGTTCACAAGTAAACGCTCTAAAATACTCTTTGTTAACTCAATTGTTACGCTTCTCAGTCGCTTTGCCAAGCGGGTAAGGCAAATAGCTCATTAAACTAAATCAGCCAGTACGCAATAATCTAAAAAGGTTGGCTATGCCTACTTTTGCACTTACTCAACGCTCAATCCCTCATGTCCAATGCTGCGCTGACGACTCTGGCAAACTATCTAGCAGGCGAATTTGAAAACGCGGCCCAAGCGACGGTCTCACCTTCGTGGTATGTACATTTGCGCCTGTGGCAGCGGCCCGTGCCCAGTCTATCTTCTTCAGATGTCTTCACTTTCCTGCTTGAGCAAGCGGGTGTTATGTCTGGCAAACCGCCCTACCGGCAGCGTATTTTACAGATTCGAGCTGGGGACAAAGCCGGTACGCTTCAAGGACAGTACTTTGGGCTAGCCTCTCCACTCAAGTACCAGGGTGCTGGCAGCGACCCAGCGCTCGTTGCTGGCCTCTCCAAAAGTGAGCTGGTTACCCTACCGAACAGCGGAGCGCTTATTCGATATCAGACCACAGCTGATGGCTATCGATTTCAGTCTGCACTCAAAGACGGCGAACTTTGCTCATTCGACTACGACGGAAAGCGGCGCTATGTCTATCTAGGCTTTGATATTGAGCCGCGCGACGGCACACTGCTGCTGCAAACCTACGACAAAGGAATAGACCCCGACACAGGTCGAGGTCTATGGGGTGCCCTAATGGGGCCATTTCAAATGGTCAAGCAAGAAACGTTTGCCTGGTAAGCCGTAAGATCGTACTTACGCTACAGGTACCTTGTAAGGTGCGGCAAGCGCTTCTTCTTCGGTCTCATAGATGTCGAATACAGAGTCCATCATAGTGACTTCAAACACCAGCTTTGCTTCGGGGTGTACGTTGCAAATGCGGAAGCTGCCGTTGATTTTGTCAGCATCGCGCATGCCAGCGACTAAGGAAGTAAGACCAGAGCTATCAATGAAGTTCACCTCGCTCAGGTTTACCAAAATGTGAGGGGTTGCTTCAGAAATAGACTCCTGTAGCTTGAGTCTGAATTGCCAGGCGGTAGTGATATCCAGTCGACCCGAAGGGGCCAAAATGATGACCTTGTCGCCGTGGGAAGTTGTGAAATCTCGTTGCTCCATACCTTTATTGCCACTCTTTTAGTTAGTTAGGGCGTTGCGCATATCTATGACTTAGGAAAGACCTTAGATTGCGATCGCACGTGCTAATAAGAGTGCCCACCACGAACATGCATTCCACGTGGCGAAACTACGGAGAGTTTTACGCTGATATCCTGGTCAACAGTAGGCTTACAGTGTCATCTCTGCCCAGTCGTGAGGCTTCAAGAAGACGTCGTATAGCTTCGACTCGGGCGTGTTTGGCTCAGGCGCGTAGGAATACTCCCAGCGCACCATAGGCGGCAAAGACATCAGAATAGATTCTGTACGGCCGTTGGTTTGTAGCCCAAACAGGGTGCCCCGGTCAAATACTAGGTTGAACTCGACGTAGCGACCCCGACGATAGAGCTGGAAGTTGCGCTCACGTTCGCCGTATTCTTTATCTGCGTTCTTTTCTACGATAGGGACGTAAGCGGGTAAAAAAGCATCGCCGCAGTCGATAGCAAACTTGAAAAGGTCTTCCCAGGAACGCTTGGGCGCGGTGCCAACCTCTTTGCTGTAGAGCGCAGCCGGACCGTCCTGATTGTGGCCCCGGTAAAGTTCGCCGCGCTGACCGTTTTGATAGTCGAAGAAAATACCGCCAACGCCTCTAGGCTCGTCGCGGTGCTTGAGGTAAAAGTACTCGTCGCACCAGCGTTTGAAGTTGGGATAGTACTGAGGATTGTGGCGATCGCACGTATCTTTCAACGTTTTGTGAAAATGCACCACATCTTCTTCTGTCGTGTAGTAGGGCGTAAGGTCAATGCCGCCGCCAAACCACCAGACCGGACCCGCCTCAAAATAGCGATAGTTGAGGTGCACTGTCGGCACGTAAGGATTGCGAGGATGCAGCACCATCGAGGTGCCCGTCGCATAGAACTGATGGCCCTCTGCCTCTGGGCGCTTCACTAAAATAGAAGGCGGTAGCTTATCGCCCCACACCTCAGAGAAGCCCACGCCTCCCTGCTCAAAGATCTTACCTTCCTTCATCACCCGCGATCGCCCGCCGCCGCCTTCAGGCCGCTGCCAAGCATCCTGCTGAAACTTAGCGCCACCGTCGACTGCTTCAAGCTTCTGGCAAATGCGATCTTGCAAACCCTTAAAAGCGCTGCTGACTCGCTCGCGTGAGTCACTAGGGGGCAAGTTCAAAGCCGGAGCCTCTGAGTCAGAAGTTGGGCGAACAGCCTTAGCCGGAGAGAGGGTCATAGCGGTCGATAACTATAAATATTTCTTCATTTAGTCAAACATGATTTGGAAGCTTACATTGCACTTTTGAAACAGAGCGTGACAATCTGTGACATTTTCTACCGCCTCTGCGGATAAAGAAAAACGAGTAGCTGCCCTCTGATAAAAGGACAACATGAATTCGGGAGGAATTCCGTAACTTTACAGATGCGTTCAGACGAGAATACTTCTCCTAAACTGAAAGAAGACGTACGTGTTTTTACGACGTAACCGTCTCTCCTGATGCTTTCGACATTGACCGTTTTGCGCGTAAACCTTACGCCTAGCCATGCTTCAACGACTGTGGATACCTCTATTAGCGCTAAAAGCGCAGCTTCAGCAAACAAGCACACGATGGGCTAGCATCTGGGCAAAGTGCCGTACTGCTTGGACAACCTGCTACACCGCAGAACACAACTACTGGGTGAGTAGCACAGCCCCTGCCGAAGCCCTGTGGCAAACCGTTAGTAACTTAGCGGCCCTAGAAACCTGGCATCCGCTGATTACAGGGACGAACGCACCGCACGGGCAGGATGCCAAGCCAGGGTTGATTTACCGTGCCTTTAGCCGCTATTTACCCGTATCCACTCAAGTTTTTGTAGAGCAGGTATTACCTGGCGAACTGCTTAGCGTTCGCGTGTTTCCACTGCCCGGCATGCAGGAGAGAGCGACTTATCGAATCGTATCAACGCTCTGCGGTACCTGCGTTTTGTACTCTATTACCCTAAGCGGATGGCTGACGCCGCTGGTGTGGCCGATGGTAAGGCCACAGATTACGCAGGTGGCCACGTCGCTAGTCCAGGCTGCTGAGCAGGCGACGCTGCAACCGTCTATAGCTGGTTCCGTATCTAGGAAGGACCGCTATCAGACCCCTCCTAAGAATGATATTTTTTAATGAAGACAAAAAGACGCGCACCCTTAAAATTACGGCCAATCGCCGCTCAAACCCATGATAAAAACGCTTGACTCCGAATCCGTCTTGGAGGTGCTAAAGCCGGTACAAGATCCTGAGCTGCAGAAAAGCTTGGTCGCCCTCAACATGATTCGCAATGTCAAGGTAGACGGTGGCAATGTGAGCTTTACGCTGGTACTCACAACGCCAGCTTGCCCGCTACGCGAGTTCATTAGAGAGGACTGCGAGAAAGCGGTACGCACCCTTCCTGACGTGGAAAGCGTAGAGATAGAAATTACAGCTGAAACCCCACAGCAAAAGGCTTTGCCGGATCGCACTGGCATCGACGGCGTGAAAAACATCTTAGCGGTTACCAGCGGCAAAGGCGGCGTCGGCAAAAGTACCGTCGCCATTAATATTGCTGTGGCCCTGGCGAAGACGGGTGCTACGGTCGGATTGATTGACGCTGATATTTATGGACCTAACGCCCCGACCATGATGGGCCTGAGTGAAGCGAATGTAACTGTGCGTGACGAAGACGGTCAGCAGGTGCTAGAACCCGCTTTCAACCACGGTGTGAAGATGGTTTCGATGGGCTTTTTGATTGACCGCGATCAGCCCGTAGTATGGCGCGGCCCAATGCTGAACGGGGTGATTCGCCAGTTTTTGTATCAGGTGCAGTGGGGTGAGTTGGATTACATGGTGGTGGATATGCCGCCAGGAACCGGGGACGCGCAGCTTACACTGGCTCAAGCTGTGCCATTAGCGGGCGCGGTCATCGTTACGACCCCTCAAGATGTAGCGATTTCGGATGCGCGGCGTGGGCTGAAGATGTTTGAGCAGCTGAATGTGCCAATCTTGGGGCTGGTGGAGAATATGAGCTACTTTATTCCGCCTGATATGCCGGATAAGCGGTACGCCATTTTTGGTACGGGCGGCGGTGAGAAGGCGGCCAAAGAGCTGGGCGTGGATTTGATAGGACAGGTGCCGATGGAGATGCCGGTAAGAGAAGGCGGCGATCGCGGCCTACCTATCGTCCTTGCCGATCCCGAATCAGCGTCTGCGAAAGCGCTGATGGATATTGCTAAGAAAACGGCGGCTAAAATCTCTGTGGCTGCGCTAACTTAGAACGGCTACTGCGAGCATCAACAACGGGTATGCTCTGTGCCATCTAGAACTTCTATCTATCAAATCAAGACCCTCTAGCTATGACTTCCTATTCCTCTTATTCGCTGGTGCAGCGGCGCTGGAAGAAACTCATTAACGGTTGGCAGGGCGTTGATTGGCTGCTGTTCATGCTGCCAATAGGTATCACTGGATTTGCCAGCATTCTAATTGCCAGCACTCAGAAATACACGGGCGCAACAAGTTTTGCTATCAACCATCTGATAACAGGTGCGGTGGGTGTCGTGATAGCGATGTGGATTGCCCGCAGTCGCTATGAGGTGCTGTTGCAGTGGCGGTGGATTATCTACGCAGGCACGATTGCTTCGCTGCTAGCGGTGATGGCTATTGGTACCTCAGGACTAGGAGCGCAGCGGTGGATTAGCATCTTCGGCTTTAACGTGCAGCCTTCGGAGTTTGCCAAGCTAGGTGCAATCATCACCTTAGCGGCATCGCTGAAAGATCGCGATGCGCCAACGCTACTAGGGATGATTAAAGCGTTGAGCATTACGGCGGTTCCGTGGGCCCTTGTATTTTTGCAGCCTGACCTGGGAACGTCTCTGGTTTTTGGGGCTATCACGCTAGGAATGCTGTATTGGAGCGGCACAAATCCAGGATGGCTGATTTTGATAATCTCGCCGCTGGTGTCGGCGATTATGTTCTATGTGTCGCAGCCGGGATGGATAGCCTGGGTGATTTTGATGGGGATAATTGCCTATCGCTCCTTACCCTGGTGGTCAATTTATAGCGGCATTATTGCGATCGCTATCAACCTTGTGTCGGGCAAGCTGGGCTCTGTGATGTGGGGCCTGCTAAAGGATTATCAAAAGGATCGTCTAACCCTATTTTTGGACCCGACCAAAGATCCGTTGGGCGGTGGCTATCACTTGATTCAGTCGCGGATTGCGATTGGGGCAGGAGAAATGTGGGGTAGAGGACTGTTTCAGGGCACGCAAACGCAGCTGAGCTTTATCCCGGAGCAGCACACCGACTTTATTTTCTCAGCCGTCGGTGAGGAGCTTGGATTTATCGGTGGAATGGCACTGCTGCTTGGGTTTTGGCTGATTTGCCTACGTCTAGTGATGATTGCGCAGAATGCGAAAGACAATTTTGGCTCTTTGCTGGCGATTGGGGTGCTGTCGATGATTGTCTTTCAGGCGATTGTCAATATTTGTATGACGGTGGGCCTCGCGCCGATTACGGGTATTCCGCTGCCGTGGATGAGCTATGGGCGCTCGGCGCTGCTGACGAATTTTATCGCAATAGGGCTGGTGGAGTCGGTGGCGAACTACCGGTTTAGATTGAAGTTTTAGGACCGTTTTGAGCTGTACGAACGCCTCTTTTGAAAGCAAAATGCTCGGGCAAGTTGCCTGAGCATTTTAGGTAGCTGTGACTGGTTGTAAGCACTACGTTTTAGTAGCTGTCGTCGCCTGTGACGGTTTTGATAGCAAGGGTGTGGTTGGCTTCGTGAAGACGCTCGGCGATCACATCTCTCCAGTTCAAACTAATCTTGGTATTTGCCAGCACTCGCTGCGCCTGTTCGCGGCACTGAGCGCCTGCGTTAACGTCCATCTGACCGATATCAGCCAAATCTTCGTATAGTTTTTGCAGTGGGATTTTCTGCTGGGGCTGCGGAGCGGTATCTGGAGACACATTTGCAGACATTTTGGGCATGGTTTAATTTCCCCTAGTTGAGTACAGATAGTCAACTAAATATTGATAGTTCACTATCGAACGAAATAGACAAACGAATATAAGCTGATCGGATTGTGGCTTCTTTCTCTAGACAAGCGGGTAAGTTGCCAGAAAGATTTACACAGCAGCACATAGAGCGTGATTTCTTCGTGTTTCTTAAAGAAAACGCAGGACGAAAAGACTAAACGAAGAGCAACAGCACGTTTAGCGCAGAGAAAATCTATAAACTAATGATGAGCTTTTATGCTGATAGAGAAGTTTGATGACAATAGCTGTAGAAACAATTTGACTCTTTAGAATAGTCAGGGACTATACTGGTCACTGCTTTGGTTGATTCTATCTTTGTAGCAGGAGAGAAATTGTATGTTGCTATCGCCCCAGGAAAAGGACAAGCTGCTGATTTTTACAGCGGCGCTGGTGGCTGAGCGAAGAAAAGATCGTGGCCTCAAGCTCAACTATCCTGAGGCGGTGGCCTATATTTCGGCGGCTATTATGGAAGGCGCGAGAGATGGCAAAACCGTCAGTGAGCTGATGAGTGAAGGCACGACATTGCTAAAGCGAGAAGATGTGATGGAAGGCATTCCTGAAATGGTGCATGAGGTGCAAGTAGAAGCGACTTTTCCAGATGGAACGAAGCTAGTCACCGTTCACAATCCCATTATGGATTAAAAGAAACAACAATGTATAAAGCCGATGAGTCGCCTAAGTTGCCGCTGGTTCCAGGACAGATTATTCTGGGAAGTTCGGATATGATTGAGCTAAATCCGGGGCGGAATGTGGTTTCGATGGTGGTGCGTAATGTAGGCGATCGCCCTATTCAGGTCGGCTCTCACTTCCACTTTTATGAAGTGAATGATGGCCTAGAATTTGACCGAGAGCAGACAAAGAAGATGCGGCTGAATATTACAGCAGGTACGGCAGTTCGCTTTGAGCCGGGCGACGAAAAAGAAGTGGAACTCGTGCCCTACGGTGGGAGTCAGGAAGTGTATGGATTTAACGGCAAGTTTGACGGGGCTGAGCTGAAAGCGTAGTTATCGAGAGAGGAAGATGTCGAAGTCAGCAGCGCGATTAGGAATTGGTGGACCAGTCGGTAGCGGAAAGACGGCGTTAATTGAAGGGATTGTGCCGGTGCTGATGGCTCAAGGCGTAGAAGTTGCCGTCGTAACAAATGACCTGCTGACGACCGAAGACGCTGATCGGCTCAAGCGGAAGGGATTTTTACCGCCGGAGCGAGTGGTTGGTGTGGAGACGGGCAGCTGTCCGCATACGGCAATTCGAGAAGACCCCACGATGAATCAGCTAGCTGTGCAGGATCTTGAACGACAGTTTCCACAGCTAGATTTGATTTTGATTGAGAGTGGCGGTGATAATTTGGCTTCTACGTTTAGCTATGAGCTGGTGGATGCCTATATTTTTGTGATTGACGTGGGCGCGGGCGATGACATTCCTCGGAAAAATGGGCCAGGCTTTGTGCAGTCCGACCTGGCAGTGGTCAACAAGGTGGATTTGGCTCCTTATGTAGGTGCGGATTTGGAGCTGATGCAGCTACAGAGCGAGCAGTACCGTCAGGGAAAGCCGGTAGTGTATACCAACTGCAAGACGGCAGAAGGGCTAGGCGAAGTGGTCGCTTTCATTCAAAAGACGCTGTTGTTCTCACCGACGGTAGCTACTACGAGTGTCTCCTAAGCCTGTGGACGTAATCGCAAAGCAACCAGTAAGAGACCTGTCTGTCGAACAAAGACCACAGCTAGAGCTGACGCTGGGATGCGGTGCGACGGGTAATACGGTGCTAACACAGCGATACATGAGCTATCCGCTGAGCGTCTCTCCTATTTTTCGGCTGGATGAGCAAAGTAACAGTTTTATCGCGAATGATGCTAGCGGTACTGGTCTGACTCGGCGGGCGTATCTGTATCGGATGAATACGTCACCGGGTTTGTTGGCGGGTGATGTTCTAAGGATGTCTTTAAAGCTGGAGGGCGGTAGCACTTTGCTGTTGGCAGATCAGGCCGCGACGAAAGTGCACCAGATGCCGGAGACAGGTGGACTGGAGAATCGAATGGCCAGGGTGCACTATGAGATTGAGGTGGGCGATCGCGCCACGCTGGAGTTTTTACCTGAGCCGCTTATTCTTTTTACACAGTCGACGCTGCAACAAACGACCGAAATTACCCTTCATCCTTCAGCGGGTTTGAGCTGGGGAGAGATTATTCTGCCAGGAAGGCTGGCAAGGGGGGAGCGATATCAGTTTCAATCGTACTGGAGTCGGACGCGGATACGAGCTTCTGCAAAGAGAGGCACGTCATCAAAAGAGCCCGTTTGGTTTGTAGAAGCGATGAAGCTGCTGGGAAAAGACAACCCCTTTGTGGAAAGTCAGCTATTTGCCAGTGGAGCAGTGCTCGGTAGCCTAATTTTGGTATTGCCCGAAGCGGTGGCAACGGTGGAAAATTTGAAGGTGCTAAGTCAGCAAATTGATCGACTCAGTGATATAGATGGATCGTTGAGCTTAGCAAGTTCGGTGTTGCCAGGTAGTCGGGGGCTGTTTGTAAGAGCGATCGCACGCACGACTCGCGACCTACAGGCAAGCTTCAAAACCGCTGCTAACGCCGTTCGCCACCTGAGAAAACAGCCTCCTTTGCCCTATTCGCTTTAATGCTCGACCTTTTGCCGACGACACACCTTACCGTCATGACTGATTCCAGCGCCGATACTGCCATTGTGGCCGATCAATATTTAGGAAACGTAGCGGAGAACAAAGAGCTTGCGATACGGATATCGCAAGCTCGGGCTGAAAAAACGTGCTTAGAGGTCTCAATAGCAAGGCAGGACTGTGGTAAAGGGCGAGTTTTTACCCAGACGGAAGCGGGTCAGGCGGTAGGCATTGTCAAAAATCGCAGCTGGCGGCTAAGAGATGGCGATGCGCTCAAGAGCCAAAGCGGACAGATCGTACTTGTGAGCTTACAATCGCAGCCGGTTATTGCCCTTCAGTTTGAACGCAAAGCCATCAACACACCGACAAACTTACTGCGATTGGGTCATATTATTGGCAATCGTCACTGGCCGATGATAGTGAAAGGAGAGACGCTTTATGTAGAGGTCGCTGATAATGCCGAGGTCATAGAGTCCACGCTATACGAAGCGGTAAAAACTATGAACATTCAGGGGCTGCATATCGTGCGCGAATACAAGTCGGCGGAGCAATCTTTGGACTTTTTAACCGAATCAGCAGAGGATCATCCTCATATTCATTAGCTTGAGTGCCAGCGTTTGAGCACATTACCCATGCCGACTGTCAGAGAACAGCTCATTTTACTTCAGCTTGCCGACTCGTTTTTCCCGTCGGGCAGCTATACCCTTTCACATGGGCTAGAAAGCCTGGTGCAATCTGGTGCGATCGCCGCAGCACCGGCGCTAGAAACCTTTATTCGCTTACTGCTCTGTAACAAAGTTGGCAGTACTGATTTGGTTGCGCTTGCCCATGCTCACCGCGCTAGCGCGCAAAGCGATCTAGGCCAGATTGAACATATCGACGCGCTGCTCTTTGCGCAGACACCCATTGAAAAAACGCGGAGCGCTCAGCGACAGAGCGGACGTGCCCTGCTGATGGTATGCGAAAAAACCTGGCCTCATCCGCTATCAGGTGAGCTAAGTCAAAGAACAGCTCAAGGAAGCTTCAACTGTTTGCATCCTGTTGTATTTGGAGTCGTGGCGCAGGTTGCGGGTTTGGAAGAGGAAGGTGCGATCGCAGCCTTCACCCATAGCTTTGTAACCGGGTTACTCGGCGCGGGCATTCGCCTCGGCGTCGTTGGTCACTTACAGGCGCAGCAAATTCGACTCTGCCTAAACGCAGATATGGCTGATATTTGCAGCGCCGCTGGGCATCTATCGCTAGATGAAATGTGGTCTTGCACGCCCTTAATTGATATTGCGCAGATGCAACAGGCTAAGCTGCCGCGGCGACTGTTCTCTAGCTAACGTTGAAATCTGTTTTACCGATTGTATTCTTTCCCTTTTAAAGTAAGCAAAAAGGCCACTACATTGATAGTGGCCTTCTAAGCTTGTAGAGCGAAAGCTATCCAAAGAGATCTATCACTGCGAGTCAGAAGAAAACAGCTGTAGCTATCTACTCCTGACTCAGCAGAGGATAAATCTACACCATGTTTGCACGAGTGAAGTCGAAGCCGTTCACAGAAGTGAGAGTGAAGCTAGTGAAATCGCCGTAGCCCTGGTTAAAGGTGAAAGTGTTGTCGCCGTTGTTAATGATTGAAGAAACACCTGAGACGAATCCACCAACTTCAATGAAGTCAGCGCCTTCGAAGTCAACAACGATGTCGTTGCCAGAAGGATTGTCAAAGCTAAATACAAATGTATCTCTGCCCTTACCACCGATCAGCGTATCGATGCCACTACCGCCAATGAGTCGGTCGCGGCCTCTGCCACCTGTGAGCGTATCGTTGCCGCCGCCACCAGAGAGGAAGTCGTCGCCAGCACCACCAAACAACAGATCGTCACCGTTGCCGCCTTTTAGGTTGTCTTTGCCGACGCCACCTTTAAGCACGTCATTGCCTTTGCCGCCTTCTAGGATGTCGTTGGCATTGCCGCCAATCAACACATCGTTGCCGCTGCCGCCTTTGAGCGTATCTTGACCTTTACCGCCGCCGAGCGTATCGTCCTGACCACCACCAAAGAGTCTGTCGTTGCCAGGACCGCCCGTCAAAGTATCGTCGCCGTTGCCGCCCTTGAGGACGTCTTTGCCCTTCCCGCCACCGAGGACATCAGCACCTTTATCTCTTGCACCACCGATGAGTCTGTCGTTGCCGTTGTCGCCGCTGAGAACGTCGTCGCCAGAGCCGCCATTTAACAGGTCATTGCCTTTGTTCCCGCTAAGATCGTCGTTGCCGCCACCGCCGAAAATTCTATCGTCGCCAGCGCGACCCTTAGCATTGTCATCGCCGTTTTGAGCTTGAATGACGTCGTCGTCGTTAGTACCGACGAGTATGTCGTTGCCGTTAGTACCAGTAAAATCAGCCATCAGGTTAACCCCTTGTTGTCTATGTAGAATTTTTTTTGGAAAGTTGAGAGTGGCAATATCTGGAGAACGTAAAAGAACGTTATATATGAACTGCCAATCTGCTAAATACATCCGAAGCCTGACCGACTTAAGTCCGAGCACTTGTTCTTCATCGAGATAAAGAACAGATGTTGTCAACCGAAGCTTTTACAGTGTGTCGGCCATGTCGCTTCTTCAATCAATATAACTGGCTGTTTTCTTGCTGTGGGTGAAAACAACTGAACTTTAAACAGCCTTAGCCAGAATTTTATGTTGGCCTAAGGAAGAGACATTCAGAAAACTCCGTATCCTTTATACAAAAGGCGTCTTACGGTAAGTTGTTGTACTTAAAGACATCTGAAATGCGCGTGCGCATCAGCCTATATACGTATATAGAACATATAGTTGCTGCAAAGAACTATGAAGGAGAGTCGAGTGCGTAGCCGACACAAAATGGCTTGTCTGGAAGTGTTCTTCTAGCTAAATTTACCTAAGGCTTACACGCTGTCAAAACTTTAAGAGGGCGTACTTAGTAGTAAAAACACTCAACGGTCTCCTTGCTTATCTCCAGTGCCTTTGCCTTTGAACAGGCAGCACAACGCTAAAGCTCCTCAGTGCGTAGCCTTATATGCTGATTATTGTTACTAACTGGTCGTTAGGGCGGGTTAGAGCCCGTAAGATAGTGATAGCTGCTCTACGTCGTTGAAAATGATATACGCCTTTATCACCTTCGCTGTCGGTATCGTGATGGGAGGTAGTATTGCTCGGTTTTATACAGGCCGTAGATGGCAAAGACGGCTAGCGGTGGTCAGGAGCGGTCTGTTAAAGCAGTACACCAGTGATATTCAAGCTGAAGTCAGACAGAGAGCAGCCGCTGAGGACGTTAAAACGCAGCTAGAAAAAAGAGAAGTGTATTGGCGATCGCAAAGCGAGGATTGGGTAGCTCGTGAACGGTCACTAACGCAACAGCTAGCAGACACACAGAGTAAGTGGCACACCCAGGCGCATGAGTCCGCTCAGCGAACGCTAGCTGAGGAGCAGAAGGCAAGGGCACTACAGTCTACCTTCAGAGCGCAGCTAGAAGAGCAGCAGCAGCGCTATATCAGACTAGAGACCAAGTACCAGGACTACAGGCAAACTGCTACAGCAAATGTAGAGACTGCGCTAAAAGAGAGCGTGAGCGTTGAAACAAGAAACCTTGTTTTAGCGGAGGCCAATGAACAGCTCAAGGCTGAAGTTGTAGTAATGCAGGCTATAGCTGATAAGAAACAGAAAGAGTGGGAAGAACAGCTCAACCTTGCTTACTATAGCCCTGACGCTGATAGCCCTGACGTTGGCTCAGATGTTGATTTTGGCGACATTATCACAAAACTGTTTCCCTAGTATTAAGCTTCTGCGCGACTCTGTCGCTGAGATCAACAGAAATAAGAGTAATGCTGCGACGCTGTTACTTCGGCTTCAAGCGCTTAGTCTCGGCGATGTTTCTTACTCTCGTAAAGTACATGCGACTAGCAGCTACTGGTCCGAGTGCCGCGCACCTGGTATGGGTATGATGCGAATTTACTATCGCAAGGCCAAAAGCGAGATTAATAAGTACGAGGTTTTGATTTCTCGTAAAAAGAACAGAAAAACGCAAAATAAAGACATTGCGTGGTTGAAGAGCCAGCATAGATAGCTGCTGTAAAAGGTTCAACACGTTTTTACTTGAGAATCTCTATATCCTCAGACGTTGCACTCCTGAGACAAATATCGTGAGAAGTCATATCATTTCAGTCTGTTGTAGTCTATGATCTTGCATTATTTATCCACTTAGCCCGATGCAGATAATAAAATTCATATCTGTTACTTTCGATTCAAAAGCTGAGTTAGCCTGCCACGTAAAATCAAGAAATACACAGCAATAAGCAATCTTACGCTTGATGAATCCGTCGTTACGTATACTTCAAGAGCAGCAGTGTCCTGCTCAAATAAACAGGTAAAGACTGCCTCCCAAATTCCTGCAAGCATAAGTTCAACATGAGCAATTACATTAGCCGCCGCGATTACGCTGATACCTTTGGTCCTACTGTGGGCGATCGCATTCGCCTTGCCGATACCGATCTCTTCATAGAAGTAGAACAGGATCTAACTTCCTACGGCGGCACCTACTACGGCGACGAGGTGAAGTTTGGCGGCGGCAAGGTCATCCGCGATGGCATGGGCCAGTCGCCTATCTCAAGGGCCGATGGCGCGGTTGATGCGGTTATTACCAACGCGCTGATCTTGGACTGGTGGGGCGTGGTGAAGGCCGATATTGGTATTAAAGACGGGAAGATTGTGAAAATTGGGAAGGCGGGCAATCCTTACACGCAAAATGACGTCGATATCATCATCGGACCGGGAACAGAAATTATTGCTGGTGAAGGGAAGATTCTGACGGCGGGCGCGATAGATTCGCATATTCACTTTATTTGTCCGCAGCAGATAGAAGTTGCGATCGCATCTGGCGTCACCACTATGCTTGGCGGCGGCACTGGCCCGGCAACCGGTACCCTCGCCACCACCTGCACCCCCGGCGCATGGAACATTCACCGTATGCTCGAAGCGGCCGAAGCGTTTCCTGTGAACCTGGGCTTTATGGGCAAAGGCAACGCCAGTCAGCCGCAGGCGCTAGTAGAGCAGGTGATGGCAGGCGCAATGGGCCTGAAGCTGCACGAAGATTGGGGAACCACCGCAGCCGCTATTGACACCTGCCTTAACGTTGCTGATGAGTACGATGTGCAGGTCGCCATCCATACTGACTCGCTCAATGAATCAGGCTTTGTAGAAACAACCATTGCCGCCTTTAAAGACCGAGTGATTCACACCTTTCATACAGAAGGCGCAGGCGGCGGGCACTCTCCCGACATCCTCACCGTCTGCAAACTGCCCAACGTGCTGCCAGCTTCTACAAACCCCACTAGACCTTTCACTATCAACACCTTTGACGAGCATAAAGACATGCTCATGGTGTGCCATCACCTCGATAAAAACATTCCTGAAGATGTGAAGTTTGCAGAGTCTCGCATTCGCCGTGAAACCATCGCCGCAGAAGACCTGCTGCACGATATGGGCGCGTTTAGCATTATGGCTTCCGACTCGCAGGCTATGGGCCGAGTAGGCGAAGTGATTACGCGCACTTGGCAGACTGCGCACAAAATGAAGGTGCAAAAGGGACTGTTGCCAAACCCAGAAAACACGAGTGAAACTCACGACAACTACCGAGCCAAACGATACGTGGCTAAGTACACTATCAACCCGGCGCTAGCCCACGGAATTTCTCACTGCGTCGGATCTGTTGAAGCGGGAAAGCTAGCTGACCTGTGTCTGTGGAACCCAGCTTTCTTTGGTGTAAAGCCAGAGACGGTGGTGAAAGGTGGCCTTATTGCCTACGCGCAGATGGGAGATGCCAATGCGAGTATCTCTACGCCAGGGCCGGTGCATATGCGGCCTATGTTTGGCAGCTATGGGGGTGCGATCGCTAGCACCTCGTACACCTTTGTCTCCCAAAGCGCCTACGATCAGGGCATTGCTGACCAGGTTGGGCTAAATGCCACCCGCATACGGCCTGTATTCGATACCCGCAACGTTAAAAAAGCCGATCTTAAGCTCAACACCTGTATGCCCAACATCGAAGTAACGCCCGAGACCTTTGAAGTGCGCGTTGACGGCAAACTTCTAACCTGCGAACCGGCTGCCGTGTTGCCAATGGCTCAGCGATACTTCCTTTTCTAGGCCGTCGTGTCAGCGTCAGTTCTCCACTCATCTGCAAAAAATACGGCTAGCATTCAAAAGAATACTGGCCGTAAGTCAATCATTTGAGAGGGTTTGCGGTTTAATGGCTTGCTTTCTAATGGGCTCTATCGTCCCCAGTAGCTCCTAGTGATCCACTGACGCATCTCGTCTTCAGACCCGGTGACAACTGACTGGCCTGCTTGCGGATTGTAGGCATACCAGCAGGGCTTACCTTTAGCATCTACAGTCTGCTCAATGTGAACTTTGGTCCACTCGCTGAGCGTGCTCGCAAAACTTAGCCACAGACGCTGAAGGCGATCGCCGACAGTTGTAGATGTAGTAGGAGCCATAAGCTGAGCATATTCAGACTCTAACGCTGCAACTAGCGACTGGTTCTGGTGAGCTTTAGCCACTTCTAAGCGGTGGGAAAGCTGCGCCAACAAGTTAGCTGTGTGAACAGAACTGAGATTGCTCTGATTAGCCGTCGAAAAGGTCATTGATGCGCCTCCTATAAATCAAGATTCCGTATCCTGATTCTAGACTACTCAAAGAAGAAATTGGCAATTTCTGTATATTTAGATACAGAAATTGCTTTTCTTACTCTACCTTTTTTCTTGCTCTACCTTTTTTCTTGCTCTACCTACAGCCTCTCAGCGGCGTGACCAAGCATCCACGGGCGGCTACCCTGCTTTGCACTCTGGTTTTGAGGCTTAGCGGGTTCACCCTGTCGTTTGACAATGCGTGGATCGGGTAGACCTACTTTTTTCATCAGGCTGCCTGAGCCTAGGCTAATGTTGGGCGCTGTAAACACCCGAGAGGCATTGGCATTGCAGTCGGGGCAAGTTCTGGGAGAACCTGTCTCCGACATTTTGTGCCATACCTCAAAGGGGCCGCAGCGATCGCACTTATAGTCATACAGTGGCATTTCTTCAGCTCCTAGGTTGGCAAAATCGGCTTATCAAATATCGCAGTCGGTATCGCTAACGTACAGCAGGCATTGGGGATATCGACAATGCCGCTAATGCGTCCTTCTACTGGCGCACAGCTGAGCAGCAGGTAGGCCTGTTCTCCGGTATAGCCAAACTTTTTGAGATACTCAATCGCGTTCAAACAGGCCTGCCGATAGGCGATATGCGTATCCATGTAGTACTGTTTGCCGGTGTACTCATCTACCGAGATACCTTCAAACACCAGATACTCTGAATAGTTTGGCTCAACTGGGCCTGGCTTAAAGATCGGGTTCACCATGGCGTACTTGTCCATGCCACCCTTAATAATGTCTACATGGACATCGATATAGCCAGACATCTCAATCGCGCCACAGAAAGAGATTTCACCATCTCCCTGAGAGAAGTGAATATCACCCATAGAGAGTTTTGCGCCTTCCACATATACCGGGAAGTAAATGCGCGTACCTCTAGAAAGGTTCTTGATATCGCAGTTGCCGCCATGCTCTCTAGGTGGCACCGTTCGCGCAGCTTCAGCGGCCACCCGGTCGTATTCCGACTCGTCTAGCTGACCCAAAACCGCATTGGTTGGATTCGGCAGAGCCGCGAGTACAGGGTCATCGCCAGAGAGCCCAGCACCGTAGGTTCGCAAATCAGGCGCGGTGTTCACCAGCTCTGTTTCACGTTTGTTCCACTTGTTCAACAGTTCTTGCGAAGGGGCGCAGCCGATAAGTCCAGGGTGGGTAATGCCTGCGAACTTAACGCCGGGGATGTGCCGAGAAGAGGTGTAAATACCTTGAAAATCCCAAATGGCTTTGGCAGCATCTGGATAATGATCAGTTAAAAATCCGCCGCCATTTTTTCGATCAAAAATGCCGGTAAAGCCCCACTCGTCGCCCTGAAGTGCACCAATGTCTACTAGGTCGACCACCAGAATATCGCCGGGCTGAGCCCCGTTGACATAAATAGGGCCACTGAGCATGTGCACTTTTGTTAAATCAACGTCGCGGACATCGCTGGGGTCATCGTTGTCTTTAATCTGGCCGTCTGTCCAGTCTTTGCACTCAATGCGGAATACGTCTCCTGGATTGACAGACACAACGGCTGGAATGTCAGGGTGCCACCTGTTGTGGCCGGGAATCTCTTGCTCTGACATAGGCTTTGTGAGATCAATCTTGAAGAGAGTCTTCGGCATATTTCTGGTCCTTCTATGGGGGATATAGAGTGTTCACACGCTAGGAAATAGCACAACAGCCTGAGTCGCCTGTAGCAACAGAATAGTTTGCCAATTTCTCTAAAATGGTGAACAGATGAAAAGTGAAAAGTAACGAATCGAAAAGCAACAAATTGCTTTCTTCGCAAGAGAATGCGGGTTAGAAAACAGGCGATCGCAACTTCAGCACCAGGTTATGGAACTGAATGGCATAGGTTATCTATAGCGTTTATCACGTAAGTGGAAATGTAAAAACAACTACATAACCGGATTTTTTAGCATAGAGAAATCTAATGATGCAATGTGTAACACACACAAAGGCGTAAGCGGTTAAGAGCAATAGCAGAGACCGCTGTTCTAGTATTAGAACAGCGGTCTTCATAAGACATAGGCAGAGTATTGGAGAACTGGACGCTTAGCGCAGATCTCCTACACAGCTAAGTATTTCTGTAGCAGCGCATCAGAAAGCTGATCTGTAGTCCCATTTTCTACAATGGAGCCTTTCTTCATAATGAAGAACTTTCGGGCTAGCCTGCGGGCAAACTCAATCTTTTGCTCTACCACCACAATGGTGATGCCCTTTTCCTGGTTGATTCGGCGTAGCGTATCTTCAATCTCTTGAACGATAGAAGGCTGAATACCTTCAGTAGGCTCGTCTAGCAACATGATTTTAGGATCGCACATGAGGCCGCGTGCGATCGCTAACTGCTGCTGCTGTCCCCCACTCAGCAAGCCACCCTGCCGATTCAAATGCTCTTTCAACATCGGAAAGAACTCATAAAGCTCAGTAGGAATGCCGTCACCTTTAGTCCTAGCCTTTTTCCCGCTAGCGCTCAGGCCCATCTTTAAGTTGTCAAGCACAGATAGATAAGGAATAATCTCTCGGCCTTGGGGGATGTATGCAATTCCCTGGCGCGCCCGCTGGTAAGTGGCATCTCTACTAATATCTTTACCTGCAAAGGAAATGCTGCCGCTATCAAGCGGGTTTAAGCCAATGATGCTTCGCAAGAGCGTGGTTTTACCCACACCGTTTCGCCCTAGTAAGCAGGCAATATCGCCTTCATTCACCGTCATATTCACATCAAACAACACAGGCGTTGGCCCATAGCCAGCAACCACGTTGTTCATCTCAAGCAGCGGCTGAGATGCCGTCTGCGCTCCGTCTTTCTCAAGCAGCGGCGTTGATTGTTTCACGACCTAGATATACCTCTATCACTTTAGGATTGCTTTGAATTTCTTGTACAGACCCTTCTGCTAGCACCGCACCCTGGTGCAGCACTACAATGCGCTCAGCAATTTGTTTTACAAACTCCATGTCGTGCTCAATCACCACAATGGAGTGACCCTTGGCAATGCTCTTAATAATTTCGCCTGTCGCATAGGTTTCTTCAGTGGTCATTCCAGCGGTCGGCTCATCGAGTAGCACCACCGAAGGATCTTGTGCCAACACCATGGCAATCTCCACCCACTGCTTTTGACCGTGGGAGAGTGAAGAGACTTCTTCAAACGCCTGATCCAGCAAACCTGTACGTTCTAGCACATCAAAAATCTTGCCCTTTCTAGCCTTGGTTAGCTTAGCGAGCATAGACTCAAAAATGCCGTGAGAGCCCTTGAGTGACAGCAAAATATTGTCAAAAACCGTCAGTTCGTTATAGACGTTCGGGTTTTGAAACTTACGGCCAATGCCCAAACGAGCAATCTTATGGGGCTGCTTATTGGTAATGTCTTTACCAGCGTGGTAAACATGCCCAGAAGCGACTGGAGACTTTCCCACAATCGCATCTAGCAACGTGCTTTTTCCCGCTCCGTTTGCGCCAATAATGGTCAGGATTTCACCGTCATAGACTTCTAGATTGACGCCTTTTAGCGCCTTGAAGCCCGAGAAGACAACGTTTAAGTCTTTTACAGACAAAACTGATTTTTCTGTTGATGCGGTAGGCGTGACTGTCATCGGTGCCGCTGTCATTTCACTAGTCCTTTTGGGCGGGTACGAAAATTACGAAGAAGAAAGTAGGCTCTTAGAAGACTAAAACTGCAAAACTAAACGCTACGAAGCTAAGAGCTACGCTGCGCAGTTTCAGGCTGTGGTTCTGGAGCCATCTCTGAAGGCACCGCAGGTGTAGCCTTATCAGCACCGGGCAGCGGCTTTGGCTTAGACAGATTAGAGAGCCTCAGCTGCTTAGGCAATAAGCTCATCAACCCGTTAGGAATAAAGAGAACAACCACCAGCAGTAATATACCGACAACTAGCTGCCAATCCTGAGTCACCTTCTCCGCAGAGTTCTGCACCTGTCCTAAAATCATCGCTGCTGCCAGCGGGCCAATCAGGGTTCCTCTGCCACCAATCGCAACCCAAATGACGACCTGGGTACCGAATGCCACTGCTAAATATACAGGTGAAATAAACCGGTTGAGCGGCACAAACAGTCCGCCAGCCATCCCGGCAAGTGCTGCCGACAGCGTCCAGATAAAGATCTTGTACTGAGCAACGTCGTAGCCCAAGAATGCAATGCGATCTTCGTTCTCATTAATAGAGCGCAGAATGAGGCCAAAGTTTGACTGGGTGAGCCACCAGCTCAGTGCCAACACAAAAACGGTATAGGCCAGAATCAAAAAGTAAATGCCGATAGGCGGAATGTTGGTGCCAAAAACACTGAGCTTACTAACGTCTGTAATGCCGTTAGTGCCGCCTGTGTAAGCCTGCTGACTGATGAAAAAAGTTGTCAGCGCTGATGACAGTGCCAGGGTGATGATGGTGATGTACACACCGCTAACCTTCGAGCGAAAAATGAAGGAGCCTGTGATGTAGGCAAAAAGAGCGGGAACGCCAATGACCGCGAGAAAGGCGACAGGGAAGTACTTCAGCGGAGCAATAAACCAGGGAAGCACCTCTAAACCATTCCAAACCATAAAGTCAGGTAGCTCACCACCGTAGGTATTGTTCGCAGCTGAAAGATTGAGCTTGAGATAATAAGCCGATGCATAGCCGCCCAGCGTAAAGAAAATGCCATGGGCAAAGCTCAAAATTCCGGTAAAGCCCCAGACCAAATCTAAGGTGACAGCCAGCGTGCCAAACAGCAGTAGCTTTGACAGCAAAGAGAGCTGAAAGCTCCCAACAACAAAAGGAAGGATAATAAATATCAGCAGTGCGATACCGCTAATAGCAGCTAGTTTTTTGGGAAAGGTTGACTGCTTGTAACCCATTACAACATTTGACATAGCACAAGCTCCGACAGAGTGTTTACAGAGTATTTAAGTAAAGAGAAGGGAACGAAGAGGGTTAATTAAAGCTCTTGTAAAAACCTGTCTATGACCGTTTTTGAACCGTGAACAGGCCTTCAGGGCGGTAGCGAATGAGAACAATCACCGCGCCTAGTACTATTACCCTGGCCGTTGGGTCGTTTAGCAGAAAAGCAATAATCGCGTTCGACTCTCCAATTAAAAACGCGCCTGCCAAAATGCCTACGAGCTTATCGACGCCGCCGGTAACGACTACCATCCAGGAGTCAACTAGATAGTCTTGCCCCATCGGCGGCGAGACTGTTTTGAGCGCGGAGATAACGGTGCCCGCAATGCCTGCAAGGCCACAGCCGTAGGCGAACGTGCCCATGTCTATTAGCTTGGTATTTACACCCAGGCACTGAGACATGCTTCTATTTTGGGTGACCGCACGAATTTGACGACCCCAAGACGTCCCATAAAATAGGAACATAGTTATTCCCAACAGAGCTAGAGCAGCAACGACGATAAAAGATCGATAGTAGGACATGGAGACCAGCACTGCACCGGCTTCGTCTTGCACTAGGACGATACTGCCTGAGAGGTAAGCCGGTGCCTTTACGTACTTCAGCTGAGCGGTAAATATCAGCTTAATGACGCCCTGTAATACGATGCTTAGGCCCCAGGTGGCTAACAGTGTTTCTAATGGCCTGCCGTATAGCCTGCGAATGATTGTTAGCTCAACGAGTGCGCCTACCAAAGCTGTGCCAACGAATGCGAAGGGAATCGTTAGCAGCAGGTCCATACCGAAGGTATCCTGCATCCAAAAGGTAATGTAGGCTCCTAGCATGATGAACTCGCCGTGGGCGAGATTAATGATGCGCATTACGCCGAAGGTAATGGCGAGGCCCAAAGCGGTTAGCAGCAAAATGCCGACAATCCCGATACCGTTGAGTGCCTGGTTAGCCAGGCTAGTGTAGGAAAAGCTTTCGCCGGTTGCTTCTACCGCTTCTGCGGCGGCTTCCTGGGCTAACAGGTAAACAGGCGATGAGATCATTGAAGATAGTGCAAGGTCTAACATGGTCCTCAGATCGGTTGAAAGGTCATAAACATAGCTAGGAATTAAAAGGCTGTTTTGTTGTTTTCCTAATGGGTTGACGAGGAGAAGCACTAAACGAAACGCCGAAAAACAAACGGCGTGCCGATAAAAGCACGCCGTTTGCCTAACGGTGCTTAGAGGAATACAGGCTCTAAGTCCTTGCCAGTTTCTTTGGTCGGGTCGCTGCGATCATCGGGCGTGGGGTGCTCACACGTACGCCCTTTGTACAGCGCTTGGCTCCACGGAATTGGCTTGACGGCCGAATCTGTGGCAAAGACGATTTCAGCTTGACCATCTTCTTGCCACTTACCAATTCTGGAGTAGAGATAAGCGTGGTAGTTGGCTGCGTCCATCTTTACAGGGCCCTGTGGCGCGTTAAATTCCTGTCCACGAGTGGCTTCACGAAGGGTGGCTGTGTTGATTTCGTCGCCTGCTTCTAGGATGTCGCTCATGGCTTGCGCCATGAAGAAGGTCTGGATGTAGGCAGCTTCCATCACACCGTTGGTAACTCTATCGTCGCCAAACATTTCTTTGAACTGGGCCACAAAGGCCTCGTTCTCAGGCGTTTCTACACTCTGGAAGTAGTTGAAGCTAGTGTAGTGCCCCGCAGAGTACTCAGGGCCCATGGCCTGAATCTCTTCTTCGGTAGTAGGATACGCCATGATAGGAATATCTTCCGCGCTGATACCAGCGTCTTTGAACTGACGGTAGAAGGCAGGAATAGAGTCACCCACTAGGTTGCTCAACACAAAGTCTGGCTGGGCTGCTTTGATTTTGTTGATGATAGTGATGAATTCTGTAGTGCCTAGAGCCGCGTACTCGTCACCTACAGCTTGGCCGCCTGCTTTTTCAAGCTCAGCGATCGCAATCCGGTTACTTTCCTTGGGATAGATGTAGTCAGATCCGACAAAGAAGCCCTTAGGACCAAAGTTGTCGTAGGCGTAGGGGATAGAGTCGGTAATTTGCTGGTTAGGCGCTGCGCCTGTGTAGAAGACGTTGGAGCTACACTCGTTGCCCTCGTAATAAACCGGGTAGTAGAGAATAGAATCTTTCTCTTCAAATACAGGCAGTACTGACTTACGACTAGCAGAGGTGTAGCAACCTAGGACACAAACGACCTGGTCTTCGTCGATCAAGCGCTTGGACATCTGGTTGTAAAGGTCCCAGTCAGAGTTGGGGTTGACAACTATGCGCTCAATTTTGCGACCGCCAATGCCTTCACCTTTTCCTTCCCAGGGACCGGTACCGGTGTTGATTTGCTCAATTGCTAAGAACGTTGCGTCTTGAAGGGATTTTTCAACAATGGCGATACTGCCTGTTGTAGAATACATAACGCCGACCTTGATAGGGTTTTCGCCCAGGTCTGCTTGCGATTCACCACCACCGCCACCACCAGTACAGGCAGCTAAAACAGTGGTTGTTGCTGCAAGGGAGCTGTACTGGAGAAATCTTCTCCGACTAAGATTACTGAAAACTCTAGACTGTGACATAGAAACGCTTAACCTCACGCAAGCTGAAAATAAGTTTTGAACGCTACCCAAGCCCTTGGACTCATAAAGATCCTTCAGACGCTTGGCGATCCACCTGAAAAACTAGGCCATAAACAGGCCGTTATCGGGATTTCCAGAAGCAACTTTTTCCTGAAGAAACCTATACAGAGAATCCGGAGAAACGCTCTATAAAATCGCTCTCGCAGACTCGTCGCCGTAGGAGAAACCACTGATAATAAGACAGACTTTATATACTATTTCCATCACGCTTTGTCGCGGATGATACAAAATGCGATCAAAACCGCATTCGCCAAGCGCTGATTTGACAGTTGACAAATGCTTGAAAACAGCCGTCTCTAGCGATTAAAGCCGTGTAAAGAGGACATTTCATCTATAGTAAAAATCAAAAAGCAGAGTATTTCTTTACAAAAGTTGACCCGGCAAATCGAATTTCTGTCAGTAAATCGGCGCTCTCATTCAAGGCAAACTATTTCAAGGCAAACTATCGTTGCTGCCCTGACTTGATGCTTGCAGTTGATCGAAGAAGTATGACTCATGCGACTGTTTATTTGTAATATAAATATCTAGTTAGCGCTGTATAAACAACAACCGAAAATATGTTACTGCCTAAAAAATTAGGTTTGCTCTAGCGGTTTTTCATAAATCGAACATTTTGTATAGGCAGCCACTTTTTTAATCCGATTGGAACTGATAGAACAAAGACATTGAGCACGCGAGGATACTTCATGTCTGTTCACGGTGATATTTCTTCAAGTAATGATTCAGTAGGTGTGGCCGTTGTCAATTACAAAATGCCGCGTTTACACACTTGCGACGAGGTGATGGCCAACTGCAAAAACATTGCAGAAATGATAGATGGAATGAAGACAGGTCTGCCAGGAATGGACTTGGTCGTGTTTCCTGAATATTCTACTCACGGAATTATGTACGATTCCGCAGAGATGATGGACACAGCCTCTACTATTCCGGGCCCTGAGACGGATGTTTTTGCAGAAGCTTGTATCCGCAACAAAGTTTGGGGTGTGTTCTCTCTGACGGGTGAGCGGCATGAAAATCACCCCGAGAAAGTGCCTTACAATACGTTGATTCTGATGAACGATAAGGGAGAGATTGTTCAAAAGTATCGCAAGATTATGCCTTGGACGCCGATTGAAGGGTGGTACCCGGGTAACTGCACCTATGTGAGTGAAGGGCCTAAAGGCTTAAAGATTTCTCTGATTATTTGTGATGACGGGAACTACCCAGAGATTTGGCGCGACTGTGTGATGAAAGGCGCTGAGTTGGTGATTCGCTGCCAGGGCTATATGTATCCAGCAAAAGAGCAGCAGATTATGGTATCTAAGGCGATGGCTTGGATGAATAATACCTATGTGGCTGTGGCTAATGCTGCTGGCTTTGACGGGGTGTACAGCTACTTTGGTCACTCTGCGGTGATCGGCTTTGATGGTCGTACGCTAGGCGAGTGCGGCGAAGAAGAGAACGGCATTCAGTATGCGGCACTCTCTAAGTTTGCGATTCGTGACTTCCGTAAGCACTCACAGTCTCAGAACCATCTGTTTAAGCTGTTGCACCGTGGCTATACCGGGATGATTAATTCTGGTGAGGGCGATGAGGGCATGATGGAATGTCCTTACGACTTCTACCGTGAGTGGGTACTTGATCCGCAGAAAGCTAAGGAGAAGGTGGAAGCGCTAACGCGTGGGACGGTGGGCACTGAGGAATGCCCAATTGAAGGGATTCCAAATCCGCAGACAAATGCACCTGTGATACCTGCGGTGAAAAAGGCAGAACCCGTAAAGGTGACACAGTCCATTTAGTAAGTTTTTGAAGTCTTGGGTTTGAAAGCGCTCTTTATCGAAGGGGAGCGCTTTCAATCTGCTTCATACACATTTTCTCATAGCGATTTCTCGATGTATTTGACGCCTAAAGAGACTGAACGTTTAACGCTATTTACCGCTGCTGAAATCTCTCGTAGGCGGAAGAATAAGGGAATTAAGCTGAATGTGCCGGAGGCGATCGCACTCATCAGCGACTACATCGTTGAAGGTGCCAGGGAAGACAAATCTGTTGCGCAGCTAATGGCAGAAGGCGCAACCTTACTCACCGCCGATGACGTGCTGCCGAACGTCCCTGAGCTAATTCCGCTGATTCAGGTAGACAGCTGACGACTGTAAGAACAATCCTTTTTTTAGCGGTCTACTCGATGATGGCTAGCCTTTCAGTTGTTCAGTTTTGCCGTCTGGAGTTTCCCCAAAGCTCAGCTGGTTCAGGACAATTCAGTTTTGAGGCACCCGCCGATCATGGCTACAGGTTTGTGAGTCGCCTTTGCCTGGAGTTTCCCCAAAGCAGCTGGTTCAGGACCTTCAGTTTGAGGCACCCGCCAAGCTACAGGTTTTGAGTCGCCTTTGCCGGGGTGTCATGGATTACCCGAACTAAGAGAGTTTGAGAGAAAGAAGCAAAGCCCCGAGCGTAGCGATCCCTTTAGGGCAAGGATGTAGTCTCGCGTCTCTCAAGTGACCGCTAGGGAACATCCAGACTTTACAGAGACTAACCCACACTTTACGCTCATCGTAATAGTGTAAGAACATGTTGATTTTAGAGTACAAGGTTAAGGCAAAGGCTCAACAGTTTGCCGCAATAGACGAAGCTATCAGAATTGGGCAGTTTGTTCAGAACAAGGCTTTACGTTTGTGGATGGATGTTAGGGGCACGTCCAAATACGACTTGAGCAAGCTGTGCAAGCAGCTAGCTAAGGAGTGTCCTTTTGCCAATGAACTCAACAGTATGGCAAGGCGGGCTAGCGCTGAACGCGCTTGGTCTGCGATTAGCCGCTTCTACGACAACTGCAAGCAAGGCGTTCAGCCTGTTGGTTTTCCTAAGTTCAAGCAGTTTGCTCGCTCAGTCGAGTACAAAACGTCTGGTTGGAAACTGACAGCGCCGAAGCGAATTAAGTTCACCGACAAGAAAGGCATTGGCCTTTTGAAGTTGGTAGGCACTCATGACCTTGCTAATTATGCTGAGAAGCTAATTAAGCGAGTAAGGCTGAGCTTTAACGAGTAAGGCTGATTCGCCGCGCAGATGGCTACTACTGCCAGTTCTGCGTAGCCGTTGACCGAAAAGAGACGCTAGAGCCGTCGGGGAATACAATCGGCTTAGACGTTGGATTGGCTGACTTCTACACCGATTCCAATGGTGAGAAAGTAGAGAACCCCCGCTTCTACCGAAAGCGCGAGGCTAAGCGTAAAAAGCTGGCTCGTCGTGTTTCCAGGAAGAAAAAAGGGTCAGCCAACCGCAAGAAAGCGATTAATCGACTGGCCCGGTTCGACCTCACGACTTCACGCCAGCGAAAAGACCACGCTGTAAAACTGGCGCTGTCCGTGATGAGGTCTAACGACCTCGTAGCGTACGAAGATTTGAGAATCCGAAACATGGTCAAGAATCACAACTTGGCTAAGTCGATTGCTGATGCAGGTTGGCATCAGTTCAGAACGTGGCTAGAGCGCTACGGCGATATATTTGGCCGGGTAACCGTTGCGGCCAGTCCTGCCTATACGTCGCAAGCATGTTCTAGCTGCGGAACGATAGTGAAAAAGTCTCTCTCTACACGGACTCACACCTGTAAGTGTGGGTGCAAGTTAGATAGAGATGAGAATGACCGCTATCAACATTCTGAATAAAGGACTTGCTACGGTAGGGCATACCGGAAGCACTCTGCTAGACAGAGAAAATGCCCTGTGAGACACGACCTCTTTGGGTTTGGCGGTAACGTTGGCTCTGAAAGTTATGTCACTGACTAGGGAATCCCCGCGCCTTCAGGCCGGACTGAAGGTACCAACGAGCAACATGGCGAAAAGCATACGCTCTTCCCAAAAAATGACGATGTATGCAGCATCGTCGTCTAGGGAAAGACTAACCTGCGTACTTAATCTGTATAAAAGAAGACAAAAAACTGCGTGTGAGAAAATAGAGCAGGAGACTTTTGTAACGAAAATGATGTTTTTATTAAGGCATCTGTTGATTTTGTTAAGGCGGTTATGTCTATCGCTGCTATTGATGGACAATGTATATCCCTTAAGCGTTGACGAATAAACCTATTCGTACAACAGAGGTCGAGCAGCAAATATTGTTTTCCATTCATCATCCGCTGTAATATTTTTTGTGCAGGAAATATTTCATTCGTCACGGTTTTTCTGTGCGCAGAATGGCTAAAACGCTGCTTCGATTTCGATTGGCTTTCGGTACTCCTTCTCCTCCCGGTGTTTTTGCGATGGCTCCTTCCGACCCAACTGTAACCAGCCTTAAAAACCAATCTCAAAAAAAGCCTGCTGGCCCAGTTCAACAAGGGCTCTACAGCCCGCAGAATGAGCATGATGCCTGCGGCGTCGGTTTTGTGGTGCAGATGAAGGGCAAAGCCTCTCACGATATCGTGCAGCAGGGGCTGACTATTTTGCTGAACCTGGACCACCGAGGCGCTGTAGGCGCTGAACCAAACACGGGTGACGGTGCGGGGATCTTAATACAGATGCCGCACAAGTTTATGGCTAAGGTAGCCAAAGCTGAAGGCATTGACCTACCTGAGGCCGGTCAGTATGGTGTCGCTATGGTTTATGCGTCGCCGGATGAGAGCGATCGCATGGAAGGTCGCGAACGTTTTGAGAACGTAGCTGCGGCGGCGGGTATAGAAGTCCTGGGCTGGCGGGACGTGCCGACGAACAACGAATCGTTAGGACCAACAGCAAAAGACAGTGAGCCCTTTATACAGCAGGCCTTTATCGGTCGGGGCACGCTGAGCGCCGATACTGACGAGCTAGCCCTAGAGCGCAAGCTGTACCTGGTGCGCAAGCTGGCTCACCGCGCCATTATGGATATTGATAGCTACTGGTATGTATCTAGCGCTTCGTGTCGCACGATTGTGTACAAAGGTATGCTGATGCCGGTGCAGGTGGGCAAGTACTATCTGGACCTTAGCGATCCCGATATGGAAAGTGCGCTGTCGCTGGTTCACTCTCGCTTCAGCACGAACACCTTTCCGAGCTGGGAGCGGGCGCACCCTTATCGTTACATCGCGCACAACGGTGAAATCAATACCTTGCGCGGCAATATCAACTGGATGACAGCCCGCCAGAGTATGTTTGAGTCTGAGCTGTTTGGAGAAGACCTCGACAAAGCAAGGCCGCTGATCAATACCGACGGCAGCGACTCCACTATCTTTGACAACACGCTAGAGCTCTTGTATCTCAGCGGTCGCTCTTTGCCTCACTCGCTTATGATGATGGTGCCCGAGCCCTGGTCTGGTCATGCTGACATGGAAGCCGAGAAGAAGGCCTTCTATGAGTATCACTCTTGCCTGATTGAGCC
Organism: uncultured cyanobacterium; assembly: GCA_963836895.1. Classification (GTDB taxonomy): domain Bacteria; phylum Cyanobacteriota; class Cyanobacteriia; order Phormidesmidales; family Phormidesmidaceae; genus Phormidesmis. The sequence continues at coordinate 854,784 of CAWILA010000007.1, read as the reverse complement.
CTGGGACGGTCCGGCTTCTATCGCCTTTACCGACGGTACGCAGATGGGCGCAGTGCTAGACCGCAACGGGTTGCGCCCCGGTCGCTACTATGTCACGAAAGATGATCGCGTCATCATGGCTTCTGAGGCGGGTGTGCTGCCGGTACCTTCTGAAGACGTGGTCGAGAAAGGTCGCCTCGCACCTGGCAAAATGTTCTTGGTAGATACCAAAGAAGGTCGCATCGTACCAGATGCGGAAATCAAAAAAGAGATTTCTGCCTCTGCGCCTTATCAAAAGTGGCTAGATGAAAATCTAGTAACGCTCGATACGCTGCAAGCACCCGCTGACGCGACAGAACCCAAAGTTGATACCAGCCCAGCTGCTGTCACTCAGCGTCAAATGGCCTTTGGCTATACCTTTGAAGAGCTGCGGATGCTACTTTCACCGATGGGTCAAAACGGCGTAGAAGCGATTGGCGCAATGGGTACAGATACGCCGCTGCCAGTACTCTCAATGCGACCCAAGCTGCTGTATAACTATTTTCAACAGCTGTTTGCTCAGGTGACTAACCCACCGATTGACTCCATTCGCGAGGCGATTATCACCTCTGCGACTACGACAATTGGCTCAGAGCGAAATCTGTTGGAACCAACGGCGCAAAGCTGCCGACTGCTTCAGCTAAAAACGCCCTTTATTACCAATGCTGAGCTGGCGAAGATTAAGCACAATACTCAGTTCAAAACTGTGGTGTTGCCTATCCTGTTCGACCCAGACGAAGGGGAAGCTGGGCTGAGTGGTGCAATGGAAGCGCTGTGTATGAGTGCGGATGAAGCGATCGCAGCCGGTCAAGAAATCCTCATTCTCTCTGATCGCGATATTGCTGCTAACAGAGCGCCTATTCCTGCACTACTCGCGGTCGCGGGCTTGCACCACCATCTCATCCGCAACGGTCAGCGGACTCACGTTGGCATCGTGCTCGAATCTGGCGAACCTCGCGAAGTACACCACTTTGCCGTTTTGCTGGGCTATGGCTGTGGCGCGATTAATCCCTACATGGCGTTCGAGACCTTCCAACGCATGATTGAGGAGAATCTGCTGCGCGATATAGACTTCAAAGACGCCTGTAAGAACTACATCAAAGCAGCAACGAAAGGTGTGGTGAAGGTCGCTTCTAAAATTGGAATCTCTACTCTGCAAAGCTATCGAGGTGCACAGATTTTTGAGGCGATTGGCCTGAACGAGTCTGTGATTGGCAAGTACTTTACCTGGACGGCTTCGCGCATTCAGGGTGTGGGCTTGGATGTATTGGCGCAAGAAGCGATTCAGCGCCATCGTCACGCTTTTCCTGAGCGAGTGGCCGCGGGCAGCAGCAACGCGGCAACGCTGGACGTAGGCGGTGAGTACCAGTGGAGAAAAGACGGTGAAGCGCATTTGCTGAGTCCGCAAAGTATTCATCTGTTGCAGCAGGCGACTCGCGACGGTAACTACGAGCTATTCAAGAAATATTCTGCGCTCGTAAATGAGCAGGGTAAGCAGTTCTTCCGCCTGCGCGATCTGTTGGAGTTTGTGCCAGGTGAGCCCATTCCTATTGAGGAAGTGGAATCGACTGAAGCGATTATGAAACGCTTTAAGACTGGGGCAATGAGCTACGGATCGATTTCGCAGGAGGCGCATGAAACGCTGGCGATCGCAATGAACCGCATCGGTGGCCGCTCTAACACAGGCGAAGGCGGCGAAGACCCTGAGCGCTATACCTGGACGAATGAACAAGGCGACTCTAAGAACAGTGCAATCAAGCAGGTCGCTTCGGGTCGCTTTGGCGTTACCAGCCTCTATCTCTCACAAGCCAAAGAGATTCAAATCAAGATGGCTCAAGGTGCCAAGCCCGGTGAAGGCGGTCAGCTACCTGGCAAAAAGGTATACCCCTGGATTGCCAAGGTGCGTAACTCTACGCCGGGTGTAGGCCTGATTTCTCCGCCGCCTCACCACGACATCTACTCTATTGAAGATCTCGCTGAGCTGGTTCATGATCTGAAGAACGCGAACCGAGAAGCCAGAGTCAGCGTCAAGCTGGTTTCGGAAGTTGGTGTGGGAACGATTGCAGCGGGTGTGGCAAAAGCACACGCCGATGTTGTTCTTGTTTCGGGCTTCGATGGTGGTACGGGCGCTTCTCCTCAAACTTCGATTAAGCATGCTGGCTTACCTTGGGAGCTAGGCTTAGCCGAAACGCATCAGACCCTGGTGCTAAACAATTTGCGCAGTCGGATTGTGATTGAGACGGATGGGCAGATGAAGACGGGAAGAGATGTTGCGATCGCAGCCCTTCTTGGCGCAGAAGAATTTGGCTTTAGCACCGCACCGCTCGTCACCTTAGGGTGCATCATGATGCGCGTGTGCCACCTCAACACTTGCCCTGTCGGCGTTGCCACTCAAAACCCAGACCTGCGCAGCAAGTTCAACGGCGATCCTGCCTACGCCGTTAACTTCATGAAATTCATCGCCCAAGAAACGCGAGAAATCATGGCCGAGCTTGGCTTCCGCACGCTTGACGAAATGGTAGGCCGCACCGAAAAGCTCGCACCGAAGCAAGCCATTGAGCACTGGAAAGCGAAAGGCATCGACCTCTCACCTTTGCTTCATAAGCCAGATGTTGGCCCTGAAATCGGTCGCTACTGTACCGAAGCGCAAGACCACGGTCTCGACAAATCTCTTGACATCACAAAGCTGTTGGAGATTTGTAAACCCGCCATCGAAAATGGTGAAAAAGTCTCCGCAACGCTTCCTATTACCAACATCAACCGAGTCGTCGGTACCATCGTCGGCAACGAGATCACCAAAAAGCACTGGGGAGGTCTTCCCGAAGACACCGTACAGCTGCAATTCCAGGGCACAGCGGGTCAAAGCTTTGGCGCATTCATTCCAAAGGGCATGACCCTGAGGCTAGAAGGCGACACAAACGACTACTTCGGCAAAGGACTCAGCGGCGGTAAGCTCATTGTTCATCCATCCGCGTCCTCCTCGCTGGTCGCTGCTGACAACATCATCGCTGGCAACGTTGCCCTATATGGAGCGACCCAGGGAGAAGCCTACATCAACGGTCAAGCGGGTGAGCGCTTCTGCGTTCGCAACTCCGGTGCTGAAGCTGTTGTAGAAGGCATTGGCGACCACGGCTGCGAATACATGACTGGCGGTAAAGCCGTCATATTGGGCATCACAGGCCGTAACTTTGCTGCTGGCATGAGTGGCGGCGTTGCCTACGTCCTCGATGAAGCTGAAGACTTTGCTAGCCGCTGCAATACGGAAATGGTCGGCCTAGAGCGAATTGAAACTGCTGAAGAAGGCAAAGACCTCAAAGAGATCGTTCAGCGCCATGCAGACTATACTGGCAGCGACAAAGCCAAATCTCTCTTAGAGAACTGGGATGCGACCCTGCCGAAGTTTGTAAAAGTGATGCCTCGCGACTACAAGCGCGTACTGCAACACATTCAAAAAGCGCTAGATGCCGGACTCAGTAACGATGAGGCTATGTCCGCCGCCTTTGAAGAGAATGCTCGCGACCTCGCTAGAGTCAGCGGCAGCTAGCTCGATTCTGTTTACCGCATACCGACAGCGGGTGCCCCGCTTGAAGGGACACCGCGCACTCAAACATTAACAACAACTAAACATCTCCTCCAAGCAAACCCATGGGAAAACCAACCGGCTTTATTGAGCACCTGCGCGAAGCACCTACCGAAACCGCGCCCAAAGAACGCATTCAGAACTGGAATGAATTTCACAAGGCCATGCCAGATGGGGCTCTGCAAGACCAGGGCGCACGCTGCATGGATTGCGGCACGCCCTTCTGCCACACGGGCGAACTGATCAGCGGCATGGCCAGCGGCTGCCCTATCAACAACCTTATCCCCGAGTGGAATGACTTAATCTACCGAGGTCTGTGGCGTGAAGCGCTAGATCGCCTCCACAAGACCAACAACTTCCCTGAGTTTACAGGCCGCGTTTGCCCCGCGCCGTGCGAAGGCTCCTGCGTTCTGGGCCTAACCAACCCACCCGTGACGATTAAGAATATTGAGTACTCCATCATCGAGAAAGGGTGGGAAGAAGGCTGGATTGTTCCGCGTCCGCCCGAAAAGCGCACGGGCAAAAAAGTCGCGGTTGTCGGCTCTGGCCCCGCTGGCCTTTCCGCTGCGGATCAGCTAAACAAAGCGGGCCATACCGTCACCGTCTTTGAACGGGCTGACCGCCCTGGTGGGCTGCTTACCTACGGCATTCCCAACATGAAGCTCGACAAGCAAGACATTGTTCGTCGTCGCTTGGATGTCCTTGAAGCGGAGGGCATCACTTTTACTTGCAACACCGAAGTAGGTACAGACCTACCGGCTGAGAAGCTGCTGAGCGACTATGATTCTGTGATTGTTTGCACGGGGTCTACTCGCCCTAGAGACTTGCCCATTGAAGGCAGAGAGCTGAACGGTATCAACTTTGCAATGGAGTTTTTGACGGCAAACACGCAGGCCGTTCTAGATGGTAAGAAAGGCGATAACTATATCTCTGTAGAAGGGAAAGATGTTGTCATCATCGGTGGTGGCGACACCGGTACAGACTGTGTGGGCACATCGATTCGCCAGGGCTGTAAGAATGTGAATCAGCTAGAGATTATGCCTAAGCCGCCTGAGATTCGAGCGGCGACTAATCCCTGGCCCGAATGGCCAAAGATTTATCGCTTGGACTACGGGCAAGAAGAAGCAAAGGCTTTGTTCGGTGAAGATCCTCGCGGCTATGTGAGAACAGCTACAAAGTTTGAAGGCGATGACGATGGCAATGTCGCCGCTGTCCATACGGTAGAAGTAAAGTGGGAGCGCGATGAGAACGGTCGCTTCACGCCTATCCATATTGAAGGCACTGAGATTGTCATGCCTGCGCAGCAAGTGCTGCTGGCGATGGGGTTTCTTGGCCCAGAATCTCCTTTGATGGATGCGTTGGGTTTAGAGAAAACTGAGCGCAGCAACATTAAAGCTGAACATGAAGAATACACGACAAATAAGCCGGGCGTCTTTGCTGCGGGTGACTGCCGTCGCGGGCAGAGTTTGATTGTGTGGGCAATTAATGAAGGCAGAGGGGTTGCGCGGGAGTGCGATCGCTATCTCATGGGCACGACTGAACTGCCTTAAATCACTCAGCGTACCCTTGCCTCTTAGTCGATTCAATCGTTGGGTCGACTGCCTATTCCTTGAGGGATTTGAATAGTGAACTCAGTACCCTGATTGGGATGCGAGATGCAGTGGAGTTTGCCTCTATGATGCTGAGCGACGATCTGATAGCTAATCGACATGCCTAGTCCGGTTCCCTTTCCAGCGGGCTTGGTGGTGAAAAAGGGATCAAAAATGCGATCGCGAATATCTTTTGGAATGCCAGGACCGTTATCAGTAATCGCGATCGCAATCCATTCTCCATCTACAGCTTCAGTACGAATAACGATGTGATTTGGTTTAGCTTCAATGTCTTCATAGTCACGCTCTGCATTAGATTCTTCCATAGCATCTATAGCGTTAACCAGAACATTCATAAAAACCTGGTTGAGCTGGCTAGGATAGCATTCTATTAAAGGAAGCTCGCCATAGTCTCGCAGCACCTTGATTTCTGGACGATCAGAGGTCGCTTTTAAACGATGCTGCAAAATGAGTAGCGTGCTGTCTATGCCGTCATGAACATCAACAGACTTGCAGGTGGACTCATCTTTGCGAGAAAAATTGCGCAAAGAAAGTACAATCTCGCGGATACGATCCGTTCCTAGCCTCATTGAGTTCAGCATTTTAGGCAGATCTTCTGACAGAAATTCAAAATCAATCGCTTCAGTTTCTGTTGTGATCTCGTCTGTCGCATTAGGATAACTACTTTGGTACAGCTGAACAAGCGCCAACAAGTCATTTGCGTAATCCTCGACATGAGTGAGATTGCCGTGGACAAAGCTAACAGGATTGTTGATCTCGTGAGCAATCCCTGCAACGAGTTGTCCCAAGCTTGAGAGCTTTTCCTGCTGCACTATCTGAAGCTGAGCCTGCTGAACCTGCTGAAGTGCAACGCTGAGCTCCTTAGAGATTGATTCGGCTGACTGCCGAGCCTTGTTGATAGCGGTAATTTGAGGGAAGACAGTCCAGCAGGCGATCGCCACGCCCAGATAAGACATGACTAATATTAAAACAGCTAAGAAGTCTACAGATGGGCTGGTAGCCGCGCGAGAAATGACAGCGCTTGCCCGCCAGCTAACAGCGACTACTAGGCTAGTGAACCCAACTAAGAGTGTTACTTGTAGGGCAATTAACGTCTCGAAATTTGCGCGATCGCCAGTCGTATATTTTAGCCGACCCAGCCACCTAGATAGCTGCGGAGAAAATCTACAGAACAACCGATCGCACAGGATTATCACCAGTGGAAGCAACAGCCCAATTAACAGATTCCCAATGCCCCAGGCCCATCCGCCAACAATTAAGACCAGTACTTCTAATACAGCCATTGCCAGTGCTATCCACGGGAAGAAGCCACCTGTCTGCTCTCGCTGAAACCACAGGCCTACGTGTAGCACGATAAAGGCAGTCAGCCAGCCTACCCCAGTGACCATAACAATCTGATGCAGGTCGTTCCAGACTAGGCAGCCTAAGCTCAACAACAGCGACAGGCATAGGCCTGGGCCGAATACGCCCTGCTCTGACACACTCGCAAATAGCGGCGAAATTTGTTGGTCTTTAGCAAGCTGATACAGCACCCGGGGCGCGATGGAGACAGCCGTCGCAAAAGATAGCAGGCAGCTTGACACGATTAAAAACGTGACGAGTAGAGGGGTAGCTGTGCCCCAGTAAGGTTCAGCCGCAGCTAGCAAAGCTAGAAAGGGATCTTGAGGATCTACCGTACTGATTGGCAGGTGCAACAGTAGCCAGGACCCCACTACATACACTATCGGAATCAGCACTGCGACTGCGACTAAACTTTGCAGCGTTTTTTGAGGCTGCTTGCTATCGGCAACAAAAGCCGAGGCGGTTTCGCAGGCATAGAATGCATAAGTACCATTGAGGTACCATTTTGCCCAGCCTTGGAGCGAGAAAGGGGGGCTCGTAGAAGCCATCGTCGTCCAAGCTTGAGGCTGATCGGTAGCAAGCAGCCAAACGCTCCCCTGAACGCAAAAGACCAACAGCAGCCCTACCGCAGGCAGTAAAAAAGCTAAATGGAGCGTGCTAAGTGCTCTGCTACCGCTAAACGCTACGACAAAAGCCAACAGCACAAATCCAACTTTTAGCCCTGTCTCTGGAAGGACAACACCTATTAGCATTAGATTCGACCGGATTAGCTCCGTCAGGATAATGGCGTTTACCGATAGCACGGCAATCCAGCTGAGGAAATAACCGAGCGCCGCGTAGCGAGTCAGCCAGGGGAAATCGGGTAGGAGATGGGTCAGGTAGCTAGGTGTTCCTCCGGCGACATTGGGCAGTTGCTGGCCTAGCTGACGCACCTGAAAGTTAACGATTGCCCCTAGCAGCGCGCCTGGAATCCAAACCCACATAGCCTGAGCGCCTAGTTCTGCATGTGCTCCTGGCGCAACGCTGAGCCATAGAAGCAGACCAGTAAGACCAAACCCCAGCGTTTCAATTAGACTCAACGTACGTGGCAGGGGAACAAGCAGCGGTTCTACAGCGGTTGGTTGTGAAGTTGTAGCGGTCATAACAGTTAGTAAGCGTGATAGCAGGCTTTTCCATTACGGTTCCCACTGACCATCTCGGTCTGTCTAATGATTATCAAAAGACACGGTGGTTTCAATTTCCAATCAGGCACTTTCAGCCTGCGAAATCGGAATCTCTATCCGAAAGGTCGTGCCTGCATCAGAGCCACGACAAGCCATCAGCTTGCCATGGTGAAGCTCCGTTATGATTTGGTAGCTAATAGATAGCCCGAGTCCAGTTCCCTTACCCACTGGCTTAGTGGTGAAAAAAGGATCAAAGATATTAGCAAGAATTGCCTCCGATATTCCAGCGCCGTTATCTTCAATCTGGATTACAACACTGTTGTGTTCTTTTACCCAATCGGTCACAATCCGGATTTCAAGGGGTCTTTCACTGTCTGACACCTCTTCTAACGCATCGATTGCGTTGCTCAAAAGGTTCATAAAAACCTGATTCAATTGACTGGCATAGCAATGAACCGCAGGCAAGTCACCATACGCTTTGACCACCTCAATCACCGGTCGGTGAGGCTGAACTTTCAGCCGATGGCTTAATATCAAAAGCGTGCTCTCAATGCCCTGACGGATATCGACGGCTTTGCAAGCCGCTTCATCTAGCCGGGAAAAGACTCGCATACTTTCAACAATCTCTTGAATTCGCACTGCACCCATATTCATAGAGTCGATAAGCTTCGGCAAGTCTTCTGTCAGAAAGTCAACGTCCACCTCATCACGCTTACGCTGAATAACGTTATCTGGCTTGGGGTACTGCTGCTGATAGAGCGATAGCAACGCCAGCAGATCAGAAGTATAGTCTTGGGCCGGCTTTACATTGCTAAAAACAAAACTAACTGGATTGTTGATTTCATGCGCTATTCCGGCCATCATTTGACCCAGGCTAGCCATCTTCTCTCCCTGCACTAACCTAGCCTGCGTGCCCTGAAGCTGTTGCAACGCTTGATTCAATTGTGCTGTTTTTTGTTGTGTTTCCTGTAGCAGCTCCGCCTGCTGAAGGGCAATTCCGAGCTGAGAGCCGACTTGCGCTAATAGATCAGCCTCTGCATCTTCCCAATATCGGGGACTAGAGGTTTGATAGGCCATCAGCAGACCCCATAGTTTTTCTCCTTGAGAAATCGGTACAAACACCTCATTGCGAGGATACTGGCCATTTTTCTCCGGCGTCGCCAGTACTTTTTCGATCACGGTCTGAGACGGCGTCGTCGCCTGCCAGCCATCTGCAATAGAATCGGCAACAAACGCACCCCGCCAGCCTTCGTGAAAGCGGTAGATTGCCACCCGGTCTACCGCTAGTAGCTGTCGCACTTCTTGGGTTGTTGTTTTGAAGATGACGTCAATATCCAACGACTGACGAATTTTGTCGATGGTACGTGAAAGTCCTCGCTGACGCTCGGCTGCTTTTTGCAGCGCTTCAGACTGCTGCTGCACTTGAACCATTCCTTCGGCCTGCTGTAGGGCCACGCCTAGCTGTCCACCAATTTGAGCTAGCAGTTCAACTTCATCGGCTTCCCAATAGCGCGGCGCTGAGTTCTGGCAGGCTGCTAGCAAGCCCCACAGCCGGCTGCCGAGCATGATTGGAACGACGGCATACGCACGCGCTTGAAACTCTTCTAATAGGGTGATGCGACTCTCTCGATTGTCTGCTTGGGAGATATCGTTTACCGCAAAGGTTAGCTGCTGAGCGTAGCGACCACCCTGGGTATCCATTAGATGAGTATCAGATACTGTCGGCTGCGCACCGACTAACGGCAGCCATCCCTCTGCTATCGACTCAGCAACAAAATCACCGCTCCAATCGGCATTAAACCGATAGATCGCCATCCGTTCTGCCATCATCAGCCGACGCACTTCATAGGTCGTTGTATCAAAAATCTGCTGAATATCTAGGGATTGACGAATTTTATCGACAGTGGCTGACATCAGCTTTTGACGATTGAGAGACCGCTCTCGAAACTCAACATCGGCTAGTTTGGCAGTTTGAGATTTGATTTGTTCAAGCTGGTCTTCTTGCTTTAATGCGACGCTGAGTTGCTCTGCTATCTGGCTGATAAATTCTAGCTCAGAGTCCTTCCACTCACGGGTGTGAAAGCACTGGTGGATACAGAGCAGTCCCCAAAGTTGCTCTCCTTTAAGCAGCGGCACTGCTACGTTCGCTTTCACCTGAAATCGTTCCAGGATTTGGACATGACGGTTCTGTAAGCCTGCTGTCGTGATATTGGCCGATACAAACATCCGCCCTTTCTGATACAGCTGAGTGTAGTTTTCGTCAAAACAGTAGTCTTGTATTTCCTCTGCAATTACAGAAGAGAGTCCATCTACGTAGTCTTCAGCGATAAATTCGCCGGATCCCAAGTTTTCTGGCGAGAGCGCGAAAATGCAGACGCGATCTGTTTGCAGCAGCTGCCGAACTTCTCGGGTGGTAGTGGCAAAAATGGTTGTTAAGTCGATGGATTCACGAATGCGAGAGATTACACCAGCTAGGGCTTTTTGCTGTTCACTCTGATAGCGAACCTGGGCCAGGGCGTCTGCCTGTTTTAGGGCAACACTCAGGTGTTCGGCGATATGCTGAACGAACTCAATCTCATCCTCGTACCATTGACGAGGCGCTTCGCATTGATGAACGCAAAGTAATCCCCACAGCTGGTCAGCCTGTAAGACTGGAACCACCAGGTTGGCCTGCACCTGAAACCTTCCTAAAATATCTACGTGGCAATCGCTTAAGCCCGCAGAGTGGATGTTGGCCACAGCCTGCACTCGACCTTTTAAATACTGCTGCGAAAATTGTTCGCCGAAGCAGTGATCGTACACCTTTTGCTTTAGCGCAGAAGGCCAGTCGTCAACAACATCTTCTGAGATAAACTCCCCTTCCCAGTCTCTTTCTGGATAGAATTTGAAGACAGCAACCCGATCTGCCTTCAGCAGCTGACGTACCTCTGTTGCTACCGACTGAAATAGATCCTCCAATTCTAGCGATTGCCGTACCTTGCTAATCGTTTGAGCTAACGCTTGTTCTTTCTCTATCTTTTGAGCTAGTTCAACGGCCTGGGCCTGGGCCTTTAGTATGTATTCTGACTGCTGTACGGCGACGCCGAAATGTTCGGCGATGTGCTGAATAAACTCTATTTCTGCTGACCGCCATTCTCGGGGGCGATCGCACTGATGAATACACAGCAAGCCCCAAAGAGATTTGTTCTTGAGCACAGGAACCACTAGATTGGCTCGAACCTCGAAGCGGCCTAAAATTTCGATATGGCAAGTGCTCAAACCCGCATCGTGAATATCGGTTACCGCTTGAAACTTACCCTGCTCGTACTGAGGCGCAAACCGCTCACCAAAGCAATCGTCGTAGACCCGCTCTGCTAGCACAGATTTCCAGCCTTCGGTTACATCTTCTGAGACAAATTCTCCTTCCCAATTTCTCTCTGGATAAAGACGAAAAACGGCTACCCGATCAGCGTTTAAGTACCGCCTAACTTCCGTAGCGGTTGTTTGAAAAATCTCATCTAAGGCTAAGGGCTGACGAATCCGGGAAATGCTTTCCGCTAAGGTTTTGAGCATGAGACAATGAAATGTTAGTAGGTTGGCCTAATCATTTATAAAATGGCTTTTTCTTAAAACCTTTATTTATCAGCAGGTTCAGATCGTTATGGCAAGAGATTTGATGGCACTGATCTACTTAGAGAAGAGTGGTCTTCGGTTTAGAGTGCCCCCTTGTTACCTTTTCTAAACCTGTTATCCAAAAAAAGAACAACATCACTGTCAGACTAGACTTGAGAGATGTAGCAGAAGATTTTTAGCATCCACCTATAGGTAGATCAGCAACATATCTCTAGCACGCTGTGATGGGCGCTACCTCATTGATTAGGCAGATAATCGCTGACTAGCTGCCGGTTTAGATGAGAGTCGGCTTCGAGAATTGTCTGTGGGTGAGTAAATCAATGAAAAAACTCTCTAGCCAGAGATAGATTGGCCAGAGAGTTCTTATTTACCTATAACTAGCGATTAAGAGATAAACCTAAAACAATATCCATACATCAAAAGTCTTCAACCCCGGCTCTCTCGCCAGGAAAGAGTCAACCTCCTCAGCCCCTTCTCCTCGAAGAGGAGAAGGGGCTGAGGAGGTTCGATGAGTTGGATGCGTTTGATTCTTGCTACTAAGCAGTTACAAGTTCAGCAGGCAATCGCTTGAATGCCAGTCGCTCATTCTCTACATCGACGAAAATAGTATCGCCAGGGAGAAATTCGCTGCGTAGAATAGCTTTTGCTATTTTGGTCTCTACCTCACGCTGGATAGCTCGCTTAAGCGGACGCGCGCCGTAGGTAGGATCGTAGCCAACATCGGCAACGAAGTCGAGAGCGGCCTCAGAGAGCTTGAGAGTAAGCTTTTTCGCTTCGAGGCGGCTTTCCAATCGCTTGATTTGGATTTTAACGATGTCGCGCAGCTGAGACTTCATCAGCGCGTGGAAGATGATGATTTCATCGATACGGTTGAGAAACTCAGGGCGGAACTGGCCGCGTAGGGCTTCGGTAACACGCGATCGCATTTCATCGTACTTAGTATCGTCCCCAGCAATATCCAGGATGTACTGAGAGCCAATGTTGCTCGTCATGATGATGATGGAATTGGTGAAATCCACCGTGCGACCTTGTGAGTCGGTAATGCGACCGTCATCCAATACCTGCAAGAGAATGTTGAAGACGTCCGGGTGAGCTTTCTCAATTTCATCGAACAGAATGACGGAGAAGGGGCGACGGCGTACGGCTTCGGTGAGCTGGCCGCCCTCGTCGTAGCCGACATAGCCTGGAGGCGCACCGACCAAGCGAGAGACAGAGTGCTTCTCCATATATTCAGACATGTCGATGCGGACCATAGCATCAGAGGTGTCGAACAGGTAGCTAGCAAGGGCTTTTGCTAGCTCGGTTTTACCCACGCCTGTAGGCCCCAGGAAGATGAAGCTGGCCATGGGGCGATCGGGGTCGGCGAGTCCGGCGCGCGATCGCTGAATAGAATCGGCCACCGCCGTCACCGCCTCATCTTGGCCAATCACCCGCTCGTGCAGCTCGTCTTCCAGGTTCAGCAGCTTTTGCATCTCAGATTCCACCAGTTTACTAAGCGGAATACCTGTCCACTTAGAGATGATCTCTGCAATATCAGACTCGGTGACTTCCTCACGCAGCAAAGTTTTGCCAGAGGTTTGCGTATCGCTAATCGCCTGCTCTGCGTCTGCAAGCTCTTTTTGAAGCGCAGGCAGTTTGCCGTACTTCAGCTCAGCCGCTTTGTTGAGTTCAGCCGCGCGCTCGGCCTGCTCAATCTCTACATTTAGCCGATCAATCTCTTCTTTAATGGTCTGCACTCTGCCGATGGTGTCTTTTTCTGCCTGCCACTGAGCGCTCAGTTCTGCTTGTCCTTCTTTGAGATCAGCCAGTTCCCTCTCCAACTTTTGCAGCCGGTCAACAGAAGCGGGATCGCTTTCTTTTTGTAAAGAAAGGCGCTCCATTTCCATTTGCAGAATGCGTCGATCCACTTCGTCAAGCTCCTCTGGCTTGGAGGTGATTTCCATTTTGAGCTTGGCGGCGGCTTCGTCGACCAGGTCAATGGCCTTGTCTGGGAGAAAGCGATCGCTAATATAGCGAGTCGACAGCGCCGCCGCCGCTACTAGCGCGCCGTCAGCAATTTTCACACCGTGGTGAACTTCGTAGCGTTCCTTAAGACCGCGAAGAATCGAAACCGTGTCTTCTACCGAAGGCTGGTCAACATACACCTGCTGGAATCGACGCTCTAGCGCCGCATCCTTCTCGATATGCTGACGGTACTCATCTAGCGTGGTCGCACCAATACAGCGCAGCTCACCGCGAGCCAGCATCGGCTTGAGTAAGTTGCCCGCATCCATCGCGCCTTGAGACGCGCCTGCACCGACAACAGTGTGAATCTCGTCAATAAATAGAACAATTTGACCGCTAGATTCGGTGACTTCTTTGAGGACCGCTTTAAGACGCTCTTCAAATTCGCCTCGGTACTTAGCACCAGCAATCAGCGCGCCCATGTCTAGTGAGATAAGGGTGCGATCTTGTAAAGACTGGGGGACGTCGCCACGGACGATACGCTGGGCAAGACCTTCTGCGATCGCAGTTTTACCCACGCCCGGCTCCCCAATTAGCACCGGATTATTCTTGGTACGACGCGACAAAATCTGAATCGTACGACGAATCTCATCATCTCGGCCAATTACAGGATCTAGGCGTCCTTCACGCGCATAGGCAGTCAGGTCTCGCCCGTATTTTTCTAATGATTCGTACTTGCCTTCAGGGTTTTGATCGCTCACTTTTTGGCTACCTCTAATTTGCGTAATTGCTTGCTGTAAATCTTTCTCACTAATACCGAAGTTCTTAAGCAGCGCCTGGCCGAAGCGTTTGTCTTTGGCGTAGCCCAGCACCACGTGCTCAATAGAAATGTAGTCGTCATCAAACGCCTGGCGGTAGGTATCTGCTCTATCTAGTAGCGCACTGGCGTAGTTGCCAATGTATACCGACTCACTTGTGCCTTTTACCTTGGGCTGCTTATCAATAAACGCAGTCGTTCTATCTTTAAGTTCGTTGACTGGCAAGCCGACCTTCTCAAAAATGCGAGAGGTCAAGCCTTCCTGTTCTAGCAGCGCCAGCATAAGGTGCTCAGGTTCTAGCTGCTGGTGGCTAGAGCGCTTAACAATATCCACCGTACTGTTGATCGCGCTGTATACTTTTTCGGTGAATTTGGTGGGGTCGTTAATCTGCATAGGTTCCTTCTCAGATCAGTATGAAGTGAATCAGTATGGGGTGAATGGTGCGAACTGACTTATACGTGACTGATATGCAGCTAGCGAACGTAGCCCAAGCTACGGGGGTAGCACATCACCAAACAGCTCTAAAAACTGTAAAGGCTGCTGGTAACGCCTCAGCCATTGAGCGTATGTATGTATTGTAGAGAATGCGAGAGCTTTCTATGATTCGGTGTTCACGGCTTCAATAGGTAGGTATAGCCGCCCTGGAACTGAACAAATCGGGCCTATGTTCCCAAAAACATAAATAGCGCCTACGAAGTATTTCGAGTCTCCTTAAAGGTGAGTTCTAAGACATGTAGCGCCTATACAGGCCGATGTGAGGGTTGAATTTGCTACTCGGTAGAGCTATATAAAGGTGTGAATCGTATTTCAGTAGCAATAGGAACGCCTTGTCTCGTCGTCGTGTCATCTCGAAGAAAATATATGCGACCTATCGGCAGCAGCAGCCAATTCAGCGAGTTTGGCGAGTGCTATCGCCTGTGGAATTCGTTCGTTTTTTGAGCTACATAAATCCGCTAGTCGTAAAACGGGTGGTGCGCACGACATTCAGACAGCGGCTACCTAGCCTAGCTTCAGAAATGGCCTACAACTGGATGCTGGGCTTGTTCCCAGGCATTCTCGCTTTCTTAACGGCGATTGGGCTGTTTAGCCCCTTGAAGAAAACCTTTGCTAACCTAGCCGGGCAGCTGACTGAGGTTGCTCCTGGTGGCGTGCCTGAGCTAATTTACGGTTTTGAGAAGGTGGTGACCGACAGCCAGAGCCGAGGTCTTTTTTCGGTGAGTTTTCTGTTTGCGCTGTGGGCGTCTGCCGGGGCGATGAGCGCGGCAATGCGAGCACTCGACCAGATGCATCAAATTCCGCTGAAAAAGCGCCGACCTTTTTGGAAGGCAAGGCTGGTTTCTATTACGCTGACGCTAGGGACAATTGCACTGCTGATTACGGCCTCTACGCTGGTATTTATCAGCGATTGGGTGGTGCAGCAGCTAGTAGATCGTAGTCAGGGCGATATCGGCTTTTGGGTGTCTGAAGCCTGGAGCTTATTTCGCTGGCCGCTGGCGCTGAGCATTATGTCGGCGGCGTTTGCTTTTATCTATCGGTTTGGGCCTAGTCGCTGGGCAACCGGTAAACCTTTGCTACCAGGGGCTTTGCTCGCGGCGCTCTCGTGGGCGGTGGTGTCGGGGCTCTTTCGTCTGTACGTTACCCACTTTGGCAACTTTGTGTACAGCGCGGTGGCGACGGTGATTGTGCTGCTGCTGTGGCTGTGGATTACGTCGTTGGTAATGCTGATTGGCGACTTACTGAACCTGACTGTGGGGCGGGCTATGGAAGAGCGGCGCAAGCAAGAGGCGTGCTTAGCGAGTGGACTGCAGGCTATTGAAGACAAAGACAGCTATGCAGGCGAGAATCAGTAGCCAAATGACTAGGCCCGGAACGAAAGACAGCAGCCTGAGACCGCGTAAGACCCAAACGCCTATGGTAAATAGCACCAAGAACAGGAGCAGCTGCGATCCAGGTTTAACTCGAAATTTTCTAGGCATGGGGCTCAACGGCAAGAATTAGCAGCGACTTCCCGCAGCGATTTTTATCGCAACAAAACACGGTAGTTTCAGCTATCTTACCTACAAACGCTGCCATCTATCCAAAGGGGATCGGGCATTCTCTCATCGAGCTATGGCAGTAGCCTGTGTATGTTCACTAAAAGTTTATATTGGCCTTGTTGTGAGCTTGATATGGTCTCCGTAAAACTAGGCAATAATGGCGGTGAGTTAAGCCAGTTGGATCTTCTGGGCATACGTGTTCTTGGCTGGCTTTATCTCAACTATAAAAAATACTATCTCCTCGTTTTCGCTCAGTGTGTCCTTTCCCAATCTATATAGCTATATGACAGCTTCTTCAACGCTTACAGCTCATCGGGTTACACAGCAGCAGGAAATATCGCTTTTGCAGGGCGATGTGCTGATCTCTATAACGTCTGTGAGTTCGGGTGCGGCGGTGACGGCGACGATGTATGTGCCGATGGTGCGATCGCAAACCTGGCAGCAGCTGACGGACTACAGCAAGTGGGTGCACTACTTTCCAGACATTGTGCAGAGCCAGGTGCTAGAAGCGAAGCGCCAAACGAAGACGCATCCCGCGACTCGCCGCCTGTATCAGGTCGCTCGCAAGGCGTTTATGATGTTTTCAGCGCAGGTGGAAATTTACCTGCAGGTGATTGAAACGCTGCATCAGAAGATTCAGTTCCGCTTTGAGCGCGGTACCTTTTCAGATTTTGCGGCTGATTTGACTTTGGAAGACTACGCTCAAGGAACGCTGCTGACTTACTCTGTGAAGGCAACGCCTTTGATTCCGGTGCCCAGCTTCTTGATTGAGCAGGCGATTCGGCACGATTTGCCCGGTAATATGAAGACGATGCGTCGGGTGATGTGTGCGGCATAAGCTGATTTATGTCTAATCGATCAATTGAGCTTGACGACCGGCTGTACGCTTACCTGTTATCAGCGTCACTGCGTGAGACTACGGTGCAAGCTGAGCTAAGGGCTCGAACGGCGCAGCATTCGCAGGCAAGGATGCAGATTTCGCCGGAGCAGGGGCAGTTTATGACTCTGCTGGTGCAGCTGATAGGTGCAAGGAAGACGCTAGAAATTGGCGTATTTACGGGCTACAGTGCGCTGACGGTGGCGCTAGCGCTGCCAGAGGATGGGCGGGTTGTGGCTTGTGACGTGAATGAGAGCGACTGTGCGATCGCCCTTCCCTATTGGCAAAAAGCCAACGTCGCCCACAAGATAGACCTCCGCATTGCCCCCGCTCTAGACACACTCGACGACCTGATCGCTAAAGGCGAATCTGGTACCTTTGACTTTTCCTTCATCGACGCCGACAAAAGCAACTACGACAGCTACTACGAAAAGTCACTTCAGCTATTGCGTCCTGGTGGCCTGATTGCTGTAGACAATACGCTTTGGTATGGACGTGTAGCTGATCCTAAAGTTCAAGACAATCGAACTAAGCGCATTCGGGCGCTGAACGAGAAAGTGCGTGATGACGAACGGGTGACAATGAGCCTGTTGCCTGTGGGCGACGGACTGCTGCTAGCTCGCAAGCGGTGAATCAAAATTCGGTAGGACTAATGTGGAGGGATAGCCGTAGAGGGATAGCTATTTCCCTAGAATGTCTGCAAGGTGTTTGAAGATTTGGAGGACTTTCTCTAAGTCGTTGTCTTGACCTAGAACAAACTGGCGCGATTTTCCATATTTCGGCCTATTCTCAGGTCCGTTCTCAAAGGCTAACTTTAAAAACACAAAGTCAGTTCCGTTGGTGACCAACCCATAGCACGGAGTTGCTCTTTCTGGCGCTGCCAACATGTAAGCTAATGCCTGCGGAACACCCACTTTAGGTGAAAATTCAGCCCGCTTCGATTCAATAACGAGTAGCCAAAGGGCTTCTTTGATGACCAGAATGTCTATACGGCCCTGAATCACTAAGCTGCTGTCAGTGGCTTCGATATTGACCATATCTTCGGTGCTGACATAAAAAGGAGGTAGAAAGAACCCTGAAAGATCAAGGAGTGGGGCCAAGACCGCCAGCTTAACTGTGTTTTCGAGCACAGACCGCCGTTCTAAGTTGGCCATAGAGGCCTGCACCCGATCTAGACGCTGTTGTTCTGCTTCACTAATAGGCGGTAGCTCTACTTGCCATTCCTCGAAGAACGAAGCGGACTGAGCTTGCTCTAGCTGAAACTTTTTCTCAAGGTCGTAAAGGCTTATCCTATTGGCCGGAAGAGTCTGTATCATCTGTTTCCTCTGCAAAATAGCCGAGAGCAACTGCGGAATCATACCTGTTCATTCTAGCTTTTCTATCGAGAGTACAAAGCCACTCTCTGCTAACTCTGCTGCATTCGCTGCTTTTGAGATCTTTTGCTGAGCTGACGTTGGTGTTTGCGATCGCGTAAATACCCAATTTTTTCCGCTGTAGCTTCTTCAATACAATGTGGGCAAGATACCTCGCTCTCATATGCCGAAGACACTTTATCCTCAGTCGAAACTGGATGACCACAGGCATAGCATATGTCGTATGAACCGATTTCTAGCCCATGTTTGATGGCGACCCTCTCATCGAAGACGAAACATTCTCCGTGCCATAGGCTCTCTTCTTCTGGGACTTCTTCGAGATATTTTAAAATGCCGCCTTTCAGGTGGTAGACCTCTTCAAACCCTTGACTAAGCATGTAGGAAGACGCTTTCTCACAGCGAATGCCACCCGTGCAAAACATAGCGACTTTCTTGTTCTTTTTAGGGTCCAAATTCTCTTTTACGTAGCTAGGAAATTCGTTGAAAACTTCTGTTTCTGGATTCTTTGCACCCTGAAAGGTTCCCATTCCAACTTCGTAGTCGTTGCGAGTATCAATGACGCTCACTTCGGGGTCGGCGATGATTTTATTCCACTCTGTAGGCGGAACGTACGTGCCGACTCGTTCTGTAGGATTGACCTCCGGGAGGCCAATGGTAACAATCTCTTTCTTGAGACGAACTTTGAGTTTGGCAAAGGGGAGCTTGGTGGCGGCAGCTTCTTTGATGTCTACATCGACTAGGCGCGGGTCTGCTGTGATGTGTGCAAACACTGCGTCTACCCCTTGACGAGTGCCTACAATGGTGCCGTTGATGCCTTCTTCGGCGAGAAGAATGGTGCCCTTAACAGACTGTTGTTGGCAGGCTTCTTTGAGGGGGGCTTGCAGGTCTTGGTAGTCTGGCAGGGCCACGAATTTATAGAAGGTGGCGACGGTAAGGTCCATGAGAATAGAGCGGCAGCGTAGGACATTTCTCTATTTTGCCATTGGTTTGCCATCGGAGCAGGGTGAGATTAGGTGAAGATGGCTTTAGCGGCTCTGTGGAGGAGGGAGTGGCGGTAGATGAGGGCGTCCATGTTTTCGCCGTAGCCGCCGCCAATGACGCAGGCGACCGGACGGCCAGCGGCTTTGCAGGTTTGGAGGACGGTGCGATCGCGCTCAAACACTCCACTGTCTGTCAGCGCCAGTTTCCCTAGCCGATCATCTTTGTGCACATCCACGCCCGCATCGTACATGACCAAATCTGGCTGTACTTGTTTTAGCAGCGCAGGTAAGTGGGACCTCAGCAGATTGAGATAGGCGTCATCACCAGTATTTTCGTCGAGCGGAATATCTAAATCGCTTTGCTGCTTACGGCCTGGAAAGTTAATGCCACAGTGCATCGAGAAAGTGAATACGCTAGGATCACCTTTGAAAATAAAGGCCGTACCGTCGCCCTGGTGTACGTCGAGATCGACGATGAGGGCGGTGCGGATAAGGTTTTGAGCCTGAAGGACTTTGAGTGCGATCGCCAAATCGTTAAAAATGCAAAAGCCAGACCCATAGTCAGGAAACGCATGGTGCGTGCCGCCTGCCGTATTGCAGGCAATACCGTACTGAAGTGCGAGCTTCGCTGTAAGAATAGTGCCGCCTACCGCCGTGCAAGTTCGCGCTACAAGGCCTTCACTCCACGGTAAGCCGATGCGTCTTTGGGCTTTAGCATCTAGCGTGCCGGTGCAGTAAGCCTTTACGTAGTCGGCAGTGTGGACCAGTTCCAGCCAGCTGGTAGGCGGTGGGCCGGGCTGGTAGATTTGGCTTTCGGTGACGATGCGATCGCGCACAAGCAAATCACGCAGTAGCTGAAACTTTGGCATCGGAAAACGGTGGCCTTCTGGTAGAGGCGTCACATAGGCCGGATGGTAAACAACAGGGAAGCAGGTCACAGTGATTTGGAGAAAATTGAAAAAAGAACAGCCAAACGAGTTTGAACAAGAACGGTTAGCTCAAAATAAAGCTATTTGCAAGAATACTCTCTTTTATTGAGGCTCTAGCCTATATGCTAGCTGCTCAGGAGGGGCAAAAGGTAACACGCGACATGGCTACAGTTGTATCAATAGTCACCCTGGCTCCGAACTAGAAACCCTCTCTCCTATATTGTCTTGCTTTCGTTGTCGATAAAAGCGTCGCTATTAGGCGAAATCATAGAAGCAATTTGCATCTGATGCCTGCATCCAATTGTGACCTCTAGGCGTACTTAGAGTGTGAGGAGTGTTGTGAAGTGCTTTTTCAAAGCCGTATTAGCTGACACCCTTAGCGTGCAGCAGATCTAGACATTTCTGCGTAAAACTTACTCTCTTGCTTGATAGATGAGTAAGGGCCTTGCAGCGGTGGTGCTGTGATATCAAACATCAGGAGTCCTTCTTATGCCTATCGCTCTTTCGTCTATTGCTGTGTCACCCACTCGTAGCGTGCTCACTATTGGTTCTAAAGGTTCTACGGTCCGTCAGCTTCAGCGCAATCTCAATGCTCGCTTTCAAGCTTTGCAAGTCGTTACTTTAGCTGCTGTGTTAGTAGATGGATATTTTGGCAATGAAACGCTGATGGCAGTGAAATATTTGCAGTGCGTTGGCGGTCTTCCTGTAAACGGGCGAGTAGATAAAACGACGTGGCGATTTGCAGAAGAGGGCGTGCGAGGACTGCCGGTACTCTATATAGGCAGCGAGTCTACCTGCGTAGCAGCTGCGCAGAAATCCGTGGTAGACGTAGGCATTCCTATTCGGATAGATGGTTTCTACGGTGAGCAAACTATGCAGGCTGTAGAGACGTATCAGCAGAAGATGGGCCTCAAGACAACAGGGATGGTCGGCTTTGAAACCTGGAAGCGGGTTGTGCGATCGCGCCTCGTAGACCTCCCTTGCGCTGCCCTGCTGCCCAATCCGTATCAACAGTAGCAGGACGCTATAGTATCCATGACAGTCTCCATAAATACTTAGCCCTATGGCTCTCGACCTGACCCGCTTCTATCGTGCTGCCAATCCTAGCCGCCCGCTCAAAGTGGCTCAAAGCGAAGACCGCCGCTACTACATCGATTTTTCCTCGGTGCGAGGAGGCGATATTATTAGCGAGCTAGGGCGTACCATCGTACGGCTCTCACCTGATGAGCCGACAAGTCAGCTTTTTACCGGGCACATTGGCTGCGGCAAATCGACTGAGCTATTTCGGCTTAAAGGTGGGCTAGAGCAACAGAACTTTCACGTAGTGTATTTCGAGTCGGACCGGGATCTAGAGATGGCCGATGTCGATATCAGCGATATTTTGCTGATGGTTGCGCACCAGGTGACAGAGAGCATGGAGGCGGAGGGGATTCGGCTGCGACCGACCTATTTGGAGAAGCTGTTTCGGAACCTGCTAGAGACGTTGCGATCGCCTATGGAAATTAGCGACGTTAGCTTCTCTGTTGGCATCGCCGCTATTACCGCTCGCGCCAAGGAAAGTCCTGAAATGCGCAGCCAGCTCCGGCAGTATTTAGAGCCGCGCACCAAGAGCATTATCGACGCGATCAATGAAGAGATTTTAGGCGTTGCTAATGAGCAGCTGAAAGCGCAGGGTAAAAAAGGTTTGGTCGTGGTCGTCGATAACCTGGATCGCATCGACCCGATTCGTCGCTCCGATGGGCGCAGTCAGTCTGAATATTTGTTTGTCGATCGCGGCGAGCAGCTGAAGCGGCTAAAGTGCCACGTGGTGTACACCATTCCGCTAGCGCTGATTTTTTCTGATGATTTGCCGCGCCTGTCGAATCGGTTTGGCACCGCGCCTAAGCTGCTGTCGATGGTGCCAGTGGCAACGCGAACCGGGGAGCCCTTTCCTCGCGGTCGGCAGCTATTGCAGAAGATGGTACTGGCAAGGGCCTTTCCAAATTTGGGTGAGCGCGATCGCTGGACGCAAATCAACGAAGTTTTTGATACACCAGATACCCTCAATACCCTAGTAGCCATCAGCGGCGGCCACATGCGCAACCTCATGCGTCTGCTATACGGCTGCCTGCAAAAAGGCGACCCACCTATCACCAAAACCATCCTAGACGCCGTTATTCGTGACGAACGCGATGCCCTAGTTGCCCTGATCGACGCCTCAGAATGGCGGCTGCTGCTCGAAGCCATCGGCGGCGAAGATGACCAGGGCAACGAATCTTACAACCCTCTCCTGCGCAGCCTGTTTTTGTACGAATATAGAGATGACGAAGGCCGCTGGTTTGGCCTAAATCCAATATTGACCGAAACCAAACGGTACAGAAACTGGCAAGCGAATCGACCATGACTATCGTCAGCGAGCAATATCTTGATATCGTCACCTACAACAAAAACGCCCTGAACAATCTGCGGCGAGCGGTTTTCCTAGGTCAAGATCAATTCTCGCTTATCCTGGTACGTGTTAACTATCAGCGATTACAGCGAGTACTGGCGATAGAACTCGGCGTGCATTTGCACTTAGATAAAGTTGTGGTGCCTGCCGATGCGACTAACTTGCGAGACGTGCTAGAAGCGCAGACTTTACAGATGACCCACCCTGTGAGCCGTCCACGGGCGCTGATGGTAACAGGACTAGAGACAATTCCTGCCGTCTCACCTACACAGGTCGACAATGGCAAAGCTTCTTCTCGCTTAGAGAAGCTGCTAAGGGCTGCTAACCTTGGCAGAGACGGTCTGCCTAAGCGGTTTCCCTATCCTGTCATTCTATGGGTAAACGACACGGTGCTTCAGCAGCTCAACCGCTACGCACCTGACCTTAAAAGCTTTGCCGCAACGCCAATCCGGTTTGAATACCCTGCTCAGTCACTGATTGCGGTGCTGCGAGAGCAGGCGACAGACACCTTCACACAGATTTTGGATGTGGACAAGAACGTTGTGCTCAGCAACTGTCTGCCCTTAAGTGCCAGCATCACAGAGCCGCTAGCAGCGCGCGAGCTGACTTTTGCACTGACCCAGCTAGAGCAGCTGCCAGACGATCAAACCGATCTAGTCAACGACGGCTTGCTCGCCGATTTGTTGTTTCTTCAGGGCCGGAATCTGCATCAGCAGGGGGATCTGATTCGAGCGCGCAGATACTACGAAGAGAGCCTGATGCACTGGCAGCAAGACGATTCGGACCAGCCCGTTTGCAGTGTTGATAGCGCCGATGAGCGTATAAATACCGTGCTCACAAGCTTAGACAAGCAGGCCGTTTTACACTTTCACTTGGGGCTATGGTGGCGCAGACAGGCGGCGCTAAATAAAGATGCTAAGCCCGCCTACTATCAGGCGCGGCGATACTTTGAAAACAGTTTGGCGATATTTCGAAAGCAGGATAGGCCAGATCGTATTGGCCGGTTTGTGCTAGCGCTTGCTGAGGTGGTGCAGAAGGTAGAGGATTGGACGGCTTTGGGTGCGATCGCTCAAGAAAGTACCCATCTCCACCGCCACGACTTGGCTCGCCTTGCCCGCGACTACGGCTACCTCGCTGAAGTTGCCCTCGCCCAGTACGAACAAACCCCGCTTTCGGCCTACCTCACCGAAGCGCAGCGCTTTGCACAGCAGGCTCTAGATATCTCTGACCAATCGTCTCAAGACCCAGACATAGAATCCAACGGTAAGCGCCAGCTGTTGGCGAGTGAAGCAGCGCTACGCTACCACAGAGGCTGTTACTTCTACCTGCTCGCTGAAGCCTATCAGCTACAGGACCGATCAAGAATAGCTACAGATCAGCTTCAGCGAGCCTTGCAAAATATCGATCCTCACTACGATCTCTCGCTTTATCGCCAGGCTTTAGATCGACTGTGGCATCTTTACTACGATCATCAACAATATTCAGAAGCTTTTGAAATCAAGCTAGAACAGCGGCGGGTCGAAAATCTCTTTGGTCTGCGTGCCTTCATCGGTGCAAGCAAAATTCAGCCACCTTCTTCAGCCACCTACTCGTCCGAGGCTACTGACTCGACTACCTTCTCATCTACGAACAGTACGGTGCTAGCCGCAGAAATCAAGGCATCGGGACGTACAGAAGACATTGAAGCGCTAGTCGATAGGCTAGCGCAGCCACGCTATCCTATTGTGGTGATGCACGGTCAGTCTGGTGTGGGCAAAAGCTCTATCTTGCACGCTGGCCTAGTGCCCAGGCTGCGTAGCCTAACGACCGAGGGACGCATTACGCTACCTGTGATGGTCAGCACCTACACTGAGTGGGAGAAGGCTCTATACCTCGCTCTGCGATCTTTTGCAGGTGAAGCTGACATTCCTAAGCTTGGTGAGATGCCCGGCGGGGAAGATCTCAGCGCTCAGGCGTTAGTGAATGCACCGAGCGTGCTGACCAACCTGCTTGTGCGCATCACCAACGAAACCTATCAACAGGTGATCTTAATCTTCGATCAGTTTGAAGATTTCTTTTACAAGCACCCTAGCTTTTCGCAGCGGCAGGGTCTGTACGGCTTTTTACGAGACTGTCTCAACTTGCCCTATGTAAAAGTGGTGCTGGCGCTGCGAGAAGACTTTTTGCACTATCTGTTGGAATGGGACCGCAATGCTGACTTGAGTATTATCAACAACGATATTCTCAGCAAAGAGATTCGCTACTACCTGGGAAACTTCTCTCCTAGTGCGGCAGAGAGCCTAATTCAATATCTGTCAGCGTCTGCTGAGTTTGAGCTAGAGCCGGGGTTGATAACAGCGCTGGTAGACGAGCTGGCCGCAGAGACAGGAGAAGTGCGCCCGATTGAGCTACAGGTGGTAGGCGCGCAGCTGCAAAGAGAAAACATTACAACCCTTGCGGCGTATCACCAGCTGGGCAGGTCGCCTAAAAGTCAGCTGCTCAAGAACTTTTTAGACAGTGTTGTTCACGACTGTGGCCCGGAGAATACTTCTATTGCTCGCTCTGTTCTATATCTGCTGAGCGAAGGCGAGACGCGCCCGCTGAGAAGTTTGGCCGAACTGCAAGAGCCGCTGACTTTAGCCCATATTGAAAGTGCACCTCAGCAGCTGAGCCTGGTGCTCGATATTTTGATCGGCTCTGGTCTGGTGTTTGAAGTGCCAGAGGTTTCTGGCGTGCGCTATCAGCTGGTGCACGAGTATCTTGCGAGCCTGGTGCAAGATCAGCAGCAGCCTGGCCTAGTTGAAGTGTTACAGGCTGAGCGAAACCGGCGGCAGCTGACAGAAGACCAGCTGCGGAAGGCACTGTTGGCGCAGTCGGACTCTCTGACGCAGGCGACCCTGGCTAGGCAAAAGGCTAAGCTGGCCGAGATCAGAGCGTTGATTTCAGTTTCTCGCTCGCTCCATCTGTCGGGTGATGGTATTGAAGCGCTGGCAAAGGCGCTGCGAGCGGCAAAGCATGTGGAGGGCACTGAAGATGCGCTGCTGAAAATGCAGGTGGCGCTGTGTTTAGCTGAGTCGGTACGTAGCATTCATGAGCGCAATGCGCTGTCGGGCCATCGCAATTGGGTGCTGGCGGTACACTGCAATCCGGCGCTTACGGGCGCTGACGATTCTTCTAAAAAGAAGGACCGCTCAGCGCAGAGAATTGCATCGGCCAGTGAAGACCATACGATTCGGCTGTGGAATGGTCGAGGTGAGTGCGTGCGATCGCTCACTGGACATGAGGCAGGCGTACTCGACGTGCGCTTCAGCCCAGACGGTCAGTATCTAGCCAGTGCGAGCCTAGATCACACGATTCGACTATGGCGCGAGGATGGGGAGTTTGTGCGATCGCTCGAAACCACAACAGCTAGCGTCACCAGCATTGACTTCAGCCCTACAGAACCGCTGCTTGCGGCGACCTACAGCGATACGGTAGTGCGGCTGTGGAATTTGGAAGGAGACTGCGTGCGATCGCTCGAAGGCCACAAAGACTGGGTCCGTACGGTGGCTTTTAGCCCCGACGGTACGCTCTTGGCGACGGGTGGCGAAGACAATACCGTACGGCTATGGACGGTGGAAGGTGTGCTGCTCGACACGCTATACGGCCATCGCGGCTGGGTGCGGAGCGTCGCTTTTAGCCCCGACGGACGGACGATTGTATCGGCGGGCGATGAGAATACGCTACGGCTGTGGAGCGTAGACGGCTACAGGCTCAACACGTTTTACGGCCATGAAGACTGGGTGCGAAGCGTTGCCTTTAGCCCCAACGGGCGCCACATCGCCTCAGCTAGCGACGACCAAACGATTCGAGTGTGGGACCTCGACGGTACGGCGGTGCGCATCTTTGACCATCGCAGCAGTGTGCATAGCGTGGCCTGGAGCGCGGACGGACAATCGCTGGTTTCTGGTGGTGATGATGACCAGGTTCATATCTGGTGGCTGAAAGGGCCAGAAATGCCAATAGCGCCGGGGCATCGGGGCATTGCGTGGAGTGCCTGTTGGCAGCGGGCGATCGCACAGGACGCGACTGGTAAAATTCTCTCAGCGGGTGGAGACGGTGCGCTGAAGCTATGGTCGGCCTCGGGCGAGCTGCTGCAAACCATACAAGGCCACCAGAAAGGCGTGCATAGCGGCGACTGGCGACCCGATGGCAGATACTTTGCGTCAGCAAGCGCCGACTACACTGTGAAAATTTGGCGAGCAGACGGTCAGCTAGTAAGAACGCTAGCTGGCCACGGCGACGCGGTGTGGCAGGTTCGCTATAGCCCAGACGGTCAGCAGCTTGCCTCGGTCAGCAGTGATGGCACGATTCGCCTGTGGTCTCATCAGGGGAAACTCTTGAATACCTGGATGGACCACACAGATACGGTGTGGCATATCAGCTTCAGCCCAGACGCTCAGCATTTGATCTCGGCCAGTGAAGACAATACGCTGCGGCTATGGCACGTCAAGAAAGGGTTGCTGCAAACGCTAGAAGGACACGAGGGTGGCGTGTGGTGTGCAGCGTTTGGTGTGCATGGTAAGTGGGTGGCCTCCGGTGGGGCAGACGGAGTGATTCGGCTGTGGTCTATTCGCTGGGAAGGCGCTCAGCATATGTGGTTAGCGCCTCATCCTATCCTGCTAGATGGCCATCGGGACTGGGTACGCAGCGTTTGCTTTAGTCCGCACGGCAACTTTTTGGCCTCAGCTAGTGACGACGGTACAGTGCGGCTGTGGTCGCTCAACTCCGATGTTTTGAGTGCGATGAGCGCGCAAAAAGAGAGTGATATCTCTCAGCTGCTGCCGTCTTTGACTGGTCATGAAGGGGTGGTATGGGATGTTGATTTTGATGCGACTGGAGAGCGGCTGGTATCTGCGGGAGCCGATGGTACGGTGCGGGTGTGGGATTTACGACTGGCGGCGCTAAGAGATCAGGGCTGTGTGTGGCTATCCGACTGGCTGCTAGCAAGAGATGAGCTGAGAAAGCATCTATGCGAAACAAGCGATCAGTGAGCGTTATGATTCTGTTCTATACCACCAGAGAGTTGCTACGGCTGCAACAGCTGACAAAACAATCTCACTAGCGTGCAAAATTAGCTGGAATTCCATAATCTTTGCACTAGATGAAAAATACCAAAGTCCGGTGTTCAATAGCGTGAGCGACGTTCCCAGTAAGGCGGCAATCGCCGCAATAGGTTTTAATAACTTGGCCGGTTGTGTGGCGGTGGCGTAGAGGGCGATAGGTGCGGCAGCGGTGAAGATGATACCGGCGCTAGGCTGGGTATTGAAGAAGGGGATAATTGCGATCGCTAGCCAAAAAGCCGCTGGCAGAAAGGGAAAAGGCTGACGCGGCGGGCTGATTTGGATCAGTATAAGGCCTGTGAGGAAGCTGAAAAGGGTGAGAGGGGCTGAGAATGGATCGGTGAGCGATCGCAGCGCACCGATCCAACACAACGGCACAAATACAAAGCCCAGCGGAATTTCTACAGCAGCAGATGTCCAGTATTTTGACAGCAGCTTCTGGCATAAAATAGAACCCAAAAGAGCGCCGCTGCCATTGCCCAGGATGTCAGCCACATTGCTAGTACGCACCCCTATAAAAAGCTGTGTAACTTCAATTGAAAAGCTGAATAGGAGACCACAAATTAAAGTGGTCCAATGAGCTTGTCTGAACGCATAGCGAGCCACAATGCCAAAAGGTAAAAAGAGCAATATATTTCTAGCAAAGTCTTCTAGCGTGAACCGATAGGCCCAACCATAGAAAGGCGCGATACTTTCAAACTTCAATGGAATTAGGGTGAGCGATAGAACGGCTACCGCTAGATAAAGTAGCGCAAACCCACCCCAAATTTGTAATCCGCGCTTCGCCGCTTCTTTCAATACTGCTCTTACCTAAGAAAACGCTCATACCCTAACCTGAACGCCTCCTTTCCGCCATGTTCGATGATGCTGCCGTGCGCCATTATCACCCGCTCAAAATCCCAGGTGAGAACTTTCTCAACCGATTCTTTCACATGTTCCTTGTCTTTTGTGGCGACCCGCTCCAGCACAGAAGGACTCAACGTTTCGTAGCAGCCTAGAACTCTAGCTACTAGCCGTTTGGCAAAAGGAAAGCTGTTGTCATAGTGAAACGCCGCGTCCGTCAAAATTAGCGTACGACTCGCCGAATGAAAAAACACCCACTCGTTGAACGCGTCAAAACCACCAGATCCAAGCGTTCTCAACCCCTTAAACAAGGCACCTGTTGTTTAAGCTCGGCATCAATTGAAACAGGAGAGATGAGGATCAGCTCTTGATGACTCAGCCGAACAACGGTCATACGTGTGCTGAGACTCAAGCCCATATAGCTAATCGGATACTGCGTAGCCCATACATCCTGAGCGATTTCTTCTAGCATTGTTCTCCTTAATCGGTTGATCTTTTACTTAAGCTTCAATTGAAAGCTACAACCCTTATAAAACAATGCAAAGTGCACAGCCGGTACGTGTTGCTGGAAAGATAGTTTTTCTCAGATTATAAAAAGCGGGTAATTAACATTTGCTGAACAGCCTTGTTCGACCTATCTTGTAGATGCTGCGTAAAGTACTGCGCAATAGGCGGTACTAAAGCAAATGGGCCTGTAAATCCGTTGAACAAATGTAGACCCTCCACATTTGGAACTGCGCCGAGTAGCGGTAGCCCGTCTTGAGTGAAGGTGACTAAGCAGTGTCGCCAAGTACCAGGTACATTCGCCAGCTTTGACATCTTTTGTTCTATTGCTCCACGCATTTTTGCTTCGCTGACAGTAGGTTCTTCAAGCGGTGTGTAAGATGTGTGAAACCGGCTGATTTGACCGATGCGAGCCGTTTTGTTTTTGAACTGGATGATGCCTGCTTCTAATACAGGCGGCATAACTTGATGGTCGTTCTTTTGCCAGTCGCTAGGGTCGCTAGCTTTGGTCTCTACCACGATGCGAGCGTTAGTAGCAGGCATTACGAAGGTGCGGACGTCGAAGTCGAGCGGTTCGGTTTCGATGATTTCGGCGTGGGTGAAGTAGAGGGGGACTTGAATGTTGGCCGTTTGGAGTAGCTGTCGGCTGTATGCGCCTGCGGCAACGATGACGGTTTTGGCTGGGTAGGCTTGTACTTCTGTTGTAATGCCAGTGACTTTGTTGCCAATGCGTACTAGGCCAGTAACTGCCGAGATGTGATGGTGTCCGCCTAAACGTCGGAAGGCTTGGTTGTAGGCGGTGACGACTGACATCGGGTCGACGTGGGCGTGAGGGGTGACGAATGCACCGTCGATAGTGTCAGGATTAAGCTGGGGCTCTAGCTCGCAGGCTGTTTGCGCGCAGACAAATTTTGGCGGCGTGCGAAAACTCTCGTATCCGGCTTTGAGTGCGTCGATATCTGCGCCTTTCTCTACGGTTAGCAACAGGTCCAATTCTCTTAGCTGTGTATCTGCGCCTAGCTCGTCGGAAAGCTCTCGATGACGGGCGATGCCCGCTTGAAAGAGTTCTTCCGTAAGATCTGTTGTGCCTGCCCAGTAGCCGATGCCGCCGTAGCTGTAGCGTGTGCCGCTGTGGGGATTACCGTCGTCTATTAACAGGACGGATTGACCGGCTTTGATCAGTTCGTAGCTGAGGGCTGCGCCTGTGAGGCCGTTGCCGATGACGATGGCATCGTAGGTTTGCATGGAAGGAGATCGGCCAGGTTTTAAGGATGGATTTGAGAGAGGATCATTCGCAGGCGATCGTAATCATCTCTTAGCAGTACGCTCACCATTCGGCCTGCGCTAATGAGCCAGTCTCGGTCTAGATCTCGAAGACTGTATACTTCGCGAATAGCCGCTGCCGCTAAGCTTTCTGTCGGTACGCCGCTAACTTGCAGGAGCGTGCGCAGCCAGTCGAGTTCTTCGGTGAATTGGACGACTTCTTTTGGCTCGCATCGATGCACTGCCTGGTGCACCTGCGGCGGGCGGGGCGGCAAGTGCTGGTAAGTGCGTTTGCCGAGCACCATGTCGCCCTTTTTTCGGCGGCTCGCTTCCATCGGGACGAATCCGACAATTGCGACGCGAAATTCAGTTTTTAGCATGGCGAAAATCTGCGGCTGCTGCTCGCGGAGTTCGTCGAGAGACATGCCAAGGGCGCGGGCGCGGTGTACTGAGTCTAGGGGGCTGGTGGTGGCGTGATACACCACGCCGTAGATCTGGTTGGCGGCTTCTTCGTCATAGGCTTTTACCCAGCTGCCGAAAGGGGGCATCGCTGGAAAGCTCAGGTTTTCGGGCTCCAGGCACTGGGCGAGAAACTCGGTAGTAGAGGTTTCTATTACCTCGGCGATGTGTCCGGGGTGACGTTTGGTGATGTCGTACTGCGGGAGCGGCAGGCGCATTGCTTACTTTTTGCCTCGCTTGGGCTTGACAACTTCTAAGTCAGCGGGCTTAAAGGTGACGAGCTTGTCCCAGTTGCCGCCTTCAAAGAGGACGGCGACTTTGCCGTCGGTGACGCGCTGAACTTGACCTTCAAATCCGTAGTAGGTGTCGTCTACATTGGTGATACGAACAGGAGAACCCGGCAAAATCATCATGGTGTGTGCAATAAAGATAAGGGTGTGCGCATGGTCCGCCTTATTGTACATAGATTGTAAGCACCTCACCTGTCATCCCATTTTTGTGAATTATGTTTATTGAGTATTTGTACAACGGCGCTAATTTATTCGCGCTGCCTTTCTGGGCTTTGATGGTACTACTGCCAAGCTGGGGCGTGACTCGCCGAGTGATGGGCTCTACGCTGATGTTTGTGCCACTGGCTTTGGCATACATCTACTGCTTCGCCAACAGCCTTGATCCAGATTCTATGGAAGCTTTTGCCAGCCCTACACTTAGCGCACTGGCCGGTTTGTTCGCTGATGAGCGCGTCATGGCCACAGGCTGGATTCACTACATTGTGATGGATCTATTTGTGGGCCGCTGGATTTATCTACAGGGCCAGGAAAAGGGAATCTGGACCCGGCATTCGCTGGTGCTGTGTCTGTTTGCCGGGCCGGTAGGTTTGCTGTCGCACCTGATTACAACGCAGCTGCAAGAGCGGGTGTTTGGCCTGACGGATGTGAGCGGCACGGAGATACTGGGCTAAGGTCAATCGCCGGAACAAAATAAATTGTCACGGGCTTTTCTGCTAATCTACAGGCCATCACTCATAATGACGTGTTGTAGGTCACATATATAGGTTATTTGGGCACCCCATGGTTGTTTCCTCTTTGCTTCGTTGGCGGCAGTTGTTCACGCAATCTGTCACCAGGCGGCGATTTCTAAAGATAGGTCAGTATGCCGGGCTGTTTAGCCTGTGCTTTTTGCTGGCGGTGGGCTGCCGGAATGGTTCGGATACGACCGTTCCATTAGGAGATGTGAGCGATCGCGTCTCCATTGGCACCACCCTAAACGCCCGCACTCTAGATCCTGCCGATTCCTACGAAATTTTTCCTGGTATCTTGCTCTACAACATGGGCGATCGCCTCTACACCTACGCCCCTGGTACTACTGACCTTACTCCACAGCTCGCCACCGATATGCCCACCGTCAGTGAAGACGGCCTTACCTACACCATTCCGCTGCGCGACGACGTAACGCTGCACGACGGCACACCCTTCACCGCAGAAGTAATGGCGTTCTCTATTCAGCGCATCCTAGAAAACGGTGGACGCCCCTCTTCTTTGCTCTCTGGCAAAATAGAATCTGCTACGGCTACCGGACCAAACGAGCTGACAATTACGCTCAAGGCTCCCTTCTCTGCTTTTCCTTCTCTGCTTACCTTTTCCGGAATTACGCCCGTTTCCCCGGACGCCTACGAAGTCGGCGTAGGTAGCTTCAACCCCAACGCATTCGTTGGCTCTGGTCCCTACAAGCTCAGATCGTTCAGTAGCGACGTCATCAAGCTAGACGTCAACGAAGACTACTGGGGTACAAAGCCCGATAACGGCGGCGTTGATATTCAGGTCTTCACCAGCGCGGTGAACCTGTACAACACCTTTGCCTCCGGCGGGCTAGATGTGGCCTACCAAACCCTAGATCCAGACCAAATCTCTAAGCTAGAAGCCGATGCTCCCGGCAAAGACTGGAACGTGATTGAAGCGGGCACGACCGTGATCAACTACCTGTCGCTGAATCAGAAGATTGCGCCGTTTGATGATCTGAACGTGCGTAAGGCCGTCGCTGCGATGATGGACCGTCAGCTGATTAGCGATCGCGCCTTCAAAGGCCAAGCCGAACCCCTCTACAGCCTCATTCCTAAAAGCTTCTCCGTCTACGATCCCGTCTTTGAAGAAGCCTACGGTGACGGCAAATACGACGAAGCCCGCGAGTATCTAGAAGCTGCTGGCATCACCGAAGCCAATCCGCTAGCCTTTGAAATCTGGTATCCTTCTGCGTCCACACCGAGAGCCGTCGCTGCCAACACCATTAAGCAAGCGATTGAGCAAAACCTGCCGGGCCTGGTCAACGTCACGGTCAGCACCGCTGAAGCCGCCACCCTCTGGGAAAACGTAGAAAGCGGCGCTTACAACAGCGTGCTCTCCAACTGGTACGCCGACTACTTCGATCCCGAGAACTTTGTTCAACCCTTCCTCACCTGTGACGAAGGCAGTGCGGAAACCCTATGTGAAGCAGGCGCTACCCAGGCCAATGGCTCCTTCTACTACAGCGACAAAGCCAATACGCTCATCACGCAGCAAAACGCAGAGCAAGATACCGCTAAGCGCGACGACATCTTCGACGAGCTCCAGCAGCTGATGGTTGACGACGTGCCTTACATTCCCCTCTGGCAAACCAAAGACTACGTCTTTACCACCACTGATGTCGACAACGTTGCCATCGAGCCCAACCAGCAGTTTTTGCTATGGCAAATCGAAAAAGGCGGTGAAGCGGCAGCACTGGCCAAATAAGAAGCGTCGTCCCAACCAAAAATCACCTGCTCCTCTATGTCGCGCACTAGCTCCCTACGCCTCTACGTTATCTCCCGGCTAATGCTAGCCCCACTGATGATCTGGACGATTACCACCGTCGTCTTTCTCCTCATGCGCGCAACCCCCGGCGACCCGGTCGACGCCCTGCTAGGCCCACGCGCACCCGAAGAGGCCAAAGCTGTCATTCGCGCCCAGCTCGGCCTTGATCAGTCCTTACCTCACCAGTACCTCGACTATCTCAAACAGCTGTTAACGTTTGATCTCGGGACCTCCCTGGCTAGTCAGGGCCAAACCGTCTGGCAAATTATCGGCGACCACTTCCCAGCCACGGTAGA
Organism: uncultured cyanobacterium; assembly: GCA_963836895.1. Lineage (GTDB taxonomy): Bacteria > Cyanobacteriota > Cyanobacteriia > Phormidesmidales > Phormidesmidaceae > Phormidesmis. The sequence continues at coordinate 820,804 of CAWILA010000007.1, read as the reverse complement.
GCTGACGCTGTGCGGCATGATCATTGCTTCGGTAGTGGGGCTCACAGTCGGCTCTATCGCAGCTTCACGACCAAACACAGTATTTGATGCAGGCGGGCGCGTGTTTGGCATTGTTACCTACGCGGTGCCGATGTACTGGTTTGGCATGATTTTACAGCTGATATTTTCGGTAAATCTCAACTGGTTTCCGATTGGTACGCGCTTTCCGCTGAGTGAGATTGCACCGCAGGGGCCAACGGGCCTTTACCTATTAGATAGTTTGCTGCATGCGAACCTCTCCCAGTTTGGGACGACGCTGTATTATTTGGCGCTACCAAGCCTAACGCTGGGCGTCTTAATTAGCGGCGTATTTGAGCGCATTGTAAGAGTGAATCTGCGGCAGACGCTGAAAGCTGACTATGTTGAGGCGGCCAGGGCCAGAGGCATTTCAGAGTTTCGGATTATTACCGCTCACGCGCTCAAGAATGCCATGATTCCGGTCATCACGATTTTGGGCCTTACTTTTGCTTCGTTGCTAGGGGGGGCGGTGCTCACAGAGGTAACATTTTCCTGGCCAGGGCTTGCTAACCGCCTGTATGAAGCAATCAGTCAGCGCGACTATCCTGTCGTACAGGGGCTAATGGTTTTCTTTGCGGGAATTGTCGCTATGGTCAGTATTGCCATTGATATTCTGAATGCCTATGTCGATCCGCGCATTCGCTACTAGCGACAAAACAGACCGAAAGGATTACGATTTGTATCAGCAAGTCTGATAGTGTAAATTTTATTGCTATGACCAACGACGCCGTGTTTAACTCTGAGCCTTTACCCTACGCACTCCTAGCGCTCAGGCGTCTTGTAAGAGGCACGCTTCGGCAAGTGGGTCTGGCTATGATGTCTTTGATAGTGATTTTGAACGTAGCTGGGCATACACCAGCTGCTGACACAGTTAGCCCGCGTGAGAATCTTTCGGCTGCTACCCTGCCTCTCCCATCGCTGAAGACACCTTTTCCCGAAAATACCTTTCTCGAAACGATGTCACGCGATCGCCATACCGCTACTGCGGCTGCTCAGCCTTCTACGACAGAATCTGCCCCCGCTTGGCGGCCCCACCGGTCTCTGCATTCAAAAATGACAGCCCATCGGCTAACAAGCGCAAGGCTCTCTTTACCGTCGCAGACACGAGTCGTTGTCAGCATTGCTGAAGCGCAGTAGCAAGTAGTCCTTAAGCCTGTGTTCTAGCTCCCATACCTCTAGAGCGAATGGTGCACAATCAGGTCGTACGTTGGTGCATGGCAGCTTATGGTCGGGTCGTCATCGGTCGAATTTGAGGGCAAGGCGGCGAAGCGATAGAGCCAGTGCTGGCGCTGTCGGAAACATCGCTTGAATTCTACGCTGAGGCGATTACGGCTTTCAAGATGCGGTAGCAGTTGCGAATGGCGCTAAGGTGTGCGATTTCGTAGCCATGGGTGTTTTCGGTAGGAAAAGCAAGACAGGCTCCTCTGGCGACATGGCCAAACTTCATAGCGATAGAGGCGTCACTGCCAAAGCCGCTGATGGCCGCAACTTGAAGCGGGAGGTGCGATCGCTCTGCCGCCCCCATAATTTCCCGATTGAGCCCCTCGTCATACAGCCCATAGCTGTCTTGCGAAAACAGCGCAGGCGCAGGCCCATCTACAATCGGATACTCCTGAGAGAGCGGGCAAATCTCCAGCGCAATCAGCTGGTCAAACTTTTGGCGCTGCGTAAAGTAAAGCGCCCCAATCGCCCCGACTTCTTCCTTTGCAGACGCTACCAAATACACGTCTACTGGCGGCGCTTTCACCGTCTCTGCTAGCGCCAGCAATATGGCCAAAGAAGCCTTATTGTCTAGCGTGTAGCTCGCAATATGCTCACCCATGCGAAACGGCTTTTTCCGATGCTTGCCCACCACCATCCGAGTACCGGGGCGCACCCCCGCCTGGCTCAGCGCTTGGTCAGAAAGCTTCGTTTCCACCCAGGCTGTTGCCCAGTCCACCGCCTTTCCTTCCTGCTGCACTTTCTGCGGCGACTCGTGCGAAACATGCCGAGAGCCAAAGCTCAACACTCCACTTACAGTGGCATGGTCTCCTAGCAAATCCACAATCCCCTCGCCATAAATCCAGGGATACGCGCCACCTAAAGCCCGCACAGAAACGCGACCTTGTGTCTCAATGTGTTTTACAATTCCGCCAATTTCGTCCTTATGGGCTGTAATTGCGATTGCCCCCTTCGGAATCTCTTGTAAACCAGAAGGCGCAGCGGCGCTAGTGTCCCCACGTTCTGTTTCAACGCCTCTGATCCGAACGACGATATTATCAGCTTCGTCCTGCCAATGCTCTACACTCAAGGCATCTAGCCGCTGAAGCAGATACTCATTCACTTCTTCTTCTACACCGCTAGGAGAATGCAGCATCACCAGTTCGCTAATCGTGTCAAAAAAGCGATCCTCAGACCAGGCTTCTGCGTTCTCAACGGTTGCTTTAGCCATCGGTAGGTGTATTCTCTTCTGTTGTGTTGTTAGGTCTGTTGTTGTTTGAGCTATTACTGTTGGGATTGCGAACTTCAGCGGCGCTAACGCCTTCTGTAGAATTACCAAAGCGCCACAGTACGGCAGATCCTTCGGCGCGGGTTGCTGCTTTGTCTGGCTGAAAGAGCGTAGTGTAGTTAAAGGCGCGGCGAATGTTGGCGAAGTCGCCGTTTTGGTAGTCGGCTAATACCGCCTGCAATGCGCGAGGTTCTATCTTGCCAGCATCTTGAAAGCCCCAGGCTTGCTGCACTGCGCTGACGCTAGCTTCAGGTAGCGGCTGACGAGTATCTAAAGGGACTTTCCACAGCAGTAAGTCTTTGCGCGTCAGCGGCGCTTCGGGGCGAAATGTGATAGTTGTACTGCTGCCAGTGAGCGGACTGGGAATCATGCCTGCTTCTGCTAGGCCTTGAATAGAGCCAAAGTCCGGGTCTGTCACTGGAACGTCTTGAAAGACCGGCTGAGCACTCTCGACCCCAGGGCGAATTTTGCGGGTGCGCTCACCTGCGTAGAATTTGTTGTTTACAGCTAGTAGCCAGCGAGCATACTCTCGGCGAGTCATTGCCTGATTTGGCCGAAACTCATCGGCTGCGGGCGGTGCTGGTTTGGCTGCGGGAGCAGGCGTAGGATTGTCGCTTGAGCTGTTCTCGGCTACAGGCGCGGGCGCGGGCGTTTTAGGTGCGCGTACTTCTAGCAGGCCAAGCTCAATAAGGTCAACGAGGTAGGGCTGAATCTCTTCAGGGGCTTTATCAATATCGCTGTAGTCGCCTGCAACAATAGCGGGCTCAGTTTCTTCTGTTGTTTTTCCGTCAGTTTCTACGGTCTCTTTGTCTGCTTCATCAGTAGGCTGACGACTGTTGCTTGTGTTAGCAGGCTCAACGCTCACTGTGCCGCTAGATGCTCCTTCCGATGCTGGGCTTTCCCCGGCTAGCTGCGGGTCCGGCTCTAGACTTTTTCCTAGATTGCTGCCCAATCGACTGCCTTCACAGCCAGCTACGAACAGTAGACTAGCTAGCAGAGATAGCTGTATACCCTTTCGTCCTGAAGCCATCACAAACGTCCAAGTCATCGCCAGTTCTACTCGCAAAAAGGATAAATCAATAGTTACGTAAAGCAAGCAACCTTACAATATGGCTCTTAAACTAGCGTAAAACTGTCCCTGTTTTGTAATTATCCTCTTCAGAAGCTGGTGTTTGTATCAGCTGTGCAAACCTATGGCCTCACCCATTATTGTCGACTGTGACCCAGGAGTAGACGATGCGATCGCTCTCCTCCTCGCCTTCGGTCTAGACATGCCCATCTCCGGTGTCACCACCGTTGCTGGCAACGTCCCACTGTCTTTGACCTACCCAAACGCCCGGAAAATCTGCGCCCTGGCTAGCCGTCCTCAAGTTCCCGTCTTCGCAGGCTGCCCGCGTCCGCTCCTTCGCCCGCTGGCTACCGCCGAAGAGATCCATGGCGCAACTGGTTTACAAGGCGCTGACTTTCCCGAACCACCGCCTGCTGTCGCCTCACAGCACAGCGTAGACTTCCTCATTCAGCAGTTACTCAGTGCCCCTCAACCTATTCGCATCGCGGCGCTAGGGCCGCTTACAAATCTGGCTGTAGCCCTAATCAAGTGTCCGCAAATCGCGGAGCAGATAGAACAGCTCGTCATTATGGGCGGCGCTATGGGACAGGGCAACATCACCCCGTCAGCCGAGTTCAACATCTATGTAGATCCGCACGCGGCTCACGTTGTACTTAGCGCAAACATTCCCACAACGCTGATCACCTTAGATATTACCCATCAGGTGCTCACGACACCCGAGCGCCTAGCGAAGATTCGGGCCGTCGGTAATGCCGTGAGCGACGCTGCCGCTGGAATGCTCTCTTTTTACGGTCAAAATGACTCCGTTCTCTACGATCTTCCTGGAGCACCACTGCACGATCCCTGCGTGCTGGCCTACCTACACAATCGCGACCTGTTCACAACCAGACAGGTGGACGTTTGCGTAGAGACAACCGGTGAACATACGATGGGTCGCACAGTCGTGGACTGGTACGGCAGCGGCGAAAAATCAACCGTTCAAGTGGCTGAAACAGTTGATGTAGGGGGTTTCTATATGATGTTGATAGAGTCTTTGCATCGGTTCTCGTAAGGTAAGATGACGTCATTGGCCTTTCACTCTTGGGGCGAGCCATGGCTTACACCACCGCGCAGCTACTAGACATTCTCGACGCTGAGATGAAAGCCGCTGTGCGGGGCGATCGCCTCCTCCTCAGCACCGACAGCCGCATAGATGACCCTGTGATCGCCAAAGCCATTGGCCCCCAAAAGCTCAGCCAAATCTACGCCTTCCGCGACTTTCGCGAACAAATCCATCAGTACCAAATTGCCGAAGGTGTCTCGGGTATCGTCTGGCGCGAGTGTCATTTCCAAGGTCACACCGTCCGCTTCCCCGAGATTCATCCTCAGCTCACAGCTACGATTGAAGACAAGCTAAGGCTAGGCGCAGCGAAAGGTGCGGTCATTTCCTTTTGGCGACAGGCGATCGCAGGACTTACCTTGTGGCGAGCAGGCAATCAGCCCGATCCAATTACGCCACCGAAAGTAGAAAAGCTGATCGATCATGCGGAATGGGCGGATGTAGAGGCGACGCGCAGTGAGCTGTATCTGCTGCTGTGCTGGGGAAATCCGAAGGAGAGCTACTACGCTTGGGCCTATCCGGAGTCGGGGTGCGATCGCATCATTGCCGCTCCAGGACGGCCCAGCGGCATCAAAGTCTAACTATCTAAAAGCGCGCAGGTCTCGCGGTATAATTACGAAATTATAAAGACGAAACTATAAAGAAGCCTGCTATGCCTATCGCTGTTGTGACGATTGAAACCCATGGATTTCCGGCTTCCCTCGCCGCAGCCGATGCCATGGTAAAAGCCGGTCGAGTCACCCTGATCAAGATTGCGCCTGCTGATAGCGGTCACCAGTACGTTGTCGTACGCGGCCCAAATGCTGAAGCAAAAGCGGCCCTAGAAGCCGGGCTAAAAGCCGCCAACGCCTGCTACGGCGACGGCGCATATGCTCACACGCTGATTCCAAACCCCACTCAAAATGTGCTCACAACCCTAGAGCTAGACTACACAGAAGAATCTTTACCATTTGTGGAATAGCGTGAGCGCGTCCCCCTTCTCCCGTACAATCAGTGATGGAGTTCAAAAGCCTGCAAACGGCACTCAAAGCTGAATCTCCATTCACGTTTAGGAGAGCATAGATGGGACAGGCAGTTGGATCACTCGAAACCAAAGGGTTTCCCCCCGTATTGGCCGCAGCAGATGCAATGGTGAAAGCGGGTCGAGTGACCTTAGTTACCTATATCAGAGCCGGAAGTGCTCGTTTTTGTATCAACATTCGCGGCAGCGTTTCAGAAGTTAAAGCTGCTATGGAAGCCGGTGTAGAAGCCGCACAAAACGCGCCCGGTGGCGTCCTCGAAACCTGGGTAATCATTCCTCGACCCCATGAAAACGTTATTGGCGTACTGCCTATCCAGTTTGACGAAAGCGTAGAAGACTTCCGTGAGGCGGTAGAAGTCCCTATTATTCCTGGCAGCAGCACAATGGGTCGCCAGTCTTCCTAGATCTGGCCGCTAAAAATCAACGATAATTGACATTAGGCTTATGTTTGAACATCACAGCCAAACATAAGCCAATTCTTTGAACCTCTGTTCCTATCTCATGCCTACGCTACTCACCAACAAAACGCCAGAAGCTTTTCCACTCATGGCCGTTGTTGGCCAGGATGCCATTAAGTTTGCCCTGTTGCTCTCAGCGGTAGACCCAGGCTTAGGTGGCGTCGTGATTGCCGGTCGACGCGGGACGGCAAAGTCTGTATTGGCGAGAGCGCTCTATCAGCTGCTGCCACCAATCGAGATTATTGAAGACTCCTGCAACTGTGACCCTACTGACCCAACCGGATGGGATGACGACACTGCTAGCCGGTTCGATGCGGATACGCCAGCTGACGATCTCCCTACAAAAATCATCAAAGCGCCCTTCATTCAAATCCCTCTAGGCGTTACAGAAGATCGCCTGCTCGGTTCGGTAGATGTCGCGAAATCTATCCGCTCTGGTGAAAGTATCTTTCAGCCAGGACTGTTGGCCGAAGCGCACAGAGGCGTGCTCTATATCGACGAGATCAATCTCCTCGATGATCAAATTAGCAATCTGTTGTTGACGACGCTTACTGAGGGGCGCAATAAGATCGAGCGTGAGGGCATTAGCTTTCAGCACCCCTGCTGGCCGCTGATGATCGCCACCTACAACCCTGAAGAGGGGAACTTGCGAGAGCATTTGTTGGATCGAATTGCGATCGCCCTTTCAGCAGACGCCGAACTCACGCTAGAAGATCGCGTCGCTGCCGTAGAGCAGGTCAATAAATTCGCCAGTGGTCCAACAGAATTTCTAGCCGAATTTGAAGAAGAAATAGACTCTCTTAAAACCCAAATTGTGTTGGCCCGCGAGTGGCTAAAAGACGTTCGCATCACGACAGATCAAATTAACTACCTGGTTACCGAAGCCCTGCGCGGCGGCGTTATGGGTCACCGCGCAGAGCTGTTTGCCGTACGCGTTGCCAAAGCCTGCGCCGCCCTAGATGGCCGTACCACAGTAACGGCTGACGACTTACGAAACGCTGTGGAGCTGGTGATTGTTCCTCGCTCTAGCTCAATTCCCCCTATGGACGATGAGCAGCCACCACCGCCACCGCCACCACCGCAAGACCAGCAGCAGGAAGACGACTCCGACGACAGCTCAGAAGATGATTCTGACAGCGAAGACGACCCAGAAGAAGAGCAAGAACAGCCTGAAACCCCGCCTTCTATCCCCGAAGAGTTCGTCTTTGATGCGGAAGGTGTCGTGCTAGATCCTGGCCTCATGTCTTTTGCTGAAAGCACTAGCAAGCAGGGCTCCTCTGGTAAAAACACCGTCATTTTCTCCGATGAGCGAGGCCGCTATATCAAGCCCTTCATCCCCTCCGGACAAGCTCGCCGAATCGCGGTAGATGCCACCCTTCGCGCCGCTGCTCCCTACCAAAAGTCTCGCCGAGAGCGCTTTCCAGATCGCAAAGTCATCGTTGAGCAAAGCGACATTCGCGCCAAGCGTTTAGCTCGCAAAGCCGGCTCACTCATCGTATTTGTCGTCGATGCCTCTGGCTCCATGGCGCTCAACCGTATGCAAAACGCAAAAGGCGCGGTGCTGAGTCTACTGACCGATGCCTATCAAAATCGTGACCAGGTTGCCCTGATTCCTTTTCGAGGCGAACAGGCCGAAGTGCTACTGCCGCCGACCCGCTCTATCACTGCTGCCAAGCGTCGGCTAGAGACCATGTCCTGCGGCGGTGGCTCGCCTCTGGCGCACGGCCTAATGCAGGCTGTGCGAGTTGGTACCAATGCTCAAAAGTCTGGTGATGTTGGCAGCGTGGTGATTGTGGCGATCACCGATGGGCGAGGCAATGTGCCCCTAGCCAGGTCACTAGGCGATGAGCCAGATGAAAACGAAGAGAAGCCAGACCTGAAGGCAGAGCTGCTAGAGATTGCGGCGACCATTCGTGCGACCGGCTATCAGATGCTGGTGATCGATACAGAGCGTAAGTTTGTATCGACGGGTTTTGGTAAGGAGCTAGCAAAGACGGCAGGTGGGAAGTACTACCAGCTGCCAAAGGCGACCGACCAGGCGATCGCATCCATGGCCCGCACTGCCCTTTCCGACATGAAGTCGTAACGACTGCAAACGCTCAAACGTCCACATCAAACGTATCAACAGAAACTTTCTGTGGTTTATCTCAACAGAATGAAAGAGCTGATCCGTTTGCCTACTTATCTTGCTTCACCTGTAGTGCGTCCAAATCGGACCGATACTGCCAAGTTTGCTGCCCATCAGTGACACTGAGAGCCCAGCCAGGTGTGATCATCTGCGCACACATTTCGTCTGGGCCAGCAAGACCCAAGCAGGCATCGGGCCAATCGGCGGCTTCTGATTTTGTAATTTGCAGCTGATCGGGTGACACGTTTTGCTGTTGACCCACTTCTTTTAGAACAGCCTGCTGAATTTCTGCCGATAGTGATTCTTGAGACATGGGCGTCCTCTCTTCTCGTATAGGGGTTGCTGCAACTGATTCTTCCGCAGGCTGAGTAGCCGCGCTGTCTGTCGGTGCGTCTGTAAGCGGTTCGGCGGGCGTACAGCCAACGGTGACTGCCCACATCAACACTAGCACGATCATAAATTGTTTCACTGTATGTCCTCTACTGCGACTATCTACAAGGGTAGCTACTAGAGTCGTTGGCGTTGACTGTGTTACGGATATTTTTAGATGATGCTCAAGCCTTGGTACGTCAGCCGAGTCGAGCTTATCAACTTATTGAAGAAAGATAAGCGGTTGCTCTGCTCTATTGGGAATAAGAAAGGAAGAACAAAGAGAATTGCGTGAGCGCGCATATGAGTCGATGAAAGTACTGGTATATCAAAGTATACAGCCGGATAACTAACTGGACCCGAGGCCACGAATCACAAAAGATTGGGCGCTATCTTATTACTCAAATCCCTTTTTGAATAAGCCGGAATTTCGCGATGTCTAGTCGGAATTTTTCTGTCAAGGCTACGTCTGTTTTCTTTAGTATTTTGGCTCTAGGTTTAGCTGTTCCTACCGTCGCACAGGCTTCTGATGCTGTTCCGGTACCAGATATTGGCCTCTTGCTAGAGCAGACTATCGCTACTCAATCCTCCAATACTGTTTTAGCTCCCGCTGCGCTTCCTGATGATGAAGAGGTGAACTCCGTCGGACAAGATTTGGCTTCTACAGAGCAATTAGATATCGATGAACTTCCTAACGTCGATCAAGCCTTTATAGATGACAGCGAAGCTGCCCTGTTTGAGCTGGCTGAAACGTTGAATGTAGAGGCTGCTTTCGTTGAGATTGTTTCTACTGATGTCCTAGCTGATACGGCTGTAGAACCTGTAGTAGCGCTAGAGGGACCAGGTGCGACGGTTTCGCTTCTCGCTCAACGCACTACTATCAATACGCTGACCGCTGCCCTAAACAGCGAGAATGTGCTGACCAGACTGTATGCCGCAGACCTGCTGTGGAACCTAACAGGCGACCGTAGCCTTGTGCTACCAACCCTAACCGCCGCGACGACTTCACAAGACTTACACGCTCGCGACTTAGCGGTATTTGCGCTTTCACAGCTAGGGGCTGATGTCAGCGTAGGAGGCGTTTCTGCAACAAATGTGGTGAGTGCGATCGCGAATAACGAACCTAGAACACGACGCCTCACACAAGATGCGCTCAGTCTTGTGAGAAGTGAGAATCGCCCAAATACAGTATTAGGAATTATTGCTAGAGAGTCTCGTAGAGTACTCATTCCACCCGCAATTCGAGCTATCACTAGATTCTGGCGCTAACAACAGATTCGAAGATGTGACATCAGCAGTGGATTCTCTGCTGATGTCACTTGCTGTGAAGTCGCATCGAGCGGAATGATGTCGAAATGTTAAGCAGACTTACACAAGACGATAAAATAAAGAAGAAGTAGCCACGTCATCAGCGTGGCTTTTTACTGTCAGTACAAAAACAACTGCAAAAATAGGTTCTTCCACTTGCCCCAACCATCACCGTCAACAAGTACCCTGTCCTTTGCCCCGGTTATCGTTATGCAGCAAGACAACCAGTATCTAATTGATATACTTCATGCCGCGCAGCGCACCCTGGAATACACTGCCGACACCTCACTTCATGGCTTTTACGAAGATGTGCAGCTTCAAGACAAAGTCGTATGCCGGTTGCTAACTATCGGCAAAGCGGCTCAACGTGTCTCAGCGTCAGCCCGTCAAGAAGCGCATGAGATTGCCTGGTCTAAGCTAGAAAGAATGAAAGAGCGCTTGCTTCAAAATGATCCTGTCATTGATGCTGACCAAGTGTGGTCGATAGTGCAGTCTGAGATGCCTATATTGATTGATAATATCAGTGCAACCGTGGTTCTAGAAGCATTTGACGCGCTACTCTATGCGTAGCGCTATACGCAGTTAGTTTGCCTACTTAGTTGGACTACAAAGAGAAGAAGCCCTAATCTCTTGTGAGGTTAGGGCTTCTTCTTTACTTAGCTATCAAGCCGATGCTTGCGTAATAGCTTAGCGACGAGGCTCGCGAGGCTTAGCTTTGTTGACGCGCAAATCGCGGCCCATCCACTCAGCACCGTCTAGTGCTTCAATGGCGGCTTGCTCTTCGTCGTCGCTGCTAAGGTCTACAAATGCAAACCCGCGTACGCGGCCTGTCTCACGGTCAGTGGGAAGGGTTAGACGCTTGACTGTGCCGTACTCAGCGAAAACGCCGCTGAGGTCAGCTTCAGTTACATCATAGGAAAGATTCCCTACATAAACACCCATGGTCTTAATCTCCAAAAAAATACAAAATAGCGGACGTGAAAAATGAATTAATTACCTGCCAAAAATCTCTATCTCTTATAAAAGAACAGGCCTTGAACTCTTGCGAATCCAAGGCCTGGGAGTCTATTTAGCTATTCAACAAAAGGGTTTTACAACTGTGTTGAAGCAGCAGGTTCTTAACGAGTCATTGATAGAAAAACTGGTTGAAAGGCCAGTTAAAAAGCTGGTGTGAAAGCCTAGCGACGAGGCTCGCGAGGCTTGGCTTTGTTGACACGCAAATCGCGGCCCATCCATTCAGCACCGTCTAGTGCATCAATGGCGGCTTGCTCTTCAGCATCGCTACCGAGGTCTACAAATGCAAACCCGCGTACGCGGCCTGTTTCACGGTCGGTGGGGAGCGTCACTCGCTTAACGGTACCGTATTCAGCAAAAACGCCGTTTAGGTCCTCTTGAGTCACGTCATAGGAAAGGTTTCCTACATAAACGCCCATAGTCTTTGGTCTCCAATAGATTGATGAAATGAAATTAGATGAAATGAAAAAGCAGAAAAACGAAATGTTGACGGAAAGGCTGTAAAGCTTAGAACAAAGCAGTGGTTTCCAAGACTTTGATTCTGAAAGATTGTGTCGTAAGGAAGTTGTGAGCGGTGCTGTAAAGGCATCAGCACAACAAGCCCTGAACTCTTGTGAGTCCAAGGCTTACGAGTTCAATAATTACTTAGCCATTCGAGGTACACCAAAGCTTCTAACGGCGAGGCTCGCGAGGCTTGGCTTTGTTAACGCGCAAGTCGCGGCCCATCCATTCAGCACCATCGAGGGCTTCGATAGCAGCTTGTTCTTCGTCGTCGCTGCTCAGATCGACGAATGCAAAACCGCGTACGCGGCCAGTTTCACGATCTGTTGGTAGGGTGACGCGTTTGACGGTGCCGTACTCGGCAAAGACGCCGTTTATGTCGGCTTCTGTCACGTCATAGGAAAGGTTTCCTACGTAAACGCCCATACAAGTAGTCTCCAGAAATTAAACAGGGTATTGAGAATGATATTTCGGACGGAAGCCTGTAAAAATTTGGGGAAACCTTTTTAAACAGAAAAGCAAACCTGTAGCCGATATCGAGTTCTTCAACTCTTATCTTATAGCGAATCAGAGCCAAGATGAACAAACCTAGACACAAAATCGTTATCAATTTTTGACTTATGTTGCGTTTAGCTTATCTCAAGGTCATGATCACAACGCCGCTGACCATAATAGCCGCGCCCGCTAGACGCTCTTTGAAGCCTTTTTCTTTGAAGAAAAAATGACCGAAGAAGACTGAAAGTAATGCGCTCATGCGCTTTACGGCAATGACTTGAGCAACCGGTGCTAGGGGCAATGCCATCATTTGAAAGGTGATTGCGATCGCATTAAACACCCCTGTCAGTCCCAAAAGCCGCCATTCTCCCAGCAGCGGCCCGATACCTGCGCTATTTTGCCGGAAGAAAACAAAGGGCACCATGCCCGCTGCAATTACGGTGAAAAGTGCGATCGCCCAAAACAGCGGCGAAGAATTGAGCACACCAATTTTGTCAAAGTTGGACGTAATACTCCAAATAAACGCCACGCAGAGCATCAAACGGCTGCCAGGATTCCCGGCCATTGTTCGAATGGGTCGCAGGTTAGGCAGAGGCACAAAACCCAGCACCCGCCTATCCGCCGCCTCGCCAGCCCCCAAATTCAACACATAGGACCCAACGACCAGCAGTGCAACACCCACCGCGTCTGCCCATGTTGGCCACTCCTGTACGAGAACTGGCGAAGTCACCAGCAGAAACAGTGGCGTCAGCGTCACAAGCGGCACCGTCAAAGATAAATCTGCTAGCTTGAGCGCTCGAACATAGAGCGTGAACGCTAAAATGTTCAGCCCGCCACCAATCGTAATCGCCAGCCAAAATCCAGGTTGAATCGTGGGTATACCTACGCTCCACAGGACTGGCAGCATGAAGACGACCCCAAGGGCCATAAAGCTGAAGAGCACTGAATACTCGTCCAGCGTTTTTAAGCTCTGCTTGCCTGTGGCGTCTTTACAAGCCTCGAAGAAAGCAGTCAGCGAGGCGAAGAAAAGCCACATGTATAAAGCCACATATATTTATTTGAGGACGAATGATGAACATGGCTAGATATTAAGCACGACAGAAAGCGCCATACCCGCAAGCAGAATAAAGCCAATCGTGACATTCTGCTTAAAGATGTTGCCAAACACCTGCGATGACTTGGGAATACGCGCTAGCTGAACGTACTGGCGATACCACAAGTAGCTAGAGGTCAGCAGCGATAGCCAGTAAAAGAGCCCTAGCGGCATCGTAAGCCCTAGCCACACCAGCATTAGCACTGTGCCAATAAAAAACAGCCCAACGGCCTGCGGTGCCCGGCTTCCAAAGAAAAGAGCGCTGGAGTTGATACCCAGCTCCCGGTCAAATTCTCGATCGGGAATGGCGTATACCGTGTCAAAGCCTAGCGTCCACAGCACGGTCGCGGCCCATAGCAGCCAGGTGGCAAATTCTACTGTGCCCGTCACGGCGCTCCAGCTGATGAGCACCGCAAAGCCCCACGCAATAGACAAAACCAGCTGCGGTACGGGAAATACTCGTTTGGCCAGCGGATACAGCACGATTACCGGCACCGCTGCCACACAGAGCCAAAAGCTCAGTGGCGTTAAATAATTTGCCAGTCCCCATGCGCATAGGAACGCGACTAGCGCAACGACAATACCGATTTTGACTGAGAGGGCCTTGGCAGCAAGCGGCCTGCTTTTAGTGCGCTCTACTTTGTCGTCGATGTCCCTATCCCAGAGGTCGTTGACGACGCAGCCGCCTGCGCTAGTGGCAAGTGTGCCAAGTACAATAACGCCAACGAGCGGCAGATCGGGAAAGCGCTGTGCGGTTTCGCCCGCTAGCCGGTAAGAAAGTGTAGCCAAGAAAACAGCCCACAGTGCTGGAATCATTAAAATAAGTCGTCCGGCAGGCTTATCCCATCTCAGCAAACGCACTACGGTCATCCAGGTGGGCTCTGTAGCGGGCGATCCTAACGGATTCTTGGTAGCGGGTTTCATAAAGTCTTGAGCAGGAAAGGGAAAGGCCAGCTTTCACAATACTTTAGATTTTTCTGGATTTTGTCGCCTTTCCTATGGAACTTACTAGTCTGAATAGACTGCCCTGACTATAGTCAGCGTAAGATTTTGGCTCATATTTGGTTTTCTCTACCAAATATGTTGTCTGTAATCCGTATTCTCTATAGCCCTCTTTGGTTGGGATGTAGACGCTGAAAAGCAGATTCTACATAGACTAGCCTGCTTAAGATCTTCTATAAATTAAGCAAGTTCGAATCAAATGAAAATTCTGAAATAATCCAAAAGTGCTGACACTTTAACTGTATTTATGGTTAAAGTAACTATAAGTCGTTGAAGTCTAGCTTTCGAGCTAATACAGCAAATGGTTCTTATTCAAGATGGTTATTTGAAGACGGATGCGCCACAGTTGGACCGAGCGACGGTAGAGCGTCAGGCAATTGCGGCGCTCTCTGCTATGCCGGATGAGTATGGTTTGCTCACCGATTTGTATCAGCTGACGATGTCCGCTTGTTATGTGGGGGAAGATCTGCACAATAAGCTTGCTAGCTTTGAGCTATTTGCTAGACGGTTGCCGGAAGGGTATGGCTACCTGATTGCAATGGGTCTAGAGCAGGGACTGGAGTATTTGCAGAACTTAAACTTTAGCCCCAGGCAGATTTTGCAGCTGCAAAAGACGCGAATTTTTGACGATGCGCCAGATAGGTTTTGGGCACTGCTAGAAAATTTTCGGTTTGAAGGTGATGTGTGGGCGGTGCCAGAAGGAACGGCTGTTTTCGCTGATGAGCCGATGCTGAGGATTGAAGCGCCGCTGTATCAGGCTCAGATCGCTGAGACGTATTTGCTCAACACGCTCAATTACCAAACGCTAATTGCAACGCGGGCGGCGCGGATGCGGCAAGCGGCAGGGCCAGATGTGAAGCTGTATGAGTTTGGGACGCGGCGGGCGTTTAGTCCGCAAGGGGCGCTGTGGGCGGCTAGGGCTGCGATCGCAGGTGGCCTTGACGCTACTTCCAATGTCCTCGCTGCACTCAAGCTAGATCGCAAGCCCGTAGGGACGATGGCCCACGCGCTGGTAATGGCTATCTCGGCCTTGGAAGGAAGTGAAGATGACGGATTTGAGGCTTTTCACCGCTATTTTCCAGGTGCGCCTCTATTAATAGATACTTACGATACGGTGGCCGCAGCGCAGCGGCTAGCTGAAAAGATGGCAGCCGGGATGTTGCTAAACGGTGTGCGCATAGACTCGGGAGATTTGGCCGAGGGATCGAAAGCAGTACGGGCCCATCTGCCAAACGTCCCTATTTTTGCCAGTGGCGATTTAGACGAGTTTGCCATCGAACAGCTTCGTACTCAAGCTGCCTGTATAGATGGGTATGGTCTTGGCACAAAACTGGTGACAGGGCAGCCGGTCAACGGTGTGTATAAGCTAGTAGATATCGACGGAACACCTGTGATGAAAGAATCTAGCGGTAAATGTACGTACCCAGGGCGCAAGCAAATTTTCCGCCAGTACGAAGATGAAAAGGTCGTGAGCGATCGCTTGGCCCTTACCATTGAAAGCTCTATGCCAGGGGAGATCCCTCTGCTTCAGCGAGTTATGCATGGCGGTGAGCGGCTCGCTATGCCCGAAAGTTTGGATGCGATCGCCGCGCGAACAGCAGCCACAGTGAAATCTTTACCGGCTGCCGTTTGTCAGCTAAAAGCGTCGCAGACGCTCCCGGTTGAAATTTCTCAAGGGCTCACGCAGCTTACAGAGCACACGCGCAAGCGAAAAACGACTAGCGCAGGAGGTTAATGCGATGTTTGCAATACCTTGGAAGCTTCCTTTACGCGTTGCTCTGTTTGGCACCAGCGCCGATCCGCCGCATTTAGGTCATCAAAGTATTTTGCTATGGCTCGCTCAAGAGTTCGATCAAGTTGCGGTATGGGCCGCTGACAATCCGTACAAGGCAAAGCAATCTCCTATTGGTGATCGCGCTGAAATGCTGCGACTACTCATAGAGACCTTGCCTACCGAAGGGGTAGGACCGCTTGGAAAGGTGCAGGTGAATCAGGAATTAAGCGATCGCTACTCCATTAACTCCATCACCCGTGCTCGTAAAATTTGGCCCAAAGCCCGTTTTCACTTTGTCGTTGGCGCTGACTTAATCTCTCAGCTACCCCAGTGGTATCAGGCAAAAGAGATTTTCTCCCAGGTAGATATCCTGGTCTTTCCGCGTCCTGGCTACCCCATTCAAGGCCCGGCTCTTAGCGCCCTGCGACAGCTCACCACCGTCAACATCGCCCACCCGCCAGATCAGCACGATGTCTCTTCGAGTCGTTTTCGTCAAACTCGCTGCGCGGATGACGCCGATTTGGTCGATGAAGACTTGCCCGCCGTCATCCGCGACTATATTACTGAGCACAGCCTCTACTCATGTCTACAACAAACCCCCAAAGAAAAAGTCAAAGCTCGTCGGTAGCGTCTATGGCCTCTTTTAACAAAACAGTTTCGGCTGGGCTAGCTGACTTTAAGGTAGGGGTCGACACTGTCATTTTCTCGGTAGATACGGATCAAAACCGACTGCTAGTGCTGCTGGTAATGCGCCACCAAGTGCCATACAGCGACTATTGGAGTTTGCCAGGGACGCTGGTGCGCATTGGAGAATCTTTAGAAGATGCCGCCGATCGTGTGCTTACCGAAAAAATTAAAGTGAACAATCTCTATCTTGAGCAGCTGTTTACGTTTGGCGGACCAAATCGCGATCCGAGAGAATCTGAAGATGCGTACAATGTGCGCTATCTATCGGTGAGTCACTTTGCGCTTGTGCGGTTTGAGGATACGGCGCTGATTGCGGATGGCGTGAGTGGGATTGCCTGGTATCCGCTGAGCCGGGTGCCGCAGCTAGCGTTTGACCACAATGAGATTTTGACCTATGGCTATCAGCGGCTGCGCAATAAGCTGGAGTATAGCCCGGTTGCCTTTGATGTATTGCCTGAAACGTTTACGCTCAGCGATGTTTATCAGCTGTATGCCACCGTACTAGGAGAAGATTTTTCAGACTATTCTAATTTTCGTACGCGACTGTTGAAGCTGGGCATTTTGCAAGATACCGGTGTGAAAACTTCGCGGGGTGCGGGTAGACCTGCGAGTCTCTATCGGTTTGATGCAGAGGCGTTTAAGCCTTTGAAGGATAAGCCAATGGTTTTTTTGTAGGCTACGCGCCATCCCAAAATATTCTCTCTTGACTGTTCTTTTGAGTTGTCTCCATTCACTTCCTTTTATGAAAATAGCGATCGCCCAAATCAACCCTACCGTCGGCGACCTCACTGGCAATGCCCAGCGTATTCTCGAAGCTGCCAATAAAGCTGCTGAGCTAGGCGCAGACCTACTGCTTACGCCTGAGCTGTCTCTATGCGGCTACCCGCCAAGAGATCTGCTTATGCGACCGAGCTTTATTCAAAAAATGAAGCAACAGGTGACGGATTTGGCCCAATTGCTACCGGCTCACCTGACTGCGCTAGTGGGTATTGCCGAAGACAATAGTGCGGCTGCCAGCAAAGGTGAAAAGCCGATTTTTAATAGCATGGCACTCTTACAGGCAGGAAAGGTGAAAGAGGTTTTTCATAAGCGCCTTTTGCCTACCTACGATGTGTTTGATGAAGACCGTTATTTTGAGTCGGGCGATCGCGCCAACAGCTTTGTATTATCCGCGAACGGTGAATCTGTTCATGTGGGTGTCACCATCTGCGAAGATCTTTGGAACAATGAGACTTTTTGGGGGAAGCGGGCGTACTCGGTGAATCCTACACAAGAGCTGGTAAAAAAGGGCGTAGATTTGGTGGTGAATCTGTCAGCGTCTCCCTATATATGCGGTAAGCAAGTCCTACGAGAGCGAATGATTGCGCATGAGGCTAAGCAGCTACAGCGGCCCATTGTGTATGTCAACCAGGTGGGGGGAAATGACGACCTGATTTTTGATGGACAGAGTGTGGCTGTTAACAGGCGAGGCGAGCTGATGAACCGAGCGATCGCCTTTGATACTGATTTGCAGTTACTGACGTTTGATTCGGCGAGTCAAGATCTACAGCCTTCTACGGTAAAACCGCTTCTAGCAGCAGATGATGCGGAGATCTGGACGGCGCTGGTGCTCGGGGTAAAGGACTATGCGCGCAAGTGTGGCTTTACGAAGGCGGTGTTGGGATTGAGTGGGGGTGTGGATTCGGCGCTGGTGAGTGCGATCGCAGCCGAAGCCCTCGGCTCTGACAACGTCCTTGGCATCCTCATGCCATCACCCTACAGCTCCGGCCATTCTGTGACAGACGCCGAAGCGCTTGCCAAAAATCTTGGTATCCAGACCAAGCTATTATCTATTGCACCTTTAATGGGTGACTACGACACAGTGCTAGAAGACCTATTCACAGGCACAGAAGGCGGCGTTGCCGAAGAGAATCTACAGTCTCGGATTCGCGGAAATCTTCTCATGGCTGTCTCCAACAAGTTTGGCCACCTGCTGCTCTCTACGGGCAACAAATCCGAAATGGCAGTCGGCTACTGCACTCTCTATGGCGACATGAACGGCGGCCTTGCGGTGATTGCAGACGTGCCAAAAACTCGTGTGTACTCTATCTGCCGCTGGCTGAATCGAGAGCAAGAAGTTATCCCGAAGAACATCATCACTAAGCCACCTAGCGCTGAACTAAAGCCCGATCAAGTCGATCAAGATTCTCTGCCCGATTACGATGTTCTCGATGATATTTTGGAGCGCCTGGTTCAAAAGCAACAGTCCGCAGATGATATTGTCGCCGCAGGACACGCTACCGATATCGTTGAGAAAGTGATTCGTTTAGTAACTCGCGCAGAATTCAAACGCCGTCAGGCTCCCCCTGTGCTAAAAGTGACAGACAGAGCCTTTGGCATGGGATGGCGGATGCCCATTGCTAGCCGCTGGTCCTTGGAGCTGTCTACGAACGTAATGCCTTAATCGCTATAAGAGAATTCTACTAGCCGTTCGACGGTTCTTTTTTGTCGGTGAGTCGCGCCTCTACCGTAGCGAATGGTGAGTGGGTCTTTGACCGGGAGAAGGTCGCGATCGCCCTCATAAAAGTAATTGATCGCCCAAAAGTGATTCTGCTCATCTAGCTGTGTCGCATCCGTGATCCGATACTCAATTGTCGGAAAAGGCACCGATGGCAAGGACACAAGGTCAAAGTCGAAGGCATGCATTTGTGGCGTTGGATTTATTGAACCCGTAGCCGAAGGGATTTTCGATTTCGTTGCCAATCTTTTCGATGCCGAGCAGTACGAAGCTGATAAGCGCGATCGCAATCGGTGTTCCCCATCCCAACTGCTCCACCAATCCCAACGGCAAGATAAAGCAGTAAAGCAGCGTCAGCCGTTTGAGATAGACCTTGTAAAATTTTGGGTAAAACGAGCCCGAATTTGAAAGATGGCCTCAAGCTAACCAAACCGACTTTCTGCTGCCATTGTATGGGTACAACCTTTCCGTGTGCCGGTTATATATCAAGGTCTGCTGTGCCACGAGTTGCTAGGCTAGAAACGAAATTAACCTTCAAGGACACAACTTTCATGACTGTGAGCAGCAAAACCGCAAAGAAGCTTCTCTACGACTTTATGTTTGAGAGTGAAAATGCTCAAGAGTGGGTCGAAGATGTGTGGGGCCTTAGTCCATTTTTAGGCCAGAGCGCGGCTAATGCGGCTGAAGTGCTAGGCGCGCTGCTTGAAACCTGCTCAGAGCGGCAGCTGAATCTGGTTGTTTCTAGCCTGTATGCAGCGCATAAAGACACAATTAGTGAGCTGCCTTCGGCTAGTGAATGGAGAGTCTCTATCGATCCCAAAGAGGCCGTCGATTAGTCGGCTATTAAGCCGTGTTAGAAAGGCTGTCGCTCGAATCCGAGCAGGTTTGCAACAATAACGGTTGGAAATCTTTTGACAGAGCGATTGTAGTCTTCTATTGCTTTGGTTGTATCGCATTCCACCACAGCATCCGCACTTCACCACAGCATCGCAAAAGACAAATCAAAAAAAGCCGCAGACTCTGTTTTAAGAGAACCTGCGGCGAGGGTGTGAGGAGCTATTCACGTCAACACTTCACGGAAAGTTGGTTAGAGCCTCTAGCTCTGGGCGGGCAAAGGTGCGGGCTGTACGGACACCGTTTGACTATTGCCGCTGCGATCAAACTCGATTTGCAGTCTGCGGTCCAAACCGTTTGCTTCTACAGCCTGCCGTACCGCTTCGCCAGTGATAATAGTTTCACCATTGATTTTACTGACGACGTCACCTGCGCGCAGTCCAGCGCGAGCGGCAGGAGAGTCAGGCACTACGTTTGCGATGAACACGCCCGTATCGGCTTCTACCGTAAATCCGCTGTTGGGATTTTCGTTGATAGAGTCGCGAACTTCAGAGGTAAGATTCACCATCTGAATTCCGATGAAAGGATGCTCTACTTTGCCGTTAGCGATGAGCTGTTCGGAGATGCGCTGCACCGCGTCAATTGGGATGGCAAAGCCTAAGCCCTGTGCACCTCGAATGATGGCAGTGTTCATACCGATGACTTCGCCCTTAGCATTGAGCAGTGGACCGCCGGAGTTACCGGGATTAATGGCGGCGTCAGTTTGAATAAACTCTGTGCGGTTGTCGGGAATACCGACCTGGCCGCTGGTGCGTCCGGTGGCGCTAACAATACCGACGGTGACGGTGTTGTCGAGACCGAGCGGGTTGCCAATGGCGATCGCAACTTCACCCGGTAGCAGCTCAGCGTTACTCACAGAAAGCGTAGGCAAATTGTCACCTTCTACATCAATCACCGCAACATCTGTGACCGGGTCACTGCCGAGCACTTTGCCCTCAAGCGTGCGACCATCTTTCAGCGTCACCTGCACAGTGTCAGAGCCTTCTACCACATGAGCATTGGTTAGAATGCGACCGTCTTCACTGACGATAAAGCCAGAGCCTACACCGCTTTCTGTACGCTCTTGAGGTGACTGCTGCGGAACCTGATTGCCAAAGAACCGGCGGAAGCTATCTGGAACATTAGGTGCCTGTGAGGTCACCGTACGCGAGGCGTTAATACGTACAACAGCAGGGCCTACTGCTTGAACGACTTCTGCAACAGAGTTAGCTTCAGCCGGTAGAGAAAGACTTACAGGGGTTGCTTCTAGATAGGTAGAAGGCGCAGCTGGTGAGCTTTCTACACTACGACTCAGCGGACCCATAACGGTGTAGGTACCTGCTGTGGCTGCGCCTGCACCAAAGAGTACAAGGGCAAGTGAGGTTGCAAGCTTGCCGACTTTGGCAGGCCTCTTGGGTTCAGCAGTGGGCAAAGAGGAGCTATCTACTGTCATGGAGCTTCAAACATGCTTTGGAGGACAGTTTCAATATAGATAGCTAATTTGTCGAGGGCATGACGACGGTGTGGCAATCGTATGAAACCTTGTTAACTGGACGACTGTCTTGCCTGCTGCGAGTGCGATTTCATCCTAGCGGTAGAGCCCAGTGTGTGTCTGTTGAAAGGTCTTTGTATGGGTACTGTCTGCTCTGATGAAGGAGCGTTACAAAGTAGGAGAATTATGGATAGTAAATCTACAGTGGTATGGCAGGGCAGTGTAAAAGAGGGCAAGGGTAAAATTACGACCGAAAGCGGCGTTTTGACAGAGTCGGTGTATACCTACGGGACTCGCTTTGAGAGCAATCCTGGGACCAATCCAGAGGAGCTGATTGCTGCGGCTCATGCGGCCTGCTTTACGATGGCGACAACCGATGAGCTAGGTAGCGCTGGCATTACGCCTGAGTCTATTACAACCGTCGCCACCGTAACGCTTAGTACAGAAGGCAATGAGCCCGAAGTGACGCAAATTCATTTGGATGTGACGGCGAAGCTTCCTAGCAGCGATAAAGAAGCTTTCGAGAAAGCAGCGAACAGTGCAAAGGAAAACTGCCCAATCTCGCGGCTGCTAAATGCAGATATCAAGATGGACACCCATGTAGAAAGCTAGGCGTGAGCCACGTAGCTTGAATACATCAAGTCAGGCGCTATTATGTCGTAAGTGGGGCGTTGGGTGACTACATACAGAACCTTTTACGCCGACTTTGGCTGATACTGGCACAATAGAGGGGTTCACATTCTCTAGATGCCCTCTGTGTTAGCGCCTGAAATCCTTTTTCCCTTTCAGCTTGACGACTTTCAGCTAGATGCGATCGCAGCCCTCAATCAAGGAAAGTCTGTCATCGTCTGCGCCCCTACTGGCTCTGGTAAAACGCTAGTGGGTGAATACGCTATCCACCGAGCGCTAGAAATGGGACGGCGCGTATTTTACACTACGCCGCTAAAAGCGCTGTCAAATCAAAAGCTTCGAGACTTTAAGGAAACGTTTGGCGATGAGAACGTAGGCTTGCTTACCGGCGATAGCTCTGTCAACCGCGATGCACCTGTTGTGGTGATGACCACCGAAATCTTTCGCAATATGCTCTACGGCACCACGATTGGTGAAGTGGGCACCTCCCTGCGAGACGTGCAGGCAGTCGTGCTAGACGAATGCCACTACATGAACGACCGGCAGCGAGGCACGGTATGGGAAGAGTCGGTAATCTACTGCCCACCCGAGATTCAGCTGGTGGGCCTGTCGGCGACGGTAGAGAACGGCGGCCAGCTAACAGACTGGATTGATGAGGTCCATGGTCCAACCCAACTCATTTACTCAGACTATCGCCCAGTTCCGCTGAACTTTCACTTTGCGGTAGAGAAAGGCATTTTTCCGCTTCTAAACGAGCAGCGCACCAGCATTCACCCTCGGCTGAAAAGCTATCGTAAGCCGCCTCGGCGTCAGCGTGGGCAAAAGAAACAGAAGGCTGGCGCAACCCTGCCGGGCGTGGTGAGCCAGCTGCAAGCAAAAGACATGCTGCCTGCTATTTACTTTATCTTTAGCCGTAAGGGCTGCGACAAGTCGGTGCAGGCTGTAGCGCATATGAACCTGGTGACAGCCGCTGAGAGCGAACTGCTGAAGCGACGGATTGATGCGTTTGTTGACCGTAATCCGGAGGCGATTCGGACCGATCAGCTAGAGCCTTTGTATCGAGGGATTGCGGCGCATCATGCGGGAATTTTACCGGCTTGGAAGAGTCTGGTAGAAGAGCTGTTTCAAGCTGGGTTAATCAAGGTTGTGTTTGCGACCGAAACACTGGCCGCAGGGATTAATATGCCTGCTCGTACGACGGTAATTGCGAGCCTTTCTAAGCGAACAGACGATGGACACCGGCTGCTACACGCTTCAGAATTCTTGCAGATGTCTGGCCGGGCGGGACGGCGCGGCATGGATACGGAAGGGCACGTGGTGACTGTAGAGTCTCCTTTTGAAGGGGCAAAAGAAGCTTCTCAGCTAGCGCTATCACCACCCGATCCGCTGGTAAGCCAGTTCACACCAAGCTATGGCATGGTGCTTAATCTGTTGCAGATTCACACGGCTGAAGAAGCTCAGGAGCTGATTGAACGTAGCTTTGGACAGTATTTGGCGACCCTGCATCTGGTGCCGCAGCGCAAAGCGATTGAGGCGTTAGAAAGAGATACTGCGGTTTTGAACGATCAGCTAGCGCACATTGATGATGATGCGTTAGCAGAGTATGAGAAGCTGCGCGGCTGGCTGCGAGAAGAAGAGAGATTATTTAAGGTACTAAAACAGCAGGCGGAAGAGACGCTAGGCGCGGGCGATCCGGTCGCGATTTCTTTTGCGATGGCGGGAACGGTGCTGTCTTTAAAAGGTAAGCATGTGAAGGTGTCTGCGCCTCTACCAGCGGTGCTTGTGAGTAAGGTGCCAGGGCCGGGGCAGTTTCCGTTTTTGGTGTGCTTGGGCCAGGATAATAGATGGTATGTGGCGACGGTGAAGGATGTGGTAGCGCTGCACGGAGAGTGCGATCGCCTGCGAGAAGCCGATTCGCTTACGCCTCCACCTGAGCTAGTGACGGCCCCTGGTAAAACGAAAAAAGGCGATGAGGCGACAGCCGCAGTAGTAGAAAAAATACCTGTGCTGACTCCCTTTGACGAAGCCGCGCCAGAAGTAAAAGAACAAAAGGCGAAAATGGATGAGGTGGCCAAAAAGCTGTCAACAAATCCAGTGGCGCAAATGGAGAATCCGAAGGCGGTGGTGAAGCAGCGCAAGCGGCTGAAGAAGTTGAGAGATGAGCTGCGCGATCGCACCCGCAAATACGACGACCACACCCATCACTACTGGCTAGAATTTGTCAGCCTCATGCAGGTACTCGAAAACTTTGAGTGCCTAGAAGACAACGCCCCCACTGAAATGGGCCAAATGTGCGCGGCCATTCGTGGTGACAACGAACTTTGGCTTGGTATGGCCCTAGCTTCAGGTGAGCTTGACCAGCTAGAGCCTCAGCAGTTCGCCGCTGCCTGCGCTGGCATTCTCATGGAAAACAATCGCCCCGATACGTGGCTACGCTATCAGCCAACGCGCCCCGTCTTAAACGCACTCGGCGGCTTGCGCAACCTACGCCGCCGCATTTTTCAAGAGCAGCGTCGGCAGGATGTGCAAATTCCCGTTTGGCTAGAAGAAGAGTTGATTGCGCTAGTAGAGCAGTGGGCTCTAGATGTGGAATGGAGTGAACTTTGTGAAAACACAAGCTTGGACGAAGGAGACATTGTTCGCATTTTGCGCCGCACGTTAGACTTTCTTTCACAAATTCCATACATTCCCTACCTGCCGGAAGAGCTTCGTTCAACCGCTCGTCAGGCCGCGTACTTACTCAATCGTTTCCCAGTAAACGAAACACCCGATTAGCTTTTTACCTATAATTGATCGAAACCCTTCGGTCCGATGCTTATGCTGACTTTGCCTATCCGGAGAAGACGTTTTGCCTGGATTCTTAACGTATATCCCTATCTTCTCAAGGTTTTAGTCGGCTACCAGATCCCTTGCATTGGTAGCTTAAACTTTGGTAGCTCTGGTTCGCAGACTGCGCTGGTAGGACTATCTAGAATCTGAGGCTCACTATCGGGTCTGTAGATATGAACCTGACGGTTCTTTCTATCAATGAGTAAACCTAGCTGTACACCATTTTCGATATACTCTTCCATCTTGTCTTGAAGCTTGTTGAGCGTATCGCTAGCAGACCTTAGCTCAATGACAAAGTCTGGACATACAGGCGCAAAAGAAGCCTTTTGATCTTCTGATAGTTGGTTCCATCTCTGGAGCTGAATCCACGCTGCGTCAGGCGATCTTGTAGCTCCATTCGGCAATGTAAATCCTGTACTCGAATCGAAGCCTTTTCCTGTGCCGTCTTGTCTTGCCCAAATTCCCAGTTCTACGGCGATCTCAAAATTGCGACTGCCTGTACCTGAAAATGCGGGTGGCATGACAACGACTTCTCCTTTTGCTGTACGCTCAATGCGTAGTTCTAGATTGACCTGGCAGAAATCATAGAACTGCTCAGTCGTCATCGTCATCTTCGGCATAGCATCCGGAAAGTTGACGGTCAACGGCTTTGTTTCTGTTTTGAGCTGTAGGCTAGTCATTTTAAAGACGATTCCATGAGCGCTTGCTTATGCTGATTCTATCAAAGGCATCGTTTAGAATGTGCCATCAGTTGGCAGAGGTTCATTGTTCTGATGCCAGTCTTTAGCTTTTTGACGAATCTCATTTAGTTCTTCTTCAGACATTCTATCTAGATTCTTCAAGATAAAATTCATACGGCCTTGAGAGCTGAGCTTCTCTCGATGACGGTCTAAAAAGTCCCAGTAAAAGAAATTGAATGGGCAGGCGTTGTCTCCGATGCGAGCTTTCTGGTCATATTCGCAGCCTTTGCAGTAATCGCTCATTTTGTTGACGTAGTTAGCGCTAGAAGCATAGGGCTTTGTTGCTAGTAGGCCGCCGTCGGCAAACAGTCCCATACCGATGACGTTAGTCTGCATTACCCAGTCGTAAGCGTCAATAAAAGCCGCGTGAAACCAGTCTTCTACTGCCTGTGGAGAGAGTCCAGAAATCAGAGAAAAGTTCGACAGAATCATGAGGCGCTGAATGTGGTGGCCGTAGCCAGTGCGCTTGACGGAGTCAATGGTTTGATGGAGGCAGTTGAGCTTGGTATCGCCGGTCCAAAAAAAGTCGGGTAGAGATTGATTGTGCTCAAAATAGTTGCGAGACGGATAGTCTTCATCAACATGGTTATAGATGCCGCGCATATATTCACGCCAGCCGAGGATCTGGCGGATGAAGCCTTCTACGCTGTTGAGCGGCAGAGAATTATCAGCTTCGTAGGCGGATGCTACCGTGTCTATTACTTCCATCGGCTGTAATAGCCCAGTGTTTAAGTACGGTGACAGCAGCGCATGCCACATCGTATCTTCGCCGGTGACCATCGCATCTTGATAGGGTCCAAACGTGGTGAGGCGATCGCTTACAAAGTCATCTAGCACAGCCAACGCCTGCTCCCTGGTTACGGCCCAGGCAAAGCCTTCAGACTCGCCAAATGTGGGATAGTCTGCTGCCTCTACAAGGTCAATGACGGCTTGAGTAATGCTATCGGGCGCAAAGGTCAGCGGTTCTGGTGGAGAAATTTTTCCTTTTGGCGGCTTCCGGTTCTCTTTGTCAAAGTTCCACGTCTCTCCTACAGGTTTTTTGTCATTCATCAGAATATTAAACCGCCTGCGTCCTTCTCGATAAAAGGATTCCATTAGGAGACTTTTACGCGAGGTGGCCCAGTCTTCAAATTCTTGAGTAGACCATAGGAAATGATTGTTCGGCGCTTGAACAAGATCGCAGGAGAGCTGAATCTCTTCTAAGAAGTCAGAAAAGGGGCGGTCGGCTGGCTCCATGACGTGCAGTTCGTCTATGTTGCTCTGCTCTACCCACTTTTGTAGCGGTGCTTCAAATGTCTCAGCGGTTTCGTAAGTAACTGACCACCCATCAGCCTCTAGCTCTTTTGCAAAGTGACGCATTGCCGACCAAATTAGGATGAGCTTTTGCTTGTGGTAGCGGCGTTCCTTTGCATGCGCAAGCGACTCAATCAGAATAATCGGCGTACTGATCTTATTCTGCTCATGAGCTGCAACCGCAGACTGCCCTTGCCATAGCTGATCGCCCAGTACCCAAATTCCAACGCCCATTGCCTGTTCTTTCCGCTATACACTGGTCTGAATTCGGGAAGCGAATTCGCTTATAGTGTATCGCTTTAGCCTGGCGTAGGTATGTTGTTACTTCCCTTGATCGATACGAATTGAAGGGCTGTGGGTATCACGAGTTCGACCCCACTGCGACAGATGATGAGAGAGCCAGCGGATCTCTGCGTAGGTGCCGACGATGCGGAGGTTTTGGCTGTGCCAGTTTTGGTTGTGAAGGCTGAAGCTGAGCTGAGCCTTTATAGGGTTAAGGTCTGAGGTGAGTATTATTGTGGGCGAGACTTTCACTGCCTTGATGGAGAGCCGTGCGCCGTGGAGCTTACTTTCGACAGGTGCGCTGTTGATATGTCCATAGCGATCGCGCTGACTCTCTGTAGAAAAACCGCGAGTAGGCGCTTTCGTACTGGTAAGGCTAAGGAATGTCCGCCCGTCGGGTTCGTTGGTTATCCTGATTTTGGCTACACGGCGATTTGTCGCAGGGGGACGGGCGATCGCTCGGTACAGCAGGGGCAGTAGCGCAGCCACAATAATCCCTGCCAGGATAGAGCCTGTGCTGGCTACCGTTCCACCGACAAACACAACGGTACATAGCACAACTATCAGCCACATTTCAACCTGCTTGGTTAGCATAGGGCCGCTGGTATCGTAGGCAACAAGCCCTTCTCGAACGTACGATTCGGGAAGTTGAATTTCGAGCTTCTGGCGTGTAACCCTTACCTTTAGTTTTGAGTAAGTGTATCTAGGCGTATGGGTAGGGTTAGTTGTCGTAGTGCGTCTCAAAGACGGCTGATTGGATGAGAAGCCACGGCGCTGATGAGTCTGTTGATGCTGGTGCGAGCGTGGCTGAAGGGGTACGCTCTGATCTGTCGCTAGTAGCTGAGCATCCGTGCAGGGTTTTACGAGTATTATGCCTTCTCCTAACGGCGTATTGACTTCAAACGACGATAGGTAAGGTAGATTTACTGCTGGCTCGTAGGCCGAGGTGCTGCTTTGCTGCTGAAGCGAATCTTCTTCTATATCTGGGCAAAAAAGTAATAGTTTAATAACAACTTGAGAGCAGGTATGCTCTTCTGTTGCTAAAAATATTCTCTTACCTATTTCCTGACCTAACAGCCTTGTAATCCTGTAGTGTGGAACGTTGTTTGTGCTGAATTCTACTACTTGACCTGAACCCGGTTCTAATGCTTGGCTAAGGGTGATTTGTGACAGAGGTTGTTGACATGATTCAACAGAGTGGTGAGTTTTAATAGCGGGATAGATGTTAGGCCGGATAATATGACCTATCATCTGAGCAGTCTCGTTTTTACGCTTCATATCTTTGCGCTTCATACCTCCGCACTTCGTAAGATAATTTGATGTGTAATGCCTGCGTCAAAATAATGTTGATTCGTCGTGATCCAGATAACTGATATTTTGAAAACTTTTATGGCTGTTCCCAAATTACTGTGGTTTTAGCGCCGGTCACCGTAAAAACACATAGAAAAGCGGAATATGCACACAATCGCACACTATTGTGAAGGGTAGATATGCCTAGTAAGAATCGCGGAACGTTTGACACGCTAGTGAACTGCATTGCGCAAACTTTTGTGATTGCTTACAAGGAGCCGACTGAGCAGCTGATGAGTAC
The DNA here is from genome assembly GCA_963836895.1 of uncultured cyanobacterium. Taxonomy (GTDB): domain Bacteria; phylum Cyanobacteriota; class Cyanobacteriia; order Phormidesmidales; family Phormidesmidaceae; genus Phormidesmis. The sequence goes on along the minus strand of CAWILA010000007.1, from coordinate 792,014 downwards.
GCTCAGTCAGTCTGGCTGCGACTGCACGGTGCTTCGTCAAGTGCATCAGCCTGGTTACGAAACGTACTCACCTAGCTTTTTATGTCTGCTTAACCATCGCAGTGCGTGGGAGCTAGCGCTTCGCTCTGATAAGCCTACGTTGATTGTAGAGGCCGACTTTGTGCCGGTAAAAAACTTTGCGCAGCTGCCGCCACCTTTTGATCCTACCGATGAAGCGCTGGGAATTGCCTGGCTGTATACCTGCGCGGCCCAGGTTTACAATGTGTCGATCTCTGTATCAAATAATACAGATGACTGGGCGCAGGGCTACTCGACTTCGATGGTGGCCTATGTGGTGAGTGCGCGGAGTGCGCGGCACCTCATCGAGCTGGCTGCTCAGGTAGAGAAAGATCCGGGCCCTCGAACCTATTCGCCTTGGGATTCAGGGATTGAGTACTATCTGCGGGATCTGGGCCTACATAACTATGTGCCTTTTCGCAACTATGGAGAGCACGGCGGCCTGCCAAATCCTGAGCACGGGCGTAATCGACTAAGTAAAGCTCATAGGGCCGATGTGCTGTACGGCAAGCTGGCGTTTGCACCGATGTATGCCAGCGAAGACGGCAAGTTCAGCCGCTGGATGTGGCTGAAGGTAAGAGCCTATGCCCGGCTAAAGGGATTGGGTCGGTTGCTGCTGCTGAAGTATCTGCGCGCTGAGGTGGTGAGAAAGTCACAGCAGCGGCGGGCGCTAGCTTGGTTTGCGATCGCACGTCACCTCACCCTTTAGTCGCTAGATTCTTCTGCCAGCTGCTGCAAGGCGTCTCCACTCACCCGGCAGACAGTCCATTCATCTAAGAGGACTGCGCCTAGTTTCTTGTAGACGGCGATCGCATCCACATTCCAATCCAGCACGCTCCACTCAAGTCGCCCGCAGCCTTGCTTGAGTGCGTGATTTGCCAAATGCTTGATCAAGGCTGTTGCAATACCTCTACGACGATACTCAGGTAAGACAAACAGATCTTCTAAATAGATACCTGGCTTCATCAGAAATGTTGAAAAATTGTAAAAGTAGGTAGCCGATGCAACAACCTGCTTATCTACTTGTGCAACAAAAGCCTCTACGTAGGGCCTTTCGCCAAACAGTCCCCTGTGTAAGTCTGCTTGAGTGCCCACCATCTCGTGCGCTAGTTTTTCATACTCGCTCAACAGCTGACTGAAGGAAAAGATAGCCCCAACATCGTCAGGTGTAGCGGGCCTGATATTGATAGTCATACAGAGAGTCGCAATATTTTCGAGTGGTCAAATGAGCCGACTGGTGACCCTGCCTAAAATCATCTCACGGCTGACAACACCAAAAGAGCGGCTGTCGCTGCCTTCACTAGCATTATCACTCAAGACGTAGCAGCTGCCGTCGTAAAAAGCTTCGGTAACTCGCTTAATAATACGAATATGCGGTTTCTGTGGATGCCTGCATACGATAATTTCGCCTGGAAAAATAGTGGCTGTTCTATGGATCGGGTATACCAGTACGTCTTCACCGGGTCTAAGCGTGGGAAGCATGGAGCTGCCAGTGACATGGAACCGCCAGCGTTTGCCGAGCGTCCATAGCCCAATTTCTTTCCAGTTTCGTTTGAGTTTCATGGTGCTGGGAGATTTGTCACTACCCAAAAGAAAGATCCTGAAAGTTCTGTTGCACACAACCGCAGGATCTTTCTTTTAGTCATTTCAACTAACTAGCTAGCGGTATACCAAGAGACATCGCGGCTCTTAGTTTCCCAGAAGATGTTGTGGATCTTTTGAACTGCGTCCATTAGTTCCTGACAGTGCTGTGTGCTGACTTCTACTTTGCAAGCAGAGCAGAGCTTAGCGGCTTTCCAGAAGGTATCATGCAAGTCAGGATACTTTTCTAGGTGAACAGGCTTGAAGTAGTCGGTCCAAAGGATCAACAGTTCGTCCTTGGTAATTTGAGCCTGTTCTTCTTTGATAGCGATGAAGCGAGACATGGTGTTTTGGTAAGACGCCATGGCCTGAGCGTCGCCGCCTTCGGGGTGATGCAAGTCCAGCATTTTTTTAGTCATGGAGACGACGGCTTCGGCTGCAATGCGCGCCGAGGAAGGGTCGTACACGCCGCAAGGGCCATCGCAGTGAGCCTGAACTTCAGGGGCTGGGAACCAAGCCTTTAGCGTGGAAACAACGGTGCTAAACATAGGGTATTGATTGGCCTTATGGTTGATTGCTCTAAAAGGGTCTTTTTTTGACGCTTTAGATGCTTTACGGCTTTAGTATACCGTTCATGCTTTGGTGTGGCTGAACTGTTAAGCAGCCTGTTAAGACTCTGTTTTGGGGTAGTCTAGCTCTTGAGTGTGTATAGAACAGACGTATTAAGGCAGATAAGATGGGGCGAGGGGTGTGGCTACTGAGCGCGGTTTTAGCGATTGGATTAGCGGGTTGTAATGGCTTAGCCGTCGATAGCTATGCCAATCTGCCGCCTTGTGTAGATAGCTTTTGCAACTGTAGTGACTTTGTGAGTCGAGATTTGGCGCAGGAAGTTTTTGATTCTTTTACCGAAGATCTCTACGGTTTGGATAAAGATGGCAATGGTCAGGCTTGTGAGAGTCTGCCGCTGATAGATCCAAGCCTAGGCTGGGCGACTTATTTTTCAAACAGTGAGCACCTATCGCTAGGAAATCCAAGCAACGCGGGAAAGGATGATCTCAATAATTTGCTAGTTGAGCGGGAGCAGTATGTGCTTTCTTATGGGCGCGATCGCAACCTCCTAAACTGGGCAAGCTGGCGAGTAGACGACCGCCAGCTAGGCCGTACGGAGCGGCAGGACGACTTCCGCCCGGACGGTGGACTGCCCAAGGGGGTGTATCAGGTGACGCCGGGAGAGTATCGGCGCAGTGGATATGACCGGGGACATATGGTGCCGTCGGGCGATCGCACCGCAAACGCTCGCGATAATTCCTTGACGTTTCTGATGACCAATATCTTCCCACAGGTAGCTGACAACAATAGAGGCCCTTGGCGCGAACTGGAAGAATATGGACGTAATCTGGTGTATCAGCAGGGTAAGGCGTTGTATGTAATTGGTGGCGTGTATGGCGATAAAGGCTCGGTTGGTAGGGTGACAGTGCCTGGACGCGTGTGGAAGGTAATTGTAGTGCTCGATTCTCCTGAGGCTGAAGTGACTCGGGGAACGGAGGTGATTGCGGTGGATATGCCGAATAGCGATCGCATCGAACCCGACTGGACGCTATACCGCACCACCGTAGACCGCATCGAAATCGCAACCGGCTATAACCTACTCTCCGAAGTGCCCGTAAGCGTACAAGCCGCAATTGAATCGCGATAGCGTATCTTCTCAGCTTAACGATATCGACACGACGGTAAATTTTACTCAGCTAAGCAGTATCCGTACACAGGGTACTTAAGTCTCGACCACACAGGTTTTAACGCCTGCAAATATTCCCCTAGAGACGTATCCTAAAATGCACAGCGTGACCTCTACTTCGCCGCAGCGATAGACCAGTGGGCACGGGTCTGAAAACGATTCTGATAGCAGTGACTTGAGCTGACCGAGCTGCTCTAGCTGCTGCTTATCTTCAGCGGTGTGCCAGCTTTTTGGCGTGAGCTGTTTGTCAAACAAAGCATCAAAAGGGCGCGATGCGACGTTTGCCTCCTTCCCACACCCTGCTATCTGACGAATCAGCGCATCGTCCAAAACAATACGGGCCGAACGCTGTGATTCTGGTAGCTCGTACCACACAACTTCAACAGGATAGTCTGCCTCACTGCTCCACCACAGATCTTTGCAGGCAGCTTCTAGCTGCGCTCTTAGAGGGTTTGCCGTCATCTTTTCTGTCTTAGGTGTCGTAGCTATCCTATCGCTATCCTTTTATCATGATACATAGGGCCTTGTTCCTCTGTTCCACTCAACCCTTTTTAATGCGCATTCTCCTCTGGCTCCGCAACGATCTCCGCCTTCACGATCACGAACCTCTGCACCGCGCACTAGAGAACAAAGCTGAGGTAATTCCGCTCTACTGCTTCGACCCGCGTCACTTTGGCGAAACAGATTTTGGCTTTCCTAAAACGGGTGCGTATCGAGCGCAGTTTCTGCTTGAGACTATTGCTGACTTACGACAGTCCTATCAGGCAAAAGGTAGCAACTTAGTCATTCGTCGTGGAAAGCCAGAAGAAGAGATCCCGGCACTCGTGAAAGCGCTTAGTATAGATGCGGTGTACTGGCACGAAGAAGTGACTTCGGAAGAAACGGACGTAGATCGCGCTGTTGAGAAGGCACTAGGTGAACTGAAGGTTTCGTCTGAAGTATATTGGGGCGCAACCCTCTTTCATCCTGATGATCTGCCATTTGAGATTCATAAACTGCCAGAAGTTTTCACTCAGTTTCGTAAGGCGGCAGAAAAAGAGTCTCAGGTTTTCCCGCCGCTTCCTACGCCAGATAAACTGCCTGCACTACCCTCAGAGGTAGATCCTGGCGAGATACCAAACCTGTCTGATTTTGATCTAGAAGAACAGCCGATTGACCCTAAAGGCGTTCTTTTGTTTAAAGGTGGAGAGACCGCAGCGTTAGAACGAATGCAGCATTACTTTTGGAATGCTGACCAACTGCAAGTGTATAAAGAGACTCGCAACGGTATGCTAGGTGCGGACTACTCTTCTAAGTTTTCTCCCTGGCTTGCAAACGGTAGCCTGTCTCCTCGCAAAGTTCATGCTGAGGTGCAGCGCTACGAGCAAGAGAGAAAGAAGAACAACTCTACCTACTGGATGATCTTTGAGCTAATCTGGCGAGATTACTTTCGGTTCGTGTGTGCGAAATATGGACAAAAGGTTTTTCGCAAAGGCGGCATCCGAGGGTTGCCTATAGAGTGGCAGCAAGACTGGAAGCGGTTCGACCTGTGGCGAGAAGGTGAAACGGGCTATCCGCTGATTGATGCCAATATGAAAGAGATAGCAGCAACCGGATTTATGTCCAACCGGGGTCGACAGAATGTGGCTAGCTTTTTGACGAAGAATTTGGGCATTGATTGGCAGATGGGCGCAGAATGGTTTGAGTCGGTGCTGATCGACTACGACGTGTGTAGTAACTGGGGCAATTGGAACTATACAGCGGGCGTAGGCAACGATGCGCGCGGCTTTCGCTATTTCAACATTCCGAAGCAGTCAAGGGATTACGACCCGAACGGTGACTACGTGAAGCATTGGCTTCCGGCGTTGGAAGACTTGCCTGCGAAGAAGGTCCACGGTCCGTGGAAGCTACAGCCTGTGGAGCAGAAGCGGTTTGGTGTCCGTCTCGGGGTGGACTATCCGAACCCTGTAGTGAATTTGCAGAAATCTGTTGAGGTGAATGAGAGAAAGTATGAGGAAGCGTGGAGTAAAAAGAAGGGACGGAGATGAAAGTAGAAGTTTTACGCTATTACTGCTGGAACTGTTGCAGTGGCCAAGCGCCCATCTGAGCTTGATCTGCGTCACGACTGATCTGCAAAGCTCTTTCTAGAACTTCAATCTTTAATTCGGGAAGTACCTGAGAGGTTTCTATTCGTCGACTGCCCTTATCTAACATTTCAAAGGCTGTGATAGCTTCCTTTTTAATGTCTACAACCCAGTATTCACAGATGCCTAGATCTTCGTAGAGCGATCGCTTAGTACCCAAGTCATCCAACAAAGAGGTATTTGAGATTTCGACTACCATATCAGATGTAGGATATCGGTTTAAATCAACAATTCCTGTATCATCAGGAATTGACCGAGCTTTCAAGCCAGTCCAGATAGATAAGTCCGGTTGAGAATCGTCAATACCTGCTTTCCGTAGTGTTGTTGTATCTACTATGCATAGAGGTATTGCCCTTATCGCGCAAAACAAATTGATAGCGTATGCTACCACAACATGATTTTTGCCGTGTCCAAACCCAACAGGCAGCATTTCGAATCTTCCGCGTTCTTTGTAGTAGTAGGCTTTCGCTTTCTCAAACTGAGGCTGCTCTGAATATCTTAGATATTGGCTCCAACTCATTGAAACCCAGCTATTCAATAAAATGGGCTCTTTTACGGTAATCATAGTGGGTACCACGTATTAGCGTCTTCGCCGATGCTTCAATACTAGCGTCTTATTCTTATTGAGTTCTAGCAAAGTTGTTCTACATGTGGAAGAGGACATAGCAGTGCCAGCACCTCTACAAACGATTAGCTGAAGGTGTCGCACTGGTCGACGTCGCCGGATTGGAGACCTCGGCGGAACCACTCTACACGTTGAGCGGAGCTGCCGTGAGTGAAGGAGTCTGGGTTGACATAGCCTCTTTGGTTGCGTTGAAGGGTGTCGTCGCCGATTTGACTGGCGGCGTTGAGCGCTTCTTCGATGTCGCCAGATTCGAGGAGGTTTCTTTGGTCAGCGCGGTTGGCCCATACGCCTGCAAAGCAGTCGGCCTGTAGCTCTTGGGCGACGGAGAGCTGGTTGGCGTCTGTTTTGCTCATGCGGCGTTGCGCGCTGCGGACCTGATCGGAGATGCCGAGAAGGTTTTGGACGTGGTGGCCGACTTCGTGGGCGATGACGTAGGCCTGAGCAAAGTCGCCAGGGGCTCCAAGCTGGTTTTTGAGGCTGCGGTAGAAGTCTAGGTCGATGTAGACCTGCTGGTCGGCGGGGCAGTAGAAGGGGCCGACAGCGGATTGAGCGGTGCCGCAGGCGGACTGGACGGCGCCAGTGAAGAGGACGAGCTGAGGTTCGCGGTAGCTGCCGCCAAACTCTTGTGGAAAAATGCGGTTCCAGGTGTCTTCGGTATCGGCAAGGACCACGGCTGTAAATTCGGCGAGTTCATCTTCTGCTGCTGTGGGCGCTTCGTAGGTTTCGCCGTAAGGATCCCGGCTACTGGCTGGCGCAGCGCTGTCTAGCAAAATGGTAGGATCTCCGCCTAGTAGGGCAATGACAATTGCTACTACGACCATGCCGAGCCCGCCACCACCGACTACCATCGGGCTACCACCGCCGCGTCTGGAGCCGCCCATGCCTCTGCGGTCTTGCACATTTTGACTCCGACGACCTGTTTTCCAGCGCATAACCTTTTGACTCAGTGCTTGAGTGAGCGACGATGTGTGACAGTATTTGTTTTTCCGCGATCGCATACATCAGCAAATACGGAGCACAAATTATCATTTAGACTATCACCCTGTCTAGTGTCGCTAGCCGGTCTAAAGGCTTAGAGATAAATGCTGAAAGACGGATTAGCGAAGGCGTGACTAAAAGTCAGCAAGCTGTTGCCAATACCCAGCTGCTGCCTGGTTCGCCTGCTTCTAGTCTTCACTTTGCCTGAGGCGATCGCTCGCCTCCAAGCGGCTCATAGGATGCAGCCAATAGTCGCCCTTCCGAAATTCGAGTAGCGATCTGTTACGCAAAGAGGCAAGCGTTTGCCTTTGCCTACCTGGCTCAATGTCCCACATGAGCGCAGTGATTGCCCCTGCTTTGAGCCGTAGCTGGTCCTGATGCTGTATGGCGCGGCCTATAGTCGGCTTTTGCAGTAGAACTACCGACTGACACCCCCAACCCTTCGGGAATTCTCGATATCAGATCGAGAAATCTTCCTAAGAAAGGCCCACGCCATCGCGCAGATTATTTTCTTTTCACACACACCTTCTTTATGAATTACGTCACTCTGCCTACCGATCTCAATCCTCAAGCACTGCCAAAACACATCGCTGTCATCATGGACGGTAATGGCCGCTGGGCAAACCAAAGAGGCTTGCCGAGGGTAGCCGGACATCGCCAAGGTGCAAAGACTCTGAAAGATTTGCTGCGCTGCTGTAAAAACTGGGGCATCGGCGCACTTACGGCCTACGCTTTCTCTACCGAAAACTGGCGCAGACCGACTTCTGAAGTTGATTTTTTGATGGTGCTCTTTGAGAAAATGCTGCAAAGAGAACTGAAGGAAATGCATAAAGAAGGCGTACGAATTCGCTTCTTGGGAGATCTCTCTGAGCTATCGCTGAGCCTACAAAGAGAGATTGATAGAGCAATGGAAGAGACAAAGAACAATACGGCTGTAGACTTTAATGTAGCCATTAACTACGGCAGTCGCAGTGAGATTGTTCAGGCCTGTCAGCAGGTTGCTGAAAAGGTGGAGAAAGGAGAGCTTTCCTCAGGTGACGTAAGTGAGGAGCTGATTGGCCAATATCTATACACAGCAGGCTGTGACCCTGATTTGTTGATTCGTACGAGCGGCGAGCAGCGGCTGAGCAATTTTTTGCTGTGGCAGCTAGCCTATACCGAGATGTATTTTACCGATGCGTTTTGGCCAGATTTTGATCGGGCGGCGTTTCATCAGGCGCTGCTGACGTTTCAAGAGCGCGATCGCCGCTTCGGCAATGCGAAGGACGCTGTACCAGAGGTGCGATCCGCCGTTGGAGAAGCTTCGCCACCGCCTGCTCTTATCGCCTAGTCCCTGTGAATTCAGATAGAATTTGGTGTTTCTTCTATCCTAATCCGGCAAATTGCCGTACGGCCGATTTTCTCACACATTTATTATGGAAGAATTGCTCCATTTGAGAGCTGATCTAACGCCGTCGAAATTTTCTCGACTGTCTCACTTTCACAGTTACCTAGCTGGTGTCTATCAACTAGATACTGTGGGTCGTTGTAAGCCACATTTACCTGTCCTACCTCATCTTCCCAAACCAGCATTTTCTGCGGCAGGTCAATTGCTAAGCTTTGGGCGCACTGCATGAGCGGCGTGCCTAGCTTTGGGTTGCCGAATATCACTACCTTTGTAGGGCGGAGCTCAAGCTCTGCATTTGCTGCATTTTCAGCGTGGTCTATGGTGGTGAAAATGTTGAGTTCTTTCTCTTCTAAAATGCCGATGAATCGCTCTGCTGTTTCTTCAACGCTATGAGGACTTTGTTTGACAACAAGACCTGTAACCTCTGGCGTATTTTCTTGCCCACGAACACCTGTTACCACGGCGGCGAAGAGGACTGTAAGCGCACCGCCTAAGCTCAGAATTTGAAATAGCCACAGTTTGCTAGATACGGAGCGTCTCATAGTGATCCTTTGGTAAGTAATCCTTGGGTAACAACAGCGATCGCACCCAAAAAATACTACTGCTCTGTGGGATTGTCTGTGGGATTGATAGCATTAAAAATTGCTGAGTAGTCGTCATCGGCGAGGCCTTTGTGAATCGCTTTGGCGGCCATTTGGCTCACCCCTGCGGCAACGGTGGCATCAATTCCTTTTTCGCGAGCGGCCTGTACAAAGAGGTTCATATCTTTGAGCAGGTGCTTGGTAGGGAAGTTGGGATTGGCGAAGTTGCGATCGCTCATTCGCGCCAGCTTCTTATCAAAGGTCGGTGCATACAGCGCACTGTCTCGCACAATCTGCATGAACTTCTCAATATCTAGCCCCTCTTTCTGCGCCAGAGCTAGGCTCATAGAAAAAGCCGCTGTGAGGCTACCAATGAGCTGATTCATCGCCAGCTTAGTGGCAGCAGCACTACCCACTGGCCCCATTAGCAACGGCTCCGGCCCAAAGCAGACCAGCAGCGGTGACCATTGTTCAAACTGCTCAGGCGTCGCGCCAACCATCACAATCAGGGTGCTGGTTTGGATTTGGGGAATGCTGCCCAGTACAGGCGCTTCGAAGTAGTGACCTCCTGCGGCTTCTACTTTGGCCTGAATTTTTCGGCTTTCTTCAGGGGCAATGGTCCCCATTTGTAGGATAGTTTTCTCAGCGAGAGCTTTAGCGTCAGCCAATAGCACAGATTCTACGGCAGCCGCATCGCTAAGCAGAGTGATAGTGATATCAGCAGCTGAGATTACGCTCTGTGCTGACCCTACCGTTTGAATACCGGCTTCTGCCAGAGGCTTTAGTTTCTCAGCGGTACGGTTCCAGACAACTACGTCAAAATCTTCTTTTTGCAGCTGTAGGGCCATTGGCGCGCCCATCAGTCCGGTGCCTAATATTCCTACCTTCAATGGATAGCTCCTTTATAGAAATAACCTGCCTATCATATCGTCTTGCCTACAGCGTGCGACATATAGCGGCTTGAGCTATCCGTTCCTAATTCTATTGGAAATTATTAAGACGAGATTAAAGAAGCTGTCCGCGCCTTGAAACATCTTCTAACCTTAGAAAAAGATAGCAGCAGGCAACGCGACCCATGGCGAAAAAGAAATCTAAGGCTTCTGCCGCGACTGTCGAGGCCAACGGATCGGTGCCTTCTGTAGAGACGGCAATAGTGGCAGCGACGGCTAAAGCGAAGAAATCTAAGAAAGCTAAGGATGCCGAGGCTGAGAAGACGGTAGAGAAGTCTGATAAACAAGCAGACAAAAAGCCTAAGAAGCTGAGTAAGAAAGTCTACAAAAAAGAGCTGCGGCGCTTGCAGATAGAGCTGGTGAAGCTTCAGTACTGGGTGAAGGAAAAAGGACTGAAAGTTGTCGTTATTTTTGAAGGGCGAGATGCCGCTGGTAAAGGTGGCGCGATTAAGCGAATTTCTGAGTGTATGAATCCTCGAATTTGCAAAGTCGTTGCGCTAGCCGCGCCTACTGAGAAAGAGAGAGGCCAGTGGTATTTTCAGCGCTATGTGGCGCAGCTGCCGGCTGCGGGAGAAATCGCTCTGTTTGATCGCAGCTGGTACAACCGGGCTGGCGTGGAGCGGGTGATGGGTTTTTGTACGCATCAGGAGTATGTGGAGTTTTTGCGCTCTTGCCCTGAGTTTGAGCATATGTTGCAGCGTGCTGGTATTGTGCTGGTGAAGTACTGGTTCTCTGTGAGTGACGAAGAGCAGGAAGAACGCTTTCAAGACCGGCTCAATGACCCAACGAAGCGCTGGAAGCTAAGCCCGATGGACCTAGAAGCTCGCGCCCGGTGGGTAGAGTATTCCAAAGCGAAAGACGATATGTTTGCCGCGACCGATACAACGCGATCGCCCTGGAACGTGGTGGAAGCAGATGATAAAAAGCGAGCACGGCTGAACTGTATTAGTCACCTGCTAAATCAGATTGCCTATGAGGATTTGACACCGCCGCCGCTAAAGCTGCCGAAGCGTCAAAAGAATATCGACTACGAGCGTCCGCCGCTGGAGACTCAGAACTTTGTTCCCGATCAATTCTGACGTTTTGATTAAAAACGTTGTTTGTTGTCTGAAATCAAAATCCCTGTCCAAACTGTTGTTTGTTGGACAGGGATTTTTTCAGGTGAAAACAGAATCTATTTGATAGAAGTTACTTCAACGTATTGACCTGTAAGCTTGCCAAGCTGCTGCACGAGCAGGCTCAAGAACAAACCGACATCGGTAACAACGCCCGTTGACTCTACAGAACCGCGATCGCTCAATTTCGTTACCACCGCCGGGTTAATATCCACGCACACCATCTTTACCCCAGCAGGCGTCATATTGCCCACACCAATAGAGTGCAGCATGGTTGAAAGCATGAGGATCATATCCGCGCCTTCAATCAACCGGGCATAGTCGGACTGCGCTTCAATGAGGTCCATCTTAGTGTCTGGCAGCGGACCATCGTCGCGGATAGAACCGGCAAGCGAGAAGGGCACGTTGTTTTTGATGCATTCGTACATGACGCCGCTGGTGAGTTCTCCTGCTTCCACGGTTTTAGCGATGCTGCCGTGACGCCGCACGGTGTTGATGGCCTTGAGGTGATGGCGATGACCCCCACGAACCGAGACGCCGCGCTTCATATCCATGCCCAAAGAGGTGCCCATCATCGACTGCTCAATGTCGTGCACCGCGATCGCATTTCCCCCTAGCAGCGCATGTACATACCCGCCTTGAATCAGCTTCTTCAAATGCTCACTGCCGCCGGTATGAATCACTACCGGACCCGCTGTGACCACAACCTTGCCACCGCGATCGCGTATCTGCCTGAGATCCCAGGCGATTTGTTCTACCACTAGCTCTACTCGGCGCTCGCTCGAAACCCCTGCGCCCATAAAGCTAAATTCATCGGTCTTTTTCTTCTTGAGCGACGTTGGGTTACGCAGCGTGTGAATACCTTTGCTGCCGACGACAACTTTCTCACCTTCTACCAGGTCCCGCAGGAGCTTGCAGCGAGCAATCGTCTGACCATCTTCTTGAGTGACTGCGATCGCGCCATCCATCCGCTGCCCCCGCACCCGAAACCAATGGTCCCCAATCAGCACTTCTGTAGGATAAATCGTCGTCACATAGAAGTCGTCGGGCGCGACTCCCGACTGCACGACGGGCTCTAGCGTAGCTGCCGACGACTCTTTCGGCAGACTCACTGCCCCTAAGTCAATCAGCTGACCCATAATGTCATCCATCACAGAAACATCGGGCGCAGAGACCTTTACATCGGCAACAGAGCGATCGTTGCGCTGCTTGCCCAGCTCAAAGTTCAGTACCTGAAAGCTGCCGCCGCCGCTCACAATCGTATCGAGCGCCTGGTTCACTAGCCCCGAGTCGAGCAGATGGCCTTCTAGATGAATCACCCGGCTTTGAACGGTTGAAACCTGAGGCACCTTCTGCTTGGGCTCCGTCATTTTTAAGGTGAGGCACTTAGCGGCTCCACCTGCTTTTAGAAATTCGGTAAGGGGCGTTTCGACTACCTTAAAGCCGCAGTCGGCCAGCTTTTTCTGGAGGCGATCGCTTGCCTTATTCATCACCACCGTCTGACCCACGTTCACAGTATTACAAGAGAACGTAATCGCATCGACCTCATCAATCGCAATCCGCTTATCCGCAGGCACTCGCATCTCGATCAGCCGATTGGAATAGTCGTCAAAAGCCGCTGGATAGTAGAGCACGTAGCCACCTGTCAGCGGACAAAAGCAGGTGTCCAAATGGTAGAAACGGCTGTCTACCAGGCGCAGCGATAGCACCTCCACATCTAGCCACTCAGCTAGCAGCGGATGAGAATCTAGCTCAGAGCGAAAGCCGTAGCCCGCCCACAGCCAGCCACCCGCCCGGTCAAACAGCGCATCGCCTGCGCCTTCAAAGGGCAAACTCTCAGGCAGCGTATGCACCGTATAGCCATTCTCTTCAAACCACTTTTGAAAGTAGGGCTCTTCGCCCTGGCGCTCAGGATGGAAAAACCGGCTCAAGACAACCTGATCACCTAGCACCAGCCCAGCATTGGCGGTAAAAACCATATCTGGCCAGCCTTTCTCTGGCGTTATCAGCTCCACAGTGGCGTATTCTTTGAGCACTTCATGCAGCTTGCCCCACTGTTCTTCGGCCAAATCGCGCGACGAGCGGTGAATATTCCCCTCCATCCACGGATTGATTACATAGTCCACATCGTAATGATGAGGCGCACACATCAAAATTTTCACAGCATCAGTCATAAAAGCATTCTCCGGTATCTCAGTTGTTGGCATCTCAGTTGTTGGCATCTCAGTTGTTGGCGTCTCGTTAAACCATTTTTCTCTGTTCAGACTATTTTCTACGAGGCTTTCCTCGGTTCTTCTCTGCTAGACAGGCTGGAAGAGACAAAAGCAAAGGTAAAGAAAAATCTGCGGTCAAAATGAATCGGTGAGCACTTGAAAACACACAAAAAGATTGGTAGCAGCTAGCGGTAGCCTCACACGTAGGCTGCTCTTAGCTACATACTATTGTCAGCCTACAGATAAAACTGATAGGTATTTCACTTTTCTTTTTCGGGATGCGTTGGTTTTATGACAAGTGCACTTACAGACACGAGCGTCAATACAAAGTCAGAATCAGAGCAAAAAGCCTCAAGCTGCTCTACGTAGGAATCTACCGCTAGCTTTCGGGCTACATGTCCATTAATTAGAATGTCATGAAATCATAACAATAGACCCGATTGACTACAAAACTGTGCTGTACAATACGGTTGATAGCTAAGAAATTTCGTTGAAGTTAATAAATCGCTTTTCTACGGCTCAATCTAAAGAATCACGTTTTTATAGCCTTGAGACTTTTATTATTGTGTGAATAATTTCTCCACATAGGAAACTCTTTCTGCGCTGTTAAGAGATTGTTAAACCATTGTTAATACCAACAGAATTTAGTTATTACCACGTTCAGTATGCTCAGTCGTAAGTGCTGAGCGCATGATGTACATAGAACAACTGTTTCAGTAGTGATTTAGACAGAAACAGTAACCAACCTTAAGACTCTTTGATATTCGCTTTTTCAGAACGATTTTTTGCTTGCGGAACGCTATCGTATAAAGACATTGTTCGATAGATTTGCTTCCTTCTCAACACACCTATGTCTTTGAGGACATCTCCTATGCTTCAAACACGACGTCGCTACTCTATTCATACCGTGAGAGATGAAGTACAGGCATTGGTTAGCAAGGGCGTTCTGGGTAAGCGGACCCAGCTGCTCGCCTTAGCTAGACACTTCGATGACGACACCTGGCAAGAGATTGACCACATCTTGGCGCAAAACGAATACCTGCTGCGGGATTCAGTTTGCGATCTCATTGGTCACGAGACCTGGCTAAACGATTAAGGAACGATAATTAAAGAGTTTGGCCGTTTGCTGACTTCTTGCCGCCCTCACCCCAACCCTTTCCCAAGAAAGAGGATTGGGGTGAGGGTTTGAAAATTTCGCATATATTCTCTATCTTAGCTGCGCTCTGTTAAGTCTTATAAGTCTTAGCTGCGCTCTGTTAGGTCTTAGCTGTGCTCTATTAAGATAGCTGACCGCGTTGATAGGAAAACCTGAACAATAAATTAAGCCCTAGCCGTTGTTCTTCTTGAGTACGGCTACTTTTGGCTGCTATCACTCGATGACTTTGGCCATGGGTTTGTTGTCGTTTGCCTTGTCAACGAGGTAAAGCATCTCGTAGGGGTTGTCTACTTTTTTAGAAGCATTCCTAAGCTCTAGCCCAATCACTTTCCCATCTTCGTCGTAGTCTAAAACAAGACCCGGTGCTATTTGAGTAGTTTCTTCAACAATTCTGGGCTGAAAAGAGATCTGTAAGATGTCTTTATCTGAGTCATAAACTATCTTCATGGGATAAAAAGTTCCTAGGGAGTTTCTCTAGGTTTTGAAGGGCTTCTCGGCGGGCTCATGATGGGAAACTCAACCAATTATACGGACAAAGTGGCCTGAAATACTGTGCCCCTATCAATGTATATTCAATGACAATCCGCGAGACCAATGCGCTAAATCGGCGTGAATGCCTTGTACGCTATTGGTATCTATTGCCCACGCTAGTTCTTTGGTATTTGATTTCTCTATGCCTAAATCCGAGATAGCTAAATCCGAGCTGGCCAAATCTGAGCAGATGTCATCACAGCAGTATGCCTCTACTATTCGGCCCGTTGGCGTGTACAGGCTCTCTGGCCTGGCGACGGTGGGCTCTCGGCTGCTGGCGGTCGATGCCGTTAGAGGATACGTCGTGGAGGTTGTGCCGGATACAGACGGTACGACTATTCTCAATCCCTACACGATTGAGGATTGGGTGGGCTCCTCTGGACTAGCCGTTTGGCAAGATACCGTTTGGGCGGTTCGTAATCGCTTTGTTTTTTGCTGCGATGCTGCTTTCTTAGAGGTGAATAGTACAGCATCCCCATCAGAAAGTGCGCCTATTGTCGCGACGGTATTTGCCGAACTGCCCTACGATGCGAACGGTGTTGCTGTCTATGACGATAAGGTGTATGTAACCTGTGAAAAAGCAGGCTATATCTATGTGTTTGGCCGTGAGAGCGGCAGCCTGGTTGCTAAGCTGCCGCAGCCGGGCATTGGTCGGGAGAATCTGACGGCGACGGCAGATGCGCTGTGGGTGTGCGATCGCACTGAGCAAACCGTTTACCGCCTAGATAAAGAAACCGGTGAGATTCAGCTGAGCGTCCTGACACCGTTTACCTCACCCACTGCGATCGCATTTCTCGATAACGGCCTTGATAATGGCAGTGCCAGCAACCCTATCTGCTACGTCTCTTATGCTTACGAAGAAGCCTACATTCGCGATGATCCCAACGCTGACTCTCCTTTTCAGCTGACGTTTCGCGATCGCACCTTCATCCACCCGCTTCACTTCCACCAGCCGAAAGATCAGCCCTACACCCTATCGAACGGCTTCCTCGTGGAGGTTTCCTATGCAGAAGAGCTGCTGCCGCTCGAAGCCGTTCCGCTAGACAAGGTGGAATGGCGCATTGCGCTGCCTTCCGATACGCTGCGCCAAAAAGTTCGCCATGTAGAGCCGATTGGACTTCCCTTCACTGAAGAAGTGCAGGACGGTCAGCGCGTAGCTGTCTTTAAAGTAGACAAGCTACAGCCGAATCAGGCCGGACTCATTGGCTGGAAGGCCACGGTAGAAATGTATGGGCTCAAGTATTTTATAAAGTCTGCTGATGTAGAAAAAGCGCCGCCACTGCCTGCTGAATTTCAGGCTAAGTACCTTGTTGATGATGATGAGCTAGCGATGGACACCGACGTCATTCGTAAGGCGGCTAAGAACGCGGCAGGCAGTGAAACCAATGTCTTACGGAAAATGCTGAAGATTCGTAACTATGTGTACGATCAGCTCTCCTACGGTATTCAGCCGAAAATCGACACTCCTGATGTGGCCTTTAAGCGCGGTACTGCTTCTTGCGGTGAATACGTCGGCGTGCTGCTCGCCCTCGCTCGGCTAAATGGCATTGCCTGCCGCACGATTGGCCGCTACAAGTGCCCCGCCACGCCAGAGCAGAAGAACCTACCTCTAGAGCCCGACTTCAACCACGTGTGGCTAGAGTTTTATGTGCCGGGTATAGGCTGGCTACCGATGGAATCGAACGTGGACGACGTGATTGATCGTGGGCCGTATCCGCAGCGCTTCTTTATGGGATTGGCCTGGTACCACACCGAAATCGGCAAAGGCATTTCCTTTGAAAAGCTAAAAGCCGCCAATAAACCTGAACATCTCTCGCTGGGCGATCTGGCAATTAACCACGTTCGCTTCACAATTTTAGAAGAACTCAACCCAAACTTATGACGCCCTACTCTCTCATTATTCACGGCGGTGCTGGTGCGCTCGAAGATCTTAAATATGAGGCCGATGCAACAGAATTTGAAGCCAGCATTCTAGAGATTCTCGCGGCTGGGCGATCGCAGCTAGAAAAAGGAGAAAGCGCACTCAATGTTGTTGAATATTGCGTGAATATGCTTGAAGACAATCCGCTGTACAACGCGGGTAAAGGCTCTGTGCTCAACGAGAATGGCCAAGTTGAGATGGACGCGGCGATTATGAACGGCCTGGATATTCGAGCGGGAGCTGTTACCTGTGTGAAGAATGTCAAGAATCCTATCTCACTGGCCCGGCAGGTGCTAGAGCAGGGCGACCACGTAATGCTGGCCGCCGCTGGTGCGTTGGAGTTTGCAAAGGTGCGCAAGACGGAGCTGCGCCCGGACGAGTACTTCATTGTGCCGCATAGAATCGAGCAGCTAAAAGAAGCGCAGGCGGCAGGGCGGATGATGCTAGACCACGAGAAGGTAGAGACCGCTGAGAAAAGGGATCAGCAGAAAGCGGCGGCGCAGAAGCTAGGAACAGTCGGCGCGGCCTGTCGGGACACTCACGGTAACTTAGCCGCAGCGACGTCCACTGGCGGCCTGGTGAATAAGCGCTGGGGCCGGGTGGGCGATACGCCTGTAGTAGGTGCGGGCGTGTTCGCAGACAATGATACCTGCGCGGTGTCGGCGACGGGATATGGAGAGCAGTTTTTGCGGACGGTGTTTTCTAAGACGGTTTCGGACTTTGTTCTATTCAAAGGCTTAGATGCCCAAGGCGCTGCTGCTGCTGGGGTGCAGTTCTTGATCGACAAAGTAAATGGCGATGGTGGTGTAATTGTGATTGATAGAGATGGGCTCTGCGGAGCCGCGCAGTCGACATCGGGATTGATCCACGGGTGGATCGAGCTAGGTGGCGAGGCGCACTGCAAGCTAGGTTAATAGATGAGCGTTCTGTAGCTATAAGAAGCAAGATTCTACGCTTACCAGGGCAGTTCTTCTCCATTGGAATGCCAGAAGGTGCCCGTGTTTTTCAAGTCGAGCTGATCGATTACCGCTAGCAGTCCCGTGACAGATTCTTCAGGTGAGATACCGTTGCTGTTGAAATTTGTCATACCGGTGCTCACAAGGCCAGGATGCAGGATAGCAACGGCGATGCCTTCAGATTCAAGATCGTGCGAGAGTGACTTGCCTGCCATTGAGACGGCGACTTTAGACATACGATAGCCGTAGGTGCCGCCAGAGGTGTTGTCTTCGATAGAACCCATGCGGCTGGTCATAATAGCGACCTTGATAGGGCTAGCCTGCGAGGCTTTGAGATTTGGCAGGAGGGTCCGGGTGAGGCGTAGCGGCGCGATCGCATTCACCTCAAACTGTTCTCGTATTCCCTCTACGTTCAACTCTCCTAAATTCGACTGACGATAAATGCCTGCATTGTTAATGAGCACATCAATGGGTTTGCCGCTAAGAGATTTTGTCAGCGCTGCGATCGCACTTTCATCTGCTACATCAATCCCCGATGCTACCTGCACACCCAAACCATCTAGCGCTGCTGAACTCTCTCGGCATACAGCAATTACCTCATCACCTCGCGAGTGTAGCTGCTTGCAATATTCGTAGCCAATGCCTCGATTTGCTCCAGTAACCAGATACGTCGCCATAATGCTTCCCTTCTATACTTCAACTAACATGGTTAACCAATCCGGTCTCCGCACGATTTGCACTGCGCCTGTCCGGTAAGCGCTTACCGCTAAATAATCGCTAGATAATTGCCACCAGCTCTAGCTCAAAGGTCAAATCCTGTCCGGCAAGCGGATGATTTCCATCTAGCGTTACTGCCTCTCCTTTGATATCGGTAATTGTCACCGCCATAGCCTCGCCGCCAGGCACCTGCATCTCCAGTCGCTGACCCACTTCCAGTTCAAAATCTGCCGGGATGCTTGCTTTTTCGATATCGGCTACCATCTCTGGATTGTAGGCCCCATAGGCTTCGTCTACCGGAATGGTTTTGGTGGTTGTTTCGCCCGGCGCTAGCCCGGTGACCGCCGCGTCAAATCCAGCAATCACCATACCTGTGCCTAGCGTAAACTCTAGCGGCGCACGGTCTTTTGAAGAGTCAAACACCTGACCATTATTCAGTGTGCCGGTGTAGTGAACTTGAACGGTATCGCCTGACTTTGCCTGCGTCATTTTGATTAAACTATTTTCCATTTGAGGAGGACTTCTCTTAGGCTACCGTACTCAAACCGCTCAGCAAACACAACGCTTTGCCGAGATAACTTGTGTTGTTTGATACACTAGAACTCTGCAAGCCCTATGCTTTGCAGATAACCTGCCGTTGGTGCGATCGCCACCCATTCGGCTTTTCACCTTTTTCAAAAGAACAAAGTGCCTTATCGTCAATCCAAAAAAGAATTTCGCCATCTCTGGTTTCGCTCGGCTGTCATCGTATTTTTCATCGTAATAGTGCGCTTGCTTCAGCAGCAGTCCGAGAGCAAGGACATTGAGATGTTCCGGCCTTTAGTTGAAGTTGCACCCTTCTGGGACGTAGAGAATCGGGACTTCAGCGACGCTCAGCCGTCGAGACTCAAAGAAGAGTATTTGTGAGCGCTTTCGTCGGCTCTCTCCACCTCAAACCTTGCATCAAAAAAATAGCACGGTTGCTGCACTAGACTAGATCCAAGCTTGTACGCAGGGTCCGCCAATGCTAGTTCGACTAAAGCCGTGGAAAATTGCGGTGCTAATCGCCCCGATTGCCATCATTGTGGTGTTTATGCTGGTAGCCGCCGGTCAGCAGATTCGCGCCTGGGGGCTGAACTGGATCTGGGCGGTTTTTATCTTTATGCTGCTGGGCTGGCGGCTGCTGCTGGTGCGGTGGACGCGCCCAGCCTTCGCCGAGGCCGAGGCGCTGGTTTTGGAAGTGAATGCGGAGCTAGAAGCGGCCACAGCTGAAGCGACGGCAGCGGCGGAGAGTGCAGCTATTAGCGCCGGACACAGCGATACAGCGGCCCAGATAGAAGCCGCTCTCGATCAGATTTTACGCTCCGCTCAAGACGACGCGCCGGTATGGGACGACTGGCAGACGTTTTGGCAGCACTGTCTGGCGCTGGTGACCTCAGTTTCTCAGGTGTACCATCCCGAGGTGAAGCGGCCCTTACTCAATATCTATGTACCCGAAGCCTACGGCCTGATTCGCGGCACAGTGGACGATACAGATCGCATGATGCAGAAGCTATCGCCTGTGCTCTCGCAGGTATCTGTCGGGCAAATGGTAGAGGGCGTAGAGCTGTACCAAAAGCTGGAGCCCTCAGCTAAGAAGCTGATTAAGGCTGTTAACTGGGCGCAGTGGGTGCTAAATCCGGCAGCTGCGATCGCCCGTCAGGCCAGCGCCAAAAATACCAGCCAGGCCAATCAGCAAATTTTGCTCAATCTCAGCAGCATGCTGCGCGAAACGGCGCTACGAAACCTCGCTCAGCAGGCCGTTGCCCTCTACGGCGGCGACGGAAAAGTCATCTTGGAAGAGGTGACCAGTGCGCTACCTGCTATTGCCGAAACGAAAACAGCCACCCTGCGCGAGATTTTGGAACAGGCTGAGCCGGTTGAATCGGTTGAGCAAAAGCCGGTCAATATCTTGCTGGTAGGCCGCACGGGAGCTGGTAAAAGCAGTGTGATCAATACGCTGTTTCGCGCTGAGCGAGCGGCGACAGACGTGCTGCCTAGCACTGATACGATTCAAAGCTATCGCTGGACGAGAAATCGCTCACTGCTCAATAGAACGAGTGAGGATGAATCGCTGACCCTTTGGGATACACCAGGTTACGAGCAGGCAGACAGAGAAGATCTGCGCGAGCAGGTGATCGACTACGCAACACAGGCTGATCTGCTACTGCTCGTGACGCCCGCGTTAGACCCGGCTTTGCAGATGGACGCCGACTTTTTGCGGTCAATGCGTGTAGAAGTGGCGGACCTGCCGGTAATTGCAGTAGTCAACCAGGTCGATAAGCTGCGGCCTATTCGCGAGTGGAGCCCACCTTACCAGTGGCGAACGGGCGCCTGGCCCAAAGAGAAGTCAATTCGAGACGCCGTCGCCTACCGGGCAGAGCAGCTAGACGAGTACTGCGAGCAGGTGCTGCCGCTAGTGGCACAGCACAAGGGAAGAGATGCCTGGGGTGACGATGAGCTAGCAAAGGCTCTTATGGATGCGATCGCCCCTACAAAGCAGCTTCGCCTCGCCCGCTTCTTGCGCAACCAAGACGCCCGCATCACCGCCGCCGCCAAAATTATCGACCGCTACACCTTCCAAATGACCACCACAGAAGGGCTCACCAAACTGCTCAAAAGCCCTATCCTACAGTTCATCTCAACGATGACAACCGGAAACCCAGCCGTCGGCGCACTGCTCATAGAGCAAATCCCCGTCGAAGAAGTCCCTATCGTCCTCGGCAAACTGCAAATGGCCTACGAGCTGTACTCTCTTTTAGAAGAAGGCGGCATAGGAAAAGCAACGTTCGACCTACTCACCCTCTGGCCCACCCTCCTCAAAACCGACCCCGGCGTCAGCGCCGACCGCCGTGCCTGGGCCTTCGGCCACGCCCTCACCGAATACTGGACCCAAAACCTCCCCACCAGCCAGCTAGAACCCCGCATCGAATTCTATATAACCAAAAGAAAATAAACCCCCATCGCCCATCGCCCATCGCCCATCGCCTATTCCCTATTCCCTATCGCCACACCCCCGGCAGCTAAGCGCAGCCACCCCCAAACTGTCCCATCCCTATTGCCACCTCCCATCCCGTGGTGATATGGTCAAACCCGTTCGTTTTGATACCGCCATCGGACAAACTGATCTCGTACGGGCTTTCGACTTCACAATGTTCTCTTTTTTCTCTCTTCTATCTCTCGTTAACCCTCTAACCCATGCGCCTGTAGCAAACGCCAACCCGGTTCTATATTCAACCGATACAACCGCGCCTCTAGTAGCGCAGGCTAACGTTGTCACCATCCCTCAAGAAGTGCGATCGCTGCCCGGTAGCTTAGATGCTGTTCCTGTTTTCCGCAGCAACAGCCCCGAAATTATCAGCAATGATGGCATTTTGCTCTCCACCTTTCCGAGCAGAGGCAAGTCCGACCCGGTGGCCCACCTTGACTACACCTTCAACGGTCGATTTGATATCTTCTCTCACCACGTCGCGCAAGGCCAGGATGACCGCGATACGCGCACGGTGTACGAAGCCATTATTGTGCACAACCCAGGCAGTCGTCCGGTCACGCTCACCGTTCGCGAAGGCGCTTCTTACATCAGCCAAGAGTCTCCTTGGAACAACATTGAGTCGGGTACTTCAAACCTATATAGCAACAGCTTTTCTGGACCCGGTAGCCGAGTAACGAACGATGTATTGCGCGGTCGCCGCCAGTCTTCTTTACCGGCTGCGGTAACGATTGCGCCCGGTGAAAGTCACCTTTTGTTAAATGCACCTATTCC
The DNA here is from genome assembly GCA_963836895.1 of uncultured cyanobacterium. Lineage (GTDB taxonomy): Bacteria > Cyanobacteriota > Cyanobacteriia > Phormidesmidales > Phormidesmidaceae > Phormidesmis. The sequence continues at coordinate 769,607 of CAWILA010000007.1, read as the reverse complement.
ACTACGCCGCCTCAATGTCGCTACCGATGGTACTCTTCCGCCCGGTAGCCTACTCACCCCGCCACCTACGAATGCTATCTCTGGTGAAGGCCCGCGCTTAAATGGACGATCTACTCTAATGCGTGTAGACAGTAGTGGCCCTGTATATGTTGCTAGCCTCGCTATGCACGCCCCTCAAAGTGACGGTAACGAGCGGGTTCCCACTTTGGACGAATGGAAACTGCTTTTGTTTCGAGGTCGTTTGTCTGCGCCTCGCGATCTGCCGCCTAGCCGTCCAGGTAGTCGTGAAAATCCCTTTCGATATGGCCGCGTTTCTGGCGTGTCGGAGGGCTCTCAGTGGCGAGCTACACTGAGCGATCGCGGTAGCTCTCAGCTAGCGATTCCACAGCCCGGAGAACATATCTCCTATGGCTTGAGCACCCTAGAGCGCAACACTTACGGGACTGGGCAAGTTCAGAGTGCGCCGATTGTTGCTCGCTATGGTGATACAGCCTATCGGGCCAATGGAAACTATGGCGTAGAGTATAACCTGGCGCTGCCGCTGGTAAACGATACTGACAGTCCCAAAACAGTCTCTCTTTCTGTTCAAACGCCGCTACAAAACGACAGCTTGACCAACGCGCTACAGTTTAATGCTTCGCCTGAGCCTCGCGTTTTCTTTCGAGGGACGGTGCTGGTGATTTATAAAGAAGATGATGGGCGATCGCGCGCGCTCTACACCTACCTGGTACAAAACAGAGGAGAACAGGGTGAGCCACTAGTAGAAGTCACACTTGCACCGGGTGAGCAGCGAGATATCACAGTGCAGCTCTTGTATCCGCCAGATGCGACACCGCCACAGGTGCTGACTATTAGTACGCAGGGCTAGCGAGGCGTTTTGGGAGAAGAGACTATCGCTAACGGCCTAAAGATCAGGAAAAACTTTCTGAACCGCAGGATGCACTAGCTTGCCATCGTGAACATTCAGCGCGATCGCCAACCCCTCTCCAATCGCACTCTCTAGTTTCAGTGCCTTCATCCCATGCTCAGCTAGCTGCAACACATAGGGCAACGTGCTGTTGTTCAAAGCTTGAGTCGCCGTCCAGGGCACTGCCCCCGGCATATTAGGCACCCCATAGTGCACAACCCCTAATTCTGTGTATACCGGCTCGCTGTGGGAAGTCACTTTCAAAGTTTCGATACACCCTCCTTGATCTACAGCCACGTCCACAATTACAGACCCGTTTCGCATCGAATCCACCATCTCTTTTGTCACCAGCGTTGGCGCTCTGCGATTCGGTACCAGCACCGAGCCAATCACCAAGTCCGCTTCTGTCACCGCCGCCGCAATATTTGGCGCAGTGCTGTACAGCAGGTTTACTCGCGAACCAAAAATCGTTTCTAGGTACGTTAGCCGCTCCACGCTGATATCAATCATGGTGACCTGCGCGCCCAAGCCCACCGCCATCTTGGCGGCTTCGGTCCCGACTACGCCGCCACCAATGATGGCAACTTGTCCAGCTGCAACGCCAGGTATTCCACCGAGTAGCACCCCACGTCCGCCCTGCTGCTTTTCTAAGAACCGAGCCCCAAACTGTACCGACAGGCGCCCAGCAATCACGCTCATTGGCATCAGTAGCGGTAAGGTGCCATTTTGCTCTACGCTTTCGTAGGCGATCGCGCTCACCCCGCTTGCCATCAGCTTTTCAGCTAGCCCTCTCCCTGCCGCCAAATGTAAGTAGGTAAACAGCAGCTGCCCCGACTTCAAATACGCATACTCTGTCGGTAAGGGCTCTTTCACCTTTACGACCATATCTTGCTGCCAAACCGTAGCTGAATCCGCGATCGCTGCTCCAGCCTGCACATACTCCTCGTCACCAAAGCCCGCTCCTATACCTGCCCCAGTTTCAACCGTGACCTGATGGCTGCGATCGCCCAGCTCTTTCACACTCGCCGGACTCAGCCCCACTCGAAACTCTTGATCTTTAACTTCTTTAGGGACGCCAATATTCATACGCAGCTCAGGAGTGGAAAAAGTGAGTGATCTCAAAATAGTCGTGAGATAGTCGTAATCACGAGTATGCAACCATCTTAAGAAAAATCCATAGGCCGTAAGGGATAACAGAACACAAAAAGGAAACAAACCTCTCGATACGATCCATAGAAAAAACATCCTCTCATTCGTGGCTATTGCCAAAACGAAAGGATGTTCTTCTAATCTATAGTTTGACCTATGATCTGTCGGTCTATTGGTTTGTCAGCCAACAAGTTTTAGCTGGTCTCACTGCTAGATTACCGACTGCTGATTTACTGAGCGCCTGCAACCAAGCTAGTAAGCAAAGGCAGGTTCGCAGTGAGGAAAAACGCAAAGATTGCGCCACCAATACCGCCAATCAAGAAGCTACCGGCGAACTCGCTCCAGCCTTCATCGGTGCTAAGACCTTCAGGAGGCGTATAGGGAAGCGTATTGCGAGATACTTCAGGACTAACGTTAGCGCCGCTATACAGCGACAGGCAAACGGTCAAAATTACGACGAGTCCGACGGCTGCTAATAGACCTGCGATCGCAGGTACATCAGTGTCTCTGAGCGGACCAAGCAATGCGAAAGGACCATACAGCAAGTAGCCGTGGGCCATACCGACTTCCAACCCGCGACGCTGGGCAGAAAGGCCCTGACGATAGGCTGGCAAATTACCTAGAAACGCTTGGGACAACCCAGAAGAGTTTAAAGGGGTTTCCAAATTACCAATTTGAGGATCGCCCGCATAGGGCTTAATGAATTTTGATGATGCTGGCATATCTATTTACAAGTTCTCCAAACTTACTCAACACAACTGCGTACGTGATCGGGCCGAAGCACCGAATTCTGTAAAGCCAGTTTTTGGCTATTTTGTGGATATCTTGACTACGCTTATGGGTATAGCAGTAGGTCAGGAAAGAATCGATTGAACTCAATCAAGATACCAGATGCGACCAACAACGTTACGGTGGCAAGGACAGGGGCGGTTGAAAGATACTTCAACAGATTACTGCTCATGGATACTCCTCCTTGGAGTTTGAGTCATAAAAGGTCGGCCAGTGGCCGATAGCAAGCCGGAGACACCTAAGTTAGCCCGGCAGCAAAAAAGTGCTTTGCTCGCAATAGCTCTATTGAAGTGGACGAGCCTCCGCAAGAGCCTCGTCCATAGGCGCTACTTTGAGCAAAGCGTTTGAGCCTAGCGAGGAGAGACCGTAATCTCTTCTTTCTTGGCAAACATCTCGCCCGAAGTCATTTCTTTCAGTGCGAGCAAAGGCCAAGCCAAGGCACCGACCGTGCACTTGATAGCCAAAGGTAAATCGATGACAATCTCTTTTTCTTCAGGAGACTTGTCGCTACGCACCGCAATGATGTAAGAGCGCCCGGCCCAGCCAATCCATCCAGTGATCAGCAAGAACAGCACGCTAGGAATCAAAAATTCTCCGGCGTGAGACAAATCGCCATCTACAACTAGGTGCGGAAGTCCTTCGGGGCCACACAGAAGGCTGGTGTTAGCATAGAACTCAAATCGATTTTTTGCGGCCTCAGTAGTCGCAGCAGCGGCGCGTTTCTGAAAAGCGGCTGACTCGTTACAGGGGGTCAAACCTGCTACATCGTCACCTGCGATTCCTGCGGCAGCCGGAGAGGCAAACCCAAAGGAAAGACAGAGAACTAAAGCCAGAGCAAACAAACGTCGCATATAGGTTTCCTCTCTCATTTTTGTTAAACGTGAGCAGCACTTGTAGTTTGCCTAAGAAGCCTTAGAGTAAAACTTCTACACTCAAATATCCATAAGCACAGCCCAGCTTGAGTGCAATCATACTCCCCGCCCGCGAACCCCGTAAAGAAAGCACCGTGATGCTTTACATCCCGACACAATTGCCGTCACACTCTGTTAGATATAGAGATAGATATAGAGAGCGCACTCCCCGTAAAAACAGTTAATTCTCTCGTTAAAAACAAATTGCGCTTCTCCTTATTTCGGCTGTTGTAATCACGCTGAGTACTTTTAATATGACTGCTTCTGATGTCTCTCATTCTCGCGCTTATGCTGACGGTAAGCAGTCTGCTGGAAACAACATTAAGCACGCGACAATCTTAGCTATTGAGACGAGCTGTGATGAAACGGCAGTCGCAATTGTACGTGGGCGAGAGGTGCTGAGCAGCATAGTCGCTTCTCAAATCGAAATTCACCGGGAGTACGGTGGGGTGGTGCCTGAAGTGGCTTCTCGTGAGCACGTGAGCGCGGTGGGTGAGGCGATCGCACGTGCGATCGCTGAGTCCAAGCTGGGCTGGGAGGGTATTGACGCGATCGCCGCTACCTGCGCTCCTGGCCTAGTCGGTGCTCTTATGGTCGGTATCACCGCCGCTAAGACGCTGTCTATGGTTCATAACAAACCCTTTTTGGGCGTACATCACCTAGAAGGACACATCTACGCCTCGTATCTCAGCGATCTAGATTTGCAGCCACCTTTCTTGTGTCTGCTTGTTTCGGGTGGGCACACCAGCTACGTGCACGTCCGCCAGCCGGGCGACTATGTCATCTTAGGCAAAACTCGCGATGATGCGGCGGGTGAGGCTTTCGATAAGGTTGCCCGACTGCTGGCGCTAGGCTATCCTGGCGGCCCGGTAATAGATCGACTAGCGCAGACGGGCAATGCAAAGGCGTTTCCGCTGCCGGAAGGCCGAATTTCGCTGCCGGGCGGTGGGTATCACCGGTACGATGCGAGCTTTAGCGGTCTGAAGACGGCGGTGCTGCGGCTTACCGACCGGCTGAAGGCAGAGGCTTCGGACTCTGGGGCCGAGCTGCCTACTGCCGATATCGCAGCGAGCTTTCAGGCGACTGTGGTGCGGGCGCTGGTGAAGCGGACGATCACCTGTGTGGAAGACTATGACCTGCAAACGGTGGTGGTCGGTGGCGGTGTCGCGGCCAACAGTGAGCTGCGATCGCAGCTACAGCTTGCCGCCGAAGCCCACGGTTTTCGGGTGATGTTCCCACCAATGAAGTACTGCACAGATAACGCGGCGATGATCGCCTGCGCTGCGGTTGAAAATTTTGAGCGGGGGATGCGATCGCCCCTCACTATTGGCGCACAGTCCAAGCTCTCTATTACTGACGTTGCTGAGCTGTACCAGTAGCGCTCCCAACGACAGCCCGCACAATTCCTGCCACGGCCTCCGGCTGCTCCACCATCGCCATATGTCCGCAGTTCGCAATCTCCGAGACTGTCTCCGTCTCCTTGAAGTGCGGATGAAAGCTTGCCAAATACCGAACGTAGCGCGGCGGCATAATACCGTCTTCAGTCGCGGCAATAAAATGTACCGGTTGAGTGAGCTTCCCGACAATTTGGGGCAGTAAATGAACTTCCGCCTCAGTAGTGGTTTCTAGCAGCGCCCCTTCAGCAGCAGCTCTTTGCGCGACGACAAAATCTCTCAGACGCTGTTTGCCCCAGTGCGATGCCAGCGGCCGATTCACCATCATGCGTGAAAACAGATGAGGCAGAAGTGGCAGACCCGGTAGCCATTTAGGGCGAAACTTCACCATCTGCTGCCCCGCCGCTCGAAACTTCTCAAATTCCTTAGGTATATATATGCCGCCCCCTGCATTGACACAGACCACGCCTTTTACCCGCTCCGGCTGTAGGTAAGCCGCCCATAGTGCAATGCTACCGCCAAGCGAATGACCTACTAGCCATACTGTATCAGCGCCCACTTCATCTAGCAGCGCTCCCAGGTCTCTGGCGTATGCTGCCAGGCTGTAAGGAGACGTGATGCAGGCCTCTAGCTGACCGTCATCATCCGATGAAGCAGTCTTTTTGCGCCGTGGCAAATTTACGTCCGATGCGTTAACAGCCGATTCTCCAAATCCACGCAGGTCGTAGCTAAGGCAGCGATAGATAGGCGATAGCTGGGCGATTAACGGCTGCCAATAGGCCCGGCTCAAAAGCCAGCCATGGATAAAAACCAAGGTCGGCTTACCAGATTGCGAGCCTGCGGGCGCTTCTGTAAGGTCGTAAGCGTGAGCAGTACGGGTCTTTTTTGCTCTCAGCATACTTACAATGCTAGCGCTAAGTGCTCCCGTCGGCTATGCGTTGTGTCCCTTACTGCGTCAATGTCCTAGAAGGTCAATGTCCAAGAAGCCGATCGCGAACGCCCGCTGCAATTTTTTGACCCAGATATTCTGGAATGACGCCTTCATTGGGCCCCAGCAAGTACAGGATGAGCCGCGTTCGCCCTCGCCACACCAGCAAGTTGGCGTTCACGACCAGCAAGTCTTCTTGCCACACGGTATACATCACCTTATAGAACAGTCCTGGCTGGTTATCCGCCTCAATCAGCAGCGCTGGCAGGTGAAAAACAGGATCGACATAAAATTCGGTCTCAACCTTGGCGAGCCCTTCATCTAGGTTGAACTCCACATTCAGCATGTCTTCTACTTCAAAGCGCCCGGCAAGCGCTTCGCGGACGGCCCTTTGAACGTTGTCAGATGTTTTTGGGGTAAGCTCTTTACCGCCTCGCGACACGATCAGCTTGGCAAATACCAGCATCGGTGGATAGATTTGACCGTATAGACTGAGGTTGTGAATGGTGAGACCGTAGGCCGCCAGTACGCCAAAGATATCGCTGAGCAGAAATGACTGGTTGCGGTAGGCGAATTGCAGCGTGGTGCGATCGCCCTCCGGATACATCTCGATCACCGCTTTTTTGGTCCTAAACAGCTGGTAGGCCAGTCGCAGATTTTGCAGCTGAATATCACTACCTACAAACTGTTCATAAAACTGGGGAAAGGCTCGATTGAATCGCTTGAGCAATTCTACTGTCGAGGGTTCTAGACCGGTTGCCATAAAGGGCCAATGCTGCTTAAAAGGCTGATGTTACCGATAGTTTGCCCGGATTGTACTTGATTTACTAGGTACTCATTAGGTTTTATGAATTTACTTTGATATATTTGCTGTGCTCTAGACGATATACTTCTAGTACCGCCTGTTATACGCTACGGAAAGTTATCACTTTTTTGCCTGCATGGGTTTCTGGAAAAGCTTGTTCACCACTTCAGACGTTGCTTCCCCCTCCCAGCAAACGGCCACTGCCGGATACCTCGCAGAAGCTAAAGGCACCGACGAAAATACGCGAATATTTTTTAGTACTGACCGTACCATTGACCTCTACGAGCTAGAAGAGCTTTGCGACGCAGTCGGCTGGTCGCGCAGGCCCATTCGCAAAGTGCGCAAGGCCATTCAAAACAGCTTTTTAGTCATCACCATGTGGGAGCAAAGAGGCAACCGCAGACGCCTAATTGGCTTTTCTCGCGCCACCTCCGACCATGCCTTCAACGCCACTATTTGGGATGTGGTTGTTCATCCTGACTTTCAGGGTAAGGGCTTGGGCAGGGCGCTTATGAATCAGCTCATCAAGAAACTCCGCAGTGAAGACATTAGCAATGTCACCCTGTTTGCCGATCCGGACGTTGTGAATTTCTACAAGCAGCTAGGCTTCATGCCAGATCCAGAAGGCATTAAAGGGATGTTTTGGTATCCGGACTAGCGCGTTGGCACCACCAGCACTAATAGAAAAATCGTGTTTTCAGGACAGATCGAGTTCAATCAAAGCGGCCAGGCCGATAGTGAACCTTTCTCTGGTCTGGCTTGCTGTATTAGCGAGCGTCTTCACATTCGCCTGCTGACGTTGGAAGATGCCGATGCGCTTTTTCTGCTGACCGATACTAATCGTGCGTATTTAAGAAGATGGCTGCCCTGGTTAGATTCAACCCTCAGCCCAGAAGATACGCGCGCTTTCATCTCACGAGGTATGGAGAAAGCGCAGCTAGGACAAGAACTCGTGTCTGCTATCTGCTATGACGGCGCAATCGTCGGCTTAGTTGGGCTCCACGAGATTAACTGGCATAGTCGCTCCGGCGGCATTGGCTACTGGCTATCTGCGGCTCATCAAGGAAAAGGCATTATGACGTTTGCGTGCGCTTCTCTGCTGGACTACGGCTTCGCAACGCTGAACCTCAACCGCATAGATATCTGCTGCGCCGCAAGCAACCGTCGAAGTGAAGCGATCGCCAAAAGACTGGGAATGACCTACGAAGGTACGCTGAGAGAGGCAGAGTGGCTATACGACCATTTTGTCGACTGGCGTATATATTCCATGCTCTCTCGTGAGTGGAAAGCGCGTTCGAGCTAGCGATCGCCGTCATTCTGCCTGGTCTTTCAGCTGCCGGATCTTATTTCGCTCTCATCTGTTGAGCCTGCCGAATCCAGGTCGCGACCTGCCCTGTGTTAGGCGCTAGATCAGCTCGATTTAAGAGCTGTACCTGCAGCCGACGCAGCAGCGGATGCAGCCTTTGTACCGTCATGCCCGATAGCTGCTGCGGTGTGCTTACGCCTGCATTCAGCAGCAGCCCACAGTACTGGTAACCAACGCCCGGAATTCTAGCTAGGTTTGCCAGGGCTGCCCACTTGTTGATGTATTTAATATTGGTGTTTAGCTGCCCAGATAGCTGCTGCCGCTGACTGAGGGTGTTTCCTCTGCGCAATAGATCAAAGGTCGTCGTGATACCACAGTCGTTGAGTGATTTGACCTGCGCGTCGCTTAGGCCGGGTAAGCGCTGAATGGGATGGTTGGCGGATGTCATGGGCGATCGCAAATAGGGCTAAAACGGACTGCTCGGTGGTTGGTCATGCTCTGTTAATCAAAACTGTTTGATGGGAAGTCTACAGTTATAGAACGGCTCGGTCGCAACCCAAAGCCACGCTTCTTGGGAGGCTCAGATTAAAAAAACAAAGGCTCAGACAAAAAGCTCAGCAACCCATGTTACTATGGGGGCCGGGATGTAGCGCAGCTTGGTAGCGCGCCTGCTTTGGGAGCAGGATGTCGCAGGTTCGAATCCTGTCATCCCGATTCTCTGCGACAAGTGCTTTGCAGCAAAGATAAAAGAGCAAAGATAAAAGTAAAAGAAAAGCAAGAATAAGTCCGCTAGTGAGTGCCCTTCGATTACTTCAGAGGGTGTTCTTTTTAGGAAATCTCTTTTAGGGTAAAACCGCGAACGTTAGCGACGGGTCAATTTATTAATTGTCCATTGTGGCTTGAGTGATGTAAAGCGTCTCAACCATGATGAACGTGATTGTTTGCAATGTCTACTGCTAATCATTAGGAGGATCTATGAAGTCTTTTATTCGCCGCGCTCTGGCACTAGGTGCTATCGGTACAAGTCTGTTGGGTGCTGGTCTGGTGGCTCCTAATGCTGTGGCCCTTCCACAAGAGCAGATCGCTGACAAGCTCTCTAGCGTCCCAGTCTATGTTTTGGGCAACGAGAGCGGTCTTATTCTTATCTCAGGCGTTCAAGAAGGACAGCCTGAGCAGCCTAGTCTCTACGTCTTTATGTCTGAGACAGACGCTGAAACGTTTTTATCGAGAGCAAATGAGGCCAATCCAGAGTTTGCGCCTGGTGCTCAAATCGGCCTTACTAACTTAGAGAAGCTTTACGAAGAAACTCAGGCTACAAACGACCCCGTGCGGGTGGTCTATGTTCCTCAGCAGGATGAAGCTAGTGAGGCGGCAGCGCTAGGCACTGGTTACCAGGGTGGTGTTCCCCTGTTCTTTGCCCGCTTTGAAGATGGCTCTCTTGCTCCTGTACAGCAAAACAATGGCGAAACGGTTTTTCCCATGTTCTTCTCTAGAGCAGATTTGGAAGCGCTCCTCGTTGAGCTAGGCGAGCGTAACCCTGAAGCCCGTGCGGCTATTAGCGTTGGTGTGCTGCCTCTAGAGGCCATGCTGATTGAGATGGAAAATAGCGACGATGCTTCGCTCAACCAAATCCGACTGCTGCCCGATTCCGAAGTCATCGACGCGATTCAATCGCGGCAGTCTCAGGGTGCGCCTCAAGCACAGTAAAGTCTGTACTGAGTAAACTGATCAATTTAATAGCTAATTATTAATAGCTAAAAAGCCGACTCGCTGATTGTTTTGCGGGTCGGCTTTTAATGGGTGGTTTGTTTTGTAGCGTTGGCTGATGCGATACCAAATGTTCTCCTCGGTCCAGATATTAGCAGGCGTCTTTACTGCCGAATACGACGGCAATGGTCTTGAAGATGATGACAACATCAGCCCATAGCGACCAGTTCTTTTGATAGTTAATGTCCATCTCGACCACTTGCTCAAAGTCTTTGATGCTAGAACGACCGCTGGTTTGCCATTTGCCCGTCATACCAGGTTTGACAGCTAGGCGCTGCCAGTGGTGAGGCTCGTACTCAGCGACTTCGTCTACAACAGGAGGACGAGTGCCAACTAGACTCATGTCGCCTTTGAGCACGTTCCAAAACTGGGGTAGCTCGTCTAGGCTAGTGCGACGTAAAAACCTGCCGACGGTTGTAATGCGAGGATCGGCTTCGTTTTTGAAGATGAGGCCGTTGGCTTCGTTTTCAACGGTGTGCTTTAGCGCTTCGGCGTTTGTCTTCATAGATCGGAACTTCCAGATGCGGAAAGGGCGACCTCTGTAGCCGTAGCGAATTTGGCTGAAGAAGAGCGGGCCACCGTCTTTTTTGACTGCGATCGCAATCGGTAACAGTGCCACCGCTACGATAGACAGCCCGACAATCGCCCCTGCGATGTCCATGAGCCGTTTGAAAAGGCTAGTAACAGCCGGTGAAGGAGAGTCCCAACGAAGCGCGAGTGCAATGCGGTCTACGTAGCGGCGCTTTTCTTGAAGGCGTTCTGTAGCGTCCTGTTTTGCCTGACTGCTTGCGGTTGCTAGTAGGGAATGCTTTTCGCTCTTAAGCGTTTTACTCTTTAGAGGGAGTGTAACCATAATCAGCACTTTCAATTCACGTCGTTCTTTCAAAAAGCCCCAGCTTATCCGCGAGCTTGAGGCCATCATAGGAATCCTCTCCTGGCTCTCGGTAGTCTACGAAGGCGGCTTCTTATAATCTTTTCACTTGGTGCCAGTCGTATGAAGTTAGCTGCCGCACCCAACAAAATTTCCTGTTCTATTGCGTAGACATTTGCGTAGTTTCCCTCGGACTTGCGCGTCTATCTCAGAGACAGCACGTACGCTAAGGCACTGATATGAATGCTTTATGAGTAGTTATCTATATCGGTGCTACCGCACGTAGCGAGGCTGTCATAGAGGCGATGCGCCAGGCTGAGCTTGCTACCGTGCGGCACTTTTATAGTGGCTACTGCGGTTTCGGTGTCTTGCGCTAGACCTATTTGTCTGGCTAGCCGCTTAGAAAACAAAATAATCGCTTCGTTATTGGGTGTTCCAAAGCCGCTGCCAGGCTTGTCAATCGGGTTTGCAATGATCGCGTCGAGCTGCTTTCGTTTGAGCTTATCGAGTGCTGGCGGAATGATATCGCCCGTTTGCGCTGCAAAGCCTACAATCAGCTGCTCACTTGATTTTTGGGCTGAGAGCTGAGCGACAATATCGGGGACAGCTTCTAGCGGCAGGGGATTGGGCAGGTCTTTTTTGGGAAGTTTGCCAGCGGTGATAGCGGTAGGCCGCATATCGGCAACCGCTGCTGCCATGATGATCCAGTCTGCTTTCGGTAAATGGCTGAGCATAGCGGATTCCATCTGCGCGGCGGTCGTGACAGCGATGCGTTCTACAGCCGGTGGAATAGTGGCTGCTAGCTCAGCCGATAGCGGACCGTGGACAAGCGTGACAGTGGCTCCACGGTGCCAAGCGGCTTGGGCAAGGGCGGTTCCCATCCGACCTGTTGCTGGATTGCCAATGAACCGAACGGTGTCAATAAACTCGCGGGTGCTGCCGGTGCTGATGAGGAGATGCTTTCCTTTCAGATCTCGTTTGCCTTTGCTGTGGAGCAGTGAATATATACAGGCGATGATGGTACTGGGCTCTGCCATGCGCCCGGTGCCGATGCGATCGCACGCCAATCGCCCTGCTGCTGGCCCTACCGCATGCATTCGTGGATCTTCTAGAAGCAGCCGCCAGTTGCGCTGAACGCTCTTCTGCTGCCACATATCTGTATTCATCGCAGGTGCTAGCAACACTGGGCAGGTAGAAGCCAGCACGGTATTTGTAAGTAAATTATCAGCAAGCCCGTGGGCTAACTTTCCCAAGGTATTTGCGCTTAGCGGTGCAATGACAAACACATCAGCCCACTCTCCTAGCTCAATGTGTAGCGGTCTACCGTGCTGCGCCGACCAAAAATTCTCGTCTGTGTAGACGCTGTGGCGTGAAAGGGCTGCGAAGGTAAGTGCCGACACAAAGCGCTGAGCTTGCCCGGTCATCAACACACGAACCTCTACCCCAGCTTTAGCCAGAGCAGAGGTCACTTCACATACTTTGTAGGCAGCAATGCCACCCGTGATACCGATAAGAACGTTCACACCGTACTAGCTACCAAGCCTCACGACTCATCAAAAGCTTCTAAGTCAAGCAGGTGCATGTAAGGTTCTACCAGTTCAGATCGCTGAAACGCAACTGCTCTGAGTCGGTGCCAGTCTTGAAGACCCTCAAAAGGAGTATCGTACGCATCTTGCTCTAGCCGCTGGGCCAGTTCGGCTACATCTTCAGGGGTCATCTGAGCGATCTCCTGAGCGGAAATATGCGTAGGGCTTTGCTGAGGAGTAGGGTTTGTTGTTGCCCCGGATGGATGCTGATCTGTGGATGACATCATTGCCCTTTCCCTACCTGTATTGACAATTAGCGAGTAGCTGATTCTAGTGTAAATGCTGTGTTGTTAACCATCGTTCCTATTTCTATAAAAAGTTTAGAGAGCTAAACAAATCACAACGTGTATGTTTCCTATGAATAGGTACACAGCGCAGTGATTTGTAGGGAGCTACAGGATAGACAAATGAGAAACTATTTTTGGTTGGCGCAGAATTTGCTGGCGGATTGGAGGGCCTGTAGGGAGACTTCGTGGCCCATGTTGAACTCTTCGTAGGTAACTGGGATCCCTTGACCTTCGAGCTGAGCTTTAGTGTCTTGGGCCTTTGATAGAGGAACGACAGGATCTTGTCTGCCGTGAAGGAGTAGAACTGGGCGGGGAGTAATACAAGGGGCGATAGGGGCGTGGCTGTAGCTACTGAGAACGAGCATAGCTGCCAGCGGCAGATGTGGTCCAACGTCTAGAGTCATAGCTCCGCCCTGAGAGAACCCACCCATAATGGTTTTTTCGAGGGGAATACCGGTCTGCTCAGGAAGTGATTTCATCCAATTAGTGAGCCTGCGGCGACTTTCTTGCAAATCGGCCTGCGCCGTGAAGTCGTGAGGACGCCGGAAGTCGTAGTTTGGCGGAAAGCTGTACCAGGCCAGTCCACCTGGCACCATCCCATGCTCAAACGGCGCGTCGGGCAACAGTGCCCGCGTCGGCGCACTAGTCATATTAATCGCCTCAATCAGGCTCGCCACATTACGCGCATTCGCTCCCCATCCGTGCAACAGCACAAGCAGCTGCTCAGGTGCCTCCTTAGGCGTAATCGCGATCGCATTCAAACCATCCGCAGGCGCAGCACCACTAACCATCAACCACACTCCCAAACAAAGTCAAAGCCATCATAGTACACCAGTCCTTCCCCCATTCTCATCCCCTATTCCCCATTTTCCCTCTCGTCCCAAAACACACACCGACTGATAATCTTTAAACCTTACCCATTCACAACTCCCCCAACCTATGCCCCGCCTTGCCCTATTGAGTGTTTCAGACAAAGCTGGTTTGGTTGAGCTAGCGCGATCGCTCACTCAAGACCTTGATTTTGAAATTGTCAGCAGCGGCGGCACCGCAAAAGCGATCAGCGATGCAGGCATTCGCGTCACGAAGGTATCCGATTACACGGGCTCTCCCGAAATTTTGGGCGGTCGGGTGAAGACACTGCATCCAAAGGTGCACGGTGGAATTTTGGCGCGGCCCGACCAGGCAGCAGATGAAAAGGACCTAGCAGATAACGGCATTCGTCCGTTTGATCTGGTAGTGGTGAACCTGTACCCGTTTAAGCAAACCATTGCGAAGTCGGATGTGACGCTAGCCGATGCGATTGAGAAAATTGATATTGGTGGGCCGACGATGATTCGCGCAGCGGCGAAAAATCATCAGTACTTGACGGTGCTGTGTAATCCAGAGCAGTACGAAGGCTACCTCGAGGCGGCAAAAGCGAACGACGGCGTGCCCCCAATGGCGTTTCGGGCGCAGTGTGCGCAGGCGGCGTTTTGGCATACCGCGAACTACGACTGTGCGATCGCGCAATACCTAACCGAAACCAGTCAGTCCACGGACGGGCAAGCCACAGTGCCTAGCCACTATGCCATCGGCGGTTCCCTGAAGCAGACGCTGCGCTACGGTGAGAATCCGCATCAGCCTGCGGGCTGGTATCAAAGCGGTGCGATCGCCAGCGGTTGGGCAGCAGCAGAGCAGCTTCAGGGCAAGGCGCTAAGCTACAACAACCTGGTGGATTTAGAAGCGGCCCGGCGCATCATCGCTGAATTTCCTAGCGGCGACCGACCGGCAGCAGCCGTGTTAAAGCACACAAACCCCTGTGGCGTTTCTATCAGCGATTCGCTAGCAACGGCCTATCAGCAGGCTTTTGATGCCGACAACATCTCAGCGTTCGGCGGTATCGTTGCGCTCAACCAGCCCATTGACGAAGCGACCGCTGAGGCGCTGACCGGCACGTTTTTAGAATGCGTAGTGGCTCCCGGCTGTAGCGACGCGGCAAAGGCCGTTTTATCGAAAAAGAAGAATTTACGAATTTTGGTCTTGTCTGATTTGATGTTTGGGCCGACGCAGACCGTGCGAGCAATCGCAGGCGGCTTTCTTACCCAGTCTTCAGACGACCTGCGTGAAGACCCGACTCAATGGACTATCCCAACAGAGAAAAAGCCCAGCGATACTGAACTTGCCGAGCTACTATTCTCCTGGCGCGTGGTGAAGCATGTAAAGTCCAACGCGATTTTGGTCACGAAAGACAACACCACACTGGGTGTAGGTGCAGGTCAAATGAATCGAGTAGGTGCGGTAAAAATTGCACTAGAGCAAGCAGGCGAGCAGGCCAAAGGTGCGGTTCTAGCCAGCGATGGCTTTTTCCCCTTCGATGACTCAGTTCGCACAGCAGCGGGAGCGGGTATCAAGGCGATTGTTCAGCCCGGCGGCAGCATTCGCGACGAAGATTCTATTAAGGCGGCGAACGAGCTAGGGCTGATTATGGCCTTCACAGGCGTGCGACACTTCTTGCATTAATTACGCGTCAGCCACTTCTGCCCGTTCAGCCGCTGCAACGTATATAGCACCATCAAGCCCAGCGTAATCCGACGCTCGTCGCCCATAAACTGTTCAATAGTGCTGGGCTTTGCGCCGTTTGACGTGAGCGTAAAGACTTTTTGCCCCGTGATGTCCTCATCTATAAAGGCGATGTTGAACTGCCGTTGCCCTTCTCCGGCTTCGTCCCACTGGCCTTGAACCTGCCAGTACTCGTCGCTGTCGCTTTGGCCCATTACTTCGAGCTTGCGCTTGGCAAACTCCAGGCTCAGCTCGTCAATGCCCTCTTTTGCCATTGCTTCTTTAAGGCTAGGCAGGTAGTGCTGTTCCATAAACTCATTGAAGGGCTTGTCTTCGAGCTTAGGTGGCTTCTCCTTCTTTTTAGCAGCGGGCTTTTTCTCCGCAGGTTTATCGGCTGGCTTATCAGCGTCCTTTTTTATCTTAGCGATGGGCTCATCGGCCTTTTTATTCTCAGCGTCCTCAACGCTCTTTGCGTCCGCATCTGGTTTCCTAGTTTCTGCTTTGGTATCGCCAGGTTTAGCACCTTCGATAACGTTGTTTTCGGTGTTACTTCCGGTATCGCCGTCGGTGCTGTTAGCGGTGTTCTCCGACTTATTTTCCTCTGCCATGCGCCTACACGTTTCCCACAATGCTATTGCGACTAATTATAGGAGCTTTGCGGAAAAATTCCTTACTCCTAAACGATCATCTCGATGACACGAAGACAGGTTTACGCTACATCTACCCTACGCAGGTTGTAATACGGCGTGCTTACGGTACCAGCTAACCGTGTTCTTGAGCCCTTCACGAAAATCTACCTGCGCTTCAAAGCCGAATGCCTTCTTTGCCCTCTCAGTGTCAAGACAGCGACGGGGCTGACCGTTAGGCTGGTCGGTCTGCCAGACGAGCTCACCCTCAAAGTCCATTACGTCGCAAATTAGCTCTGCTAAGTCGCGAATAGAGATTTCTGAATTGGTGCCTAAGTTGACAGGTGCAGCATCTGAATAGTGCTGTGTGGCCATGACAATACCCCTGGCCGCGTCGGTAGAGTATAGAAATTCGCGCGTAGGACTGCCATCCCCCCATACCGGTAGAGCTTTATCGCCTCGCATTTGAGCTTCGTGCACTTTATGAATGAGCGCGGGGATGACGTGAGAGCTGCGTGGGTCGAAGTTATCTTCGGGGCCGTAGAGGTTTACCGGCAGCAGATAAATACCGTCGAAGCCGTACTGCTGACGATAGGCTTCAAGCTGTACGAGCAGGGCTTTCTTGGCGATGCCGTAGGGTGCATTGGTTTCTTCAGGGTAGCCTGCCCAAAGGTCGTCTTCCTTGAAGGGGACGGGCGTAAACTTGGGATAGGCACAGATGGTGCCGACGCACACAAATTTCTCAGCACCGGCTTGATAGGCCGCGTGAATGAGCTGAGTCCCCATCATGAGGTTGTCGTAAAACAGTTCGGCGGGTTTCTCACGGTTGAGGCCGATGCCCCCTACGTGAGCGGCCAAGTGAATGATAATATCCTGACTCTCTACGGCTTTTTGGCAGGCTGCCATCCCGGTCAAGTCGTAGTCTTGGGATCTTGGTATCAGAATATTTTCAGCATCTACGCCTACGCTTACTAGCTGCTGTACGACCTGTTTGCCTAGGAAGCCAGCGCCGCCTGTTACTAATATCTTTTTGTTTGCGAGGTCCATGAGCGATCGCGCTCTCCTTATATATTGGCTAGCTATTGATGAACTGGTACCTAAGCTTTTCCTACAAGTACCAAGCTTGGCAAATGCAAATAGATGAAAAGTGTCAAGTCAGCTCTCAGCTACTGCTTTGAGCCTAGTATCAGAGACTCAAAGCAAGAGTGACTGACTTTGGCTGACTGAATTTAGCCGTCGTACTATGCGATAGACCCGGTGGTTTGTCGCCGAACGGTCGCATTGTCTGGACCCTCTTCAAGCGTCCTTGCACGGATAGGTGTCTCACCAATAGCTTCCAAGTCAGCATCTACCATGAGCTTGACAAGTCCGTCAAAATTTAGCTCAGGTTCCCACCCGAGCGTTTTCTTGGCTTTCGTCGGGTCGCCGATCAGCAGATCTACCTCAGCGGGTCTGAGGTAGCGTTCGTCGAAGGCTACGTAGTCGTTCCAGTTGAGGTTGACGTAGTTAAAGGCGATATCTAGAAACTCGCGAATGGAGTGGGTCTCACCTGTCGCAATGACAAAATCATCGGGCTTGTCTTGCTGAAGCATTAGCCACATAGCTTTGACGTAGTCTTTGGCGTAGCCCCAGTCGCGCTTGGCGTCGAGATTGCCCAGGTAGAGCTTTTCTTGCTTACCCGCGACGATACGAGCAACGGCGCGAGTGATTTTGCGGGTAACGAAGGTTTCGCCTCGCCGTGGCGACTCGTGGTTGAACAAGATGCCGTTGGTGGCAAACATGTCGTAGGATTCGCGGTAGTTGATGGTTTGCCAGTGAGCGTATACCTTGGCGCAAGAGTAAGGACTGCGGGGGTAGAAGGGAGTTTCTTCGGACTGCGGGACGTGCTGCACTTTCCCGAACATTTCAGAGGAGCCTGCCTGGTAGAAGCGTACGTCTTCGCCCGTGCGTTTCTGGTAGTCGCGAATGGCTTCTAACAGCCGCAGTGCGCCCATGGCGACAGTATCGACAGTGTATTCGGGAGAGTCGAAGCTGACTCGCACATGAGACTGAGCGCCGAGGTTGTACACTTCTGCGGGTTGCACCTGTTCTAGGATGCGGCGCAGCATAGTGCCGTCGTTGAGATCGCCGTAGTGTAAGAAAAGGCGAGCCTCTTCTTTGTGAGGGTCTACATAGATGTGATCCAGGCGGTCGGTATTAAAAGTGGAGGTGCGGCGAATGATGCCATGAACTTCGTAGCCTTTGGCTAGGAGCAGCTCGGCGAGGTAAGAGCCATCTTGACCTGTGATACCGGTGATAAGCGCCCGTTTCAGCTGTGTCATTGTATGTAGAATCCTCAGTTGGTTTTAGTGAGCAATAAATATAGACCAGCGGATAGTTAGGGAAGGTCAAGGTTATGCTATTTAGCGCAGGATGCCCAGAAAGCATGGATAATCAAAAACAATTGATAGTAAGCTCCGCTTTATGGCTATCTATCTGTAGATACTGGACAACGACCATTCTGTCTACTCGTTTTTTGGAGTTTACGTACTTCTACCCTTACAATCTAACCCGAACCAGATCCGGTTTGAAATAATCAAGAATATATGATGTGCTCGTAAAAAGCTTGCTGATTCCTGTACTCTTCAAGCTATTTGAACTATGAGAGGTCTGTACTCACGATTAGCCAAATGTCTACGCTCTGCGATTAGCCAAATGTCTACGCCCTGCGATCGCGTTCAATATCATAAATCGCTTTCTCCCAGCACCACTGCTCTGTGCGTTCGGGATTGCGATCGCCCACATCGCTCACCAGCCTTTGTGCAACGGCTGCATTGCCACCAACTAGGCCCAGCAGCTGTCTGCGAGTGCGCCTCGAAACGCCGCGGCTGCGAGGCGTGCTGGTATAATTGCCCCCTTTAGGTCGGCGGTAGATAGGAAGCCGGTAGCCTGTAAGCCAGCTGACGACTGCCAGGATAAGTGCGATCGCAAGCACAATGGAGATGATGTTCATAAGAGATAGTTGGCAGTGGCATGGCAGAGCGTTTTCTCACACTGCCCTATTTTGAGAGAAAGCTAGCGACAGTCGGAGAGCCGTCGATTCTTTGAGACAGATTCTTTAAGGTAGATAATCTTTCGCTAGAGTAAGCTAAAAGATCGCTGACAGCAGCCCGCTCTTATACCGAATATTTTAATCAACATCCTCCTATGCAGCCGAATCACTCTGCGAACGACATTCTTGCTTTTTGGTTTGGCCAGCCTACTGACCCCCGCTATGGGCAGTACCGCAAAGCCTGGTTTGTTAAAGACGCTGACTTCGATGTAGAAATTCGTCAGCGTTTTCTAGTCGACGTCGAGCGGGCTGCTAAAGGTGACTACGACGAGTGGCAGATATCTGCGGGTTCTGCGATCGCGTTGCTGCTACTGCTTGACCAGTTTCCTCGAAATCTCTACAGGGGCGATCCGCAAAGCTTTGCAACAGATAAAAAAGCGCTCAGCGTGGCGAAGCATCTGGTCGATTCGGGCACTCATCAGGGACTAATGCCCGCCTATCGTTTTTTTGCGTATGTACCGTTTGAGCACAGTGAAAACATGGCGGACCAAAACCGCTGTGTTGAACTGATGCGATCGCTCAACCAGGACTCCCCCAATATGGATCAGGGCCTAGCAGGCGGCCTAGACTATGCAATTCGCCACCGAGAAGTGATTGAACGCTTTGGCCGCTTTCCGCATCGCAATGAAGTGCTAGGCCGAGTGAGCACGCCAGAAGAAGTCGCGTTCTTAAAACAGCCCGGATCCCGATTTTGATCTATGAGCGCTCAACTACGTAGTTGAGCCACAGCGAAGCGCACAGCCCTAGGAAATGAGCCAGCATTGTATTTACCGCAGAAAAGATCACGGCTATCTCGACCGCATTGATTGGCTTGAAGTTGATATTGTTGTTGTTGACCTGAGAGAGTGCCTGTAGCCAAACAAGCGCGACCACTGCCTGCGCTGCGAAAATCGTGAGCAGCATACCGACCATGCTAACGATGGTCCCAATGCGTACTGCCTTAGCTGCGTCTTTTGGCTTGGGTCTCAAATCGGGATTGCTCGATTCTAGCTTGCGGCCTAGCTGTACATAGCGAAATCCCCAAAATGCGCCCACGAACACAACCAAGATGCCTGCTACCTGAAAGAGCTCAGTCCCTGGATTTGAAAGGCTGTTTTCTTGGGCGAGCGCGTTGATTAAAAACAGCAGCGTAGAGATTACGCCAATGACAATTTGAGTCCAAAAACTAGCCCAGCCCGTTAGCTTGAAGTTCTTTGAGATTCGGCGGATGGCCGGTGGTAGTGAGTAGCCAAGTTCACCAGTCATGAATGGGTTCTCTGTAGGGGCCTAAAATAGAGGAGGAATAAGCCCTATGTTAGTACGAGTTGCTCATGGACAGATATAAAAACCAAGTCAGTGACCTGATCGCTAAGCACAAGCATCGGGTAGATTACCTGGCGATTCGCTTAGAGCATTCTGAAGGATGCCAGGTGCGGCTGCGCAAAGACCTGCCAGAGGCGCTGAGCGAGGGCATATCTATCGGTGGTCAGGTGCGCGCCTGTCACAACGGAGGCTGGGGCTTTGCTAGCTTCAATCGGCTGCGCGATTTGCCAGAGCGTTTAGAAGATGCGATCGCAGCTGCCCGCCTGATTGGCGATGACATTACTCAGCTTGCACCTATCGACATCGTGCAAACGAGCTGCAATTTGCCCCTGACAGGTACAGACCCACGGCGGGTATCGCTGGCTGATAAGAAAGCGCTATGCCACTACTACACCGACATTTTGCGCAGTGCGAGCGGTGCGATCGCTTCTACCTCTGTGCGCTACGGTGATAGCCATCAGCAAATATTGCTGGCTACGTCTGAAGGCACGCTAATTGAGCAGGGCTGGGTGGATATGGAAATGCGGTTTTCGGCGACGGCTCGCGATGGGGATACGGTGCAGACAGGCCGAGAAACGGTAGGGTCTCGGCGGGCCTATGAAGATGTGTTGGGTTTGGAGGAAAAGGTGAAGGCGGCGGGCGATCGCGCTGCTACAGCGCTGACCCTACCCCCGGCAAAAGGTGGCACTTATACCGTTGTTATCGATCCGATTCTCAGTGGACTGTTTGTTCACGAAGCCTTTGGTCATTTGTCTGAGGCCGACATGATTTACGAGAATCCTGACCTGCGTGAAACGATGAGTTTGGGTCGACGGTTTGGCCCTGAGAACCTGCAAATTTTTGATGGGGCTGCGCCCACTGGGCACCGAGGTAGCTATTTATATGATGACGAAGGAACGCCAGCGACTACGACTCAGCTGATCAAAGACGGCGTGCTAACTGGGCGACTGCATTCACGTGAAACAGCAGGCGGCTTGGGCGAAGCGCCGACGGGCAACGCTCGCTGCTTGAGCTATCACTATTCGCCGCTGGTGAGAATGACGAATACCTGGATTGAGCGAGGTGATACGCCAGTTGCCGATCTACTTTCTGGCATCGAAGAAGGTCTGTACGCTCGCAACTGGATTGGCGGTGAAACCAATGGCGAGCTGTTTACCTTTACAGCGGGTGAAGCCTGGATGATTCGCGACGGCCAGGTCGCTGAACCGGTGCAGGATGTGACGCTCTCGGGCAATGTGTTTAGCACGCTGGCAAACATAGAAGCGATTGGTGACGACTTTTATTGGGATGAGTCTGGCGGGTGCGGCAAAGGTGGCCAGAGTGGTCTAGCCGTGGGCTGTGGCGGCCCTAGCCTGCGGATCAAGAATGTTGTTGTCGGTGGAGAAAGTTAGAGATGGGTGATTCGACAAGGCCGCATATTCCGCATCTGCGTTTGTATCTAGATACGGCTGATGTGTCGGCGTGGGAGACCTGGCTGCCGACAGGATTGTTTTACGGGGTAACCTGCAATCCTACGATTTTGAAGAAAGCAGGCGTTCCCTGCGACCTGGCTTCGCTAAAGTCGCTAGCTCGCCATGCCTTTGAGCTTGGGATGAAAGAGGTGCATCTACAGAGCTGGGGCAGCGATGCCGAGCAGCTGTTTGAGACAGGCCGAACGCTAGGACGCATTGATCGGCGAGTGCTGGTGAAGCTGCCTGCGACTCAAGCGGGCACAACGGCGGCTAAATGGCTGGTGAAAGACGGTATTCCTGTGACGCTAACGGCAGTGTATTCAGTGCATCAGGTGCTAATTGCAGCGGCGTTGGGTGCGAGCTACGTAGCGCCGTATCTAGGGCGAATGACGGATGCTGGGCAAGACGGCCTAGCGAACGTGGCGAAGATGCAGCAGATTTTGAACAGTGTGCGATCGCAGACGCGGATTTTGACGGCAAGTATTCGCGATATCAAGGATATTTCAACGCTAGCAACGCAAGGGGTAGATACGTTTACATTTTCGAGTGCGATCGCTGCGGCCTTTTTCGATGTGGAGAAGACGATTGAGGCGACAGCGGATTTTGAGAAGGCAGTAAGAGGATAATCTTTTATGTCTCAACCACTTATCTATGAACAGTCAGTATTTATCCAGGCGAACGCGACAGCGGTGGAGCGCTGCTTCACAGAGCAAAAGCTGATGCACCAGTGGCTTAATCCTGCTTTGGTGTGCGAGCCAGTGGGAGATTGGCGAATGACTGTCGGCAGCGAGTTTAACTTTCGTTTGAAGGTACCGCTGTTAGCGCCGACGCTGCATTCTGTCGTGGAAGAGCGATCACCGGGCCTGGTGATTTGGGGATTTGACGGCTTCTTTCAGGGGCGTGATCGCTGGGAAGCTCAGCCAGAGGTCGGCGGCGGCAATCCGGGTACCACGCTGCTAAACCGCTTCGAGTTCACGATTCCCAATCCGCTGATAAGCTTCGGCTTTAAGCAGTTTGCAGCAAGCTTAACAAAGCAGGATATGGAGGCTCAGCTACAGCGGCTGAAACAGGTGGCGGAGCGGCTTTGATATGTTCTTTATATGCTTTATAGAGCGGCGACCGCAGAGCTAGCAGCGCCTGCGCCATCAATCACTTCACTCACTGCTGAAGGCGTAGAAGGCGGGCTCTTTTGTTCGCCAAAAATGCTCTTGATAGAGCTAGCAACAGGGACGGCAACAATCAGCCCAAGGATGCCTGCAATTTTGGTGCCTAGCAGGAGTGAGACCAAGATCCATACGGGATTGAGGCCGACGAAGCCACCGATGAGCTGAGGTGCGATCGCATTTTCCACCACCTGATCGATCACAGCTGCTACCGTCACCACCCTTACCCCTAGCCAAATACTCTTCAGCGCGGTCAAAAAGCTGATGATCGTAATACTGAGCGCCGGGCCGAAAGGAAAGAGCGCCATGACGCCAACGGCAATACCAAACAGCAGACCAAAAGGAACGCGAATAATGACAAAGGCGATCGTCATCGCGGTGCCCATCATCAGTGCGACCGTCGCTTGGCCAAGAAAGTAATTTTGAAAGTTTTGCTTAATGAGTGGGCGAGCATGCGTGTTCCACTCGTCTGGCAGCCACTGAAAAATGCCGTCCCACAGGCGTTCGCCGTGGAGCAGCAGGTAAAAGGTGAGTACTACCGTCAGACCTAGGTCAACGATACTGCCAATAGCATCAGGGAGAAAGCCAAGCACACCAGCGCTAATGCTCTGTAGCTGGGTTGTGATTTTGGCTTGGAGCTGAACGGCCAGACTAGATAGATCAATAGGCAAATTCAGCTCAACGGCCCAGTTTTGAAAGGCCGCGAACTGAGAGAAGCCAGAATCTATCCATGAGGGCAGACGGCCAGAGAGTTCGTTGAGCTGCTCTACTAGGGGCGGTACGAGGATAACACCGAGAAATCCGAGTAAGGAAATGGTGCACAGGAGAACAAGCAGAATAGAGAGCGATCGCGGCAGCCGAAAGCGAGAGAATAGCTGTACCGGATAGTTCAGCACAAAAGACAGCAGCGTCGCGGTAAGAAAGATTGTGAACTGTGAGCGAAAGAATTCAAAAATGAGCAGTGCCACCCAACCGTTGAGCGCCAGCAGCGGCAGTGCCAGTCCCCAAAACATCCAGCGCGGCAGTCGATTGAGCCAATCCATAGACAATGTCTTAAAGCAGATCACAAGTGCTATAAGCCTAACGGATAATTTGAAGATATTGTCCGCTAGGCTTAAATCAGCTTCACCATTTTTTCATTGTCTTAGCCACGCCTTGGGTATATCTACTGTTTCAGGGATTTCAAGTAGCGCTCAAAGGGTACATCAGCCCCCGATTGACATATACCAGTAGTAGGTGGCCATCGGAATCACGGTAGCGGCAATCAGCAGCACGATGACTATAGTTGTGGAAGAGCCGCGAGTAGCCTCGGTTTCTTCAGCGGTTGCAAAAGTTCTTTCTGTATCTACAGTATCGTCGTAGGCTTCTGGTGGGCCAGGGTCAGGCTCACCGGAGAGCACTGCTACAAGGCGTTCGGTTGCACTGTTAAAGGCCAGATTGTACTGGTTGCCTTGTAGCAAGGGCACCTTCATCGTTTGGCCAACGATGCTTTGGGCTAAGTCTGGAGTGACAATGCTAGCAGCGTCATCGCCGACGCTAATACCAATGTCATTGGTAACGTCGTCTAGCACGATAACCGTTTGATTGCTGCGCGCTTCTGGCGTAGGGAACCACTGCTCGGCAAGCTTGTCTGCAAAGGACTGGGCCGTTTCACCGTAGTCTAGCCGGTGAATAGTGACAAAGCGGACTTCGTTGCCGGTGTCTGTGGCAAGCTGGCTCAGTGAGCTGGAAATTTTACCTTCGTTAATCCGGGATATTTGCGAAGCCTCGTCTACGACCCAGGTGCCGCTTTTGAGGGTCTGCGGCATGCTGTACAAGCTGGTGGCAAGAGCCGGCGTAATAAATAGTGGAAGGCTGAAGAAGGCAACTGCGGCGAAGCAAACTAGCTGACGAAGCCAGCCAAAAGATTTTGACATGGGCCTAGGTTATATAAGGGTGTGGTTTAAATAATAGAGGAATTGTGCAATGCCTCAGCTTACTACGCTCGCTTCTTCACTGCTTAAGCGATCGCCTATTTATAGCCGCAATACTACCCAACCCTGCACAGAGCTTAGAATATAGCTACTGAACAATTCAACAGAAGAGTCTCACAGCGCATAGCGTGACTGACTAGCCCCAAATGACCAAATGCCCTTCGTATGCCTGTAAAGCTATACGAAGGGCACCTGGTTTAGCCGACTGATCTTTTAAGCGTCGCTAGAATTGCCAGAAGCTTCGTGTCGGCGACGGCTGCCAACGAGGACCGCGCCAAGTCCACAGAGGGCTAAGACAGTAGCCGGTTCGGGAACAGAAGTTGCTGCCAATCCAACTAGTCGAGTGTTGCCACTGCCGATAGAGCCAAGCGATAGTGCTGCTCCACTGGCGAGGTCTACTGTGTACAGTGAACCACCGGATGCTGCGTATGCGGTGTTGTTGCCAGCGCTAGGAGAGAAGATGTCAAAGCCACCTTTTCTGTCAAAATCAAAGCCCAGTGCGCCAATTGTTGCTAGCGCACCGTCGTTGGCTGGATTTTGTAGAACGAGGGTGTCTTTGACATAGTCAATCCCATAAAGCTGCGTCGAGCGACCAGCAGGCGCGCCTAGGAAAGAGTTGGTATACCCTACCGCTGTGATGTTTGGATTCTCACCTGCGTTAACGTCTCCTGCTAGATAAGCAATAGTGCCATCGGGCTGGACGCCAGGCGTAGCCGGATCAAAGTCCGCAATCTCTCCCGTATCCACATTGATGCGGAAGTTTTGGTCGTTGCTGCCTTCTAGACGAAGGCGGTCGGCAGCGGGGTTGAAATCAAATCCAGACTTTTGTCCACCTCTAAAGCGTAGGGGTGACAGTCGACTCTCAAAGGTGGCCGCGCCTGTTGCTGTGTCGATAGTGTAAATTCTGTTGGTGTTTGTGATGCCGTATAGCTTGCCGTTAGCTGGCCGGAAGTCTACGCCTAGCAGTTTGCCACGTACGCCGCTGATGCCGACCTGCTGAGTGTTTGCTGGGTTATCCAAATTAAAGGAGAGCAGCGTGTTGTTTTCGGCGAGGCCGAAGAAGCCGATAGTTGCAGCGGTTGCAGCGGTTGTAGTCGCTGCGATGCTGGTTGCCGCTGCTACCGCTACTAGCAGTGCGCGATTAAGTTTGCTTAATGTCATGTGGATCCTATAAGTAGTGAAAATTTACACCCTACCTATGTACGCAAGCTTCGCGTGGGTAGATTCGCCTAAGTAGTCAACAGGTCAAAATTTCACACAAGAGCCCGCTTTGCGGGTTTATTGAAAAGCTTATGTGAAGTAAACGTTTTGTTGTCCGTAGGTACTACTACGTCAGCCGATATCTGAGTTATCGCGTGTCAAAGTGTTCCTAAGAGAATCCGGTTTCCGATCTGTCTAGCAATTGGGTTGTGAGTACTGAATGTGTTAGCTAATAATGAAGAAACCGTGTATTCGACAACCCTGCTGAAAAGTAAGAATAGTCTAGTAGATGTCAGAATTGGCTCCTCGGGAACACTGGCTGTTGTCGAAGAAAAAGACTGCGACAAACCAGTTGTAAGTTGCTTGAGTAAGCAGAATTGCGACACATTCACACGCTACAGGCAAACAGAGGCTTCTTACTATCATGAATTCATCACAAATTGAGCCTTTAACGGTTAGTGACGAAAATCAACAGCGACAACTTACGTCGCCCAAATCGAGGAAGTTTAAGTGGCACTTTGTCTATTATCTCTTAGCTGTTTTTGATGTTTTAACGGTGGGCACAAGCCTACTTCTCAATCATCAACTTGTAAAGAACTACGAGGAGTCAATTGAGATAAACCAGATCTGGGCTGAGCGACTACAAACCTATTCGGAACTGGCACAGCGGGTAGGAGCAGCTAACGCACCCGGTAACGATGTCTTCGATTCGCAAGATGTTGTAGCAGAAACTCAAAGACTGGAAGTTAGTTTGCAGCGCTTTCAAGAACAGATGGCAATCATTCGGCAAGATCTGGTTACGAATACGGACGCTGTTTATTCAGCACCGCTACTGGCCTATCTAGACCAAGTAGATGCCGCAATGGCTGAGATGACTCGAGAAGCCAATCTTATTTTCTCTTTTGTGGGCCAAAACCAAACGTCGCTAGCAGCGCAGCGGATGTCCAGTATGGATAGAGCTTACGCCGAGGCGACGATTGCGTTGGAGACGTTGCGATCGCAGGTTGGCCAGATTCAGCAGCAAAATTTGCAGCAGCAAAAAGACCAGGCTTCTTATTTGAAGCGGTATGAATATGCGATCGCAGCCGCAGTGCTGCTTATGGTTACTAGCCTCACTATATATGGACATAAGCTATCCAAACGAATGACCGAAGATAGCCAAATCAAAGAGCAGCTAATCGAAGCGCAGATAAAACAAAACAGTGAGCTACAGCTGACTTTAGAAGATCTGCACAGTACACAAACGCAAATGATCCACAGCGAAAAGATGGCCGCTTTGGGGCAGATGGTTGCTGGCGTAGCTCATGAAATCAACAACCCGCTCAACTTTATCCACAGTAATCTAAACCCTATAGACGAATACACAGAAGACCTACTCACTCTTTCCGCCGCTTACCAGGAGCACTATCCCAACCCGCCGAAAGCGCTACAGGAAGAGATAGAAGCTGCTGATCTAGAGTTTTTGAAAGAAGATATGACGAAGCTCATGCAGTCGATGAGAGTCGGCACCGAGCGTATTCGTGAGATTGTTAAGTCACTGCGAAACTTCTCTCGGCTAGACGAATCGGACTGCAAGGCAGTAGATGTTCACGAAGGGATCAACAACACCATAATGATTTTGCAGCACCGTCTTAAGGGGAATTCTGAACGACCAAACATCGAACTCAACAAAGATTTCGGTCAGTTTCCCTTAGTAGAATGCTTTGCAGGTCAGCTCAATCAGGTGTTTATGAATCTTCTGGCCAATGCAATCGATGCCTTAGAAGAATCTAACCAGGGGAGAAGCTATCAAGATATTGTTGATAATCCGAACACTATCTGGATTCATACGTATCAGCAAGATGAAGGTTGGATTGCTATTGCCATCGCAGACAACGGCGCAGGTATGACAAAGGACGCAGCAGCGCGAATCTTTAATCCTTTCTTTACGACCAAAGCTGTAGGCAAAGGAACAGGACTAGGGCTGGCGATTAGCCACCAGATTATAACCGAAAGGCATCAGGGCAAAATCTGGTGCGATTCTACCCCTGGAGAAGGCACAAAGTTTGTTATTAAGATTCCGACTCTTCAGCCAGAAGCAGGCAAATAACCAGGGTTCTGTTCTTGCTGATCAGGGTGATATCAGCTCTTTCGTCCGTTATAGGTCTTATCGTTTGAGACAGCGCTGACAGAAAAAATCCCCTTTCGCTGAGCTTTTTTGATAAGAGAAACAACGTGTCAAATGCTCGTTCAATGAGATGTTCAGCTCTCGATTTCCTTCACATAGATGAAGATCTCGTAGGCACGTGAAAGGTTCAAGCCTGAAGGAACGATATATGAAGATACAGAAAAGCCATTCCGCGCTTCCTAAATAGACTTGCCATAGCCACCGCCACCGGGCGTCGAAATGGTAATCGCATCGTTTGGCCGCATTTCAACCTCTGCTGTAGCGCCCAGTATCTCTATTGTCCCGTTCTGACGAGAGATCTGAGTATGTCCGACTGCGCCTGCCTCTCCGCCTTCTAGTCCGAAGGGAACCACGCTTCGCCGACCGGCCAACAGGCTAGCAGTCATTGCAGCTTTGAAGCGAATCCGTCGGATGACGCCGTTGCCGCCACGGTAGCGTCCGATTCCGCCGCTGCTAGGCCGAATGGAGAAAGATTCTAACAGCACCGGGAAACGCATCTCCAAAATCTCAGGGTCGGTAAGTCTAGAGTTTGTCATATGTGTCTGCACTGCGTCTGTACCGTGGAAAGCAGGGCCCGCGCCTGAACCGCCGCAGATGGTTTCGTAGTACTGGTACTGCTCGTTGCCAAAGGTGAAGTTGTTCATAGTGCCTTGGGACGCGGCTAGAACGCCAAGCGCACCGTATAGCGCATCTGTCACAGCCTGCGAGGTTTCAACGTTGCCTGCAACAACTGCCGCAGGATAAGCAGGGTTGAGTAGGCAGCCTTTGGGAACAACAATCTCTAACGGTTTGAGACAGCCCGCATTAAGCGGAATAGGAGCATCTACGAGCGTACGGAATACGTAAAGAACAGCGGCTTTGCAGACGGCAAGCGGCGCGTTGAAGTTACTGATCTGTTGCTTGGACGTTCCGGTGAAGTCGATTTTAGCGATTGGCAGATCGGTCTTTTGGGTGGGTGGGGCTAGCGCGATCGCAACTTTGATAGTCGCACCGCAGTCCATTGGTACCTCACAGGTGAGCGGTCGACCGCTGTGCCGCTGGTACAGCTGTCTAATCACCTTGCATACGGCCTGTTCTGCATTGTCCTGCACATGCTGCATGTACGCTTGCACCGTTGTTATGCCAAACTGTTCTACCATGCGGTGTAGCTCTTGAGTGCCTCTGCTGTTGGCAGCTACTTGCGCCTGTAAGTCAGCTAGGTTTTGACTGGGGTTGCGAGCAGGATGAGAGGTGTTTGTGAGGCGATCGCGCACGCTTTCTTCATTCAACCGCCCGCGATCAATCAGCTTAAAGTTATCTAGCAGCACACCTTCCTGGTCCAAACTCGTACTGCTTGGCGGCATAGATCCTGGCGTGATACCGCCAATATCGGCGTGATGTCCTCTAGAAGCAACAAAGAACAGAGGACCGTTTTCCTCGCCGCTCTCAATGAAGACAGGGGTGATTGCGGTAACATCCGGCAGGTGAGTGCCGCCGTTGTAAGGATTGTTGGAAATGAAGGTATCGCCAGGGCGGAAGGGTTCGCTTTGGCTAGCAATAAGTGCTTCTACACTTTCTCCCATAGAGCCGAGGTGAACAGGAATGTGAGGTGCATTGGCCACTAGCTGACCTTGGGCATCAAAAATAGCGCAGGAGAAGTCTAACCGCTCTTTGATGTTGACAGAGGAGCTGGTGTTTTGCAGCGTGAAGCCCATTTGTTCTGCGATCGCTTGAAACAAACTGTTGAAAATCTCCAGCCTCACTGGGTCAGGCTGAGCAAGCTGCAAATCCTCACGCTCTACTGGAACGGTACTTGCAATAGCCTGACGCTTTAGCAACAAAGCACTTTCTGCATCTACGGTGACCGTCCAGCCTGGTTCAACAACGTTAGTTCCTGTCGCTTCCAAGATAACAACAGGTCCTGTCAGCTGACTGTTGATCTGTAGGCTTTCACGGTGGAGAACTGGCGTATCGTGCCATTGATTGCCAGAGAAGAGGGATGTAGTCTCAAGTACGTCACTTACCTCCCTCAGAGGCTACACCAGTCTTTATCGCCTGCTCACTCATATCATCAATCGCCATCTTCCCAATTGCCTCAGCCGCTATGGTCGCTACTACCAACCCCTTCTCCGGCAGCGTAATGCCATACTGCTGCTGATAGCGCGCTTCAAACTGCTGCTGAATCTCTCCCAAACTACCGAAATTTACAGCCAGCGACGAATCTGTCCCGGCATACCGCAGGTGCACCTGCTGCAATACGCTCAACGTATCAATATCACCATCGCCTTGGGCCCTCAGCTCAGCCGCTGCTGCTGCTGACAGTACATCGATCTGTGCCGATAGCTCACTTATTGTTTCAGCCGTCAAATCTCGCTCTACAGACTGTTCTTTCAGCACGCGCCTATCTGCCAATCCCATGCCGTACGCAGAAAGCACCCCAGCATAGGGATGAACAAAAACAGTTTCCATGCCTAACGACTCCGCCAGTCGGCAGGCGTGCTGCCCTCCTGCTGCGCCAAAGCAACAGAGCGCATAGTCCTCAATGTCATAGCCTTTTTGTACCGATATCTTTTTGATGGCGCTGGCCATATTGTCAATCGCAATAGATAAGAACCCTTCAGCGACCTGCTCCGGCGTTCTGTTATCTCCCGTCGCTTTTGAAATCTCTTCTGCTAGCTGCAAGAACTTTACCTGCACAAGGTCTCGATCAATCGCCTGCTGCCCATCTTCGCCAAATATCTGCGGGAAAAACTGCGGCTGAATTTTTCCTACCATCACATTACAATCTGTCACCGTGAGCGGTCCGCCGTTACGATAGCAAGCTGGCCCCGGATACGCCCCCGCCGACTCGGGCCCTACTTGATAGCGCGTACCCTCAAAAGTCAAAATGGAACCGCCGCCTGCCGCCACGGTATGAATAGCCATCATGGGCGATCGCAGCCTCACCCCTGCCACTTCCGTTTCATACGCTCGCTCATAGTTGGGGCTACCTGCATCTTCTGATGATGCATCCCACTTAAAGTGCGCAACATCGGTAGAAGTGCCGCCCATATCGAATGTAATAATTTTATCGAAACCGGCACGATGACTGGTCTGCACCGCGCCAACAATGCCACCAGCCGGACCCGACAAAATGCTGTCTTTACCTTGAAAATACTTCGCGGGCGTAAGCCCCCCGTTCGACTGCATAAACAACAGCTGAGGCTGCTGACGTTTATCGTCGAATTCCTCACTGGCCAGGGCCTGTTCAATACGGTCCACATATCGCCGCAAAATCGGAGACAGGTAAGCGTCTACAACCGTTGTATCGCCTCTGCTGACCCACTTCACCAGTGGGCTCACCTGATGTGAGACAGAGATTTGGGTAAAGCCGATTTTTCGCGCGATCGCAGCTACTTTCCGCTCATGCTCTGGATAGCGATAGCCGTGGATGAAAGCGATCGCACAAGCCCGCAACCCTTCGTCATAAGCCGCTTGCAGCTGCTCCATCAACCGCTGCTCTCCTTCAGCCGTCAGCGCTTTGAGCACTTCACCATCCGCGCCCATGCGCTCATCAGCCTCTATGACCTGCTCGTAGAGCATTTCGGGCAACACAATTTGCCGGGCAAAAATGTCGGGCCGATTCTGATAGCCAATCCGCAGACCGTCTCGAAACCCTTTGGTTGTGATAAACAGCGTGCGATCGCCCTTACGCTCCAACAGTGCGTTTGTTGCCACCGTCGTTCCCATTTTAATGCTGGTAATCTGTTCTGCTGCCAGCGGCTCATCTGGTGACACATTCAGCAGCTCACGCATTCCCTGAATTGGCGCGTCCTCGTAGCGCTCTGGATTCTCAGACAGTAGCTTATGAACTACCGTAGAACCGTCCGGCTTTCGAGCCACAATGTCGGTAAACGTACCGCCTCGATCAATCCAGAACTGCCAGCCGGTGCGTTGCTGTGAAGTCATATTCTGTCGCGCTGAGTTCTGTTGTGCTGTCATGGGAAGTGTTCCTTAAAAACAGTAGGGGTTTTTACATCGAAGAACGGGTACGGATCAAAGTGACGGGTTGCTATTTAATCTAAACCTGTGCCTTAATATCTTCAATAGTCATTTATTGAACTTGAAATATCGGTTGCGATATATAGCCGATTTGTTTGAGCTATTTACTTAAGCGATAGACGCCATAGCGGTGCGATCGCACCGTCCTTTCGGAGGAAGACCGCAGTGGTTTTACAGCAGCTGATTGATTTTGAAATCAGACAGATTTTCTACTTTTTGAAAGTAGTGGAGTGTGAAAACAGCTTCAGCAGAGCTGCCGAACAGCTGCATATAGAGCAGCCACCGCTGAGTCAAAGGATTCGTGCCCTCGAGAAAAAACTAAATGTTGAACTCTTTGACCGTCGTCGCAGACCCGTGCAGCTTACCAGTGCGGGGCAAGTGTTTTTAGCGGCGGTGCAGCCTGCGATCACCCAGCTAGAAACAGCTATATCGCAGGCCAGAAGAGCCGAAAAAGGAGAAATTGGCCATCTGTCTATCGGTATTGCTAGCTCAGCTGCCAACAGCGTACTGCCCGGACTGCTGAGCAAGTTCCGCGAGCTGCATCCCCACGTGCTTATCGAAATGAAAGAGCTAACGGTAGAACAACAGCTAGATCTGCTAGAGAAAAAACAGCTCGACATTGGCCTCGAAGTGGTTTCACCCCTGCTTCTAGACGAACGTGGCTTCAGCTGGCACATACTCACCGAAGAATCGCTAGTTATTGTTCTACCAGACAATCATCCTTTAAGCAGTAAAGCTCAAGTTCCTCTCAAAGCCCTAGCCAGCGAGCCTTTAATTCTACCCTCTATCCAAGCATTTCCGTTCTATCAGTCCTTTTTAGAACAGTGCACTCTAGCCGGATTTCAGCCCAAGCTGTTGGAAAGAACAACCGCTACTTGGATGCTGACTATTTTGAGCTTGGTCGCAGCGGGCGTAGGGCTTGCTATTTTACCCAGTAATGTTCTCACCATTCAAAGAGAGGGCGTTGTCTACCGTGAGATCTCAGGATTAAATCTCTCTCGTCAGCTGCTAGCCATCTGGCGAGACGACCATGAATCTGCAACGCTAAAACGTTGGCTAAGCGTTATGATGCCAGGCTGAGCGCATTGGCCCGCAGATTTCTCCTACCGCTGCAAGACCTCGTTTTTAACATCTGTGACAAACATAAAGCCAGGCGCGTGAGTAATTGCCAGAGAAGGCTTTGCCTGCACAATTGCTGCCTGCGGGGTGACTCCGCAGGCCCAGAAAACCGGCGTTTCATCCGAACGAACTGTTACTGCATCGCCATAGTCTGGCCTAGCCAAATCGCGAATGCCAATTGCCGCTGGATCTCCGATATGAATTGGAGACCCGTGCACCTGGTCATAGCGAGACGTAATTTCTACCGCTGGCACAATTTGATGACCCGGCAGCGGGCGCATAGAAACCACCACAGGTCCAAAAAACCGATTAGTTGCCTCGCAGCTCAAAGTAGTTTTGTACATAGGCACGTTTCGCTTTTCTTCAATGTGGCGAATAGTCAGTCCGGCCTTTAGCATTGCTTCTTCAAAAGAGAATGAGCATCCAATCAGAAACCCTACAAGCTCATCAGTCCACAGCGACTTGATATCTGTTCTTTCTTCTACCAGCTCACCTTCTCTAAAAACGCGGTAGCGGGGTAAGTCTGTACGAATGTCAGCGCCGGGTGCAAACTTCTTAGGTTCTGAACTACCCGCATCTAAAACTTCTAGGATAGGACAAGGTTTGGGATTTCGCTGGCAAAATAGCAAAAACTCGAAGGCCAGCTGACGAGGTAAAATTACCAAATTCGTTTGTACGTAGCCCATTGCTAGGCCAGCTGTAGGCCGATTTAGTCGGGTCTCCCTACACTGAATGCGAACGTCTCGCGGTGAGAGCAACTTAGATAGCTGAGATGTTTGTGTCATAGGGTTGTTCCAATGCAGAAAGAGGATTAAAACTGTTGAAATACAGCCTTAACGCTCGTAAGTGCAAATATAGAGGCGCTGAGCGGCATAACAAAATATCGGCCGCGATCTAGCGCCAACTTATGTAGGCAAAAAGTTGTTTTGATTCATAATTTTCTTCAAGCTTGTCTCTGTTTCTAGCAAACAAGCGTGGCCGCTCCGAGGAAGTAACACGAGCTGAGCATTGGGAAAACGAGCTAAGAGACTTTTAGCTTCTCTTTTAGAAGGCAGTAGCCGATCGCTGCCGCCTGCAATTAGGAGAACAGAATGATTCATCCGCTCCAAGGGAAGACGCTCTACCTCAAATTGGCTAAGCAGCGACATACGCCACGCTGCGGTTTTAGCTGGGACGCTTTCCATCGCATTTTCTAGGGCAACGCGATCGCGCCTACTCACTCTAGACGTCTCTATCAAGAAAGGCAAAATCCCCTTAGAGCTATATCGATAGGCCATACTTGGCAGCTGCCGCGTAATGATCGGTCCTAGCTGCATCCAGGGCAGGCGACGAAACGAAGAGGCCGGATTCACTAAAATGACACGGTCGAACAGATATGGTGAGAGCGTAAGCACCTGCATTGCCAGGCAGCCCCCAAAAGATTCGCCACAGAGATAGACAGAGCGCTTCCGGTCCCTAGGGGACACTAGCAGCTCTTGACTAATGAGCTGACTGACCTGACGGGCAAGCGCTGGCCACTCATTGGCGGCGTCTTTCGCACTCAGGATAAGGCAGCGAATATCAAACCAGGGCGCGATGCCTTCTATCTGTGGGCGCAGTAGCCTACCGCTGCCATCCATTCCAGGTAGAAAGATGAACAGCGGCTTGTTGGGATCGGTTGGGTTTGGCGATAAAAACTTAAGAGGACTCACTAAGCTCACAAAGCTGCACGGACTAATAGCAGCCTAACTTCAATAACGACTCTACCGCGCTGTGGCACGTGTCAGTTAAGGCAACGGCCGCTTTCCCTGCTCGCTTGCCGTGGTACTGCTGCTGCCGCAGTTCGCTAATAGCAATCGGCTCTCCTACGATAACGGCTACTTTACGGTAGATGACCGCCGGGTGAAGCCCCGGCTGCTGAAACAAGGGCTCGCTAGGATCAAACCAGCCGAGTAGCTTGAAAGGAACCGTATCGTGCTGTTGTTCTTCGAGGGCCACAATCGCTGTAGGAACGATTTGCAAATCTTGTATGGGTGCGCGTAGGGCAAGGTGGGCAAAGCCACGATGGAAGCTATTGACTTGATTGGGATCTGTTAGCTCTACCATCGGCTGAGTGCCCTCTGGAAAAACGCCGATAGACTGCTGGGACTTTAAGAAATAGCTGGCCTGCTTGAAAAAAGTACGTCCGCGCTCTTTGGGTCCATCGAGCGGGAAGCAGCCGAGCGCTTCGACCACGTTGTTCATCACCGGCACCTGCGACATGTAGTGATGGCAGGCAAAGTGTACTGGCCGGGCGGCAGCGGCGACCAGCAGCGGTGCGTCTAAAAAGCTGCGGTGGTTGGATATCATCAAAAAGGGCGATTGTGGCAGCCGCTCAGCGTGATGCACTTTTATTTGAATGCCCAAAGAAAAGAGCATCCACCGAGAAAATTCGAGGGGACTGATTAACGCCATAGTTCAAAGCTGTAGTGCCAAAGCCATAGTTCTAGTGCCATAGTTCTAGTGCCATAGTGCGATCGCTAAGGCTGTGAGCCTGGCATAGCTACAAAAATAGCTGCAAAAAACACAAGGCAAGCAAAGACTAGTACCTTTGCTTGCCTTGTATCTATAAAACCTTATTACTGTAGCTGACAGTACCTGTTGAAAGGCTGAAATCCAAGAGATAAGTCTGTTAGAGCCGACTGTTAAAACGAGCCGCTAAAACGGGCCGTTTGAAGGGTGACTTGTTATTTAACGCTGTGGGCGACCTGTCGTTTGCTAACTGTGATCTCAGGCATATCAATGGGTACGATGCATCCGTCTGAAATAGCGTCATCTAGAATCGACAGCAGTCTTTGCTCTTCGCAAGACAGCTTGCTCTTTTGCTTGCGGTAGCGATTGATTTGAGCCGCTACGCCAGGAGAGAGCTCTCTATGTGTCATCGCAGTGCGCACCAATGACTCAAGACCTTTCGAGTGAGACTTGAAATTTGACATTGCAAACATGTTTTTAAGAACCCTAATGACTTATGATTCTGTCTTCTTTCGTTCGGTCCTATCTCCGGACGAAAAAATGATAGATGCATTTAACAAGGAAGTTAATCATTAGGGCGTTGACAATCACCCAGGTAAATTAAATATAGCGATTCGGTTTGATAGTCTAATCCGTTAAAAGAACTATTTTCATTAATATTTTTCTTGTTTTGACAGCGACTAAGCTCAGTGAAAGCCTTTATGGGAAAGGTTTTAATATGACATTTGTGTGGATGTACGAGTAGAAATGTCTTTAACTACGAATGCTTCGCAACTTATTTTTAATTTGTTTTTGTAGCTGAGATACTAACGGTTTGACTTGAAGATTAAAGGCTATATAAGCTCTATGAATAAGCTTATTCATAGAGTTTTAAATTCGGGTATTTCTGTAATTTTACTGTCAGTAATACTTACGTAATTTTGCCGAATCTAGAATAATTTTTATTCAAGGTAGTCTCTCTACATTGAGTCGCAAAGCCTTGTCTTAGTTCTGGCTAAAACTTGCTTTTACATTAGTCGCTGCCTGCCCGGCGGGCCTGCTGAGCAGCGAGTGCGATCGCCTGCGGAAAAATGATGTGTTCCTGCACCTGAATGCGCGCCTGCAAGCTTTCAACGCTGTCACTGGCTAGGACCGGCACGGCTGCCTGCATTACAATCGGCCCGCTGTCGACAACCAGCTCTACAAAATGAACGCTACAGCCTGTAATCTTGACGCCTGCGCTGAGCGCCTGCTCGACGGAGTGAATACCTGGAAAGCTAGGAAGCAGGCTAGGATGGATGTTGAGAATGCGCTCTGGAAAGGCCGACAGTAGGTTTTGAGTTACTCGGCGCATCCAGCCAGCCATAATGATCCAGCTCACGCCACAGGCTTTGAACTGCTGTGCGATCGCATCGTCCAACGCTTCTCGACTTTCAAACGTGCGGTGGTCTAGTAGCTGCGCTGGAATTGTGCGCCTAGCGGCACGCTCCGCGACCTTCGCCTGCGGATTGTTGTAGATGACAAGCTCAATTGAGGCGTTTAGCTGACCTGACTCAATGGCAGCGGCGATCGCCTCAAAATTACTGCCACTGCCCGACGCCATAATGCCTAGCTTCAGAGGCTCGTGCTCTACTGCCTGAGCGGTTTCTAGCGACGTAGGTTCTGTCAGAGG
This sequence comes from uncultured cyanobacterium, assembly GCA_963836895.1. Classification (GTDB taxonomy): domain Bacteria; phylum Cyanobacteriota; class Cyanobacteriia; order Phormidesmidales; family Phormidesmidaceae; genus Phormidesmis. The sequence continues at coordinate 732,116 of CAWILA010000007.1, read as the reverse complement.
CGGCGAAATCAGCGCAGCGGTATTTGTCGCAGGTGCTGTAAAAGATGCTGTAGAAAAATCAGAGTCGGAAGCAGCTGACATAGTCGACATTGTGGAGGATAGGGCGGCGCTACATTCGATAAACGCGCACAGAAACGTCCGCCGAACGCGGTATCAACTGCATTACACCCCTTGAGTGAATACACTTGCTTGTTAGGCCAAGAACGTGAACAGTTGTGTATACGCCTTGGAAAAATAGCAGATTATTCTTCAGATATATCAACAATGGCTTATATTTTTAGGATTCAAAAGGGTACCCTACCTGCACCCGATATCCGTTGAATTGCGTAATGAGCCTATTGACTAGTCTGTCCGAATCAACAGTTATATCTGAGTTATTGGGTGCGATTACGCAACCGGTATATGTGAAAGACGCTGAGCATCAGTGGATTTACATCAACGCAGCGGGCGCAGATCTACTGAGCTTATCGCCAGAAGCGATTGTAGGCAGAAACGAGGCCGATTTTTTGCCTTCCCAGGTCGCCCATCAGCTCAAAACCCAAGATGAAGCTTTTTTTGCAGGCGTAGACGACAGCAGTAACGCGCCGTTAACCCTCAACGGCCATCAAGTAATGGGTCACCGTCGGCTGATAGAGCTAGAAGGTAAGCTAGCACTCGTCAATAGCTTGGAAGATGTCACCGTTGTCATACAAACGCAGCAAAAAAATGATGCGCTGTCCAAAGCGCTAGAGATCAACCAGGCTGAGCTAAATACAGCTTTGTTGCTCGAAGAAACGCTAAAACGCATCACTGACCGCGTTCGCGATAGCTTGGACGAGGAGCAAATTCTACAGGCCGCTGTTGAAGAATTGGTTAAAGCGCTCAGTGCTAAAGAAGCGAATACGGCCCTTTACGACCTTGAGCAAGGTACCTCTACGGTGTATTACGAATGTGCACCTGGTACCAACACCATGCGTGGCCGCGTCTCTCAGATGGAGGCCTATTCAGAGGTGTACCATCAGCTGCTAGCAGGCCAGTACCTTCAGTTTTGCTCTATCTCACCCAACCCTCAGCGGGGACGGGTCTCAATGTTCGCCGCCCCAATTCTAGATGATCGCGACGTGCTCGGTGACCTGTGGCTGATTAACGATGTGGATAGCTGCCTGAGCGAGTTGGATATTCGTCTGGTGCAGCAGGTGACCAATCAATGTGCGATCGCCATCCGTCAGGCTCGCCTCTACCAGGAGTCTCAGTCTCAAGTTCGCGAGCTAGAGCATGTGAATACGCTCAAAGACGACTTTCTCAGCACGGTTTCTCACGAGCTGCGTACCCCGGTAACCAGCATGAGAGTTGCTTTGCAGCTGCTAGAAGTCACCCTAACTAGAGACCATGGCCTAGACGAAGCAGAGCTGAAAAAACCCCAGGTAGAGCAGGGCAGACTGGCACGTTACTTCTGTATTTTGCAAGAAGAATGCGAACGAGAAATCAGTCTGATCAACGACCTGCTCGATCTTCAGCGTCTGGACGTCGGTAATCATCCTATGATGATCCAGCCAATTGATTTGCCCAACTGGTTGCCCAACCTAGTCAACGGCTTTCGACCTAGAGCCACTAGCCGCGAGCAAGAACTCACGCTTTCTATTCCAAGCGATCTTCCTGAGCTATTGTCCGATCTAGCCAGTATCGACCGTATCTTAGCTGAGCTAATCAACAACGCCTGTAAATACACTCCGCCTCAGCACAGTATTAATGTTTCTGTTGTAGGAGGCGCTGATAGCGTCAAACTGCGCGTAGAGAATACCGGCGTTGAGATCGCTGAAGAAGAACGTCAGCGCATTTTTAACAAATTCTATCGGGTGCCTAGCGCTGATCCCTGGAAGCAAGGCGGCACAGGTCTGGGACTGGCGCTTGCTCAAAAGCTAGTAGAGCACTTAGAAGGTGATATCTCTGTAGACAGCAGCCAGTGCAGTACGGTTTTCGCGGTGGAGTTGCCGCTGTCTCACTCGGCAGCGCGGCCTTAAGGAACCGCCTGAATGAGTGGGACTGTGGGTAACCTTTCTGTTGTCTCTTCGATAGTAGGTATTGCCTCGGTCTCTGCTGCTTCCGCTTCTATCTCTACTGCTTCCGCTTCTATTTCTACTGCCTCGACTGTCTCGGTCTCTACTGCTTCTGCATCGGCACTGTCATCTTGAGCTATGTTCTCTTGAATTTCAGCAACAGGCGTGGGCGTGAAGCCACCGCAGAGTGCGCTGAGGTCGTACTGTATGCCATCGCTGCTGTGGAGGTAGCAGGCTAGATCTGCGTTGTTGACTTGAGCGATCGCAGTAGAGGCGTAGCTAAGCGTGCCACTGCACAGCAGACCGCCCAACAGCCTTAGTAGGCAAGGCGCGCGCTCAATAGAGGTGTTTTTTGCCATAGCCTTTTGAGATGCCCTCCGAGGAGTGAGTGTGAATGTGTGAGGAAACAGTAGTATCGAATAGCTGCTCTTACTATTCCCCATATATATTTGTGGGCTTCTAGTGAAACACACGGGAGAATCGCTATACTTTTTTCGGCAAACGTGCTAATTAGAGAGCACATCCTTAGAGTGACCGCTCATGTTCCCGTCGATTCTAGCCGTTCTTACTTTTCTGATATTTGGCTATACCGCTGGCTCAGTGCGCATTGTCAAAGAAGGCAATGAGGCTTTAGTAGAGCGCTTAGGTCGCTTTAAGAGAACGCTAAAGCCGGGACTGAATATGATTGTGCCTCTGCTCGATATTGTGGTGCTGCAAGACTCTATGCGCGAGCAAACACTAGACATTGAACCTCAGCGGGCAATTACTAAGGACAATGTCAATCTGGAGGTCGATGCGATTATCTACTGGCGCATCTATGACCTAGAGAAGACTTACTACGCGATTGAAGACGTTGAGTTTGCGATGCAGGAGCTGGTGATTACCACGCTGCGTTCTGAGGTCGGTAAGATGGATTTTCAGAGCCTGTTCTCTTCGCGCGAGTCTATCAACCGAGCGCTGCTTGATGTACTCGACGAAGCGACGGCACCCTGGGGATTGAAGGTAAACCGAGTAGAAATTCAGAAGCTAGATCCGCCTCAGAATGTGCTAGATGCGATGCAAAAAGAGCGAGCGGCTACCTACGAAAAGAATGCCAAAATCTCTGAAGCGCAGGCCGATGTGGAGTCGATGCGGCTGCTTTCCCAGGCGCTAGAAGATACGGGTAATGGTAAGGAAGTTTTACAGTATCTGCTGGCGCAGCGCTATGTATTGGCCAATCAGAAGATCGGCGAGAGTAACAACTCTAAGGTGCTGTTTATGGATCCTAAAGCGTTGACAGAAGGACTGGTTGACTTGATCAACGAGGGAGATGCTTCTAACGGGGCTAGCAAGTAACAGGCTATATGCGCAGATAGCCTATTTTCGTACTATCGTCCTAATATGGATGTCTGACCTAAAGATATCTGTATTAGAAAGATATCTGCCTCAGAGCTTTTCCAGATGGCTCGATTTCTATGCTTGCGACGACAGTAGAGAACCTATCTCTTCCACAGACCGATGAACAGCCGCTGCTAGGGCGTTCTGTAGAGGCGCTGACAGAATGGGTGGTAGCCCAGGGTCAGCCTGCTTACCGAGGCAAGCAGCTACACCAGTGGATCTATCAAAAGGGCATTCGCTCACTTGATGAGGTGACGGTGTTCTCGAAGAAGTGGCGATCGCAAGTGGCAGATTTTCCGGTGGGGCGATCGCACATTCACTACCGCTCTGAATCGCCCGATGGCACTATCAAATACCTGCTGCGTCTCAAAGATGGCCTAATTATTGAAGCGGTCGGCATCCCTTCTGATAAGCGACTGACCGTATGTGTGTCTTCGCAGATTGGCTGCCCAATGGCGTGTGACTTTTGTGCAACGGGCAAAGGTGGCTTTACGCGCAACCTGGAGACCTACGAAATTGTGGATCAGGTGCTGACCGTGCAAGAGGACTTTCAGCGACGGGTGAGCAATATTGTATTTATGGGCATGGGTGAGCCACTGCTGAATACTGAGAATGTGGTAGCGGCGGTGCGATCGCTCAACAAAGACATCGGTATCGGCCAGCGCATGATCACCGTTTCCACCGTAGGCATCCCCGGCCACATTCGCCGCCTTGCTGAAGAGCGTATGCAGGTCACGCTGGCAGTTAGCCTGCACGCAAGCAATCAAACCCTGCGCAAGCAGCTCATCCCTAGCGCCGAAAAGTATCCGCTAGAAGACCTGCTTGGTGAGTGCCGCGACTATGTGAACCTTACCGGACGGCGAGTCACCTTCGAGTACGTTTTGCTAGCGGAAGTCAATGACCAGCCTGAGCATGCAGTAGAGCTAGCTGCCGAGCTACGCGGCTTTCAAACCCATGTCAACCTGATTCCTTACAACCCCATCAGCGAAGTAGACTACCAGCGCCCAAGTCGTCAGCGGATAGAAGGGTTTACTCAGCAGCTAAAGGACAAAGGCATTGCTGTGAGCGTGCGCTATTCAAGAGGACTAGAGAAAGACGCAGCCTGCGGCCAACTGCGAGCGTCTAAAGTAACAGTCGAGGCGTGAGCGTCACCTTCTACAGGGACATCGCTGCTGGCCGCAAACTCATTACTCTGTCATCGCTCTGTCATCCAAACGTAATCGGAAAAGTCGGCGTCTACTGACTGCTCAGCGGGCATCAATCGAACGCTAGCGTGTTCAATGTCGGTAATGCGGCGTTCTACCCGATTAGGAATGCCGTAGTCGTAAGCAATATGGCCTTCACCTACTAGCACAATGACCTGACGCGCTGGCTCTGCCGCTAACTGCGTGACAATACGCTCTGCCATCGTTTCGTCCCACAGCACTTGCGCCGCGAAAAAGTTCTCAAAGTTCAGGCTGTGCCCCATGTCACCGTGCGCGTTAAAAACTGCCGACACAGCGTCTCGATAGGCTTCGTCAGTAGTATCAATGTCTTCGACAGGTGGGATGTAGGTAAGGGCCTTGCCCGATAGGCTACTCAATCCGTCAGTGGCAACCTGACGGGTGACTTCGGCAGGAGTGTTGAGCGCAATCAAAGGAATTTGATTCTCTTTGGCATAGCGTAAGACCGGGGCGTAAAATTCCCAGTCGTAGCCCCAGCGGGTTTCGTATTCGCTTTGCTCAATTAGCTCGGCTTCGGTAATGTCTCCTGTCAGGTAGCTGTCGAGCGCTGGCTGAAACGGTCTTTGAAACATTTCTAAGCCAATAGCAATCTCGTTTTGCTCGGCTAGCGCTTCTACGATGGCAAGCTGAGCTGTGTGGTCGGCTTCGCTGCTGTGGGTTTCGCCGAGATAGACGACCTGAGCGTTGGCGATCGCACTTAGAACCTCAGCATTGTGATCTTCTCTATCCGCTGCGGACAGCTGCACGGCAGCTGTATCATCTTCAGCCTGCGCAATAGAGGAACTTGTAGAAAGCGTTGAGTGAGTGTTTGCTGTAGACGGGCTGCTACAGCCCATCGGTAGTGCCATTAAAGCCAACGCCAAAGCGCCTGACCAGATTGAAAGAAGATCGCTTTGCCGCATGTGTGATGAGAAGTAGGAGTGGACTTAGGTCTGCCAGTCGTTATCTATACTATCCCAACATCAAAAAGTGTTTCGTTCTATAGTTTACGCTTATCGAAAAGATATCTCGCGAGCCCTAGTCATACGGTGGAACATCTGTTAAAAAGTGGTTTTCGGTCGCTAGTGCGATGGGGCCTATGATGGCGACGCTATCTCAGCATCCTGAGAAAGGGCTGCTCAGCTCGCGTACGTTTTTTCGGATGTGGCCGTTAGAGACTTGTATGGTTTCCTACTGGCGCTCTTTTGAAGATTTGACTCGGTTTGCGCGCGGCGATCACGATCCGCATTGGCAAGCCTGGCAGCAGTTTATGAAAGATGTAGATAGCGACGGCAGCGTTGGCATTTGGCACGAGACCTATCGGGTAGATCCGACTAGCTGTGAATGTATCTATGGCAATATGCCAATCTATGGTCTTGCTGACGCGACAGCCCATATTCCTATCTCTCAGAAAACACGCACAGCACAGCAGCGAATGGCTACTCCTACCCAAGATAGATCGTAAGCTGTGCGTGTTGACTCGTACCCTTTAGCAAGTCGTGCAATGCTGTATTTTTAGTCTATATTCACCTGGCTTCAACCTATGCGAGACTTCCAGTTGCTTGGTCGCTCCCCTGCCTATTCACAGAAGGGAATGGCGGCGACGTCTCATTCTTTAGCAACGCTAAGCGCAATTGATGTATTGCGAGCGGGTGGTAATGCGGTAGATGCGGTGATCGCAGCCTCAGCCGTTCTCTGCGTAGTAGAGCCTCAGTCTACCGGCATTGGCGGCGACTGCTTTGTCCTCTATGCCCCTGCTAAAAGCAAAGGAGAGGTCGTTGCCCTTAACGGCTCTGGCAAGGCACCGGGTAAGGCTGAACTCAGCTGGTTTCTGGCGCAGGGCATGAAGCAAATCTCTCTGCAAAGCCCACATTCTGTGACGGTGCCGGGCGCAGTAGACGCCTGGTGCAAGCTCCACGAAGACTACGGCAGAACAGATTTTTCTGAACTACTAGCTCCCGCCATTCGACTAGCCAAAGAAGGCTACACCGTGCACCCACGCGTCGCTTACGATTGGGCGCAGCTAGTAAAAAAGCTAAAAGCAACAGAAAATGCAACGCGAATGCTGTTGATTAATGGGGAGGCCCCAAAGGTGGGCGCTCGTCACCAACAGCCAGAACTCGGTGAGACTTTGCAGGCGATCGCTCACTCAGGCCGCTCCGCCTTCTACACCGGACCTATCGCCGAAGATATTGTAGGCTACTTGCAATCTCTCGGTGGACTCCACACCTTAGAAGACTTCGCTGCGCCCCAAGCTGAATACGTCACGCCTATCTCAACAAAATATCGTGGCTACGACGTGGTGGAGTGTCCGCCAAATGGTCAGGGCCTAACCGCTTTAATCATGCTGAATATTCTTTCTGGTTTTCCACTGACAGACTACGCGCCGATGAGCGCCGAGCGGCTGCATTTGGAGTGTGAGGCGGCGAAGTTAGCGTATGGGGTCCGTGATCGCTACATCGCCGATCCCGATCAAGCGAGTATTCCCCTAGATTTTCTCCTCTCCGAGGACTACGCCGCACAGCTCCGTGCCAAAATTAGTCTAAATAGGGCAATGCCGCCGTTAGAAGATTCAGATTTCCCGACGCACCCCGATACTGTATATCTCTGTGTTGTGGACGAAGAAGGAAACGCGGTGAGCTTGATCAACTCCGTCTTTCACGGATTTGGGAGCGGACTGGTAAGTCCTAATACGGGGGTTGTGCTGCAAAATCGGGGGGCGGGGTTTGTGCTGGAAGAAGGGCATAGGAATGCGATCGCGCCCTACAAACGCCCTTTGCACACCATCATTCCTGGAATGCTAATGAAAGCCGGTAAAGTCGTTATGCCCTTCGGCGTTATGGGCGGTCAGTATCAACCCACTGGTCACGCTCACTTCCTCACCAATCTGTTGGACTATCGAATGGACGTGCAAACGGCACTAGATTCGCCCCGCGTCTTTCACGACGGTAGAACCTGCGCAGTTGAGCGAGGTGTTTCTGTCCAAGTGCGCGAACGTCTAACGGCAATGGGTCACAAAGTTGTTTCAGCTGTACTGCCTCACGGGGGCGGACAGGCTGTCTGGATAGATAAAAACGGCAGTCTAGTCGGCGGCTCAGATCCTAGAAAAGACGGTTGTGCTTTGGGATATGAGTAAATAGCTGATTTAGTTTTGTCCGGCGTTATCTCTAGTATTTGTCTTATCTAGCCAGTAGCCACTGTAAATACTCTGCTAGAGATCTAAAGCATCTAGTCCTTTGTCCTTGTAATAGATACGCAGTTTAATGCCCAGAGTGATTTGTTTCATAATCCAATAGAGCACTGTCAGGATGATAAAGGTAACAAACACGACGGCAGCAGGTCTTTTGGTCGTAAGCGTGTTTAATGTCAAGGTCATAATGCTGGTAGGATCGGTTGCTAAGTCCCAGCTATTTACCCTGGTGAAGCGGCCCAGATAAATGCCAATAGCGCTCAGCGCATGAATAAGCAATTCTGTCGGCAAAATCCAGATCGCGTCACCATTTTGCTTGATATAGCGAACCAGGTTCAAAATAGAGATGACATAGGCTTCAAATCCGGCAATGATGGCCGCCGTGTGAAGCGGTACAAATACGAGGGCAATTACCCAAATGCGAATACCCCCGCGACCGGTTCCACGAATAATGTGGATGATATCGGTGAGTACGTAGGGTGCATTGGGCAAAAAGGCGATAAAGCTCACCAGCCCTAGCCACCACAGTACGGTTCTAGCGCTTCGCTTGCGGTTGAATAAGAAGATGCTCATTGCCAAAGAAATGACAGTAAGCGCAATCCACCAAATCACTTTTAGCTGTGCGGCCTGTTCGCCTGCTGATAGCGCGTTCATCAGCTGCATTTGTGCCTTCATGATTCTGGGCCAGCGCGGCTGTATGCCGATAATGCCGATAGCGCTGATAAGTGCGATCGCACCCCATATCCTCGGTCTAGAAAGCACCTTTCTCCGAAAGAGCACATAGCTCAAAAACAAAGGAACAAAGGCTAAAAACAAGTTCCACAGAATCCAACCGCTGTACACGTTCGAAAATGCAGCGGCAATATTTGAAAAGATCGACTTTAACATCATGCGCTCGGCGAATAAACTCAGGTGTGACACATCGAAGGTGGACCTAGCCTAGCTCGAAGCTTTGCGGCTGTAGAGCGAGCTGTATCAATTTTTGAACCCAGTTTGCCCAATCTTCTGCTTTCCTCAGACGATTGCATAACTGAATGGCCAGAGCGCTCAACCGTAACTACCAAAAAGCTCATGAAATTAGCAGGCAAGGTAAGTTTAATAACTGGCGCCGCCTCTGGAATTGGCAGAGCGACAGCGCTGCGGTTCGCAAAAGAAGGTGCTGCGGTGGTTTGCGTTGATATTAACGAGGCAGAAGCTGTCGCAGTTCAGCAACTGATTAAGGCCGCAGGCGGTCGGGCTTTGGGCTTAGGGGCGGATGTGGCACAAGAGGCGGCTGTGATAAGTGCGATCGCCACTACCCAATCTACTTTCGGCAAACTAGACATCCTCTTCAACAACGCCGGACTCTCTATCCTTAAACCCATCTCGGACACTACAGAAGCCGATCTCGATCTACTCCTGTCCGTCAACTTCAAAGGCCTTTTCTTTGGCTGTAAACACGCGATTCCTGTGATGGAAAAGCAGGGTAGCGGCGTCATCATCAACACAGCCTCAGAACTGGCCCTTATCGGCCAACCGCTTTACGCTGCCTACTGTGCCACCAAAGGCGCTATTCTTTCTTTCACCCGTGCACTCGCTTTAGAATGCGCGCCTAAAGGCATTCGCGCCAACGCCATTTGTCCAGGTCCAGTGGTTACACCGCTATTGCAAGCCGAGTTTGACCTATCGCAAGATCCTACTGCTGAAGCCAAAGCCGCTGCGAAAGAACTGCCTATTGGTCGCTTAGGCACACCTGAAGAAATTGCCAATGTGGTTACTTTCCTCGCAAGCGATGAGGCCAGCTTCATCGTGGGCGCTGGGATTATGGCCGATGGCGGTCGAACAGTGCTATAGCGATGGCAACAGATACGCTCACTTATAAATCTGTCAAAAGATATAGAAAGTTGACCTGATACTATTCTCTGTGCAGTTTAATTTTCGTTTGAGCCCAAAGGTATAATGCTGCATTCGATGGTAATGCAGCGTACAAGGCGTGTGGACCTAGTCGGTTACAGTCTTCGCCGGCTACGCTTATCTTTGTGAGCATAGCTGTACACTTGCCACATACGACCTCAGTAGATAAAAAAACTATTATGTCTAGCCTGCAAAGACAGTCAAAAAGTTCGCTGAGATCTCGCACCTTTTCCGCTCTTTCTATTCGAAAGTCCGGTGCTATTCAGCAGGTCGGCGGTCGCCTGAAAAAAACAGGACCGAAGACTCTATCAAAGCCACTGCTACACATTTTGGACCATGGCGAACGCCCCGGTGATATAGTCTCCAAGCCAAAGCAGGTAGCGCTTCACGGCCAAACAGACGTCTACATTGCCAGAGCCGAGATCGAGCTGCGAAACGCGATGCAGTCGTTGGCCTTTATGACCAATTCCGAAATCAACTCTATTTCTACTCTGACGGCGCTTTCCTTGCCCAAAGCCGTTGCGCCTATGTTCTGGACCATTCATGCCTTCATACAAGAAAAGTATCAGAAGCCAAATGATCGCAATCGCACCCACCATCGCAATCACGACGCTCGCCTGCTCTATCAGCAGCTTGCTTACCTCGATCTACTGCCTTGGTCTAGCCGCAGCGTGGACTATATCCGCCCTGATAATTTGAAGAACGACCTGATGTTTCCTTTGGGTCATCCTATCTTGGGCCGTACGTACCGTAGACACCCCTTCAAGTCTCGATTCAATGAGTACTATCCCGTTACCGACTATTTCTCTATGCTTTTCAAAGAGCGGGAGCAGGCCCTCCTTTCTCTGCTAGGTCAGCTAGGTGCCACCAAAATCACCATGACCCCCATTCCACCGACTTCAACGCTCAACTGTCAGGAAAACCTGGCCGCTCAGCTTCATCAAAAAACATTTAAATATCCCAAACGAACAGACATGACGCTTCAGTCGATTGACCTGAACCGTAATCCCTGGCTAGCGGGTGAATCTGCGTGGCAAGAAGTCGTCCGCGAACGGCTAGAGCGAGGTGCGATAGCCGCTCAGTTTGAGTTTGACTGTGATGTTATGGGTATGCTCAAGAGCCAAATTAGAATGATTGGCCAGCTTGTTCCTGGTCTCGACTCTATGCGTCTACCAGATAACTACAAAGCTGTAGTATCCAACCATATTCTTCAGCCTAGGCGGGTTCAAGTTGAGTTTAGCAAAGTCGAGAATTGAAGATGGCTATTCTTTGGCTGCGATCGCAAAAAGCTCCTTTGATGTCTATAACTCAAAGGAGCTTTGAGAGCGCTTTTTTACGACACACTACTCACCGCGACGTCTTTCTGAACGCCAGCTTCCGCACTATCCGCTTCAGAAGGCGGCACTACCTGCCAGAACTTCGGCAAGTACGTTTGCCAATCGGCCAGAATTCGCTTCGCCTTCGCGCTACCAGTCCGGTCAGCATGTGCCTCAATCAGCGACTTCAGCTGGTGCTCACCCGCATCGGTTAGCACCCGCTGCACCTGCACAATCTCTGGATTCACCCGTGTCTGGAAGTCGCCCGTCTCATCTAGAAAGTAGCCCAGGCCACCGGTCATCCCGGCACCCACGTTTCGGCCAACGCCGCCAAGTACGACTACGACACCGCCAGTCATATATTCGCAGCAGTGATCGCCTGCTCCTTCCAATACGGCTATCCCTTTTGAGTTACGCACAGCGAAGCGCTCACCCGCAGTGCCGTTGATATATAGGGTGCCGCCGCTCGCTCCGTAGATGCAGGTATTGCCAACGATGACGTTATCTTCAGCTGCGTAAGTAGCTTTCTCAAACGGCTTAATGACGATTTCACCGCCATTCATGCCTTTACCGACGTAGTCGTTGGCTTCACCTGTAAGCGTAAGCTTCATACCAGCAAGGTTGAATGCGCCAAAGCTTTGACCGACGCTACCGTTGAAGTTGAGGTTGAGTTTGCCATTGAAGCCAGTGTTGCCGTACTTTTTGGCGATCGCACCCGAAACCCTCGCACCCACCGTTCTATCCGTATTAATCACATCCCAAGCCTTCGTCACCGATGTGTGACTCTCAATCGCCGCTAAAATTTCAGCATCTGCCAAAATTTCGTCGTCGAGCACAGGGCCGTTGGTGTGAATGTCGCCGTGGTTGAGCCAAGTGCGATCGCTCTTCACATCCGGCAGTATTACCAGCGTAGAAAGATCCAGCGCCTTTGTCTTCGTCAGCGATACATCGTCACGAGGCACTAGCAAATCAGCCCTGCCAACGATTTCGTTCAAAGACCGATAGCCTAATTTTGCTAGCAAAGAACGCACTTCTTCAGCGATGAAGTAGAAGAAATTCACGACCTTGCCCGGCGTTCCAGAGAAGCGCTTACGCAACACTTCCTGCTGAGTGGCAACGCCAACCGGGCACTGGTTGGTATGGCATACGCGGGCCATAATACAGCCTTCTGCAATCATGGCAATTGAGCCAAAGCCATATTCTTCTGCGCCCATAAGTGCGCCCATAATGACGTCCCAGCCTGTTTTTAGGCCACCGTCTACACGGAGTAAAACGCGATCGCGCAACCCGTTCTCCATCAAAGACCGATGCACTTCAGTCAGACCCAGTTCCCAGGGCAAGCCTGCGTGCTTAATCGAACTCAAAGGAGAAGCGCCAGTGCCACCGTCGTGACCAGAGATCTGAATGACATCCGCATTGGCCTTAGCAACGCCCGCTGCAATGGTACCGATCCCAACTTCTGCCACCAGCTTTACGGATACGCCCGCCTTAGGATTGATTTGATGTAGGTCAAAAATCAGCTGAGACAAGTCCTCAATCGAGTAAATGTCATGATGCGGTGGCGGTGAAATCAGCGTCACGCCCGGCTTAGACTTTCGCAGCGAGGCGATGTACTCACTGACCTTTTTGCCCGGCAGCTGACCGCCTTCACCTGGCTTTGCCCCTTGCGCCATTTTAATTTCAATCTGCTTGGCACTCATCAGATACTCCGGCGTCACGCCAAAGCGACCCGACGCCACCTGCTTGATAGCTGAAGAAGCCGTATCTCCGTTCTCCAACCCTTTCAGATGAGGCAGCGTAGACGAAAGCCCTTCGCCGTCTACGTCATCTAGCACTTTGAAGCGCACCGCATCTTCGCCGCCCTCACCCGAGTTCGACTTACCGCCAATTCGGTTCATAGCGATGCCCAAAGTTTCATGGGCTTCTCTTGAAAGAGATCCAAGAGACATACCGCCTGTGCAAAAGCGCTGCATGATTGATTCAACAGATTCGACTTCTGAGAGATCGATAGAGTCGCGATCGCCCTTAAAGTCCAACAGATCTCGCAGCGCAGCAATCGGTCTACCTTTCAGCTGCTCACGGTAAATCTCGTAGTGGTCATACTGTTTTGTTTCTACTGCTTTATGCAGCAGCTTCGTCATTGCCGGGTTGTTCATGTGATACTCACCCGATGGTCGCGACTGCACGAAGCCCATGTTCTCCAGGCGTTTGCGCGTCAGCTCTGGAAACGCTTTTTCGTGGAAAGACATTGTCTCTTGAGCCAACTCTTCAATACTCAAACCACCTAAACGAGAAACGCTGCCTCTAAAGGAGAGTTCTTTGAGATCTTGACCAATGCCCACAGCTTCAAAAATCTGCGCGCCTCGATAGCTGCTCAGTAGAGAGATTCCCATCTTAGAAAGAATCTTTAACAGACCATTTTCGACGGCTTTTCGATAGTTAGTCTGTGCGCCGTTTAGTGTGGAAACCGGCAGTTTGCCGCTCTCCATTTGCTTCTGTGTCTTCTTGTCAGCCCACCAGTGCCGCACACTTTCCAGGGTGAGGTAAGGGCAAATGGCAGTCGCGCCATAGCCAAGCAGGCAGGCAAAGTGATGGGTGCTCCAGCACTGAGCCGTATCGACAATGAGTGAAGTTTGCATCCGCAGCCCTTCGCGGATCAAATGGTGATGCACCGCGCCAACGGCAACAAAAGGAGGAATGTAGGTTTGGCTTTTGGAGAGAGTGGTAAGCTCGCCGTTGATGTCAATGCGATCGCTCAAAATCAAAATCTGGCCACCTGCTTTCACAGCGTCCGCTGCCCTTGCGCACAGTGCTTTCACCGCCGCCTCCAATCCCCTAGGACCCGCCTCCACTGCATACAGTGTAGACAGCTCATCCGTTGGAAAATCTGACTCCCGGATAGTTTCCATCTCCGTGTCGTTAATTATCGGAGACTCTAACTTTAGAAGCCTGGCCTGTTCCGGATGTTCTTCTAGTAAGTTGCCTTGTGCACCTAGCTGCGTGGATAGCGACATTACCAGCCGCTCTCTAAGCGGATCAATCGGCGGATTTGTGACCTGAGCAAACCGCTGCTTGAAGTAGTCGTACAGCAGATGGGGCTTGTCAGAAAGCACCGCTAAAGGCGTATCGTTGCCCATGCAGAAGGTGGGCTCTTTCGCCTGTGCAGCCATATCTTGAATGACCATCTCCACGTCTTCAGCCGTGAAGCCGAAGGCCGTTTGCTGCGTCATCAAATCTTGCTTTTCTAGGCGCATCTCTTCGCTAAACAGCTGCGGTGCAATTTCCTGACGGCGCTCTTTTAGCCACTGACCGTAGGGCTGAGCGTTGGCAATTCGCTGCTTAATGTCCCAGTTGTGCAAAATCTCATGCTGCTCAAAGTCCACAGCCAGCATTTGGCCAGGACCAAGACGACCCTTTTCAACAATGTCTTCGACAGGGATATTAACGACACCCGCTTCGGACGAGACGATAACGTAGCCGTTCTTTGTCACAACGTAGCGAGCTGGGCGCAAACCGTTACGGTCAAGTGTTGCACCGACTTGCTTACCGTCACAGAACACCACCAGAGCCGGGCCATCCCAGGGCTCTTGAATGCTGCTGTAGTACTCGTAGTAGTCGATAATCTCGGGGTAGTCTGCAAGTTCAGGCTGATTGTGATAAGCCTCGGGCACCATCATCGTCAGCGCCTGGGCGGGCGATCTACCCGTACGCACCAGTAGCTCCATCGTGTTGTCGAGGTTGGCTGAGTCGCTGTTATCCATATTGACAACGGGCTTCAGCAGCTCCAGTTCGTCGCCCCACGTGGGATGGGACAAATTTGCCTGACGAGCCGTCATCCAGTTGATGTTACCGATGAGGGTATTGATCTCCCCGTTGTGACCTAGCAGTCGCATTGGGTGAGCTAGGGGCCACTTAGGCAGGGTATTTGTGCTAAATCGACGGTGGTAGATAGCGAAAGCGCTTTCGTAAGCAGGGTTCTGGAGATCATGGTAGAACCGTCCGAGGACTTCGGAGCGCACCATACCTTTGTATACAATCGTGCGACCTGAGAAAGAGCAGACGTAAGCTTCGGCGAGTGCCTTGTCATCAGGCGCGTCTGCCATAAGCTGATGCATTGCTTTCTCGAAGCGGCGACGGGCTAAGAAGAGTGCTCTTTCCAGCTCATCTCCTTCTAGCGTGCTGGAAGTTGCAATAGCCTGGGCGATAGTCGGCTGAAATTCTTTGGCAAGCGGGCCGAGTGTCTCCGGTGTGACAGGAACTTCTCGCCAGCCAACGAAGGTGAGACCTGTCGCTGTGACAGCTTCTTGAAATTGCGATCGCGCAATTTCCTCAGCAGTTTCTGACTGGGGTAAAAACACCATCGCTACCCCGGTTTTTGCTTCAGGCAGCGCCTGCGCACCCATCTCAATAGCCCACTGCTGTAGCAACGCCCACGGAATAGCCGTCATAATGCCCGCACCGTCTCCAGAGTCCTGGTCCGCGCAGCAACCGCCTCGGTGCTCCATACAGGTCAGCGCCGTTAGCGTGTCTACCACAAGCTGATGGCTAGCACGACCTTGCTGATCGGCAATAAACCCGACGCCGCAAGCATCTCGCTCTTCTACGAGCCAGCTTGGACCCAAGGACTCCAATACATCTGTCTTAAAGGTTGTTGGATTGAGATTCACGCGCCTGTTCACCTGGAGAGAGTCTACAAATTATATAGAAATATTAAGTGATAGTGAAGTTCGCCTCAAACCTTTTTAAGAAATGACCGGTTGATGGGCTCGTATTTGTCTGTGATCCAGGTTCTGTTTTCCGGCGAGCTTTGCCAACGACTGGCTAACGACTGACTGACAATTAAATCACTGTCAGAATCTATTCACGACGACTGCTTTGATACCCGTAAGATGGACCCGTGCTTCGGCTGAACGCATAATTGTATTTATCGTATGAAGAAAAGTAGCGTTTTATAAAAACTACCCTCTCTAGGGAAATATCAAAAAAGGTTCAAGTAACTTTCTGAGAAGATTTGCCGTTAGCACAGTCTTTTTGGGTGAACCTTTATAACTGCATCTATTTTAACGATTGCCCACGGCCACCTTTATCTACCGGAATCCATGAGATCCTTGTTTCCCCGTAAGCGGGTTTCTTCACGACGGTTGGCGAGTGCCGAGTCTAAGTCTTTTCAGTCAGATGTCCCTCGTTTTGGTCGCCGTCACGACGCCCAGCCTCTGGTAGCAGGTCGGATAGTTTCGCTAGGCGTGCTGACAGTATTGGGGTGGGCAGTAGTGAATTCGCTAGGCATGCCCGCTTTGTCCCCTCAGCCTTCGAGCCCTACGGTTTCTCTTGTGCCGATCACAGGAGATGCTGCGAGCGAAGCGACAGATTCGCTCGCCAACATCACTGCTGGCGAGCGCAGTTTGACGACTGTACCGGCGCAAAAAGGAGAGCTCTCCTTTCAGCTACCACCGCTACAGTCAGTGGCCAAGGCTAATGACACAGCGCGCGTTTCAGGCAATCAAATCAGTATTAATGGCTACTCTGTGCCAGGGCAATGGCAGCAAAGAGACGGACGCATTGGTATTTCTATTACGAGCATGGCCAACGTCATCGGCGTCGAGCTACTGAGTACTACAGAAGTTACTCAGCAGCCGATTCGCTGGTTTCCGGTCGCGCAAGGCGGCATCATGACTCTGCCTGCCTGGTGGGATGCTACTAATCGCTATATAGATATTGCTCAGCTAGCAGCCACAGCGGGCTGGACGGGGCAAGTCAATGGCAACACGCTTCAGCTCAACACGCCTCAGCAGCAGACGATGGGCATACGGCAGGGGAAGCAAACTTGGGGCGATCGCATCGTCGTCGATCTTTCTGGCCCGGTCACCTGGCAGCTAGAGTCTACCGATACGCACACTGTAACTATCGCTGGCGCAATCTCATCTGAAATGGTCAGCGCCTTTCGCGCTACGCCCGGTAATCTCATCACGCAGCTGCACGTAGCCCCGCTTAGTGGCAAAACCGTTCTCAAAATAAAGACCAAGAACGGGGCTACGCCACAGATCTGGACCGCAGGTAATCCGTCTAGAGTCGTCATCGACATTCGCCGCGACGCCATGGTAGAGCGAGATGTCACTTGGGCACCCGGCTTACGCTGGCGGCAGCAGTACATCACTGTAGGTCAACACCGCTTCCCGGTGTACATGTTCATCGCCCAGCCCAATCCGTCTACGCTAGCTCTTAGACCCATTCACGCCAATCCTAATACCGCCACTGGTATCGAGCCTATAGTAACGACAGCTCAGCAGCAGCAGGTCACTGGCGCAGTCAACGCGGGTTTTTTCAACCGGAATAATCAGCTGCCGCTAGGCGCAGTTCGCAATGCAGGTCGGTGGATCTCTGGCCCTATTTTGGGCAGAGGGGCAATGGCTTGGAATGACCAAGGTGATCTGGTGATGGATCGTTTCGCTCTAAGTGAGTCAGTAACGATAGGCCTGGGTGAATCGTTTCCTATATTGGCCGTCAACAGTGGCTATGTGCGAGCCGGTATAGGCCGCTACACCCACGGCTGGGGCGCTAGCTACACGCCTATTGTAGATAACGAAATTGTGGTGACCGTTCGTGACAACACGGTGAGCACACAGCAAACGTTGGGCAAAGCTGGCACCGGCAGTGTCCCGATCCCGGCAGATGGTGAAGGCTACCTGCTGGCCTTTAGAAGCAACCGAACGGCAGGCACTACCTTTGTCCCTGGCACGCAGGTGCTATTGACCAGCCAAAGCCAGCCAGCGGTGTTTGAGCAGTATCCCAACGTGATTGGGGGCGGACCTTTGTTAATACGTGATCGCAACATCGTACTTGACCCCCAGCTTGAAGGCTTCAGTACCAACTTCATTCAAGGTTCAGCTCCCCGCACCGCTGTTGGCAAAACGGCTGACGGCACCTGGCTCATCGCTACTATGCATGACCGTGTTGGCGGTAGAGGGCCCACCCTCAGCGAAACCGCTCAAATTATGCAGCAGCTAGGTGCCGTCGATGCGCTGAATTTAGACGGTGGTAGTTCATCTAGCCTCTACTTAGGCGGCCAGCTGTTGAACCGTCAGCCCCGTACTGCTGCTAGAGTCAACAACGGAATTGGCTTGTTTGTACTAGGACAAGAGTAGTGACTTCGCCTGCGTTATTCAGCAGCAGTAGACGTCAATACTAGGTAAGTCAAGTTTGCTCCTTCTACTTCAACTCTAGTTGATAAGGATGAAGAGTTGATAGAGAACCCCCTTTTGTCATTGCCATCACAGACAGGATAAGAAGCCCCTTTGGTAGGATTAGCCCACTGCGTCAAACGTCTGGAATCTATAACTTGGAAGTCTGCTACTTGGTTGTGTAGTTCTAAGCCAGACCTCTAATCGCATTCCACCGCATCCCTTTGCTAAACTTTGAAGGGCTTCTTGCGGCGTCAAGCGTAAGCTCCAACGACTACTTTGCATCGAGCTTTCAAGTCTAACTATTAACCCGCTTCTGAATCATTAGGCTCAATTATTGAGCTTCGCACTGTGGCCTTGTGCCATCCACACATCTTTTACGACATAGGAGACCACCAAAATGGTTCAAACTAAAGAACGTCCGGCTACAGAATCTGATCTATCCAATTTTGAAGGCGTGGCTGCTACCGAACTCCGGCCTTGGGGTTCGTTTACTGTCCTTGAAGCAGGCGCTGGCTACAAGATTAAGCGAATCGAAGTTAAGCCTGGTCATCGCCTTAGCCTACAAATGCACCACCATCGCAGTGAGCACTGGATCGTAGTATCAGGTACTGCCAAGGTCACCTGTGGCGACGAAGAGCGTATGCTCTGTACCAATCAATCCACCTATGTACCGGCTTGCACCTCTCACCGTCTAGAAAACTCAGGTGTTATTCCTCTAGTTCTCATTGAAGTTCAAAACGGCGAATACCTTGGTGAGGACGACATCACCCGCTACCAGGACGACTATGCTCGTCACGATGCATAGGTATCCATAAAGTAGTCAACTAAAACAGCTGATTCAGATTGGCCTCTGAATTAATCTACCCTCCAGGAATGGGAGTGCCTTTGGTACTCCCATTCTTTATGCTTAATATGCTTGACGAGACCCATCGGTGCAAGCTGATTGATACTAAGCTTTAACTTATGATCCACCTCACTGATTCCGCACGTTTAGAGATCAATCGCCTGCGGCAGCGGCAAAATCAACCGGAAGCTGTTTGCCGGTTGGACCTGCAGCCTAGCAGCTGCGCACAATGGGCCTACGCTTTGAGTTTAGATAGCGCACCAAATGAGGCTGACGATATCTACGAGTCCGACGGGCTACGACTCGTAGTGAATCGCGATCACGCCGACTATGTTGAGGGACTCAAAATAGACTTTGCCGAAGATCTCACAGGCGGCGCTTTTCGATTTGATAACCCACTAGCGACTGAGAGCTGCCGGTGCGGGTACGCTTTTGCCATTCGATAATGATGGTGATAATGGCAAAGGCGGTGATGGCAAAGCCAGAGATTTATCGTTTGGTAGGCCTAATAGAAGTTACCAATAGATTGACAAGACAAAAATATCCGCGATACTATCGGATCTCATGACAACTATTTTGCGGAGTTACATTCCCCCGCCTTATGCCTACGATTCAACAGCTCATTCGCACTGAGCGTTCTAAAGCAACCAAAAAGACGAAGTCTCCAGCTCTAAAAAGCTGCCCTCAGCGTCGTGGCGTTTGCACTCGTGTGTACACCACCACGCCTAAGAAGCCCAACTCGGCTCTAAGGAAAGTGGCTAGGGTCCGTTTGACGTCTGGGTTTGAGGTTACAGCCTACATTCCTGGAATCGGTCACAACCTGCAAGAGCACTCCGTTGTAATGATTCGCGGCGGTCGTGTCAAAGACCTTCCCGGCGTTCGTTATCACATCATTCGTGGCACCCTGGACACCGCTGGTGTTAAGGACCGTAAACAGGGCCGCTCTAAGTACGGTGCCAAAAAGCCAAAAGAGTAGGTTCTATCTTTGCTCTTCTAGAGCATATGTAGAGCGTATATTGCTTGGTTTCATTTTTGGTGCACTCCTTTAAAGCTAGTGCTAGGGCGGTAATGCTGAGACTTCCCCGCAATCTTGCTTCATCGGTTCGTTGCGTTTTGCGCCAAAGATGACGTCACTACGGCAATATGTCCTCATCAAGTATGGCTTAGCTTTGAGCTAGCCAAGTATCTAAATGGGCCCCTGCGATTGAAGTGCCCACCACTATCCTTCATCTATTTTCTCCTTCAAAGGTTAAAACCTCATGTCTCGTCGTTCAGCCGCACAAAAACGCACCGTTCCTCCAGATTCTGTCTACAACAGCCGTTTGGTCAGCATGATGTCTCGCCGGATTATGCTCAGCGGTAAAAAATCCGTCGCTAACAAAATTCTCTACGGTGCCTTCAAAATCATAGAGGAACGTACAGGTAGCGATCCGCTAGAAACATTTGAACAGGCCGTTCGTAACACAACACCTCTAGTTGAGGTAAAAGCCCGCCGAGTTGGTGGTGCTACTTACCAGGTGCCAATGGAAGTTCGCTCTGAGCGTGGCACAGCCCTCTCTTTGCGCTGGTTGACTCAGTTCTCCCGCTCTCGCGGTGGTCGTACGATGGCTGGCAAGCTCGCCAATGAGCTAATTGACGCGGCGAATGAAACTGGCGGTGCGGTACGCAAGCGTGAAGAAACGCACCGTATGGCCGAAGCCAATAAGGCATTTGCGCACTACCGCTACTAATTAGTTCTTTTCTTTTCTGCCTTGCGCGGCTACTCAAGTTGTCTGTGTAGCCGCTTGTAGCCGTATAAGAGGGCTAAGGAGAATCATATTATTGAGCAGTTGAGCTTACCGTGCGTAAGACTTGCGCTCCTCCCATCAATTTATCCGTGTGAAAATATTGTCGTTGTGTGCTATTGGTTTGGCACGCGAATCTACAAATTGCTGGGTAATTTTGCCCAGTATTTTTTTATAATTAAGCTTTGTCGTAGATTGCTTTGATAGCGCTCTACTATGACCGGCTGCTAAGGAGTTCGATTGTGGCACGCACCATTCCCATTGAAAACGTCAGGAATATCGGCATTGCCGCGCATATCGATGCGGGTAAAACCACTACGACTGAACGAATTCTCTTTTACTCAGGGGTCGTCCATAAAATCGGTGAAGTCCATGACGGTAATGCGGTTACCGATTGGATGGAGCAGGAAAAAGAGCGCGGCATTACGATTACGGCTGCGGCAATCTCGACGACTTGGCGCGATCATCAAATCAATATCATTGATACACCAGGGCACGTTGACTTCACAATTGAAGTCGAGCGTTCTATGCGAGTGCTCGACGGTGTTGTGGCCGTATTTTGCTCTGTAGGTGGTGTACAGCCCCAGTCGGAAACAGTTTGGCGACAGGCTGATCGCTATAAGGTTCCTCGGATTGCCTTTATAAATAAGATGGATCGCACGGGTGCGAACTTCTTTAAGGTCTATGAGCAGGTCAAAGACCGTCTGCGTGCCAGGGCCGTTCCGCTGCAAATTCCCATTGGTGCGGAAGACGAGTTTAAAGGCGTCGTTGATCTCGTAGAAATGAAGGCTCACCTCTACACCAATGATCTTGGGACTGATATCAAGATCACTGATATCCCTGAAGATATTAAAGAAAAGGCGGAAGAATATCGCACTATTTTACTAGAGACGATTGCCGAAGCCGATGATGTCCTAATGGAGCGCTATCTAGAAGGAGAAGAAATCTCTTCAGAAGAGCTGATGACAGGCATTCGCAAAGCTA
This sequence comes from uncultured cyanobacterium, assembly GCA_963836895.1. Taxonomy (GTDB): domain Bacteria; phylum Cyanobacteriota; class Cyanobacteriia; order Phormidesmidales; family Phormidesmidaceae; genus Phormidesmis. Next base: position 710,309 of record CAWILA010000007.1, on the reverse strand, counting down.
CTATTCAAGACAAGCTGGTGCCGATGCTCTGCGGTTCGGCCTTTAAAAATAAAGGCGTGCAGCTGTTGCTAGATGCGGTTGTTGACTATCTGCCTTCCCCGCCGGAAGTACCTGCAATTGAGGGACTGCTGCCCAATGGTAAAACAGGGGTAAGGCCCGCTAGCGATGAAACCCCAGCGGCAGCACTCGCCTTCAAGATCATGGCTGATCCTTACGGTCGGCTGACCTTTATTCGCGTATATTCAGGTGTGCTCAAAAAGGGCAGCTATGTTTACAACGCGACGAAAGATAAGAAGGAACGCATCTCTCGACTCATTATTCTCAAGGCCGATGAGCGAATTGAAGTAGATGAAATGAGAGCTGGGGACTTGGGTGCGGCTCTTGGGCTAAAAGATACGTTTACAGGTGACACCATCTGTGATCCTGATAATCCTATCGTCTTAGAATCGCTGTTTGTCCCTGAACCTGTGATCTCGGTTGCGGTAGAGCCCAAGACAAAACAAGATATGGAGAAGCTTTCCAAGGCTCTCCAATCTCTATCTGAAGAAGATCCTACGTTTAGAGTCAGTATCGACCCTGAGACAAATCAGACGGTGATTGCCGGGATGGGTGAGCTTCACTTAGATATTCTCGTTAATCGTATGTTGCGAGAGTTTAAGGTTGAGGCTAATATCGGTGCGCCGCAGGTGGCTTACCGAGAAACGGTACTCAACCCTGCCAAAGCAGAGTCGAAGTTTATTCGACAAAGCGGCGGCAAGGGCCAGTATGGCCATGTTGTGATCGAGCTAGAACCGGCCGAACAGGGCTCAGGCTTTGAGTTTGTTAGTAAGATTGTAGGGGGAACTATTCCTCGAGAATTTATTGCGCCTGCTGAGCAAGGGATGAAAGAAGCTTGCGAATCTGGTATTCTAGCCGGATATCCATTAATTGATGTAAAGGTTACATTGGTGGATGGGTCATATCATGACGTTGACTCGTCAGAAATGGCGTTCAAAATTGCTGGTTCTATGGCAGTTAAGGATGCTGTGATGAAGGCATCTCCGGTTCTTTTGGAACCCATGATGAAGGTCGAAGTGGAAGCTCCAGAAGACTTCCTCGGAGATGTGATGGGAGATCTTAACTCTCGTCGCGGTCAGATTGAGGGGATGGGCTCTGAAGACGGCATTACAAAGGTAACCTCTCGGGTTCCTTTAGCCGAAATGTTCGGGTATGCCACAGACATCCGCTCCAAAACTCAGGGAAGGGGTTCCTTCTCTATGGAGTTCAGCCAATACGAGGAGGTTCCGCGTAATGTGGCTGAGGCGATTATCGCCAGAAACAAAGGGAACGCATAGTTAGTTTTAGGAACACAAAGAGAAATTCATGGCACGCGAAAAATTTGTAAGAAGTAAACCCCACGTCAACATTGGCACAATTGGTCACGTTGACCACGGTAAGACAACGCTGACCGCAGCTATTACGATGGCCTTGGCCGCTGGTGGTGGTGGTAAAGCTCAGAAGTATGATGAAATCGACGCCGCTCCCGAGGAGAAAGCGCGTGGTATTACCATCAACACTGCCCACGTTGAGTATGAGACTGAAAACCGTCACTATGCTCACGTTGACTGCCCTGGCCACGCTGACTATGTGAAAAACATGATCACGGGCGCAGCGCAAATGGATGGTGCGATTCTGGTGGTATCTGCGGCGGATGGCCCTATGCCTCAAACGCGTGAGCACATCTTGCTAGCTGGTCAGGTAGGCGTGCCTAACATCGTTGTGTTCATGAATAAGCAAGATCAGGTAGACGACGAAGAGCTACTCGAGCTGGTCGAGCTAGAGATTCGTGAGCTGTTGAGTTCTTACGATTTCCCTGGTGATGATATTCCTATCGCAGCAGGTTCAGCGCTAAAGGCAGTTGAAAAGCTGATGGCAGATCCTAGTACTGCTCGCGGTTCGGATGAGTGGGTCGACAAAATCCATGCGTTGATGGATGAAGTTGACGCTTATATCCCTACGCCTGAGCGCGAAATCGACAAGCCTTTCCTGATGGCGGTTGAGGACGTTTTCTCAATTACGGGTCGTGGTACAGTGGCCACCGGTCGTATTGAGCGCGGCGTTGTTAAAGTAGGCGAAGTGGTTCAGCTGGTCGGCATTCGTGATACCCGTGATACCACGGTGACGGGTGTTGAGATGTTTCAGAAGAGCTTAGAGTCTGGTATGGCTGGTGACAACGTAGGTGTACTGCTTCGTGGTCTTCAAAAGGAAGATATCGAACGCGGCATGGTGCTTGCTAAGCCAAAGAGCATCACTCCTCACACCGAGTTTGAGTCTGAGGTATACGTATTGAACAAAGAAGAAGGTGGTCGTCATACGCCATTTTTCCCTGGCTACAAGCCCCAGTTCTATGTGCGTACAACTGACGTAACCGGTTCCATTGAGAGCTTTACTGCTGACGACGGCAGTGCTGCTGAGATGGTTATGCCTGGCGATCGCATCAAAATGAACGTAAAGCTCATCAACCCTATCGCTATTGAGCAGGGTATGCGCTTCGCGATTCGTGAAGGTGGCCGTACTGTAGGTGCAGGCGTTGTTTCTAAGATCACTAAGTAGTCTTGAACGATTGATCTGAACGCTTAAAGTGAAGGGAAGTGTACTTTGCACTTCCCTTTGTCTATCTGTTCAGCTTGTGCGGTATTGTATGAATGGCCTGCCGCTTAAGATAGGCAACTGATGTTTGTGTCGCAGCTAAGTGATTAGGCCTGCTTCGCAAGACACCATACTCTGATTTGAACCTAGATAACTGAAGAACGCTCCTTTAAGGGCGCAAATTTTTTCGATGGCTACTACTATTCAACAGCAGAAGATCCGCATTCGCCTCAAGGCTTTTGATCGCCGCTTGCTCGATACTTCCTGCGAAAAGATTGTCGAAACCGCTAACCGTACGAACGCGACGGCTGTGGGACCTATTCCTTTGCCGACTAGACGAAAGATTTACTGTGTGCTGCGATCGCCCCACGTGGACAAAGACTCGCGTGAACATTTCGAAACGCGTACACACCGTCGTATTATTGATATCTACCAGCCTTCTTCAAAAACCATTGATGCGCTGATGAAGCTCGACCTACCTGCTGGCGTAGACATTGAAGTTAAGCTGTAAGATTTTTTGAATTTTTGCACTGCATCCACGCTTTGCTAAGACAGCGTGGATGTTTGAGCACGGACTATAGCCCTGCGTTAAACTAGAAAGAGCACTGTTCAACCTTGTTTTATAACCTGCTTTGCCTGGTTCTATCAAGTACAAGCTCGGTGCTTTGGCCTTATTCTAGACACAATGGATTTCTTCCCCTCGGTCGCCGTTCGAGAACTGCCGCTCTTCCCGCTGCCTGAGCTGGTTTTGTTTCCGGGTCGGCGACTGCCTTTACATATTTTTGAGTTTCGCTATCGCATTCTAATGAATACGATATTGCAAAGTGATCGCCGCTTCGGTGTGCTGATGGTAGACCCTAATACGGGCGAAACTGCAAAGGTTGGCTGCTGCGCGGAGGTAATTCACTACCAGCGCATGTCAGACGACCGCATGAAGATTATGACGCTAGGCCAGCAGCGGTTTCGAGTGTTGGACTATGTACGAGAGACGCCCTACCGCGTAGGTTTGGTGGAGTGGATTGAAGACGAACCGGTCGAGGAAAACTTAGTTCCTCTGGCCGATGAAGTCGATCAGCTCCTTAGAGACGTCGTACGACTTTCTGCGAAGCTGACGAGTCAAGAGATTGAATTCCCTGACGATATTCCAGAATTGCCTTTGGAGCTGTCTTACTGGGTAGCGAGCACGCTGTACGGTGTTTCTCTTGAGCAGCAGTCGCTGCTAGAGATGCAAAACACGCTCAGCCGTCTGGAGCGAGAGGCCGAGATTTTGACCTCTACACGCAACAACTTAGCTGCTAGAACGGCGCTGAAAGATGTTTTGGAGTAAGCTACAGCACCTCTTCTATTTCTGTCAGACGGTAGCTGCCCAGATACTTGAGCGTGCCGGTGTGCATTTTTAGTAGCTCTAGCGCTGTTTTCATCGTGGGACTGCTCGCATCTGCTTCTACATCTATAAAGAAGGCGTACTCGCCTAAGAGTCGCTTGGTAGGTCGTGATTCTATACGACTCATGTTTATATTGAGCGCAGAGAACAGCTGTAACGGTTTGAGCAGCGCGCCAGGTTCGTTGGTCGGTAGGCTAAAAGCCATGGAGGTGTAATCACCTGTGGTGGCAGGCTGCCTGCCAAGCACCCAAAATCGCGTGTGGTTGTCGGCGTAGTCATTGATAGGGTGGGCGAGAACGGGTAAGTCGTAGAGATGCGCTCCCCAACTAGAGGCGATCGCACCTGCACTTACGTCCTCTTTTATCAGAGGCAATGGTTCTGACGTAGAGCTAGTCGGAATCAGCTTGACTTTTGGCAGATGTTTTCCGAGCCAGTTTCGGCATTGTGCCAACGCCTGCGGGTGAGAATAAACCGTTTGAATGCTGTCGATAGTATTTGCTCTTGATATGAGGGCATGCTGTACCGGTAGGGTAAAAGCCTGCTGAATCTGTAGTGTCTCTAGCTCCCAAAGCGTGTCTAGCGTAACCATCACTCCACCCCCAATTGAGTTTTCAACCGGAACAACGCAAAAGTCAGTCTCACCTTGTTCTGTAGCTTGGATGGCCTGAGCGATAGTGGGATAGGTCACTAGCTGAGTCGACAAATCGTGACGACTTTTAGCGTAGGTTGTAGCGGCAAAGTCTGAAAATGTGCCCTTTGGCCCCAGGTGAGCAATTGAAACCTTCATGAGATGGAGTTTTGCCATTGCTATAGAGTGCTAGGGTTAGCTTATCTCGTTTCTATTTCCTTTCACTTTCGGTTATGGTTCGCTTTAGCGCTTCTCAGTCGGTTTCCATTGCTGTGCCGACGCAGAAATTATCAGTAGAAGCCTATCTTAGTAAGCCAGACAGGCTAGTGTATGCGCTGGTTGAGGCGTCCCAAGTAGAGGTGCTTGGACCCAACTTATTTCGGGTAAAAGTTCGACCGATTAAGTTTTTGAGCCTCAACATTCAGCCTGTTTGCGATATTGAGGTGTGGCTAGAATCCGAAACGGTCAGATTACGCTCTAATCGCTGTGAGATTGAGAATCACGGATCTTTCAACGAAAAATTTTCTCTAAATATGCAAGGTTATCTGGTGAGCCAGTCGACGGCAAAAGGCAAAAAACTTCGCGGCCAAGCCAATCTGATTGTCTCGGTAGATTTGCCGCAGGCGCTAAGTTTTACCCCAAAGCCGCTGCTAGAGCGCACGGGTAATAGTTTGCTCAACGGTATTTTGATTACGCTGAAGCAACGTCTGATGCGGCAGCTAATTTCAGATTACTGCACCTGGGCCTCTTCCTCCCCGCCTCAGCTATCCAGTCTTTCTTGAGGTTTTCTTAAGTTTCTTCTAAGCGCTGACAGCTTCTAAAAGACTTGCGGTGCTGGCGGCAAATGCCTAGTTCGGCAATGCCTGCTCGATGCTTAGCGCTACCGTATCCTTTATTTGATGCAAGATCGTAGCCTGGATATCGCTTATCTAGACGGATGATAAGTTCGTCCCGCCATACTTTAGCGATAATACTAGCTGCTGCGATCGCCAGCACAGATTGATCGCCTTTAATTACCGTTTCTTGTGCCATCGGCAAATTAGGAATTCGCTGATTCCCATCAACCAGGCACTTGTTTGGCTGTACTGATAGCTGCGCAACCGAGCGACACATCGCTAGCAAAGACGCTTGCAGAATATTAATGCGATCAATATCGTAAGACGATACTAGCCCAACCCCACAGTCGGCGAGCTGCCTAATTTGTAAGGCGAGCTGCTGACGTTTTGTGGCTGTGAGCTTCTTGCTATCGGTGACACCAGCGGCGGTAAGAGCGGCGATCGCACCTTTTGGGACTACGACCGCTGCTGCTATCACAGGTCCGAACAAAGCTCCGCGACCGACTTCATCCACACCAGCAATAATCTGCACTTTGCCTACCCTTTTAATTAGCTAGTGAAAGGACTATTGCCTTTTCTAGCTAGCTGATGACCGACGCCGACGCCGACGCACAACCTTTTCTGGTTTCTCATCGGCACTGTCACTATCGTTTTCATCGCTGTCTTCAGCAGGTGTTGAAGCAGAGACATCGGCTTCGTTCTGCTCGTCGACCACGACAGGCTTCTTAACAGGCGCGGCGATGGTAGCCTTCTCCTCTTCTACCGGTACGTCGTCCACCTGTACAGAAGGTTTTGATCGTTTTCGTCTTCTCACAGGCGCAGACTTACCGTTAGGCTGGTCTGCTTCCTCTGCCGATTCGTCCGCTGTATACCCTAGCAGCGTCTGGTCTACAGCCGCTTTAGAATCAGCAGAATCAGTGTTTGCATCTACATCCACGCCATCGTCATCAGAACTCGCATCAGCTTGAGCATGTACTGGCGTCTCAATGATACGTTTGTTTGCCCTAGCCTCTTCGGCTTCAGCTTTGGCTTTGGCAACAAAGGTTTCAGCCTCACCTGGGAGAACCACAGAAATTTCCGCATTTTGAGGATTCTCAACGGTTTGCTTACTAAAGACCAGCGGCGAAATACCCATCATGGCGTATACCCTTTGTTCTTCTAAGGGCATCTCAACAGCGACGATTTCTGGCGGCTCTTCTGGCTTTCTACGACCGTTGCGCGATCGCTTGACACGCCCCTCCGTAGTGGCAGTAGGTTTCTCGCTTTGGCTATCATCTTTCGAGCTATCTCTTGGGCTATCCCTTAAGCGCCCGTCCTGGCTATCTCTCTGAGCTTCTCTTTTGCTGTCTTTAATGCCTTCTCTTTCTAGTTTCTCTCTTTCAATACGCTCATCAACCCGACTGTTCGTTCGCCGCCTGCGCGTATCCCCACTTCTGCTATCTGCACTTCTATCCACCGTTACAGGCGAAGGTAAACCAGATCGTCCGCTCCGCAACGGTGGCCCTTCCGATCCGCGACGGCGACGACGACCCCTTCGGCCATTTTTATCTTGATAGCTAGGATGGTTGAGCAAATCCAGATCCTGTAGCTCAGATTGAGGTGTAAGGCTGTTTCTATCTTCTCGCGAGTCGCGAGCAGTGGGTCGGCTAGAATAGCTCTGCGAAGGTGAGCTGTAGCCACCGGAGCGAGCAGAAGATACTGCGCTTAGCTGACTTGCCTCGCCCGGTTCTTCACCGGGAAGATGTGCCAAATGGCCCAATCCGCCACAGGTTTGACAGGTTTGACCGAAGAGCTCGTAGATATTTTGACCCTGTCGCTTGCGCGTTAGCTCTACTAGCCCCAACTCAGAGAGTTGCGATATTTGAGGCCTAGACTTATCAACCCTAATCGCTTTGCCAAACTCCTCTAGCACCTGCATTTGATCGCGCCGAGACTCCATATCGATGAAGTCGACCACAATCACACCAGCAATGTTGCGCAGCCGTAGCTGACGAGCAATCTCAACGGCAGCTTCACAGTTCGTCCATAGAACGGTCTCTCTGGCAGTTGCTGAGCGGGTAAATGAGCCAGAGTTGACATCTATCACCGTAAGCGCTTCTGTCGGCTCAATGATGATGTATCCGCCGGAGGGTAAATCTACGCGAGGCTTGAGCGCTTCACGAATTGCAGCATTTACTCGGAAGTACTCAAGGATATGAGTAGATTCTTTATGGTAGTCAATCAGGATGCTGGCGGGAATTCGACCATCGCTCCAACCGGTGAGGTGCTTCTTCGTGCGTGCTAGGCCGCTTTCTGTATCTGTAACGATGCGATTGACATCGTCGTTATAGACGTCGCGCAGTACTTTCTGAATAAAGTCGTCATCCCGATTGAGCAAAGAGGGTGGTCGCGTAGCCATTGCTTCTTGCTGAATGGCATCCCAGCGCTTTTGCAAGGATTCCAAATCTTCGATAATGGCTTCTTCCGAAACGCCTTCTGCCTCTGTTCTAATCAGGAGACCTGTACCCGCAGGTTTTACCAATATACCCAGCGCGCGCAGCCGGTTACGTTCTGTTTCGTTGCGAATGCGACGAGACAAGTTAACGCCTCTGCCATATGGCATCAGGACCAAGTAGCGTCCTGGTAGCGTGACTTTTCCGGTGAGTCTAGGCCCTTTGTTACCTGTGGGCTCCTTCATGATTTGCACGAGCACCTTTTGCTGAGGCGCTAATAGCTCTGTAATAGAGCTAGCCATGCGTTTAAGCTTCAGTGGCCCCAGATCAGAAACGTGCATGAAGCCGTTTTTATCACCTTCGCCAATATTAACGAAACAGGCGTCAATCCCCGGCAGTATATTTTCCACCGTGCCGAGATAGATATCTCCGACCTGATGGCTACCGGTGGCAACGATAATCTCTTGTATCTGATCTTCTGAAAAAACAGCGGCAATACGGTGCTGCTCTGCAATGACAATCTGCTTGGACATTCAATATTCCTCCGAAGCCTGCCAGAGTGTGCCTTTTTCTTTTAGGCTTAGCTGCTGACGACTCGTGAGTTGTAAAAAACTAGTTTGTTGGAAAGCTGTACGTTGAAGGGAATGGTGTCGCGATATGACCTGCGAGTCACCAAAAAACGGTTGTTTGAAACTGTTTGATGAAAACTACAAGCTGCTAGGCATTGCCCCTTAATAGAATCGATAGCGGAAAGTGTGTTCTTTGTGTGTTCCTGTAAGAATACACGCTTGAAAAGGCTGAATTTCCTTTGGAGCAACTGTTGACCGTAGGCGTAGTTAGATAGCACTACTTTTGAAAACTACTTGGCCAAGAAGCGTTGAGCCAAAGAGGCGACTAAAAAGCAATCAGTCCGCTGATAACTTTGAGCGACAAAACCATTGCTGAACGGTCTGTCTTGTTGAGTTCTTTAGTGAGAACTCTATCTTTTAGATATCCTGCTTTTAGATGTCCTGCTTTCGACTATGCGGAGCTATCAAACGCTCTATTATAAGAACTCTGTTGTGAGAGCCTCATATAGACAAATCAGGATAGGTAAGGCTGTTAAAGACTGCGAGAGCTCAAAAGTGCTCTTTGACTTTCTGCTAGCTTAGCGCCGTCGCATCTTGGTTGGGTCAAGAGAAAGCGGGCTTAAACTGCTGTATGAAAGTATCGTAACTAGTATTAGCGCAGGTCAATGGTTAGATGCCTTACTGCAAGGCTTAATCCACTTCTTAGCAGCGACTCCGTGGCAGTATTATAACGCCAGTGGTGATTTTATGCGCTATATGTATACAAAAGAATAATGTGTGTTGATGTAACAGAGGCTGTAGGGTGTGCTACAGCACCTTCTGTACGGCAACCACCATACGATGAAGAGCCCTGCTGATAGGATCTATCTAGTCCATCAGCAGGGCTCTTTAAGTCGCGCCACATCCGAGTTTTGGCCGATGGGTCTTTGAGCTTAGCGCGGTGCGATTAGTCGGCTACTCGGTTCAAGTTGGCTCTCTAAGAAGCAGAAGCTGTTGAGAGCGAGCGACGGCGACGGCCAGTTAGCGTGGGCTTGCTGTCGCTGTCGCTTTTCTGATCGGCCTGCTGGGGCACTTCCTTTCGGCTAGGCGTATTTGGCGTACCTACGCGCTGGAGCATTAGAACCGTTACAGGATACTGCTTGGGCAGCTCACGACGAACATAGCGGCGGGCGTCTTCTTCAAGGCGCGATCGCAGTCCATCCCAGTTCACCTTGGACTGATCGCCTTCAGCATTCTCAAGGACTTCCTTCCAGCGCGTAGCGAGTGACTTCTTCACAATGGGGACAATGCCGCTTTCCCACCGATCCTGGCTATGGGCTGATACTACACCGCGTAGATTGATAGTGGGGTCGCCTAGAAGCTTGCCACTTGCATCGACGGCTGCTGAAACGGTGATAATGCCATCTTCCGCTAGCTGCTGCCGCTCTTTAAGGACGTTGCGCTCTACAATTCCTGTGCGCGACGCATCGACCAGCGAGATACCAGAGGTCACTTTGCCGTCTACCTTGATGCTTTCAGGCGTGATTTTGATGATATCGCCATTGTTAACAATCGCAATATTCTCTTTCTCTACGCCCAGTTCCTGAGCCATCCCAGCGTGCTTCACCAGCATTCTGTGCTCACCATGTACAGGAATGAAGAACTTAGGCTTAGTGAGTGCCAGCATCAGCTTATGGTCTTCCTGATAGCCGTGACCGGAGACGTGTAGACCCTTCGCCTTGCCATAGATAACGTCCGCACCTTGCTGCATTAGCTTGTCGATAGTGTTAACCACACCGATAGTGTTGCCTGGAATTGGGTTCGAGGAAAAGATGACGGTATCGCCCTCTTGAATGCGAATTTGGCGGTGGGATTTGTTTGAAATGCGTGTGAGCGCTGCCATCGGCTCACCCTGGGAGCCAGTGGTCAAGATCATCGCCTGAGCGTCTGGGCACTGTTTTAGCTGATTGAGCGGCTTAAACAGATTGTCTGGGCACTTGATATAGCCCAAATTCCGTGCGTGAGAAATCACGTTGAGCATAGAGCGGCCCACGATGAAAACAGAGCGCTTGTGCTTTTGGGCGAGCTCTAGCAGCATGCTGACGCGATGCACCGAAGAGGCAAAGGTTGTAACAAATAGACGACCTTTGGCGTTGTTGAATTCTCTATCCAGGTTGGGGAAAACAGCACGTTCCGAAGGCGTATTGCCTGGAATCTCTGCGTTAGTAGAGTCGCTAATCAGGCACAAGACACCTTCTTCGCCGTACTCAGCAATCTTCTGGAAGTCGAAGAATTCGCCGTCTACAGGGGTATGGTCTACCTTGAAGTCACCACTGTGAATGATAGTGCCCACGGGCGTTTTGATCGCCATGGTGAAGCTATCGGCCATGGAGTGCGTGTTACGGATGTACTGCGCGCTGAAGTGCTTGCCGAACTGAACCGTGTCGCGAGGGCCAACGGTATGTAGCTCAGTGCGATTGAGTACGCCAGCTTCTTCGAGCTTGCCTTGCAGTAGCGCCATCGCTAGTCTAGGACCGTGAATGACGGGAATGTTGAACTGCTTAAGGTGGAAGGCAATGCCGCCGATATGGTCTTCGTGACCATGGGTGACAATCATGCCCTTGATTTTGTGCTGATTCTCGATGAGATATGTGATGTCTGGCAGGACGATGTTAACGCCGTGCATGCCTTCTGTTGGGAAGGAAAGTCCTGCATCTAGTAAGACGATTTCGTCGTCGTATTCAAAGACGCAGGTATTTTTGCCAATTTCGTGAAGCCCGCCCAAAGGAATGATTTTTAGGGTGTTTGTGTCTGCGCTTTGCTTCTTGCTAGTGGGTCTTCTACTCATGTAGTTTCCTGTGTTGAACGATAAAAATTGAATATTTGAAAAGTTGGAGAGCGATTTGAAGCCGTGTCGAATCGAGGTTACTGACTTAAATCACATGAAGTGAGGACTGCTGAAAGTTGATAGGTCGGCGCTATCTCGAAAAAACAGCTAAAGGTGCTGCTTTGGTTCTCTTAGAAACTGACGACGTCCTGATGACTGCTCTAGCTGTGTAAACGAGATCTGTGATAGACGAGTGCGAACAAATTCAAAAATCGAGATTGGCTACTTCTAGGAGCCTTTCACGTAATAATCGGTTTGCTTCCTGACGTTCTGTGCTACTTACCTTGAGCAATTAGCAGTTTTGGTGTCACCCCTCTTTGGAGGTGCCTTTTCTGTAAAAGACTGACGATGGATGAGCTTGTGTAGAACAGCCCAATGGTATGTCTTTTGTGATGTTCTACAGCAAATTCATTTCTGTGAGCGTTTCCTTTACTTGCTGACGTAGCTCGCTAGAGGCTTCGCATAGCGGTAAGCGACAGCTTCCAATGTCCCATCCTTGAAGTGTCAAGGCTACCTTAAGTGGAATTGGACTCGTGACGGAAAACAAGGCTTTGAACAGAGGCAGTAGCTCTAGGTGAATAGCTGTTGCTCGGCTGACTTGGCCTGACTCAAATGATCGAATCATTTGCTGTAGGCGATCGCCTACCAAATGACTAGCAACGCTAACAACGCCTACAGCGCCTACCGACAGCATCGGCAGGGTAAGAGAGTCATCGCCGGAGTATATCTCGAAGCCTGTAGGACTTAGACGACTAATCTGACTGACTTGATCAAGGTTCCCACTTGCTTCTTTAATAGCAACCACATTTGATAGATCTGCTAATCGAATCGCAGTTTCAGGCAGCAGATTGCAGCTTGTGCGTCCAGGAACATTGTAGAGCATGATTGGCAAGTCGGGTACTGCCTGTGCGATCGCCTTAAAGTGGCCATACAACCCCTCTTGTGGCGGCTTGTTGTAGTAAGGCACTACCTGCAAAGACCCGTCTAGCCCGAGCTTATAGGCCTTTTGCGTCGCCTCAATCGCCTCTTCTGTACTATTCGACCCTGTTCCGGCTATCACCTGCGCCCTACCTCGTACGGCCTGCTGTATGGCCTGAAACAGCGCGTATTCCTCGTCCCACGTAAGAGAAGGCGACTCGCCTGTCGTTCCGCACACCACAACAGTATCGGTCCCTTGATCGGCAAGGTGGCTAGCAAACTGTTCGGCCATCGGGTAATTGACTTCGCCGTCTGCGCAGAAAGGTGTCGCCATGGCTGTGAGCACCCGCCCAAACCGGGGCGGCTCCTGATGGCCATTCGCTGAGGTGTCAGCTGAGGTATCAGTCATACTTTGTTTCACGGATGTAGTTTTCTTCTCGCGATGCAATTTTTTGGCTGTGGTTTTTCTTCACTTTTCAGCATTTAAGCGGCTACTGGTGACTTCAGCCAGCGTTTGGCCACTACGAGTTCAGCAATTTGTATCGCATTGAGCGCTGCGCCTTTGCGAATCTGGTCGCCACTGAGCCATAGCTCTACGCCAGTAGGGTTGGAGATGTCCTGCCGAATGCGCCCAACGAGAACATCGTCTTTACCGCTGGCATCTATAGGCATAGGAAAATAGTTGGCTTCCCAGTCTTCTACTAGCTCCACACCAGCTGCGTCCTTGATTGCATTTCTAGCCCTGTCCAAACTAAACGACTGCTCAAATTCTAGATTGATCGCTTCGGAGTGGGCCCGCAACACTGGAACGCGGATGCAGGTCGCTGAAACTCTAAGGTTTGGCTCACTGAATATCTTGCGCGTTTCGTTCACCATTTTCATCTCCTCCTCGCAGTAGCCTTGCTCGTTGAGCGGCGTATTGTGAGGAAATAGGTTGAAAGCCAACGGGTAAGGAAAGCTCTCTGTTGGCGGCGTTTCACCAGCAAGGATAGCTTTTGTCTGCTGCTTTACCTCTTCCATCGCCCTAGCGCCTGCGCCACTAGCCGACTGATAGGTAGCAACGACAATCCGCTGGATCGGCTGAATCTGATGCAGCGGCCAAATGGCAACACTCATTAGGATAGTGGTGCAGTTGGGATTGGCGATAATACCCTCATGAGACTCCGCTGCCTCAGGATTGACTTCTGGAACGACCAAAGGAACTGACTCGTCCATCCTAAAGGCGCTAGAGTTATCAATCATCAGCGCGCCTGCTTCGACGATATCCTTTGCCCACTGCTTGGACGTGGAACCACCTGCAGAAGCCAGTACGATATCGACATCTGCAAAAGATTCTTTGCTGACGGCTTCAATGGTAATATCTTGACCTTTAAATTTAACTTTATTCCCAGCAGAGCGAGGCGAGGCTAGCAGCTTGAGTGAGCCAATCGGAAAGTCGCGCTCTTCGAGCAGCTGTAGTAGCTCTGTTCCCACTGCGCCAGTGGCTCCCAAAATCGCAACGTTGTAAGAGTTAGGCAAGCAAGTATCCTCCTTTTCTAAAACAGGTCTATAAAGATTGAAAGCTGACTGAATGAGATTGATGAGTCCTTTTATTTTTGAATGTCGTAGTTTTTAGATGCTGTAATGAGGAGCGTCACGGTAAGGTTGCGACTTGAAGAGTAACGATAATTCTATGACGGCAGACTGGCTAAGCTCACTTTCCTTTAAGAGCTTAGTTAAGAGCAAAGGGGCTCAAGAGTTTACAGTCTGCTGTAGCCGACGCTTCACAAATAGTTGTGTACAGGCATCTATCGTATCTATAGAAATACTGCCGATAATAGTGACTCTAGATAACTGCTGTAACCAATATACCTTAAGTGAAACAGCGTTTTAGCTTGTCTTGATATATCCGGCGCTAGGCCAGACTTTCCGGTAGGCGTGCCAAGAACTGATGACGGCAAGGGCTAATGATGAATTGAAGTTTCGTCAGAATCAATATAATCGGGTGTATGATTACTAACTGCGATTGTCGCGCAGTCCTTGTGCCCTTTTCACGCTGCATAGGCTGTTGATTTGCAAACCAAAGTATTTCCCTAGCGTAATTTTTCTACATGAAAGTCACCCAGCAGAATTTGCCCGATAGCCAAGTCGGACTTGAGATAGAAGTTCCCGCCGAACTGTCCAAGCAGGGCTATGAAAAAGTGCTGCGAGACTACATGAAGTCGGCCAATATTCCTGGCTTTCGTAAGGGCAAAGTGCCCCGTCAGATTCTTATTCAGCGCATAGGTGCCTTGCAGCTAAAAGCCGCAGCGCTAAAAGACATGCTGCAAACGGTGATTGAGAAGGCTATTAAGCAAGAAGATATTGATGCGCTCGGTAACTATCAGCTTACCTCCGACTTTGAAACAATAATTGGTGAGTACACGCCCGGTGAGCCCTTTACTATTTCGGCTTCTGTAGATGTGCCGCCTCGGGTGACGCTGAACAAGTACAAAGGGCTGTCGGTTCAAGCTGAAGAAATCAAGCCGGACGAAAAGCGAGTCGATGAAACGCTAGAAAGCTACCGAGAGAATCAGTCCACGCTGGTACCTGTAGAAGATAGAGCGGCTAAAGAAGGCGATGTCTGTGTTGTTGATTTTGTGGGCAAAGCGAAAAACGACGAAGGTGAGATAGAAGAGTTTGAAGGAGGAAGCGCCAGTGACTTCCAAGTAGAGATAAAAGAAGGCCGGTTTATTCCTGGCTTTGTAGAAGGCATTGTTGGTATGAATCTAGAGGAGACGAAGGAAGTAGAAGTGTCTTTCCCTGAAGACTATCCTCAAGCTGAGCTAGCCAGTAAGCCTGCGGTGTTTGAGATTACGCTGAAAGAGTTGAAGGAAAAGGAGCTGCCTGAGCTTGATGACGACTTTGCTGAGGAAGTAAGCGAGTTCGAAACGCTTGAAGCGCTTCGAAAGTCCCTAGAAGAGCGCTACCAGGAAGAGGCGACTGCCGCTACCGATGCCAATGTTGAGAAGGCTCTGCTTGATGAACTTGTAGAACACATTGAAGCTGAAATTCCTAAGACGCTAGTAATGAAGGAGGTAGACTTCATCATTAACCAAACTGCGATGCAGCTGAGCCGTCAGGGCATAGACCTGGGTAAGTTCTTAACCAAGGACCTGGTTAATAATATGCGCGAGAACGCTAAGCCAGAGGCAGTTGAAAGACTGCGTCGGACGCTGGCGCTCGGTGAGATCGCTAAGCAGGAGGCGATCGCAGTAACTGAAGAGGAAATTGCTGAGCGCGCCGAGGAAATGATGGCCGAAGTTGAAGATCCTTCACAGGTGGATCTAGAGCGGCTAAATGAGGTGGTGAACGAAGAACTACTTAAAGAGAAAATTCTCGGTTGGCTAAAGGAAAACTGCGATGTAGAACTGGTTCCAGAAGGTTCTTTAGCGCCAGAGGAGCCAGAAGAGACAGATGACGCGGTCGATGTAGAGGCCGATGCGGTCGATGAGTCAGAGGCTGAAGCTGTAGAAGTCGAGGTTGTGACAGACTAGCTTAGAAGTTTCGGTAAAAGGTGAGTACGGTTTTCCCAAGATGTTGAGTTAGGGACGACTTCGTTAGAGTGTTAGCGCGTCTTAACTCTAGTTTGGGATGAGATGCGGTACATTAAGCACGTATACAGGCAGCCGCTTCAATTTTTATGGATATATCGAATCACTGGCAACCCTCGTCAAACCTGACAGATCTTTATTGGGGTAGCCCTTCTACGACTCGCAGCGTAGAAAAAGATGCTTACTTGCAAGCCGGTTTCCCTGCTTTTCAAGCGGCGACTCGTAGCATGCTGCCTATGGTGGTTGAGCAATCTGGCCGGGGTGAGCGCGCGTTTGATATCTACTCAAGGCTTTTGCGCGAGCGCATTGTCTTTTTGGGAACGCCGGTCATGGACGACGTAGCTGACTCAATCGTCGCTCAGTTGCTGTTTTTAGACGCCGAAGATCCTGAGAAAGATGTGCAGCTCTACATCAATTCTCCCGGTGGCTCGGTAACAGCGGGTATGGCCATTTACGACACAATGCAGCAAATTCGCCCGGACGTGGTGACGATTTGCTTTGGCCTAGCTGCTAGTATGGGCGCGTTTTTGCTCTCTGGCGGTGCGAAAGGTAAGCGAATGAGTTTGCCCAGCGCTCGGATTATGATTCACCAGCCTTCAGGCGGTGCGCAGGGACAGTCTGCTGATATCGAAATTCAGGCGAAAGAAATTTTGTATTTGAAGAAGCGGCTCAATGAAATGTTGGCTGAGCACACCGGACAAGAGATTGACCGGATTGAGGCCGACACTGAGCGGGACTTCTTCATGTCTGCTGAGGAGGCTAAGGAATACGGCTTGATCGATCAAGTTGTGACTAAGCAAATGCTCTCTGATACAAAGCTGACTGCGGTAGGGTAACGGTTATGTCAAAGTACGACTCCCATTTGAAGTGCTCTTTTTGCGGTAAGTCGCAAGAGCAAGTGCGAAAGCTGATTGCAGGGCCTGGGGTCTACGTGTGCGATGAGTGTGTTGACTTGTGCAACGAAATTTTGGATGAGGAGCTGTTTGACTCCAACTCCTCGGTTGCTTCGCCCACACCGCGTCGTGAGCAGATGCCGGAGCGCAGGCGTAAAGCTTCCTCGCCAATAGTGCTCAATCAGATTCCGAAGCCACGCGAAATCAAGTCTTACCTCGATGAGCACGTGATTGGCCAAGATGAGGCTAAGAAGGTGCTGTCGGTAGCGGTGTACAACCACTACAAAAGGCTGAGCTTTGTGCAGTCGGACGAAGAGGGCGATGAAGACAATATTGAACTGCAAAAGTCCAATATTTTGCTGATTGGGCCGACGGGCTGTGGTAAAACGCTGTTGGCTCAAACGCTAGCTTCTATATTGGAAGTGCCGTTTGCGGTGGCTGATGCGACGACGCTAACTGAAGCGGGCTATGTTGGCGAAGATGTGGAAAACATCTTGCTGCGGCTGCTTCAGGTGGCAGATTTAGATGTAGATGAAGCTCAGCGCGGCATCATCTACATCGATGAAATCGATAAGATTGCTCGCAAGAGCGAGAATCCTTCTATCACCCGAGATGTGTCGGGTGAGGGCGTTCAGCAAGCGCTGCTGAAAATGCTAGAAGGTACGGTGGCGAATGTGCCGCCGCAGGGTGGCCGTAAGCATCCTTATCAGGACTGTATCCAAATCGACACGCGTAATATTTTGTTCGTGTGTGGTGGGGCGTTTGTGGGCCTCGATAAGATTGTGGAGCAGCGGATTGGTAAGAAGTCAATGGGTTTTGTGCAGGCGGATTCAACGGTTCGCTCTTCTGAAGAGACTGTGCTGACGCTAAAAGACTTAGAACCAGACGATATTGTAAAGTTTGGGATGATTCCCGAGTTCATTGGACGGATTCCGGCGATTTCGATTGTGGAACCGTTGGATGAGAAGACGCTAGTTTCTATTTTGACTGAGCCGAAGAATGCTTTGGTGAAGCAGTTTAAGAAGCTGATGCATATGGATGATGTGGATCTTGAGTTTGAGCCAGATGCGATTAAGGCGATCGCAAAAGAAGCCTTCAAACGTAAAACCGGTGCTCGCGCTCTGCGCAGCATCATCGAAGAGATTATGCTCGACGTGATGTATGAACTACCGTCTCGCGACGATGTCAAAACCTGTGTTATCACTCGCGAAATGGTAGAGAATCGTTCAACTGCCGATCTGTTGGTGCTGCCGTCTTCTATTCTTGAACCTGAGTCTGCATAAGCAAGCGTAAGCCTTTAAGCTTTATGTCTAGGTGTACTGACCGGCTGCGTTCATTCCTATAATTTTCCAAAGAAAAATTATTTCAGGTGAGCAGCAACGATGCCCTACGTAAGTGTGAACGGCGTTGATCATTTCTACGAATGGATCTCTACTCAAGATCATCCCGGTGATTATTCCAAGCCGGTGATGGTCTTTTTGCACGGGTGGGCCGGATCAGCTCGCTATTGGCGCTCTACGGCTGAAGCGATTAGGGATAAGTTTGACTGTCTACTTTACGACCAGAGAGGATTTGGGCGATCGCACGCCCCTACCCCTGAACAATTCGCTGCCGACCCCTCACTCAATACTCTAGAAAGCTTCGCTGAGGATCTCAATGTCCTCCTAGACGCGCTAAACCTCACCCAGCCCGTCTATATGAATGCTCACTCCATGGGCGGTTCTATCGGCCTCTACTTTCTAGACCGCTACCCAGAGCGCGTGAAAAAAGCCATTCTTACTTGTAACGGCAGCTTCCCCTATCAAAAGTGGGCCTTCGAAGCCTTCTATCTATTCGGTGGTTATGTTGTCGCCTTCCGTCCTAAGTGGCTCGGCAAAGTTCCCTTTGCGTCACAGATGTTTATGCAGCGCTTCTTGAAAGGCTCTATTCCGCTAGAAGAGAAAAAAGCCTTTCTCGATGACTTCATCATGGCAGATGGCTCAACCTCTCTTGGCACATTGAAAGCCGCTGTTAGCAAGCATGCAACCGAATCTATGCCTGCCGCTTTCTCGTCTTTGAAAGTTCCAACGCTGATGATCTCTGGCGAGTACGACAAAATCACGCCTGCAAAGCTGGGTAAAGAAGCTGCGGCGATGAGTGACAACATCGAATATGTGCTTATGCCTAATACGGCCCACTTCCCGATGATGGAAGATGCGGAAAGCTATCTGGAGATCACGAATTCATTCTTAGTAGACGCAGAAGCACCTGTTACGGTCTAGTTCTCTAAGGCATCGAGCGGCCTACAGCTCACCGATTTCTTGACGATAGGCTATACGCCAGCTATAGCCTCTGTATCCAGCTGAACAGTGAACCAATCGTGAGATCTAAACCCTCTACGAAATCTGGCAGAGTGAGTCGTTCTTGTTTTCGCAAGAAAGCGGCTGCTTGTTTGGTGCTAGCGTTATTTGTTGGATCGGTGCTTGAACCATAGGTCATCAGAGTAGAAACTCTGAGTGCACATCTAATCTAATCCTAATTCGCGTTTCAGCAGCCCAATAGACTTCTCACCAATGTAGTTTTCGCAGCGAATGATTTCCGGTGGACGGATGATGTCGTTACGAGCAGCAAGAAGAGCTTCTTTGATAGCTGGGTAGCTAGCAGTGTCCAGAGCTACGATGGTTTGAGCGCTGCGGACGACGGCGCTGAGTTTCTGTGTGTCTTCAGTTTGCGCGGTCATGACGAGGATGTCGTCGCCACGTAGGCTGTAGGACAATACTTCGGCGATGCGGATAATGCCAGTACTAAGGCTAACAAGGCCAAGGCAGGTGTCTTTCGGTAGGTTTTTGAGCAGCTCGCGCTCTTTGGCGTAGTCGTAGATGTCGATAGGAATGACTCGGACGGATTTGGGGGCTGCGATCGCCTCCGCCTCATTGATAAAGTACCGACTCGTCACAACCGTCCCTGAGCGCGTCTGCGCCAGCACCTGATCCAATTCTTCTAAAGGCACCAGCTGCACAGGAATCTTTAGTGCTTGCTCTAGCTCACGTACCATCAGCTCACCCGCACCGTCCTCTTTTTGAATGGTGACGAGTACCCTGGCGCTACAGCGCAATCGCCAGTCTACTTCAGTCATAAACAGCTCACGGGCCTGATGCAATGAGCAGCCTTGCCGCAGCAGTTCGTCTAGACTATTTTCTACAAGCTCTTGGGCTTTCGGAAACTTATCTAGCAGGGGCGAGCCGGGTTTGACAATTTCTGTGGTGCCCTCGGCGCGTACGTAAATGCCAGAACCGGGCATCGCTTCTACCACGCCCGCATCTTCTAGCTGGCGGTATACCTTGCTAATGGTGTTGCGGTGTAGCCCGGTTTGCATGGCTAGCTGCCGGGTGCTAGGTAAGCGGTATGCAGGCGGATATTGGCGCGAGGCGATCGCAAACCAAATTTGGTCATACAGCTGAGTCGATGCCGGTATCTCGCTATCGGTTTGAATATGGAACTGAACCACGTTAACGCGCCCCCCCTACGGCAAAGTAGATTAACGGACGCTTCAGAGCGCTCACTATTAATCCAACGAAATTTTAATACAGTTTGTCTAGTTAGCGTGGATCTGCACTGATTCGACGCTAACTAGACATTAGTCGGGAATCAGTGCTTCGTGGTGAGCAGGTCGGTTATTTATCGGTTTGCTCAATAATTCTTGACGTATGAGGTGCCTTATTTATCAGCGCTCTGCGTATTTGTTGTTAAGTCGTCGCTCATATCCGCCCAAACCATCAATAACCCTATATATTTGAAAAACTATCATTTATTTCGACCAAGGAGATTTCTCCGTTGTTTTCAGCCGAAGATTTCGCAAAAGCTCTAGAGCAGCAAGATTACGAGTTCTCACGCGGCAGCGTGGTAACCGGTAAAGTGGAAACCCACGAAGGTGATGGAGCCTACGTCGATATTGGCGGCAAGTCGGCAGCGTTCTTACCGATAAAGGAAGCCTCTATTGAGCCTGACTTTGTGCTGGAAGAGTCTTTGCCGATTGGCACAGAGCGCAAGTTTTTGATCGTGCGCGATCAGGATGCCGATGGGCAGATGGTAGTTTCTATTCGCGCTATGGAAATCAAAGAACTTTGGGAGAAGCTGCGCGAACGAGAAGACAATGGCGATGTGATAGAAGTGACTATCTCTGGTAGTAACAAAGGTGGCGTGACGGCGGATGTAAGCGGACTGCGAGCGTTTATTCCTAGGTCGCACCTTGCCCGTCGTGTAGAAGATCTTGATTCTTTAATGGGGCAAACCGCTACAGTGGCCTTCCTCGAAGTCGACGAGGAAAAGAATAAGCTGCTGCTTTCTGAGCGCGTTGCCGCTAGAGCTGTGGCGATGGGTAGCCTCACGAAGGGCGAGCTGATTGAAGGTACTATTGCATCTTTAAAACCGTTTGGCGCTTTTGTCGATTTTGGTGGTGCGTCTGGCCTTTTGCATATCAAGCAGATTAGTAAGAGCTATATTTCTGCCTTGGGCGACGTGTTCAAAGTGGGTGACCCAATCAAGGCAATCGTGCTGAATATTGACGACGAGCGAGGCCGGATTGCGCTCTCTACTCAGGTGCTAGAGAAGTATCCAGGTGAGATTTTGAAAGAGATGCCAACGATGATGGCAGAAGCAGAGGAGCGGGCGAAGCACGTTGCTAATGCGCTTGCACAAGGTGACAATTAGAGTCGAAGACCCACCCCGCTTTGCAGATACCCCTCCTGAGAGAGGATCTACTTTGGGCTGGGATACTAATAAGTTGGCTTGAGATCCCTATGGGTACTGTTTGGGAGCTGGATTTTTATTCCAGACCGGTTTTAGACGAGCGAAATAAGAAGCGGTGGGAGGTGCTGATTTGCGAAGGGTTGCAGTCAGTTGAAGATGATCCTATGGAGCTGTTTCGATACAGCAAGTATGTGTCGAATAGTGAGGTGAATTCGGATACGTTGAAGGCGTCGATTGAAGAGGCGATCGCACTTTCCGCCTCTCAATCGAAAGCGCCACCGACCAAAATTCGCTATTTCCGCTATCAGATGCAGAACATGATCAAGCGAGCCTGTGAGGAAGTTGGGCTGCTGCCCTATCCTAGCCGCCGTACGCTGGCGCTTCAGCGCTGGCTTGAAGATCGCCGAGAAAACGTGTATCCGAACGAGCCGGGCTACAAAGCGTCGATTGCGGCCTCTACTGCGAAGCCTCTAGAAGTGGTAAGCCCTTTGCCGGATGCGCTAAAGGGACAGAAGTGGGCGCTGGTGAGTTTGCCTGCGAAAGATTTTGCTCAGATGGGCGAGTGGGATGTGGGCTTTGGGGAGTCTTTTTCGCCTGCGATCGCCGATGTTGATTCTGAAACGCCAATTCCAGGTTTCATCATCTACTCTGATCGGGCAACACCCTTAGCAGCCTGGATGTCTGGCTTAGAGATTGCCGCCGTGCGAGCGGGCCGTGAAGAGACGACGAACTACGTTTCTAAGAATACGGATACTGCGCGAATGCTGATGGACACTGGCACGATTGAAACTTGGCTGCTAGCTGACTTAGTTGGGCCGGAGACGCAGGCCGAAGGCGAACGCTTTGAGCAGGGCAAGAAAGCTGCGAACGGTGTGCACTTTATTGCAGTGCAAGATAGTCCTGATTCGGAATCTTTCGCGGGGATGTGGCTGATGCAGTCGCGGGAGTTTGGGTAGATGGGCGCGAGACGCAATACCGGGCGTGACTGGGTGAAGGTGGTTTTGATGTATGGGCTTTTGAGTGCGATCGCGCTCATTATGCTCCTTCCCCTTCTCTGGTTGGTTAGCACCTCCTTCAAATCTCCCACTGAAAACATCTTCCAGTTCCCCCCCCAGTTCTTCCCCGAATCTCCCACCTTTGAAAACTTCATCAGGGTATGGGAGACCAGTCCCTTTGGTCGGTACTTTTTCAACAGCACCCTAATTGCAGTCATCACCGTCGCATCGAACTTACTGCTCTGCTCGTTAGCCGCTTACCCGTTAGCACGACTGAACTTTAAGGGGCGAGAACTCCTCTTCTCCTTAGTCGTTTCCACCATTTTGATTCCCTTCCAAATCGTGATGATTCCGCTGTACATCCTCACCGTACGGCTGGGCCTCACTAACACCTATTTGGGTGTGATTTTCCCTTCCATCGCCTCAGCTTTCGGCATTTTTCTGATGCGCCAAGCCTTTCAATCGGTGCCGAAAGAACTAGAAGAAGCAGCGCGCATCGACGGTTGCAGCGAATTAGGCATCTGGTGGCACATCATGATTCCATCGGTACGTCCGGCGTTGGTAACCCTCGCAATTTTCGTCTTTATTGGTTCGTGGAGCGATTTCCTCTGGCCCCTGCTAATTTTGGATCGACCCGAATATTACACGCTGCCGTTAGGTGTCGCTCGATTAGCCGGAAGCTTCTCCCTTGACTGGCGATTGATTGCAGCGGGCTCAGTCATTTCGATTGCGCCAATTATTTTATTCTTCGTGACTGCGCAGCGATACATTGTGCCGTCGGAAACAGGTAGTGGTGTAAAGGGTTGACTTGACTATTTTTGCCCTTAAGCAATAGGCATGTGCCTAATCTGGTCCTGAAATTCATCATTGCCGACGCTTTAGCCAAAAATATTAGCTCGTCGATAATTGCATCGACACTCATCTACTGCGCGGTTGCATGCTTCAGCTTTTGATCTATCCTGAGCTTTCGTAGTCTGCTCATTGCTGGTGTTGGATTTGCTTCCTGTTCTCTGCGCATCTTATCTCCGTATTCGATCCAGTCAGTAATGTATGGGGCGACGGACGCTTTGTTGCGTAAGTAGTAAAGGATGGTTGCATAAACCTGATCTAGCGTGACCGTTGAATGAGACTGCTCAATCTCTTCAGGTGTGCGGGCACGAAAGATGTAGTCGTATAGGACTGTCTCAATGCCTACGCGAGTACCTTTGATCCGAATGTCATGAGACTCTAGAAAGCTAAAGTAGTCTTCTAATTGCATAGGACGGCTTGAAGCTGCTCATCTACCTCAGTTTTCGGCTCTGCTACGTTCATGGTTTTCAGTTGCAAATAGCTGGCTTCATCTACAGTCTACATTGCTACTTCTGACTTGTTCCTACTCTTGAGTCGGTGTAGCGAGTCACTGTAGCTTGTGCCTGAGACTCCACAGCTCGCTACTATGAAGGGGCGTTTATAAAACAGGACGATAGCTCAGCTATGAAAATTGCCGTTACGGGTGCGACAGGCTTTGTAGGCTCTTGCCTAGTCGAGCGTTTGTTAGCAGAAGGCCACGATGTGAAGGTCTTTACTCGCAGTGTGGAGAGGGCGAAGAAGGTTTTTGCCGCTGCTCAGTTTAAGCCGGTTGAATATGTTGCCTATACACCGATGCGCTCTGGCGACTGGCAGTCTGCGATCGCAGACTGTGAAGGTGTCGTAAACCTAGCTGGTGAGCCAATTTCTGAGCGGTGGTCGGCAGAGCGGAAAAAGCGGATTATGGATAGCCGTAAGGTGGGAACTGAGAAACTGGTGGAGGCGATTCTCAACGTGAGAGGCTCCGCCAACGCACAGGCCAACCCAAAACCCGCCGTCCTCGTCAGCAGCTCTGCCATCGGCTACTACGGCACCAGCGAAACCGCAGAATTCTTTGAGACGAGCGAGCCCGCAGAAAGCGATTTTCTCTCTCAGGTGTGCCAAGCCTGGGAAGCAGAAGCCAAAAAAGCAAAAGAAATAGGTGTACGAGTCGCCATCATTCGCACTGGCATTGTGCTGGGCGACGGTGGAGCCATTGGTAAAATGATCACACCCTTTAAGCTCTATGCTGGCGGTCCCATTGGTAGCGGTCGCCAATGGTTCTCCTGGATTCATATTGATGACCTGGTAAACCTCATGATGAAGGCGCTGCTTGATCCTTCTATGAGTGGCGTATACAACGGCACTGCGCCAGAGCCTGTTCGGATGAACGACCTGTGTAAGACTTTGGGCGAGGTGATGGACCGGCCCTCCTGGCTACCCGTGCCGGACTTTGCGATTGAGGCTTTGTTAGGCGATGGCGCAGTAGTCGTGCTGAAAGGGCAAAAGGTTCTGCCCGAGCGGACACAGGCGGCTGGCTTTTCGTACGACTACCCTGAGCCAAAAGAAGCATTGGAAGATGTCGTTAAAAGAATTGGCTAGCTCAGAGAGCTTGTGACGATATTGGTTGGCTAAACTGGTCATCTAATCTTTGATGGTGCAGACTTTCATCGCTGACTGTGTGGCGTGAGTTTGTACAGTTGGGTGCGCATTGATCCGGAATTCTCCTCGTGAAAAGGGGAGAGTTCAGTATCGACTCACTTTTTGAGTCTGCCGACTTTTCGCTGCCGTGTTCCTTCTTCTCACCCATGAAAATCAACGTGCGCTTTCCTTTTGTTCCTGCCAAATTTGCTCTTTTAGGTGGTTTGGGCCTGACGTTACTGAGTGCTGCTAGCCCCATTACGCTGCTAAGTCCACAGTCGTTTGGGCAAATGCAAAGCGCCACGGCGCAGCCAATTCTGCGGGAGTTGTCCCCAACAGATGTGCAGATAGATACGCCAGCGACTAAGCAGTCGAACGGGGATACGGAGGAAGATATCAACGTCCGCGTTTATCAATCGGCGAGTCCTGCGGTGGTAACTATCGATACTCAGTTTGGTACGGGTAGCGGGGTGATCGTGGGTGCAGATGGCCTAATTGTGACTAACGCTCACGTTGTTGATGGTTCGGATACGGTGAGGGTGATTTTATCCGACCGGCAGGAGTACACAGGGCGTGTGGTTGGCTACGGTACAAACGGCACTGATTTGGCAGCTGTAAAAATTCAGGCGAGTAATCTTCCTAGCGTTAGTTTGGCGGCAGCTCCTGTGCAGGTCGGTCAGCGGGCTTTTGCGATTGGCAATCCTTTTGGGCGCTTCGATGGCACTTTTACGACTGGCATTGTTAGCCGTATCGATACGGCAAATGGCTTGATTCAGACGGATGCGGCTATTAACCCTGGCAACTCGGGTGGGCCTTTGCTCAACAGTAGAGGTGAGCTGGTTGGTATTAATACGGCTATTTTTACGCCCCGACGTTCGGCTTCAGGCGCTGCCGATGGGCCAGTTGGTAATATTGGAATTGGATTTGCGATCGCAATTAACCAAGTCAATGACTTCCTAACGGCAGTGCGCAACGGATCGGCTCCTGCGATCGCCCAGCAATCCCCCTTCCTCATGGGATCCAACCGCGCACCCAGGCAGCTCACTCTAAACGGTGACCCGATCCAAGGCAGTCTCACTGCAAATAGCGAAGTTCTACCTGCCGACAATAGCTATTACGACGCCTATTCGTTTGAAGGACGCCAGGGACAGCGTATCGCGGTAGAAATGAGCAGTGCCAGTGTTGATGCCTACTTAATTTTGCTCTCTCCTCAAGGCCGTGACCTGATTCAAGATGACGATAGTGGTGGCGACAGGAACGCCAAACTGGTGTTCACTTTGCCAGAAGACGGTACCTATACCATATTGGCGAACTCCTTTGGATCTAGAGAGACTGGCACTTATGCTCTGCGGCTATCAGAGAGTTCGGCTTCTCAACGCTCGACTGGGCTACCGGTTTCTAGATCGTCTGAGTCAACTTTTGATCTTCCCATTCAAACTGGCGGCGTTTTGAGTCCACTTTCACCGACGCTAGAACAAGACGGCAGCCGCTATGAAGAGTTCGTCTTTGAAGGTGAGGCCGGGCAGCGCGTGCTGATTGTTCTATCTAGTCAAGAATTTGATCCTTATTTGTTTCTAGTGGGGCCAGATGGTGAAGTGCTAGAGCAAAACGACGATCTCTCTGACGATTCGCTAGACGCTAGTATCGCGATAGTGCTACCCACTACAGGACAGTATCGAGTGTTGGCAAATTCTTACGACAGCTCAGGACTAGGCCGCTTCTCTTTAGACATTAATGCTCTGTAGCGCGGCTATGGCCAGCAGCACATCGCTGTAAAAACCGCTTCACAATCTCCGGCTTATCTCCCCAGTGTAGATGAATGTAAGAGGCGTGAAGATGAGGCTGGCAATGGCCCTCCTGTTGAACTTCGCCTGTTTCCCCCCAGTATCTTTGGGTTTCGTACAGCGGTCTGGCTATGGTTTCGACAATATTAGATTTATGGAATTCGTGGCCAACGACAGTTTGGTCAGCTTTGAGTAGTGGTCCGTCTACTAAAGCTTTTGCTTGGCGGTATCCAAGCGCTAACCTTCCTCCCATTTTTACAGTTTGAGGGAGCGTGTTGACCATTGGCCACGATTTCTCATCAAAATCTACCAGCGTTTGACTGAGATACATCAGTCCGCCACACTCTGCGTAAGTCGGCAGACCGCTGTCGATAGCCTGTTTTGTCTGTTTTCGGATAGATTTATTAGCAGCTAGCTGCGCCGCAAACACTTCTGGGAATCCGCCGCCAAAATATAGCCCATCTGCAACGGGCAGTGATTGGTCGGTAAGTGGGCTCCAGTAAATGAGTTCTGCACCCTGTGCCTCTAGTGCTTCAAAGTTGTCTGGGTAGTAGAAGTTAAAGGCGGCGTCATGTGCGATCGCAATCCTCACTTTCTTCCCCTCACTCACAGTAGCCGCCTGCCGAACGTCCGAAACATCGCTACCTACAGTCCTCGAATAGTTCAACATTGGCGATAGCTTTTCCCAGTCAAAACACCGCTCACCAAGTGCTGCTAACCGCTCACTAATTTTCTCGAACTCGCTGACTTCTCCAGTAGGCACCAGTCCAAGATGACGACTCGGCAACTGAATGTCTTTTTCCCGACGGAAGACGCCGAAAATTGGCATGTTGATGGCAGCAAGCGCATTGCTCAATAGCTGAAGATGGCGATCGCTCCCCACCCGATTCAAAATCACGCCAGCCACATTTATCCGCACATCAAAATCGCGATAGCCCTGCACGAGCGCTGCTAGCGACCTGGCCATCCGTCCGCAGTCGACAGCGAGCACCACTGGCAACCCCAGCAGCCGAGCAATATGCGCCGTGCTGGCCGTATCATCTATGCCAGTTGCCCCGTCAAAGAGTCCCATCACCCCTTCTACAACCGCTTGACTCGCGCCGATGCTATGCGTGTGAAAGCTCTGCTGCACATAGGCTTCACTGGTCAAAACGGAATCGAGATTGTAGCAAGGACGACGGGTGAGCGCGCTGTGAAACATCGGGTCGATATAATCCGGTCCTACTTTGAAAGATTGAACGGTATGACCGCGTTTTTTCAGAGCAGCTAGCAAGGCTAATGTGAGCGTTGTTTTACCTGTACCGCTGCGATCGCCCGCTAAAATAATGCTCAAAATAATCACACAAAAAGACACCTAGGCCGCAGCAATTCCTCTTGGAGATCGTGCGTATGCCTAACCATCAATATTAGAAGATCTCTGTATTAGAAGATCTGTATGCGAAATCTTACCTAGAAAGGCTGTATAGCCCGTTAACAACGGCTTACTACAAAGAATTGTCCTTTCTCGTGTGTTGCATCTATGCCACCTTCGGGATCTCCACAGTCTATGCCGGTTTCAAAAACTGGCTGGCTATACTTTTAGCCGGAGAAGGTTTGCCTTAGCTGCCTTTTAGCACCCTCAGCTAGACACTGGCACTCTCCTTTTTTTACACCGTTTAGCAATTACTGCGATGGCCCTTCAAAATAATTCCATGATGTCGTTACCTTTATCCGCTCGTTCTATTCGTCGGCTGGTTACCCGTTTGGGTAGTGGGCTCTTAGCGCTCAGCTTGAGTGTGGGCGCGGCGTTGCCGAGTTTTGCCGCCGACCCTTTTAGAGCGGGCAATCCCTATCAAATTGGCGATCGTACCGAAGAAGCCTTTAACGCTATTTTCAAGGAAGGCAACTATACAGAGGCCAAGCAAATTTTGGCACAGGCTGAAATGGACGAACCCGGCGAGCCTCTTGTGCACGCTATGCTCGCATCTATGGCTTATCTTGAAGGCGAAAGCGGTTTAGATGAAGTGCTGCATCAGGCAGAGCTGACCGAGCAAACCGCTCAAGACCTGATGGCTACTCATGAATTGCGAGGCCATTTGTACACAGCCGTTGGTACTTTCCTAAAAGGTGCTCACCTGCTAAAAACGCAGGGCGTAGCGCAAGGGACACCGAGAGCGCTTGGTATGCTGCAAACCGTCTTCAGCTCGCTAGATGCCGCAGAGGCCATCGACGCCAACGACCCTGAGCTGAATTTGCTTAAAGGCTACATGGATTTGATGCTGGCTGTGAACTTACCGTTCTCTAATCCAGACGAAGCGATCGCTCGAATGAGCGAACATGGCAGCCCTTCCTATCTAGCACAGCGTGGAATTGCCATCGGCTACCGCGACTTGGCCGAGTACGATAAAGCGCTAGTTGCTGTCGACAGCGCATTAGAAGAAGCCTCTAAGAACCCAGAACTGCTTTATCTCAAGGCCCAGCTCTATGTTCGTCAGGGAAATACAGCGGCCAGTTTGCCCTGGTTTCAGCAGGCACTATCGCGAATCGACCAGCTGCCAGATGGCCTCGCACGTCAAATTCGCTGGGAAGAGTGCAACGCTGCGCAAGATGGCCGTAACTGTATAGATATTCTCACTGAGTAACGCCCTTGTACGTGCAAGGCTCCATCGCTTTTAGCATCAGCAAAAGCTGTTCCTAGTGGAGTAGGAACAGCTTTTTTTGGCTTTTTTGAATGTTTACAACCACTGAGGCTTACGGCATGATTAGGCTGAGTCCTTCTGCCGTTTCAACGACTGCCGCAGGTGGAATTTCTAGCGCCATAAGCGCCTCTGGTTCTAGCAATAAGTAGAAGCCCTCCTCTCGCTTTTGTTCTAGCTCATCGGTCTTTGCCGTGAGCATACGGTGCTCAGAATAAAACTCAAGACTGGGCCGGTTGTAGGGATAAGAACTATAGAAAGGTTCTCCTGCTGGCACGTAAGTTCGCACCATGGCACCAACGCCGACAACCGGGAAAGATTCATTGATCTCCCAGATCCATGAGCGCGATAGCATCAGCAAAAATAGGCAACTGTACATTCCAACGAGCAAGGTGTTTGCGTAGTAAGACTGTCGCTGAAACAGCTGCCGTGCTACCAGTCCCATTGTGGCTGAGAGGCACGCTCCTAATAAGAGCAGAGGAATTTGCGGATCTTCAATCGCGAAATAGACAATCCCTCCAACGCCTGCTAGCACCGCCAACGCGAAGATCCAGCGCAGATAGTAGGCGTAGGCTTTCACTGGCTGAGCGACCTGCCAGCCGACCGCCATCGCCATAAATG
Source organism: uncultured cyanobacterium (assembly GCA_963836895.1). Taxonomy (GTDB): domain Bacteria; phylum Cyanobacteriota; class Cyanobacteriia; order Phormidesmidales; family Phormidesmidaceae; genus Phormidesmis. Next base: position 680,314 of record CAWILA010000007.1, on the reverse strand, counting down.
GATAAACTGGCATCACATACCAAGGCAGCTTGGTTTGCATAAGTGACACCATGCTCATAAATAAGACGGTTCCAGTCAAAACCAGTAAGCCTCTTGAGGTATGACGGGCGCGCCAGGCTAAAAGGAGCCCGCCAGGCCAGAACAACACCCACGGAAACGTATACTTAGCGATTTCGACGAGATAGAACCAAACCGGCTCGTCGTGACCCTCTAGCGTAGTCGCGATACGGGCCACGTTATTGAATCCGAGATGCTCTTGTAAAAAAACATCTCCATACCTTTGCCACTGAGCAATATTCCATCCAAAGGTGACGGTAGCCCCAACCCCAATGCCTAGCCATAGGTAGGGATTTTTTAGAACGTGCCAGCGACGGTCTACAACGACAAAAGCAAAGGCGATGCCACCCAGTGCGATCGCTAAAATCCCCTTAGAAAGCGCAATTCCCGCTAAGCACAGTCCTATGCCAAACGCCCAAGGCAAAGACTTCTTTGATCGAAGTAAGCAAAATATCAGCAGAATTAGCAGCGTATTGATAAACCCATCGAACATATGCAGCCGCCCGTTACGCACCGCTGGCAGCAGCGTCATGTATACACCTGCCGCAATAATCGCTTCAGAACGTCGTGGGCTCAGCTCTCGTACAACGCCATACAGAAAAGGAACCCCAAACGCCGTTAATAGCGCCATCGGAAATCGCAGCGTAAACTCGCTGATATGCCCAAAGATTGCGTAGCCTATTAGCCCCACCCAGTAGCCAAAAGGTGGCTTAGGAAAATAGGGCTCTCCAAAGCGCATAGGATAAAACCACTCTCCTGTACGCACGATTTCTCTGACAACGACTGAGTAATAGCCTTCGTCCCAATCTCGTAAGGGCATGTTACCGAGGCCTACGGTCCAGAGTGCGATCGCAGCTCCCGTCAGTAGCAAAACCCATTTCACATCAGGTGTCAGCTGTACCCACGACGCCCGTTCTTTCTTCATTATCGTTTTTAGCTATTTTCTTACTGAGCTATTTTCTTACTAATAGAGCCGTATAGATCAGCCGTAAAAGAGTCTTCGATTTTACTCTCTTGCTATTCGAGACGCGCCAAACAAGACCAAAAAAAGCCCCGCTTGCTGGGCTATGGAAGGCAGCAAAACGGGACTTAAGACGCAGTTAGGAGGTATCTCGCCTACAACCATATCGACTACATCAATAAATGTGTTTTGACTTAAGAAGTTCTTAATCTAATTCTCTCGCAGAATTAAAATAGGTATCCATCTTAACTGTCCTGAGCCGGTTTATCGCGGCTGCCAACTCAAACCGCCTAAACATAGCCAGATCTCCCATGAGTCCTTTGCCAAAAGGCGACTTATCCTCTGTGAGTACGTCCAAGGTGCTTCTTTCGATATCCGACATAACACAGTCGAGAACTTCGCTAAGTGATCTGGTCTTCTCGAAGTAGTAGCGTTCGGCATAGATTATTGCCTGTGCGATCGCTCTCACTTGGTGCGCTTCAGCAATCTGCTCAACCGCTCTTAGATCAATATTTTCGTAGCCCAGCATGAGGCTATCTTTATAAGCCTTTACCTTTAGAGCGCGATCACCTTTTCCCGACGGTAGACTTCCAGGTAATACTGCTCGAGGGGTAATCTTGCCGAAGCTTTGTCCACCTTCTTGCTGGCGCTGAGCCGGATTTTTCTGTGCGATCGCCTGCGCCTGCTCTGTCACGATACGCGGCTGATAGTTTTCCATCGCAATCACCGTATCGGCCACCGCAAAGTAATCACCACTGCCGCCCATCACCAGAATGGTCGAAACGCCGTAGTCGTCATACAGCTGCCGCACCTTATCGACAAAAGGGGTAATCGGTTCTTTGTCCTTTGCGATCAAAGCTTGCATGTTGCGATCGCGAATCATAAAATTCGTCGCCGCCGTATCCTCATCAATCAGCAGCACTTTCGCCCCAGCTTCTACCGCTTCTATTAGCCCTGCCGCCTGAGACGTGCTGCCACTCGCATTCGCTGTCGAAAAACGCCGAGAGTCCCGGTCTTGTGGCAAGTGATTGATTACAGGTGAAATATCCACCCCTACTACACTGCGACCATCTTCTGCCCTCAGCTTTACCACAGCTGCATTCGCCACCACCTGCTGCCGCCCGTCTCCTGGCACGTGACTATAAATGCCCTGCTCAATCGCTCGGAGCAATGTCGACTTGCCGTGATACCCACCGCCTACAATCAGCGTCACCCCAGTGCGAATGCCCAGTCCTTCCACCCAGCTACTGTGCGGCGTCTCAAGTCTGATAGTGTCTTCAGCCGGTGGAATAAGTACAGCCGCATCGTCTTCTAGCGGGCGTTTATCAATGCCGCTGCGCCGAGGCAGGCAAGCGTCCGCTGCAATAAAGGCAATCAGTCCGTGGTCTGCAAGCTGATTTCTAAGCGCCTCAGCGTCCTCTAACGTGTGTACATGCTTCTCTAGAGCTACCAAATCTACCGCTTCGTATCTGAGCGTGCGAGCAACCAAAGCCGGAATATCCCTACATAGAAGGGCGGCGGCTGCCTTCCCAGCAATCCTTCTCCCAAAGGCCGGTAGCCCAACTGTCAGCCTCATCTCGATGCCGCTTTCATCTATCCAAAGAGCGCTGCGCCTTAGTATGGCTTGACTTGGGAGGGCAATCTCAATTTCTCCACTCTTGCCAGAGCCCCGTTTTTTGGCCAGTTTTTTAGCCACTTGAGCGACTTGCCTAGTGAGGTAGTCGGCGATCGCACACTGGCAAACATAATCAGTTATCCACTGAGGCGGGAACTGAGCCACCGACTGAGGTAGGCGAATACGGATGCGGCTTGGCGCTGCAAACGGATCGCCCTGTACGTAGTCCACACTCAACGTGAAGTCAGGAAATATGTAATCGCCCTTGGTGCTTTTGTATTCTCTATAACTGCGACCTTCCAAATTTCTCAGCTGGTGTTGTAGCGTCTCCCAACTCCCTTTACCGGTTTCTGACATGCTCTCTACCTTTCAACTGACGGCATTCTTACTTGTAGCAGATACGTCACTCAGCGCAGGATCGTTACCCTGGTAGCTCATAAATCCTTTTCCTGAGATGAAAGCTGTACACATGAACGTTAGGAAAAGCACTAACGCTTCTTTAGGTCCTCTGAGCAGCAAATTTTTGCTTCTGATCTGACCGGTTCTTATCTCGCCTTTTTTTTACATCGCCTTAGATCTTTTAATACACCGGAGCGTGCTGCAATGACCTTCCTCAAAATCATCTCTACTCGAACTCACTTGCTCAAAGCCTCTCTCCTAGCGGTTGCTGCTATTGGCTTTGCCTTTCCCGAGATGAGTCCTGCACAGTCCTCCACACAGACATCTACAAAAGTATCTGCTGATAAGATGCGACCTACAACTTCTGTGGTGGCGTTCGCTGATACGTCTGCTAATACAGCTACAGAGCGAGCCGTTCTCGAAGATGGTAATTATTTGTTCGGTCAAAGCTCACAGCCAGGTGTAAACGGCGCTACCTACGCGGTTCTCTCTATTCAAAACAACCGAACCGTTGGCGCGTTTTATCAGCCCAACTCCTCCTACGATTGCTTCTACGGCTCAATGCAGCCGAATCAGCTATCTGTCAATGTTGTCGACAGCTATGAGCAAACCGTTTATCCGTACGACGTTGCAATTACACTAGATAGCTCGCTAATAGCTGGCAGTGGCGCTGGTGCCTACACATTGGAAGGCTTTCAGAGGTTAGACAACCTTAGTGCTCAAGATCTAGAGATCCTATCTGTTTGCACAGCCGATTTTGCTGAGTAAATACTCACTGGCTAACGTTTGCTCATGCCAACTAGAGTTCACATCGTTGTTGTGCTCGCTTTTTGTGAAGCTGTTGCGGTTGTGATGGGGCCTCGATATCCTCGTTCCGCACCTACGAAAATTGCCGATAGGTAGGGCCGTCTGCCACTGCTTTCTAGCGTGTTTAGATCCAGAGTAAACATCGGCTCCGCAATGTGACGGATGCAATGAGATAGTTAAGTTTTGTAGATCTAGATTAAAATAGAAATTCGACTAACACCCGCTAGCAAAAGCTGTTAATGTGTGCGTTACGGAAAACACACCATAGATTACGGCTCTCTCTAGTGCCAGATGTCCTGAAATACAAGTATATTGGCATCAGTAGATAAATAACTTAACTTAAAGCCAGCGTGAACAATTGGTTCCGTCTGCTTTATGCAATTGTTTAAGCCATTTGTTAGGCGCAGTTATCAAAGCAGTACGTTAAGCCATTAAACCTGGGCTAGAGGTCACTCAAAATATGTTTGAGCATTTCACTAATACCGCGATCGCAGTCATCATGCAGGCGCAAGAAGAGGCCCGTCGCCTGGGTCACAACTTTGTCGGTAGCGAACAGCTATTGCTCGGTATCATCAAAGAAAATACCAGCATTGCCGCCAAGGTGTTAGACGAATTTGGTATTAACCTCACCAACGCGCGCACAGAAGTAGAATCTATTATTGGCCGAGGTTCTGGAAACGGTCCGGTAGAAATTCCCTTCACTCCCAAGGTTAAGCAAGTCTTTGAACAGGCTTTCCAAGAAGCTCGTAAGCTCGACCATCCTTATATTGAGCCTGAGCACTTGCTGCTCAGCCTAACTCAGAATTCTGAGAGCGTTGCGTACAGAGTTATTGCCAACTTAGGCGTAGATCCTGAGAAAATCCGAGTGCAGCTAGTCCGAGTGATCGGCGAGAGTACTCCAGTGGCCTCTGGTCGCTCTAGTGGCAGTAAAAAGTCAGAGCGTAAGTCTGACGGTAGCGTACTGACTGATTACGGCACAGATCTCACGGCAGTGGCCGCTGAAGGCAAGCTCGACCCTGTGATTGGTCGCCATAAAGAAATTGAGCGTGTTGTTCAGATTTTAGGTCGGCGCACTAAGAATAACCCTGTATTGGTTGGTGAGCCGGGTGTGGGTAAAACTGCGATCGCAGAAGGCCTCGCACAGCGCATCGTCAATCAAGACGTTCCCGAAGCGCTTATCGACCGTCGGGTTATTAGCCTGGATATGGGCCTCCTTGTTTCGGGTACTCGCTTCCGAGGCGACTTCGAAGAGCGCATCACTCAAGTTATTGAAGAAGTGCGCAAGTCTCAAGATGTCATCCTGGTCATTGATGAGATTCATACCCTTGTAGGTGCAGGCTCGCTAGAAGGCGGTATGGACGCAGCCAACCTACTTAAGCCTGCCTTAGCCCGAGGCGAGATGCAGTGCATCGGTGCTACAACGCTAGACGAGTACCGTAAGTACATTGAGAAGGACGCTGCTCTAGAGCGTCGCTTCCAACCGGTTACTATCGCGCCACCTTCTGTTGAAGATACTGTCGAAATTTTGTACGGCCTGCGCAGTCGCTACGAGCAGTTCCACCGGTTAAATATCACCGATGAAGCTGTAGAAGCTGCGGCTAATTTGAGCGATCGCTACATCACCGATCGCCACCTGCCAGATAAGGCCATCGACCTCATCGACGAGGCCGGTTCCAGAGTGCGCTTGCGCTACTCCCGCAATATCCCAGCTAGCGAACTTCGTAGCGAGCTCCGTCAGGTCCAAAAAGACATTATGGAAGCCGTCCAGCATCAGGATTTCGATCAAGCTGCGCAGCTGCGTGAAACTGAGTCTTCCTTGACTCAGAAAATTCAAGACACGCTAGAAGCCGGTGTCTCTATCACTGAAATTCCAAAGGTAAGTGATGAAGACATCGCCGACATCGTTTCTTCCTGGACCGGCGTTCCGGTCAATGCCATCACCGAAACCGAATCGGCCATGATGATGCATCTCGAAGACACGCTACATGAACGGGTAGTCGGTCAAAATGAGGCGGTTGAAGCTGTCTCCCGCGCTATCAGACGTGCCCGGGTTGGATTACGTGGTATGGAGCGACCCATTGCTAGCTTGGTCTTCTCTGGACCTACTGGCGTCGGTAAAACTGAGCTAGCAAAAGCGCTTGCACAGTCAGTCTTTGGCTCTGAGGAGTCAATGATTCGTCTAGATATGTCTGAGTTTATGGAATCCCATACGGTCTCCAAGCTTATTGGTTCCCCTCCAGGTTTCGTCGGCTACGACGAGGGTGGTCAGCTGACCGAAGCAGTACGTCGCAAGCCCTACAGTGTCATCCTTATGGATGAGATTGAGAAAGCTCACCCCGATGTGTTTAACATTCTCTTGCAGGTGTTAGATGAGGGCCATCTCTCTGATTCCAAAGGTCGTGAAGTCAGCTTCAAGAACACGCTGATCATCATGACCAGTAATATCGGCTCTAAAGTCATCGAGAAAGGTGGTGGTGGTTTGGGCTTTGAGCTGACTGAAGATGATGAGACCACAAGTCGCTACAACAACATTCGCAACCTTGTGAATGAAGAGATGAAGCAGTTCTTCCGCCCTGAGATGATTAACCGGATTGACGAAATCATTGTCTTCCGTCAGCTTACTAAGGACGAAGTGAAGGAAATTGCTGGCATCTTGCTGAAGCAGGTAAGCACTCGATTGAGCGAGCGCAATCTCAAGTTTGAGATGACCGATGCTTTCAAAGAGCGCTTAGTAGATGAAGGCTACGATCAGCGCTACGGTGCAAGACCTATGCGTCGCGCAATCTCTCGCCTCGTAGAAGATCACCTTGCCGAAGCTATTCTGTCGGGCACCCTCAAAGACGGCGACACCGTTGTCTTCGATATAGACAAAGACGGTGAAATCACTGCTCTTCCGGCAAAAGAGCCTGCTCTTATTGGCGTCAGCTAACTTACTAATCTCAAATGATTAATGAAAAAGCCACGGCTAATCCCGTGGCTTTTTTTTGCTTACTTTTAGCTCTCCCTAGCGTTCAGCCTTACCTACTCCCACCCATGGACTGAGCGTAATCACGGATGAAACCTCTACGCTAGTAGATAGCCATACTGTTTCTTACTTCTTACCCAACCTAATCAAATTCGCTTACTCAAGCCCGTGGGCTCAGCGTAGTCGAAGCCCTACTATCCCAATACACTCTCGCCTTCAAAATGCCCAATTCAAACCCTAAAAAGAAAGTCGTCATTGTCGGTGCCGGGTGGGCTGGACTCGGCGCAGCCTATCACCTTTCAAAACAAGGCTATGCCGTCACCCTACTCGAAGCAGGCGCTTACCCCGGTGGCCTCGTTGCCGGTTGGCAAACCCCAAAAGGACGCTCTGTCGAAGCGGGTATCCACGGATTCTGGTATCCCTACAACAATATATTTGCTCTTACCGATGAGCTAGGTATCCAGCCTTTCACCCCTTACACTCGCTCGTCTCAATATTCCCCAGCAGGTTTAGAGGTAGAATCGCCCATTTTTCAGCGTGAGCCATACCTTCCCACGCCGTTGGGAACTTTTGTTTACACTCGCTTCAAACGCTTACCGCTAGTTGACCGCCTCTCAGCCTTACCTCTGCTGTACTCGCTTATCGATTTTGACAACTCCGACGAAGCTTGGAAACGCTATGACAACATGACTGCCCGTGAGCTGTTCAAGCAATACGGCGTCTCCGAACGACTCTACAAAGAATCTTTTGAGCCGATGTTGCTGGTGGGTTTATTTGCGCCTGGTGAACAGTGTTCAGCGGCAGCTGCGTTAGGTATGCTCTACTACTTCATCCTCGCTCACCAGCCAGATTTTGACGTCCGCTGGTGCCGTGGCACAGTCGGCGAAATGATTTTTAGACCCTGGGTTGAGCAAATCGAAAGGTCAGGTGGAGAAATTCTCGCGAACAAACGAGTGACAGATGTCCAAGTCAGTTCAGATAACAAAATTGACGCGGTTATCTGTGATGATGAAGTGTTTGAAGCGGACGCGGTGATTTTCTCCGTGGGTATCACTGGAATGAAGAAGATTGTGGCGAACAGTGAAGTGTTGCGATCGCGCCTCGAATTCCGCAACCTCTCAAACCTCGGCGGCATTGATGTTCTCGCCACCCGTCTTTGGTTCGACCGCAAAATCGACATTCCTCTCCCTTCAAATGCCTGTTTCGGCTTTCACCAAACTACAGGCTGGACCTTCTTCGATCTCAACAACCTGCACGACGAGTACGCCAACGAACCCGGCACCGTCGTCGAAGCCGACTACTACCACGCCAATCAGCTGCTAAACCTCAGTGACGAGCAGATCATTCCGCTTGTTCAAAAAGACCTCGCCGGGTGCATTCCTACCTTTGGAGATGCCAAAGTCATCGATCATGCGGTTATTCGCATCCGTCAAGGCGTTAGTCACTTCGCCCCCGGCAGCTATCGCTACTTGTTACCTGGCACTACCAGCTTTTCAAATCTCTTCATGAGCGGTGACTGGATCGTCACCCGTCACGGCTCTTGGTCTCAAGAGAAAGCTTATGTCACAGGTTTAGAGGCTGCCAATAGCGTAATCGACAGGCTGGGCGATGGCTATCGTGCTGATATCATCCCCATCATTCCAGACGAGCCACATATTCAAGCAGCTCGCACAGTGAACCGCGCCGTTCGCGACATCAGTCGACAGCTCCTGCCGCAGTTCTGGTTACCGTAACGGCAGGCTAGCAAACTCGATTCTGTTGGAACGGAGAGGGGGGGATTCGAACCCCCGTTAGGTGTGACCCTAAAACAGTTTTCGAGACTGCCGCATTCAACCACTCTGCCACCTCTCCAAGATGGTTCTACATCTTACACCGATTTCTCTGAAAATCTCGGTCAAATCTACAGCATAAAACCTGCTGACTCATCTATTTCAAGGTGCTTCTCTTTTCTCCACAGCCAAATGCAAATGGCCACATATACGCTGTAGCTGAGGACGACATGCCACCCTTTTACACCCGAAATCTCAATCGAGCTGAATGGCAGTTGATTGAATCGATCAACGAGCCAGATGAGGAGATGGATTGGCAAATATAGGCTAGAGGCAATCGCACTACCCATCACCGGTACTATGATGGCAGCGATCGCACTCACAAACCCGCCCAAACTAATCGCAATTACTAGCGGCGTTGCAAGCGTATTTAGCAGAATGCTGTATATCGGCAACCGCTGAAAATAAAGCAGCTGAAGCGGAATCGTCCAAAGGTAAGCAGCAACAGGCACAGCCAGCAGCGTCGCTATCGCAGTTGGCATCCAGTCCAAATATCTCACTAGCCTAGCCACCGTCAGAATCAGTCCCAGCGTAGCCACCACACTTAGCTGAAATCCCACATCCCATATCCACGTTGGATTGAATAGCAAAATTAGCACAGCTGCCATCAGCAAACCACCCAACGGCTTTACCTTTTGCTGAGTCGCCAGACCTATCATTGCACCCATACCCATAACTGACGCGCGCACAACACTAGGCTGCAAGCCAGTGAGCCCCACATAAAGTAGCAGTGCGAGTCCACCTCCAGCCGCCTGGACTTTAGGCGAGCGTGATTTCAAACTCCCTAATACAAGTGCCAGCAGCAAAGACACATGAAATCCGGACGCTGCCAATGTGTGTGCTAAACCAGCATCGATGAAGCTGTCTCGAATCTCATAGGGCAAATTCACCGCCTTTCTGCCCAACGTCATAGCGCTTATCAGATTGCCCGCCGGTTCCCCTAGCCAACGCTCCTGTGCAACCACAATCCGTGCTCTTAGCTTCCACAGCGCCCACTTCGGCGGCTCTTGGTTCGGTAAAAACTCTACCCAGTTCGCTCTGAAGCTCGCGAAGCATCCTCTTCTCGATAAATACTTGTCAAACCCACCTTGCGCGCTATCAACCGCTTCAATCCGACCCCGTAGCTCTACAAGTTCTCCTGGATACAGCTTTTGGCTGGGCCACAACGGCGCACTTACATAAAGCTTTCCGCCTACCTTTCGGGGTGCTTCAATACTGCTTCTACTGCCCGATCCTCTAACTGACTGTGCTTTTAGAAAAAACTGACCCTTACCGTTGCGACTGATTTGCGGCATTTGAACAACTGTTCCTACTACTCGCTTCTCCTGACCAGCGGCAAATCTACTCACATCATTTGCCGCCGGCTGAGGTGATCGCGCGACACAGTAGCTAGCAGCCACCAGACCAACAAGCCCAGCAATCCACCACTGCCTCTTCGTAGGTCCCAACCGCCAAAACCGGGGCATGCTCAGGCTACTCACTATACCAATCGCTAGTAATCCGACGCCTGCTACCGATACCCCACTCATTACCTGAGCATCTGTGATGCCTGTGACAAAGAGCCCCACTAAATAAGCTCCGATAGTCACCAACGTTCCCCAGCGTGTCATAGCGATAGCTCATGAATGTTTGCTCTGTTTAGAGAGCCCATGCATCAACTTTCCCTATCTCTTTAGTGGTTTCATCTATCCTTTCCGCACCATATCCGTCAACTAAAAAAGCTCTGAGTGTTTCACCCAGAGCAGCTGTATTCCTATAGCGATGTTCGTAAATATAGTGTTTAGAACGACAGCCCAAGCTGGGCTCCAAAAAAAGCGTGGACAACCAGTAGCACCATCGCCGTACTACCAATATATGCGTGAGCAGATCGGAGCACCTCGCTACCCTTTCCAAACTTTGTAGCTGCGATGATTGCGTTGGTAGTGAGGAGTGCGATCGCTCCCATCCCTGTCCAAAAATGCGGACTCTCCAAAATTGGTTTGCTCTGCATCACCAGCGACAAAATTCCACCGCTAGCACCCAGCACAATAAACAAATACATCAGCGGTGCAACCCTTACGTGCTTCTGCTTCTGCTCTACCGCGACCCCAGCCTCCGTCGCTAGTCGGCCCTGCCAGCCTGCATAGGCTACAAACCCGCCCATCAAAAATACCACAATCGCCATCATCACCGGATGACCCCAGTGCACGATCGACTCGGGCAAATTAAATCCCGCAAACCAATTGGCAACTGGTTCTAAATACGCTCGTAACCCTGCGCCCACAATCTTTCTCCTTGGCATACATCAAGACACTCAGTACGTCTTAACATGACCCAATCTAAGCCGGCAATGCTTTTGGTTCAGAAGTCGACGCTTCTCCCTTCTTCAGAAGAGGAAATCCTAGTCTTTCCCTTTGCTCCAAATAGAGTTGAGCAACTTTTCTGGCAAGTCCACGCACTTGCCGAATGTAGCGAGTCCTCTCAGTTACCGAAATTACGCCGCGCGCATCTAATAGGTTAAAAGCGTGCGAGCATTTCAGCACATAGTCATAGCTTGGCAGTACAAGCGATCGCTTCATCAGCTGTTCTGCTTCCTGCTGATACAGATCAAATAGCTTGAACAGCAGCTCAGAGCTAGAAGCCTCAAAGTTGTAAGTAGAGCTCTCAATCTCCGCCTGCATATAGATATCGCCATAGGTCAGCTCATCGTTCCACTGAATCTTAGCCATCGCATCGACTTCTTGCAGATACATAGTGAGTCTTTCTAACCCGTAGGTAATCTCAATTGATACTGGGCGACAGTCCAACCCACCGCACTGTTGGAAATAGGTGAACTGCGTAACTTCCATACCATCTAGCCACACCTCCCAACCTACGCCCCAAGCTCCAACTGCCGCGTCTTCCCAGTTATCCTCCACAAAACGCACATCGTGATCCTCAGGCATAATCCCCAGTGCCCGCAGCGAATCTAGATAAAGGTCTTGAATATTCTCAGGCGATGGCTTAATCAACACCTGATATTGAAAATAATGCTGATACCGGTTCGGATTTTCTCCATAGCGCCCATCCGTAGGCCGCCGACAAGGCTCCGGATAGGCAACAGCCCAGGGCTCAGGGCCAATTGCCCTCAAAAAAGTATGGGGACTTTTTGTACCTGCGCCTTTCTCCGTATCGTAGGGCTGCATAATTACACAGCCCTGATCCGCCCAAAACTGATTCAACATAGCAATGACAGACTGAAAATTCACTGCGCATCCTTCAATAACACTTTCAACAACATATAGTCTCCGCCATCACGCCGACAAAGAGAAGCTCGTCTCGGGCGATCACACCCCACTCAAGCTCATAGCCTCTTGCGATGAACTCGAACTTTGTCTTCACGTCTATCTAGCAGAGCTTTAAAGAGCAAAAAAGCTCCGAGCAAATGGAAGCTTTTTTGATTGACTCGAAATGTTACGAAGCGAAAACCTTATGTATCAGCAGATACAGCCTTTCTGTGTTTAATTTAGAAAAACAGTTGACACCAAAGGTAAATCAGCGCTACATTAGTTGAGCGCTGAAGGGAACGGACCCGAACGGGACCGAACCTAGAGGCGAGGAGTAGCACCTAGAAAATCAAATAATTTGAAGAGAATTAACGAGACCCTCGTTAAGAATTAAAATTGCACTGAGTGTAGCATGTCTATGTTCAGGGGAGCAATAGGATAGCCAGAGAAGGCTGAGTAAAGAGACAAACTAATTAGCTGTGCATGTAAGAGTGTGAGGTTAGTTATCTGTTGATAAAATGGAGAGTTTGATCCTGGCTCAGGATGAACGCTGGCGGCGTGCTTAACACATGCAAGTCGAACGGACACTTTCGGGTGTTAGTGGCGGACGGGTGAGTAACGCGTGAGGATCTGCCTATAGGACCGGGACAACAGTGGGAAACTGCTGCTAAAACCGGATGTGCCGAGAGGTGAAATATTTATAGCCTGTAGATGAGCTCGCGTCTGATTAGCTAGTTGGTGGAGTAATGGTTTACCAAGGCGACGATCAGTAGCTGGTCTGAGAGGACGATCAGCCACACTGGGACTGAGACACGGCCCAGACTCCTACGGGAGGCAGCAGTGGGGAATTTTCCGCAATGGGCGCAAGCCTGACGGAGCAACGCCGCGTGAGGGAGGAAGGCCTGTGGGTCGTAAACCTCTTTTCTCAAGGAAGAAGTACTGACGGTACTTGAGGAATCAGCATCGGCTAACTCCGTGCCAGCAGCCGCGGTAAGACGGAGGATGCAAGCGTTATCCGGAATTATTGGGCGTAAAGCGTCCGTAGGTGGTTTAGAAAGTCAGTTGTTAAAGCCCATAGCTCAACTGTGGATCGGCAATTGAAACTACTAGACTTGAGTGTGGTAGGGGTAGAGGGAATTCCTAGTGTAGCGGTGAAATGCGTAGATATTAGGAAGAACACCAGTGGCGAAGGCGCTCTACTGGGCCATAACTGACACTGATGGACGAAAGCTAGGGGAGCGAAAGGGATTAGATACCCCTGTAGTCCTAGCCGTAAACGATGAACACTAGGTGTTGGCCGTATCGACCCGGTCAGTATCGAAGCAAACGCGTTAAGTGTTCCGCCTGGGGAGTACGCACGCAAGTGTGAAACTCAAAGGAATTGACGGGGGCCCGCACAAGCGGTGGAGTATGTGGTTTAATTCGATGCAACGCGAAGAACCTTACCAGGGATTGACATCCTACGAATCTTTTTGAAAGGGAAGAGTGCCTTCGGGAGCGTAGAGACAGGTGGTGCATGGCTGTCGTCAGCTCGTGTCGTGAGATGTTGGGTTAAGTCCCGCAACGAGCGCAACCCTCGTCCTTAGTTGCCATCATTAAGTTGGGCACTTTAAGGAGACTGCCGGTGACAAACCGGAGGAAGGTGGGGATGACGTCAAGTCATCATGCCCCTTACATCCTGGGCTACACACGTACTACAATGCAACGGACAAAGGGCAGCCAACTAGCGATAGTGAGCTAATCCCATAAACCGTTGCTCAGTTCAGATTGCAGGCTGCAACTCGCCTGCATGAAGGCGGAATCGCTAGTAATCGCAGGTCAGCATACTGCGGTGAATACGTTCCCGGGCCTTGTACACACCGCCCGTCACACCATGGAAGTTGGCCACGCCCGAAGTCGTTACCCCAACCTTTTAGGAGGGGGATGCCGAAGGCAGGGCTGATGACTGGGGTGAAGTCGTAACAAGGTAGCCGTACCGGAAGGTGTGGCTGGATCACCTCCTTAGAGGGAGACCTACTAAGTTATCAACTGAAAGCGATTAGCGAATAGGTTGTAGCTGTAGTCACCTAAGGTCGTTGAGGGTTTTGTTAGTTAAAGCATACAAGCGAGAGAAAGAAAGTTATTTAACCTAAACAAGTAAGTAGCGAGTAAAGAATCGAGTAAGTATTCCTCTTCAAATTGTTTGGGTGTTACGACACCACTATTAATAAGTGAGTCATCTGGAACTAGGGAACTAGGGAGAGTTGATGAACAAATAGATAGCGGCATGGGCTATTAGCTCAGGTGGTTAGAGCGCACCCCTGATAAGGGTGAGGTCCCTGGTTCGAGTCCAGGATGGCCCACTTTCATACTACAAATATGGGGGTATAGCTCAGCTGGTAGAGCGCCTGCTTTGCAAGCAGGATGTCAGCGGTTCGAGTCCGCTTACCTCCACCAACGACAGGCTATCATCAACTACAGCGTATGAGCTGTTGATTGAATAGGATTAATTGTCAAAAGAAATCAGCATCTAGTAATGCCTTCTGCGAGGGAGAGTCATTATAGAGTGCTGGTCTTTCGAGACTAGCAAGAACCTTGACAACTGCATAGAAAACTATAAGAAAGCAAAGGTAGTTCGAGTGTCTTGTAGACATTTGAAGATTAGAAAGCCCAGCTATTAGTTTACGAAACCAAGTAATCGAGGAAGGAAAGCGAAAGCTAACTGACCGAGAAAGTAAGGGGAAGAGAACTAGTAGATGGTAGCCAATGATTTTCTAGAGATAGAAGGTCAAGCTACAAAGGGCTCACGGTGGATACCTAGGCACACAGAGGCGAAGAAGGACGTGGATACCGACGAAACGCTTTGGGGAGCCGGAATCAGGCATTGATCCAGAGATATCCGAATGGGGCAACCCTAAATACAGCTCACTGAATCCATAGGTGAGTATGAGCTAACGCAGTGAACTGAAACATCTAAGTAGCTGTAGGAAGAGAAAGAAAAATCGATTCCCTTAGTAGCGGCGAGCGAAGCGGGAAGAGCCCAAACCAGTGGTTTTTACTACTGGGGTTGTAGGACAGCGACATGGAATCTAGCGGATAGACGAATCACTTGAGAGGTGAACCGAAGAGGGTGAGAGTCCTGTAGTCAAAATCTTAAAGATACTAGCTGTATCCTGAGTAGGCCGGAACACGAGAAATTCCGGTTGAATCCACGAGGACCACCTCGTAAGGCTAAATACTCCTGTGTGACCGATAGAGAAGAGTACCGCGAGGGAAAGGTGAAAAGAACCCCGGGAGGGGAGTGAAATAGAACATGAAACCGTGAGCTTACAAGCAATTAGAGCACGATTAAACGTGTGATAGTGTGCCTGTTGAAGAATGAGCCGGCGACTTATAGGTACTGGCAGGTTAAGGAGAAGATATCCGAAGCCAAAGGGAAACCGAGTCTTAATAGGGC